>NZ_AP019371.1:132500-1332500 GCF_004001265.1 Actinoplanes sp. OR16 | reverse complement strand
AGCGGGTGAACGCGTCCCGGCCGTACTCGCAGGCGATCACCAAGGTTCTCGGTGCGCTGGCGAGCAACGCTTCGGTCGACAACCCGCTGCTGGTCGCGCGTGAGCGTGTCCAGCGGGCGGGTGTCCTGCTGATCACGAGTGACCGTGGCCTGGCCGGCGCCTACAACGCCAACGCCATCCGGACCGCCGAGCAGCTGATCTCTCAGCTGAAGTCGGAGGGCAAGGAGGTGGCGCTGTACGTCGTGGGCCGCAAGGGCGTCGGTTACTACCGGTTCCGCAACCGGGACATCGCCGCCAGCTGGACCGGTTTCTCCGAGCGCCCGACGTTCGCCGACGCCAAGCGCATCGGCGACGCCCTCATCGAGGCGTTCGCGGCGGGTTCCACGGAGGACGGCACGTTCGGCCCGGACGACATCCCGGGTGTGGACGAGCTGCACATCGTGAGCACCGAGTTCAAGTCGCTGATGACGCAGTCCGCTCAGGCGAAGCCGCTCGCGCCGGTTCAGGTGGAGGAGCAGGCCGAGGAGTCCACGGGTCTGCGTCCCGCGTACGAGTTCGAGCCGGACGCCGACGAGTTGCTCGACGCGCTGCTCCCGAAGTACCTCAACACGCGTATCTACGCGGCGTTGCTGGACTCGGCGGCCAGTGAGTCGGCCTCGCGCCGGCGGGCGATGAAGAGCGCGTCGGATAACGCCGACGACCTGCTCAAGCGGTACACGCGCGAGATGAACTCCGCGCGGCAGGCTGCGATCACCCAGGAAATCAGTGAGATCGTCGGCGGCGCCAACGCGCTGGCCGAGGCGGGAAGTGATGTGTGATGACTGCTGTAGCTGAGCCCACCAAGGCGGAGACCGCTGTCGGCCGCGTCGTCCGGGTCATCGGCCCGGTCGTCGACGTCGAGTTTCCCCGTGACGCCATGCCCCCGATCTTCAACGCGCTGCACGTCGACGTCACCCTCTCCGAGGGCACCAAGACGCTGACGCTGGAAGTCGCCCAGCACCTGGGTGACAACCTGCTCCGCGCGATCTCGATGCAGCCGACCGACGGCATGATCCGCGGCTCCGAGGTCAAGGACACCGGCGCGCCGATCTCGGTGCCCGTCGGTGACGTGACCAAGGGCCACGTGTTCAACGCCCTCGGCGAGGTGCTCAACGTCGACCCGTCGACGCTGAACGTCACCGAGCGCTGGGCGATCCACCGCAAGCCCCCGGCGTTCGCCGACCTCGAGCCGAAGACCGAGATGCTGGAGACCGGCATCAAGGTGCTCGACCTGCTCGCGCCGTACGTGCGCGGTGGCAAGATCGGCCTGTTCGGTGGCGCGGGCGTGGGCAAGACGGTGCTCATCCAGGAGATGATCATCCGGGTTGCCCGCAACTTCGGTGGTACCTCCGTGTTCGCCGGTGTCGGCGAGCGCACCCGTGAGGGCAACGACCTCATCCTGGAGATGGACGAGGGTGGCGTTCTCGACAAGACCGCTCTGGTCTTCGGCCAGATGGACGAGCCGCCGGGCACCCGCCTCCGGGTCGCCCTGACCGCTCTGACCATGGCGGAGTACTTCCGGGACGTCCAGAACCAGGAGGTGCTGCTCTTCATCGACAACATCTTCCGGTTCACCCAGGCCGGTTCCGAGGTGTCGACCCTGCTCGGCCGTATGCCGTCCGCCGTGGGTTACCAGCCCACGCTGGCCGACGAGATGGGCGAGCTCCAGGAGCGCATCACCTCGGTCCGGGGCAAGGCGATCACCTCGCTGCAGGCGATCTACGTGCCCGCCGACGACTACACCGACCCGGCGCCGGCCACCACCTTCGCCCACCTGGACGCGACCACCAACCTCGAGCGGTCGATCTCCGACAAGGGCATCTACCCCGCCGTGGACCCGCTGGCCTCCAGCTCGCGGATCCTGGCGCCCGAGTTCGTCGGCGCCGAGCACTACACGGTGGCCCGTGAGGTCCAGCGGATCCTGCAGAAGTACAAGGACCTCCAGGACATCATCGCCATCCTCGGTATGGACGAGCTCTCCGAGGAGGACAAGGTCACGGTGCAGCGGGCTCGCCGCATCGAGCGGTTCCTGTCGCAGAACACCTACGCGGCGGAGCAGTTCACCGGCGTCCCCGGCTCGACGGTCCCGCTGAAGGAGACCATCGAGGCGTTCAAGAAGATCTCCGAGGGTGAGTACGACAACTACCCCGAGCAGGCCTTCTTCATGTGCGGTGGCCTCGAGGACCTCGAGAAGAACGCGCACGAGCTGATGAAGGGCTGATAGAGCCTTCTCTGTACGTGGGAAGCCGCGCCGGCGACATGCCAGCGCGGCTTCTGCGTGTTCGCTTCATTTCGCTGCGTTCATGCAGGCTGTGAATGGGAATCGAGGTGCCGGAGTTCGGCCTGAGCTTGGGTATGCTTGGCCGCGCGTTCGCATGATCCTGCGAACATCCCGGGGTCATTTCTTCCGGATGGTCCGAGAGTTGGGGATCGGGTGGCTAAGTCTTTCAAGCTCCGCACGCCGCTGTGGGCACGTCTCTGCGCGATCTTCGGCAGTGTGCTCATGGTGGTCAGCGGCGGTGTCCTGGTGGGTGGCAACGCCTTGATCTCCAAGTACACCGGCGCGGTCGACGCGGGCGGGGGCAGCCTGATCGGCGACCCGGCCTCGGCCACCCAGAAATCGGAGATCAAGGGCCCGATCAACATCCTGCTCGCCGGCATCGACCCGCGCGACACGAAGACCGCGCCGCTCTCCGACTCGATCATCGTGGCGCACATCCCGGCCTCGATGGACCAGGTCTACCTCTTCTCCATCCCGCGTGACCTCTACGTGGAGATCCCGGCCTTCGCCGCGACCGGCTTCAAGGGCGGCAAGTCGAAGATCAATGCGGCCATGTCGTACGGGAGCTCGGTCGGCAACGGCGAGCACGACGTGAAGCAGGGTTTCCAGCTGCTGGCGAAGACCGTCACGAAGCTGACCGGCATCAAGGAGTTCGACTCCGGCGCCATCGTCAACTTCGGCGGCTTCAAGGACATCGTCGAGGCCATGGGCGGCGTCACCATGACGATCGACCAGAACGTGAAGTCCGAGCACCTGCAGCCGAACGGCAAGCCCCGCCCGCGCATCCCGGGCTGCGACAAGTGCGCGCACCCCTACACGGGCCCGCAGAAGACGTACAAGAAGGGCACCTACCACCTGGAGGCGTGGGAGGCCCTGGACTACGTCCGCCAGCGCTACACGCTGCCCAACGGCGACTACGACCGGCAGCGGCACCAGCAGCAGTTCATCAAGGCCATGGCGAAGCAGGCGATGAGCAAGGACGTCATCTCCAACCCGTCGAAACTGCTCTCGATCCTGGACGCGGCCGGTGAGTCGCTCACCTTCGACGGCGGCGGCAACAGCGTGATCGACTGGGCCACCGCCCTGCGCGGCGTCAACACCGAGGACATGACCACGATCAAGCTGCCCGGTGGCGGCCTGTTCGAGCCGGGGTCGAACAAATACCTCGGCGAACAGCTCAAGGGCGACTACGAGGAGTTCTTCGAGGCGGTGCGGAAGGACGACATCGCGCCCTTCCTGCTCGACCACCCGGAGTTCGTCAACGTCAACAGCTGACCCCGTACCACGCGTACGCAGGCAGCCGTTTAGACTTCACCCGTTCAGGTTCTGCAGTCAGAGGAGACCAGGTGGCCAACCAGCTGCATGTCGAGGTCGTCGCCGTCGAGGAGAAGGTGTGGTCCGGCGAGGCGGAGATGCTCGTCGCGCGTACCACCGAGGGTGAGATCGGTGTCCTCCCCGGCCACTCGCCGCTGCTCGGCCTGCTCAAGGAGCCGTCCCAGGTCCGGGTGAAGCTCGCCGGTGGTGATCAGCTCACCTACGACGTGGCCGGTGGCTTCCTCTCGATCGACGCGAACGGCGTCACGGTGCTCGCCGAGAGCGCCACGCCGGCTACGCCCGAGTCGCACTGACGCCGACGATGCGGGTTCTGGAAGTCGTCGGAATCTGCGTCGCGGCGCTGCTCGCGCTCCTCTTCGCAATCTTCTTCCGCCGCCGGCTGCTGATGGCCGGCGGCGGAACCATTCGGCTGCAGGTCCGGATCAGCACGCTGGTCCCGGGGCGCGGCTGGTCGCCCGGCCTCGGCCAGTTCGTCGGCGACGAGCTCCGCTTCCACCGCATGTTCAGCCTGGCGATCCGCCCCAAGAGGGTGCTCGATCGCCGTTCGCTCACGGTCGAGGAGCGGCGTCTGCCCACCGGCCCGGAGCGGCTCACCATGCCCGGTCACTGGGTGGTCCTGCGCTGCGCGAGCAGCGGCGGCCAGATCGAGATCGCGATGGCGGAGACCACCGTCACCGGCTTCCTCTCCTGGCTGGAGGCCGGACCGCCGCGTGACCCGGGCGCTCTGCGCAGCCGGCCGGTCTTCGGCCCGCGCCCGATCGAGCCGTAAGCCGGCCGTCGCCCGAACGGACTGTTCTACCGTCGATCGCATGCGTATCCGAATCGTCGACGCCTTCACTTCGCAGCCCTTCTCCGGAGCGCCGGCCGGCGTCGTGCTTCTCGACGCCTTCCCCGACGACGCCTGGATGCAGCGCGTCGCGGCCGAGGTGAATCACGCGGAGACGGCCTTCTTGCATCCGATTACCAGCAATACCGAAATATCGGATCAGGCACCTGACTGGGCGCTGCGGTGGTTCACGCCCGCTGTGGAGGTGGCGCTCTGCGGACATGCCACTCTGGCCGCCGCCCACGTGCTCGCTCACCGGGAGTCACCGGTCCGGGACGTCCGATTCGCCACTAGAAGCGGCATCCTCACGGCGACGACGAGCGCGGACGGGCTGATCACCCTCGACTTCCCCACCGCCCCGCTCACATCGGTGGAGCCCTCGCCCGCCCTGGCCGCGGCCCTCGGCGCCGAGGTGAAGGCCGTGCACCACACCGGAGCGGACACCGACGACCTCCTCGTCGAACTGGCCGACGAGGAGACCGTCCGTGCCGTCACCCCGGACCTGCGGGCCCTCGTCCCGCTGTCGAACCGCGGGGTGATCGTCACGGCCGCGGCGGCGGGAGAGGGGTACGACTTCGTCTCCCGCTTCTTCGGCCCGGCCGTAGGCGTCGACGAGGACCCGGTCACCGGCAGCGCTCACACGGCTCTGGCGCCGTACTGGGCGGCTCGCCTGGGTCGCACCGAACTGACGGGTTACCAGGCTTCCCGTCGAGGCGGCCATGTCCGCGTGGCACTGCGCGGCGACCGTACCGAGCTCGCCGGCCACGCCGTGACGGTCATCGACGGCACCCTCACCGCCTGACCCGCCCGCCTCCCGAACGTGCTCGGGCTACGGCTCGACTCAGGGGCGAACCCCTCCGGGGACCCACTTCACGTCTCCGGAGGGGTTCGCCACCCGGGAGAGGATGAAGAGCAGGTCGGAGAGGCGGTTCAGGTATTTGGCCGGCTCGACCGCTGTCCGGTCCGGGTCGGCGGCGATCAGGGCCCAGGCGGAGCGCTCGGCGCGGCGGGCGACGGTCCTGGCCACGTGCAGCAGGGCGGCGCCCGGTGTGCCACCCGGCAGGATGAAGCTGTCCAGCGGCGTGAGGCGCTCGTTGTACTCGTCGCACCATCGCTCGAGGCGGTCGACGTACGACGAAGTGATCCTCAAAGGGGGATAGGCGGGCGGCTCGGTGGACAACGGGTTCCCCAGGTCAGCGCCCAGATCGAAGAGATCGTTCTGGATGTGGGCGATGACGGCCCGTACGTCCTGCGGCAGATCACCCAGCGCGAGCGCGGCACCCAGCGCGGCGTTGCACTCGTCGGCGTCCGCGTAGGCCGCGATGCGCGGATCGGTCTTCGGGGCGACCTCGTTGTTGACCAGCCGGGTCTCGCCGGCGTCGCCGGTACGGGTGTAGATGCGGGTCAGATGAACAGCCATGCGCCCTACCCTAAGAGGCGGCACGGGCGCAGGAACCCTACGATGGCCCGCGTGGATGTGATCAGGGTGAAGGGCGGCGCCCGGCTTGCCGGTGACGTCGTCGTCGGCGGGGCGAAGAACTCGGCGCTGAAGCTGATGGCGGTCGCGTTGCTGGCCGAGGGCCGCAGCGTGGTGGCGAACGTCCCGCGCATCACCGACATCGCCATCATGGCCGAGGTGCTGCGCCGGCTCGGTTGCGACGTCGAGCTCAAGGGCAGCGAGGCGATCATCGACGTGCCCGCCGAGCCCGGCGCGGAGGCCGACTACGACCTGGTCCGGCGCCTGCGCGCGTCGATCTGCGTGCTCGGCCCGCTGCTGGCCCGCCGCGGCTACGTGCGAGTGGCGCTGCCCGGCGGCGACATGATCGGCTCCCGGGGTCTGGACATGCACGTGTCCGGTCTGGCCCGGATGGGCGCGGAGATCTCCAACGAGCACGGCTTCGTGATCGCGTCGGCGCCGCAGGGCCTGCGCGGCACCAAGATCTGGCTGGACTTCCCGAGCGTCGGCGCGACCGAGAACCTGCTGATGGCGGCGGTTCTGGCGCGCGGCGTCACGGAGATCGACAATGCGGCCCGCGAGCCGGAGATCGTCGACATCTGCGAGATGCTCACCGCGATGGGCGCCAAGATCGAGGGCGCCGGTACGTCGACCCTGATCGTGGAAGGCGTCGACGGCCCCCTGAAGCCGGTCGAGCACACCACGGTCGGCGACCGGATCGTCGGTGGCACCTGGGCGTTCGCGTCGGTGATGACCCGTGGCGACGTGACGGTCAAGGGTGTCCGGCCGGAGTTCCTCGACATCGCGCTGGACAAGCTGGTGACGGCCGGCGCGACGGTGGAGCCGGGCGACAACCAGTTCCGGGTGCGGATGACCGAGCGGCCGCGTGGCGTCGACATCGTGACCCTGCCGTACCCGGGCTTCGCCACCGATCTGCTGCCGATGGCGCTGGGCCTGGCGACGGTGGCCGAGGGCTCGTCGCTGATCACCGAGAACATCTTCGACGGCCGGTTCATGTTCGTGAACGAGATGGTCCGGCTGGGAGCGGAGATCCGTACCGACGGGCACCACGCCGTGGTGAACGGCCGGGAGCGGCTCTCCGGCGCGCCGGTGCGGGCCACCGACATCCGGGCCGGCGCCGGTCTGGTGATCGCCGGCCTCTGTGCGGACGGGGTGACCGAGGTGGGCGAGGTGCACCACATCGACCGGGGCTACCCGGACTTCGTGTCGGACCTGGCCAACCTGGGCGTCGAGGTGGAGCGGACGGACGTCCCGGAGCCGGAGTACAACTTCTAGGACTGCGCCAACCGGCGCGCCTCCTCCACCTCTTCGGCGAAGACCAGCACGCTGACCCGCCCGTCCCGGCGGGTCGCGCTCGTCGCTCGGATGCCCGCATCGGCGAGCAGCCGCCGGATCTCGTCGGCGACCTCGGGGTCCTCCGTGACGGCCGCGGGCCAGAGCAGCCCGTAGTCCTCGCACTCGGAGAAGATCGAGAGACCGTCCGGGTCCCCGCTGGTGGAGCCGGGGGCGCCGGTGGGTTGCAGGCCCATCCGCCAGAAGACCGCGCCGAGAAAGCCGACCAGACCGACGGCGATCAACGGTCCGATGAGGTACCAGCCGTCGCTCGTGGCCATGGGCACAGTGTGGCACCGCTCAGCGCCGATTTCTGGGGAATTGCCCCGATCGAGAACCGCCCTGAGGCTTCGTTAAGTAACCCCGTTAAGGTGAGGCGACTTACCACGACGAAGGAGTGGACTATGGCGGGTCGTCTCGCGGTCATCGGATCCGGTCTGATGGGCTCCGGCATCGCGCAGGTCTCGGCGCAGGCCGGGTGGCAGGTCACCATCCGGGACGTCACCGACGCCTCGCTCAGCCGCGGCCTGGCCGCGATCGAGGAGTCGCTGACCCGGTTCGCCGTGAAGGGCAGGATCGCCGAGGCGGACGTCGAGGCCACCCTGTCCCGGATCACGACCACCACGGACCTGGACGCCGCCGCCGAGGCCGACATCGTGGTCGAGGCGATCTTCGAGAAGATCGAGGCGAAGCACGAGGTCTTCAAGCAGCTCGACAAGATCTGCAAGGCGGACGCGGTGCTCGGCACCAACACGTCGGCCATCCCGATCACCCAGATCGCCACCGCCACCTCGCGCCCGGAGTCGGTGGTCGGCATCCACTTCTTCTCGCCGGTCCCGATGATGAAGCTGGTCGAGCTGGTCCGCGGCTACCAGACGTCGGACGAGACCCTGGCGGCCGCCCGCTCGTTCGCCGAGGGCGTCGGCAAGACCTGCGTCGAGGTGAAGCGCGACGTCGCCGGCTTCGTGTCGAACCGGCTCTTCTCCGCGATCCTGGTCGAGGCGATCAAGCTGGTCGAGTCCGGCGTCGTCAGCGCCGAGGACCTGGACACGGTCATGAAGCTGGGCTTCGGGCACGCCATGGGCCCGCTCGCCACGGTCGACCTCACCGGCCTCGACGTCATGCTCAACGCGGCCGGCAACATCTACCGGGACACCGCCGACGAGAAGTTCTTCCCGCCGGAGCTGCTGCAGCGCATGGTCACGGCCGGCGACCTGGGCCGCAAGACCGGCAAGGGCTTCTACACCTACTGACGGTGTCAGCGCTGCGCGGCGAACAACAGGGACAGCGCCGTGGCCGCCACCATGCCGCCGAGCAGGGTCAGCCCGATGCCGCCGATGTCCAGCCTGGCGTGCAGCCGCCGGTGCGCGAGCAGGGCGGCCACCGGCACCCCGGTCGACGGCGCGACCAGGAAGCCCAGCCACCCGATCCCGCGGATGATCACGCCACCGGGCACCTCCGTACCCCCGAAGGTCACCAACCCGGCGGCGACGAGACCGGCCAGCGCCGCGCAGAGCGCGCCCACCAGCGGCAGCAGCGGGAAGATCCAGCGGTTGAGGCTGTGCCGGGCCGGGCGGACCGTCACGTCGATCCGGTCCTGCGCGCGGGCCAGTAACACCCGGGGCGACTGCCGGCCCTGCGTCAGCGCGGTGCCGGCGCCGGACTCCTCCGACGGGCGCCGCTGAAGTGCCACCCGGGGCATCGCCTCGATCGGGGCGGGCTCCGGCATCTCGCCGAGCGCCCGCACCCGCATCCCGCGTGCCCGGCGCAGCTGGTCCCAGAGCCGGGCCGCCTCCCGGTCCACGTCGAGGACCTGAGCGGCCGCGGCGCCGGCCCAGCGGTCGGCGGTGAGCGCGTCGTGCTCGGCGCGGGCCAGCTCGCCGGCCGCCCGTGCCGCGTTGTCCTGGTACGCCTGCTCCGCGCTGTCCAGCTCGGTGTCGCGGCGCTTGTTCACCTCGGCCAGGGCGCTCACCATCAGCTGGTAGTCGCGCCCCAGCGGCTGCCGGTCACGTGTGGTCACTGTTCACCTCGTACGGGATGATCACTTCGGGTGTGCGGTGCACGGAACGGTCGAAGAACAGGGCCCGCCGGGCGCGCGGGTACCAGACCGGGCCGCCGGGCTGCGGGTAGAGCGGCGTCAGGTCGGCGCCGGGCACGTCGAGGGCCACCCAGGCGCCGATCGCGTCGAAGCCGGCGTTCAGGCCGCCCAGGTCGTCGCGGAGCCGGGGGACGGTACGCCACCAGCCCAGCACGTGCGTACGCCGCTCGGGTCCGGTGTCCAGCAGCGCCCGCAGCGACTCGCGGTGCGCCGGGCCGGCCGCGTCCAGCGCGTACCCGAGGACGTAGTGCGGCACCTCGGCGGCGGGCAGGTCGAACGTCACGTCCGAGGAGTCGTACCAGTCGGCGACCGGCAGTTCGGCGACCAGCCGGGCCGCCGCCCGTTCCGCCTCGGGCGCCAGGCAGATGACGCTGAAGTGGGCGGGACCCTGCGCCGCCAGCGACAGCGCGGCCGCCGAGAGCACGTCGCACGCCTCGTCGGTGCGGGCGCCGAGCACCGCCAGGTTGCGTCCGGGCATCCGTCCGAGCCGCAGCCGGGCCGGTCGCGCCGCCACGTCGATCCGCTCGCCGAGCACGGCGCCGGGGGAGGATCCGGGTTCGAGCGTGGAGGCCGCGGCCCGGTACGCCGCCGGCAGCCGTGGCACCGCGTTGCCGTCGAAGAGGCGGGGTTCCTCGCAGCCGACCGGCCGGGACCGCCAGAGCCGCCGCTGCAGGGTCCGCCAGACCGTCCGGTCGCCGGCGTCGGGCAGCCGGACGATCCGGTTGGCGCCGGCCGCGCCCGAGGCGGTGTTCACGACGGCGTGATAGCGGGGGATGACAGCGGCCGCCAGGTTGTCGTCGGGCAGGATCCGGCGGGCCTTCGGCAGCGCGATCCGCAGCGGGAAGCAGCCGGCGAGCGACTGCACCCCGATCGTGTCCGGCGACGCGAGGATCAGGTGCACGCCCTGCGGGCCGCCGCGCCGGGCGATGTCCTCGAGCAGGCCGGCCGCCTCCTCGGCGACCGCGTCCCGCCCGGTGATCAGCGCCTGGAACTCGTCGACGACGGCGACGATGCGCGGCCAGTGGCCGTCCGGGTCGGCGGCCCGCAGTTCGGCGAGCGTGCCGGCGCCGTGCCGTTTCCCGGCGAGCGACCGGGTGCGCAGCTCCTCGGCGAGGTGCCGCAGCATCGCCAGGCCGAACTCGCGGTCCGCGTTGATGTTGATGCCGGCCAGCCGGACCTGCGGCAGCCAGCTGGGATCGCGTGACCCGGGGGCGTACCGCGCGAACGACACGCCCTCCTTGAAGTCGAGCAGGTAGAGCGCCAGCTCCTCGGGTCCGTACCGGGTGGCCAGCGAGCCGAGCCAGACGTGGATCAGGTTGGTCTTGCCGGATCCGGACGGGCCGCCGATCAGCGCGTGCGGGAACTCGTCGCCGAGCGGCACCTCGACCATCGTCCCGTCGGTGCAGTCGCCGATCGGTGCGGGCAGCCCGTACGCCGACGACGCAGCCCAGAACTTCGGCGGCTCCAGGTCGCTGAGCTTCGCCGGCGCCGGTCCGGCCCGCAGCCGATCGGCCGCCGCCTTGCAGAACGCGGCGACCCGGTCCGCCGGCGGTGGCGGGTCGAGGGTGATCGCCAGCGGGCCCAGCGAGTCGCAGTAGGCGGTCCGCTCGGACACCACGATCCGCTCGACGCTCGCGTGTTCTTCCAGATCAAGACCGCGGACCAGCAGATGTACGCCGGCAGCCACACCGTTGCGGACGATCCGATCGAGTTGCGCCCGCTGGACAGCCGTCATCTCGGCGGCGGTGGCCCGGTCGGCGAGGAGGACGACGAGCCGCCACGGCTCGGTACGCGGCCCCGGCATCTCGTTGACCCGGCAGATGTGCTCGACCAGCTCGTCCAGCAGCGACCCGAGCGCGCCCGGCCCGACCAGCGACGGGGAGAGCGGGGCGAACGGCGCGAGTATGCCGCCCAGCTGCTCGGGGTCGTAGACGGTGAGCCGCACGTCGCCGGGCCGGGTGCTGCCGAGCGCCCGCAGCAGCAGCCCGGTGATCACCTGATCGAGGACCGCGGGCGGCCCGGCCAGGTGCAGGTGTGCCGCGTCGAGCAGCGGCACCAGCCCGGGCAGGGCGGCCGTCTCCTCGAACGCGATCGTGCCGATGCGCAGCAGGCCGGGACGTCCGCCCGGCTCCGGCTCGCTCGGCGCCCACACCCGCCACGGCGCCCCGGCCGCGCCCGTCGCGCTGACCGTGGCGAGTCCGCGCAGGTGACCGGCAAGCCGTACCGCCTCGCTGCGGTACCGCCGCTGGATGTCGTCACGGGCCGTCTCGCGCGCCGCGGCCAGCTGGTTCAGGCAGGTGGCGTACGCCTCCCGCACCAGCCCTTTGCGGTGCTGAGCTTCGCCCCGTGCGGTTTCCGCGGCGGCCAGCACCGCTCGTGCGGTGCCCCGAGCCTCGGCGAGTTCCTGCCGGACAGCGGCGACCAACGCGTTGCGGTGACTACCCACGCGCACCCCCGGAGTCCATGTTGGGGGAGTTTAGCCATATCTGCCCAATTCGGGCATTTAGCCGTTGCGTGTCGTGATCTCATGCAGGTTACGGCCGCTCAGTTCCTCCCACAGCCGGCCCGCGACGATCATGCCGGCCTCCTGCTGCCACTGCCGGGTCACGTCCCTCGGCACGTACCGCCGGAACCAGTCCGCCGCGAGCCGTGCCTCACGGCTCATGCCGTCGGTGCGGGGACGCCGGGCGTACGGATCGATGCCCAGCACGCAGCAGAACTGCAGCACGTTGTAGTAGCGCCACTCGTCGGCCGTCCCGAACGGGCCCGGTGGCCGCAGCGCCGACACCGACTCCCGCAGCACCGCCCGCAGCTCGCGGGCCCGCAGCCGGGGTGAGTCCTCCCGGTCGGCCAGCCGCCGCTCCACCACCGGCAGATCGGTGAGCGGGCTGCGGGTCAGCCGGTCCAGGTCGCCGAAGTCGGAGAGCGCCCGCCGGGTCAGCCGCAGGAACTCCGGCTCGCTGATCGCCTCCAGCCGGCGGCGCTCCCGGCGGCGCAGCAGCGCCTCCGCGTTGGAGAAGAGCGTCGCCCGGTCCGTCCTCAGTGGCCCCTCGTCGGCGAGCGCCACCCGGTCCAGCAGCCGGCGCACCCGGCTGGACAGCCCGACGCCGGCCGCGGCGACCGCCAGGATCATGAACTGGAGCACCACGATCACGTCGTGGCCCGGTGACAGCATCACGGTGATCGCCACCGGAACCCCGGCCAGCACCGTCACCGCGATCGCGCCGGTCACCGAGCGCCGCAGGTCCGGCCGCAGCCGCTCGCCGGTCTCCACGGCGTGCGCCACCGCGATCAGGTAGCCGGCGGCCAGCAGGTCGACGCCGAGCGCCGCGAGCGCCGGGACCGCAGCGTTCGCCGACGGCGTCAGCAGCAGAGCCAGCGCCGCCGCGTAGAGCACGGCCAGCATCGTCATGGCGGCCGGCAGCCGAGGCGGGAACACCTGCGCACGTCCCCGCCAGAGCAGCGTCAGCGCGCCCGCCAGCGGCGTCAGCGCCACCAGCCGGCCGATCGGCGGCAGCGCGATCACCATGCCCAGGAAGAGCAGCCCCAGCACCAGCGCGCCACGGTCGATCGGACGACGTTCCCGTGGGGTCAGCGGCAGCAGGGCGACGATCGCGCCCGCCCAGCCCAGCGCCGGCAGGCAGAGCCAGATCTGGGCGACGGCGCTGTCTTCCGCGACCGTGAAGATCAAGAGCCCGACGGCGTACGCCCACAGCGCTGCCGACGCCCAGCGCAGCACCGTCCGACCTGGATCCCGGCCGAGCAGGTAACAGGCCAGCCACGCGGACAGTGTGAAGACGGGTACAGCGAGAGCGGCCACCGGAAGAGTCAACCAAAGAGGCGTTGCGTATCGACAGCCCTGTCTTCTCCGGCCTCTCTCGCCTCCCGGCGCCTGTTGCGTCGCCGGATCACCCAGAACGAGAAGAACAGCAGGAACGCCAGCCCGATCAGGACGAGGATCGGCAGCACGATCGCGAGGACCGACATGACCACGCTGCCGACGTCCTCGGCGGTGCTGGCGACCGGCGCGCCGAAACCCGCGGTGGTGGCGTTCACGACCGGCCGGGATGCCGCTTTCACTCCATGGACCCCGAGCGCGATCACCGCGCCCGCGACGATCGGCACCCACGCGTGTGAGCTGAAGAACGCGCCCGGGTCGGCCACCGTCACCGTCTCGGACGTCGAGCCGGCGCCGAACGCCAGGCCACCGGCGGTCGGCCGGACGAACGTCTGCACCGCGTCGTTGAAGTGGTCGACGACCGGGACCTTGTCGGCCACCACTTCGATCGCCAGCAGAACGGCCAGGATCGTCAGGGTCCAGCCGTTCGACAGCCAGGACCAGCCGGACGGCAGGTCGATCGCGTCGGTGAACCGGGCGAGCACGCCCATCGTCAGCAGAGGGATATACGCATTCAGGCCCGCGGATGCCGCCAGGCCGGTGCCGGTCAAGACTTCGAACACGTACTCAGCATGGCACCGCCCTGCACGTGCCGCAGTGTGGGCTACTGTCGCACGGTGCGTCTGGTCATCGCGAAGTGTTCAGTGGACTACGTCGGGCGTTTGTCAGCCCACCTCCCGCCGGCCGTCCGGCTGCTGATGGTGAAGGCCGATGGATCGGTGTCGATCCACGCCGACGATCGTGCCTACAAGCCGCTCAACTGGATGAGCCCGCCCTGCAAGCTGCAGGAGTCGGAGGGCGTCTGGAAGGTGGTGAACAAGGCCGGCGAGGAGCTGCGGATCACCCTGGAGGAGATCTTCCAGGATTATTCGTACGAACTGGGCGTCGACCCCGGCCTGGTCAAGGACGGTGTCGAGGCGCACCTGCAGGAGCTGCTCGCGGCGCACCCGGAGACGTTCGGCGAGGGCTGGACCCTGGTCCGCCGCGAATACATGACCGCCATCGGCCCGGTCGACCTGCTCTGCAAGGACGAGAACGGCGGCTCGGTCGCCGTCGAGATCAAGCGCCGTGGCGAGATCGACGGTGTCGAGCAGCTGACCCGCTACCTCGAACTGATGAACCGCGACCCGCTGCTCGCCCCGGTGAAAGGCGTCTTCGCGGCCCAGGAGATCAAGCCGCAGGCCCGCGTGCTCGCCACCGACCGAGGCATCCGCTGCGTGGTCGTCGACTACGACAAGCTCCGTGGCATGGAGCGCAACGAGCTGACCCTCTTCTGACACCGACCGTCCGCGCGCGTTCGCGGCCGGATGAGGGCGGCCTCAGCGGGGGGTCAGCTCCGTGCGGGTGTCGGACGTCGTGGCGTTGACGTAGGCCCGGGCGCCGAAGACGGCGAGCGCGGCCTGCAGGAGGACCGTCGTCCAGGGCAGCGGGTCGTCCTGGGCCAGGGCGATCAGCGTCGGCAGCGCCAGCAGCAGGATGTCCGGGCCGGCGAGGGAGTTGACCAGCGGGCCGGTCGAGACCGTACCCATCGGAGTGTCCAGCGGCAGCAGGTCGTTGCGGACGAAGCCGACCCGGGCGTGCCGGGCCGCTGCCGCCGCGGCGGCCGGGGCGATCGCCGGGCCCAGCGCCCACCACGGTCCGGCGGGCAGGTTGCCGGTCAGCTGCAGCAGGGTCAGCGCCAGGGTGGCCCAGATCGCGGCCAGCACCGTCGGCACCCACAGCCGCTGGTAGAGGGCCTCGCGGGAGTTCAGGCCGAGGAGCCGGGACATGACCGGGTTGCCGGCGTCGGTCTTGATGGTGGCCGCGGTGGTCCGGGCCGCGATCATCGTGGCGAGCAGCAGGACGATCGCGAGCAGCCAGCTCGGGGCGGACGTCAGCAGCAGCGGCAGGGCGGTGGCGCCGAGCAGCCAGATCAGGCGGGGGAACCGGCGTCCGGCCAGGAGCAGGTCCTGGCCGGTCAGGATCGGGAACCGGGCCGGCAGGCGGGTGGACCGCAGGCGCCGCTTCGCCCAGTACCGCCGCTCGACCATGTCGGCCACCCAGGACGGTTCCATGCCGAACGCCGCGTCGAAGAGGGTGCCGGTGGTCTTCGCGGATTCCAGGATGCGGTCGTTGCGGGTGCGCGCTGTCGCGCGTACGAGGAAGGCGAAGCCCGCCACGATGACCAGCGCGAGCGGAAGCAGCGAGATGGCCGGCGGCGGCCCGGCGAGAGCGGGTGGCGTCCACCCGGCCGACTCCGCGACCAGCTCACCCAGGCCGACGGCGAGCGCCAGCGACGCGAGGCGGTCCAGCACCACCGAGCCGCGCGGCATGACCTGCGCGAACGCCGCCACCAGGAAGATCAGCAGCCCGGTCAGGGCGCCGGCGAGGATCAGCACGTCGGAGAGCTGGTCACGCCGGCCGGCGTGACCGAGGATCGCGAACGCCGCCGCCGCGCCGGCCAGCGCCGCGCCGGCCGCGGCGAGACGCACCGAGGGCAGCAGCAGGCGGCGGCGGCTCACCGGCGCGGTCAGCAGGAAGTAGGAGGCCGGCCGGCTCATCGTGATCGGGCCGATCTGCCGCAGCGCGAGCAGCAGCAGGGCGCCGCAGATCACCGCCACGGCGACGCCGGCCAGGCCGGACAGGGCCGGGTCGGCGGGCCAGAACACGGCCGTCAGCTGGCGTTCGAAGACGGCGGAGGCGATCGCCACGAAGAGGACGCCGACGTAGACGTTGCTCAGCGTGGCGCCGCGCTCGCGATGCGACGACTGGGTGGCGTGGATCCAGCGGCGGACCGGGCGCAGCGGGACGGTGGCGTCGCTCACAGCGAGTCCATCGTGGTCACCGAGGCGCCGGACGCGGCGGCGAACGCGTCGTCGTGGCTCGCCATCAGCAGCGATCCGCCGTCGGCGAGGTACTCGGCGAGCATCGCCGCCACGGCGGCCTTGCCGTCCGGGTCGAGGCGCTGCTCCGGCTCGTCGAGGATCAGCAGCGAGCTGGGCCGGATCAGCGCCAGCACCAGCGTGAGCCGCTGCTTCTGACCGGACGAGAGCGACGGCGGGATGGCGTCGGCGTGTCCGGCCAGCCCGAACCGCTCGAACGCCTCGCCGACGACGGAGTCGATCGCCGGCAGATCCATCCCGTGTGCGCGGCAGACCAGTTCGGCGTGCTCGCGGGCGGTGAGGCCGGGGTACCAGGTCGGCGGCTCGACGGTGGTGACCACGGCACGCCAGAACTCCGGGGTGTCGCCCGGATCGCCGCCGAAGACCCGGATCTCGCCCGAGTCCGGCTGCTGCAGGCTGCTCACGCAGCGCAGCAGCGTCGACTTGCCGATGCCGTTCTCACCGGTCACGCAGACGCCGGCGCCGGCCGGCACGACCAGGCCGACGTCGACCAGGACCGGCGTGGAGCCGTAGCTGACGTTCAGATTGCTGACCTCGACCGCCGGATGATCCACCACCCGGTCAGCCTAGGCCTCAGGGTTTGCGGCCGTAGAGGAGGCGCAGTGCCTTCACGATCTGCTGAACCTGGGCCGGGGTCCGCTCGAACGTCATCGCCGGCAGCAGCGACCGGGCCCGCCGGACCGTGATCGCTTTCGGACGGGCGAACTCACGCAGACCGTCCTCGCCGTGGATCCGCCCGAAGCCCGACTCGCCGACGCCGCCGAACGGCAGGTTGCCCATGCCGACGAAGGTGAGCGTGCCGTTGACGGCCACCATGCCGGAGCGCAGGCGGCGGGCGATGCGGATGGCGTTCTTCTTGCCGAAGACCGAGCCACCCAGCCCGTACGCCGTGTCGTTGGCCTTCTCGACGGCCTCCTCGGCATCACGCACCTTGGTGATCGTGAGCGTCGGGCCGAACGTCTCCTCCCGGATCTCCGCCGAGTCCTCCGGGACGTCGACCAGGACCGTCGGCGCCACATAGGGCGCCTGCACCGCGTCGGCGCCGCCGAGCACCGCCCGGCCGCCCTTGGCGAGCGCGTCCTCGATGTGGTCGCGGATGATGTCGAGCTGCTTCGGCATGGTGATCGGGCCGATCTCCTGGCCGGTCCGCAGCTTGCCGGCCTTCTCCACGACGGCCTCGACGAACCGGTCGTAGACGGGCGCGACCGCGTACACCCGCTCGATGCCGATGCAGGTCTGCCCGGCGTTGGTCATGGCGCCCCAGACGGCGGCCTCGGCGGCGGCGCTGACATCGGCGTCGGCGTCGACGATCAGCGCGTCCTTGCCGCCGGCCTCGATGACCACCGGCACCAGGTTCTCCGCGCAGGCGGCCATCACCTTCTTGCCGGTGGCGGTGGAACCGGTGAAGGAGACCTTACCGACCCCGGAGCGGCAGAGCGCCCCGCCGACGTCGCCGAGACCGTGCACGGCCTGTAGCACCGGGTGCTCGGGAACCACCTCGGCGAACGTGTCGGCGAGCCACTGGCCGACGACCGGCGTGTACTCGCTGGGCTTGAAGACGACGGTGTTGCCGGCCGCGAGCGCGCCGCTGATCGGGCCGACCGGCGTGACGATCGGGTAGTTCCACGGGCCGATCACGCCGACCACGCCGAACGGCTGGTACTCCAGGTGGCCGGTGTGCTCGGCGAGCAGCAGCCGGGTGCGCATCCTGCGGGGTCCGAGCACCCGCTTCGCGTTCTTGGCGGCCCAGTCCAGGTGCTCGACGGCCGCGGTGACCTCGATGATCCCGTCGGTGACCGGCTTGCCGGCCTCCCGGTGGGTCAGCTCGGCCAGTTCCTCGATGCGCTCGACCAGCAGGGAGCGCCAGCGCAGCAGCCGCACCTTGCGGCCCTCGAATCCGAGGCTCTGCCACCAGGTGGAGGCGGCCTTGGCGCGTTCGACGGCGGCCGTGACGGCCTTCTCGTCGGCGACCGGGACGCGCCCGGCCTCGTCGCCGGTGGCCGGGTTCGTGGAGATCAACCAGCCGTCCTCGATCACGGGCAGGCCGGGAACGTGAGTCGCCGTCATGTACGGAGTCTAGGGTGATTGTTACCAGCGAGTCACTACGTACTCTTGACGTTGTGAGCCCCCGCCGCAATCGCCCCCGCCGCTCCGAAGCCGACGAGCGCAGCGCCGACCGTCCCGGCATCACCGAGGACCGCGTTCAGCAGTGGCAGGACGGCGAGTGGATGGTGCGCAACATCTTCGGGCAGGCCGCGGTCAAGGTCTACCGGTGCCCGGGCTGCATGCAGGACATCCGGCCGGGCGTCGCACACATCGTGGCGTGGCCGGCCGACGGCTACGGCGACGAGTCCGACCGGCGGCACTGGCACACCGGTTGCTGGCGGGCGCGGGACAGGCGTGCCCCCGGTGTGGAGCGGTCGCGCAACGCTCCTCGTTATGGTTGATCAGTGAGCAACCAGATCAGGGCCAACTCGATCCTCCCGGCGAACCGCGAGGAGATCGAGCTGCACACCGCTGACGGCGTCACCCTCGTCGGTGAGCTGGCCCGCCCGCTCGACCGGGAGCCGGTGGCCACCCTCGTCTGCCTGCACCCGCTGCCCACCCACGGCGGCATGATGGACAGCCACATCTACCGCAAGGCCGCCTGGCGGCTTCCCGCGCTGGCGGGGATCGCGGTGCTGCGCTTCAACACCCGGGGGACGACCTCGGTCCGGGGTACGAGCGGAGGCGAGTTCTCGTCGGCCGTCGACGAGAAGTACGACGTCGCCGCCGCCATCGAGTTCGCCGAGTTCGCCGACCTGCCGAACATCTGGCTGGTGGGCTGGTCGTTCGGCACCGACCTGACCCTGATGTACGGCCTGGACCCGGCGGTGAACGGCGCGATCCTGCTCTCCCCGCCGCTGCGCTTCTCGAAGCCCGAGCACCTGGAGGCCTGGGCCACCGACGGCAAGCCGGTGACCGCGATCATCCCGGAGTTCGACGACTACCTGCGCCCGGCCGAGGCGAAGGAACGGTTCGCCGCGATCCCGCAGTGCGAGGTCGTCCCGGTCGAGGGCGGCAAGCACCTCTGGGTCGGCGACGCCGAGAAGATCCTCGACGAGATCGTCCGCCGGGTCGCCCCGGACGCCGCCACGCCGCTGCCGCGTACCTGGGACGGGCCGATGGAGACCGGCGACATGAACGCCTACGCGGACCGCACGGTCGCCGCCTTCGCCGACAAGCCCGTCCCCGAGGGTCTTTAACGCGCCTGCTGAGCGACCCTGGCGTCCAGCTCGGCCAGCATCGCGCTCTCCTCCGGGCTGCCGCCGCCGGCGGTCTCCCGGAGGTTCGGCGGGAAGATCTCCCGGACCGACTCCGGGTAATCCTCGCCGTCGGCCGGCAGCTCGTACCGCAACGGCGAGGTCAGGTGGATCGCGACGGGCGAGGCGAGCGCGGGCAGATCGGTCCCGGTCCCCTCGGCGGGCACCCATTTGCAGTGGATCCAGGCATAGACGGTGCGGTGATCGGCGTCCGGTGACAGCCCCATCGGCCTGCCCACGCAGAGCGGTGACCAGCCGGCCTCCCGGGTGGTCTCTCGCCCGAACGCCGGGTCGGCCTCCAGCGCCCGCACGGCCTCGGCGGTGACGGCAGCGGCGCCGGGCGCGCCGACGACCGCGTCGGCCGGTTCGCTGCCGCACGCCGCGAGCGTCGTCCCGATCACGGCCAGGAGCACGGCGATCCTGAGGGTCATGCCGGGAATCTACTGAGGAGAGTCAATCAGCGATCCTGCTGGGAGGGGACCAGGACCTCTCGCATGATCAGCTGAATGGCGGCCACCATCGGGATCGCGACCAGGGCGCCGATCACGCCGAAGAGTCCCACGCCGACCAGCGCCGCGACCAGGGCGGCGACGTCGCTGACCTTGACCGAGCGACGCATCACGTTCGGATAGATCAGGTAGTTCTCGATCTGCTGGTAGACGATGAAGAAGATGATGCAGACGATGCCGTCGGAGACCGACGAGGCGAGGCCGACCAGGCTCACCACCACGGCGCCGAGCGTCGCGCCGATCTGCGGGATCAGGTCGCAGACCGCCACCACGACGGCGAGGGCGAACGGGAACGCCAGCCCGAGGGCCAGGGCCAGCGCGAAGGTGCTCACCCCGGCCAGGATGGCGATCGCGAGCGCGCCCACCATGTACGCCCCGACCTTCGTGAGGATCTCGTCGCTGAGCAGCCGCACCCGCTCCCGGCGCGAGCCCGGGACCAGCGAGTAGCCGGCCTCCTTGATCCGCTCGAAGGCGGCCATGAAGTAGATCGTCAGCACCAGCACGGTCAGGATGTTGAAGACCGTCCCGAAGAGCAGCCGGGCGCCGCCGACCACGCCGCCCACCGCGTTGCCGACGGTTCCCGCGTTTATCGCGCTCTGCACCTTGGTGGCGATGTCGTAGCGCTGCACCAGGTCGTTCACCGTCTCGGAGCGCTGCAGGCTCTCGATCACCTCGGGCGCGTTGTTGATCAGCTCGGTGGTCTGGGTGACCAGCGGCGGTATCAGCGCGATCAGCCCGCCGACCAGCAGGCCGACGACGCTCAGCGCCACGATCGCGACGGCGAACCCGCGGCGCATGCCCCAGCGGCGCAGCCGGTCGACGGCCGGGTTCAGGCCGATCGCCAGGAACAGCGCGATGAAGATCAGGACCAGGATCGAGGCGGCGTTGCGGACCCCGAGGAACAGCGCGTACGCCAGGAGGACGCCGAGCCCGAACAGGAATCCGAAGAGGAACGGACTGCGCCGGTTGAGCGGCCTGCCCGGCTCACCGTAGCGGCCCTCGTCGTCCGCGTGCTCCTCGTCGGCCGGTTCGTCGGCGGTCTTCGGCTCTTCTTCGGCAGCAGCGGACATCCTCGGAAGTTATCGCTGCCACGCCGTCCCCGCTAGCCGGGTGGGGACGGCGTGTCGACGATCGCTTATTCGGCGTCGGCCGGGACCCGGCTCGCCTGCGG
Source organism: Actinoplanes sp. OR16 (assembly GCF_004001265.1). GTDB lineage: Bacteria > Actinomycetota > Actinomycetes > Mycobacteriales > Micromonosporaceae > Actinoplanes. Next base: position 1,311,350 of record NZ_AP019371.1, on the reverse strand, counting down.
GACGGTGACCTTCGCCGAGGCGGTGACCTTCGCCGGCTGCACCTGCTGGGTGGTCTCCGCGGTGGCCGGGGCGGCCGGGACCGCGGCGGTGGCGGTGGCCGGAGCGGCCTGCGTCTGCGGAGCGGCCGTCTGCGGCTCGGCTTCGGCGTACGCCTCCTGGTCCTCCGGAGAGGCAGCGGCCGCGAGCACCGCCGCCGCCGCGAGCTCGGCCACCCGTTTCGCCTCTTTCTGCACCTGGCGGCGAACCTCGGCGGCGCGCCGCTCGGCGGCCTCGCCCGCGCGCTCGGCCTCGGCCACCCGCTTGAGTTCCGCCTCCAGATTCTGCTGGGTCTCGGCGAGGCGCTGCTCGACCCGCTCGGCCTCGGTCTCCGAGTCCTGGGCCTGCTGCTCGGCGGTGGCCCGGCGGATCTCCGCCTCGGCGATCTTGGCGAGCGCGGCCTCCAGATCACGGCCGGCCTGGGCGATCTTCTCCTGCTGAGCGGCGATCTCCTTGCGAACCGCGGTGGCCTGCTCGTCCGACCGGCGGAGGACCTCTTCGGCGTACCGATCGGCCTCGCTGCGCAGGTCGGCGCACTGCTTCTCGACCCCGGTGCGCATCTGGTTGAGCTCCTCGAGGACCGAGTGCCGGCGCAGCGCCAGCTCCTGGTCGACCGAGGCCTTGAGCTCGGAGTGCTCCCGCTCGGCGGCCGCCCGCTTCGCGGCGATCTCCTGCTGCGCCTTCTCCCGGAGGGCCTTGAGCTCCTGCTCCGCCTGCACCCGGGTGGACTGCACGTAACCGTCCACTTCGGCCTTGGTGCGCTGCGCCTCCTGCACGGCCTTGTCGGTGAGCGCCTGCGCCTCGGCGCGGGACCGGGTCAGCACGGTCTCCGCCTCCTTCAGCGTCTGCTCGGCGTTCTGCCGGGCGGTGGCCACGTGCTTCTCGGTGGCGGCCCGCTTCGCGGCGTCCGCCTTCTCCTCCTCGGCCCGGCGTGCGGCCAGGGCGATCTCGAAGTCCCGGATGCCGTCGTGGGCGTGCGCCTCGGCCTCGGCACGGATCCGCTCCGCCTCGGCGAGCCGGCTCGCGATGTCGTCGGTGGCGGACGCCTTGATCGCCTCGGCCTGCTCCTCGGCCAGCGCGAGGATCTGCTCGACCCGTGGGCCGAGGTGCCGGAAGGAGACCTCGCCGACGGCGCCGGACTGCCGGCGAACCTGGGTTATCTCCTGCTGCAGCCGCTCGATCTGCGAGCTCATGGCCTGGAGCTGCGAATAGGCCTGCTCCCGCTCGGCGGCCAGCGCGGCGATCTCGTTCTCGGCGCGGGCCACGTATCGCTCGACTTGTTTCTTCTCGTAGCCCCGGAGAGCGGTCTCGAAGCTGGGCTCGGTGGCCGAGTCCCCGCTGAGACCGAAGATTTCACCGCCGTGCGACATGCTGTCCATCCTCACATACGCATCGTCCCAGGGCGTGTGCATACACACCGGGCTGGCAGGGACTATGCGGGTAGTTACCGATTTGTCTGACCCCGGCTTGCCAGAACCCAAGGCTACGCGGCGAAAACGAGCGAGGCCGTATCGGAGAAACTCCGATACGGCCCGAAGAACCGCGACCGCCCGGCGGAATCACCGTCGCGTACTCACGGCGGCTCCGCAACCCGGCGGCGACGCGTCGAATATCTCTATCTCAGGAGTTGGTCTTGGCAGCGACCGGCTCGTCACCGGTCTCGGCCGCTTCGGCCTGCTCGGCGTCCTCGACCTGCTGCTCCGCGGCGGGCTGCTCGGGAGCGCGCTGAGCCGGCGCCTCGGCTGCCTTCGGCGCGACGGCCTCGGCCACCGCCTTCACCGCGGCGGCGCCACCGCCGACGCCGGGAACGAGCCCGGAGAGGCCGGACAGCATCTGGCCTAGCTGGTTGGTGACGGCGTCCTTCTGCCGGGTCAGGTCCTCCACCTCGCGGCGGGCGGCCTGGGTGGTCAGCTCGGCCTCCGTACGGGCGTCGCTGAGCAGCCGGTTCGCCTCGGTGCGCGACTCGGTGACGGTCTTCTCGGCGAGCGCGCGGGCCTTCTCGACGGCCTCGGCGGCGCTGCGCTCCGACTCGACCCGGCGGGTCTCGGCGCGCTGCTCGATCTCCTTGGCGCGGTCCTCGGCGGCGCGGGCCCGCTCCTCGGCCTCGGACACCATCTTCTGGGTGGCGGCGACCTGGGCGGCGTGCCGCTCGGACTCCTCACGCTCGGCCTTCTCCCGGCGCTCGGCGATCTCCAGAGCCAGGGCCTGCAGGTCCTTGTCGCGCTTGTCACGGGCGTCGGTGAGCAGCTTGGTGGCCTCGGCGCGCTTCTCCTCGGCCTCGCGGGCCGCCTTGGCCCGGGCCTGGGTGATCTCGCGCTCGGCGGTGGCGCGGTGCGAGGCGACCTCGCGCTCCACCGTCGACTTCAGCTCGGCGACCTCGTGCGCGGTGACCGTGCGCAGCTGCTTGGTCTCGCGGTCCGCGTCGGAGCGCAGGGTGTCGGCCTCGCGCCGGGCCTGCACCCGGGTCTCCGCGGCCTCACGCTCGGCGTGCGTCCGCAACTGGCCGGCCTCGCGCTCGGCGGTGGCCTTCATGGCGGCGGCCTCGGCGCGCGCCTTGTCGGTGATCTCCCGCGCTTCCAGCCGGGCGGCGGAGAGGATGCCCTCGGACTCCCGCTTGGCCTCGTTGCGGTGGTCGTTCGCCTGCTCCTCGGCGAGACGGAGGATCTGCTCGACCCGGGTGCCCAGACCGGAGAGCGTCGGCCGGTTGTTCTCCTCCAGCAGCTTGTTCGAGTCGGCGAGCTTCTGCTCCAGCGCGTTGAGGCGCTGCTCAGCCTGGCGCAGACGACGCTGGGCGTCGTTCATCCGCTGCTCGGCCTCACCGCGAGCCTGCTCGGACTGGTTCAGCGCGGCGAGCAACCGGCCGATGTGTCCGTCGACCTGGTGACGGTCGTAACCCCGCAGAACCACGGTGAAGTCGTGCTGCGAGTTAGCGGTCTCGAAGAAGGCCAGGTTCTGATCCTGCTGCTGGGGCATTGCGCCATCCTGGCGAGAAGGGGGCGGACATGCAAGAGCGGACGGGCATCCGAACCGCATCGTAGATCAGCTTTGACCAGGAGCGTAGTCGGGTCCCGGGCCGAACGGACATGTCACCGGGCTCACCGGATGGTCAGCTGTCCTCCCGTCGCCACCTGCTGAGTCGGCGCTCCGGATGATCCGGCTTCGTCCTCGTACGTCGTCGGCCCTGCTCAATGGCCCCGATCCTGCCAGTCCGCCCGTCACCAGTCAGGTCGAATCACCCGACCGGGCTACCTCTCAAGCCGGCTCGACCAGCTCGACCAGCACCCCGCCGGCGTCCTTGGGATGGACGAAGTTGATTCGCGAACCGGCCGTGCCCCGGCGTGGCGTGTCGTACAGGAGGCGAAGCCCCTTGGTCCGCAGCGCGGCCGCCGCCGCCTCCACGTCGGCCACCGTGTAGGCCAGTTGCTGCAGCCCGGGGCCGCTGCGGTCGAGGAACTTCGCGATCGCCGAGTCTGGCCGCAGCGGCGCCAGCAACTGGATCCGGGGCCCGCTGCCGTCGCCCACGCTCAGCATCGCCTCGCGGACGCCCTGCTCCTCGTTGGTCTCCTCGTGCACGCACCGGAGGCCGAGATTCCGCTCGTAGAACTCGATGGCCGCGTCCAGGTCGGGGACCGCGATCCCCACGTGGTCGATGCGCAGCAACTCGAGGCCTTCGGCGAAGGCGGCTGTGACATTCTCGGGCCGGGTGTTGCTCGATGAGACGTCCGTCATGCGGATAGTCTCGGGCCTGACTCATCGTTAAGGCCAGCCTCGTCGCAGATTGGGATCGTGACCGTGACCAGCTCCGTCATCGTCAGTGGCGCCCGGACCCCGATGGGGCGCCTGCTCGGCAATCTCAAGCACCTCTCCGCCACCGCCCTGGGCGGCCACGCCATCGCCGCCGCCCTGGAGCGCGCCGGCGTCGCCCCCGACCAGGTGCAATACGTGATCATGGGTCAGGTCCTGCAGGCCGGCGCCGGGCAGATCCCGGCCCGGCAGGCCGCCGTCGCCGCGGGCATCCCGATGACCGTCCCGGCGATCACCGTCAACAAGGTCTGCCTCTCCGGCCTCGACGCGATCGCCCTGGCCGACCAGCTGATCCGGGCCGGCGAGTTCGACGTCGTGGTGGCCGGCGGCATGGAGTCGATGACGAACGCGCCGCACCTGCTCACCGACCAGCGGGCCGGGCGTAAGTTCGGTGACGTGACGGCCCGCGACCACATGGCGTTCGACGGGCTCACCGACCCGTGGGCCGGCATCTCGATGGGCGAGGCGACCGAGACCAGCGGCACGAAGCTCGGGATCACCCGGGCCGAGCAGGACGCGTTCGCGGCCGCCAGCCACCAGCGGGCCGCCGCCGCGCAGACCTCCGGCCGGTTCGCCGAGGAGATCGCCCCGGTCCCGGCCGGCGGCCGCGGCAACCCCGCACCGGTCGACACCGACGAGGGCGTGCGCCCGGACACCACCGCCGAGTCGCTGGCCAAGCTGCGCCCGGCCTTCACCGCCGACGGCACCATCACGGCGGCCTCCTCCTCGCCGATCTCGGACGGCGCCGCCGCCGTCGTGGTGATGCGCAAGGAGAAGGCCGAGGAGCTCGGTCTCACGTGGATCGCCGAGATCGTGGCGCACGGCAACGTGGCCGGGCCGGACAGCTCGCTGCAGTCGCAGCCGGCGAACGCGATCCGGCACGCCCTCGACAAGGCCGGCCTCGCGGTGGACGACCTCGACCTCATCGAGATCAACGAGGCGTTCGCCCAGGTGGTCATCCAGTCGGCGCGCGAGCTCAAGGTCAGCGACGAGATCGTCAACGTGAACGGCGGCGCGATCGCACTCGGCCACCCGATCGGCATGTCCGGCGCCCGGCTGGCCCTGACCCTGGCCCTGGAGCTGAAGCGGCGCGGCGGCGGTCTGGGCGCGGCCGGCCTCTGCGGCGGTGGCGGCCAGGGCGACGCGCTGATCATCAAGGTGCCGGCCGGCTCGCCGGTGACCGAGGCGCCCGCGGCCGAGGTCTCGGCGGCGTGACCCGCTCCCGCGATGTGCCCTCTCTCGTCGCCAAGGCGAGGGAGGGCGACCCGCGGTCCGTCGCCCGGCTGATCAGCCTGGTGGAGAACGGCGACCCGGCGCTGCCCGAGGTCGCCGCCGCGATGGCGCCGTACGCCGGCCGTGCCCAGGTCGTCGGCCTCACCGGCGCGCCCGGCGTGGGCAAGTCCACCACCACGAACGAGCTGGTCCGTGCCCTGCGCGAGACCGGCGCCCGGGTCGGCGTGCTCGCCGTCGACCCGTCCAGCCCGTTCACCGGCGGCGCGATCCTCGGCGACCGGATCCGGATGCAGGACCACAGTGCCGACCGCGGCGTCTACATCCGGTCGATGTCGAGCCGTGGCCAGCTCGGCGGCCTCTCCGCGGCCACGCCCCAGGCGGTCCGGGTCCTGGAGGGCGCCGGCTGCGACGTCGTGCTGGTCGAGACGGTCGGCGTCGGCCAGGCCGAGGTGGAGATCGCCTCGCTCGCCGACACCACGCTGGTGCTGCTCGCCCCGGGCATGGGCGACGCGATCCAGGCGGTGAAGGCCGGCGTCCTGGAGATCGCCGACGTCTTCGTGATCAACAAGGCGGACCGGCCCGGCGCCGACGCCACCTACCGCGACATCCAGGGGATGCTCGCGCTCGGCGAGCGCGACCCCGGCGACTGGCGTCCGCAGGTGACCCGGGCGGTCGCGGTCAAGGGTGAGGGGCTCGACGACGTGGTGGCCGCGATCGGCAAGCACCGCGACTGGCTGGAGACCAGCGGCAACCTGCAGGCCCGGCGGGAGCGACGAGCGGCGGCCGAGGTGTCGGCGCTGGCGCTCGGCGTGCTCCGGGCACGGATGGGTGATCTCAGTCACGGCACGGCGCTGGGTGAGCTCGCCGCGAAGGTCGCCGCCGGTGAGCTGGATCCGTACCGAGCAGCTGATCTTCTCTTGGAGAGCATCTCCTAGCCGAAGCGCGTCAGGGTCTCCTCGATCAGCGCGAGGTCCCAGGTGAGGCGGCCGGTCTCCAGATCGGCCACCACACGGCGCAACCACTCGATCTCCGCGCGCAGCATGACGACGCGGTACTCGTCCTCGATCAGGAAGAGGCGGGGCAGCCCGGGCGGCGCCTGCGCCTCGACGCCCGCCGCCCGGTCCTCCAGCGTGGCCAGCCGGCGCCGCAGCAACTCCCGTGTCTCCTCCGGGGTGAGCAGCGCCAGGAGCGCCAGCGAGACCGGGAACTCGGGGAACTCGCGAGCCGGCTCCGGCAGGGTCTCCAGCAGCCACCGCCGCAGGGTCGCCGCGCCCTCGTCGGTCACCTCGTAGACGGTGCGCTCCGGCCGTCCCGCCTCCCGGCTGGTGCCGCCGGGCCGGACCAGGCCTTCCCGGACCAGCCGGTCGAGAGCCTGGTAGACGCTGTTCCGCTGGGCGACGTTGACCAGCTGGTCCTGCCCGCGCTCTTTGATCATCTGCTGCATCCGGTACGGGTGCGTGGGCGCCTCGACGAGCAGCGCCAGCAGAACCATCGCGAGGGGGGACCTCTTCATGCGGCACAGGATAGGCCTTGACGTGTCTTAGTCATGGCATCAATAGTCATTGTATGACTACAGCATTGATCGCCGGCGGGGGCATCGCCGGATCCGTCGCCGCCATCGCCCTGCACCGAGCCGGATGGGAGCCGCGCGTCTTCGAGGCGCGCCGGGAGGACGCCGACGAGCGGGGCGCGTTCCTGACCGTGGCCGTCAACGGGGTGGCCGCCCTGCGCGACCTCGGGCTGGATCCCGGGCGGGTGCTCGCCGCCGGGTTCCCCACGCCGACTCTCGCGATGAGCAACGGGCGCGGGCGTCGGCTCGCGGTGCTGCCCCTCGGCGGGCCGGACGCCGCGGGAACGGTCACCACGACGATCCGGAGGGCGGATCTGTACGCGGCACTGCGCAGCGCGGTGACCGACCTCGGAATCCCGATCGAGCACGGGCGGCGGGTCGTGGCGTTCGGCGAGCGGCCCGGTGGCGTCACCGTGCGCTTCGAGGGCGGTGGCGAGGCCGCCGGTGATCTGCTCGTCGGCGCTGACGGCCTGCGGTCGCGGATCCGGGCGGCGCTGAATCCGCAGGGGGCCGAGCCGGCGTACCTCGGCCTGCTCAACGCCGGTGGGTTCACCGGCGGCCCGTTCGACGCGGGCCCGCCCGGTCTGGTGCAGATGGCGTTCGGCCGCCGGGCGTTCTTCGGCTGGGTGACCGCCCCGGACGGCCTGACCTGGTGGTTCGCGAACGTGCCGCGCCGCGCGCCGGTCCGTTCCGGCGAGTTCACCCCGCAGGCCTGGCGCGACCATCTGATCGGCCTCTTCGCCGACGACGACCTGCCGGCCGCCGCGATCATCCGGGCGAGTGACGAGATGCTGGGGCCGTGGAACACCGAGGACCTGCGCCGGGTGCCGGTCTGGCGGTCGGAGCGGACCGTGCTGATCGGCGACGCCGCGCACGCGGTGTCACCCTCGGCGGGGCAGGGCGCGTCGATGGCGATCGAGGACGCGGTGACGCTGGGCCGGTGCCTGGACGGCGGCGCCGGGGGCGGGCTCGGGCGCTACGAGGAGCTGCGCCGGCCGCGGGTCGAGAAGGTGGTGGCGTACGGCCGCCGTAACGGCGGCGGGAAGACGGCCGGCCCGGTCGGCGCGGCGATCCGGGACGCGATGTTCCCTCTGGTGGCGAAGATGCTGACCCGCAAGGGCGACCCGCAGGCGTGGATCTTCGACCACCGGGTGTGAATCGAGGGCTTAATGATCGTTCAGTTCTGCACTACGATGGCGGCATGAACGCTGCCGAGATCGCCGCCGGCCGGGAGCGCTGGCAACGACGTTATGACGCTTCCCGCAAGCGGGAGGCCGACTTCACCACGCTCTCCGGCTCCACGGTCGATCCCGTCTACGGTCCGCCCGCGGGAGCCGCCTATCCGGGCTTCGAGCGCATCGGATGGCCGGGCGAGTTCCCGTACACCAGAGGCCTCTATCCCACCGGATATCGCGGACGCACCTGGACCATCCGCCAGTTCGCGGGGTTCGGCAACGCGCGCCAGACCAACGAGCGCTACAAGATGATCCTGGCCGCCGGTGGCGGCGGGCTGAGCGTCGCGTTCGACATGCCCACGCTGATGGGCCGCGACTCGGACGAGCCGCAGTCGCTCGGCGAGGTCGGCCACTGCGGCGTCGCGATCGACTCGGCCGCCGACATGGACGTGCTCTTCGACGGCATCCCGCTGCAGGACGTCACCACGAGCATGACCATCTCCGGTCCGGCGGTGCCGGTCTTCTGCATGTACCTGGTGGCCGCCGAGCGGCAGGGCGCCGATCTCAGCAAGCTCGACGGGACGCTGCAGACCGACATCTTCAAGGAGTACATCGCGCAGAAGGAGTGGCTCTTCGAACCCGAGCCGCACCTGCGCCTGATCGGCGACCTGATGGAGTTCTGCGCCCGGGAGATCCCGAAGTACAAGCCGCTCAGCGTCTCCGGCTACCACATCCGGGAGGCCGGGTCGACGGCCGCGCAGGAGCTGGCGTACACCCTGGCCGACGGGTTCGGCTACGTCGAGCTCGGCCTGTCCCGCGGCCTCGACGTGAACACGTTCGCCCCGGGCCTGAGTTTCTTCTTCGACGCGCACGTCGACTTCTTCGAGGAGATCGCCAAGTTCCGGGCCGCCCGCCGGATCTGGGCCCGGCACCTGCGCGACGACTACGGCGCGACCAGCGAGAAGGCGCTCTGGCTCAAGTTCCACACGCAGACCGCCGGTGTGTCGCTCACCGCGCAGCAGCCGGTGAACAACGTGGTCCGGACCGCCGTCGAGGCGCTCGCCGCGGTGCTCGGCGGCACCAACTCGCTGCACACCAACGCGCTCGACGAGACCCTCGCCCTGCCCACCGACGAGTCCGCCGAGATCGCCCTGCGGACCCAGCAGGTGCTGATGGAGGAGACCGGGGTGGTCAATGTGGCCGACCCGCTCGGTGGATCGTGGTACGTGGAGGCACTCACCGACCGCATCGAGGCCGAGGCCGAGGAGATCTTCGCCCGGATCCGCGAGCTCGGTCACGACGGCAGCGTCACCCAGGGCATCCTGCGCGGCATCGAGGACGGCTGGTTCACCGCGAACATCGCCGAGGCGGCCTTCGTCCACCAGCAGGCCCTGGAGAAGGGCGACAAGAAGGTGGTGGGTGTCAACGCCCACACCACGACGGTCGCCAAGGACCTGGAGATCCTCCGCGTCTCCCACGAGGTCGAGGTGGTGCAGCGGCGCGAGCTGGGATCTCGCAAGATCAATCGGGATTCCGTACGGGTGAAAGCCGCCCTTGAGAAGCTGGTCGCAGTCGCCCGGACCGGGGAGAACATGATCCCCGCCATGCTCGACGCGGCGCGCGCCGAGGCGACGCTCGGGGAGATCTGCGGCGTGCTGAAGGACGAGTGGGGGATCTACCGGGAACCCGCCCGGTTCTGACATGCCTGTGACGTCCGATATCGGCGGCCTGGTGGCGGCGCGAACAGGCGCGACTGCGTGCGAGACTAAATAACCATGAGCGACCCACGGACCACTCCGTCGATCTTCACCCGCGGCGCGGTCGATCTCAGCGCGCTGCGCCCCTCGGCGCCGGCCAGGCCGGCCGCGCCGAGCACTCCCGCGCCCACGTCGGATACGCCCTCGCCGGGCGCACCCGGTGGCCTTCCCGGTTCGGTTCCCGGCGTCTCGCCGGAGACCATCATCGAGGTGACCGAGGCCAACTTCCAGTCCGTCCTGGAGCGGTCGCTGCAGACGCCGATCCTGCTGGACTTCTGGGCCGACTGGTGCGAGCCCTGCAAGCAGCTCTCGCCGGTGCTGGAGCGGCTCGCCGGGGAGTACGACGGCGCCTGGATCCTCGGCAAGGTCGATGTGGACTCGAACCCGCGACTCGCTCAGGTCTTCCGGGTCCAGGGCATCCCGATGGTGACCGCGGTGATCGGCGGCCAGCCGGTCGAGGGCTTCACCGGTGTCCTCTCCGAGGTCCAGATCCGGCAGTACATCGACGCCGTCCTCAAGGCGGCGGGCGTGAGCGTGGAGACGCCGGCCGACCCGCGGATCGACGCGGCCGACGACGCCCTGATGGTCGGCGACCTGGACGCGGCCGAGGCGGCATACAAGAAGATCCTCGCCGAGTCGCCGGCCGACGCCGCCGCCGAAGCCGGCCTGGCCCAGGTCGAGCTCTACCGCCGCATCCAGGGCGCCGACCCGGCGGCCGTGCTGGCGAAGGCCGAGGCGAACCCGGACGACGTCGAGTCCCAGCGTCTCGCCGCCGACATCGAGGTGCTCAGCGGCCAGGCCCCGGAGGCTTACGCGCGACTGGTCCGCCTGGTCAAGCGCACCACCGGGGACGAGCGTGACGCCGTGCGCAAGCACCTGCTCTCGCTCTTCAGCGTGGCCGGTCCGGACGATCCGGCAGTCGCCGGCGCTCGCCGGGCGCTCGCGAGCGCCCTCTTCTAGGCCGCGTTCTACTCAGGGGAGGGGAGGGCGTCGTGCGCCGCATCGCCGTTCTGGACGCGCCGTCCAATCTCGGCCTGCGCCCGCCGACCGCTACGTCGGTGCCGGGCTGTGCCAAGGCGCCCGGCGCCCTCCGCGACCACGGCCTGGTGAGCCGGCTCGGCGCCCGTGACGCCGGCTGTCTCACCCCGCCGCGGTACGACCCGGGCGACTGGCGTCCCGGTGACGGTGTCGCCCACGCCGCCGAGATCGCGGCGTACTCGAAGGCGCTCGCCGACCGGATCGGCGTCATCATCGACGGCGGCGAGTTCCCGGTGATCCTCGGCGGCGACTGCTCCATCCTGATCGGATCCGGTGTGGCCATGCACCGTCTCGGCGAGGCGGTCGGCGGCCGGATCGGTCTCGTCTTCGTGGACGGGCACTCCGACTTCCGGCACCCCGGCAACGCCTCGTACGTGGGCGCCGCCGCCGGTGAGGACCTGGCCCTGGTGACCGGCCGTGGACAGGCCGACCTGGCGGCCATCGAGCGCCGCCGGCCGTACTTCCGCGACGTCGACGTGGTGGTCCTCGGAATAAGGGCACAGGACGAATACCGCCTCGACCTGCAGGCCGCCGGGATAGTGACCCGCCCGGTGCCGGCCCTGCGCGCCGAGGGCGCCGCCCGCAGCGCGCAGTGGGCCCGCGACCAGCTCGTCGACTGTGCGGGGTACTGGGTCCACATCGACGTCGACGTCCTCGACCCGGCCGTGATGCCGGCCGTCGACGCCCCCGACCCGGGTGGCATCGCCTTCCCCGAACTGGAACTCCTCCTGGCCGGCCTGGTCGAGTCCCCGCACTGCCTGGGCGTCGAGATAACCGTCTTCGACCCGGACTACGACCCGGACGGCCGGTATGCGGCGGAGATAACGTCCGCCGTGGTGGCCGGTCTGGCCCCGGTCAAGACCACCACCCCGCGTCCGGACCTGGTCGCCGCCCGCCGCGACCTTGCTTCGCCGCTGGCCTCGCTGCTGGCTCCGGCTCCTGCCGCTCCTGCTGCTCCTGCTGCTCCGGCCCCTGCTGCTCCGGCCCCTGATGTCCCTGCCCCTGCCTTCCCTGCCGCGCCCGAGCCTCAGGCCTCTGCGATCCAAGATCTGGCGGGGGACGACGCCGTAGTGCGGGATCCGGTCGTGGCTTCGGCGGTGGGCCTTTCGCCAGTGACCGATATCGATCACTTTGAAGACGGGGATTTCGAGTCTGAGCCCGGCCTTTCAGCCGACTCTCAGCCGAGCGGCGCCCTCAGGTCCGATCCCGAGTCCGGGCTCGAGGCTGATCCCGAGTCCGTGCCCGGTCCCGAGGTTGGTCCCCAGTCCGTGACCGAGTCCGTGCTTGGGCCCGAGTCCGTGTCCGAGCTTGGGTCCGAGCCTGGGCCCGAGTCCGAGGTCGGTGCCAAGTCCGAGGTCGGTCTCGAGTCCGCGGTTGGTCTCGAGTCCGTGCCCGGTCCCGAGGTTGGTCCTGAGTCCGAGTTCGAGGCTGGGACTGGGACTGGGCCCGAGTCTGGGTCCGAGCTCGATCCCGAGGTTGAGTTCAGTCCTGAGGTCGAGTTCGATTCCGAGGCTCATATCGAGTCCGATGTCGATCGGTCGGCCGACTCTCACCGGCCTTCCTCTGATGAAGATTCCGATGGCGGCATCTCCGAAATTTCGGATTTGTCGGGTGAGGAATGGGCGGAAGGCGCCGAAGTAGAACGGGCGGAAGACGCCGAAAGAGAGCGGGCGGAAGGCGCCGAAGGAGAGCGGGCGGAAGGCGCCGAAGCAGAGAGCGGCGATGGTGCGGCGGGCGAGGAGCAAGGACCGGACCGGCCCGTGGGCGAAGGTTTGCCGGAGGACTCCGGTGAGCCCGGTGACCAGGACGAACCTGAGCATCACGGCGGTGGGGACGAGGCTTCGGCTGAGGATGGGCAGAACGGGTATCAGGTTGCCGCTGTGCCTGAGCCCGAACGGCCTGATGTCCGGCTGATGTCGCGGCCTCTGGGGTCGGCGCCGTTGCTTGATTCCGAGCCGTTGCCCGCTACTCGTCCGGGGATGCTGCGTCCTCGGCCGCCGCTGGATCCGCCGGCTGCCGGGGCTCTGTATGCCCCACGGCCCGCCTTCCCCGGCGACCCCGACTTCCCAGGACCCGGCGCCGCCTAGAACCGGCCCGGCGCCGCCTGGAACCGGCCCGGCGCCGCCTGGAACCGGCCCGGGAACGGCTGGAACCGGCCCGGGAACGGGCTGAAGGTGGTGGGGTGGCCGGTGCGGGGAGCGCACCGGCCGTACGAGCGGTTACTTGTTCAGTTCGGTCAGGAAGCGCTTGGCGATCGGGACGGCGGCCTCGGAACCGGCGCCGCCCTTCTGGACCATGGCGGCGAAGGCGATGTCGCCCTGGTAGCCGATGAACCAGGAGTGGGTCTCGTCGGAGCCGTTCTCGAACTCGGCTGTTCCGGTCTTGCCGTGCACGGGCTTGCCGGGGACGCTCTTCAGCGCCGTTCCGGTGCCGCTCGTGACCACTTCGCGCATCATCGCGCGCAGGCCGGTGAGGGCGTCCTCGTCGAGTTGCGGGCCGGCCTGGCCGGGTGCGGCCGGGGCCGGGTCGAGGACCAGCTTCGGCGGCTGGAACTGTCCCTTCGCGACCGCCGCGGTGGCCGCCGCCATGGCGAGCGGGCTGACGACGGTGCTGCCCTGGCCGAAGATCGCAGCGGCGAGTTCGGTCGCGGTGCCGCCGTCGGAGACCTGGCCGGACGAGGCTTCGATGCCGAGGTCCCAGGTGCCGCCGAGGCCGAGCGCCGATGACGCCTCCTGCAGGCCGGCCGAGGTCAGCTTCGGGGCGAGGCTCGCGAACGCGGTGTTGCAGGACTTCGCGAAGTCCACGTGGAAGGGCACCTTGCCCAGGGCTTCGTCGTGCGAGTTCTTGAACTCGCGCCCGTCCACCGTGAGGGTCTTCGGGCAGTCCACGACGGAGTCGGCGGTGACCACGTCGCGGGCCAGTACGCCGTACGCGGAAATCATCTTGAAAGTCGAACCGGGCGGGACCTGGCCGGTCAGGGCGGTGTTCACCCCGCCGGCGTCGGGGCCGTTCGCGACGGCCAGCACCGCGCCGTCGCTGACCCGGATCGCCACCATCGAACTCGGCTGCTTCTCCGTGGCGAGGGCGGTGTCGGCGGCTTTCTGGGTGGCGGTGTCGATGGTCACCTTCACCGGGGTGCCGTCGACCGGCTCGGACTGGAAGACCTCGCTCTCCTCGGTCTCGCCGTCGGCGGCCTCCTTGGCGATCACCACGGAGAGGCCGGGCTTGCCGCGCAGCTTGTCGTCGTATTTCTGCTGGAGACCGCCGTGCCCGGCCTGATCACCGACGGCGAGGGTCTCCGGGCGGGCGTCGATGTCCTCCTTGGTGGCGGGGTCGACGGTGCCGAGCAGGGCGCGGGCGAAGGCGCGGGTCGGGGCGAGCTGCCGGGTCTCCTCGCGGAAGACGGTGCCGGGCAGCGGCCGGACCTGGGAGCGGATCTTGTCGTAGTCGGCGCGGCGCAGGGTGACCACGTCGATGAAGGCGCCCGGGTCGGATTTGCCGACGGTGTCCTCGAGCTTCTTGAAGTCCACGTCGACGTCGACCTTCTTGAACGCCGCCGTCAGACCGGCCCGCAGTTCGGCGAAGGAAGTGATCTTCTCGGGGCTGACCCCGATCACCACCACCTTCTGCGGGCCGACCAGGTCTTTCCCGTCGGCGTCCTGGATGGCGGCGCGTTCCGAGGCGACCCGGCGCAGCCGCAGCTTGTCGCCGGCGGCCAGGTCGGGCTGGACCACGGCGGGCTCCCAGACCACGGCCCAGCCGTCCCGGCCGGCCTTGCTGGAGCGGACGGTGCTCTCGTACGACCAGTCGACACCGCCGGGCAGCGTCCACTTCACCGTGATCGGCGTGGTGGCGTTGTCCCCGTTCGTGGTGGTCTTGCCGGCGGTGAGCGCGAGCGGCTGCCCGGTGAGGTCGCCGTAGAGCTCGCGGATCCCGGTGAGCACTTCGGGCGCGGCGATGGCGCCACCGCTCGCCGTGACGAATCCCACGTCGTTGAGGTCGCCGCTCTGCCAGCCGCTGAGGAACTCCGTGACGGTGTCCTCCGGCGGATCGGCGGAGCAGCCGGTCAACCCGCCCGCGGTCAGTACGAGGAGCGCGGCCAATCCGGCAGTGGTGCGACGCATGACGTTCCTTTCGCTGGGTAGCTGATCGAACCGTAGTAGGCCAACGCCCGTCATGGTGGCCCGCACTGGTGGATACGGCGCAAAAGCGCACATCGTTCGCTGGCACACCCGGGGTGTGAGGGGGTGCCGGGGTGGTCGTTCTAGGCTGTCCTCGACACGTTCGAACCCACAGTGCCGTGGGTGAGGGGAGCGCCGGAGCCATGGCTGTCGCCGACGAGGCAGCGTCCGTTTCTGATCAGACTGTGCCCGATCCTTCGGTGCCGCAGCCCGGACTCGCCCTCACCGGGCGGTTGGGTGCGTCCACCGACTCGGGAGAGCTCGACGAGCCGATGCCGAACGCCGAGAGGCTTGTCGCGCAGGCGGTTCAGAAAGCGGGCGAGGACACCACCACCGCATCGCTTGTCGACCGTTTCTGGCGATTCGCGCCGGACGAGGAGCTGGTCGGGTACACGCCCGGCGAGATGTACACGGCCACGATCGAGCACCGTGATCTGGCCCGCAACCGGCTCCCGGGCGAGGTGAAGCTGGCCATCACCGAGCCGACCGGATCACAGGGTCACACCGTGCTGCGGGTCGTCACCGACGACATGCCGTTCCTGGTGGACTCCGTGATGGCGCTGCTCACCGCACACAACCTGCAGATCTACCTGCTGGTGCACCCGCTCATCGTGGTGCGCCGCGAGCCGCTGGGCGCGCTCGCGCAGGTGGAGC
This sequence comes from Actinoplanes sp. OR16, assembly GCF_004001265.1. Taxonomy (GTDB): domain Bacteria; phylum Actinomycetota; class Actinomycetes; order Mycobacteriales; family Micromonosporaceae; genus Actinoplanes. Next base: position 1,295,901 of record NZ_AP019371.1, on the reverse strand, counting down.
CGGAGGTCGAGCCGGACGATGCGATCGACGGCGATCTGGTGGAGAGCTGGATCCGGATCGAGATCGACCCGGTACGCCGGCCCGCCGACCGCGAGCAGCTGATCAATGAGGTCCGGCGCGTCCTCACCGACGTCCGTGACGCGGTCGAGGACTGGCCCCGGATGAAGCAGCGCGCGCTGGTCATCTCCGAGGAACTGGCCGCGGCCCACCATTCCGCGAGCGCCCCGCCGGTGCCGGACAAGGACGTCACCGACACGATCGAGCTGCTCAAGTGGCTCGCCAATGATCACTTCACGTTCCTGGGTTACCGCGAGTACCACCTGGACGAGGGCGTCCTCACCGCGGTTCCGGGTACCGGTCTCGGCATCATGCGCGGGGCCAGCCGGCCGCGGAAGCTCGCCACGATGGCGCCCGAGGCGTACGAGCGGGTCCTGGAGAAACGCCTCCTGGTGATCACCAAGGCGAACTCCCGGGCCACCGTGCACCGGTCGGCCTACCTGGACTACATCGGCGTGAAGATGTTCGACGCCGCCGGCAACGTCGTCGGCGAGCGCCGCTTCCTCGGCCTCTTCTCCTCCTCGGCCTACCGGACCAGCGTGCGCGAACTGCCGGTGGTCAAGCGCAAGGTGATGGAGGTGATGGAGCGCTCCGGCCTCTCCCCGCGCGGGCACTCCGGCAAGGACCTGCTGCAGATCCTGGAGACCTACCCGAGGGACGAGCTCTTCCAGATCAAGACCGATGATCTGTACGAGGCGGTCATCGGCGTCCTGCGCATGGCCGGACGACGGCAGCTGCGCCTGTTCCTACGCCGCGACGGCTACGGCCGTTTCATCTCGTGCCTGATCTACCTGCCCCGGGACCGTTTCACGACCGGCAACCGGCTGCGCATGCAGGAGATCCTGCTCCGCGAGCTGAACGGCGTCGGCGTCGACTACACCACGCGGGTCACCGAGCGGATGCTGGCACGGGTCCACTTCATCGTCCGGACCGACCCGGCCGACCCGCCCGGCCCGGTCGATCCCAACGAGCTGGCCGAGCTGCTCGCCGACGCCACCCGGATGTGGGACGACGACTTCTCCCTGGTGCTGGAGCGCAAACTCGGCGACGAGCAGGCGAAGACCCTCTTCAACAGGTACTCGTCGGCTTACCCGGAGAGTTACAAGAACGGGCATACGCCGTACGAGGGAATGCAGGATCTCGCCAAGCTGGAGCTGCTCGAGGAGCCCGGCCAGCTGGCCATGCACCTGTTCCGGCGGCGGCGGCTCGGTGCTGACGGCGTGCCCGAGCCGGACGAGCGCGACGTGCGGTTCAAGGTCTACCGGTACGGCGAGCCGATGATGCTCTCCGCGGTCCTCCCGGTGCTGCACTCGCTCGGCGTCCGGGTCACCGACGAGCGGCCCTACGAGATCCGCCGCGACGACGGCGTGATCTACCTGTACGACTTCGGCCTGCTCCCACCGGCCGGTCACCGTGAGCTGGCCGAGGTCCGCCCGCAGGTGGAGAACGCCTTCGCGGCGGCCTGGCGGGGTGAGGCCGAGGTGGACGGCTTCAACGAGCTGGTGCTGCGGGCCGGCCTCACCTGGCGTCAGGTCGTGGTGCTCCGGGCGTACGCGAAGTACCTGCGCCAGACCGGCACGGTCTTCTCCCAGCGGTACGTCGAGACCACGTTCACCCAGTACCCGGAGATCGCCGGCCTGCTCGTGCGCCTCTTCGAGACCCGGTTCTCGCCGGCGCTGGAGATCGGCGAGGCCGAGCGCTCCCGGCGGGCCGGCGCGCTGCGCGACCGGATCACCGCCCTGCTCGACCAGGTGGACAGCCTGGACCAGGACCGGATCCTGCGGTCCTACCTGACCCTGATCGAGGCGACCCTGCGGACCAGCTTCTTCCAGCGGGGCACCGAGGGCCGGCCGAAGTCGTACGTGGCGTTCAAGCTGGATCCGCAGGCCATCCCGGACCTGCCGCAGCCCCGCCCGAAGTACGAGATCTTCGTCTACTCGCCGCGGTTCGAGGGCGTGCACCTGCGGTTCGGCGCGGTCGCTCGTGGCGGGTTGCGATGGTCCGACCGGCGTGAGGATTTCCGTACCGAAGTCCTGGGTCTGGTGAAAGCCCAGATGGTCAAGAACTCGGTGATCGTCCCGGTGGGTGCGAAGGGCGGCTTCGTCCTCAAGCAGAAACCGGGCGATCGGGACGAGGCGGTGGAGTGCTACAAGGGCTTCATCACCGCGCTCCTCGACGTCACCGACAACATCCTGAGCGGCAAGATCGTGCCGCCGCAGGACGTGGTGCGGCACGACGGCGACGACCCCTACCTCGTGGTCGCCGCGGACAAGGGCACCGCGACGTTCAGCGACATCGCCAACGAGATCTCGGTCGGCAAGGACTTCTGGCTGGGTGACGCGTTCGCGAGCGGCGGCTCGGCCGGCTACGACCACAAGAAGATGGGCATCACCGCCCGCGGCGCGTGGGAGTCGGTCAAGAAGCACTTCCGTGACCTGGGCATCGACACGCAGACCCAGGACTTCACGGTGGTCGGCGTCGGTGACATGTCCGGCGACGTGTTCGGCAACGGGATGCTGCTGTCGCAGCACATCAAGCTGGTCGCGGCCTTCGACCACCGGCACATCTTCCTGGATCCGGACCCCGACCCCGCGATCTCGTACGAGGAACGCCGCCGGCTCTTCGACCTGCCCCGTTCCTCATGGGCCGACTACGACAGCAAGCTCATCAGTGAAGGTGGCGGGGTCTTCCCGCGTAGCGCCAAGAAGATCCCGATCACTCCGCAGGTCCGCGAAGTGCTCGGCCTCGGCGAAGCGACGGCGGTCAGCCCGGCCGATCTGATGCGGGCGATCCTCTCGGCGCCGGTCGACCTGTACTTCAACGGCGGCATCGGCACCTACGTGAAAGCCGCCTCCGAGTCGCACGCCGACGTCGGCGACAAGGGCAACGACGCGATCCGGATCAACGGCTCGGACCTGCGGGTCAAGGTGGTCGGCGAAGGCGGCAACCTCGGCCTCACCCAGCGGGGGCGCATCGAGTTCGCCCGCGCCGGCGGCCGGGTCTTCACCGACTTCATCGACAACTCGGCCGGCGTCGACTGCTCCGACCACGAGGTCAACATCAAGATCCTGCTCGGCGGCGCCGTCGTCGACGGCGAGATGACCATCCCGGAGCGCGACGAGCTGCTCGCCGCGATGACCGACGAGGTCGGCGCGCTGGTGCTGCGGGACAACTACGAGCAGGCCATGGCGCTCGGCAACGCCCGCGCGCAGGCCCACTCGCTGCTCCCGGTCCACCGGCGGATGCTGAAGTCGCTGGAGGAGCGGGGCATCCTGAACCGCGATCTGGAGGCGCTGCCGACGGACAAGGAGCTGGCCGGTCGCTACGAGGCCGGTGAAGGGCTCACCGCTCCGGAGTTCGCGGTGCTCCTGGCGTACGTCAAGATCAGTCTGGAACGCGAGGTCCTCGCCGACGAGCTGGTCGACGAGGCCTGGACCACCGGCGTGCTGCACCGCTACTTCCCGACCCCGCTGCGCGAACGCTTCGCCGGCCGGATGGCCGGCCACCGCCTCCGCCGGGAGATCATCTCGACGGCCCTGGTGAACGAGGTGGTCAACCGCGGCGGCACCTCCTTCGTCTACCGGGCGATGGAGGAGAGCGGCGCGTCCGCTGCCGACGTCATCCGGGCGTACGTCGTGATCCGCGAGGTCTACGGCCTCAAGGAGATCTGGGCGGCCGCCGAGGCCCTGGACAACCAGGTGCCGACGGCCGCGCAGACCGCCGTCCTGCTGGAGACGCGGCGGCTCCTCGACCGTGCCGTCCGCTGGCTGGTCAGCACCCGCCGCTCGCCGATCGATGTAGCCGCCGAGATCGCCATGCTCCGGCCCGGCGTCGCCGAACTCCTGCCCCGCCTCCCCGAGGTCCTCGTCGGCGCGGAACGGCGGAACCTCTCCCAGAGGGTCGCCACCCTCACCGGCAAGGAGGTGCCGGAAGAACTCGCCGGTGCGGTCAGCCGGGTGTTCTACGGCTTCGGCCTGCTCGACATCCTGGAGACGGCCGCATCGGTGGGCCGGGACAGCTCGGAGGTGGCATCGGTCTACTTCGTGCTCTCCGAACGCTTCGGCGTCGACACCCTGCTGTCGCACATCTCCCGGCTGCCCCGCAACGACAGATGGCAGACCTTGGCGCGGATGGCCCTTCGGTACGACCTGTATGCCGCTCTGGCCGCCCTCACCGCCGAAGTCCTGCAGTCCACGCCGTCGGCGTCCGCACCGGAGGACCGCGTCTCCGAGTGGGAACAGGTGAACGCCGCCTCGATCGCCCGGGCCTCCAACGCCATGGGCAACGTCGACGACTCACCCGCTGATCTGGCTGCTTTGTCCGTACTGCTCCGCCAGATCCGAACCCTGGTCAAGACCTCTTCGGCCGCCTGACCTCCAGGGCCGCTCCAAGATCCGCGCCGTGGCTGTCGTATCGCAGCCGCCGCGCGAATCTTGGAGCGGCCGTCTCATAGACCGCGTCCCCTGACCGCGCCCAGCCGCGCCGGTCGCGTTTGGGTCGCTGTGTGCTTTGGGTCGGCTGTGCGGTTGGGGCGGCTGTGCGGTTGGGGCGGCTGTGCTCGTGCTGGTTGTGCTTGGGTCGCTGTGCGCTTGGGCCGGCCTGCTCGTACTGGTTGTGCTTGGGTCGGCCGTGCTCGTGCTGGTCGTGCTTGGGTCGGCCGTGCTCGTGCTGGTTGTGCTTGGGCCGCTGTGCGCTTGGGTCGGCCCGCTCGTGCTGGTCGTGCTTGGGCCGCTGTGCGCTTGGGTCGGCCCGCTCGTGCTGGTCGTGCTTGGGTCGCTGTGCGCTTGGGCCGGCCTGCTCGTGCTGGTTGTGCTTGGGTCGGCCGTGCTCGCGGCGGTCGTGCGCGTATCGACCGCGCTCGCCTCGTCATCCGCGCTCGCCCCGTCACCCGGTTCGCAGATCTTGGAGTAGCGGCGGCCATTCATCGTTCTTGCCCGCATCGTCATCCGGTTCGCAGATCTTGGAGTAGCGGCGGCCATCCATCGTTCTTGCCCGCATCGCCACCCGGTCCGCAGATCTTGGAGCGGCACCGCTCGTCGTCCGTGCCTGCACCTGCGCTCGCCCGCGTACCCGCACGCGGATCTTGGATCGGTGGCGGGTTTGTGGAATCCGGTGGGGCCCATAGCACCCACGAGATTCCACGAATCGTTTTCCACAATTCGGGGGTGTCCACAGGGGGTCCGGCGCTCGGCCGCGGCTCGGTGGAGGGTCGGTGGCATGGTGCACATCGATGAGATCAGTGGGCTTCAGCGTGGTGTCGTCACCCGGAACCAAGCGCTCCGCGCCGGGCTGAGCGCGGACAGGATTCGGAACCTCGTCGACTCCGGGCGGTGGCAGCGGCTCTACACCGGGGTCTATGCCACGTTCACCGGGGAGGTGCAACGGCCGGCTCGGCGGTGGGCGGCGGTTCTCTCGGCGGGGCGTGGGGCTCTGCTGTCCCATCGTTCGGCGGCTGAGGAGGTGGGACTGATCGGGCGTGAGGAGGCGGCCGGAGCCATCCACGTCCTCATCCCGGCCGAACGGCGTGTCCGGCGGTGCCCCGGCATCGTGGTGCACCGGGCTACGCGGGCGGGGGAGTGGCGGCATCCTGTTCGGTCGCCTCCGCAGACCCGGGTGGAGCAGACGGTGCTGGATCTGGCATCGGCGGCGGGTAGTGAGGACGAGGCGATGAAGTGGATCGCGGCGGCTTGTGGGCGGCGCCTCACTACTCCGCGGCGGATCGCCGGAGCTCTGCGGGAGCGCCCTCGTCTGCTGCGCCGTGCCGGGTTGGGGGTGCTGCTCGCTGAGGCGGGGAGCGGCTGCGAGTCGGTGCTGGAGTGGCGCTACCTGCGGGCCGTCGAACGCGCGCACGGATTACCCACGGCAGTGCGGCAATCGCGCCGCCCGAGGCCGGGCGGCGAATCGAGGCGTCCGGGGGGAGGCGGCGGCTGGTACGACGACGTCAGCTACTCCGACTACGGCGTCCACGTCGAACTGGACGGGCAGGCGGCCCACCCGGCGGAGCAGCGATGGCGTGACTATCGGCGGGACAACGCGGTGGCGAGTGCGGGGGAGGTGGTCCTGCGCTACGGCGTGGCCGATGTGAGTGAGAGGCCGTGTTCTGTAGCCGAGCAGGTGGCGGCGGTGCTGCGTGGCCGTGGCTGGACCGGCCTGACGCGTCGATGCGGCACCGACTGCTTCATAGCGGCACCAGCCCATGACGCTGCGTAAACACACCCGGCGATCTAGCACCTGATATGCCGAAAAGTCCGAATCTTATGCTCGAATCGGACTAACCGAACGGACAATCCGACTACGTAGCGCTTCCGTCATGCCCGACTTGCCACGTAACGTGCTGTCCGCAGGTGGGTCTGGGGACGTCGCGGAGTTCGACTCGGGACCAGTTCGATACGCGACGCAGACGGTGAGCCGGGCTCGGTGCGACTTCGGGAGCAGTCGCCCGGAGCCCGGCTCACCCCTTGCAGGAAACAGGCGAGGCGGCTTGCGAGGAGCAGCCTCAGCGAGCCAGATGAAGCGCCTCAGCCGCAGCCCGCCCGTTGGCCAGGCTCGCGCCGTGCGTCACTACGAACGCCTTCACGCCGGACGGCCGCCACGCCGACGGCCAGCCCATCTCGACCACGCCGACCGGGTGGGCCGCGGCGAGCTTCTCGACCAGGTCGCGGGCTTCCGGCGAGCTGTGGACGCGCCGCCCGACCACCACGATGGGCCGGCCCGCGGCCTGGGCGGCGATCTCGTCGGCGCTGGTCGAGGCGGCCACCACTTCGATCTGCTCGACGCCGTTCAGGTGCGGGCGCAGGCCCCACGGCACCCGTCCCTCGGCGATCGAGAAGCCGGACACCAGCTGGACCACCAGGGGGGAGGCGAGTTCGGCGGGGGAGCCTTCCACCCGTACGCCGGATCGCGCCGCGGCGACGCCCAGCTCGACGTCCGGAGCCGCCGACGGGCGCGGCGCAGCCGTCCAGGCGGCCAGCGCGGCATTGCGGGCCGCGGCCCCTTCGAGCCGGGAGAGTTCGAGCCGGCCGTCGGTGACCGCTGTGGCGATCTCGGCGGCGACGGCTTCGACCAGTTCACGGTCGACCGAGGCGCCGATGCAGAGCAGGTCGGCGCCGGCTGTCAGGGCGGCGACGGCGGCGAGCGGGATGCTGCCCGCGGTGCCGGCCGCGCCGTGCATCTCCAGGGCGTCGGTGACGATCGCGCCGCGGAAGCCGAGTTCGTCGCGGAGGAGCCCGGTCAGCGCGGCCCGGCTGAACGTCGCCGGCAGGTCGCCGGTCAGTGCGGGCACCCGGATGTGGGCGCTCATCACGGTCTGCGCGCCCGCGGCGACGGCGGCGAAGAACGGCGGCAGGTCGCGTTCACGCAGTACGTCGAGCGGCACGTCGACGGTGGGCAGTTCGAGATGGGAATCGGTCACGGTGGCGCCGTGTCCGGGGAAGTGCTTGGCGCAGGCGGCCACGCCCGCCGATTCCAGGCCGGTGACCGCGGCGGCGGCGTGCCGGGCGACCAGGGCCGGGTCGGCGCCGAACGAGCGGGTCCCGATGATCGGGTTGTCGTCGGCGGTGTTGACGTCGACGGTGGGCGCGAGGTCGAGGTTCACGCCGGCGGCGGCGAGGTCGCCACCGATGGCGGCGTAGACCCGGCGGGTGAGTTCGGGGTCGTCCGCGGCGCCGAGGGCGGCATTTCCGGGGTACGGGCTACCGGTCCGGTGGTCGAGCCGGGTGACGTCGCCGCCCTCCTCGTCGATGGCGATCAGCACGTCGGGCCGTGCCGAGCGCAGTGCGGCGGTCAGCGCCGTCAGCTGCTCGGTTTCGACCACGTTCGTCCCGAAGAGGGTGTGCCCGGCCAGCCCGTCCGCGACCAGTTCGAGCGCCCAGTCCGGCGCTGCCGGGCCGGGGAAGGCGGCGAGCAGGGTGCGCAGAGCGAGCCGGCGAAGGCCCGGATCGTGAGACATGTTGTCCTTCCGACGGCGCGAATGTGGTCCCGGAACCCCGCGACCTGCCATGATCGCTCGGAGTCGATGAGCCACCCTCCGGTTAGGCAACGTCGCCTACCGTTACGCTGCGGCTGCGTGTCGAGCGTCGACACTGTAACAGGAAAGAACCTTTAGTATTAAGGACAACGCTATGGCCACCCGTCTCCCGGGCACGCCCCGGCTGCTGCGCGCACTCAACGACCGTGCGGCGCTGGACCTGCTGCTCAACCGTGGGCCGCTGACGCGGGCGCAGCTCGGCGAGATGACCGGCCTCAGCAAGGTCACCGCCTCGCAGCTCGTCGAACGGCTGGAGGAACGCGGCCTGGTGCGCCGGGTCGGCGAGCAGGCCGGCGGCCGCGGGCCGAACGCGCAGCTCTACGCCGTCACTCCGGGTAGTGCTCACGTGATCGGTGTCGACGTCGGCCCGGACTGCGTCGTCGCCGCCTGCGCCGACATCACCGGCACCCTGATCAGCCGGGTGGAGCAGAGCACCAAGGACACCGACGACCCGGTCGGCGTGGTGCACAACGCGGTGGTCCAGGCGGCCGGCGAGGCCGGCACCGACATGTCCTCGGTACGCCGGGTCGTCCTCGGCACCCCGGGTCTCGTCGATCCGGAATCCGGCGAGATCTCGTTCGCCCACGACCTGCCGCGCTGGCACCGGGGCCTGCTCGCCGAGCTGCGCCGTGACCTGAGCACCCCGGTCTTCTTCGGCAACGACGTGAACCTGGCGGCGGTCGCCGAGTCCGGCACCGGAGCGGCGACCGGTGTGAAGGACTTCGCGCTGATCTGGATCGGTCGCGGCGTCGGCCTCGCCACCGTGATCAACGGCCGCCTGCACCAGGGCGCGACCGGTGCCGCGGGCGAGATCGGCTACCTGCCCGTGGCCGGCGCCGAGGTGCCGCACAACGCGTCACGCCGTGGAGTGAAAGGCGCGTTCCAGGCGCTCGCCGGGGCGGACGCGGTCAAGGCGATCGGTAAGCAGTACGGCTTCCGGGGCAACGAGGCGTCCGACGTGGTCCGCGCGGCCGTGGCGGCCGGGGCTGCGGGCGACCCGGTCCTCGACGAGCTGGCCCGGCGGCTGGCTCTCGGCGTGGCCGCCACCTGCGTGGTGCTCGACCCGCCGCTCGTGGTCCTGGCCGGCGAGGTGAGCCGGGCCGGCGGTGAGGCGCTCGCCGACCGGGTGGAGCGCGAGGTCGCCGCGATAACGCTGGTCTCGCCGAAGGTCGTGGTGACCGGGGTGGCGTCCGAGCCGGTGCTGCACGGCGCCCTGCGGATGGCCCTGGACGCCGTCCGCGACGAGGTCTTCGGCTCGACGACGGACTGAACAGGTGGTACCCGGCACGGCCGTCCGTTTCCGGCTGCGCATGCATGGTTGGATGGACGCGTGCTGGAGGCTGCCGTATCCATTCCGCCCGACGAGGACACCGTCATCGCCTTCGACCGCGTCAGCGTGGTCCGCGCGGGAAATTTCCTGATCCGAGACCTGTCCTGGCAGGTCGAGCTCGATGAGCGCTGGGTGGTGCTGGGGCCGAACGGCGCCGGCAAGACCACCCTGCTCAACCTCGCGTCCGCCCGGATGCACCCGACTCGCGGGCAGGCCTACGTGCTGGCCGAGAAGCTGGGCCGGACCGATGTGAACGAACTGCGCACCCGGGTGGGCATCACCACCGGGCGCTTCGCCGACCAGGTTCCGCAGGACGAGAAGGTCATCGACGTGGTGATGACCGCCGCGTGGTCGGTGGTGGGCCGCTGGCGGGAGGACTACGACCCGCAGGACGAGGCCCGCGCCCGGGAGCTGCTCGACCAGCTCGGCATGACCGGCTTCACCGACCGCGAGTTCGGGACCCTGTCGGAGGGTGAGCGCAAGCGCACCCAGATCGCCCGTGCGCTGATGACCGACCCCGAGCTGATGCTGCTCGACGAGCCGACGGCCGGCCTGGACCTGGGCGGTCGCGAGGTCCTCATCGGCCACCTCAGCGAGCTGGCGCTGGACCCGGACGCCCCGGCCATGGTGCTGGTCACCCACCACGTCGAGGAGATCCCGCCGGGCTTCACCCACGGCCTGCTGCTGCGCGAGGGCAACGTCGTGGCGTCCGGCCTGCTCGGCGAGGTGATGACCGCGGAGAACCTGACGAAGACGTTCGGCCTGCCGCTGGTGGTGGACCGGTTCGGCGACCGTTACACGGCTCGGGCCGCCTGAGATGGCGCCCAAGGTCGTCGTGGCCGGCAGCGCGAACATGGACCTGGTCGGGCTGGCGCCGGCGCTGCCCCGGCCCGGCGAGACGGTGCTCGGCGACGACTTCGTGATGGCGCCGGGCGGCAAGGGTTCGAACCAGGCCATCGCGGCGGCCCGCGCCGGTGGCGCGACGACGTTCCTGGGCGCGATCGGTTCGGACGCCTTCGGGGTCACCCTGGGCGCGCGACTCGCGGCCGCGGGCGTCGAGACCGGCCTGGTACGGACGAGCTACGGTGCGTCCGGCGTCGCCGTCATCATGGTCGACCGTGCCGGGGAGAACTCCATCCTGGTCAGCCCGGGCGCGAACCGTACCTTCACCGGCCTGACGGCTGAGGAGCAGGCCGCCATCGCCGAGGCGGACGTGCTCCTGTGCCAGCAGGAGATCCCGATGGAGACGGTCGGCGCCGCGCTCCGGGCCGGCCGGGCGGGCGGCACCCGCACGATCCTGAACGCCGCGCCCGCCCGGGACCTGCCGGAGGGCCTGCTCGACGACGTGGATCTGCTCGTCGTCAACGAGATCGAGGCGCGGGCCATCACCGGTGGGTCGGCCCCCGAGATGGCCGCCCTGCTCGCGCTGGTGCCGAGGGTGGTGCTGACGCTGAGCGGCGCCGGCGCCCGGTACGCCGACCGCGACGGCCGCGACGAGCACGTCCCCGCCTATGCGGTGGAGGTGGCCGACACGACAGCGGCCGGTGACGCCTTCACCGGCGCGCTCGCCGTCGCCTGGGGCGAGGGCCGTGACCTGCTCGACGCGGTCCGCTGGGCGAACGCGGCCGGCGCCGCCTGCGTGCAGCGGGTCGGCGCGAGTGGGGCGCTCCCCGAGCGCTCCGAGATCGAGGCCATCTACACCAGCTGACAGATCGAGCCGGTGGTCAAAGACGGCCGCCGGTGGCCAGATCCCAGACCAGTTCGTCGTACGTCCGCCCGCGCTCGGCGAGCACCTGTTCCAGCATCGCGGACCCGGCCGCGACGGCGTCCGGGGTGCGGTCGTGCCGGCGCTCGGCAGCGCGCAGCACCCCGTAGAGGTCTTCGGCCGCGGCCACCGCCGAGCGGGACGGCACCCGCCGGTTGGAGTGGTAGCCGACGACCCGGCCGGCGCCGTCGTACGAGGGGGTGACGTGGGCGAACACCCAATAGTGGGCGCCGTCCGCAGCGAGGTTCACGACGTACGCGAAAATCTCCTGCTCTTGCTTGAGGGTGTCCCAGAGGAGCTTGAAGACGGCCCGGGGCATGTCCGGATGCCGGATCACGCTGTGCGGCTGCCCGACTGCCTCCTCCTCGCCGAGCGCGGAGATGCGCAGGAATACGTCGTTGGCATACGTGATGACACCCCGCGGATCGGTCTTCGTAACGATCAACTCGCCATCGCCGAATGTCCGTTCCGTACCGGTCGGCCGGATCTGAGTGAGTTTCATGGTGGCTTCGATGTTCCCTGGTCAGCGCGCTCGCTGCCCGGAGAATCGGATTTCATGCCTCCCGGATCATGGTGACGAAACGCGACACCTCGCCCTGGAGGACCTCGGCGAGCTGGGAGAGCCCGCCGTCGGTGACGTCCTGCCCGCCGTCGACGGCCCGGGCGATGCCGTCGACCAGCCCGCTCATCTCCCGGATCCGGCCGGTGACCGCCTCCAGCACCCCGATCGCGTCGGCCGCGGCCTGCTGCACCGTCGCGACCTGCCGCATGATCTCCTCACTGGACTCGCTCGTCTCGTTCGCGAGCGACTTGACCTCGTTCGCCACCACGCCGAAGCCCAAGCCGGCCGTACCGGCCCGAGCCGCCTCGATCGTCGCGTTCAGAGCCAGCAGGCGGGTCTGCGCCGCCACCTTGTTGATCAGGTCGACGGCGTGCCGGATCTCGTCCGAGGAGCTGCGCAGCCCGGTGACGGTCTCCAGGCCCTGTTCGGCGTCGGTGACCGCCTCCCGGGCGAAGGAGGCCAGCCCGTTCGCCGAGGCGCCCATCTCGGTGGCGGCCGTGGCGACCTGCTCGGAGACGGTGAGGACGGCCGACTCCAGCTGGTCGGCGAGGCGCAGGCGGCCCTGCGCGGCCTTCTCGAACTCGGCGGCGGTCCGGCTCATCACCAGGTTGGAATGGGTGATCTGCTGGGCCGCCGACTTGTACGCCCCGCTCAGCCCCTGATCCAGGAAACGGCGGTGGAAGCGGCCCTCGGCGGCCGCGGCCGAGGCGGCGCCCGCCTCCCGGACGAACGCGTCGACCTGGTCCAGCAGCCCGTTCACCGCGGCGCGCATCGGGGCAGCGAGGGTCGCGTCACCGACCGGCGGCACCCGGGCCTCCATGTCGCCGTGACGAGCGCGTTCGCAGACCTCGGTGACGATGCGCACGGCGTCGTCCAGGGATTCGACGGGGGTGATGACTCGCTTGCTCATAGGCCTTCATCGTCCACAAACCCGGCGGGTCGGGACCGGGATTCGCCCTAAATGCGGGAGACCTTCCAGGCCCAGGCGATCAGCGGCGCCTGCAGCGGCAACCGGCCGTAGGCGACGGCCCGCCGTGCCGGGGACGCGTGCCGCCAGTCCGCCGCCATCTTGACGTTGGCGGGGAAGACGGCGGCGAAGAGGGCCATGGCGGCGATGCCGCCGGCCCGGCGGGTCCGGGGATGAGCGACGGCGGCGGCCACTGCCAATTCAGCAACCCCTGATGCGTACGTCCAGAGCCGCGGCTCTCCCGGCAGCGACCCCGGAATGATCGCGTCGAACGGTTTCGGAGCGGCGAAGTGCAGTGCTCCCATGACGGCGAGGAACCCGGCCAGACCGGCGGCGTCACGCCTCACCGGCGGACCGCCGGCTCCAGGGCACGCTGGAGGGCGCGGTAGACCCGGCCGAACCGCTGGGCGTTGTCGGTGCGCAGCAGCAGCACGTCACCGCCGGGCACCCGGCCCCAGATCTCCAGGTTGCGGCTTCCCCGGTCGTACGACCTGTCGACCCGCTCGAGCATCAGGTCGGCGACCGGCACGACGGCCAGGCCGAGCAGGATGCCGCCGACGATCAGGGCGAGCGTCGTGGCGAGGGTGGCCTCGATGACCAGTGCGACCCCGATCGCGAGGACGCCCATCACGACCGGAAGCAGGATGGTGAGGCCGAGCGCGCCGCGCCAGGCGATCACCGACCAGTCCCGGGTGCCTCTCGTGTACCAGACCCGGATCAGGTCGGGCAGGCGGAAGTCCTGGTCGTTCATGTGGACGCCGGACGATGTGATGAGCACTTCCGGGTCTCGGTAGTACGTCGTCATTTCCCCTCCCAGAGGACCCCAATGTAGCCGGTACCCGTCGTAGGCTGGCGGCCAAACGGCCCAGGGCGAGGAGGCACATCGGTGGGCGAGTTCGTACGGCTCGAGGTTGCTGACGGCATCGGCACGATCCGGCTCGAGCGGCCGCCGATGAACGCGCTGAACACGCAGGTCCAGGAGGAGCTGCGGGAAGCCGCGCAGGCCGCCACCGCTGACGACCAGATCCGCGCCGTGATCGTCTACGGCGGGGAGAAGGTCTTCGCCGCGGGCGCCGACATCACCGAGTTCACCACCGTGACCTACCAGCAGATGCTGGCCCGGGCAGCGGCGCTCTCCAGCGCGTTCGACGCGGTGGCCCGGATCCCGAAGCCGACCGTCGCCGCCGTCACCGGGTGGGCGCTCGGCGGCGGCTGTGAGCTCGCTCTCGCCTGCGACTGGCGGGTCGTGGCCGACGACGCCAAGCTCGGCCAGCCGGAGATCAAGCTCGGCATCATCCCGGGCGCCGGTGGCACCCAGCGGCTGGCCCGGCTGATCGGCCCGGCCAAGGCCAAGGACCTGATCTTCTCGGGCCGGATGGTGGACGCCGAGGAGGCGCTGCGGATCGGCCTGGCCGACCGGGTGGTCCCGGCCGCCGAGGTGTACGGGACCGCCGCCGAGCTGGTCCGGGCCTACACGACCGGCCCGGCGCTCGCGCTGCGCGCCGCCAAGCAGGCGATCGACGGTGGGCTGAGTGTCGACCTCGCCGCCGGCCTCGCGCTGGAGTCGCACCTGTTCGCCGGGTTGTTCGCGACCGACGACCGGGTGGAGGGAACCACCGCTTTCGTCGAGAAGCGCAAGCCGAAGTTCACCGGGAGGTAGTGGAGGGACCGATACGGGTCCGTCATTGCCTACACTGCGGTCATGTCCATCGACCAGGGTGGTCCGAAGCGGTACGCCCTCGGCATCGACTTCGGCACCTCGAACACCGTCGCCGTCGCGCGATGGCCGGACGGCCGCGCCCGCCCGATCCTGGTCGACGGCTCACCGCTACTGCCGTCCGCGGTCTACGCCGACACCGCGGGTGACCTGCTCGTCGGCCGGGACGCGGTGCACAGCGCCCGGCTCGACCCGGCCCGCTTCGAGCCGAACCCGAAACGCCGGGTGGACGACGGCCAGGTCCTGCTGGGTGAGCGGGAATTCGAGATCACCGACCTGATCGCGGCGGTGCTGGCCCGGGTCGTCGAGGAGTGGCACCGGGCGGTCGGGCCGTACCGGCCGGACACCACGCTCACCTGCCCGGCCAGCTGGGGTTCGGCACGCCGGACCCTGCTCGCCGAGGCGGCCGCGCAGGCCGGACTCGAAGGCGCCCGCCTGGTCGCCGAGCCGGTGGCGGCGGCGACGTACTTCGCCGAGGTGCTCGGCCGCGACGTGCCGATCGGCTCGGTCGTGGTGGTGCACGACTTCGGGGCCGGCACGTTCGACGCGAGCGTGGTGGCGCGGACCTCCTCCGGGTTCGAGGTGCTGGCCGTGGACGGCCGGGACGACCTCGGCGGCCTGGACGTGGACGCCGCGATCGTGGAGCACCTCCGGACCGACGAGTGGGGACCGCTGCTGGCGCCCTCCACGGTCGAGGAGCGCCGGGCCCGCCGTCAGCTCTGGGACGACGTGCGGATCGCGAAAGAACGCCTCTCCCGAGCTCAGGCCGCCGATTTCGTGGTGCCGCTGCTCGACGTCGAAGCGCATCTCACCCGCGAGGAACTGGAGACGGTGGCCCGGCCGGTGCTGGACCAGACCGTGCAGATCACCAAGAACCTGCTGCGCTGGGCCGACCTGCCCGAAGGCCGGCTGGCCGGGGTCTTCCTGGTCGGCGGCGCGAGCCGGATCCCGCTGGTCGCCACCCTGCTGCACCGCGAACTCGGCGACCCCCCGGTGGTGATCGAACAACCTGAACTGGTGGTGGCCGAGGGCAGCATCCTGGCCGGCGCGGCACTGCTGACCAGCGAGCCCGCAGCCCCCGGCCCGACCGAGGAGATGCGGCTCCCGTCCAAATACCTGCCCGCCCGCAAGCCCGACGCACCGACCGTGGTGGCCGGCCCGGCGATCGTGCGCCCCGCCGTGGCCGCCCCGAACGCCGCCGGTCCGGGTATGGCCGCCGGTCCGGGTATGGCCGCCGGTCCGGGTATGGCCGCGGGCCCGGTCATGGCCGCCGGTCCGGGTATGGCCGGGCCGACCGAGGAACGGCCCGCGGTGACCACGCCGGTGCCGCCGCGGCCGTCCGCCGAACTGGCAGCAGAGGCCGAGGCCGCCACGGTCCTGGCCGATCGTCGCGAGGTCCGGGGCGACCTTGCGCCGGAGGACGACGAGGGCGACAACGGTCCCACCGAGGTTCACGGCGGGTCGCTGATCCCGGTCTCCGTCCCGCCGGCAGCCGGCTCGCCGGTATCCGCCCCTCCCGGCTCCGGATCGCCGTTCTCCGCGCCTCCGGTCTCCGCGCCTCCGGTCTCCGGATCGCCGTTCTCCGGGCCTCCGGTCTCCGGACCGCCGTTCTCCGGGCCTCCGGTCTCCGGGCCGCCGCTTTCCGGGCCTCCGGTCTCCGGACCGCCACTTGCCGCGGCTTCGGGTTCCAGGGCGTCGCTTTCCGGGTCGTCCTCGGGTGAGATTCCCGGTGGGCCGCTCGCCACTGAGCGGCTCGGTGAGATCCCGCCGCCGCCCGATCAGCTGCCGCAGCGGACTCCGCAGCCCGTTCAGGGGGCCTCCGCCGAACCGGCCGACGACCCCCGGCCCTTCGAGCCGCAGCCGTTCGAGCCGCAGCCGTTCGAGCCCCAACCGTTCGAGTCACAGTCGTTCGAGTCGGATCTGCCGCCGCACCTGCGTCCGCCGGTCGACCCGTGGCCGGACGCCGATCCGTCGACGTGGCGACCCGACCCGGATGCCACGGCGGCTACCTCACCTCCGCGGAACGACGGTGGATGGTCGGCTTCCGGCGTACCCCCGAGGCAAGCCGGACCGGCGCCGCGCGCGACGCGGCAGACGAAGCCGGTGGTGGCACATGCCCGGCCGATCTCCTCGGTGAGCGGTCAGGCGCATCCGGTGTCGCCGGTGATGGGATCGGCGCGTCCGGTTCCGCCCGCGCGTGCCGTCGCGTCGGCGCCGCGTGCGTCCCAGCGCCCGCCGTCGGTGCCGCAGCGGCCGCAGCCCTCGCCGGCGGAGGCCGGCAAGCGGAAACCGGTCGAGCGGAGGAAACGGCGCGGACGGGCGCTGCGCGGATTCCAGATCCTGCTGAGCCTGCTGGCCATGGTGGTGGTGCCGCTCGTCGCGCTGGTGCTCGCCTACGGATACGCCAACGGGGCGCCCCTGCAGGACGACGCGGTGAACGTCTTCGAGGACATCGCGAAGCTGGTCGGCCTGATCTAGGGCCTAGGGCTTCTTTTCGTCTTTTTGTTCGCCATCCGGTTGTTCGCTCGTCTCCTCCGCCTTCTCGTCGGGCAGGCGCTCCGGCTCGGGGCTCAGCTCGCGCTCCCACTGGGCGAGCATCTCGCGCTCGCGGCGGGACTGCTCGACGTTCATCGACCGCAGGAACTCCGGGTCGTCGTCCGGCGAGGACGGGCGGGACGGAGCGCGGCGGGATCCCTCGGCGAGCGGGCGACCCCAGGCGAAGTAGGCGGCCGGACCGGCGATCGGGATGAGAAGGATCACCAGAACCCAGGCCGCACGGGGCAGATTGCGGACACGCTCCGCCGAAAGACCGCTGATGAGCGCCAATATGAGCAGGACGAGCGCCGCCGCGGCCAAGAAGATGAACAACCGGACCATGCCGCAATGATGCCCCGCCCGAGCGGCGTCGGCGACGATCAGAGCATGACAACCCATCCGGCGATGACCGAGATAGCCACCGTGATCAGCGCGTAGGCCCGGATCGCACGCGGAACGGCGGCCGGAACCGGGTCGTCCAGCCCGCGCGCCCGGTGCAGGGAGATCCCGACCAGGGCGGCCCAGGAGATCATCGCGCCGGCCGCGAGCAGCCACTCCGCCGGTCCGGCGCCGGGGGTGAAGGCCGGGCGGACGGCGAGTAGCCCGACCGCCGCGGCGGAGAGGCCGGTGCGGCGCCAGGCGAGGCGGGTGCGCTCGGGTGCGGCGCCGGGGTCGGTCATCCGCTCAGAAGATCTGGACCAGCACGGCGACGACCAGGGCGACCGCGCCGAGGGCGACGACGAGGGCGAGCACCGCCGGGAAGTGTGAGCGGGGCAGGTCGGTGCCGAGGCGCATGGCGCGTTCGGTGCGGGCCCAGTGGTCGACGGCGCGGAGCGCGACCAGGCCGCCGAGGAGCAGCAGGATCAGCGAGATGATCTCGCGGAGGTGCTCGATCGGCAGCGGCGGCAGGAACTGGGCGCAGGCCAGGCCGCCGGCGATCAGGGCGAGGCCGGTGCGGATCCAGGCGAGGAAGGTTCGTTCGTTGGCGAGCGAGAACCGGTAGTCCGGTGTGCTGCCCACCTTCGACGCTCGTTCCGGGTCGAACCAAAGAGTCAGGTCACCGAGCACGTGGTCGATTATCGACCCAGACGGTGCGGACCTCGTCAGTGACGCAGGCCTCTCGCGGCCGTCCGCAGAGGCACCACGGAGAGTCAGGCCCGCCGCGGCCGTGGGACTGAGGCTCCGTTAAGTTCGCCGGTGGGAGAGTATGGGGCGTGGGCAGGTTCACCCCGTCCACTAGTGAGACGTTTTGACCGGACATGTCGTGACACCTCCTCGTCGCCACTGTAGCGATAGAGATCGTCCTGTGGGTGAGGTGTGTCACTCTCGGTGGCCGGCAACAGGAAAGCTACTGGCGGGTAACCTTGCGGACATGTCCCGCCGCAAGGTGTGGCCGCGACCGCAACGGTGCGTTCAATACAGGAGGGTCGTAGGAGCGCGATGAATATCGTCGTACTGGTCAAGCAGGTACCCGACTCCGGTGCCGAGCGCACCCTGAGCGCTGACTACTCGGTGGACCGCGCGTCCGCGAGCAACGTCATCAACGAGATGGACGAATACGCCATCGAGGAAGCGCTGAAGATCAAGGAAGCGCACGGGGGCGAGGTGACCGTTCTGACGGTCGGCCCGTCCGGCGCCACCGAGTCGATCCGCAAGGCGCTCTCGATGGGCCCGGACAAGGCCGTCCACGTGCAGGACGACGCCCTTCACGGTTCCTGCGCGGTCGCCACCTCCAAGGTTCTCGCCGCCGCGCTGCGCACGCTGAACCCGGACCTGATCCTCAGTGGCGCGGAGTCCACCGACGGCCGGGTCCAGGTCGTTCCGCACATGCTGGCCGAGCTGCTCGGCGTGGCTGCCCTGACCGGCGCCCGCAAGCTGACCGTGGACGGCTCGCAGCTGACCATCGAGCGGCAGACCGACGAGGGCTACGAGGTCGTCACGGCCGCCACCCCGGCGATCGTGAGCGTGTGGGACACCATCAACGAGCCGCGGTACCCGTCCTTCAAGGGCATCATGGCCGCGAAGAAGAAGCCGGTGCAGAGCCTCACCCTGGGTGACCTGGGCGTCGCGGCTGACGAGGTCGGCTTCGCCGGCGCCACCAGCCAGGTGCTCGAGTTCGCGAAGCGCCCGGCGCGCTCCGGCGGCACCAAGGTCACCGACGAGGGCGACGGCGGCACGCAGCTGGTCGCGTTCCTCGCCACCGAGAAGTTCGTCTGAGAGGGGATCGTCATGGCTGAGGTACTGGTCGTCGTCGAGTCCGGCGTCAAGAAGGTCACTCTCGAACTGCTCACGATCGCCCGTGGGCTCGGGTCGGTCTCCGCTGTGGTGTTCGGCGACGCCGACACCGCCAAGCTCGGTGAGTTCGGCGCCGAGAAGATCTACGTCGCGTCCGGCGAGGACGTCGAGGGCTACCTGGTCGCCCCCAAGGCCGCCGTGGTCGCCGACCTGGTGAAGCAGGTCTCGCCGGCCGCCGTGCTGCTCGCCTCCACCCAGGAGGGCAAGGAGATCGCCGCCCGTCTGGCCATCAAGCTGGACAACGGCCTGCTCACCGACGCGGTCGCCCTGGACGCCGACGGCACCGCCACCCAGGCGATCTTCGCCGGTTCCGCGACCACCAAGTCCAAGGTGACGAAGGGCCTGCCGATCGTCACGATCCGCCCGAACTCGGTCACCCCGTCGGCGTCGGCCGCGACGCCTGCCATCGAGCAGGTCACGGTGTCGGTGGGGGAGAAGGACAAGCTGACCAAGGTCGTCGAGCGGGTCGTCGAGCAGAAGGGCTCGCGCCCGGAGCTCACCGAGGCGGGCATCGTCGTCTCCGGTGGCCGCGGCGTCGGCAACGCGGACAACTTCAAGCTGGTCGAGGAGCTCGCCGACCTGCTCGGCGGCGCGGTCGGCGCGTCCCGCGCGGCGGTCGACTCGGGCTACTACCCGCACCAGTTCCAGGTCGGCCAGACCGGCAAGACCGTGTCGCCGCAGCTCTACGTGGCGCTCGGCATCTCCGGTGCGATCCAGCACCGGGCCGGCATGCAGACCTCGAAGACCATCGTCGCGGTCAACAAGGACCCCGAGGCGCCGATCTTCGAGCTCGCCGACTTCGGCGTGGTGGGCGACCTGTTCAAGGTCGTACCCCAGGCCGCCGACGAGGTTCGCAAGCGCAAGTAAGTGATCTGAGTCAAACGGCCCGGCGGTTCTCCGCCGGGCCGTTTCCCTGTCACCACGGCCTAAGCTGGGAACGATGGCCTACCTGGATCACGCGGCGACCACGCCGATGCTCCCCGCCGCGCTGGACGCCTACGTCGCCGCGGCCCGGGAGGTCGGCAATCCGTCGTCCCTTCATGCCGCCGGCCGCGGCGCCCGCCGCCTGGTCGAGGAGTCCCGCGAGCGGATCGCCGCTGCGCTCGGCGCCCGCCCCTCCGAAGTGATCTTCACGGGTGGTGGCACCGAGAGCGACAACCTGGCGGTCAAGGGCACGTTCTGGTCGCGCCGGGCCGCCGACCCGGCGCGCGACATCGTGGCCGTCTCCGCCGTCGAGCACCACGCCGTGATCGACGCCGTCGACTGGCTGGGCGCGCAGGAGGGCGCCCGGGTGGTGACGCTGCCGGTCGACGGCGAGGGCCGGGTGCACCCGGAGACGGTGGCCGAGCTGATCGCCGAGGAGGGCGACCAGGTCGCCGTGATCAGCGTCCAGTGGGCGAACAACGAGGTCGGCACGATCCAGCCGGTCGCCGAGCTGGCCGCGCTGGCCGCCTCCGCCGGCATCCCGTTCCACACCGACGCGGTGCAGGCCGCCGGGCAGATCCCCGTCGACTTCGCGGCGAGTGGCGTCTCCGCACTCACGCTCACCGGTCACAAGCTGGGCGGGCCGGTCGGCGTCGGTGCGCTGCTGCTCGGGCGGGACGTGCAGGTCACGCCGCTGCTGCACGGCGGCGGACAGGAGCGCGACGTGCGCTCCGGGACGCTGGACACCCCGGGCGTGGTCGCTTTCGCGGCGGCGGTCGAGGCCGCGGTGAAGACGCGCGACGAGTACGCGCAACGCGTCGCCGCCCTCCGCGACGACCTGGTGGCCCGGGTCCGCGCGGCGGTCCCCGACGCGATCTACAACGGCGCCCCGGCCGACCGGCTCCCCGGCAACGCCCACTTCTCCTTCCCGGGCTGCGAGGGCGACGCGCTGCTGCTGCTCCTCGACGCGCAGGGGGTCTACTGCTCGACCGGCTCGGCCTGCTCGGCCGGTGTGGCGCAACCCAGTCACGTGCTGCTCGCGATGGGCGCCGACGACGCGCGGGCGCGCGGCTCGCTGCGGTTCACCCTCGGCCACGACAGTTCGGTCGCCGACGTCGACGCTCTGCTCGCCGCTCTACCCGGCGCCGTCGAGCGTGCCCGCCGGGCCGGAGCGTGGAAGACACCCAGATAGGCTGGGGACATGCGAGTTCTTGCGGCCATGTCGGGCGGCGTCGATTCCGCGGTCGCCGCAGCGCGCGCCAAGGAGGCCGGTCACGACGTCACCGGCGTGCACCTGGCGCTGGCGCGTAATCCCCAGACGTTCCGGACCGGAGCGCGCGGCTGCTGCACCCTGGAGGATTCCCGGGACGCGCGCCGCGCCGCCGATGTGATCGGCATCCCCTTCTACGTCTGGGACATGGCGGAGGAGTTCCACGACAGCGTCGTCGACGACTTCGTCAGCGAATACGCGGCCGGGCGGACCCCCAACCCCTGTCTGCGCTGCAACGAGAAGATCAAGTTCGCGGCCGTGCTGGACCGGGCCGTGGCGCTGGGCTTCGACGCGGTGGTGACCGGCCACCACGCGCGGCTCGGTGCTGACGGTCTTCTCCGGCGGAGCGTCGATCTGGCGAAGGATCAGTCGTACGTGCTGGCGGTCCTGACCCGTGCCCAGCTGGATCGGGCGATCTTCCCGCTCGGCGACTCGACGAAGGAGCAGGTGCGCGCCGAGGCGGCCGCCCGCGACCTGGCGGTGGCCGACAAGCCCGACTCGCACGACATCTGCTTCATCGCCGACGGGGACACCCGCGGTTTCCTGGAGAGCCGGCTCGGCGCGGCGCCCGGCGACATCGTCGACGGGCGGACCGGGGAGAGGCTCGGCACCCACAACGGGGCGTTCGGGTTCACCATCGGCCAGCGCAAGGGCCTGGATCTGCGGGTTCCGGCCGCTGACGGCCGTCCGCGCTATGTCCTGTCGATCACACCCGTCTCCAACACGGTGACGGTGGGTCCGCGGGAGGATCTCGAAGTCGACGTGGTGACCGCAACCCGCCCGATCTGGCACGACGACTCGCCCGAGGTGGCCTGCGACGTGCAACTCCGCGCTCATGGAGAGGTCGTCGGCGCCACGGTCTCCGTCACCGGCGACTCGCTGATCGCCTCGTTGACGACGCCGGCGCGGGGTGTCGCGGCGGGCCAGGCCATCGTGGCCTACCGGCCGGACCCCGGCGGCGACATCGTGCTCGGCTCCGCGACGATCACGGCCGGAAGCCGGGCCGCCGTCGATGCCTGACTTCCCCTGGCCGGTCGGTTCCGCCACCGGCATCGGCTCGCTGCCCGGCGCCGACATCGCCGAGGCGCAGCGGATCGTCATGGGCGAGCTGCCCGCGCTGCCGCACCTCGCCGAGCTGCCCGCCCGGGGCCCGGGCGCCGACATGATCGGCCGGACCGCCGGTTTCCTGGTCGAGCTGCCGGTGCAGCTCTACGCCGGCCGCTGGCAGATCGCCTCGCGCCCCGGCAAGGACCTGCGGCACACGGCCGACCTGCTGGAACGGGACCTCGACCAGCTCACCGAGCAGGCCGACGGGTTCACCGGCACGCTGAAGATCCAGGCGGCCGGCCCGTGGACCCTCGCGGCGAGCGTCGACCTGCCGATCGGCGGGCGGATGCTGCGTGACCCGGGCGCCGTCCGGGACCTCACCGACTCGCTCGCCGAAGGGCTCCGGCGGCACGTCGCCGACGTCCGGAAACGGGTGCCCGGCGCGACGGTGCTGCTCCAGCTGGACGAGCCGTCGCTGCCGTCCGTGCTGGCCGGGCAGGTGCCGACGGAGAGCGGGCTCTCGGCGTACCGGAAGGTGGACGGGCCGGACGCCGCGACCCGCCTGCGGACGGTGGTCGAGGCGGCCGGCGCCCCGGTCGTCCTGCACTGCTGCGCCCCCGAGACGCCGCTACAAGTGGTCCGGGACGCGCGCGCCGCCGCAGTGGCGCTCGACCTGTCGCTGCTCACGGACCTCGACCCGGTCGGCGAGGCGATCGAGGCCGGGCTCGGGATCTTCGCGGGCGCGGTCGCCACCACCGGGACGTCCCGTCCGGACGCCAAGAAGATCGCGGAGCGCGTACGCACACTGTGGCAGCGGCTGGGCTTCCCGGCGGCCCGGCTCCCCGAGCAGGTGGTGATCACACCGGCCTGTGGCCTGGCCGGAGCCACTCCGCGGTACGCCCGGGCGGTCCTCGAAGCGGTGACCGAAGCGAGCCGGCGCATCTCCGAGGTGTGAGCGCGGTTTTTGTCAGTGGGTGCGGCTACCGTGCTCGGTAGGTTTCACTGACAAGGGGGATTGTGGTGGTCGAGGATCCCACGGCGCAGGCCATGGCCCGGCATGCCGAGCTGGCTGACGAGATTCGTGGTCACCAATACCGTTATTACGTCCTGGACGCGCCGACGATCGCCGACGCCGAGTTCGACGTGCTGCTCCGCGAGTTGCAGGCGCTCGAGGAGGAGTTCCCGGCGCTGCGGACGCCCGACTCGCCGACGCAGACCGTCGGCGGCACGTTCTCCAGCGACTTCGCGTCGGTCGACCACATCGAGCGGATGATGTCGCTCGACAACGTCTTCAACACCGATGAGCTCGCCGCCTGGGCGGAGAGGACCGTGCGGGACGCCGGTGGCCCGGTGCGGTTCCTGTGCGAGCTCAAGGTCGACGGTCTGGCGATCAACCTGACCTACGAGAAAGGGCGCCTGGTCCGCGGCGCCACCCGGGGCGACGGGCGCACCGGCGACGACGTCACGCCGAACGTGCGGGCCATCCAGGGCATCCCCGAGCGGCTGACCGGCGACGACGTGCCCGACCTCATCGAGGTGCGCGGCGAGATCTACTTCCCGGCCGAGGCGTTCGCCGACCTGAACGCGGGGCTGGTCGAGCGGGGCAAGGACCCCTACATGAACCCGCGCAACGCCGCCGCCGGCAGCCTCCGGCAGAAGGACCCGCGGGTCACCGCCTCCCGCGGCCTGCGGATGGTGGTGCACGGCATCGGCGCGCGGGAGGGTTTCAGCCCGGCCTCGCAGTCGCACGCCTACGAGTCGCTGAAGGCGTGGGGCCTGCCGACGAGCACCCGGTGGCGCGTCGTCGACGACATGGCCGGCGTCAACGAGTTCATCGACTACTACGGCAAGCACCGGCACGACGTCGAGCACGACATCGACGGCGTGGTGGTGAAGGTCGACGACGTCGCGATCCAGGGCCGGCTCGGCTCGACCAGCCGGGCGCCGCGCTGGGCGATCGCGTTCAAATACCCGCCCGAGGAGGTCACCACCAAGCTGCTCGACATCGCGGTGAACGTGGGACGTACCGGCCGGGTCACGCCCTACGCCGTGCTGGAACCGGTGAAGGTGGCCGGCTCGGTGGTGGCCCAGGCGACGCTGCACAACGAGCAGGAGGTCGTCCGCAAGGGTGTGCTGATCGGCGACACGGTGGTGTTGCGCAAGGCCGGCGACGTGATCCCGGAGATCCTCGGCCCGGTCATCGAGCTGCGGCCGGAGGACGCCCGTGCATTCGTCATGCCGACCGTCTGCCCCGACTGCGGCACGCCGCTCGCTCCGGCCAAGGAGAGCGACGTCGACATCCGCTGCCCCAACTCGGAGTCCTGCCCCGGGCAGCTCTGGGAGCGGCTCAGCCACGTCGGCAGCCGTGACGTGCTCGACATCGAGGTGCTCGGGGAGAAGGCGGCCCGCGCGCTGCTCGACTCCGGTGTGCTGCACAACGAGGGCGACCTGTTCGACCTCACCGAGGACGATCTGCGCCGGGTCCCGTTCTTCGTGAAACAGAACGGCGAGCTCAACGCCAACGCGGGCAAGATGCTGCAGAGCCTGGCCGAGGCGAAGTCCCGTCCGCTCGCCCGCATCCTGGTCGCGCTCTCGATCCGGCACGTCGGCCCTACGGCGGCGCTGGCCCTGGCCGCCGAGTTCGGCTCGATGACGGCGCTGGAGGAGATGCTGGCCGCGACGTCGGCGGAGGCCGTGGCAGCGAGCGCGGAGGCGGCCGAGGCGAGCGCGGAGGCGGCCGAGGCGAGCGCGGAGGCGGCCGAGGCGAGCGCCCAGGCGGCCGAGGCCAGCGCGGAGGCGGCCGAGGCGAGCGCGCGGGCGGGTGCGGAGACGGCCGAGGCCGGCGCGGAGCTGGCAGAGGACGCGCAGACGGTCGCGGCGGGCGCGGAGGCAGCAGCGAGTGCGGAGACGGCGGCTGCGGAGACGGCGGCTGCGGAGACGGCTGCTGTCGCTGCGGCGGCGACGCGGAAGGCCAAGGCTGTGGATCCGCTCGCTGCTGTGGAAGGCGTCGGGCCGATCATCGCGGACAGCCTGCGGGAGTGGTTCACCGTGCCGTGGCATCGGGAGATCATCCGGAAGTGGCGGGTGGCCGGGGTGAAGATGGCCGACGAGCGTGTCGAGTCCGGGCCACGCCCGCTGGAGGGGCTGACCTTCGTGGTCACCGGCACGCTGGCGGGCTTCACGCGGGACCAGGCGGCCGAGGCGATCACGTCGCGGGGCGGCAAGGTGAGCGGCTCGGTGTCGAAGAAGACCGGATTCGTGGTGGTGGGCGACAACCCCGGCAGCAAGTACGAGAAGGCGCTCGCCCTCAAGGTCCCGGTCCTCGGCGACGAGGGTTTCGCGGTGCTGCTGGCTGAGGGGCCGGAAGCGGCGCGGGCGGTCGCCGAGACGTCACCCGACGGAGGGAATTAACACCATTCGCCCGTGTGGAGTCTTATGTCGGTTTAGTAACGGGAAGGTAGTTTGACCTAGAAGGCACCATGTGGATCTATGGTGTAGGCGATCGGTGATCGAGGCCATCATGGAGGTCGCATGGATGCCGCTCGTCTGCATGCGGCCGCCCCTGGTGCCGCATGTCCGGACGTCACTCGTCTGGACATCACCCGGTTCGATCCGCCGCGGCCGGAGCCGGACAGCCCGCACGCCCTGACCGGCCCGCGCCGCCGGCGCACGATCATCGTGACGTCGGCCGGATCGGTCACCGGCGGGCTCACGCTGTGGGCAGCCGACCCGGGCGCGTTCGCCGGGCTGCCGGCCGCCTTCTGGGTGATGGCCGTGCTGGCGCTGATCGCCGACGCCCGGCCCTACCTGGTGCCCGGCCGGCGGGCGAGTTCGATCATCCTGCCGTCGATCTGCTTCACGTTCGCGATCCTGCTGGCCTGGGGGAGCGCGCCGGCCCTGGCCGTCCAGTTCGCGGCCGTCACCGTGGCGGGCGTCCGGATGAGGCATTCGGTCCGCCGTACGCTGCATCTGGCTCTTCAGCACGCGGTCGCGCTCGGCGCGGCAGCCGTCGTCGCCGGTGTCACGTCGCTGCGCATCGGCCCCGGGGAGCCGAGCCTGCGGGAGGCGGCGCTGATCTGCCTGGCGGCGTCGGCCTGGATCGGGGCGCGCTACGCGGTGGCGGCCCTGGTGCGGCGATGGACCGCCGACGTCCGGCCGCGGACCTATCGCCGACGAGGGCGGGCCGATCTCCTCGCGACCGCGGCGCTGCTCCTGCTGGGACCGATCCTGCTGGTGGCGGCGGTGGTGAGCCCGGCGCTGCTGCCGCTGTCGCTGCTGGCGCTGCACGCCGTGCACCGGATGGTCCGCTGGGCGGGCGAGTCGGAGCGGGCGGCCCGGTTCGACGCGCTGACCGGGCTGCCCAACCGGCGGGCGTTGCAGGCTGCGATCGCCGAACGGTCCCCGGATCGGCGGCGGGCGCTGCTGCTGCTCGACCTGGACCGATTCCGTACGGTCAACGACGCCCTCGGCCACGGCAGCGGCGACCGGCTGCTGTCCCGGGTGGCCGACCGTCTCGCCGGGGTGGTGCCCGCCCACGACCTGGTGGTCCGGCTCGGCGGCGACGAGTTCGCGGTGCTCGCCACCCGGGTGGAGGGCCCGGCCGCGGCCCGGCGCATCGCGCAGCACCTGGCCGAGGCGCTGAGCTGCCCGTTCCCGCTGGACGGCACGCCGGTGGAGCTGAGCGCCTCGATCGGGATAGCGCTGCAGTCCGGCCGCCGCGACGCGGGCACGCTGCTGCGCGAGGCCGAGGCCGCGATGTACGAGGCGAAGCAGCGTGGCGACCAGATCGCGGTGCACGGCCCGGACGCCGCCCACCACTCCCCGGACCGGCTGGCGCTGCTGGCCGAGCTGCGTACCGCGCTGCGCGAGCACGACGAGGGGATAACGCTCTTCTATCAGCCGCAGATCGCCATCGCGACCGGCGAGGTGATCGGTGTGGAGGCGCTGCTGCGCTGGTGTCATCCGAAACGCGGCACGGTCGGCCCGGAGGAGCTGCTGCGGGTGGCCGAGCCGACCCCGGTGATGCGGCTGCTCACCGCCCGGGTGCTGGAGGAGGTGATCGCGCAGCTGGCGCAGTGGCGGGCCGAGGGCCGGCCGCTGCGGGCCGCCGTGAACGTGAGCGCCCGGGATCTGCACGCCGGGGACATCGCGGACCGGGTCGGGGCGCTGCTGAGCCGTTACTCGGTGCCGGCCGACCTGCTGCAGCTGGAGATCACCGAGAGCGCGCTGATGGCCGACCCGCACCGGGTGCTGGAGACCACGACGCGGCTCAGCCGGATGGGTGTGGCGATCTCACTCGACGACTTCGGCACCGGCTATTCCTCGCTGCAGCATCTGCGGCGGCTGCCCCTCGCCGAGGTGAAGATCGACAGGTCGTTCGTGCTGGGGATGGCGACCGATCGCGGTGATGCGGCGATCGTACGGTCGGTGGTCGGCCTGGCCGAGGCTCTCGGCCTGCGCGCGGTGGCCGAGGGCGTGGAGGACGAGGCGACCTGGCGTCTGCTCGCCGCCGCCGGCTGCCACACCGCGCAGGGCTGGTTCCACGCGCGCCCGATGCCGGCGGCCGGGCTGGCCGAGTGGCTGGCCCGGTACCGGCCGGTTCAGCCTCGGAAAATAGAATCAGGCAAACCGTCGAACTAATGAGGGGGCAGGATGGCCGCCATCTCCCGCGAAGAGGTAGCGCACCTGGCGCGCCTGTCGCGGCTCGCCGTGACCGAAGAGGAGCTCGATCGATTCGCGGGTCAGCTCGATGTGATCCTGCAGTCGGTCGCCCGGGTCGGTGAGGTGGCCGCGGAGGACATCCCGCCGACCTCGCACTCGGTGCCGCTGACCAACGTGTACCGCGAGGACGTACCCACTCCGAGCCTGAGCCAGGAAGCTGCGCTCTCCGGCGCGCCCGACGCTTTCGAGGACCGGTTCCGGGTGCCGCGCATCCTGGACGAGGAGGACTGATCGTGACCGACTTGACCAGGCTCAGCGCAGCGTCGCTCGCCTCCAAGATCGCGAGCAAGGAGGTGTCGGCGGTCGAGGTGACCACCGCCCACCTCGACCGGATCGCCGCCGTCGACGAGCGCGTCCACGCGTTCCTGCACGTCGACCGGGAGGGCGCTCTGGAAGCGGCGCGCAAGGTGGACAACGGCGAGATCACCGGGCCGCTCGCGGGCGTGCCGATCGCGGTGAAGGACGTGGTGACGACAAAGGGCGTCCCCACGACCGCCGCCTCCAAGATCCTCGAGGGCTGGAAGCCGCCGTACGACGCGACGATCGTGGAGCGTCTGAAGCAGGCCGGCATGCCGATCCTCGGCAAGACCAACATGGACGAGTTCGCGATGGGCTCGTCCACGGAATACAGCGCTTACGGCGCCACCAACAACCCGTGGGACCTGGGCCGGATCCCCGGTGGCTCGGGCGGCGGCTCGTCGGCGGCACTGGCGGCTTTCGAGGCGCCGCTCGCGATCGGCACGGACACCGGCGGCTCGATCCGTCAGCCCGGCGCGGTCACGGGAACGGTGGGTGCGAAACCGACTTATGGTGGCACCTCCCGCTATGGGCTGATCGCCTTCTCGTCCTCGCTCGACACCCCCGGTCCGTGCGGCCGGACCGTCGAGGACACCGCGCTGCTGCACTCGGTGATGGCCGGCTACGACCCGCGGGACTCCACGTCGATCAACGCGCCGGTGCCGGACGTGGTCCGGGCCGCGCAGATCGGCAAGAACGGGGACCTGTCCGGCGTGAAGCTGGGTGTCGTCAAGGAGTTCGCCGGCGACGGGTCCGAGCCGGGCGTCCTGAGCAGCTTCCACGAGTCCCTGGAGAAGCTGGTCAAGCTCGGCGCCGAGATCGTCGAGGTCTCCTGCCCGCACTTCCAGTACGCCCTCCCGGCCTACTACCTGATCGCCCCGAGCGAGGCGTCCAGCAACCTGGCCCGCTTCGACGGCGTCCGGTACGGCCTCCGTGCAGGCGACGACGGCAGCCGGTCGCTCGAAGAGGTCATGTCGCTGACCCGCGAGGCCGGCTTCGGGCCCGAGGTGAAGCGCCGGATCATCATCGGCACCTACGCGCTGTCGAGCGGTTACTACGACGCGTACTACGGCCAGGCGCAGAAGGTCCGTACCCTGATCACGCGCGACTTCCAGTCCGCGTTCGAGAAGGTCGACGTGCTGGTCTCGCCGACCACCCCGTTCGTGGCGTTCCCGTTCGGCTCGCGGACCAGCGACCCGTACCAGATGTACCTCGCCGACCTCTTCACGATCCCGACGAACCTGTACGGCGGACCGGCCATCTCGGTCCCGTGCGGTCTCTCCGAGGGCCTGCCGGTCGGCTTCCAGATCATGGCCCCGACCATGGCCGACGACCGCATGTACCGGGTCGCGGCAGCACTGGAGTCCGCTGTCGGCTCGTTCACTCCTCCGGAGCTGTGAGATGACATACGAAGAGATCCTCACCAAGTACGAGCCGGTGATCGGCCTCGAGACGCACGTCGAGCTCGGCACGAACACGAAGATGTTCTGCGGCTGCAAGACCGACTTCGGGGCCGAGCCGAACACTCAGACCTGCCCGGTCTGCCTGGCCCTGCCGGGCGCGCTGCCGGTGATGAACCGCGCGGCGATCGCGGCGACCATCCAGATCGGCCTGGCGCTGAACTGCGACATCGCCGAGTGGTGCCGGATGGCCCGGAAGAACTACTTCTACCCGGACATGCCGAAGAACTTCCAGACCTCCCAGTACGACGAGCCGCTCTGCGTCGAGGGTTACGTCGACGTCGTCGTGGACGGCAAGGAGTACCGGATCGGCATCGAGCGGGTGCACATCGAGGAGGACACCGGCAAGACGCTGCACGTCGGCGGCGCGACCGGTCGTATCCACGGCGCCACCGAGTCGCTCGTCGACTACAACCGGGCCGGCATCCCGCTCGTCGAGATCGTGACGAAGCCGGTTCCCGGTCTCGGCGCGCTCGCCCCCGAGGTCGCGAAGGCCTACGTCGCCGAGCTGCGCGACATCATCCGGTCGCTCGGTGTCTCGGACGTCCGCATGGAGCAGGGTTCGATGCGGTGCGACGTGAACACCTCGCTGAACCTCCCGGGCGAGGAGTGGGGCACGCGTACCGAGACGAAGAACGTCAACTCGCTGCGTTCGGTCGAGCGCGCGGTCCGCTCCGAGATCATCCGGCAGGCCGGGATCCTGGACGACGGCGGCAAGATCTTCCAGGAGACGCGGCACTTCCAGGAGACCACCGGCGACACCCGGTCCGGCCGCTCCAAGGAGACCGCGACCGATTACCGTTACTTCCCGGAGCCCGACCTGGTGCCGATCGCGCCGGACAGGGCGTGGGTCGCCGAGCTCAAGGCGGCGCTGCCGGAGAAGCCGAGTGCGAAGCGGGCCCGGCTCCGCGAGGACTGGGGCATCTCCGAGATCGACATGCAGTCGGTGGCGAACGCCGGCGCGGTCGAGCTGATCGAGGAGACCATCGCCGCGGGCGCGTCCCCGGCGGGCGCCCGCAAGTGGTGGATGGGTGAGCTGGCTCGTCGCGCCAACGAGCAGGACATCGAGCTGGCCGCGGTCGGTGCGACGCCGGCCCAGGTCGCCGCGCTGCAGAAGCTGGTCGACGACGGCAAGCTGAACGACAAGCTGGCCCGTCAGGTCCTGGAGGGCGTGGTGGCCGGCGAGGGTGACCCGGCCGCTGTCATGGCGGCCCGGGGTCTCGAGGTGGTGAACGACACCGGCGCGCTCACCAAGGCGGTCGACGAGGCCATCGCCGCGAACCCGGACATCGCCGCGAAGATCCGTGACGGCAAGGTGGCGGCCGCGGGCGCGCTCGTGGGCGCGGTCATGAAGACCACGCGAGGCCAGGCGGATGCCAAGGCCGTCCGCGAGTTGCTCTTGGAGCGTCTCGGCGTCTCCTGATCCCTTCGCTCGCCGGCAGCCGCCCGTTTCCGGAGTCCCGGAAGCGGGCGGCTGTTTTCCGGCCGGCGCGCGCGGCGTTGTCAGCCGGCGGACCCGGACGGCGACGGGGACGGGGTCTCCTCGGGGGCGAGGCCGATCACGTTGCGCTGCATCTCCACGTTCGACTGGCCGGTGCCGCCCAACTGGATGTCGTCGTAGGCCTTCAGCTCGTTCAGCTCGTCGAAGTAGAGCACCGACAGGGCCAGCGGGGTCGGCTCCTCGTTCTCCAGGCCGCGCAGGCCGGCGCCGCCCGTCGACCCCTCGATCATGAGACGCGTGGTCATCAGCGGCTCGGCGGCGGCGGTCGAGGGCGCCGGCGACACCGCGGCCGAGGCGGACGGGTCGGGGGCGGGCGCCGCGGGCGGGGGCAGGATCGAGACCGAGCGCTGGTGCTTGTGGCCGGCCAGGACGAGCGGCACCAGGCCGGAGAGCGGCTGTGCCATGGCCGGGTCGTGGACCAGGGCGATGTCGATCTTGTTCTTCGACTGCCGGACCGTGCTGGCGAGCGCCTCGCCGGCCGCGGTGAGCAGTTCGGGCCCGGCGTCGTCGCCGGTCGCCTCGTTCGTCTCGCTCTTGTCCGGGGTGAACTGCGGGTCCCCGATGCCGGCGATGGTCAGCCCGTCGACGGTGGTGACGGCGTTGTCCAGGACGACCGCGTTGCGCTGCCGGGCCACGGCGGCCTGGATGGCGGTGGAGTCGTGGTTGCCGCGGACGTAGATGTAGGGAACCTGGACCGACGGGATCTGTGAGGCGTACTGCGTCTCGGCCCCGCTTCCCCAGTCGACCATGTCGCCGGTGTCGATCACGGCGTCGATCTCGAAGGTCTCCACGACGGTCCGGATCAGGCCCCACGACGACGGGTTCAGGTGCAGGTCGGAGACGTGCAGCAGCCGGGTCGTGTTGCCGGCCGGCTCATAGACCGGCAGCGTCGCGATCGTGGAGTAGACCCGGCTGACGTTGCTGACGATGGTCTGCAGCTGTTCCGCGTACCGCCCGTAGTTGTCGGCGATCCGGCGCGCGTCACCGACCACGGCCGGGGCGTTGACGAGCAGCCCTTCGTAACGGGGCTCGCTGATCGCGTCGGGCCGCAGTGTCGCCGCCGCCACCCCGAAGCTGCCGCCGGTCACCACCAGCGCGGTGACGCCGGCGGCAGCGGTGCGGCGCACGTCCCGGAAGATCAGCGCGGACAGGATCAGGGCGCTGAGCACCCCGAGCCCGAGCGTCCGCAGACCGAGCCGGGTCACCCCCGCCACGACCTCGTCGACGGCCCGGTCACCGGCCGTGGAGATCGCCGCCGGATTGTCGAAGAGCGCTTCGGTGCGGCTCTGGTCGAGGGAGCCGAGCGCCACCTTGAGGTGCAGCGGGCCACGGTGGCTGTCCAGGTGCAGCGAGCCGAGCGGCGGGATGTCGACCTCGGTGCCGCCGTGCACCGACGGCCGTACGGACATCTCGGCGCTGAACGGCCCCACGTTGATCGAGGCGTGCGCGAACAGCATCACGCCGATCATCGCGCCGATCACACCGATCAGGCCGACCGCGACACCGGTCCCGATCCGCCGGCCCCACTTGCCGCGCAGCACCCGCCATGTGGCGCGCATCGAGCCGACGAGCATCCGGGAGGCGGAGGAGGCGAAGCGCAGGGCGGAGTCCGAGCGTCGGCGCCAGGCCGGCCCCGTGGAAGCAGTCATCGTGCGGTCACCTGCCCATATCCCCGTGAGCCGAAACAGCCATGGGCGTCAACTCCTGCCGGCGCCGCCGTCCGAGAACACCAGGCGGATGAGCCGGTCGTCGTCGGGGGCCGGCTCACCGGCGTCCTCCTGGTTCGACGTGCTGAGCCAGAGCGACCCGTCCGGCGCGGCGACCAGTCCGCGCAGCCGGCCGAACTCCTCGGTGAGCAACTCCTGCGGGGTGCCCAGGACGGTGCCGTTGCCGGTGACCGAGAGCAGGTAGAGCTTCTCGCCGGTCAGGCAGGTGGTCGCCACCAGGCTCTCCACGGCGGCCACGCCGCCGCAGCCGGACTGCGCCGAGGGCCAGGACACCATCGGGTTCGCGAATTTCGCGTCGGTGGAGTCGCCGTCCGCCTTCGGCCAGCCGTAGTTGCCGCCCTTGCGGATCACGTTCAGCTCGCTGGTCTTCGGCTGGGTGTTGTCGGTGGCGTAGAGCTTGCCGCTCGGGTCCCAGGCCAGACCCTGCACGTTGCGGTGGCCGGAGGACCAGACCACCGAGTTCTTCACCGGGTTGCCGGTGGCCGGCTTGCCCGCCGTGGTGATCCGCAGGATCTTGCCGCCGAGGCTCTTCGGGTTCTGCGCCTGGGCGCCGGTGGGGGTGCCGTCGCCGGTGCCGACGTAGAGGAAACCGTCCGGGCCGAAGGCGAGCGCCCCGCCGTTCTGCTCGGCCGAGCGCGGGATGCCGGTGAGGATCGGGGTGAGCTTGCCGCCGGTCAGCTTGCCGACCCGGTTGTCGCGGTCGGTGGAGTAGTAGACGTAGAGCGTCTGATCCTTCTCGAACGCCGGGGAGACGGCGATGCCGAGCAGGCCGCCGTCACCCGACGGGCGTGCCTCGTCGAGCCGGTCCAGCTCGGTGACCTTGAGGCCGTCGGCGTCGGACTCCGGGCCGATCTTGAGCACCCGTGCGGTGTCCCGCTCGGTGACCACCGCCGAGCCGTCCGGCAGGAACGCGATCCCCCACGGGACCTCGAGGTTCTTGGCGAGGACGGTGAGCGCAGCCTCCCGGTCGCCGGAATCCTCGCCGGCGGTGGGCGCGGCCGACGGGCGAGCCAGGTTGGGCGGCGAACCGGCCTGATCCGGGCCTGGCGGTCCGAAGCTGCATCCGGTGGTCAGCACCAGAACGGCACCGACCGTCGCGACCGCGGCACGGCCCCGGCGGGAACGCACGACCAGACCACCCCCTCAGGCTCTCGCCGACCAGGGTAGCCGTGTGACCTGAGAGATCGAGGGGATCACTGATCCGTCGCGGGTGTCCGGGAGACCGGGTGGCCGCCGGCGGCCAGGACCGAGGGCAGATTGTCGCGGGTGACGCCGGTCAGCCGGATCACGTTGCCGTTGTCGAGCAGGGCCGAGACCCGGCCGCGGGCGTCCGGGGCGAGCTCGGCGATCCGGCTCCACGGCACCCGGTTGCCGCCGAAGAGGGCGCGCACCCGGATCTCGTCCGGGTAGACGTCGGTGCCGGCCCGATAGGTCCAGATCAGCACAGCGAGCGGGATCAGCAGAATCGGGGCGAGCGCCCACGAGGCGCCGGCCAGCGGAATCGCGCCGACCACGGCGATCAGCGCCGCGACGAGGACGGCGCCGGATTTGCGGACACGGAGGGCGGGACGACTACGCACGCATCCATCCTCCCACCACGTCCCGGGCCCGGGCGGGCAGCACCGCTCGATTTGACCACCGTCGCTGGATGGCAGACGATTTCGTTGCCGTCCCGTAACCCGATCCGGGGACGGTCGTTGACCGGGTGCCAGTCCTTCTTCCCGTCTGTTCCGCGACCCCGACTCCCCGCCTCTCCCGCAACCCCGCAGGGGAACACCGCAGAGGACCCGCCGTGGCTGTGCCGCATCCCGCGCCGGCCCCGCCCTGGATATCCCGCCGGGCGGTTCTGGTAGCTGTGCCGAGCGTCGCCGCCGTGCTGCTCGCAGCCGGTGCGGCCGGGCTGCTCCCGGGCACGCTCGCCCTGGCTCTGGCGGTGGGTTGCGCCGGTCTCACCGCTTCCGCTTTCCTCTTTCGTACGGCGATAGCCCTGCACCGTGCCGAAGCGGCATTCGTGTCCTGCCGTGGCGCCGGCTTCGTCGGGCTCGGCACGCTCGCCGCGACGGTGACCGCGTTCGTGCCGTGGTGGGACCCGCCCGCCGTGACCGGCTGGCTCACCGCCGGCCTGACGGTCGCCGCCTGCTGCTACGTCGCCGGCATCTCGCTGCTGCCGGGCGCCGCGAGCGGCTGGCACGTGCGGCTGCGGCGCGCCTTCGACGGGCTGGGTCTCGGCGTGAGCCTGGGCTTCGCGGCCTACCTGGTGCCCGGCGTGGCGACCCGCCCGGCCGCGGTGCCGGCCATGCTGATCGCCACCGGCGGCGTCGCGATCGTCACGGTCATCGTGCTGCGCGCCCGCCCTCGGCCACGTCCGGCCGTCTGGTGCGCCGCCGGCGCCGTGCTGGCGCTGCTCGCACTCGGCGCGCTGACCGCCCTGATGGACGCGGGCCTGGGTGGCTCGGGTCTGGGTGGCGCGGTGGCCGCGCTCATCGGCGTGCCGATCGTCGCCGGGATGATCGCGTCGGCGGTCGGCGGTTCGCGCCGGGATCTGCCGGAACCGCCGCTGGAGACGCGCAACCCGGACCAGTACCTCGCGAGCTACCCACTGCTCGCGGTGCCGGCCGCGGTCGGCGTGATCGCCGCGGGCTGGCACCTGGTGACCGTGCGCCGGTTCGACAACCAGGCGATCATTTTCGGTCTGGTCATGGTGAGCGTTCTCGTGGTCCGCGAGCTGCTCGTGGTCCGCGACATCCGCCGGTACGCCGCCCGGCTCCGGGTGGCCGAGGCACACTTCCGCTCCCTGGTGGCCGGCGCCACCGACCTCACCCTGGTCCTCGACGAGCGGCTCACGGTCCGCTGGCAGTCGCCGGCCGCGGCCCGCCTCTTCGGCCTGCGCGACGACGAGGTGATCGGCCGGCAGTTCCGCGACCTGATCCACCCGGAGGACGTCGCCGACGCCCAGGCGGTGATCGAGTCGGTGCTGGCCGGCGAGCACGAGGGCGGCCCGCCGGTGCTGGTCAGCGCCCGGATGCGGGACGGCGCGAAGCTCTGGCGCGACACCGAGTCCACGATCTCCGACCAGCGCACGGTCCCCGAGGTGGCGGCGCTGGTGGTGCACGTCCGGGACGTCGGCGAGCGGGTCCACCTGGAGCGCACCCTGCACCGGCTCTCCTACCTGGACCAGCTGACCGGCCTGGCGAACCGCCGGGCTCTCATGCGCGATCTGCTGGCCCACCGCCGCCGCCCGGGCCGCCGGGGCAACCTCATCGTGATCGACCTGCACGGGCTCGCCGAGATCAACGACTCCCGGGGCCGGGAGGTCGGCGACGCGGTCCTGGTCGAGGTGAGCCGCCGGATCAAGGGGCTGATCGGCGAGGAGGACGTGCCGGCCCGGCTCGGCGGCGACGAGTTCGCGGTCCTGACCACCGAGTCGGCCGTCCCGGCCTATGCGCTGGCCACCCGCATCGTGACCGTCCTCGGCGAGTCCTACCAGCTGCCCGGTGGCGCGGTGGAGCTGTCCGGCAGCGTGGGCCTGGCCGAGCTGGCCGGCGGCGCCGACTCGGACGAGGTGCTCCGGCACGCCGACCTGGCCCGGCAGCGGGCCCGTCAGCTGGGCGTGAACCGCGTCGAGTGGTACGACCCGGACGTGGAGATCCAGCTGCACCGCCGGATGGAGCTGGAGAAGCAGCTGCTCGGCGCGGCCGGCCGGGGCGAACTCGACCTGGTCTTCCAGCCGGTGACCGGGCTGCGCGACGGCCGGCCGGTCGGCGTGGAGGCGCTGCTGCGCTGGCGGCACCCGGAGCTCGGCACGATCCTGCCCGAGGAGATCCTGCCGATCGCGGGCTCGCTCGGCATCACCGCCGAGCTCGACGAGTGGGTGCTCGACGAGGCCTGCCGCAGCCTGAACAACTGGGACGGCGGCGACTCCGACTTCTGGCTGTCGATCAACGTGGGCCCGCGCGAGCTGCTCACCGCCCGTTTCCCGGAGCGGGTCGCGAGCACGCTGAAGCGTTACGGGCTCATCCCGGAACGGCTGGTCGTCGAGGTGGCGGAGACCTGGATCGCCGAGGACGTGCCGGCCATCGTCGCGGCGCTCACCGGCCTGCGCAAGCTGGGCGTGCGGGCGGCGCTCGACGACTTCGGGTCGGGGCAGACGTCACTGTCGCACCTGCGCCGCCTGCCCGTGGACATGCTCAAGCTCAACCAGTCACTGGTGACCGGCGGCCCCGGCTCGGTCCTCGACGTCGTGGTCAGTCTCGGTCGCCGACTGGGTCTCGAGATCGTGGCGAAGGGCCTGGAGACTCAGGAGCGGATCGACCGCGCCGCGGCGGCCGGGTGCCGTTACGGGCAGGGGTTCGCGCTCGCCCACCCGGCGCCCGCGGAACGGATCGAGGCTTACTTGGAGAGCCATCGCGCGTGAGGGTCCGCGTACGACGAAAGATCTTTATCGGGGTGGTGCCGTGCTGCCGCGGGGTGTCAGGTGGACGCGGGCGGCCTCGACGTTGCCGACGCGCTTGCCGTCGATGGCGTTGAGGAGCTCGTGGGCCGCCTGGGCGCCGTAGGCCGAGATGTCGCGGCTCAGGGCGGTGAGCGGCGGGTGGACGAGGCTGCACAACGGAGAGTCGTCCCAGGCCACGATGGACAGATCACCGGGGACCGAGAGGCCCATCTCCTGCGCCACGGCGAGGCCGGCCACCGCCATCACGTCGTTGTCGTAGATGATCGCGCTGGGCCGATCGCCGCCGATCAGCAGCCGGCGGGTGGCGCGGCTGCCCTCCTCGCCGGTGTAGTCGGCGGGCACGGTGATCGTGTTGTCCAGGCCGAGTGACGCGCAGACCTCGTCGAACGCCTTCGTGCGGACCTGGGTGTGCAGCAGATCGGGAACGCCGCTGACCCGGGCGATCCGGTGGTGGCCGAGGGCGACGAGGTAGCGGACCGCCTCGGTGATCGCGCCGGCGTCGTCGGACCAGATCTGGGCGATCGAGCCGGTCTCGCCCGGACCGCCGATCACCACGGCCGGGAGTTGCAGCTCCTGCAGGACCGGGATGCGGACGTCGTTCTCCCGGATGTCGGTGACGATCACGCCGTCGATCCGGCGCTCACCCCACCAGCGGCGATAGACCTCGATCTCCTGCTCCGGGGTGGCGACGACCTGGAGAGTGAGCGCGTACGACTGGGCGCCGAGCTCGGCCTCGAAACCACTGATCAGACCCATGAACCACGGCTCGATGCCGAGGATCCGCGCGGGCCGGCACAGCGTCAGGCCGACCGCTCGGGCACGAGCGCCGGAGAGGGCGCGGGCGGCGCTGTTGGCGTTGAAACCGATCTCCTGGGCGATCGCGATGATCCGTTTCCGGGTCGCTTCGGAGACGCCGGGCTGGCCGTTCAGCGCGTACGACACAGCGCCTTTGGACACGCCCGCTCGCCGCGCGATGTCGGCGATCGTGGGCCGCTTCACTCGATCTCCTCTGTCCCCACTGCTGCCGAGCTTATCCGTAGCTGAACAGCATTCAACGGACTCCCTCCACCCGGATCGGAAGCTTGATCGGTTCAGTGTTACGGCATTCGATGCGTTGT
Source organism: Actinoplanes sp. OR16 (assembly GCF_004001265.1). Lineage (GTDB taxonomy): Bacteria > Actinomycetota > Actinomycetes > Mycobacteriales > Micromonosporaceae > Actinoplanes. The sequence goes on along the minus strand of NZ_AP019371.1, from coordinate 1,257,129 downwards.
GTAAACGGTGTGTCCGTTTTTCACTGGTTGATGTGGCCTGAGATCACGGCTGTAACGCGCTATTGACATGCCTCGAATCGAGGCTTACCGTTCTGCCCACTTACCCGGTTCAGTGACTTAGCTCTCCTTGGTGGAGGTAGCAATGGGACGTTCGGTACGCCGCGCTGCGGCCGCGGGCCTGGTGGCCGCGCTCGCTCTCACCGGCTGTAGTGGCCAGAGCCTCGAAGGCGGCAACGACGAGGCGAGCGGAGGCCAGACCACCCTGAAGATCAACTTCTGGGGCGACATGGGCCTCGACAAGCTCAAGGCGAAGTACGAGGCGGAGCACACCAACGTCAAGATCGTGCTCAACTCGGGCGAGTACAACGCTCAGCACGAGGATCTGCAGAAGAAGCTGGTCGCCGGCTCCGGCGCCCCGGACATCTCGGCTGTGGACGAGGGCTTCATCGTCCAGTTCCGCAGCCAGGCCGACCAGTTCGTGAACCTGCTCGACAAGGGCGCGTCCAGCTACGAGTCGAAGTACCTGCCGTGGAAGTGGCAGGCCTCGCAGTCGGCCGACGGCAAGCAGATCGGCCTCGGCACCGACGTCGGCGGTCTCGCCATGTGCTACCGGACCGACCTGTTCAAGGCGGCCGGCCTGCCGACCGAGCGCGACGAGGTCTCGAAGCTCTGGCCGACCTGGGACGCGTTCCTCGAGACCGGCAAGAAGTACACCGCGGCGACGAAGAAGAAGTTCGTCGACTCCGGCACCAACCTGTTCAACCCGGTCCTCGCGCAGCAGCCGGTCGGCTTCTACGACCCGCAGGAGACTCTCCAGATGGAGGGCGGCCCGAAGGTCGCGTTCGACGTCAGCATGAAGGCGATCGAGGCGGGCATCTCGGCGAACCTCGCCAGCTTCCAGCCCAACTGGGACCAGGGCTTCAAGAAGGACCAGTTCGCTGCCCTCGCCTGCCCGGCGTGGATGCTCGGCCACATCCAGGACACCGCGCCCGACCAGAAGGGCAAGTGGGACATCGCTTCCATCCCGGGCGGCGGCGGTAACTGGGGCGGCTCCTGGTGGACCATCCCGAAGCAGGGCAAGAACGTCGACGAGGCGTACAAGTTCGTCGAGTGGCTGGTCCAGCCGGAGCAGCAGATCGAGGTCTTCAAGACGGTCGGCAACCTGCCGTCGCAGCCGGAGCTCTACAAGGACCCGGCCGTCCTCGACTTCAAGAAGGAGTTCTTCACCAACGCCCCGACCGGCCAGATCTTCGCGGCCACCGCGGAGAACCTGAAGCCGCAGTACCTGGGCAAGAAGAACGGCCCGACCCGCGTCGCGGTGGAGAACGTGATCACCCGGGTGCAGGAGGGCGGGCTCAAGCCGGAAGCGGCCTGGGCGGAAGCGGTCAAGGAAGCCGAGAAGGCCTCCAAGGCCTAGTACCCGTCGCTGACCGGCGGGGCTCCTCTACCCGGTGAGGAGCCCCGCCTCCGGCCTTTTCGCAAGGAGTTACCCGTGTCGCTCACCGAGGTCCGACCCGCTCCGCCGGGCGAGCCGAAACACGCGCCGCCGCCGCGCGGCCGGTACTGGTGGTACCGCTTCGACACCAAAGCCGTCCCGTACCTGCTGATCGCGCCGTTCTTCCTGCTGTTCGCGGTCTTCGGGCTCTTCCCGATCATCTTCAACGCCGTGGTGTCGCTGCGTACCTGGCGGATCGACGAACCGGACAACCGCGGCTGGGCCGGCTGGGAGAACTTCTCCCGGCTGCTGACCGACGAGGACTTCTGGAACGCGCTCGGCAACACCTTCGGGATCTTCGTTCTCTCCACGATTCCGCAGCTGCTCATCGCCCTGATGGTCGCGAACCTGCTGAACCGCAAGCTGCGGGCCACCACCTGGTGGCGGGTCGGCATCCTGCTCCCGTACGTCACCCCGGTCGCCGCGTCGACACTGGTCTTCGCGATGTTCTTCGCCCGCGACTACGGCCTGGCGAACTGGTTCCTCGCGCTCGTCGGGTTCGGCGAGGAGGAGCCGATCGACTGGCGTGCCGCCAAGTGGAGCAGCTGGATCGCGATCGCCACGATGGTCAACTGGAAGTGGATCGGCTACAACGCGCTGCTCTACCTCTCGGCGATGCAGTCGATCCCGAAGGACGTCTACGAGGCGGCGGCGGTCGACGGCGCCGGGCCGTGGACGCAGCTGTGGCGGATCACCGTGCCGATGATCCAGCCGGTCATCCTCTTCACCGTCGTGCTCTCCACGATCGGCGGGCTCCAGCTCTTCAACGAGCCGATGCTCTTCGACCAGAACCCGGCCTCGGCCAGCGGCGGTTCCGACGGGCAGTTCCAGACCATCGCGCAGCTGATCTACAAAGTCGGCTGGAAGGACCTCAACCTCGGGTACGCCGCGGCGATGTCCTGGGCCCTCTTCCTGATCATCCTCATCGTGGCCGGCGTGAACGCGCTCGCCACCCGGCGCCTCGGCGGTGACAAGTGACCACCACCATGGTGAACCGGGCGCCGCAGGAGACCCGGGGCAACTGGAAGACGTACGCCGCCCTCGCCGCTTTCATGGTGATCTCGGCATTCCCGGTGTACTGGATGTTCGTCATCGCGACGAGCACCGACGAGAAGGTGATGGGTTTCCCGCCCACGGTGATCCCCGGCGACCAGCTGCTGGTGAACCTCGGCGAGGTCTTCGGGATGCAGGACGTCTACTTCACGGCGTCCCTGATCAACAGTGTGATCGTCGCCGGCGTCGTCACCGCGAGCACGCTGTTCTTCTGTTCACTCGCCGGATTCGCGTTCGCGAAACTGCGGTTCAGGTACCGCAACGCGCTGATGGTCGTGGTGATCCTGACCCTCACCGTGCCCAACCAGCTCGGCGTGGTCGCGCTCTACATCCTGATGGCCCGGCTCGACTGGAACGGCAGCCTGCTCGCGGTCATCGCGCCCGGCCTGGTGACCGCGTTCGGCGTCTTCTACATGCGGCAGTTCATCGGGCACGCCATCCCGGACGAGCTGATCGAGGCGGCCCGCATCGACGGCGCGCTGACCCTGCGGATCTACTGGACCGTGGTGCTGCCGGCCATCCGCCCGGCCCTCGCCGTGCTCGGCCTGCTCACGTTCGTGGCGACCTGGAACGACTTCCAGTGGCCGCTCATCACCCTGGGCGGCACCGACTTCCCGACCTCGATGGTGGCGCTGTCCGACCTGGCCAGCGGCAACTACGTGATCTACCGGCGGGTGCTGGCCGGCGCCTTCGTCGCGACCGTGCCGCTGGTGATCCTGCTGCTGATCGGTGGTCGCCAGATCGTGCGAGGAATCATGGAGGGCGCTCTGAAGTAGTTAGGGTGCTCTCGTGGCTACTCCGGATTTCATCCTGGAACTGCGGAAGCACCTCGGACACGCTCCGCTCCCTCTCCCCAGCGTCACCGCCGTCGTGTTCGACGATCGGGGGAGGGTGCTCCTCAACCAGCGAAGCGACGATCGGCGCTGGTCACTGCTCTCCGGGGTCCTCGATCCCGGGGAGCAGCCGGCTGCCGGCGCGATCCGCGAGGTCTGGGAGGAGACGGCCGTCGAGGTCGCCGTGGAGCGGATCGTCGGTGTCGAGGCGCTGCCGCTGCGGACGCTGCAGAACGGTGACCAGGTCTACTGGTTCGAGGTGGTGCTCGCCTGCCGGGCGATCGGCGGCCAGGCTCGGGTCAACGACGACGAGTCGCTGGACGTCCGGTGGTTCGAGCCGGCCACGCTGCCCGAACTGAACGAGCGGCAGACGCGTTACCTGAAACAAGCAGGTGACGCGTCCGCCGCTCCGTTCTTCGTGAGCTGAGTGCTTACTCCGGGACCTTGCGGTAGGCGCCGTCCGACGCGCTGGTCGCCATCGAGGCGTAGGCCCGGAGCGCCGCCGAGACCGGCCGCTCGCGGGCGATCGGTGTGAACGGCTTCGGCCGGCGCTCCTCCTCGTGCCGGCGCTGGGCCAGCACGTCGTCGTGCACGTTCAGCGTGATGCTGCGGCCCGGGATGTCGATGGTGATCTCGTCACCCGTCTCGACCAGGGCGATCAGGCCGCCGCCGGCCGCCTCCGGGGAGACGTGCCCGATCGACAGGCCGGACGTGCCGCCGGAGAAGCGGCCGTCGGTGATCAGCGCGCACGCCTTGCCGAGGCCACGGCCCTTCAGGAAGCTCGTCGGGTAGAGCATCTCCTGCATGCCGGGGCCGCCCTTGGGCCCCTCGTACCGGATGACCACGACGTCGCCCTCGACGACCTCCTTGCCGAGGATGCCGTTGACCGCGTCGTCCTGGGACTCGTAGACCCGGGCCGGGCCGGTGAACTTCCAGATCGACTCGTCGACGCCGGCGGTCTTCACGACGCAGCCGTCCGGAGCGAGGTTGCCGAAGAGGATCGCCAGGCCGCCGTCGACGGTGTAGGCGTGCTCGACCGAGCGGATGCAGCCGCCCTCGGCGTCGGTGTCCAGTTTCGCCCAGCGGTTCGTGGTGCTGAACGCCTGAGTGGTGCGCACGCCACCGGGCGCGGCGTGGAACAGCTCGAGTGCCTCAGCGCTGGGCGACTCGGCGCGGATGTCCCACTTGTCCAGCCAGCTGGTGAGGGACGGCGAGTGCACTGAGCGGACGTTCGTCTTGAGCGCTCCACCGCGATGCAGCTCGCCGAGCAGGGCGGGGATGCCGCCGGCCCGGTGCACGTCCTCCATGTGGTACTTCGGGCTGTTCGGCGCGACCTTCGCCAGGCAGGGCACCCGGCGGGAGATGGCGTCGATGTCCGACACGCTGAAGTCGATCTCGGCCTCGCGGGCCGCGGCGAGCAGGTGCAGCACCGTGTTGGTGGAGCCGCCCATCGCCACGTCGAGGGCCACCGCGTTCTCGAAGGCGTCCCGGTTGGCGATCGAGCGCGGCAGGACCGACTCGTCGTCCTTCTCGTAGTACTCCTTGGCGATCTCCACGATCAGCCGGCCGGCCTCCTCGAAGAGGGCCTTGCGGGACGCGTGGGTCGCGAGCGTCGAGCCGTTGCCCGGCAGCGAGAGGCCGATCGCCTCGGTCAGGCAGTTCATCGAGTTGGCGGTGAACATGCCGGAGCACGAGCCGCAGGTCGGGCACGCCGACCGCTCGATGGTGTCGAGCTGCTGGTCGGTGACGTTGTCGTTGGCCGCCGCGCTCATCGCGTCGACCAGGTCGAGCTTCTCGTGGACGATGCCCTCGATGGCGACCGTCTTGCCGGCCTCCATCGGGCCGCCGGAGACGAAGACCGTCGGGATGTTGAGCCGCAGCGCGGCGATCAGCATGCCGGGAGTGATCTTGTCGCAGTTCGAGATGCAGACCAGGGCGTCGGCGCAGTGCGCGTTCACCATGTATTCCACGGCGTCGGCGATCAGCTCGCGACTGGGCAGGGAGTAGAGCATGCCGCCGTGACCCATCGCGATGCCGTCGTCGACCGCGATGGTGTTGAACTCGCGCCCGACGCCGCCGGCCGCGGCGATCGACTCGGCGACGAGGCCGCCGAGGTCCTTGAGGTGAACATGCCCCGGTACGAACTGGGTGTAGCTGTTGGCGATCGCGACGATCGGCTTGCCGAAATCGTCGTCGGTCATACCGGTGGCACGCCACAGGGCGCGCGCGCCGGCCATGGTGCGACCATGGGTCGAAGTCCGGGAGCGCAGGTCAGGCATATCCACATACTGCCACCGCTTCCGCAGGTGAACGCCAAGGACGTCCACAGCTCGGGACGCCGGGTCTGTTCACATCGACGATGATCGGGCAGAGTGTGTCCGTGCACTCACCGTCCGGTATGGAGCTGGCGGGGCTGGCCGGCCTGCTCGCCGCGGTGCCTGCGGTCGCCTATCTCGGACAATCCGGACGCCGGCACACCGGCGCGGCGCGACGTGCCCACCTTCTGCTCGCCGCCGGCGGCGCCCTCACCACGGCGGCCGCCCTGGCCGGTCTGGCCAGCGCGGCGCTGAGTGGCCAGCATCACCAGTCCGCGCACACCCGGACGCTGGCGACGATGGTCGCGATCGGGATGGGCATCGGCACGCTCACCCTGCTGGCCGGGACCGTCGCCCTGCCGGGGGCCACCCGGGGACCCGCGGCGGCGTTGCGGCACGTGCTCGACGGGCTGATCATCTCGGCCGCCATCTGGTTCGTCGGGTGGGTGTTCGTCTCCGAGCCGACCCGGATCCTGGGTGACGCGACGCCGTACAAATGCGCTGCGATCCTTCTGCCCGCCGTGCTGGTCTCGCTCGCGCTCGGCCTCACCGCGGTCCTCGCCCTGCACGCGCACCGGCCGCGCCGCAACACGGTCCGGGTCGCCGCCGGTGTCGCCGTGGTCGCGATCGCGGCCGCCCTGCTCTCCACCGGCATCTGCCGGCAGGACAACGAGTTCGCGCTGACGAGCGTGCTGCTGCTGACCGCCGGGCTGATCATCGTGGCGTTCGCGGTCCGCGCCGCCGACCGCCCGGTCGAGGTGACCAGCGACGTGCTCGAACGCGGCGGGGGATACGTCGTCGTCCCGATGTTCGCCATCCTCTGCGCGCTCGGCCACCACCTCGGGGTGGGCGGCGTGATGGACGTCTACGGCTACTTCGGCCTGGCGATCGAAGGCCTCGCCCTGGTCGCCCGGCAGTACCTGGCGCTCGACGACGTGCGGCGCTACACGGTCCAGCTCCGGCAGCGGGAGGCGCACTTCCGCGAGCTGGCGCACACCGACCCGCTCACCGGCCTGGCCAACCGCCGCGGCCTCCAGCAGGCGCTGCTCGGCCCGGGCCAGGAGAACGCCGTCCTCATCGGCATCGACATGGACGGCTTCAAGACCGTCAACGACATGCGCGGGCACGACGTCGGCGACAGCGTGCTCACCGAGGTCGCCGACCGGCTGCGGCGCAATCTGCTCGACGGCGACGTGGCGGCCCGGCTCGGCGGCGACGAGTTCGCGGTCCTCATGCACGGCGACATCGACGAGGCGATGCTGGCCGCGCACCGGCTGCTCGCGGTGCTCGGCGAGCCGTACGAGGTCGACGGCGGCTCGATCTTCCTCTCCGCGAGTCTCGGCGTGGCGGGCACCGGCGAGCTGCTGCACGACGCCGACCTGGCCCTGCGCTACGCGAAGCAGCGCGGCAAGAACCGGGTCGAGCGCTACCAGGCGCGGTACGACGAACTCCTCCGCCGCCGCGGCACCCTGCAGGGCGAGCTGCGCCACGCCATCGACCGCAATCAGCTGCGCCTGGTCTTCCAACCGGTGGTGGCCCTGCCGTCGATGCGGCCGGTCGGCGCCGAGGCGCTGCTGCGCTGGACCCACCCGGAGCTCGGCGCGGTCCGCCCGGACGAGTTCATCCCGGTCGCCGAGGAGTCCGGCCTGATCAACCGGATCGGCGCCTGGGTGCTCGAGCAGGCCTGCCGGCAGCTCGCCGAGTGGCTGGCGAAGGGGCACGACGTCTGGGTCTCGGTGAACCTGTCGCCGAAGGAGCTGCACAACGCCGACTACGCGGCCCAGGTCGCCGACGTGCTGGCCGAGAACGACGTGCCACCGCAGCGGCTGGTGCTGGAGGTGACCGAGCACGCTGTCGCCACCGACATGGAGGAGCTGGTCGCGCGCCTGGCAGAGCTGCGGGAGACCGGCGTACGGATCGCGCTCGACGACTTCGGCGCCGGCTATTCGTCGCTCACCCAGTTGCGCACCCTCCCGGTCGACATCCTGAAGATCGACCACGCTCTCGTGGCCGAGCCCGAGTCGCGGACCGGGACGGCGGCGCCGCTGGTCGACGTGGTGGTCCGGCTCGGGCACCGGCTGGGCCTGGAGGTCCTGGCCGAGGGGATCGGCACGACGGCGCAGCGCGAGGTGGTCGAGGAGGCCGGCTGCCGGCTCGGCCAGGGCTCGCTCTTCGGCTGGGGAGTGCCGGCCGAGCACTTCGAGACCCGGCTGCGGACGCTCCAGCCGGTCGGTCCCCGTCCCATTCCGGCGCCGCGCGTCATCCCGCCGAGCGATGCGCCGGCCCGCAGTCAGGTGGTACGCCTCGGACCCGGAATGCGGCAGGTCAGAGCGTTGCTGCCGAGTGATCCGGACTTCGGCGCATCTCGCGGTGATCAAAATGTGGGATCAGTTGACTCAGCGCGTGAGATGGGGCAAGGTTAGCCGCATGTGCTTCGCGTCTCGAGTACTTATCTGAGCGCGCTCTCCACCGATAGGAGAGTGCGCTAGGTCCCGTGCATTGCACGTGGACCTTTTTTGTTGCTCAAAAGACGCCATCGAAGAGAAGGTCAGCCATGACGAGACCCACTCCCGAAACGCTCGCCCACCGAGTCAACCCGGCCACTGTGGCGGCGGCCGCGAACAACACCGCCGTCGCTCCGGTAGCCACCACCGGCGCCGGCGCGCTCGTCCGGTCGCTCGAGGCGCTCGGGGTCGAGGTCGCGTTCGGCATTCCGGGCGGGGCGATCCTCCCGGCGTACGACCCGCTGTTCGACTCCAAGGTCCGGCACATCCTGGTCCGGCACGAGCAGGGCGCCGGCCATGCCGCGACCGGTTACGCCCAGGCCACCGGCAAGGTCGGCGTCTGCATCGCGACCAGCGGCCCGGGCGCCACGAACCTGGTCACGCCGATCGCCGACGCGTACATGGACTCGGTCCCGATCGTCGCGATCACCGGGCAGGTCGGCCGGTCGTTCATCGGCACCGACGCCTTCCAGGAGGCGGACATCCAGGGCATCACCCTGCCGATCACCAAGCACAACTTCCTGGTCCAGACCCCGGAGGAGCTGCCCCGGATCCTGGCCGAGGCGTTCCACCTGGCGGCCACCGGCCGGCCCGGCCCGGTTCTCGTCGACATCCCGAAGGACGTGCTGCAGGCGCAGACCACGTTCCAGTGGCCGCCGACGCTGGACCTGCCCGGCTACCGCCCGACCCTGCACCCGCACGGTAAGCAGATCCGCGAGGCGGCCCGGCTGATCGCCGCGGCCAAGCGCCCGGTCCTCTACGTCGGCGGCGGCGTGCACAAGGCCGGCGCGACCGAGGGCCTGCGCAAGCTGGCCGAACTCACCGGCATCCCGGTGATCACCACGCTGATGGGCATCGGCGCGTTCCCCGACTCGCACCCGCAGCACCTGGGCATGCCCGGCATGCACGGCACCGTCCCGGCGGTCTACGCGCTGCAGCGCTCCGACCTGCTGGTCACGCTCGGCGCCCGGTTCGACGACCGGGTCACCGGCAAGCTCGACTCGTTCGCCCCGGACGCCAAGGTGGTCCACGCCGACATCGACCCGGCGGAGATCGGCAAGAACCGGCACGCCGACGTCCCGATCGTCGGCGACGCCCGGCACGTGATCGACGAGCTGATCGCGGCGGTCTCGGCGAACGCCGGCGGCACCGCTCAGTACGAGGCGTGGTGGAAGACGCTCAACGACATCCGCGAGCGCTACCCGCTGGGCTACGAGGAGCCGACCGACGGCAGCCTCTCCCCGCAGTACGTGATCGAGCGGATCGGCCAGCTGGTCGGCCCGGACGCGATCTACGTCGCGGGCGTGGGCCAGCACCAGATGTGGGCGTCCCAGTTCATCAAGTACGAGAAGCCGGGCACCTGGCTGAACTCCGGCGGCGCCGGCACGATGGGCTACGCCGTCCCGGCCGCGATGGGCGCGAAGGTGGCCCAGCCCGGCACCCAGGTCTGGGCGATCGACGGCGACGGCTGCTTCCAGATGACGAACCAGGAGCTCGCCACCTGTGCCCTGGAAGGCATCCCGATCAAGGTCGCCATCATCAACAACGGCAACCTGGGCATGGTCCGGCAGTGGCAGACCCTGTTCTACGAGGGCCGCTACTCCAACACCGTGCTGGGCACCCACAAGCACCGGATCCCGGACTTCGTGAAGCTGGCCGAGGCGCTCGGCTGCATCGGCCTGCGCTGCGAGTCGAAGGACGACGTCGACAAGGTCATCAAGCAGGCCATGGAGATCAACGACGCTCCGGTGGTCATCGACTTCACGGTCGGCGAGGACGCCATGGTCTGGCCCATGGTCGCCGCCGGCACCAGCAACGACGAGATCATGTTCGCCCGGGACGTGCGTCCCACGTTCGACGAGGACGACCTCTGATGACCAACAAGCACACGCTGTCCGTGCTGGTCGAGAACAAGCCCGGTGTGCTCGCCCGGGTGAGCGGCCTGTTCTCCCGCCGGAGCTTCAACATCGATTCCCTTGCGGTCGGCGAGACGGAGAACCCGGACGTCAGCCGCATCACGATCGTCGTCAACGCGGACTCGTCCCCGTTGGAACAGGTCACCAAGCAGCTCAACAAGCTGGTCAACGTCCTGAAGATCGTGGAGCTGGACCCGGCCCAGTCGGTCCAGCGTGAGCTCCTCCTGGTCAAGGTGCGTGCCGATCGGGCGCAGCGCAGCCAGGTGCTCGAGACCGTCGAGTTGTTCCGGGCGCGAGTGATCGACGTCGCTCCGGACACCCTGACGATCGAGGCCACCGGTAATCCCGACAAACTGGATGCGTTACTGCGCGACCTCGAGCCGTACGGCATCAAGGAGATGGTCCAGTCGGGCCTCGTGGCCATCGGCCGCGGATCCCGCTCCATCACCACCGGCCCGGCCCTCCGCGCCGCCTGACCTGCCTCGCGCCGGTCGATCAGAAGAAGCCAGAAGAGAGAAGAAGGAACTCATGACCGCCGAAGTTTTCTACGACGACGACGCCGACCTGTCGATCATCCAGGGCAAGAAGGTCGCCGTGATCGGCTACGGCAGCCAGGGCCACGCGCACTCGCTGTCGCTGCGTGACTCGGGCGTCGACGTGGTGGTCGGCCTGCAGGAGGGTTCGAAGAGCCGTCCCAAGGCCGAGGAGCAGGGCCTCACGGTGAAGACCCCGGCCGAGGCGTCCGCCTGGGCTGACGTGATCATGGTGCTGGCGCCGGACACCGCGCAGCGCAAGATCTACGCCGAGTCGATCGCCCCGAACCTGACCGCCGGCAAGGCGCTCTTCTTCGGCCACGGCCTCAACATCCGCTTCGAACTGATCAAGCCGCCGGCGGACGTCACCGTCGCGATGGTCGCCCCGAAGGGCCCGGGCCACCTGGTCCGCCGCCAGTACGTGGACGGCAAGGGCGTTCCGGCCCTGGTCGCCGTCGAGCAGGACCCGGCCGGCGACGGCCTCGCGCTCGCCCTGTCGTACGCGAAGGCGATCGGCGGCACCCGCGCCGGCGTCATCAAGACCACGTTCAAGGAAGAGACCGAGACCGACCTCTTCGGCGAGCAGGCCGTCCTCTGCGGCGGCACCGCGGCGTTGGTGCAGACCGGTTTCGAGGTGCTCACCGAGGCCGGCTACGCCCCGGAGATCGCGTACTTCGAGTGCCTCCACGAGCTCAAGCTCATCGTCGACCTGATGTACGAGGGCGGCATCTCCCGGATGCGGTACAGCGTCTCGGACACCGCCGAGTTCGGTGACTACGTCTCCGGCCCGCGCGTCATCAACGCGGACACCAAGAAGGAGATGAAGGCGATCCTCGCCGACATCCAGTCCGGCGAGTTCACCCGCCACCTGATCGCCGACGACGAGGCCGGCGGCCCGGAGCTCAAGAAGTACCGCGAGCAGGGCGCCCAGCACCCGATCGAGGTCACCGGCGCGAAGCTGCGCGGCATGATGAGCTGGGTGGACCGGCCCATCACCGAGACCGCCTGATCCATCTCTTCTGACGAAATGCCCGGCCGTGCCACGGCCGGGCATTTCTCGTGAGTGAACTGAACTCAGGGATGGCCCCCGTTCGTACCATCCGGCATCGTCAATGCCTGGATGGAGGAACCATGACTTCCGTAGTCCTGGTAACCGAGGAACTGGCACAGCCCGCGATCGATCTGCTCGCCGAGGACTTCGAGGTCCGGCGGGCGGACGGCGCCGACCGGCCCGCACTGCTGGACGCCCTGCCATCGGCCGACGCGGTGATCATTCGCAGCGCGACCCGTCTCGACGTCGAAGCGCTCTCCGCCGCGACCCGGTTACGGGTCGTGGCCCGGGCCGGCGTCGGACTGGACAACGTCGACGTCCCGGCCGCGACAGCCCGCGGCGTCCTCGTGGTGAACGCGCCGACCAGCAACATCGTCTCGGCGGCCGAGCAGGCGGTGGCCCTGCTCCTCGCGGTCTCCCGGCACACCGCCGCCGCGAGCGCCACCCTTCGCGCGGGCACGTGGCGCCGATCCGCCTTCACCGGCGTCGAGGTGCACGGCAAGACCGTGGGGGTGGTCGGGCTCGGCCGGATCGGCGTCCTCTTCGCGCAGCGCATGGCCGCTTTCGGGGTACGCCTGATCGCCTACGACCCGTACGTCCAGCCGGCTCGGGCCGCCCAGCTGGGAGTCCACCTCGTGTCACTCGACGACCTGCTGCGAGAGAGCGACTTCATCTCGGTGCACCTTCCTCGTACCCCGGAGACGTTGGGGTTGATCGGAGAGAAGGAACTCGCCGTGGTCAAACCGGGCGTGCGCATCGTGAACGCCGCCCGGGGCGGGCTGGTCGACGAACGCGCGCTGGCGGACGCGATCGCCGAGGGCCGGGTGGCGGGCGCCGGACTGGACGTCTTCGAGACCGAGCCGATCACCGAGTCGCCGCTCTTCGCCTTCGACAACGTCGTGGTCACCCCGCATCTGGGCGCCTCCACCGTGGAAGCGCAGGACAAGGCGGGCCTGGCGGTGGCCCGCAGCGTACGCCTGGCCCTGCGCGGCGAATTCGTCCCGGACGCCGTGAACGTCCGCGCGGGCGGCGCCGTCGACGAGGACGTCCGCCCGCTGCTGCCGCTCGCCGAACGCCTCGGCCGCGTCTTCACCGCGCTGGCCGGGGGAGTGGCCGCCCGGATGACCGTCGAAGTGCACGGCGCCGTGGTCCAGCACGACGTCTCGGTCCTGGAACTGGCCGCCATGAAAGGCCTGTTCGCCCCGGTCGTCGAGGAAGCCGTCACCTATGTGAACGCCCCGCACGTGGCCGCCGACCGCGGCGTCGAAGTCTCGCTGTCGACCTCCGAGGGCGAGGAGACCACACTGATCACCGTGCGCGGCGCGATGCCCGACGGCGGCACCCTCGAGGTGGGCGGCGCGTACGCGGGCTCCCCGAAACTGGTCTCGGTCGACGGTTTCGAGCTGGACCTGACCCCCGAAGGAGTGGTCCTCCTCTTCCGCTACCGGGACCGCCCCGGTGTAGTCGGCACGATCGGGACCACGCTGGGCCGGGCCGGTGTGAACATCGCGGCGATGCAGGTGGCCCGCCGCCGCGCGGGAGGCGAGGCGCTGATGGCGCTCACCGTCGACTCCCCGGTGGCGACGGACCTGCTTGCCGAGGTCGCCGCCGAGATCGGCTCCACCAGGGCGGCGGTGGTCGACCTCCGCGCCGACTAGACCCCGGCCGCCGGGATCGGGCCGGTCAGACGCGGGCCGGAGGTGGGTAGACCGTGCCGTCCTGGAGGTCGAGCAGGTCCAGGTTCAGTTCGCCGGCCAGGCGTTCGATCGTTTCCAGGACCACGTCGGGGCAGTTCTCGTCGAGGCGCATCTGGATGTGGTCGGCGGCGGCGTGCAGTGGCGCGCTGGCCCACGGTGAGCCGGGTGCTGTGGCGCGTGGGCCGCGGTCCGGGTATGTGCTGGTCAGGGCGTCGTAGAAGGCGACGACGCGGGGGTCGGCGGGCCGCTGCGGGTGGTCGCCGCGGGCGCACCGCTCGTTCGCGTCGCGGACGGCTTCGGGGGCCGCCGACGGGGCCATGGCCCACACCACTAGGTCGAAACTCACCGGCGCATGGTGCCACCACCGGAGGCCGGTTGGTCCGAAACCGTGGCCCGACACGCGGGGGTGCTTCTTGCGCGTGTTTGGTCCGCATCGCTAGCGTTGTCCCTGCCGCACGATCCGGGTGGACCTGTCTTCGGGTGACGTCGTCCATCGCAGGGTCGTGGTGTGTAGCCGGCGGGACCGAACCACGTGTACTCGTCGCAACAGCCCCCGTGCCGTTTGCCGCGGCCACGGGGGCTGTTCGCTTCCAAGATCCACGAGCCGGCCAAAGATCCGAGATCCAGGAGCTGCCGCGTACGACGTCCAAAAGCTGAGACTGCCGTTCCGGCAAGCGGGACAGCGAGCTACGGTGTCCCTGGTTACTCGAAACGTAGGGGAGTTTGACGTGAGCGTGGCGCGGATCGCGGTGGTGGCCGGTGACGGCATCGGGACCGAGGTGACCGCCGAGGCTCGCAAGGTGATCGACGCCGTCCTCCCCGGCGTGGAGTACAACGAGTACGACCTCGGGGCGCGCCTCTACAACCGCACCGGTGAGGTCCTGCCGCAGTCGACCCAGGACGAGCTGGCCGGCCACGACGCCATCCTGCTCGGCGCGATCGGCGACCCGAGCGTCCCGCCGGGCATCCTCGAGCGCGGCCTGCTGCTGAAGCTCCGGTTCGACTTCGACCAGTACGTGAACCTCCGCCCCTCGAAGCTGTGGCCCGGCACCACCAGCCCGCTGGCCGGCGTGAAGCCCGGCGAGATCGACATGGTCGTGGTCCGCGAGGGCACCGAGGGTCTCTACGTCGGCGCCGGCGGCGTCCTGCACAAGGACACTCCTGCCGAGATCGCCACCGAGGAGAGCCTGAACACCCGGCACGGCGTGGAGCGGGTCGTCCGTGACGCGTTCGCCCGCGCGCAGCGCCGCGAGCGCCGCCACCTCACGCTGGTGCACAAGACCAACGTGCTGACGAAGGCCGGCAGCCTCTGGGCGCGCACGTTCGCCGCCGTCGCCGCGGAGTACCCCGAGGTCACCACGGAGTACCAGCACATCGACGCCGCCAGCATGTTCATGGTGTCGAACCCGCAGCGCTACGACGTGGTCGTGACCGACAACCTCTTCGGTGACATCCTCACCGACATCGCCGCTGCCGTGACCGGCGGTATCGGCATGGCAGCCAGCGGTTCGGTGAACCCGGAGCGCACGTACCCGTCGACCTTCGAGCCGGTGCACGGCTCCGCCCCGGACATCGCCGGCAAGGGCATCGCCGACCCGGCAGCCGCCATCCTGTCCGGCGCGCTGCTGCTGGAGCACCTGGGCCGCCACGACGAGGCACGCCGAGTAACCGAGGCGGTCGCGGCTCATGTCGCGTCCCGGACCCCGGGCGCGACGCTGCGTACCGCCGAAGTCGGCGACCTCGTCGCAGCCGCGGTCTGACGAAAGCGGCTGACTGAGAGCCCGGCGACGCCCCGAGGGCGACCGGGCTGAATGCCCCGTGCGGTCATTGTGTTAACGACCGTTCGGGGTAAGTTTCATGCGCGGCACTACGGGTGCCCGCATGCCTCGATCTTTTCTGCGAGAAAGCAGGTCTTCCGTCATGAGTGGTGGTGACAACCTCGAATTCGAGATCCGTCCGAACCCGGCACCCGTAGGCGACGCCGACCGCGCCGCCCTGCTGGCCAACCCCGGCTTCGGCCGTATCTTCACCGATCACATGGTCACGGTCCGTTACGCGGACGGCAAGGGGTGGTACGAACCCCGTGTCGAGGCCCGGGCGCCGATCCCGATGGACCCGGCCAGCGCGGTGCTGCACTACGCCCAGGAGATCTTCGAGGGTCTGAAGGCGTACACGCTGCCGGACGGCGGCGTCGCGATGTTCCGCCCGGACGCGAACGCGAACCGGTTCAACCAGTCCGCTCAGCGGATGGCGATGCCGGCCCTGCCGGTGGAGACGTTCCTCCAGTCGCTGCACGAGATCATCAAGATCGACCAGAGCTGGATCCCGCAGATCGAGGACGGCAGCCTCTACCTGCGCCCGTTCGCCTACGCGAGCGAGGTCTTCCTCGGTGTGCGGCCCGCGACGGAGTACCTCTACCTGGTGATCGCGTCGCCGGTCGGGTCGTACTTCTCCGGTGGCGTCAAGCCGGTGAACCTCTGGGTCACGCCGGACTTCACCCGGGCGGCTCCGGGCGGCACCGGCGCGGCCAAGTGCGGCGGCAACTACGCGGCGGGGCTGTCGGCGCAGGCCGAGGCCGCCGAGCACGGCTGCGACCAGGTGGTCTACCTGGACGCGGTGGAGCGGAAATACATCGACGAGCTGGGCGGCATGAACGTCTTCCTGGTTCTCGACGACGGCACGCTGGTGACGCCGCCGCTGACCGGGACGATCCTGCCGGGCATCACCCGCGACTCGGTGATCAAGCTGGCGCAGCGGGACGGCCGCCGGGTCGAGGAGCGGCAGATCAGCCTGGACGAGTGGCGTGAGGGGACCGCGTCCGGCCGGGTGCGGGAGGCCTTCGCCTGCGGCACTGCTGCCGTGATCACCCCGATCGGGGTGGTGCGCAGCGAGAGCGGCGAGTTCACCAACGGCGACGGCGGTCCGGGTGAGGTCACCATGGCCATCCGCAAGCAGCTCGTCGACATCCAGCGGGGCCTTGCCGAGGATCCGTTCGGCTGGGTCCACCGGGTCGTTTAGAAGACCTCGATTCCTTGTACGGGAGGAGCTCCTCCCGTACAAGGAATGGTCTCAAGCCTCTAAGAGGTGTGTCCTCATCGCCTCGATCTCGGCGGCGGTGAGCCCGATCTCCAGCGCGTACTTCTCGACCGTTCCGTGGATCGCGCGCAGGTCGGCCAGAAACATCATCATCGCTTCGGGCGGTGAGTCGAACATGTGCTCGTTGCCGAGGACCGCCTCGGGGTTGGACCGCAGCAGGTACTCGGTGAGCGGGCGCATCGCCTCGGTCGTCAGGGCGTAGTCCGCGGCGATCTCCTCATCGCCGACGCCGAGCAGCGAGAGGGTCAGCGCGCAGACGGTGCCGGTGCGATCCTTTCCGGCCATGCAGTGCACCACGACGGGACCGGCGCCGGGGTCGGCGATGATCCGCAGCGAGTCGGCGAGCGCCTCGTGACCGTCCTCGGCGAAGTTCAGGTAGCGGTCGGCGAGCCACCGCTCGTGCAGCACGTCGTCGGGGTGCTCGACCTGCTCCCAGTCCACGTGCCGCAGAACCAGGTTGCGGTAGTCGACGCCGTGCTCGTCGGCGACCCGGCCGAACTTCTCCACCTCGAAGGGCCGGCGCAGGTCGATCACCGTCTTGACGCCGAGCTCGGCGAACGCCACGGCGTCCTGCTCGTCGAGCCGGTGCAGGGAGTCGGCGCGGAACAGCCGCCGCCAGCGGACCGTCCGTCCACCGAGGCCGGTGTAGCCACCCACGTCGCGGAAGTTGTAGGCCTTGGCGAAGGGCAGGTTTCGTGAGAACGATTCAGCCACCACGGAACCAACTTAGTCTCGAAAAGTGGAACGGCGCTTCCCGCGAACCCGGTTAGTGGCATGCTTCATCTCGTGACCCACTCCGTGCTGATTATTCGCACCCAGCGCGCCGGCAGTTGCTGACACAGCACTGAGCCGACGCGCAGACCTCCCGCATCCGCGGGGGGTCTTTTTGTTGTGGTGGGTGACTACCCGGAAAGGACTTCCCCGATGGACTACCAGGTGTTCGACACGACGCTGCGCGACGGCGGCCAGCGCGAGGGAATCAGCTACACGGTCGCCGACAAGCTCGCTGTCGCGCGTCTGCTCGACGAGTTCGGCGTCGGTTTCATCGAGGGTGGCTGGCCGGGTGCGATGCCCAAGGACACCGAGTTCTTCGAGCGGGCCAAGACCGAGCTGGAGCTGAAGCACGCGGTGCTCGTCGCGTTCGGCTCGACCCGCAAGGCGGGCGTCGACGTGGCCGAGGATCCGCAGGTCAAGGCGCTGCTGGACGCCGAGACCCCGGTCGTCTGCGTGGTGGCGAAGTCCGACATCCGGCACGTCGAGCGGGCGCTGCGCACCACCGGCGACGAGAACCTGAACATGGTCCGGGACACCGTGCGGCACCTGGTCGCCAACGGCCGGCGGGCGTTCGTGGACTGCGAGCACTTCTTCGACGGCTTCCGTTACGACCCGGCGTACACCGCCTCCGTGGTCAAGGCCGCTTTCGAGGCCGGCGCCGAGCGGGTCGTCATGTGCGACACCAACGGCGGCATGCTCCCGTCGATGATCACCGCGGCGGTCGCTTCCGTTGTGGAACTCGCCGGGGTCCCCGCGGACAAGCTGGGCATCCACTGCCAGAACGACACCTCCTGCGCCGTCGCGAACACCGTCGCGGCCGTCGAGGCGGGGGTGAAGCACTTTCAGTGCACGGCTAACGGCTACGGCGAGCGGCCCGGCAACGCCGACCTCTTCGCCGTGGTCAGCAACCTGCAACTCAAGCTCGGGCTGAAGGTCCTACCGGACGGATGCCTGGAGAAGGCGACGCGGGTCTCCACCGCGCTCGCCGAGATCGCCAACATCGCCCCCGACACCCACCAGGCCTACGTCGGGGCTGCCGCATTCGCTCACAAGGCGGGGCTGCACGCGAGCGCGATCAAGGTGGATCCGCTGCTGTACAACCACGTCGACCCGTCGGTTGTCGGCAACGACATGCGGATCCTGGTGACGGAGATGGCCGGCCGGGCCAGCATCGAGCTCAAGAGCGCCGAACTCGGGCTGGACCTGGCCGGCCACCCGGAGACGACCACCGCCGTGACGAACAAGGTCAAGGAGCTGGAGGCCGGCGGCTGGTCGTTCGAGGCCGCCGACGCGTCGTTCGAGCTGCTGGTCCGCAGCGAGCTGCCGGGCGCCGAGGTGCCCAAGCCGTTCGACCTGGAGAGCTACCGGGTCCTGGTCGAGCACCGCGAGGACGGCAAGGTGATCTCCGAGGCGACCGTGAAGGTGCGCGTCGACGGTGAGCGGATCATCGCGACCGCCGAGGGGAACGGCCCGGTCAACGCGCTCGACGAGGCGTTGCGTACCGCCCTCTCCAACAACTACCCGCAGCTCAAGACGTTCGAGCTGACCGACTTCAAGGTGCGGATCCTGGAGGGCAGCCACGGCACCAACGCGATCACCCGGGTGCTGCTGGAGACCAGCGACAGCCGCGGCGAGTGGACCACGGTGGGCGTGCACGAGAACATCGTCGACGCGTCGTGGACCGCGCTGGTGGACGCCCTCACCTACGGTCTGGCTCGTTGAGCCGCTGGAACAGATAGTGGTCCTGCCACCGGCCGGCGATCCTGAGGTATCGAGGCGCCAGGCCGAACCGGGTGAAGCCGTTGCGTTCGAGAACCCGCTGCGACCGTACGTTGTGGGTGAGCGTGCCGGCTTCCACCCGGTGCAGGCCGTGCTCGCCGAACGCCTTCTCGACCACCGCGGCGACGGCGGCGCTCGCCAGGCCCCGACCGGCGGCACTCTCGGCCACCCAGTACCCGAGGCTCGCCGAGAGGAACGGCCCGCGAACGATGTTGTTGAGGTTGATCCGGCCGACGATCTCCCGGTCCTGGACGATCGCGTAGGGGATCGAGGTGCCGGCCCGCAGCAGGTCAGTGATGATCTGCCGCTGGCCGTCCTCGGTGTAGTAGCTCTCGTCCCGGATCGGATCCCACGGGGCGAGGTAGTCGCGGTTCTCGGTGAGCAGCGCCGCCAGTTCGGCGGCGTCGCCGGCGGTGACCGGCCTGATCATTCGTTCTCCGGGATCGTCAGGGTCGCCATCACGGCGCGGTGGTCGGATCCGGTCACGCCGTGCACCTCGACGTCACGGATGCCGATGCGCTCGTCAGCCAGGACATGATCGATGGTGACAGGCGGGATCGGGTCGCCGTCGTAGGGTCCCCAGGTGCCGATCCAGCCCTTGCCGGTGGTGTCCGCCGCGTCCCGGTAACCGGATTTGATCAGATCGCGCAGCAGTTTGTGGTCGAGCGTCGAGTTGAAGTCGCCGAGCAGGATCCGGGGCGTGCCGCCCGGGTCGGCCTGCGGCTGCCCGGCCAGATCGGACCGCCAGCCGTCGAAGCTCTCCGGAACGGCCGGGGCCAGCGGATGAGCGGACTCTGTTCGGATCGGCGTCGCGCCGGGCACCTGCACGGTGGCGTAGGCCTGGAGGAATCCGCCCTCGGTCCGCGATGAGCCGGGGTCGGCGATCGGGAAGCGGGAGTAGAGGCCGGATCCGCTCGCGCCCGCTTCGGCGTCGACTGACCGGTAGGGCAGCAGGTCGGCCAGGCCGGCCGCTCCGAGAGCCTGGGTCGCGGGCACGGTGAGCTCCTGGACGGCCAGGATCGCCACGTCGTTCTCCCGGACCAGGCGGACGACCGAGGCCGGGTCCGCGCCACCGAACAGCAGGTTCGCGGTCATCACGGTGATCTCGACTCCACTGCCGGGCCCGCGGTCGAGATTGGGCAGGGCTCGCGGGACCACGCCCATGGCGAGACCGAAAGCGGTCAGCACCGCCACGGCGGCGGCGCCCCACCGGCGGGCGGCCAGCGCGATCAGGGCGGGGAGGACCGACCAGGCGGCGACGTACGGGGTGAACGCGATCAGCTGGATGAACCGATCGCGTTCGAGACCGAAGCCACGGATGACGAACCAGATCGCGGCCGGCACGACGAGCAGCCAGATCAGCAGGGTTCGGGTGAGCCGGCGGCGATGGGCCGGGCGCGTCGCGATGGGCGCGTCGGTGATCGTCATGGCGAGACCGTAACCGGGATCTCCGACGGGTGTCTCCCGGGGCCGCACTTCTTGGCACGGCCCCGGGAGACGCTCACTTCTCGAACTGCTTCAGATCCTCGCCGATCTTCTCGCCGTCACCCTCGACGACCAGGGTGAGGCCGTCCACCGACAGGTGCCGGGCGGCAGCCGCGGAGACCTGCTCGACGGTGGCCTCGAGGTATTCGCGGCGCAGCGTCTCGTAGTAGTCGTCCGGCAGGCCGTGCACGACCAGCGAGGAGAGCGCCCCGGCGATCGCGCCCGGGGTCTGCATCTCGACGGAGAGCTGGCCGGCCCGCCACGTACGCGCCACCTCCAGCTCCGCCTCGGTGACACCCTCCTGCTGGGTCCGGCGGATCTCGCCGAGCGTGTCGGCGACGGCCGGGCCGGTGACGGCGGTCTGCACCCCGGCGGCCACCTCGAACCGGCCGGCCCGGCGGGTCATCGCGTACGACCCGCGGATGCCGTAGGTGTACCCCTTCACCTCGCGGATCAGGTGGTTCAGCCGGGAGGTGAACGCACCGCCCAGCACCGTCGCGGCGAGCGTCATCGCCACGTAGTCGGGGGTGGCCCGCTCGGGCGCGCGGTGGCCGATACGCAGCGTCGACTGCACCGAGCCGGGCCGGTCCACCAGGATGGTCCGGCCACGTTCCGGCACCGGGACGCCGAGCGGCCCCTCGGCGGCGAGCGGGTCGCCGGAGGTGCCGTCGAACGCGGCGGCGGCGAGCGCGTCCAGGTCGAGCGCGTCCAGGTCGCCGGCGACCAGCAGCACGCCGGGTCGCAGCATCCACGCCTCGTGGAAGGCGAGCACGTCCTCCACGGTCACCGCGGCGACGCTGGCGGGATCGCCGTGCAACGGCCGGGAGTAGCGGCCGTCCGCGGCGAACAGCTCTCCGCGCAGCGCCGCGTCGGCACGGGGACCGGGCTGGGCCCAGTCCATCCGCAGGGCGGTCACCTCGTCGTCGCGCACCCGGGTGACGTCCGCCGGGTTGAGCTTCGGCGTGCGGGCGGCCTCGGCGGCCAGCCGCACCGCGCCGGCCAGCATCGGCGCGGGCGCCGAGACGCCGATCCGGAACGCGTCCCAGTCGACCGACGGCGAGAGCTCCGCGCCCAGGCCTTCCAGAGCCAGCGCGTACGCCGCCGAGTCCCGCTTCCTCGTGCCCTCTTCGAGCGACTTCGCGAGCACCGTGGCCGTGCCCTCGCGTCCCTCCGGCTCACGGGCCGCCGAGGCGTCGAGGAGCAGGACCGCGCTCGCCAGGATCTGACCGGGCAGGTGAGCGGCGATGACCGTTCCACCGCCCTTCTGGATCCGGCGGACGGCGGGGAACGCGTACGGCCGGGCCGCGCCGGCGCCGGGGCGTTCGGTGATGAGCGTCATGCGTCCTTCTCCTCGGCCGGGTCATTGCTTTCGGGCAGGTAGCGCAGCGTGACCCGGGACTCGGGACGCAGGGTCTCGGCGGCGGCGTTCGCGATGTCCTCGGCGGTCACGGCCAGCCAGCGGGAGAGCCGGTCGGCGGCGGTGGCCGGGTCGCCGAACTGGGTCGCGTACCGCCCCAGGGTGTCGGCGCGGCCGCCGACCGTGGAGACCTGACGCCACCAGGCCGTGGTGAGCAGCGCCTTCGCCCGGTTCAGCTCCTCGTCGGTGACCGGCTCGTCGATCAGGCTCTGGAGCACGTCGGCAAGGCCGGCCTCCAGCGTCTCCAGCGGGACGCCGTCCTTCGCGGTGGCCGTGATGATCAGCGGCGCGGGGGCGTGCGCCAGGTCGACGCCGTACGACCCGATGTAGTCCGGCTGGGCGATCCGGGCGCCGTCGGCGAGCCGCTGGTAGAGCCGGCTGCCACGGCCGCTGCCCAGCACCGTCGCCAGCACGGTGACCGCGTCGTAGCCGGGGCTGCCGAACGGGTACGTCCGGTAGGACAGGTAGACCCGGGGCGCCGGGACCTCGGCCGTGACGGTCTCCTCGGCGGGCTCCGTGGCCGGGCCGGGCAGGCTGCCGTCCGGGGCCGCCGGGATGTCCGGGACCGCGGCGATGCCGCCGAAGTACTTCTCGGCGAGCGCGAACACCTCGGCCGGCGTGGTGTCGCCGACCACCGTGAGCACGCAGTTGTTCGGCGCGTAATACTGCTGGTGGAACGCCTGGAACGTCTCCAGCGCCGCCGCGTTCAGGTCCTCCATCGACCCGATCGTGGCGTGGTGGTACGGGTGGCCCTGCGGGTAGAGCAGTGGCAGCAGGCGCAGCCAGGCGTCGCCGTACGGAACGTTCTCGTACCGCTGGCGGCGCTCGTTCTTCACCACCTCGCGCTGGTTGTCGAGGGTCTCCTGGGTGAGCGCCGGGACCAGGCCGCCCATCCGGTCCGCTTCCAGCCAGAGAGCCAGTTCGAGGTGCTCGGAGGGCATCGTCTCGAAGTAGTTCGTCCGGTCCGGGTTGGTGGTCGCATTCAGTGAGCCGCCGTTGCCCTGCACGAGCTTCATGTGCTCGGTCTTCTTCACGTGCTGCGAACCCTCGAACATGAGGTGCTCGAAGAGGTGCGCGAACCCGGTCTGACCTGGCGGTTCGTGGCGGGACCCGACGTCGTACCAGAGATTGACGCAGACGACCGGTGCGGTCCGGTCCTCGCTGACGACGACCCGGAGACCGTTGGAGAGCCGGGTTGTTTCGATGGGCCACGGGTACCCGGTCGTGGCGACCGGTGCGGTTGGTGACGTCACCCCACCTATCATGCACTGCCCGCCGCCCGGTTGCGGTCGGCCCATCGATAACCGAATAGCGCATGATCGCGGTCGGTGCGATGCTGGGTGCGTGCCGGAGGACGTACGTGTGAACGACCGCCTGACCATCCCGGCGGCCGAGCTCTCGTGGCGTTTCTCCCGAGCGAGCGGCCCCGGTGGTCAGGGCGTCAACACCACTGATTCACGAGTCGAGCTGTCCTGGGACGTGCTCGGCTCCGACCTGCTGCCCCCGTTCCTGAAGGAGCGTGCCGCCGAACGCCTCGGCACCCGCCTGGTCCAGGGTGTGCTCACGATCACCGCGTCGGAGCACCGCTCCCAGCTGCGCAACCGGGAGGCAGCCGCGGCCCGGCTCGCCGCCCTGATCGGCGGAGCTGTCGCCGCTCCGCCCCAGCAGCGGCGCGCGACGAAGCCGTCCCGAGGGTCGGTGGAGCGCCGGATCGCGGAGAAGAAGCGCCGGAGTCAGACGAAGCAGAACCGCCGTTCCACCTCTGATTGACCCTTCGTCACCTCTGATTGAACGGCGCTACCGCTTCCCTGTTCTGGGCTGACGCGTCGGGGCCGAGCAGTTCCTCGCAGACCCTGATCAGGCGAGCGCGCAGACCGGCCGCCCGGCGGGCCAGTTCGCGCTGGCGGGCGACGTACTCCGCCTTGCCCTCCGGGGTCTCGATCTTGACGGGCGGATGGCCGTAGGAGGCCAGATCGTACGGACTGGCCTGCATGTCCAGCAGCCGGATCTCGCCGGCCAGGGCGAAGCAGTCCAGGGCGAGCGCTCCCGGCACGGCGGGACCGAGCTTCTGCGCCCACTTGTGCACGTCCATCGCGGCGTGCAGGCAGCCCGGCTGGTCCAGGTCGACCTGGGTGGCGCGGGTCGGCTGGAGCCGGTTGAGCCCGACCGCCTCCGGCGTGAAGAACCGGAACGCGTCGAAGTGCGTGCAGCGGATCGAGTGCCCCTCCACCACCTTGTCGGTCTCGGCCTGGCCGAGACGCAGCGGCAGTTCGTGCCGGTGGTCGGGATCGCGGTAGACCATCGCCCACTCGTGCAGCCCGAAGCAGCCGGAGAAGACCGGCCGGGACGCGGTCGCGGTGAGCAGGCCGTGGATGTAGCGGATGCTCTCGCCGCGGGCCTGCAGGAAGGCGTCGTGGTCGAGCGCCACCACACCGTCCGGATGGGTGACGTAGAACTTCCACCCCGCGTGCTCGGCCACGCCGCCGGGCGCCGGGGAGAGACCCGCGCCGACGCCCGGGTGCCAGCGGCGCAGCAGGGACGGGCGGGTGTTGTAGTAGTCGTAGAGGAAGTCTTCTATGGCGTGTTTCTCGCCTGCTGAACGGCGGGCACGGTGGCCCGCGGTCATCTGGTCGGCGCGCTCGGCATGCGCTCGGGCGAGGGGAATCCAGGCGACCGAGGGCAGCGTGGTGGTGAGTGCCCTCACCTGCTTGATCCCCATCGCACCAATGTATATAGCCAAGGCGATCAACACGATCACCGTTTGGCGCGAATGAGTTCCGCCACGCCAGCCGGTGAAGCATCCTTGCTCAGGTATGTAGTACATCTACTACATAGTTGATAGTGTGCTGGACATGACGGCTGTCATCGAGGCTCGTGACCTCCGGATGAGTTATGGACCCAAGGAGGTCCTGACGGGTGTCGACTTCGCCGCTGAGCGCGGCGAGGTGCTCGTCCTGCTGGGGCCGAACGGCGCCGGCAAATCCACCACGATCGAGATCCTCGAGGGTTTCCGGAAGCGGTCGGCCGGCCACGTGCGGGTGCTGGGCGCCGATCCGGAGCGCGGCGACGAGAGCTGGCGGGCCCGGCTCGGCGTGGTTCTCCAGTCCTGGCGCGACCACGGCAAGTGGCGGGTCCGCGAGCTGTTGCGGCACCTCGGCGCCTACTACGAGGGCTACCAGCGACCGTGGCGTGTGGAGGAACTCCTCGACGTGGTGGGCCTCACCGCCGCGGCGGACACCAAGATCGCCCGGCTCTCCGGTGGGCAGCGCCGCCGGCTCGACGTCGCGATCGGCATCGTCGGCCGTCCGGAGCTGCTCTTCCTCGACGAGCCGACGGTCGGCTTCGACCCGGAGGCCCGGCGCGAGTTCCACGATCTGGTGCACCGGCTCACCGATGTGGAGGACACCACGGTGCTGCTGACCACCCACGATCTGGACGAGGCGGAGAAACTCGCCGACCGGATCCTCATCCTGGCCGGCGGCCGGATCGTGGCGGGCGGCTCGGCCGACGAGCTGGCCCGGGAGGTGGCCGGCGAGACCGAGGTCCGCTGGACGCAGGACGGCCGCCGGTTCGTGCACTCGGCGGCGGACGCCACCGGGTTCGTCAGGGAGCTGTTCCGCCAGCACGGCGAGGCGATCGGCGAGCTCGAAGTGCGCCCGAGCAGCCTCGAGGAGACGTACATGAAGCTGGTCCGCGACGCGGAGGGGAGCGCGTGATGACCCGGGTGATTCGGCTCGGCCTGGCCCGGGGCGGCGTCGAGCTGCGGCAGACGATGACGAACGGGCAGGACGTTTTCGGCTATGTCCTGCCGGCCGTGCTGCTGCTCGGCACGCTCGTGCTGATGCGCGGCTCGACTGTGCCCGGCACCGGCATCGCCCTCGGCGCGCATACCTTCGTCAGCTCGCTCGGCATGCTCATCGCGATCGCCGGCGTGATGACCATGGCGCAGTACCTCGCGATGGACCGCGAGGACGGCACCCTGCTGCGGGCGAAGGCCACCCCGGACGGCATGACCGGATACCTGATCGGCAAGAGTGTGCTGGTCGCCGGGGTCAGCGTGATCAGCTGCCTGGTGGTGCTGCCCGGGGCTCTCCTCGTCGACTCCCTCTCACTGGACGCGGCGGGGATGCTCCTGCTGTTCGTGCTCATACCCCTCGCGCTGCTGGCGACCATGCCGTTCGGGGCGATGCTCGGAGCGCTCTTCGACAACGTACGAACGTTGTCGCTCTTGATGTTGCCGATCTTCGGTCTGGTCGGGATCTCCGGCATCTTCTATCCGATCACCGCACTGCCCGGCTGGCTTCAGGGCGTCGCGCAGTTGTTCCCGATGTATTGGCTAGGGTTGGGCCTGCGCTCGGCGCTGCTGCCCGACTCCCTGGTGGTCGCGGAGCTCGGCGGCTCCTGGCGGCACCTCCAGACGTTCCTCATGCTGGGGATCTGGTCGGTGGCCGGGCTGGCGCTCGCACCCGGGGTCCTGCGGCGGATGGCGCGCCGGGAGTCCGGGTCCGCCGTCGCGGCCCGTCGTGAGCGGGCGATGACGCGGATGGGCGTTTGAGGGAGCGATGGGCAGCGAGGTCACGTTCAACCGGATCGCGATGCTGCGGGCCGAGCGGGGGATCACGCGGCGGCAGCTCGCCGACGCGCTCGGGGTTCACTATCAAACGGTCGGCTATCTGGAACGCGGCGAGTTCAGCCCGAGCCTGCACCTGGCGCTGCGGATCTCCGAATACTTCGCGGTGCCGATCGAGGTGGTCTTCTCGCTGCAACCGTTCCCCCGGCTGGGAGCGTAGATTTCGAGGGAAATCTGTGTTCCTAGAGATGGGGTTACCGTGCGTTTCGCCCGCTTTGTTCATGCCGGTGGAGTTTCGTTCGGCGTCGTCGAGGGCGATGGTTCCTCGGGCCTTACGGTGGCCGAGATCGACGCGACACCGTTCCAGGAGGTGCGCTTCACCGGCCAGCGCTGGGCGCTCCCGGACGTGCGGCTGCTGGCGCCGATCTTCCCGACCAAGGTGATCGGGATCGGCCGCAACTACGCCGACCACGCGGCCGAGATGGGCAACGAGGTTCCCAAGGAGCCGCTCATCTTCATCAAGCCGAACACCTCGGTGATCGGCCCGAACGACGCCATCCGGATCCCGAGCGTCACCGAGCGGGTCGAGGAGGAGGCCGAGCTGGCCGTCGTGATCGGTGTCTCCGGCGCCCGCCGCGTCGACCGGGCCGGTGCCCAGAAGGCGATCTTCGGCTACACCGTCGGCAACGACGTGACCGCTCGTGACCTGCAGCGCAAGGACCCGCAGTGGACCCGAGCCAAGGGCTTCGACTCGTTCTGCCCGATCGGCCCGTGGATCGTCACCGACCTCGACGTGAGCGACGTCGAGGTGCGTTGCGAGGTCGGCCGTGACCCGCAGAACATGGAGGTCCGCCAGATCGGCCGGACCAAGGACATGGTCTTCGACATCCCGAGCCTGATCTCGTACGTGTCGCACGTCATGACGCTGCTGCCGGGCGACATCATCCTGACCGGCACGCCGGCCGGCGTCAGCCAGATCGTCCCGGGCGACACCGTGTCGGTGAGCGTCCAGGGCATCGGAGAGCTGCGCAACCCGGTCGTCGCACTCGACTGAGGGCTGTCCTGATCCTCATTCTCCGTATAGCGTACGGAGAATGAGGATCCTGGTCACCGGCGCCACCGGCAACGTGGGCCGCATGGTCGTCGACGAGTTGCTCGCCCGTGGCGCCACCGACGTCCGCGCCCTCACCGTCGACCCGTCCCGTGCCGCCCTGCCGCCATCGGTGGAGGTGGCACGCGGTTTCGTCGGCCGGCCCTCGTCCATGCCCGCCGCCCTGGCCGGCGTCGACCGGCTCTACCTCGCCCCGCACCCGGCGACCGCTCCCGAGGTGTGCCGGATGGCAGCGGAGGCCGGCGTACGCCTGATCGTCGACATGGCCGGGCCGAAAGGCGAACACTGGCAGGCCGTCGAGGACGCCGTGGAGGCGTGCGGGGTGCCGTGGGTGCACCTGGAACCCGGCGAGTTCACGGCGAACGCGGAGATCTGGGCGCCGCAGATCCGCGCCGGCGACGTCGTGCAGGACGCCTGGGGTGCGGCGGCGAACGCGCCGGTCGCCCAGGAGGACATCGCCGCGGTCGCCGCGCACGTGCTGCTCGCCGACGGGTTCGAAGGCAGCTCCCTGGAGCTGACCGGCCCCGCGTCGCTCACCCGGCGCGAGAAGGTCGCCGCGATCGGGCGGGCGCTGGGCCGCGATCTCACATATGTCGAGCTGCGGGGCGAGGAAGCTCGCTCGTTGTTCCGCTCGATCATGGGTCCGCACGGTGACTGGTACCTGGACGGGCTCGCGCAGCTGGCCTCGCGTCCGCAGCCTGCGGTGTCCACGGTCTTCGATCTCCTGGGGCGGCCGGCGCTCGGTTACGAGGAGTGGGCGCGCCGTCACGCGGATCTATTTCGGTAACCCGATTTGGCGGGCCGGGTGGGCTCGGGTAAAGTTCTCCACGGCTCGGCAAGCCGGGCCAAATGGGGTATGGGGTAATTGGCAGCCCGACTGATTCTGGTTCAGTTAGTCTAGGTTCGAGTCCTGGTACCCCAGCGCTGCTCCTCCCGCGAGGGAGGGGAGCGCTGGATCTGCGAAGGTTCAGCAGAGTCGGAAGTTCTGGTCCCGTCGTCTAGCGGCCTAGGACGCCGCCCTCTCAAGGCGGTAGCGAGGGTTCGAATCCCTTCGGGACTACAGAGTGATAACGGCCCGCGTCGTCAGACGCGGGCCGTTCTGCATTGCCGCCATCCCGCGCCGTGCTGCTTGCGCTTCTTCGCCCGCGTCTGCCTTTCGACCTGCCCCGCGCCGTGTTGGCTGCGCTTCTTCGCTCGCGTCTGCCTTTCGGCCCGCCCCGCGCCGGCCTTCCTGCGCTTCTTCGCCTGCGTCTGCCTTTCGGCCCGCCCGCGCCTGAATTCCTGCGGATCTTGAGTGATGTTGCACGTCGGGTGGTGCAGGTTCGCTCAAGATCTGGGGTGTCGTCGTCGTGGTGCCGTCGTTGGCGCATCGTGTCGGGTGATGCTGTGTCGTCGCCGGGCTCGGTCGGTCCTGTGCCGTCTCGAGTGTGGGCGATTCGGTGCGCTGTCCTCTGTTGGCCGATCTTGGGTGATGTTGCACGTCGGGTGGTGCAGGTTCGCTCAAGATCTGGGGTGTCATCGTCGCGGTGCCGCCGTTGGCTCATCGCGTCGGGTGATGCTGCGTCGTCCCAGGCTCAGTCGATACTGCGCCACCCCGCGCACGGGCGATCCTGCGCCACCCCGCGCACGGGCGATCCTGCGCCACCCCGCGCACGGGCGATCCGCGCGCCGTCCTCCACTCGCCGATCTTGGACGATTCTGCACATCGGATGGTGTGAAGTCGCTCAAGATCCGGGGGTGGCCGCCGCCAGTCATGTCACAGCGCTCGCCGCGAGCCGCTCTCCACTCACCGCTCTCGAACGACCCCGCCACTGCCCCACCCCCAGATCGTGGGCGTTCCCGCACACCCCGCCATACGAGATCGGGCAGGCGGCGGCCGATTTCTAATGGGAGCAGGGATGCTGATAGAGTTCAGCCCGCCGCAAGGGGAAGTCACCGAGCGGCAAGGGTCCCGTCGTCTAGCGGCCTAGGACGCCGCCCTCTCAAGGCGGTAGCGAGGGTTCGAATCCCTTCGGGACTACAGCAAGTGAACGGCCCGCATCGCAGCTGATGCGGGCCGTTCTGCTTGCCGGAGACGAGCGTGGCCGGGCGGCCCGGGCCGGTGACGACGGGGCTATGAGTGACGTCACCGTGCGGCGGATCGACTACGGCTGGTCAGTCCGGCCGGCGAGTGAGACCGGCACCGGCACCCCGCGTACCGAGCCCGTGCCGGTCAGCCCCAAGCCAACGGACCCGGCGCGGCTTTCTGATCGACCATCCGGCGTGCCGGCTCCTCGTGCACACCGGCATCGGCGGCCATCCCGATCTCGACGCCCACCACCGGCCCCACCGAACCACCCTGGAGGCGGCGCTCAAGGCCCAGGGCATACGTCGTGAACTGCCACCTCACTGTTTCGCGAGTCCCGAGCCGACCGGGAGGCCGGTGTCCACGCAGCGAACCGTGTCGGCCACGGCTCACACGTCGCCGGAGCTGCTGGAGAACGGCCGCCTAAACGGTCTGCGGGACTCCCGGCGTCAACCACGTCAACGTCGACGGCGGGAAGGCCGCCTCCGCTTCCGCCCGGCCCTCCTGGAAGTGCGACCACCCCTCGTAGTGCACCGGCACCACCCGTCGCGGGCGGACCAGGGAGATCAGGCGGGCGGCGTCGCGGCCGTTCATCGTGTACTTGATCGGGCCGGTCAGGCCGAACTGCACCTTGCCGAGGTGGATGATCGCCGTGTCGACGGTCAGCCGGGAGGCGACCTCGCGTACGCCGCCGAAGAAGACGGTGTCCCCGGTGATCCACAGCACCGAGGAGGCGCCGGCGGGGCGCAGCGCGAACCCGATCGCGTCGCCGACGAGCGCCCGGCTCAGCGGTGGGCCGTGCCGTGCCGGTGTGGCGATGATCTCGAGGTCGCCGACGGTGGTGCTGCCCCAGGGGACGAGTCCCACCGCGTTGCCGCCGAGACGCCCCGCCCCGCTGGCCGTGGTGACGACGACCGGCGCCGACGGCAGCAGTGCCCGCCCGGCGTCGTCCAGGTTGTCGGCGTGGTGGTCGTGGGTGAGCAGCACCGCGTCGATCCGGCCGAGTTCGTCCGGTCGCAGCGCCGGCCCGGCGACTTTCACCGACGACGTGCCGAGGCCGAACGCGTACCGCCGGCCGGGCTCGTCGAACGTCGGGTCGGTGAGCAGCCGCATCCCGCCGAGTTCGATCAGCGTGGTCGGGCCGCCGATGTGAGTGATCCGGGGGTTCACGACGCGTGCCGCAGTGCCCAGTCGAGCACCTCGTCGGCGATCCGCTCCCAGCCCTTCTGTGCGGGCAGGAGATGGGCGTAGCCCTCGTACTCGCGGATCTCGGTGACGGTGTTCGACTTGTAGTGCTTGTGGTTGGAGCGCTGGACCTCGGGCGGCATGATGTGGTCCTCGGACCCGGAGACGAAGAGCAGCGGCGCCCGCTGATCGTTGTGGTAGTCGACCCAGGTGTCCTGGTGGCCGGGCTGGAAGTTGGCGAGCACGCTGCCCCAGAGGATGCCGCCGTTGGCCGGGATGGCGTACCGCTCGTACAGGTAGCGGGACTCCTCCTCGGTGAACGTGTTGGTGAAGGCGTACGTCCACTGCTCGAAGGTCAGCGGCACCGCCTTGTGCCGGTTCGCCGGGCTCTTCAGCACCGGGAACGTGGACTTCACCTGGGACAGCGGCACGACCCGGACGCCTTCGGTCGGCGCCGAGTTCATGGCCACACCGGCCGCGCCGAAGCCGTGGTCGAGCAGGACCTGGGTGAATGCGCCGCCCGCCGAGTGCCCGATGATGATCGGCGCCTCGGGCAGCTCCTTGATCGCCTGCTCGTACCGGGCGATGATCTGCGGCACGGTCACCTCGACGATCGGTGTCGGGTCGGCGTTGAGCGCCTCCACCTCGACCTCGAAGCCCGGGTAGCCCGGCGCGATCACCTGGTGTCCCTTTGCCTCGTAGTGCGCGATCCAGTTCTCCCAGCTGCGCGGTGTCACCCAGAAGCCGTGGACAAGAACGATCGGTTTCACTGTTACCCCCTGATAGAACCTCTTCCGATCCTCATGGGAGCGATCCCGGCGCGAATCACGTGCGATGCGTAGTCACGGTTGCGAAGCTCAGTCCTTCAACACGGCACGCAGCTGCCGCCGGGACGAGACGCCGAGTTTCCGGAAGACCTTCCGCAGGTGGTAGTCGACGGTGCTGGCGCTCAGGAAGAGATGCGCGGCGATCTCACCGTTGGTGGCCCCGGCGCGGGCCAGGTGGGCCACGGCGGCCTCCTGCGGGGTCAAGGCCGTTTCGTCATTCATCGGTACGACGGCCGTCACGCTCTCACCGAGTGCCGCCAATTCACGGCGCGTCCGTTCGACGAACGCGCCGGCCCGCACTTCTTCGAACATCGCCAGCGCGCCGGTGAGCTGGTCCCGCGCGTCCCGCCGGCGGCGACGGCGGCGCAGCCATTCCCCGTAGAGCAGCCGGGCCCGGGCCAGGTCGCCGTGCGACGCGGTGGCGCCGAGCAGCGTGATCGCATCCCGGTAGTGCTGCTCGGCCTGGTCCGGCCCGGCCAGCAGAGCCGTGGAGCGTTCCAGGACGCCGAGGGCCAGGGGAGTGCCGCTGCTGCGGGCCGCGAGCGTGAGATCGGCGTGTGCCAGCTCGGCGACCGGTCGTTCTCCGGAGCGCAGCGCGGCTTCGACGAGATCCGGGAGGGCGTACGCGTACCGGCGCGGCCGTCCCAGCTCCACGATCCGCAGAACCAGCTCGCGGGCGGCCGGGTAGTCGCCGCTCGCCAGTTCCAGGATGGCCATGGCCTGCACGGTGACCGAGTGCATGCCGCCGAGGTTCAGCATCTCGAAGACGCCCAGCGCGTGCGGGACGGTCTCCCGGAATCCGTCCGGCGCCCGCCAGGCGACCAGTTCGGGGTGCCGCCACACCTGTTCCTGGTCGGCGGTCTGCCCGATGGACCGGCGGATCCGCTGGCCACTGGCGTCGTGCCGGTCGGCGCGGTCGAGCCGGCCCAGGGTGGCCTCGGTCATCGCGCCGACGAAGTGCACCAGGTCCAGCGCGTGCAGCGCCCCGGTGCGCCGGGCCGCAGCCTCCGCCCGGTCGAGCAGGACCAGTTTGGCCGCCTCGTCCCAGAGCAGGTTGCTGTAGTTGATGCCGACCACGAATCGCCGCAGCAGGACCTCGTCGGGCACCGCCGGGTCGGCGATCGCGGCGACCGCCCGCCGCAGCAGGGGAGCACCGGTCTCGTAGCCGTCCAGGATGAACGCCGCGTACCCGGCGAGGAGCAGCCCGTCCAGCCCGTCCGGGTCGGTGCCGGCCAGTCGCGCCGCCTCGGCCGCCACCACCGTTTCCGCGACCCCGCCCAGGTGTTCCGCCCCGATCGCGTGGTCGACGGCCTGGACGGCGGCCCGCCGCGCCCGCGCGTGGTCGTCACCGAACGCGGCGGCGGCTTCGAGGCAGAGGCCGGGGGCGTCCCGCAGCCCGGTCGGCGCCCCGGTGTTCACCGTCGCGAGTGCCCGGGTGAGCAGCGCCGAGCCGAGGACCGGGCCGGCCAGCTGCTCCCCTTCGACGACGTCGAGCAGGGAGAGCGCGCGGGCCGGCGCGCCCGCGGCCATGGCGGCGGCAGCGGCCTCGACCTGGCGTCCGGCGCGGACGGCCGGATCGGGGGTGAGTTCGGCGGCCCGGTTCAGGAAGGTGACCCGGGCGGTGTATCCGCCGCGGGCGCCCGCACGGCCGGCTCGGCGTTCCAGTTCGGCGGCGACGTCCTCGTCCGGCGCCGCGGTCGCCGACGCGAGGTGCCACGCGCGGCGGTCGGCCTCGGCCGGGTCGGTGGTCGCGGCGGCCAGCGCGGCGTGCACGGCCCGGCGCTGGGCCGGCGGGGCGTCGCCGTAGATCGCGGATCGGACGAGCGGGTGCCGGAAGGTGATCGGCGGTGAACCGTCCACGAGCCGGTCGGTCTCGGCCGGCCCGGCGTCCTCCGGCCGGGTGGCGAGCAGCCGGGCCGCGGCCAGCAGATGTTCGGCACGGCCGCCCGCGCCGGCCGCCGCGAGCAGCAGCCAGAGCCGGGTGACCGGGGGATATCCGCGGACCCGTGCCGAGTAGTGGCTCTCCAGCCGGCTGCCGATCGGCGCCGGCTCGGGCAGTGGGGCCGCGCCGCGCCACTGGTCGGCGGTGAGTTCCCGGCCCAGGTCGGTGAGGGCGAGCGGGTTGCCGCCGGTGGTCTCCGCGATGTGCTCGGCCAGGCCGAGGTCGAGGTCGGTGCTGACCACGTCGGAGAGCAGCGCCAGCGCGGCATCCCGGGGGAGTCCGCCCACCTCCAGCACCGGCACCCCGGCGAACAGTCCCGGGTCGTCCTCGGTGGTGCGCATGCCGAAGAGCATGACCACCCCCTCGGCGTGCAGGCGGCGGGCCACGAAGGCGAGGGCCCGGGCCGACTCCCGGTCGAGCCACTGCACGTCGTCGGCGACGCAGAGCCGCGGTCGCCGATGGCCCGCGTCCGTGACCGTGGAGATCTCCGACGAGGCGAGCAGGGTCAGCGCGGCGAGGCTGACCAGGTAGAGGTCGGCGGGCGGTCCCTCGGCGAGGCCGCAGGCGACTTCGAGGGCGGCGCGCTGGCCGGCCGGGAGCCGCCGGCGGTGCGCAAGCAGGGGGAGGAGAAGCCGGTGGAGTCCGGCGTACGGGAAATCGGCCTCCGCCTCGACGCCGCTGACCAGCAGGGCATCCGGGGACCTGCTCACCGCGTACCGGAGAAGTGCGGTCTTGCCGACGCCCGCCTCGCCGCGCAGCACCAAGGCCGCGCTCCGCCCGGATCGCGCCTCAGTGAGGAGCGCGTCGAGCGTGGAGCACTCCGATTCGCGCCCGAAAAGCCGATCATCCCGCCCGAAGAGCCGCACGGCGGCAGCCTAACGGGCGGGATCGATGTATCGGTGAACCTCTCAGAGGCCGGACAGGCGCTGGCCCGCGCGGACGACGGCCATGGCGTGCCGTTCGCCGGGACGGCGGCCGAGGCGTTCGATCGGACCGCTTATCGAGATGGACGCGATGACCCGCCCGGTCCGGTCGCGGATCGGTGCGGAGACGCTCGCCACACCGGGCTCGCGCTCGGCGACGCTCTGCGCCCAGCCGCGGCGCCGGACCTCGGCCAGGGTGCGGCCGGTGAACTTGCAGCGGGGCAGCAGTGGCATGACGGCCTCGGGCGGCTCCCAGGCGAGCAGGATCTGCGCCGCGGAACCGGCCACCATCGGCAGCACCGATCCGACCGGAACGGTGTCGCGGAGACCACTCGCGCGCTCGGCCGCCGCCACGCAGATGCGTTCGTCGGCGCGGCGCAAGTAGAGCTGTGCGCTCTCTCCTGTCGCGTCCCGCAATGCGGACAGCAGAGGCTCCGCGGCGGTCAGCAACACGTCGGGCGCGGCGTTCGCCAGCTCGCCCAGACGGGGTCCTGGGCGCCACCGTCCCTGGGTGTCACGGACCAGCATCCGGTGGATCTCCAACGCCTGTGCCAGGCGATGTGCTGTCGCGCGAGGCAGCTTCGTGCGCTCGACGAGTTCGGCCAGGCTGGCGCCGTCGACACAGGCGGCAAGAATGACCACCGCCTTGTCGAGAACGCCGACACCGCTCATACTGTGTCCCACAAGCCGAAACATACATTCCAGAATTTAGGATGTCCAGATGGTGGGAGTCACTCCCCAGAGCGGGAAACCCAGGACCCTGGCCGAGAAGGTCTGGGATGACCACGTGGTGCGCACGGCCGAGGGCGAGCCGGACCTGCTCTTCATCGACCTGCACCTGCTGCACGAGGTCACCAGCCCGCAGGCGTTCGACGGTCTCCGGATGGCCGGTCGCCCGGTCCGCCGGACCGACCTCACGCTCGCGACGGAGGACCACAACACCCCGACCGGGTACGCGGATCCGTCGTTCAACACCCGTCGCGGCGATCTTCTGACGATCACCGACACCGTCTCGCGGACGCAGATCGAGACGCTCCGGAAGAACTGTGCCGAGTTCGGCGTGCAGATCCGCCCGCTCGGCGACGTGAACCAGGGCATCGTGCACGTGATCGGCCCGCAGCTCGGTCTCACCCAGCCCGGCATGACGATCGTCTGCGGCGACTCGCACACCGCGACCCACGGCGCGTTCGGCGCGCTCGCCTTCGGCATCGGCACCAGTGAGGTCGAGCACGTGCTCGCCACCCAGACGCTGCCGCAGGCCAAGCCGAAGACGATGGCCGTGACGGTGGTCGGCGACCTGGCCCCGGGCACGAGTGCGAAGGACCTGATCCTCGCCCTGATCACGCAGACCGGCACCGGCGGCGGCAACGGCCACATCGTGGAGTACCGCGGTGAGGCCATCCGCAACCTCTCCATGGAGGGCCGGATGACCATCTGCAACATGTCGATCGAGTGGGGCGCCAAGGCCGGCATGATCGCGCCGGACGAGACCACGTTCGCGTACCTGAAGGGCCGCGAGCACGCGCCACGGGGCGAGGACTGGGACGCCGCCGTCGAATACTGGAAGACCCTCGCCACCGATGAGGGCGCCGAGTACGACACCGAGATCATCCTGGACGCCTCGCAGATCAGCCCGTTCATCACCTGGGGCACCAACCCGGGTCAGGGCGCCGCGCTCAACAGCGTCGTGCCGGCCCCGGAGGACTTCCTGGACGAGGTCGAGCGCGGCGCCGCCGAGCGCGCCCTGGAATACATGGACCTCACCCCGGGCACCCCGTTCCGCGAGGTGCCGGTGGACGTCGTCTTCGTCGGCTCCTGCACCAACGGCCGGATCGAGGACCTGCGTGCCGCCGCCGACGTGCTGCGCGGCCACAAGGTGCACGAGGGCGTCCGGATGATGATCGTGCCGGGGTCGTACCAGGTGCGCGAGCAGGCGCAGGCCGAGGGCCTGGACAAGGTCTTCATCGACGCCGGCGCGGAGTGGCGGTTCGCCGGCTGCTCGATGTGTCTCGGCATGAACCCGGACACGCTCAGCCCCGGCCAGCGTGCCGCCTCCACCTCCAACCGCAACTTCGAGGGCCGGCAGGGCAAGGGCGGGCGTACCCACCTGGTCTCGCCGCAGGTCGCCGCCGCCACCGCCGTGGTCGGCAAGCTGGCCGCCCCCGCGGACCTCTGAGCTCGGGAGACATCAGCCATGGACAAGTTCGTCAGCCACAGCGGCAAGGTCATGCCGCTGCGCCGCTCCGATGTGGACACCGACCAGATCATCCCGGCGGTCTACCTGAAGCGGGTCACCCGCACCGGCTTCGAGGACGGCCTCTTCAACGCCTGGCGTGAGGACCCGGACTTCGTGCTGAACCGCCCGGCCCACGCCGGCGCGAGCATCCTGGTGGCCGGCCCGAACTTCGGTACCGGCTCGTCCCGGCAGCACGCCGTCTGGGCGCTGCGCGACTGGGGTTTCAAGGCCGTCATCGCCTCCCGGTTCGGCGACATCTTCCGGGGCAACTCCCTCAAGGAGGGCCTGCTCCCGATCCAGCTCGACCAGAAGATCGTCGAAAGCCTCTGGGACCTTGCGGAGAGTGAGCCGGAGAAGGAGATCACCGTCGACCTGGAAGGCCGTGTGGTTCGCGTCGACGACGCCGCCTATGGCTTCCCGATCGACGATTTCAGTCGCTGGCGCCTCATGGAGGGCCTCGACGACATCGGACTGACGCTGCGCCACGAAGAGGCGATTACCGCGTACGAGAAGACCCGTCCCGCTTTCAAGCCGGTCGTCGTCCTTTAGTCGTACGGAGTAGTCGAGCTTCGAATTCGCCCCTGCCGGGTTAACCCGGCAGGGGCGAATTCGTTGGGACACAACGGTTTTTTTGCACCGAATGTTTGTGTCTCCAGGTCACAGGGCATACCGTGCGCGCAGAATGGCCCGTGACGGGCCAGTTCTCACGTCCGGGAGGAAAACCGTGAACAAGGCCGAGCTCATCGAGGCGCTCGCTGTCCGACTGGGTGACAAAAAGATCGCGACCCAGGCTCTGGACGCGTTCATCAGCGAGGTGCAGAACGCCGTCGCCAAGGGTGACAAGGTGGCCCTCACCGGCTTCGGCTCTTTCGAGAAGCGAGTGCGCAATGCGCGTACCGCACGGAATCCCCGAACCGGTGAACCGGTGAAGGTCAAGAAGACGTCGGTCGCAGCGTTCAAGCCGGGTAGCACTTTCCGTGACCTGGTGGCGAGCGGCAAGCCGGCGAAGGCGGCGACCGCCACCAAGTCCACCACTGCCAAGGCCGGCGCTGCCAAGAAGACGGCGACCGCCACCAAGTCCGCACCGGCGCGGGCGGCGGCCGCGAGCAAGACGGCCACGGCCGCGAAGAAGACCACCGCTACGAAGGCCGCGCCCGCCCAGAGCGCGGCGACCAAGAGCACGGGCGCCGCCAAGAAGACGGCCGCGACCAAGGCCGCGCCCGCGAAGACCACGGCGACGAAGTCGGCGGCCGCCAAGTCCACGACGGCGGCGTCGACCGCCAAGAAGTCCACGGCCACCGCCGCGAAGAAGACGGCGACGGCCAAGGGCGCGGCCACCAAGAGCACCGCCACCAAGAGCACTGCCGCCAAGAGCACTGCGACGAAGAGCACCGGCACCAAGAACACGGCCACCAAGAGCACCGCCTCCAAGGCGGCGCCGGCCAAGAAGACCGCGCGCAAGTCGGCCACCCCGGCGGCGGCGCCGGCCCGGGCCCGTACCACCGCCACGGCGCGCAGCGCGTCGTCGCGGAAGGCCCGCTGACCCTTCAGATTCCGGCGGAAGGCGTCCACCCCTGGGTGGACGCCTTTCTCGTTCCCGCCTGCGGTGGACCGGGCCGTCCTACCGTCCGGGCATGGAACCACGATCGACGCCGCGCGGCCTGATCGCGCGCTCGTCCCTGGCCGCGGCGCTGTTCGCGGTGGCCGTCCTGCCCGGATGGACACTCGGTGACCTGGTCGAGCAGCAGACCGGCCGGCCGGAACTGGACTGGCTGATCACCTGCGGCTGGTCCGGTCTCGCGGTCACCGCCGGCGCGCCGTGGGGCTCGTACCGGCGGCGGGACGGCTGGATGGGCGCCGTCCCGCTCTACGGCTGGTACCTGCTCGGTGTGCTGAGCTGGCGGCTCGCGATGTTGCCGTACCGGGACTGGGAACCGCGGCGCGACGAGCTGTGGAAGGCCCGCTGGCTCACCGGCGACCTCGTCGGTTACTGGCGGGCAGACCCGCCGGCGTCCCGGGCGATCACAGCCGCGAGGCGCCCAGCAGCCGCTCGCCGGACCAGGTGAGCAGCCAGCCGTCGCCCTTGCGGGTCTTGAACGGCTCCGGGTCGTCCCGACCGGCCAGCGAGGCGAGCAGCGACGGCATGACCTTGCCCTGGCTGCAGATCACCACCCGGCCGTCCGGGCGCAGCTGGGCGATCCGGGACCGGGCCGCGGAGAGCTTCGCCGGAAGGCCCGCCGGGTCGGCCGGCTCGGCGAACGCGCCGTCCAGGATGACCGGCTGATTGCCGAGCGCGGCGGCGAGCGGCTCCAGCGTCTGCGTGCAGCGCAGCGGCGGCGCCGACACGAGCCGGCGGGGCCGGAAGAAGGTCAGCGTCGCCGCGATCCGCTCGGCCTGCTTCGCGCCCTCCGGGTCGATCGGGCGCAGCGCGTCCCGGCCGTTCCACTTCTTCCGCTCGCCGGCGTGCGCGTGCCGGACCATCGCGATCACCGAGGTCACCGGCGGCAGCCCGGCCACGTGGTCGAGCACGTCCCGCTCACCGGCGTAGGTGAGTCGCTCCCGGGCCTCGGCGAGCGGCAGCCAGACCAGCTCGTCCACCTCGTCGGCGTCCTGCACCGGGCCGCCCTCGCCGGCCAGCATCAGCCAGTACGCCACGTTCTTCGGCCGGCCGCCGGGCAGCACGTAGTCCACGTCGGGCAGCCGCAACTGCGGGACTCCCGGCGTACCGGTCTCCTCCTCGACCTCGCGCAGCGCGCCGAGCAGAGGCGATTCGCCGGACGTGAGCTTGCCCTTCGGCAGGCTCCAGTCGTCGTAGCGCGGCCGGTGGACGAGGCACACCTCTGCGGTGCCGGCCCGGTAGAGCACACCGCCCGCAGCGCGTTCCGTCTCCGGCATCAGCTCTTCTTGCCGATGACGCGGCGCAGCAGGGCGGCCTGCAGGTGGTTCTGCGGCCGGCCGGGCGTGCCGAGGTTGCGGTTCCACACACCCTCGCCGTCCAGGTCCCAGCCCTCGGTCTGGTCCCGCATCGACAGCTCGAGGACGTTGCGCAGCTCCTCGCGCGCCGACCTGAGGTTGATCCGCACCAGCGCCTCGACCCGGCGGTCCAGGTTGCGGTGCATCAGGTCGGCCGAGCCCATCCAGTACTCCGCCTCGGGCCCCGGTCCGAACCGGAACACCCGCGAGTGCTCCAGGAACCGGCCGACGATCGAGCGGACCCGGATGTTCTCCGACAGGCCCGGCACACCCGGGCGCAGCGAGCACATGCCCCGGATGATCAGGTCGATCTTCACGCCGTCCTGGGAGGCCTTGTAGAGCGCGTCGATGGTCTGCTCGTCGACGAGCGAGTTCACCTTGAACTGGACCAGCGCCTCGCCACCGTCCCGGGCGATCTTGGCCTGCTCCTCGATCCGCTCGACCAGGCCCTTGCGGACACCGTGCGGGGCGACCAGCAGACGGCGGTAGGTGGTCTGCCGGCTGTATCCGGTGAGCACGTTGAACAGGTCGGTGACGTCCGCGCCCACCTCGGGGTCGGCGGTCAGCATGCCGAAGTCCTCGTAGAGCCGGGCGGTCTTCGGGTGGTAGTTGCCGGTGCCGATGTGGCAGTAGCGGCGGATCTGGTTGCCCTCCTGGCGGACCACCAGCGCGGTCTTGCAGTGCGTCTTGAGGCCGACCAGGCCGTAGACCACGTGGCAGCCGGCGCGCTCCAGCTTGCGCGCCCAGGCGATGTTCGCCACCTCGTCGAAGCGGGCCTTCACCTCGACCAGGACCACCACCTGCTTGCCGGCCGCCGCCGCGTCGACCAGGGCGTCCACGATCGGGGAGTCGCCGGAGGTGCGGTAGAGCGTCTGCTTGATGGCCAGCACGTTGGGGTCGGCAGCGGCCTGCTCGATGAAGCGCTGCACGCTCGTCGAGAACGAGTGGTACGGGTGGTGGACCAGGATGTCCGACTCGCGCAGCCGGTTGAAGACGCTGCGCGGCACCTCGCCGTCGGCCAGCTGCGGATGCGTCGCCGGCACGAACGGGCGGTCCTTCAGATCGTCCCGGTCGACCTCGCCGAACACCTGCCAGAGCGCCGACAGGTCGAGCAGACCGGGCACCCGCAGCACGTCGTGACTGTCCATGTCGAGCTCGCGGACCAGCAGGTCGAGGACGTGGTCGCTGATCGAGGCGGCCACCTCGAGCCGGACCGGCGGCCCGAACCGGCGCTGCGCGATCTCCCGCTCCAGGGCCTGCAGCAGGTCCTCGTCGCGGTCCTCGTCGACCTCCAGCTCGGCGTTGCGGGTGACCCGGAACGCGTGCACCTCGAGGATCTGCATCCCCGGGAAGAGCTGGTCCAGGTGGTTGGCGATGAGCTCCTCGATCGGCAGGAACCGCACGCCGCGGCTGTCGTTCTGCACCGTCACGAAGCGGGAGACGTTGTTCGGCACCTTGATCCGGGCGAACAGCTCGGGGTTGTCGCCGTCCGGGTAGCGCAGGGCCACCGCGAGGTTCAGCGAGCGACTCGAGATGTACGGGAAGGGGTGCGCCGGGTCGACGGCGAGCGGCGTCAGCACCGGGAAGACCTGCTCGCGGAAGAACGTTCGCAGCCGGCCCTGCTCCGGGGCGTCCAGCTCCTTCCAGCTGACCACCTCGATGCTCTCCGCGGCCAGCTTCGGCCGGACCTCGTCGGCGAAGCAGGCGGCGTGCCGGGTCACCAGGTCGGCGGCCCGCTCGGTGATCATCTCGATCTGCTGGCGCAGCGGGGAACGGTCACCGCCGCGGACCGGCAGGCCGGCGCTGAGCCGCCGCTTCAGACCGGCGACCCGGACCATGTAGAACTCGTCCAGGTTGCTGGCGAAGATGGCGAGGAACTTCGCCCGCTCCAGCAGCGGCGTCGCCGGATCCTCGGCGAGGGCCAGCACACGGGCGTTGAAGTCGAGCCAGGACAGCTCCCGGTTCAGGAAGCGGTCGGACGGCAGGTAGTAGCGGTCGCCGTCGACGGACTCGGCCGACTCGTCGTCATCGTCGTCGTCGACGTCCTCTTCGAACGCCTCGGCTGCCTCGTCGGTCGCGAGCGTCTCGAGGCGGTCGATCCCGAGGTACGGCGGCTCTTCCGCGGGCTTGTCCGCGATCTCTTCGATCTCCACGGTCTCCACCTCGGGTTTCACCTTGGCCTCCGCGTCGGGAACGGGTGCGGCGACGGGCTCGACGGTCTCGGCCGATTCTGTCTCAACGATCTCCGGCGTGCGGAGAAAGCGGCCGTTCGGGCCACGCCTGCGGGGCTCGGGGGTCCGGGGCGGGGTCTGCATGGAGACTATTCTTGCCGCTTCCGGCGAAACGTGAAACGAACTAGTGGATGATCGATTCAGGCGACTCCGGGAATTGATACCCGCCGGATCGTGCCGTCGGGCCCGGTCTCCAGGGAGACCCGCTGACCCAGCCGGAGCAGGCGCAGGCCGGACCGCTGGAAGGCCTCCGCCCCGAAGCCCAGTTCAGAGCCGTCGTCGAGCAGCAGTGTGCCGCTGCGGGTGTCCGGGTCGAAGGTCGCGATCGTCCCCTGCATAACGCAGCACGCTACCCGTTTCAGGCGGCCGGGGCGCACTCCGCCGTGAGGCCGAGATCACGCAGGAGCGCGCAGGTCCGGTGGCCGGCGCCCAGCCCCAGCACGGTTCCGAGGTCGGCGGCCGTGTCGACGTCCTGCCGCAGGCCCGGCCAGTCGCCGGCGAGCGGGACGGCGCCCGAGCCGGCGTGCGCCTGCGCCGACTGCGGTCCGAACAGTGGGCGCAGAGGCTCACCCGGTGGGACGGCGAGCAGGACCGTGCCGGTGCCGTCGGCGTCCGGCACGAAACTGCGGCCGGCCACCCGGCTCAGCGCCTCGTCCAGCTGGTCCGGCCGCAGGGCCGGCAGGTCGCCGGTGAGCACCGCCCGGTAGCCGGCCGCACCGGCCACGTCGTCGGCGCCGAAGCGCATCGCCGCGTTCAGCCCGCCACCGGGATCCGGCGCCACGTGAGCGCCGAGCTTGCGCACCGACGCGGCCACCGCCGGATCGTCGGTGACCACCACGACCCCCGCCACCGACGGCGTCTCCAGGACCGCCGCCACGGTGTCCCGCACCATGGCGAGCGCCAGATCGGGATGACGGTCGGCGGGCACGGCGCCCCGCAGCCTCGTCTTCGCCGCCCCCAGCCGCTTGACCGGGATCACCACAGTCCACTTCCGCACCACACCGCAAGTCTGCCTGAGAGATCTCTTCCCGGCTGTCATGCGCCTCCTACTGCGGTTTTGCTTACTCCGCGAGACCCCTGCCTGGTCTCGGCGGTTCCCAGCGGGCATGATTTCGTCGCAGGTGAACGTGGTGCGGCGCGGATACGTCGCCGATCGAGGGACGGGGGAAGCCGTGGCGCAGCTCAGGCTTGGATTCTGGCAGCGTGTCGCGGTGATGCTGGTGCTACCCGTGATGACCGCCCTGACCAAGAAGGCCTGGATCGGCCGGGAGAACATCCCGCCGTCCGGGGCGGTGATCCTGGTCCCGAACCACGTCTCGCACTTCGACCCGCTCGTGGTGGCCCACTTCATCTACCGGTCGAACCGCTGGCCGCGGTTCCTCGGCAAGGCCAGCGTCTGGAAGGTGCCGGTCATCGGCTACCTGCTGACCAAGACCCGGCAGATCCCGGTCGAGCGGGGCAGCACCGAGGCGGCGAAGTCGGTGGAGGCGCTCGTCACCGCGCTGAACGAGGGCGACGCCGTGGTGATCTACCCGGAGGGCACGACCACCCGGCACCCGGAGCTCTGGCCGATGCGCGGCAAGACCGGCGCGGCCCGGCTCGCCCTGCTCACCGGCGCCCCGGTGGTCCCGATCGCGACCTGGGGACCGCAGACCATCTTCGATCCGCGGACCAACAAGCTGAAGCTGCGGCGTACGGACGTCGTCGTCACCGCCGGCAAGCCGATCGACCTGGGCCGCTGGGCCGGGTCCGCGCCGACCCGCCCGGTGCTCGAGGAGATGACCGAGGCGATCATGCTGGGTGTCCGCGACCTGCTCGCTGAGATCCGCGACGGCGAACCGCCGGCGCTCTACGATCGGCCCGCTCGCCGGGCCTCGACCTCGGAGGACGCACCATGAGGGCCGCCGTCATCGGATCCGGAGCCTGGGGAACCGCCTTCGCGAAGGTGCTGGGTGACGCCGGCTCGGACGTCACCGTGTGGGCGCGCCGGGAGGCCGTCGCCACCGAGATCCGCGAGAAGCGGGGCAACGAGGGCTCGCTGCCCGGCATCCGGCTCGCCGAGAACGTGACCGGAACGACCGACCTGGCCGAGGCCGTGGACGGCGCCGAACTGATCGCCATCGCGGTGCCGTCGCAGACGCTGCGCGGCAACCTCGCCGACTGGGCCGGGTTCTTCCCGTCCGACGCCACCGTGGTGTCGCTCATGAAGGGCATCGAGCTCGGCACGCTCAAGCGGATGAGCGAGGTGATCGTCGAGACGGCCGGCGTCGCCGCCGACCGGGTGGTGGTCGTCTCCGGGCCCAACCTGGCGCCCGAGATCGCCGCCGAGCAGCCGACCGCGACCGTGGTGGCCTGCTCCGACGAGGGACGCGCCAAGCAGGTGCAGCATGCCCTCGCCACGCCGTACTTCCGGCCGTACACCAGCGACGACGTGATCGGGTGCGAGCTCGGCGGCGCGACGAAGAACGTGATCGCGCTGGCCTACGGCATGGCCGTCGCGATCGGCCTGGGCGACAACACCCGGGCCTCGCTGATCACCCGTGGTCTGGCCGAGACCGCCCGCCTCGGCGTGGCGCTCGGCGCCGACCCGCTCACCTTCGCCGGCCTGGCCGGCCTCGGCGACCTGGTCGCCTCATGCTCGTCGCCGCTGGCCCGCAACCGCACGTTCGGTGAGCACCTCGGCCGCGGCGAGACCTTGGAGCAGGCGCAGGTCGCCACCCGGCAGACCGCCGAGGGCGTGAAGAGCTGCCTCTCCATCCGTGACCTGGCCCGGGCGAACGGCGTCGAGATGCCGATCGTCGAGCAGGTGGAACGCGTCTGCCACGAGGGCGCCGACCCGCGGGTCGCGGTGAAACTGCTGATGACACGAGAGATGAAACCCGAGTGAGCACGTTCTCTGACGGCACCCGTTCCGTCCAC
This sequence comes from Actinoplanes sp. OR16, assembly GCF_004001265.1. Lineage (GTDB taxonomy): Bacteria > Actinomycetota > Actinomycetes > Mycobacteriales > Micromonosporaceae > Actinoplanes. The sequence continues at coordinate 1,212,199 of NZ_AP019371.1, read as the reverse complement.
GCCGGCCTCCCCGAGCCGGTCGTCGGTGAGCCGTTCCTGCCCGGCCCGGTGTTCGCGGCGCCCTACCACCTCGACCCGGCGACCGGTCCCGGCACGCACGGATACGCCCGCACCGAGCACCCGACCCGGGAACTGCTCGAGAAGGCGATCGGCGCGCTCGAAGGCGGTCCGGCGCTGGTCTTCTCCAGCGGGCAGGCGGCCATCACGGCCCTGCTGCTCGCGGTCCTGCGCACCGGCGACACGGTGGTGCTCCCCGCGGACGGCTATTTCACCGTGCGCGCGTTCGCCGAGGCCACCCTGCGCGAGCTCGGCGTGAAGGTGGTTCTGGCGCCGACCGCCGGCCCGTACCCGGACCTCACCGGCGTGCGGCTCGTCCTGCTGGAGACGCCGGCCAACCCCGGACTCGACGTCGTCGACGTGCGCGCCGTCGCGAGCCGGGCACACGAGGCCGGCGCGCTGGTGGCAGTCGACAACACCACCGCCACGCCGCTCGGGCAGAACCCGCTCGCGCTCGGCGCCGACTTCGTCGTGGCCTCCGGCACCAAGGCGCTGACCGGGCACTCCGACGTGCTGCTCGGGTACGTCGCGGCCGGCGACGCCGATCTGCTCGGCAAGGTGGAGACCTGGCGCAAGCAGACCGGCGCGGTGCCCGGCGCGTTCGACTGCTGGCTGGCCCACCGTTCGATCGCCACGCTCGACCTGCGGCTGGCCCGGCAGACCGCCAACGCCTCCGCGGTGGCCGAGCTGCTGCTGAACCGTGAGGACGTGACCGGGGTGCGGTGGCCGGGACTGCCCTCCGACCCGTCGTACGCGGTCGCCTCGGCGCAGATGCGGCGCATCCCCGGTGTGGTCTCGTTCGACCTCGGCTCGGCTGCCCGGGTGGCGGCGTTCCTGTCGGCGGCCCGCCTCGTCTTCGCCGCCACGTCGTTCGGTGGCGTGCACACCACGGCGGACCGGCGCGCCCAGTGGGGGGACGACACCTCACCCGGGTTCGTGCGGTTCTCCTGCGGGATCGAGGACACCGCCGACCTGGTGGCGGATGTGACCGCCGCGCTGGACGCGTCGCGGTGACGGGCACCTTCTCCGCCGACGAGGTCGCGGCGCTCACCCGGGGCGAGAGCTTCTTCGCCGATCCGGGGGAGCGGGAGTGCCCGGCGTGCGGGGAGCGGCGGCTGCGGGCCTACTTCACCACGCCGGCGGCCGCGCGCCGGCCGACGCTGGTGAGCTACGTGTGGTGCGGTGCCTGCGACAAGTTCGTGGGCACCCGCGCCAAGCACCCGGAGGGCCTGATCTTCTCCGACCCGCTGGCCGTGCTGCCGGCAGCCGAGCGCCGCGAGCTGGAACGCACGCTGACCGGCTTCCTCGCCCACCTGGACGCACTGTGGGACCGGGGCGCCCTCCCGCAGACGTTCACCGCGGCTTGAAGCGCTCGGGCGCACCGGTGCCGGCGCCGGCGTGAGCCGGCCGAAGGTGGCCGCAGGTGTGGTGCGCTGGGGGACGTTCCTGTTGTGGTCGGGGAGTGCCGCTGTCCCCGTACAACCGGAAATGAATCATCCGTGGGTGGAGACGAAGTCGTGCAACCAGTCGCGCGGGACCTCGGGTGTGGCCCGGCCGCCGATGCGACGCAGGGCCTCCCCCGGGCGGATGCCGAGCAGCACCAGCGTCATCGTCGCCAGCAGGGTGGTGCGACCGGCGCCGGACGAGGACTCGGTGACCACGAAGCGCCCGGCCCGGACGTCCTGGGCGAGGCGGGCGGCGAGCGCGACCACCTCGGTGGCCTCCTCACGCTTCGCCGAGCCGGCCTTCATCGGATCGGCGGTGTCCGGAAACGAGATCATCTCGATGCCCGATGTGTCCTCGGGAGTCTTCGAGGTGCAGACCATGATCTGTACGCCGGCGCGTGCCAGTGCGCCCAGCTCTTGCGCCGACCATGGCTCCTCAGGAGAGTGGGCCATCGTCGCGAGCTGGCCCGGGCCGGGTCCGGCGATCACGTGGAGTGCTGGAGCCATGAACTGTTCGTTCCCCCTGCCTCGCCAGATCCCATGTGTGGCCTACGCAGAGTAGGGTCACCCCCGGCATGACCGCTAGCGAGAGGCACCGAGTTAAGTGACGACCCCCCGGAAGACCCGCGTCGCGATCGTTTTCGGCGGTCGCAGCACTGAGCACGCCATTTCCTGTGTGAGCGCGGGCGCCATCCTCGGCGCCCTCGACCCGGACCAGTACGAAGCGGTCCCGGTCGGAATCACCCGGGAGGGTCGCTGGGTGCTCGCCTCGGGGGACACCGGACAGCTCGCCATCCGGGACCAGACCCTGCCGGAGATCACCGCGGCGTCCGGCAGCTCGGTGGTCCTGGCGGCCGACCCGACGGTGACCGAGCTGATCGTCCAGGACGGCCTTCCCTCGCTGGACGGCGTGGACGTGGTCTTCCCGGTGCTGCACGGCGCCTACGGCGAGGACGGCACCATCCAGGGGATGCTGGAGATGGCCGGCATCCCGTACGTCGGCGCCAACGTCTTCGCCTCCGCCGCGGCCATGGACAAGGAGTTCACCAAGAAGCTCGCGGCCGCCGCGGGCATCCCGGTCGGCCCCTACGCCGTCCTGCGCGCCGGTGTCTCGCTGTCGGAATCGGACAAGGAGCGTCTCGGCCTGCCGGTCTTCGTGAAGCCGTCGCGGGCCGGATCGTCCACCGGCATCACCAAGGTCACCGACTGGGCCGACCTCGACACGGCCGTCGCGAAGGCCCGTCAGATCGACCCGAAGGTGCTCGTCGAGGCCGCCGTCGTGGGTCGTGAGATCGAGTGCGGCGTGCTCGAAGGGGAGGCCGGCGGCGCTGCCGAGGCCTCACTGCTCGCCGAGATCCACGTGGACGACGCCGAGTGGTACGACTTCGAGACGAAGTACCTGGTGGGCAGCCGGTACTCGATCCCGGCCGGGGTCTCGGAGGACATCGCCCGCCGCGTCCAGGACTACGCGTTGCGGACCTTCGACGCCCTGGACTGCGCCGGTCTCGCCCGGGTCGACTTCTTCGTGACCGACTCCGGCGAGGTCTTCCTCAACGAGATCAACACGATGCCGGGGATGACGCCGACGTCGATGTTCCCGATGATGTGGGCGGCCACCGGCCTGGAGTACCCGAAGGTCGTGGACCGGCTGATCCGCACCGCGCTGCGGCGCGGAACCGGCCTCCACTGATCTGCGTCAGCCTTTTCAGCTGATCACGCAGCCGCTCGGCAGCTCGGCCGACGGCTTCGACTTCACGGTCTTCACGATCGTGTCGGAGAACTCGTTGGCCCACTGCGCCGGGTTCTCGTAGGTGTTCGGCACGGTCACCTGAACCGGGACCTCGCGGTCCATCGTGGTGATGGTGGCCGCGTCGGCGCCGGGCTTCGCGTACCAGCACACCCGGTTCATGATCAGGAGTTCGGTGTCCATCGGGACGCAGCCGGGAGTCGCGTCGTCGAGGGTCTCGCACATGATCGGGGCCGGTACGCCGCAGCTCACCGTGATCGGGGGCTCGCCGTAGGCCGCGTTCTGCTCGTGCCCGCCGGTCACCTGGCGGGCCGGTAGATCGCGGATCTCGGAGGGGAGCTGGCTCGTCACGGCGAGGCACGCCTGCGCCGCTTTCTCATCCAGATCGCGATTCTGAACCTGCACCGCGGTGCTCGGAATCGCCTGCGGCTTGTCCGCTTCTTCGGCTTTTTCGGGTTGTATGGCGATGAAGGCGAACACACCGACGAGCAGCGCCACCGGTACGGCTATCGCGGTCGCCCAGAGGGCCGCCGCGCGGGTAGCCGGGTCCTTCTTCTTCGGCGCGTCCTTCGGGGTGTCCAGGTTCACCATGCTCAGAGGTTTACCACGGAGCAGGTGAGCGTCCTCGTGATGCCCGGCACGTACTGGACCTTGCTCACAATCAGGCCGCCGAGCTCGTCCACGGTGTGCGCTTCGGTCAACACGACGACGTCATACGGCCCGGTCACGGCGTCTACGCGTACTACCCCCGGTATCTTCTCGATCGCGGCGGCCACGTCACGGGCCTTACCGACCTCCGTTTGAATGAGGATGTATGCCTGGACCACGATCGACTCCAATCCGCCACCGTCGGTGATCCCCGGTCGTGAAACTACCGTACGAAGCGGCCCGGGAGCGGGACGCCACCATCGAAGGACTTAGACGTGAGCATCCCAGAAGGCGGCGAATTCGGTCTTATCGGCCGAATCGTCTCCCGGCTCGGCACCAGCCCGGCCACCCTGCTCGGACCGGGTGACGACGCCGCCGTCGTGCGGGCCGCCGACGGCCGGGTGGTCGCCTCCACCGACGTGCTCGTCGACGGCCGGCACTTCCGGCGCGACTGGTGCGGGCCCGCCGACATCGGCCACCGTGCCGCCGCCGCCAACCTCGCCGACATCGCCGCCATGGGCGCGGTGCCGACCGCCCTGCTCGTGGCGCTCTGTGTGCCGCCCGGCGTGGACGGTGAATGGATCGAGAGTCTCGCCGACGGGCTCACCGCCGAGGCGGCGCTCGTGGGCGCGAGCGTGGTCGGCGGGGACACCTCCTCGTCGCCGACGCTCACCATCGCGGTCACCGCGCTCGGCGACCTCGCCGGCCGGGCGCCGGTCCGGCGCGACGGGGCACAGCCTGGTGACGTTCTCGCGCTCTCCGGGCGGATCGGGTACGCCGCGGCCGGACTGACGGTCCTGTCCCGCGGATTCCGGACGCCCAAGAAGCTCGTCGAGGCGTACCGGCGGCCCACCGTGCCGTACGCGTCCGGTCCCGAGGCGGCCACGCTCGGCGCGACCTCGATGATCGACGTGTCGGATGGACTCCTGCAGGATCTCGGGCACATCGCCGAGGCCAGTCTGGTCGCCATCGACGTGCACACCGAGGCGTTCGACGTGCCGGACCAGATGCGGGACGCGGCCAAGGCACTGGGCGTCGATCCGTACCAGTGGGTCCTCGCCGGTGGCGACGATCACCCGCTGGCCGCCACGTTCCCGGCCGGGACGGCCCTGCCCGCTTCCTGGCAGGTCATCGGCTCGGTGCACGACGGCTCCGGCGTCACCGTCGACCGGAAACCGTGGAGCGGCGGCCTCGGCTGGGACCATTTCCGCTGACGTAGCCTGTCATTCGTGTCAGAGATCAAGATCAGGTTGGCGGACTTCGACGACCCGGCCGTCCAGCTCCTCGTCGTGGAGAACATGCGCGACCTCTCCGCGCGGTACGGCGGCACCGGCGACGACACGCCCATCACCGGCGCCGACTTCACGCCGCCGGCCGGCGCCTTCTTCGTGGCCGAGCTGGACGGCGGCCTGGTCGCCAGCGCCGGCTGGCGCCGCCACGGTCCGGACGCCGAACTGAAGCGCATGTTCACCCTGGCGCCGGCCCGGGGCCGCGGCGTCGCCCGCCGGATGCTGGCGACGATCGAGGAGTCAGCCCGTGCCGCCGGCTGCACCCGCGTGATCCTGGAGACCGGCGACCGCCAGCCGGAGGCGATCGCGTTGTACGAGTCGGCCGGCTACGTGCGAATCGACGACTTCGGCTTCTATGCGGGGCACGAGGGCGTCTTGTCGTACGCCAAGCTCCTCTAGCCGTCGGCCGTCTTCTTCTCGAGTCTTCTGTCGCGCTGCGTTCGACGCCGCGCGCTGCTTGTTGTCGCCCGCGCTGCTCGCTGTTGCCCGCGCTGCTCCTGTTGCCCGCGCTGCTCGCTGTTGCCCGCGCTGGCCGGTGCCCGCGCTGCTCCTGTTGCCCGCGCTGGCCGCTGCCCACGCTCTCCCCGCCGCACCGCCGGCGTTGGCCGCCGTTCGCTGTTGTTGCTTAGTGACCGACGCTTGCTGTCTGCTAGCCGTGTCTTCCCTGTCAGCACCCGTGGACAGCTGCCCTCGTGTCGTCTGTTGCGCCCTGTCCTCGTGGTGCCTGCTGTCCGCTGCCGACCGCTGCCGACCCGTTGCTGCTACTGCGCAGCCTGCCCCACGCGGATCTTGAGCGATTCTGCACTGTGGGATGTCCAGGATCGCTCAAGATCGACGTGTGAGGGCGGTGCGGCCTGCCGAGCGACAAGAGTGGTGCGGCCTGCCGAGCGACAGGGGCGGCGAGGCCCGCCGGCGAGGAGGGCGGCGTTGCCCGCCGAGGGGCGCTGTTGCCCGCCGAGGGGCGCTCTCCGTCATCGTTGTCTTCCTCGGATCTTGGGCGACTTCGTCCGTTGGAGGGTCGGAGATCGCTCAAGATCGGTAATTGGGGCAGGAGGGACGGGCGGCGCGAGTCGTCAGGCGGTGTGCCTTCCCGGAATCTTGGGTGACTTTGTTCATCAGGGGGGTGGAGATCGCTCAAGATCCGTGTAGGGCGGGGTGCGAGGCGACTGGGGTGTGGGAGACGGCGAGGGTGTGGGAGACGGCGGGGGTGTGGGAGACGGCGGGGGTGTGGGAGACGGCGGGGGTGTGGGAGACGGCGGGGGTGTGGGAGACGGCAGCAAGTGGCGCGAAGCGGCGACGTGGCCCTTTGCCGGATCTTGGGTGACTTTGGACATCGAAGGGTCAGAGACCGCTCAAGATCCCCGGTGGCGGTGCGGTGGCGTGACGGCGGCGGCGATGCGGCGGCGGTGGCGTGACGGCGGTGACGGCGGTGACGGTGGCGTGACGGCGGTGACGGTGGCGTGACGGCGGTGACGGTGGCGTGACAGAGGTGGCGGTGACGGCAGTGCGCTGACGGGGGTGGCGGTGACCGCGGTGACGGCGCTGACGGGGTGGCGGTGACCGCGGCGGCGGCGGTGCGCGGTTTGGGGCCGGTATGTCAGGCCGCCTTCGGTGGGTCGTGGGCCAGGGCCGCCCTCAGCTGGGCCACCACCTCGTCGGGCCGGTGGCGGATCGCCCATGAGGGGAAGCGGAGTACTCGCTCGCCAGGGATCCACAGCTCGTTCTGGCGCCGCATGTCGGCCCACCACTGGCCGGCGTCGGTGTGGTGGCTGCCGTCGATCTCGACGTGGATGCCGTGGGCCGGGAAGTAGGCGTCGAGGTAGGTTCGGCGGCCTGCAGCGTCGGCGCGGGTGAGTTGTAGTCGGGGCTGGGGGAGGCCTGCTCGTCGGCAGAGGCGTACGAAGTCGGCTTCCGGCAATGAGCGCACGCCGCCCGCCGCGTCCCGGATCGCCTCCCTGATCGTCGCCCGGTGGCGGAGGCGCGGCATCGCCGCGACCGCTGCTGAGATGTCCGCGGCACGCACGAGGCGCTGCTGGAAGCCGGCCATGATGATCGTCGCTGCCTGCCGGTCCGAATGCTGCCACTGGGCGGCGTCGAGCAGGGAACGGGTGGGCGTCGTGCAGGGCGGAGAGATCACGGGCCGGATCTCGGCAGGGTGCAGTCTCGTGGTCCGGTGGACGGTGACGCCGGGAGGTGGATGCTTCGGTGTCACGGTCGCCGGGATCAGGACGTGAGTCGTCGCCGACGGGAAGCCGCGGAGGCCGAGGATTTCCAGGGCGGAGAGGCCGGCCAGCAGGGCGATGTGCCCGTTCACCGTTCCGAGGACGGCGATCCACCGACGTTCGGCGTGGCCGATCGGGCCGGAGTGGGTGACGTAGACGCCGGGATGTGCCGTCTGCCAGCGTCCGGAGGACAGCCGGTGGCGGATCGTCCGGTCGGTCAGGTGGTCGAGCGCCTGCGAACGGGTGATCACTCCAGCCTGCCGGTTGATCGCTTCGTCGAGGGAACGGAATGTCCGCATGGCGGGTGATGGTGCCCGAATCCGGCGGGACGGCGGAGCGGGGCTGTGGAAAAGTGCGGAGGGGCTGTGGATGAGTCCGGACAGCAACTAGCCGCCGAACCCGGAGGGCCGGCGGCTAGTCGGATAGATCTGAGTGCCTCGGGTCAGGCGCGCGTGACCTTGCCGGCCTTGATGCACGAGGTGCAAGCCTTGACCTTCTTGGTGGTCCCGCCACCGGCCGGGGTACGCACCGACTGGATGTTCGGGTTCCAGCGGCGGTTGGTCCGCCGGTGCGAGTGGGACACGTTGTGGCCGAAGCCCGGTCCCTTGCCACAGACGTCGCACACGCTAGCCACGGGATACTCCTGGGTTTGAAACGAAACTGAAGGGGCCCGGCGGGCGATCTCATGCCAGGCAACCCGGCGAGCTTACCCGATTCCCGGGGGGTAGAACCAATCGCCCCCGGTCAGGGTGCGTGCCCGGGCGTTTGTCGGGGGTGGTTAGTACGATTTTCGCGTGCTGGAGACCCTCGATGCCGCTGCGGTTCGCCGCTGGTGCGGTGCTGGGCTCGAGTCGCTCCGGGCACATCAGCGTGAGATCGACGACCTGAACGTCTACCCGGTTCCCGACGGCGACACCGGCACCAACCTCGTCCTGACCCTGACCGCGGCCTATGAGGCGCTCGGCGAGGAGACCCCCGATCCGGGCCGGCCGGTCGACCGGCTGATGCGCCGGATGGCCCGGGGCGCCCTGCTCGGGGCCCGCGGCAACTCAGGAGTGATCGTCTCGCAGATCCTGCGGGGTATGGCCGACACGTTCGCCGGCGCGGTCGCGGTGCGGGGCCGGGAGCTGGCGCGCGCGTTCCGCACGGCGACCGATGCGGCGTACGCGGCAGTCGCCCGCCCCGTGGAGGGCACGGTCCTCTCGGTCGTGGCCGCCGCTGCCGAGGCGGCCGGCCGGATCAAGTCGGACGAGCTGGTCGTGGTGGCCCGGGCGGCTGCCCGGGCGGCTGCGGAGGCTCTGGCCCGGACGCCTCAGCAGCTGCCGGTCCTGGCGCGGGCCGGTGTGGTGGACGCCGGCGGGCGAGGGCTGGTCCTGCTGCTGGACGCCCTGGTGGAGACCGTCGCCGAGGAGCGGTCGCGCGATTCCGGGGAGGTCGGAGATGTCCGGGAAGTCGGAACCCGCAGGCTCGGTGAGAAGGATTTCATGACCGCGGGGACGGACGCCGAGGCCGCCGGGGACTGTGAGGGGCACGGGTTTGAGGTGCAGTACCTCCTCGACGCCGATGCCGCTGCCGTCGACATGCTGAGGGACACGCTCGACCGGTTGGGGGAGTCGCTGGTCATCGTCGGGACCGGGGACGGGACGTGGAACGTTCATGTCCACACCGAGGAGGTCGGTCCGGCGATCGAGGCGGGGATCCGGGCCGGTCGGCCGTACCGGATCGGGGTGACCCGGCTGGAGCGACGACGGCCCGGACCGGATCTCCGCGCCGCGGTGGTCGTCGCCGCCGGCGACGGGCTCACCGCGCTCTTCGAGGGGGAGGGCGCCACCGTCGTCGATCGCAATCCGTCGACGGCGGAGCTGCTCGCGGCGGTCCGGGCGACCGGGGCGGGTTCGGTGGTGGTGCTGCCGAACGACGCGAACACGCACGCCGTGGCGAACTCGGCGGCGCGCGAGGCGACGGCCGGCGGGATCCAGGTGAGCGTGGTGCCGACCCGGTCGCCGGTGCAGGCGCTGGCCGCGCTGGCGGTGCGCGACGATCAGAGGCCGTTCGCCGACGACGTGATCGCGATGGCGGAGGCGGCCGGCGCCTGCCGTTACGGCGAGGTGTGCACGGCGCAGCGGGACGCGCTCACGGTCGCCGGGCCGTGCCGCGCCGGTGATCTGCTCGGGCTCGTCGACGGCGAGGTGCACGTGATCGGCGACGACGTGACCGAGGTGAGCCGCAGGCTGCTGGACCGGATGCTCGGCGGCGGTGGTGAGCTGGTCACCTGCGTGCTGGGCGCGGACGCCCCGGCCTTTCTGGAAGAGCGGATCCGCGAACACACCCACCGGAACTGGCCCTTCATCGAGCTGCAGTGTTACACCGGCGGACAGCCGCGTTACCACCTTCTGGCAGGAGTCGAATGACCACGACCGACACCCCGCTCACCAAGGTGCTCGGCGCCAAGACCGCGAAGGCTCTGGCCGACCATCTCGACCTGCACACCGCGGGTGACCTGGTCTATCACTTCCCCCGGCGGTACGACCAGCGCGGCGAGCACACCGACCTGCGCAAGCTGGAGGTGGACGAGCAGGTCACCGTGCTGGCCCAGGTGCAGGGGATCAGCCTGAAACCGTTCCGGGCCCGCAAGGGCAACATGCTCGAGGTGACCATCGGGGACGGCTCGGGCGCGACACTGACCTGCACCTTCTTCAACCAGGCGTGGCGGGAGCGGGAGCTGCGCAAGGGCGTCTGGGGCCTGTTCGCCGGCAAGGTCACCGATTTCCGGGGCAAGCGGCAGCTGAACGGCCCGGCGTACCAGCTCTTCAAGGCCGACGCGACGCAGGACGACGCGGCCGCCGAGATCGAGGAGTTCGCGGGCGCGCTGATCCCGGTCTACCCGGCGGCGCAGGCCGTGCCGACCTGGGTGATCGCGAAGTGCGTGCGGACGCTGCTCGACACGTTCGAGCCGCCGGCCGATCCGCTGCCCGGTGACGTGCGGGGCAAGCGCGGGCTGGTGGGCATCGGGACGGCACTGAAGGAGATCCACCGGCCGAGCTCGGAGGAGGCGCTGTACCGCGCCAAGCACCGTCTGAAGTGGGACGAGGCTTTCGCCGTACAACTGACGCTCGTGCAACGCCGGGCACGCGCGGCCGCGGCGCCCGGCACCGCCCGGCCCCGCGCGCAGGCCGGGATCCTCGCGAAATTCGATGCGGCGATGCCGTTCGAGCTGACCGAGGGTCAGCGTCAGGTGGGTGAGGAGATCGCCGCCGACCTGGCCCGGCCGCACCCGATGCACCGCCTCCTGCAGGGCGAGGTCGGCTCCGGCAAGACTCTCGTCTCGGTGCGCGCGATGCTGCAGGTGGTGGACGCCGGCGGGCAGGCCGCGCTGCTGGCGCCCACCGAGGTCCTGGCCACCCAGCACTTCCGCGGGATCAGTGCCCAGCTCGGCGCGCTGGGCCGGGCCGGTGAGCTGGACGGCGATCCGGAGGGCACCCAGCTCACGCTCGTGACCGGCTCGCTGGGAGCGGCGGCCCGGCGTGCGGCATCGGCCAAGGTCGCGGACGGGACCGCCGGCATCGTCGTGGGCACCCATGCCCTTCTGTACGAGGGGGTCGAGTTCAAGGACTTGGGACTGGTGGTCGTCGACGAGCAGCACCGGTTCGGTGTCGAGCAGCGTGATGCGTTGCGGGCGAAGGCCGCCCGTCCGCCGCACGTGCTGGTGATGACCGCCACGCCGATCCCGCGGACGGTCGCGATGACCGTCTACGGCGACCTGGAGACCTCGATCCTTTCGCAGCTGCCGCGCGGCCGGTCGCCGATCGCGTCGCACGTGGTTCCGGCACTGGACAAACCTGCCTATCTCGACCGCGCCTGGGTGCGGATCAAGGAGGAGGTGAAGGCCGGCCACCAGGCCTATGTGGTCTGTCCGCGGATCGGAGAGGATGACGAGACGCCGCCCAAGGAGGGCGAGGAGGGGGCGCGTCGTCCCCCGCTGGCCGTCACCGAGGTGCTCCCGCTGCTGCAGGAGGAATACCTGAAGGGCCTCCGGATCGGCATGCTGCACGGCAAGATGCCGGCCGAGGACAAGGACAAGGTCATGCGGACGTTCGCAGCGGGCGACCTGGACGTCCTCGTCGCGACCACGGTCATCGAGGTGGGCGTGGACGTGCCGAACTCGACGGTGATGCTCATCCTCGACGCCGACCGGTTCGGCGTCTCGCAGCTCCACCAGCTGCGCGGCCGGGTGGGCCGTGGCCCGGCACCCGGCATCTGCCTGCTGCACACCGAGTCGGCCGAGGGGTCGGCGGCCCGGGAGCGGCTCGACGCCGTGGCGTCCACGACGGACGGCTTCAAGCTCTCCGAGATCGATCTGGAGCAGCGGCGGGAGGGCGACGTGCTCGGCGCCTCGCAGTCCGGCAAGCATTCGCACCTGCGGCTGCTCTCGCTGCTCCGCGACGAGAAACTGATCAAGGAGGCCCGGGCGGAGGCGTCGGAGCTGATCGGCGACGACCCGGACCTGACTCGTCACCCCGCGCTGGCCGCCTCGGTGGCGGCGCTGGTCGACGAGGAACGCGCCGAATATTTGGAGAAGGGTTGATCGTCCACATCTGCCCCGCCGCCGACTGGACGTCCGCGGTGGAAGAAGGCTTCTACGAGGGTGACACGCTCGCCACCGAGGGCTTCATCCACTGCTCACCGCCGGACTGGGTCCATGTCCCTGCGACGCTGCGCTTCCGCGGCCGGACCGACCTCGTGCTGCTGGAGATCGACCCGTCGTCGCTCGGCGAGACGGTGGTCTGGGAGGACGGGGTCCCACCATCACCGGATGGTCGCCAATTCCCCCATGTCTACGGACGGTTGCCGGTATCGGCGGTTGTCCGGGTCAGTCCTTACCCGCCACTGCCGGACGGAACGTTTCCGCAATGGGAGAAGCGCGCCACCCGATGATCGGGTGACGCGCTTCTCGACGAGCTATCAGGCCTTGAAGTTCAGCTTGCGCCGACGGGCCATGAGGAACAGACCCGCACCGACGGCGACGAGCACGGCCGCGCCGCCCGCGATGCCACCGGCGGCGGCACCGGTCACCGGCAGCGACGGCTCGTCGTCACTGACCGGCGTGGTCGCGATCGGCGTGCTGCTGGTGCTGGCGGACTCGGACGGGGTGGCCGAGGGCTCCTCGGACGCCGGCGTCGACGGCTCCTCGGAAGCCGGGGTGGACGGCTGCTCGGAGGCGGGGGTGCTGGGCTCCGGGCACTCGGTCTTGGTGACCTCGACGGTGACCGGCTCGGTGCCCGGGATCTCCGGGTAGGTGACGGTGGCCGTGGTGGCCTCACCGGCCGGGAAGGTCACCTGCTCCGAGGCGCCGGGCGCGACGGTGGTCGACTTGGTCTCCGAGCCGTAGGTGACGTCGGCCTTGGCCGGGGCGTTGCCCTCCGGGTTGGTGACGGTGACGATCACGTCGGTGCAGTCGTTGACCGCGCCCGCGGTCGGGGTGCAGGTCTCCGGGCGGGACCAGGTGTAGGTGAAGTCCTTCATGCCCTCGGCCGAGACGGTGATCGTGCCGGCACCCGCCGGGACCTCCACGGTGTCGCCCTTGCCGGCGGCGACCTTCACGGTCTTCTCGAAGCCGGTGCCCTTGACCAGGAACTCGACGTCGTACTTGCTCAGCGCGCCGTTGTTGCTCAGCTGCAGGTCGACGGTGCCGTCACACTGCGGCACGGGCTGCACGACCGGCTGAACGCAGTTCTTGTTGCCGCCGTTGAACCAGCCGGCCGGGCCGGACGAGCGCTTGCCGGGGAAGCCCGACTCACCCAGCTTCAGGTTGCCGTAGCGCTTCTCGCCGTCGATCGTGTCGAGGACGTCGTCCTCGCCGCCGAAGAAGAGGTCGACCTGCGTGTTGCAGTCCGGGACCTCGACCTCGAGGGAGACGACGCCGCCCTTCTTCTCCAGCTTGCCGGTCCGGTACTGGAAGGCGTACTGCGGCGTGGCGAACTTCGGCTGCGGCGCGAAGTAGGACACCAGGGTGACCTCCTCGGGCACCTGGAGGTCCGCGTCCGGAGTGACGGTGGCGAACGCCTTGCCGTCCTTGATCTCGAAGGTGTGGACGAAGGTGGCGGCTTCCGCGGTGACCGGCGGGGTGATCTCGTCGGCGGAGGCGGGGGAGGCGACGCCTACCAGGCCGGTCAGGCCCAGCAGAGCGCCGGCCGCGACGAGCGCGGCGCGGCGGAGGGGGGTGTTTCGCAAGGTTTTCTCCAGGGGAACGAGAAAATGTGGACGAAGGGCGCGCCGACAAGGAGTTGTCGACGCGCCCTCCGGTTGTTGCCGTGCGTTTATCGCGGTGCTACTGCGCTGATCAGGCGGTGAACTTCAGCTTCCGGCGGCGAGCCGCGAAGAAGAGACCGCCACCGACGGCGAGCAGGGCCACGGCGCCGGCGGCGACGCCACCGGCAGCGGCGCCGGTGACGGGCAGGCCGCCCTCGTCGCCCTCGCCACCCGCGGAGCCACCCTCGTCACACTCGGCCGGGGCCTCGTACGCGATGGTCGCGGCCTCGTCTTCGAAGCCCTTCGGGGTCGCGGTGACCTCGAGGCCCTCGGAAGCGGGGAAGTCGACGGTCTTGGTCTCACCCGGCTGCGCGGTGACGGTCTTCTCGTCACCGGTGGTCGGCGTGAAGGTGACCGTGATGGCCTCCTTCCAGTCCGAGGGGACCTCGATGCCGACGGTCAGGGTGTCGCAGGTGGAGTCGTAGACGAAGATCGGCTCGGTGACCGGGATCTCCTCGGTCGGCAGCGAGGGGCTCACGCTGGGCGAGGCCGATGCGCTGGGCGACGCGGAGGCGCTGACCGAAGCACTCGGGGAGCTGCCGCCACCACCCGGGGGCTGCTCGCCGGGAGGCTGCTCGCCCGGGGGCTGCTCACCGGGAGGCTGCTCCTCGCCCGGAGGCTGCTCACCGGGGGGCTGCTCCTCACCGGGGGGCTGCTCCTCGCCAGGGGGCTGCTCCTCGCCCGGAGGCTGCTCCTCACCAGGGGGCTGCTCCTCGCCGGCGCACTTCTCGGTCGGCTGCTTGACGGTGTCGTCCCGGGTGCCGGTCTGGTACGAGTTCTCGCCGGTCTTCCAGGAGCCCTGGATGGTGAGCGTGGCGGAGTCCGCGCCCTTCACGGTCTGGACGGCGGTGATGCCCCCGCGGGGGATCTCCGTGCCCTTCTCGATGCCGGTCAGGCTGACGGTCTTGTTCTCCGGGCTGGTGCTCGCGGTGACCTCGACGACAGTGCCGTTGAAGGACTCGCTGCTGCGGATCTCCCAGTTGATGACCCAGGTGCCGTCTTCGCTGACACAGGTGGTCTTACCGTCGATCTCGGGGTGGCAGGCCAGAGCCGGGACTGCCGTGGAAAGCACGCCGAGCAGGCCGAGCGAAGCGCCGGCAACCAGCGTTCCGGTCCGCTTGAGCGCGGAAGAGGACAGGTTCACGCCATCTCCTGTGTAAGGGGTCAGGAAGTGCGCGCGAGGAGTTTCACAGTGGCCACATGTGGACGGAGCGACCTGCGACGACGCCTCCCCGCGTCATCTGGCGGGGACGATAGAACGGACCCGCAACGTCGCCCGACCATAGTCACTTCGCGAGATCAAAGAAACCGTCCAGGGGGCGCTTAGAATCTTGATATCAATCCGAGATTTTCCATGTACCGAACGGAACGGTTGCGTCGCGCGCAGTGCCCGCGACGAGGGAAATCTCTACTGGGCAACGGCTTGACTTCGCTGGTGAAGTAGCGTCACCGGTGATGACGAGGATTATCGCGGGCACTCATGGTGGTCGCCGGCTGTCAGCTCCGGCGGGCGCGCACACGAGGCCCACATCGGACCGCGTACGCGAGGCCTTCTTCAGTTCTTTGGAGACCATGACGGATATTCCCGAAGCGCGGTTTGCTGACCTTTATGCCGGATCTGGCGCGGTCGCCCTGGAAGCGTTGTCCCGCGGCGCCTCGCACGCCCTGCTCGTCGAGGCGGACGGCAAGGTCGCGAGGGTCATTCGTGACAACATCGTCGCTCTCCGTGTCGGGTCGCTCGCGCGCGTGATCACCGGCAAGGTGCTCCAGGTGCTCGCCGGCGAACCGGACGGCGGACCGTACGACGTGGTCTTCGCCGATCCGCCGTACGCAGTGGACGCCGACGAGGTGCAGAAGGTGCAGCGGCTGCTCGTCGAGAACGGCTGGCTCGCCCCGGACGCCGTGGTGGTCTTCGAACGGTCCCGGCGCAGCCCACTGAGCTGGGTGGACGGCATAACCGAAGAGCGCTCCCGGCGTTACGGGGACACTACTCTTTGGTACGGTCGCCGATCATGAGACGAGCGGTGTGTCCAGGCTCCTTCGATCCGGTCACCAACGGGCATCTCGACATCATCGGGCGGGCCAGCAGGCTCTTCGACGAAGTCATCATCGGCGTGCTCATCAACCAGTCGAAGGTGGGCCTCTTCAGCATCGAGGAACGGCTCGAGATGCTGCGCGACTCGACGGCCGAGTACGGCAACGTCCGCGTCGCCGCATTCCACGGCCTCCTCGTTGATTTCTGCCGTGATCAGGGTGCCGCTGTCGTGGTCAAGGGCCTGCGCGCGGTCAGCGACTTCGATTACGAGTTGCAGATGGCGCAGATGAACATCGGCCTGTCCGGTGTGGAGACGCTCTTCATGCCGACCAACCCGCTCTACTCGTTCCTCTCGTCGAGCCTGGTCAAAGACGTGGTCAAGTGGGGTGGCGACGCGTCCGCGTACCTGCCCGACCCGGTCCTCGAACGCCTGATCAGCCGCCTCAAGCAGAACTGACCGCCACCGGCGCGCCGGAAACGGCTGCGCCGGTTAAGCAGTAACGTGATCGGTCCAGCCTGACTTGAGGAGTGAGTTGGCGGTGGATCCACTCGACCGCATCGACGAGATCATCGATTTCGTGCAGGACGCACGTTCCGTGCCCATGTCCCGTACGAATTTCATGTTCGACCGCGCCGAGATGATCGACCGGCTCGAGATCCTCCGATCCGAGCTGCCGTCGGAGCTCCGCAAGGCCGCCGCCGTGCTCGACGAGCGCGACCGGATCATCGAGGCCGGCCGCCGCGAGGCCGACCGGATCGTCAGCGAGGGTGAGGCTGAACACGCCCGCCTCGTCTCGGTCAACGAGATCACCGTCTCGGCGGAGCATGAGGGCGCCCGGATCATCGCCGAGGCGCGGACCGAGGCGCAGCGCCTCCGCGAGGAGGTCGACGACTACGTCGACACCGCTCTCGCCAACTTCGAGCAGTTCCTGACCAGGGCGCTGGCGTCGATAGAGCGTGGCCGTGACAAGATGCACGCGCTCCGCGAGATCGGCACCTTCCAGGGCGAAGACGCGGAGCGTCCGCTGCCGTTCTGAGCGGGGGCGATTCGACGCTTCCCGGCAAGCTCAGGTAATGTTTTCGGTCGGCCTACCTATGGCTGAGGAATCACGATGCCCAAGTCACCGCAGAGTCACCTGGATCCCAGGCAGCCGCTTGTCGTCGACACGACGAAGCTTCCCCGGCAGCCTGGTGCGACGCGTGCCCTGAATCGGGTGGTGCCGGCGCCGGCAGACCTCGGTCTGGAGTTGATCACGGTCCAGGAGGGTTCCGACCTCACGCTCGACATGAGCATGACGTCGGTGTCCGAGGGGGTCTACATCAGCGGCACTGTTCGTGGCTCGCTCTCGGGCGAGTGCGGCCGGTGCCTGAACGAGATCGGCACGCCGTTCGAGGTCTCCCTCGCGGAGCTGTTCGCCTATGCGGAGAGCACCACCGAGGAGACGACCGACGACGACGAAGTGGGGCGGATGCAGGGTGACCTGCTCGATCTGGAGCCGGCAGTCCGGGACGCGATCGTCCTGATGCTGCCGACCAACCCGCTCTGCCGGCCGGACTGCCCAGGGTTGTGCCCCGAGTGTGGGGTGCACTTCGACGAACTCCCGGCGGATCACAGCCATGAGGATGTCGATCCCCGCTGGGCCGCTTTGCGCAACATGACAGCTGAGTCGCCTGAGGCGGCTGCGCCGCAACAAGAGCAATCTTTTAAGGAGTAGTACCGTGGCCGTCCCGAAGCGCAAGATGTCGCGCAGCAACACCCGCTCGCGCCGGGCCAACTGGAAGGCGACTGCGGTGGTCACCGCGGCGTGCCCCCAGTGCAAGTCGCCGAAGCTGCCGCACGCCGCCTGCTCGGTCTGCGGCACCTACAACGGCCGCCAGGTCCTCGAGGTCTGACGACCGCGAGTGACACGCCCGATCTTCGGGCGGGTCGCACCCGAGCGGTGGCGAACCAACGGTGCTACGGCTCCCGGACAGCGGACTGTCGGGGAGCCGGGCACCGCGCGGATCGCCGTCGACCTCCTCGGCGGGGACCAAGCTCCCGCCGTCGTGGTTGACGGCGCTCTGCGTGCCGCTCAAGCCGATCCGTCTCTTCACCTGACTCTCGTCGGCCCGGCCGAAGCCGCCGACGCGGTCCTCGCTGCCCTCGATCCCGCTGATCGGCAGCGCATCACCACCGCCGTCACCAGTTCCGGGACGGTCCGGGGCGCCGCCCGCGCGGTCGCCGAGGGCCGTGCCGACGCGCTCGTCTCGGCGGGTGACACCGGCGCCACGGTCCTCTCCGCGGCCCGTGAGCTGGGCCGCTGGCCCGGCATCCGGCGTCCCGCCCTGGCCGCGGTGCTGCCCACCGTGACCGGCCGGCTGGTCCTGCTCGACGTCGGTTCGAACGTCGACCCGGACGAGAAGACCCTCGCCATGCACGCGCGCCTCGGCGCCGCCTACGCGTCGGCGGTGCACAACGTCAACGCGCCACGTGTCGGCATGCTCACCATCGGCAGCGAGCCCGGCAAGGGTGACCGTCTGCGCCGCAACCTCCCGCCGCTGCTCACCGGTCAGAGACTGCCGGCCGGGGCGCGCTACGCCGGTCTGGTCGAGGGCAACGACGTCGTCCTCGGCACTGCCGCCGACGTGGTGGTCACCGACGGATTCACCGGAAACGTCCTGCTCAAGGCGCTGGAGACGGCATATGCCGTCGCCGAGCCGTTCGACCAGGAAAACCTCCCCCCACGTGCCGCCGTCCTGCTCGGGGTCGGCGGAACGGTCGTGGTCTGCCACGGCGCTGCCACCGGTTCCGATCTCGCCGCGGGCATCGCCTTCGCGGCCGACCTGCATCGCCGCGCCTCGGTCGCGGCCATCGCCGATCTGCTCAGATACAGCGAGGTATCGCATGATTGACAAGCGTCGCCGTCCGTCCACCGAGCCGCTGGAGGAGGCGTTCGGCATCCCTTTCAAGCCGGAGCTGCTCGAGCGCGCGCTGACCCACCGCTCGTACGCGTACGAGAACGGCGGCCTGCCCACCAACGAGCGGCTGGAGTTCCTCGGCGACTCGGTGCTCGGCGTCGTGATCACGTCGGCGCTCTTCCACAACCACCCGGACCTGCCGGAGGGCCAGCTCGCCAAGCTCCGGGCCAGCGTCGTCAACATGCACGCGCTCGCCGACGTGGCGCGCGGCCTGGGCCCGCTGGGTCTCGGCCCGCACCTGCTGCTCGGCAAGGGCGAGGAGACGACCGGTGGCCGGGACAAGGCGAGCATCCTCGCCGACACCCTGGAGGCGCTGCTCGGCGCGATCTACCTGGAGCACGGCCTGGAGGTGGCGGGCGAGGTGATCCACCGGCTCTTCGACCCGCTGATGATCGAGTCGGCGAGCCGGGGCGCGGCGCTGGACTGGAAGACCAGCCTCCAGGAGCTGACCGCGGCGCTCGGCCTGGGCGTGCCGGACTATGAGATCGAGGATTCCGGCCCGGACCACGCGAAGACGTTCACGGCGTGGGTGGTCGTGGCCGGCGAGCGGTACGGCGGTTCCGAGGGCCGCAGCAAGAAACAGGCCGAGCAGCGGGCCGCGGCGGCGGCGTGGCGGACCCTGACCGACCGCGCCGAGGCTGAGGAATCGGTCCCGGACATGCCATGATCCCGGCGTGACGGTGACCGAGACGACAACCGCGCCCGCGAAAATCTGGGACAAAGCGGGCGGATGGCAGGGCGTCGGGACTGCGGTAGGCATCCTGGCGCTCACCCGAGTGGGCCAATTGCTCATGATCTGGTGGCTCGGTGGCGCGACCTCCGAGCCGCGCAGCGTCTGGGACCGGCTGCTCGTCTGGGACGCCGGCTGGTTCCTCCGGGTCGCGATGGACGGCTATCCACACGGGTACACGTACGAGAACGGCGTGCTCCAGGGCAACGAGCTGGCGTTCTTCCCGGTCTACCCGATGCTCATCCGGTTCGCCGCCGCGATCGGCTTCACCCCGTCGACGGCCGCGGTTCTGATCTCCTGGATCGCTTCGATCGGCGCGGCCGTCGCGCTGCACCTGCTCGGCACGAGTCTCTACAGCAAGCGGGCCGGCTGGGCGCTGGTGGCGATCTGCTGTTCGGCGCCGGCGTCGGTGGTGCTCTCCATGGCGTACTCGGAGAGCATCTTCCTGGCCCTGGTGGCCGGCATGTTCGTGGCCGCGCACCGCCGTGCCTGGTGGGCGGCGGGACTGCTCGGCCTGCTCACCGCGCTGAGCCGGCCGACCGGCGCGGCCGCC
This sequence comes from Actinoplanes sp. OR16, assembly GCF_004001265.1. GTDB lineage: Bacteria > Actinomycetota > Actinomycetes > Mycobacteriales > Micromonosporaceae > Actinoplanes. The sequence continues at coordinate 1,192,206 of NZ_AP019371.1, read as the reverse complement.
GCCCTCGGTCTCGGGGTGGCGGCGCTGATCGCGGTCCGGGAGATCTGGAAGTCCGAGAACCGGATCGCCTGGCAGCCGATCACCGCGGCGGCCGCGGCCCTGGCCGGCGTGCCGCTCTACATCGGCTGGGTGGCCTGGCGGGTCGGTGACCTGGACGCCTGGTTCAAGATCCAGACTGCGGGCTGGGGCACCACGTTCGACTACGGGTCGAGCACGATCAAGTTCCTCAACACCACGCTGCGTACGGGTGACGGCTGGGTCTCGATCAGCATCGCCCTGATGCTGCTGGTCGCCCTCGCCGCGGCGGGTGTGGCCCTGACGCAGAAGCCGTGGCTGCCGCTCGCCGTCTACGGGGTGGTCGCGATGATCCTGGTGTACGGCCAGGCCGGTTTCTACCACTCCAAGCCACGGCTGCTGCTGCCCGTACTGTTGACGCTGCTTCCGGCCGTCGTGGCGGCGTCCAAGGCCCGGCCCCGGGTCGCGATCCTGTCGATCGTGGCGTGGGCGGCCTTCGGTCTCTGGTACGGCGCCTACCTGGTCACCGTCTGGCCGTACACGCTGTAAAGGATTCTGGTGTGCCTGAGCTTCCCGAGGTGGAGACCGTCCGCATGGGCCTGGCGAAGTGGGTCGCCGGCCGCACCATCGCGACCGCCGAGGTCCACCACCCCCGGGCGATCCGCCGTCACCTGCCCGGCGACGCCCACTTCTCCGCGGTCCTGGCCGGCCGCACCGTCCTGGACATCTCCCGCCGCGGCAAGTACCTCTGGTTCCCGCTCGACTCCGGCGACGCGATCATCGGTCACCTCGGTATGAGCGGCCAGCTGCTCATGCAGCCCACCGGGGCGCCCGACGAGAAGCACCTGCGCATCCGGTTCACGTTCACCGACGGCGGCCCCGAGTTGCGCTTCGTCGACCAGCGCACGTTCGGCGGCCTGTCGGTCTCCGAGGGCGGCGCCGAGCTGCCGGACGAGATCTCGCACATCGCCCGCGACCCGATGGACCCGCTCTTCGACGACGAGGCCTTCGCGGCCCGGCTCCGTGGCCGGCACACGGAGATCAAGCGAGCCCTGCTCGATCAGTCCCTGATCTCCGGGATCGGCAACATCTACGCCGACGAGGCACTGTGGAGGGCGAAGCTGCACGGCGCCCGCCCCACCGACAAGCTGACCCGCCCCGCGGTCAAGGGCTTGCTGGCTCATGTCCGCGACGTCCTCGGCGAGGCGATCGTCGCGGGCGGCACGAGCTTCGACGAGCTCTACGTCGACGTGAACGGCGAGAGCGGCTACTTCGACCGCGCCCTGAACGCCTACGGCCGGGAGAACGAGCCCTGCTCCCGCTGCGGCACCCCGATCCGCCGCGAGCACTTCATGAACCGCTCCTCCTTCAGCTGCCCGCGCTGCCAGCCGAGACCGCGTTCTTAGAACCAGACATCTCCTCGTACGGGGACAGCGGCAGCCCCCGACCGCATCGAACGCCGTCCCGTGGCGCACCACACCTGCGGCCACGTTCCCCCGGCGCACGCCGCCGCCGGCCCCGGTGCACCCTCACCCGGGGCGTGGACCGGCCGGGGGTGACGGGACGCCGGGGCCGGCGGCGGGCGGCGCCGGGGGAACGGGCCGTCAGGTGTCGATGGAGGCGCGACGGCGGGGTCCGGCGGGGGCGGGCGTCATCCCCGTACAAGGAAGGGTCAATCGACCGCGTGGGCTCCTCGGCCGGAAGTCGCGACCGGGCGGTGAGGGGTCAGATCGGTCGCGAGGCCGAAGCCGGCGCCACGGCGGCCCATCAGGCGGCGGGCGGCGGTCAGCAGCTCCGGGGGCACACCGTGGACGATGTGGCCGTCACCGGGGCGCACGCCATCGCCGTCCCAGTTCTGGTAGGCCTCCCACGGGCCTTCGAACGAACAGATTCGCACCCCTAAATCACGATAAAGGGGATGAGTCGGAACTCCCGGATTCAGCACCACCCGATGCAGACCGCGCCGCGCCGCCAACCGGACCGTCAGCGCGACCGGACCCACCCCACCGGAACCGGCCGGGGCCCGGTCCAGGAACAACCCCTCCACGCCGTCGGCGCGCCAGGCGTCCACGTCGGCGAGCACGTCGGCGAGCGAGCGGCTTCCCCAGTCGAGATCGATGCGGCCCAGCGACTGGTGCAGGGTCCGGCGGTCGCCGGGCTGTTCGCGGACGATCCAGGTGTCGGCGTCCAGCTCCAGTTCGGGCGACGGGTGGGCGTACGAGGGGAACAGTGTCTTCACGGCGTCCTCCGTAGATCGACAGCGGTCAGGGCGACGATGAGCAGGCCGGCCAGGTGTGCCGCGGCGAGCACGGCGACCGAAGCCGGCAGTGGTCCGGACGGCGAGGGGAAGAGCGCGATGACGGCCGCGGCCAGCGGGGGCACGGCGGCGAGCGTGGCGGCGATGCCGGTACGGAACCGGGCCGCCAGCAGGAACGTCACGGCGAACACCCCGCCGAGCAGGGTTCCGGCGGCGAGGGCGAGGACGCCGTCGCGGGAGCCGGGGAGAAGCGGGCCGGGGAGCTGGTAGGCGGCCACCGCGAGCCCGCAGCCGGCCGCGAGCGGTGGCAGCAGGCCGGCCAGCGTGATCGCGGTGACGTTGCGGACGTGCCGGCCGAAGTCGGCGGAGGTCTCCGCGGAGTCCAGGCCGTTGTCGAGACGCGCGGTGTGCCAGCCGATCAGGCCCTCGAGCATCGGTACGGCGATGAGCAGTGGCAACGCCGCCGGGAACGGTGTGTCGGCCTGCCAGAGCAGTGTCACGCAGACCGCCTGCGAGGCCCCGATGACCAGGTAGGAGAGTCCGCGCCGGCGGTCGGCGCCGGTGAGCCGGCTTCGGCCGGGACGGGACAGCACCGCGGGCCGGAAGGCGCGCACCGCCACCGCGACGATGGCGCCGGGCAGCATCACCTCGACCTGGACGGTGGCCCACCCGGCCCCGAGAGCGGCGGCCACCGGTACCGCGGCGAGCAGCCAGCAGGGCAGGAACCAGGCGGCGACGGCGCCCTCGGACCGGGTCACCAGTGCGACCGTGACGCTGCCCAGGGCGAGCAGCCCGCAGACGCCGACGACGGCGGCGAGCGCGCGGGACGGCCCGAGCGCGCGGTCCGGGGCGATCCAGACGAGCGCGCACCAGAGCGCTGTCACCGAGGCGAACCCGGCGCCGACGAACCGTGCCGCGGCGGCCTGCCCGCTGCGTCCCGCCACGACGACGCCCATGCTGGTCAGCGCCTGGGCGGCACCCCATCCGAGCACCAGCATCACGGCGGTGACCGGCCACGCGACCCGGTTCAGCGATCCGGTGGCGGCGATCGCGACGCTCAGCGGGCCGACGTAGAGGCAGCAGCGGACGACGGCTCCCGCGAGGAAGCCGGGACGGGCGCGCCGCCTCCTCTTCGGGTACGAGGCGTCCACCGCCTGAATCGGGTCCGGTTCGACAGCGGCAGCAGGCGCGACGACAGCGGCGGGCGTCTCCGGATCCGCCGGGGTCAGCGGCTTCACGACCTCGGCGGAGTGCCGCCCGGCCGGCGAGTGGCCACGACGCGGCTCGTGGCGGCCGGCCGCCCGCCGCCGGGCCCGGTTGCGGGCGGACAGGGTGTCGCGCGATCCCGTGATCGTCATGATGCGTTCTCCCCGGTCGGCATGGGCCCTCCGACCAGCGCCGGCTCGCGCGGGCCGGGCTCGGCCCCGGACGGGCCGGCCAGCCATCGGACGGTGTCGGGCAGCGTCACCCGGGGCGCCGTCACGCTGAGCGCCAGCTCGAAGGCGGGCGCCGGCGGCGGTACGGCCAGGTCGGTGTAGAGGGCGCCGTAGACGCGCACCACGCGATCCACGGTGAAGTGGCTGAGCGCCCGCTGCCGGGCCGCGTCGCCGAGCGTGCGGCGCCGAGCCGGATCGCGGAGCAGCCCGGCGATGGCGATGGCGAGTTCGGACGGGTCGTTCGGTGGTACCAGCACACCGGTCTCGCCGAGGGTCTCGCCGGCCGGGCCGACGTCGACGCCGACCACCGGACGGCCCGACATCATCGCCTCGACCAGCCGGTACGGCGGATCCGCCGGGCCCGGCACGTGCGCGACGACCTGCCCGACCGTGTACCGGTCGCGGGGGTCGGCGGGCAGCGGGTGCAGGCGTACGGTCCGGCCCAGCCCGGTGCGCTCGATCTGCTCGGCGCAGTGTTCCTCGTGCGCCGCGGTGACGCCGACAAGGTGCAGCACGGTCCCCGGGATCGCCGCCGCCACCTCGGTGAACGCCTCCAGCACGCACGCCAGCCCGCTGTCCGGGCCACCGCTGCCGGCCCAGACCACGGCCGGCGCCGGGCTGAGCTCGATCACGCCGGGATAGTCGCGCGGGTCGACGCCGGCCGGCACCGGCACCAGCCGTGCCGGTCGTGCGCCGTGTTCCAGCGCCCAGCCGTGGTGATACGTGCTGAGCGGCGCGATCAGCTCGGCCTCGGCGTAGCCGGTCCGGGCCACCGACGTGCGGAACCGCCGCAGCACGGTCCGCACCGCGACCGAGAGCCGATCCTCGGCGGGCCGCTGGCGGGGAACCGGCGCCCGGGCCTCGGTGAGCAGCAGGGGCACACCGCTGCGCCAGCGCCCGCCGAGCGCCGCGAGCAGCGGCGTGGTCCCGCCGACGCAGTGCACCAGCTCCACCTCGGGCAGCTCCACGGCGAGCGCGCGCATGGCGTGCCGCAGCAGCATCGCCGCGGTACGCGCGTCCCGCACGCTGAGCCGGGGCAGCGGCGCTGTATCGGCGCCGAGCGCGGCCTGCCGCTGCCGCCATGCCTCGATCAGCGCGTCCGCGAGCGGCACGCCGCCGAGCGGGTCGGGACCGCAGGGCAGCTCGGCGATCCGGCGCAGGCCGTCGGCGAACTGCGCGCCGACCGGTCCTTCGTCGCCGAGCAGACCACGGCAGAGCAGCGCGGCCGCCTCGTCGGCGCCGTCCGGCGGACCGGGCCGGCGGCGGCCGGGACGACCGGGCCGGGTGGTGTCGCGGCTCAGCGCGACGGCGCGCGCCGAGCCGACATTGAACGGGAGCGGGTACGCCGGCGCGGACGGCAGTTCACGGTCCGTGACGGTCAGCAGCTCGAAGCGGAACCGGCGCAGGCCCTCGACGAGGGTTCGGCACCAGCCTCCGAGGGCGTCCCGCCGGTACGGGTACCCGCCGCCGGTGAGCAAGCAGATGCGCTCGCGCGACGGGGTCGGATTCACGGTGGGGGCAACGACACAGCACGGCGAAGTCACCGGAGCATGTCGGCTAGGCGACACAATTACGCACCTTTTGAACCAAAATGTCCGCCGTCTTTGCCCGTTTTTGCCCGGAAGGGGCATTGATGCGATGCCGTTTGCCGCGGAAAAGCCCTCCCGGGAGCGCTCCGGAAGCGCCCCCGAGGCGCTCAGGAGATCGCGGCGCCTGCCGATGAGTGATGTCGACATATACCGCTGGAACCGCCCGTAGTCGGGCCGCATCGACCGGCGGGCTGCCCCGCCAAACTGGCAGACGGGACATAAGAGCAGCTAAACCGTGTTGGTGGCGTGATTCACTGAGAAGAAGCGCCGAACCACGAAAGCCTCGGCTTGACGGAGGGTGGGTATCGGCGGACTATGGAGTTGTCGCCAGTCGCGCCCACTCATGCCCCGGTTTCATTCGTGGCTTGAGCTCTGCACCTGAAGAATTCTGTTCAGACCAACCGGGCAGGATTCTGCGCTCACGCGTGCCCGTGAGTGCGGGTGCTGTGCACCGATCTGGGCGCACGTTGGCCGGCTTTTCCGGCAACGCATCACAACGAGACGCACAGCGTCACAAGGAGTCACGATGGCGAAGGCCCTCTACGGCCACGTAGGTGCGGCGCCCGACCGGCGCCTGCTCGACGAGGTCACCCGACTGCGTTCCAGGGTGCAGTCCCTGGAGTTCGAGGTCACCCGCCTCCGGGCGGAGAACGATCGTCTCGCGGCAGCAGCCGTGGAGGCAGACGATTTCGCGCGGCTGACCGAGCCCGCGCTGACCTGAGCTCCACCCCGAGCGCCCGTGAGTTCCGCGGGGTGACCTCCCGGCGTTCATCCCCTCGCACCCAGGTCATGCAGTGAAGCAGTGAAGACGGCACCGAAGAAGTCGAAGAACCAAAGAAAACGCGCGCCTCCACGATTGTGGCGGCGCGCAGCTTTTTGTCCGGTTTTTCGCCGGGTGTCGCGGTCGCTGGCGCGGCGTGTCACCGCTGATCCGATCCCCTGCGGGTAGCCTGCCACCAGCAGACCACCGCCGACCCTCGGAGATCCGTGCACCTCAAGAGCCTGACGGTCAAGGGCTTCAAGTCCTTCGCCTCCGCTACCACGTTGCGGCTGGAGCCGGGCATCACCTGTGTCGTGGGCCCGAACGGATCCGGCAAGTCCAACGTCGTCGACGCCATCGCCTGGGTTCTCGGCGAGCAGGGCGCCAAGGCGCTGCGTGGCGGCAAGATGGAGGACGTCATCTTCGCCGGCACCGCCGGCCGGGCGCCGCTGGGCCGCGCCGAGGTGACGCTCACGATCGACAACAACGACGGCGCCCTGCCCATCGAGTACACCGAGGTCTCGATCACCCGCCGGATGTTCCGGGACGGCGCCAGCGAGTACGAGATCAACGGCAACGCCTGCCGGCTGCTCGACATCCAGGAGCTGCTCAGCGACTCCGGCATCGGCCGGGAGATGCACATCATCGTCGGTCAGGGCCGGCTCGACGCGATGCTGCACGCCAAGCCCGAGGACCGCCGCTCCTTCATCGAGGAGGCGGCCGGTGTCCTCAAGCACCGCAAGCGCAAAGAGAAGGCGATCCGCAAGCTGGACGCCATGCAGGTCAACCTGAACCGGCTGGGCGACCTGACGACCGAGCTGCGGCGTCAGCTCAAGCCGCTCGGCAAGCAGGCCGAAGTGGCCCGTCGCGCCGCCGGCATCCAGGCCGACCTGCGCGACGCCCGGCTCCGGTTGCTCGCCGACGATCTGCACACCCTGCGTACCACTCTGGACAAGGAGATCGCCGACGAGTCGGCGATGCGCGACCGGCGGCAGCAGGTCGAGGAGGAGAACCGCGAGATCCAGCGGTGGCTCGCCGACCTGGAGGCCCAGCACGCCGAGGACGCGCCGCTGCTGCAGGCCGCGCAGGACGCCTGGTACAAGCTCTCCACCCTGCAGGAACGCTTCCGCTCCACCGAGCAGCTCGCCACCGAGCGGCTGCGCCACCTCGCTGCCACGCCCGACGAGGAACGCCCCGGCCGCGACCCGGAGATGATCGAGGCCGAGGCCGAGCGGATCCGGGAGCAGGAGGAGGAGCTGCGCGAGGCGCTCACCGAGGACCAGATGCGCCTGGCCGAGGCGGTCGAGCAGCGGCAGGATCTGGAACGCCAGCTGGCCGCGGCCGAGGGCGCGCTGCGGGCCGCCGCCAAGGCGATCGCCGACCGGCGTGAGGGCCTGGCGAAGCTGACCGGCAACGTCAACGCGGCCCGGGCGCGCACCAGCAGCGCCGACGAGGAGATCGAGCGGCTCGCCGTGGCGCACACCGACGCGCTGATGCGGGCCGAGGCGGCGCAGGCCGAGGTGGACCTGGTCGCTGCCGAGTCGTCGGAGGCCGACCGGGACAACGCCGGCCTCGACGCCCGGCACGACGAGGCGGTCGCCGCGCACGACCGGGCCGCCGCGGTGGTCCGGGAGCTGTCCGACGCCGAGCGGGCCGCCGAGAAGGACGCCGCCAGCTGGAAGGCTCGTGAAGAAGCTCTCGCGCTCGGCCTGAAGCGCAAGGACGGCGCCGGGGCGTTGCTGGCGAAGGCCGGCCAGGTTCCCGGGCTTCTCGGCAGCCTCGCGTCGCTGCTGACCGTCCGGCCCGGCTACGAGGTGGCGCTCGCCGCGGCGCTGGGCGGCCTGGCGGACGCCGTCGCGCTGTCGGGCGTCGACGAAGCGGTCGAGGCGATGCGTACGCTCAAGATCGCTGACGCCGGCCGTGCCGACCTCGTGGTGGCCGGGTCGGCCGGCCCGGGCATGCGGGGCCCGCTCACGAGCCTGCGTCCCGACCTGCCGGAGGGGGCCGTCTGGGCGCCCGAGGTGATCGACTGCCCGGAGCAGATCCGGCCGGCTCTGAACCGGGTGCTGCGCGACGTCGTCCTCGTCGCCGACCTGACCGCGGCGGCCAAGCTGATCGCCGAGAACGCCGAGCTGCGCGCGGTGACGCCCGAGGGCGACGTGCTCGGCGCGTACGCGGCGGCCGGTGGTTCGTCGAAGGCGACCAGCTACATCGAGGTGCAGGCCGCCGTCGACGAGGCGAAGGCGAAGCGGGCCGCGGCCGAGCAGGCGATCGCCGAGCTCAAGGAGCAGCTCGGCGCGGCCCGGGCCGAGGTGGCCGAGCTCAAGCAGGTCGTGAACCAGGCCGCGAGTGAGAAGCGGGCCGCCGAGGGCGAGCGCAACGCGGCCGCCCGGCGGCTGGCCGAGCTGGGCGCGGCGGCGCGGTCGGCGAAGGCGGAGAGCGAGCGGCTCGGCGCGTCCCGGCAGAAGGCCGAGGCGGCCCGGGAGACCGACCTCATGCGCCTCGCCGAGCTGGAGGAACGTCTGCGGCTGGCCGAGGACACCCCGCTCGACGAGGAACCCTCCACCGAGGAACGCGACCAGCTCGCGGCGATGGTCCCGCAGGCACGGCAGAACGAGATGGAGGTCCGGCTCGCGGTGCGTACCGCCGAGGAGCGGGTCTCCTCGATCGCCGGCCGGGCCGACTCGCTGATGCGGCAGGCGAACGCCGAGCGGCAGGCCCGGGAGCGCGCCGCGGCCCGCCGGGAGGCCCGGGCCCGCGGCGCCAAGATCGCTCAGGCCGTCGCGCTCGGCGCGGCCGGCGCCCTGGAACGTGTCGCCGTCTCGCTCGCCGCCGCCGCCGAGCACCGCGACGAGCTGGCTCAGGCCCGGACCAGCCGGGAAGCCGAACTGCAGGAGGTGCGCGCCACGGCGAAGCGCCTCGTCGCCGAGCTGGAGCGGCTCACCAGCGAGGTCCACCGGGACGAGATGGCCCGGGCCGAGCAGCGGATGCGCATCGACCAGCTGGAGGCGAAGGCCGCCGAGGACTTCTCGCTCGACGTCGAGACGCTGATCAGCGAGTACGGCCCGGACCAGCTCGTGCCGCCGACCCAGGCCGACGTGGCGCTGGCCGAGAAGGACGGCAAGCCGGTCCCCGAGCCCGTTCCGTTCCACCGGCCCACCCAGGAGAAGCGGGCGAACAAGGCGGAGCGCGACCTCACCCTGCTCGGCAAGGTGAACCCGCTGGCGCTGGAGGAGTTCGCCGCGCTGGAGGAGCGCTACAAGTTCCTCTCCGACCAGCTCGAGGACCTCAAGGCCACCCGCAAGGACCTGCTCACCGTCGTGAAGGACGTCGACGACCGGATCCTCGAGGTCTTCACGTCGGCGTTCGAGGACACCGCGCGCGAGTTCCAGACCGTGTTCCAGGTGCTCTTCCCGGGCGGTGAGGGCCGGCTCGTCCTGACCGACCCGGAGGACATGCTCACCACCGGCGTCGAGGTCGAGGCCCGCCCGCCGGGCAAGAAGATCAAGCGGCTGTCGCTGCTCTCCGGTGGCGAGCGCTCGCTCACCGCGGTGGCGATGCTCTGTGCCATCTTCCGGGCCCGCCCCTCGCCCTTCTACATCATGGACGAGGTGGAGGCGGCCCTCGACGACGTGAACCTGGGCCGGTTGATTACCCTCTTCAGGCAGTTGCGGGAGAAGAGCCAGCTGCTCATCATCACGCACCAGAAGCGCACGATGGAGGTCGCGGACGCCCTCTACGGCGTCACCATGCGAGCCGGCGTCACTCAGGTGATCAGCCAGCGGCTCGTCCGTGAGGAAGAGGACTAAGAAGACATGCGCGATCGCGCCCGGGCCCTGTTCATCGACCTGGACGGCGTTCTGCGCCGCTGGGATCCGGCCCCGATGATCGCCGTCGAGGTGAAGTACGGCCTGAAGCCGGCCTCACTGCTCGAGACGGCGATGTCGTGGGACATCTACCGGCCCGCGATGGCCGGCGAGATCTCCGACGAGGAGTGGATGGGCCTGGTGGCGAGCCGGCTCCCGCTCGGCGACGAGGAGTCCGCGGCGGCGGTGGCCGAGTGGCAGGCGTACCGGGGCGAGGTGGACCCGGAGGCGCTCGCGTTCGTCCGCGAGGTGCGGGCCGCCGGCCGTCCGGTCGCGATCGCCACCAACGCGACCGACCGTCTCCGCGGCGACCTGGACGCGCTCGGCCTCACCGGCGAGGTGGACCTGGTGCTCAGCTCCTGGGAGATGAAGGTGCACAAGCCGGCCCCGGAATACTTCGAGCAGGCCTGCCAGGAGATCGGCCAGCTGCCGAAGCACGTGCTCATGGTGGACGACGACGACCGGGTGGTCCGTGGCGCGCGGGCGGCCGGGCTCTCCGGGTATCGGTGGGCCGGACCGGAGCATCTGCCGTACCTGCGCAAGGTCCTTGATCTTTCGGAGTGAGCGGCACCTTTCCGGGATGTCGGGCACGGCCCGGTCCCGGGGAGGATGGAGGCATGTCACCTCTCGGCAGGATTGCCGTTCTCGCGCTCGTTCTGTCGGTTTCGGGTTGTTCGTCGCAATCCCCGTCGACGTCGCCCACGGTCTCGCCTCCGGTCTCGGTCTCGCCCTCGGCGATCGTGGAGAATTCGCCGACGCCCTCCGCTTCGCCGATCGAGGAACGAACGACCGCGCCCGCCGAGGAGCCGGCCGGCCCGGGCACCGCCCCCGGTCTCAACCGCCAGGTGGCGTTCGCGACCGTCGAGTCCGGCGGCGACCGTGTGCTCACCGTCGGATCGGACGGGATCGTCAAGCTCGGCGAGTACGACGACCGCGCCCTCTTCGTGGCGGTCCCGTCCGGCGGCGGTTTCCTGCTCAAGACCGGCACGCTGCGAGCCGGCGGCGAGGCGTACTGCCTCCAGGTGCACTCACCCGGCGGATCCAACCCGCTCCAGCTGAAGATCCAGGCGTGTGACGCCGCCGAGAAGGATCAGGTCTTCACGTTCCCGGAGCCGCCGGCCGACAGCCCCGGCCGGCTCATCGAGGTGGCCGGTCTGTTCGCCCTCGCCGGCCCGGAGGGCGACAAGGTGATCGTCCAGGAGTCCGGCGAGGGCGACTTCATGACCAACTTCAGCGTGGTGGACAAGGGGAAGGCCGCGATCCCGGCCCTGGACTGAGACCTAGAACTTGACGGCCGCCACCTCGAAGAGGTCGCCGTCCTTCGAGGTGCCCTCGATGCGGGCCGTGGCGGTCTGGCCCTCCAGCCGCAGGGTGCCGACCGCGTTGCCGAAGTACGGCCCGGCCAGCCGTTTCCAGCGGACCGCCGGTTTCACCACGCCTGCCGACTTGGACAGGCCCCGGGCCACCCGGGCCACCGCCCGCGACCAGCTGGCCCGCATCAGGGGGCGCAGCGGCGCGGGCACCTGGTTGTGGATCGGCGAGCAGGTCAGCTGCATGACCGGGGTGGGCAGCGGGTGGCCGAACTCGGCGCGGGCGACGTACGAGTGGTGCACGTCCCCGGACAGGACGCTGATCGAGGCCGGGGCGGCGTAGGCCCCACCGGCGCCGACCCGGTGACCGATCGGGGTCGGCCCGCCCTCGCCCAGCCGCCGGAACAGCTCGCCGAGCGCGTCGAACGACTTGCCGAACGCGGCCCAGTGCTCCAGGTCGAACGCCCGCCGCAGCTTCTCCCCGAACGATGCCTTCCACGCGGTCGGCGACTCGGCGATCCGCTCGTTCCACGCCTCCAGGTGGTGGATGGCGGGCGGCATGAGCCAGGGCAGCGACGAGCCGATCACCAGGTGGTCGTAGTCGCCGTGCGCCTGGTCCAGGAACCAGTCCCACTCGGCGGGCGGCAGCATGGCCCGCGCGCCCGGGGTCAGGATCCGGTTGCAGCGGTTGTCCAGGACCACGAGACGGGTCCGGCCGAGGTCCAGCGCGTAACTCCACTGGTACGGCTGGTCGGTGTTCTCCGCCGACTCGGGCTCGTCGACGGACCTGCCGAACTCACGCATCAGCTCGGTCGCGTCACCGGCCGACGCCACCTTCTGGAAGAGCGGGTCGGCGGCCAGCTCGTCCGGGCCGAGGTTCCCGAGGTGCTGATAGATCCAGTACGACGCCAGCCCAGCGGCGATCCGCTCCCGCCACCAGGGCTGTCTCGCCATGTCGGCCCGCCAGGACGCCGAGGTGTTCCAGTCGTCGATCAGCTCGTGATCGTCGAAGATCATGACGCTCGGCACGGTGGAGAGCAGCCAGCGCACCTCCGGGTCGCGCCACGACTCCAGGTAGAGCTTCGTGTACTCCTCGAAGCCGACCACCTGGTCGGCCGGGCCCTGGTGGCCGCTGCGGCGCCGGGCCTTGAGGAACCGGCGCACCTTCGGCGAGGTCTCGTCCGCGTAGACCTGGTCGCCGAGCAGCACCAGCAGGTCGGGTCGCGACCGGGAGTCGGTCATCAGCCGCCGGGCGAAGGCGTCGAGCGCGTCCGGCGGGAGATTCTTGCTCGCGGCCTGCGGTGTCGCCTCCCGGCAGGAGCCGAAGGTGAGGCTGACGGGCTCGCGTGAGTCGTCGGTGCTCCGGGTCCTGATGACCGAGGGAGGGTACGGCGAACCGGCCGCCGGCCACACCGCCCGGTCGTCCAGCGACACCGTGTAGGCCTGGGCCGCGTCCGGGACCAGTCCGGTCACCACGACGAGGGCGTAGTGGTGGCCGTACGCGGAGAAGGTCGTCGCGACGCCGCCGGCGCCGCCCTCGGCCTCGACCCGCACCTCGGCGGGCTCGCTGGTCTCCAGCCAGATGGTGGCGCGGTCACCGGTCACGCGCCGCAGGATCGGGCCGATGAGCAGTTGCGCGGTCACCGGACGGCGCCGGGGTATTGCCGCATGCGGATTGCCTCCACGAATGTTCACAAGGGGTGCTTCATACTCCGCCACCTCTACCCGGAATCGCCAGTGCGCGACCCTCGCCACGTCGGTTCGGCTCATCTGTCAGGATTCGGGCATGGAATACGTGGTCGCCGCAGTGATCCTGCTCGTCGTCCTGGTCGCCGGCGCGGTCGGGCTGGTGGTGCCGAGGATGCGCCGCCGTGAGCTCCCGCCACCGCCCTCCGCGGGCTCGACCACCACCCTGGAACGCCCGCCCGCGGCGCCGACGGTCCCGTCCGCTCCGGCCGAGGATGAGCTGCCCCCGCTGATCGAGCGGCCGGTCTCGCCGGCGCCGGTCGCCGAGGAGGCCCCGGTCGTCGAGGCGCCGGTCGTCGAGGAGCCGGCCGCCCCGGATCTGGAGAAGCCGGAACCCACCGCCGGCCGCCTGGTCCGGTTGCGCGCCCGCCTCGCCCGCTCGCAGAACGCCCTGGGCCGGGGCCTGCTCACTGTCCTCTCCCGGGACCACCTGGAAGAGGACGACTGGGAGGAGATCGAGGAGAGCCTGATCACCGCGGACGTCGGTGTCGAGGCCACCCAGGTGATCGTCGAGCGTCTGCGGGAGCGGGTCCGGATCCTCGGCACGCGCACCGTCGCCGGGGTCCGTGAGCAGCTCGCCGAGGAGCTGACCGCGGCGCTCGAGCCCGACCTGGACCGCAGTCTCCGGACCACCCCGCACGAGGGCCGCCCGGCCGTCGTCATGGTCGTCGGTGTCAACGGGGCCGGCAAGACCACCACCTGCGGCAAGATCGGCCGGGTCCTGATCGCGGACGGCCGCAGCGTGCTGTTCGGCGCCGCCGACACGTTCCGGGCGGCCGCCGCCGAGCAGCTGTCGACGTGGGGCGAGCGGGTCGGCGCGGAGACCGTGCGCGGCCCGGAGGGCGGCGACCCGGCGAGTGTCGCGTTCGATGCCGTGAAACGGGGTATCGAGGTCGGCGTGGACACCGTGCTGATCGACACCGCGGGCCGGCTGCAGAACAAGGTCGGCCTGATGGACGAGCTCGGCAAGGTGAAGCGGGTGGTGGAGAAGCACGGCCCGGTCGACGAGACCCTGCTCGTGCTCGACGCCACGACCGGTCAGAACGGTCTGGAGCAGGCCCGGGTGTTCACCGAGGTGGTGGATGTCACGGGTGTGGTGCTGACCAAGCTGGACGGCACGGCGAAGGGCGGCATCGTCATCGCGGTGCAGCGCAAGCTGGGGATTCCGGTCAAACTGGTCGGTCTGGGCGAGGGCCCGGACGACCTCGCGCCGTTCGAGCCGGCCGCCTTCGTCGAGGCCCTCATTGGCGGGGACGCGTAGGCTCGCGGGGAGTCAGGGATGTTGAGTCATGATCCGGGAGGACGTTGGTGACGCAGGAGCCGGTGCGCGAGATTCCGCTGCACGGTGGCAACGTCAGCACGGTGTCCCGGATCGGTGACACGGTCCGGCGTAACGCGGGTCCCTGGACCCCGGCCGTGCACGCCCTGCTGAACCATCTCGAACGGGTCGGTTTCACCGGTTCGCCGCACGCGCTGGGCATGGACGAGAAGGGCCGCGAGGTCCTCTCCTACCTGGACGGCGAGTGCGGCGAATACCCGCTGGCCCCGCACTGGGTCACCGAGGAGGCGCTGGTCACCGTCGGCACGATGCTGCGGATGTTCCACGACGCCCAGTACGGCTTCGTCCCGCCGCCGGGAGCGGTCTGGCGCTCGTTCGGGCCACCGCCGCCGGACACCGAGGTGATCTGTCACCACGACGCCGCCCCGCACAACGTGGTCTGGCGTCCGGACGGCACCCTGGCCCTGATCGATTTCGACCTCGCGTCGCCGGGCTCACGGCTCTACGACGTGGCGTACGCCGCCTGGACGTGGGTCCCCCTCTTCAGTGACCGCGACTCGTACACGCTCGGATGGAAACGGCCGAACCGGCCGCGACGTCTCCGCCTCTTCGCCGACGCGTACGGATTGATCCCGCGTGATCGGCACCGCCTGGTCCGCACCATCCGCAAGAGGATCGTGGATCACGTCGAGGGCATCCGCAGGATGGCCGCCGCGGGCGATCCGGCGTTCGTCCGGATCGTGCACAAGGGCCACCTCCGCCGGCCGATGCGCGATCTGCGGCTGCTGGATTACGAGCGACACACCCTCGAATACGCGCTTCGCTGAGGACCCCGAAGCGCTGCGATGTGGGCTTTGATCCCGATATCTTGGCACTTCGCGGACTACTGCCTCGGGGGCTGTGAGAGTTTCTTCACACGTCGGAAACAACCCGTCACGCGCCGGAAATCGCGCATGGACCGTCCTGGAAACAGCCGACCGGAAGGCTTCCGCCGAACCGGCCGACAGGCGACGGAGCCGAGTGGGTCGTGTGTGAGGACACCTTATTCCGAGAGGAGGCAGCGTGGAGATCAACACCGGCAATACCGCTTGGTTGCTCCTGTCGTCTGCGCTCGTTTTGCTCATGACACCCGGTCTGGCGCTGTTCTACGGTGGCCTCAACCGGTCCAAGGGCGTTCTGAACATGATGATGATGAGCTTCGCCTCGATCGGGCTCGTCAGCGTTCTGTGGATCATCTACGGCTTCACCCTCGCGTTCGGCGTCAACGAGAACGCCGGCCTCAACAACATCATCGGCAACTTCAGCTACCTCGGCACCCCGGTGGGGACGATCTCCGAGGAGTGGCTGTTCTTCGGGGCCAACACCGGCATCCCGACGTACGCGTTCCTGGTCTTCCAGATGATGTTCGCCGTCATCACCGTCGCCCTGATCAGCGGCGCGGTCTCGGACCGGATGAAGTTCGGTGGCTGGGTGCTCTTCGCGCTCGGCTGGTTCACCCTCGTCTACGTCCCGGTCGCGCACTGGGTCTGGGGCGGCGGCTTCATCGGCTCGAAGATCCGGGCTCTGGACTTCGCGGGTGGTACCGCGGTTCACATCAACGCCGGCGCCGCGGCGCTCGCCCTGGTGCTGATCCTCGGTAAGCGGATCGGCTGGCCGCGGGAGAACATGCGGCCGCACAACGTGCCGTTCGTCGCTCTCGGCGCCGGCCTGCTCTGGTTCGGCTGGTTCGGCTTCAACGCCGGATCCGAGCTGACCGTCGACGGCACCACGGTCATCGCCTTCATCAACACCCAGGTCGCCACGGCCGCCGCGCTCGTCGGCTGGGTCGCGGTGGAGTGGATCCGGGACCGGAAGCCGACCCTGGTCGGCGCCTCCTCCGGTGCGGTCGCCGGTCTGGTCGCCATCACCCCGGCCTGTGGCTTCGTCGCTCCCTTCGCCGCCGTGATCATCGGTGTCATCGCCGGTGTGGTCTGCGCCCTGGCTGTCGGCCTGAAGTACCGCTTCGGCTACGACGACTCGCTCGACGTCGTCGGCGTCCACTTCGTCGGCGGCTGGATCGGCTCGCTGGCGATCGGCTTCTTCGCCACCGACGCGGTCAACTCCGGCATCACCGACTCGGCCATCCTGAACGCCAGCAACGGCCTGTTCTACGGCGGCGGCGTCACCCAGCTCGGCCGCCAGGCTCTGGGCAGCCTCACCGTCACCCTGTACTCCTTCCTCATCGCCGCGGTCCTGGCGCTCGCCCTCAAGGCCGTCAAGCTGCTGCGGGTCAGCGAGGAGTCCGAGGTCGGCGGCATCGACATCGCCGACCACGGCGAGACCGGCTACGACTTCACCCCGGCGACGGGTTCGAGTGGTGGCGCGTTCGCGATGGCCGGTCTGACCGGCGCCGCGTCCAGCGACGCTGACGGGAAGGCCTCCGTCAGCCAGAAGGTCTCCGGCTAGATTCCCCGATGGCTGCTCCTATGGAAGGACTGAGCATGAAGCTGGTGACCGCGGTCATCAAGCCGTACCAGCTCGACGCGGTGAAGGAGGCTCTGCACGCCCTGGGCGTCGCCGGGCTCACCGTGAGCGAGGTGCAGGGTTACGGCCGGCAGAAGGGCCACACCGAGGTGTACCGGGGTGCCGAGTACACCGTCGAGTTCCTGCCCAAGATCAAGGTCGAGGTGCTGACCGACGAGATCGACGTCGAGAAGATCGTCGACGCCGTCATCACGGCTTCGCGCACTGGCAAGATCGGTGACGGGAAGGTCTGGGTCACGTCGGTCGACGACGTGGTCCGGGTCCGGACCGGCGAGCGCGGCCTCGACGCCCTGTAATCGACATGACGAACCCGTTGAGTGAGCCGCCGGCCCCGCCGGCCCGCCCGGCAGCCGGTGGCTCGCTCGACAAACTGCGTGACCACATCGGCGCCGCGGCTCGTGACGAACGGGCCGCGGCGCTCGACGTGTGGCTGAAGGACCTCTTCCCCTCCCACGTGCCCGGCGTGAGCCTGCTCGCGGTGGGCGGGCTGGGCCGGCGCGACTGCGCCCCCTACAGCGACCTCGACCTGGTGCTCGTGCACAACGGCACGGCCGGGATCGACCGGATCGCCTCCGGACTCTGGTACCCCATCTGGGACGCCCGCCTCGGCCTCGATCACTCGGTGCGCACCCTGCCCGAGGCGCTCTCGGTCGCCCATGACGACGTGAAGGTGGCGCTCGGCCTGCTCGACGCCCGGCACGTCGCGGGCGACCCCACTCTCTCCGCCGAGATGATCGCGGCGACCGGCGACCAGTGGCGGCGGACCGCGGTGCGGCTGCTGCCCCAGCTGCGCGAGCTGACCACCGCCCGCTGGACCCAGCACGGCGAGCTCGCCTTCCTGCTCGAGGGCGACCTCAAAGAGGCCGCCGGCGGTCTGCGTGACCTCACCCTGCTGCGCGGCATCGGCCGGGCCGGCATCGCCGACACCATGCGCCCCGCGGTCCGCGCGGCCGGGTTGCGCCTGCTCGACACCCGCGACGCGCTGCACCTGGCGGTCGGCCGCCGGGTGGACCGGCTGGTCGCCCAGGAACGGGCCGCCGTCGCCGACCTGCTCGACCTCGAAGACGCCGACGCGCTGCTGCGGCGGGTGTCCGGCGACGCCCGGACGATCGCGCACGCCGTCGACGACGCCTGGCGCGCGGTGGACCGGCTCCGCAGCGGGCGGCGCCGGGGCAGCACACCCGCCGTTCCGAGCCGCCGGCCGGTCGCCCGGGACGTGGTGGAGCAGGACGGCGAGCTGGTGCTCGCCCGTACCGCCATCGGCCCGGTCCCCGACCCCAGCCTCTCGCTGCGCGTCGCCGCTGCCGCCGCCATCGTCCAGCTGCCGATCGCCCGGGCCACCTCGGAGTGGCTCGCCGCGTTCTGCCCGCCGCTGCCCACCCCGTGGCCGCCGGCCGCCCGGGCCGCGCTGATCTCGCTGCTCGGCTCCGGCCCCGGCCTGCTGCCGGCCTGGGAGACCTGCGACCGGTACGGTCTGATCGACGCGTGGCTGCCCGAGTGGGCCCGGATGCGCAGCCTGCCCCAGCACCACCCGATCCACCGGTACACCCTCGACCGGCACCTCGTGCAGGCCGCCTACGAGGCGACCCGGTTCACCCGCGAGGTGGACCGCCCCGACCTGCTGCTGCTCGGCGCGTTCCTGCACGACGTCGGGAAGGGCCTGCCCGGCGACCACAGCATCGTCGGCGCGCCGATCGCCGCCGAGATCGCCGGCCGGATCGGCCTGCCCGCCGCCGACGTGGCGACCATCGAGAAGGTGGTCCGGCTGCACCTGCTGCTCCCCGACGTGGCGACCCGCCGGGACCTGAGCGACCCGCTGACCATCTCGACCGTCGCCGAGGCGGTCGGCGACCCGGCCACCCTCGACCTGCTGCACGCGCTGGCCCGGGCCGATTCACAGGCCACCGGCCCGGCCGCCTGGTCGGACTGGAAGGGCCGGCTGATGGCCGAGCTGGTCCGCCGGGTGCACACCGCGATGGACACCGGCGAGCTGCCCGAACCGCCGCAGCCCGACCCGGAGCTGCTCGAAGGCGGACTGCCGGT
This sequence comes from Actinoplanes sp. OR16, assembly GCF_004001265.1. GTDB lineage: Bacteria > Actinomycetota > Actinomycetes > Mycobacteriales > Micromonosporaceae > Actinoplanes. Next base: position 1,173,382 of record NZ_AP019371.1, on the reverse strand, counting down.
CGTGCATCTCGACGGCGACCGGGTCGCGGTGGCGGCGGCCGACCGGCGGGGGCTGCTCGCCGGGGTGACGGCCTGCCTGGCGATGCACCGGCTCGACGTGGTGGCCGCCAACACGGCGACGGTGGACGGCCGGGCGATCGTGGAGTTCTACACCTCGCCTCGGTACGGGTCGCCGTACGACCCGGTGGCCCTCGCCGCCGATCTGCGCCGTGTCGCATCCGGGGACGTCTCGGTGACCCAGCGTGTGCGGGCCCGCGCCATGAGCGCCCGTGGTGGAACCGCCTCGCCCCGGGTCGTCTGGCAGCGTGCCGCGGCCACCGACGCGGCGGTCCTGGAGTTGCGCGCGGCCGACTCGGCGGGCCTGCTCTACCGGGTGACCGCCGCCCTGGACGAGGCCGGCGCGGAGATCAGGGCAGCCCGGATCTCCACTCTCGGCGGTGACGTCGTCGACGCGTTCTACCTGGTCGGCACGTGGGCCGACAGCGCCGAACGGAACCGGGTGGAGGCCGCCGTCCTGTCCGCCGTGTGAGTCTCTTCGTCACCCCGGGCCGTCGCGTCGCGTTGGACTGATCGACACCGCGGGGGTACACGGACGGAGAGTCGATGGCCGAGGCGCAGCCGGTGGCGTTGCTGGACGATCACGTAACTTTGGCCGGCGCCGGGGCGGAGCTGTCGCTGCCGCACACCGCGATGCGTAATCGCTCGGTGGCGGCCCGGCGTGTTCTGGCCCGCGCGGCCGCCGGTGGTTCTCCGAAGGGCGGCACGCTCGACGAGTTCCTCGAGGCGGCTCGATCGGGTGACACCCGGCCGCTGCGCGGATTCCGCCGCCGGGTCGATCCGGCGCTGCTGGCCGGCCTGGCGCAGACCATCGCGCTGCAGGACGAGCTGCCGGGGGACCGGGAGGACGCGCTGGCGCTGTACGCGCTGATCCGGACCGGTCTCGGAGCGCGGGCGGTGCCACCGGCCCACCAGGCGCTGCACGCCCAGCTCGCGTACGCCTGGCAGGGACCGGCGCAGGCCCGCGACCTGCTCGCCGCGTACCGGCGGATCCCGACGCCGGCCCGGGAGACCCTGGAGATCGACCTCGCCAACCCGTACGCCGGCGGCTCGGTCCCCGAGGAGACCTGGCTGGCCCGGTTCGGCCGGCTCTTCCCGGCGCCGGGGCCGGGCCTGATCGCCGCGCCGGAACGGCTGCCGTTCGACCGGCTCACCACCGGCCCGGCCACGCCGGTGGAGGCCGACCAGCGGGTCACGGTGGTGGTGACCGCGTTCCGGCCGGGCGTCGGCCTGATCACGGCGGTCCGCTCGATCGCCGCGCAGACCTGGCGCAACCTGGAGATCCTGGTGGTCGACGACGCGTCGCCGCCGGAGTACGACGCGGTCCTCGCCGAGGCCGAGTCGCTCGACGACCGGGTCCGGGTGCTGCGGCTCGCCGAGAACAGCGGGACGTACGCGGCCCGCAACGCCGGCGTCGAGGCGGCCCACGGCGAGTTCGTCACGTTCCAGGACTCCGACGACTGGTCGCACCCGCGCCGGGTGGAGCTTCAGGTGCGGCCGCTGCTCCAGCGCTCCGAGGTGGTCGCCACCACGTCCGAGGGGATCAGCGTCACCGATCAGCTCGTGATGACCAGGCCCGGCATCCGGCGCGGCCGCGTCAACGTCTCCTCGCTGCTCTTCCGGCGGGAGGCGGTGACCCGGCGGATCGGCTGCTTCGACCGGGTGCGCAAGGCCGCCGACTCCGAGTTCATGGAGCGCATCGAGGCGGCCTTCGGCCCCGGATCGGTACGGAAGGTCGCCAAGCCCTTGGCGCTCATCCGCCTCTCCGAGGGTTCCCTGTCCCGGGCCGAGATCCGCGCGTACTGGATGCATCCGGCGCGCACCGCGTACATGTCGGCCTACCGCTGCTGGCATGCCTCGGGGGAGCCGCTGCGGCAGGACCCCGGTACGCGGGACCGCCCGTTCGTGGCACCGCCGCACCTCACCGGCGGCTCGGCGGCGCCCGGCTGGGACGTCGTGGTGGCCGCCGACTGGCGCTTCCTGGCCGGCAGCCAGCGGGCCGCCCTCGCCGAGGTGCGTGCCCTGCGCCGGGCCGGCCTCTCCGTGGCGATCATGCACCTGGAGTCGCTGCGCTCGGTGCACCGGCAGCGCCGCCTGCTCAGCCCCGGCGTCCAGCGGCTGATCAATACCGGCCAGGTGACGCAGGTGCTGGAGAGCGACCGGATCGAGGCCGGACTGCTCGTGATCCGGCAGCCGGAGGTGCTGCAGTTCGCCCCCGAGGGCGGCTGTGGCCTGCGTCCGCGCCGGGTCCTGGTGGTCGCCGACCGGGCGCCGGCCCGGCCGGACGGCAGCGATCGCCGGTACACGGTCGAGGCGGGCTCCGAGGCGGTCCGGCGGCTCTTCGGGGTCGATCCGCTCTGGTGCCCGCAGGACCCGGGGGTGCGCGCAGCCCTGGCCGGGGCAGACCTGACCGAATTTGATCTGTCGATGACCGTCGAGCCCGAGGACGTGCGCCGTCCGCTGCCCGATCGGGCCGGACCGCCGGTGGTCGGCGTGGACCTCTGCGACGCGGGTGAGTGGCCCGCCGACCTCGCCGCGATCCTCGCCGTCCCGAAGCGCTGCCGGGGCGCCGACGTGCGGGTCCGGCTGCCGGAGAATCCACTGCGGCCGGGCACGCTGCCGGTGAGCTGGCTGGTCTACGAAGCGGGCGATCTGGATCCCCGTACATTCGTGGCGCAGTTGGACTTCTATTGCCATTTCCCCTCGGACGATGCGCCGGAACTGCTCTCCCGGCCCGCGCTGGAGGCCGCCGCGACCGGATGCGTCGTGTTCGTGCCGGAGCGGCTCGGGGAGGCGTACGGGGACGCCGCCGTGGCCTGCGCCGCCGCCGACGTACCGAAATTGATCCGCCGTTTCCAGAACGAGCCCCGCCGGTACGCCGAGCAGAGCCGCCGGGCCCGGGCCGCGATTGCCCGTGATCACCGGCCGGACGCGCTCGCCGACCGGATCGGCGCGCTGGCCCGCCCGCCGGCCGGAACACCGAGCCAGCGGGTGCCGGGCGCGGGGGCGTAACGGGGGCGTGTCCACCCGCGTTACGAGGGTGAACGCAGCGATGAGGAGTGCGGACTATGAGTTCCCTGACCCGAATCGGCCGCCGGGCCGTCCGCCGGCTGCCGAGCCTTTCCGGACGGCAGGCGGTCGCCGTGTGCGGCGCCGCCGTCCTCTGCGCCGGAGTCGCGGCCGCGGCGCTGACCGGCTACGACCGGGTGGCGACAGCGCTCCTCGGACTGCTCGCCGGGGTGACGGTCGTGGTGCTGCTCGCGGTGTTGCGGCGGCTCTCCGGCGTACAGAAAGCCGGTCTTGCCGCGCAGCGGGATCTGCGAACCACCGTCGAGGAGATGCAGCGGCGACTCGTCGCGGCGGTGGAGCGGGAACGGCTCACCGCCGGCGACCGCCACCTGGAGCTCTCCGAGGCGGTCGCCCGGGTCAAGCAGGTGATGGACCGTAAGGCGAGTTCGGCGCAGGTCCTCGGGCTGCCGCGCGAACTGGAGGCGACGGTGCAGCTCTTCCAGGGCTTCGTGCCGCGTGCCCCGATGCCGTCCTCCGGCGACTGGGCGCTCAACCCGACCGACCTGCTGGAGCTGCTGCACCTGATCCGGATCCGGCAGCCGCGGCTCGTGCTGGAGCTCGGCAGCGGCACCTCGTCGGTGTGGATCGCCTACGCCCTGGAGCAGTCCGGTGGCCGGCTGATCTCGCTGGACCACGACGCGGAGTTCGCCCGGCGCACCCGCTCGGTTCTGGCCGCTCACGGCCTGACCGGGGTGGCCGAGGTCCGGGACGCGCCGCTCACCCCGGCCTCGATCGACGGCCGCGATTACCCGTGGTACGACCCGGAGACCCTGGCCGACCTGCACGACATCGACTTCGTGCTGATCGACGGCCCGCCCGCGGCCGTCGGCGAGGGCGCCCGCTACCCGGCCCTGCACATGATCGAGAAGCGGCTCGCGGACCGGGCCACGCTGGTCTTCGACGACGCCGGCCGCAAGGACGAGCAGGCCGCCATCGCCGCCTGGACCGAACGGTTCGAGGGCCTGACCCGGGAGGGCGAGATCCTCGGCCGGCACGCGGTGCTGGCATTCGCCCGTCCCCCCGCGATGGCCGCCGCGCACGGCTGATCCATGACCACGACGCTCTCGCGACCCGACGTCCGCCCGGTGCCCGCCGCGGCCCCGCCCCGCCACCGGCACCGGGCGGACATCGAGGGCCTCCGGGCCGTCGCCGTGCTGCTCGTGGTGCTCGCCCACGTGGGCGTGCCCGGGGTGGCCGGTGGTTTCGTCGGCGTCGACGTCTTCTTCGTCATCTCCGGCTTCCTGATCACCTCGCTGCTCCGGACCGAGCTGCTCAGCACCGGACGGCTGGACCTGCCCCGGTTCTACGCGCGCCGGGCGGTCCGGCTGCTGCCGCTGGCGACCCTGGTGATCGTGTCGACGCTGGCGACGGTCTGGTTCACGGCGCCGCCGACCCGGTTCGGCGGCTACGCGGCGGACGCTGTCGGGGCCGCCACGTACACGATGAACCTGCGGCTCGCCGACGCCGGCACCGACTACTTCGCCGACCAGGCGCCCTCGCCGTTCCAGCACTTCTGGTCGCTCGCCGTCGAGGAGCAGTTCTACCTGGTCTGGCCGGTGCTGATCGGCCTGCTGGCGTTCTGGGGCCGGCGCCGCCGCTGGCTGCCCGGCGCGGTGCTGACGCTCGGCACCCTCAGCTCGTTCGCGTGGAGCGCGCATGAACTGGGCCGGGCCGTCCCGTGGGCGTACTTCGGCTCCGCCAGCCGTGCCTGGGAACTGGGAGCGGGCGCGCTGCTCGCCCTGCTGATGACCGGCCTGCACCGCCGTCGGCGCTGGCTGGCCTGGCTCGGCCTGGCCGCCGTCGTCGCGGCTGCCCTCGTCTACGACGAGACGACCCCGTTCCCCGGACCGGCAGCCCTGTTGCCCGTCCTCGGCACGATCGCGGTGATCGCGGGCGGCGGCAACCGGCTGCTGGAGACCTTCCCGATGCGCTGGATCGGCCGGATGTCGTACGGCTGGTACCTCTGGCACTGGCCGCTTCTCTTCCTCGCCCCGGGCGGCCTCTGGATGCGTGCCGCGGTCGCGGCGGGAGCGCTCGGCCTCGCCGCCGTGAGCCATCACCTCCTGGAGAACCCGGTGCGCCACCATCGTTTCTGGCTGCCGTACCCGCGCCGCGGCCTCGGCCTCGGGTTCGCCCTGTCGGCGGTGGCAGCGGGCCTCGCCGCCCTCGGCATGATCTTCCCGCCGCTGGTGCCGACCGGCGACGCCGTCCCGGACACCCGCAAGGTGATGGCCCGCGCCGTCGACCCGGCCGGCGAGCTCAAGCAGATGGTCGCCGCCGCCCAGTCGGCCGGCAACGTCCCGGAGAACCTGACGCCGGCCTTCGAGACCGCCGCGGGGGAACGCTCGGCGCCACAGGAGGAGGGCTGCCACGTCGGCCTGACCGGCCCGTTCAAGCCGACCTCCAGTTGTGCGTACGCCGCCGTCGACGCGGACCGCACCGTCGTCCTCTTCGGCGACTCGCACGCCCTGCAATGGTTCCCGGCCATGGAGGAACTGGCTCGCCGGCGCGACTGGCGGCTCATGGTCTACACCCGCAGCGCCTGCAGCCCGGCCGACCTCGAACTTCAGGAACGACGATCCCAATCCCGGTACGCCGCCTGCGACACCTGGCGCCGCCAGATCCTCCGCAAGATCGGCAGACTGGATCCGGACCTCGTCGTCGTCTCCTCCAGCGTCAACTACCGCGCCCTGCTGACCGGCGACCCGGCCGACCCCGAGGCGGTATGGCGCTCCGGCTGGCAGCGGACCCTGACAGCTCTCCAGCGCAGCGCCGGATCGGTGGCGATCCTCGGCGACACCCCGTTCCTGGCCGGCGACCCGGCCGACTGCCTGGCCACCCGCCCCGCCGCGATCGGCACCTGCGCGCCGCCCGCCGACATGGTCGTCCTCGAACCCGGCTGGCGAGCGATCCAGCGCGCCACCGCGAACGCCCTCAAGGTCCCGACCGTCGACCCGCTCCCGTGGCTGTGCGCCGAACGCTGCCCGCTCGTGGTGGGCAACCGCCTCGTCTATCGCGACAGCAACCACTTGACGTCGGCGTACGCCAAGCTGGTGGCCCCACTGCTGGACCCCAAACTCCCCTGGAAGCCCCGGGCCGTCCGCTGACGAACGCCCGCCGCCGCCGGCCCAACACCATTGCTGTCCCTCCGGCCGCATCACGGCCATGGGTCACAGCCGCATCGCACGAGCCGTGACCCATGGCCGTATCGAGGGCGTCGGGACAGCAATGGTGTTGGGCCGAGGACCCCGCGCACCCACACCACCGGGGAACGACCCTCAGACCGGCGCGAACGTCCACCGTGAATTGACCGCGTAGTTCAGCACCGGGATCAGCACGATCGCCACGGCCTGGACCGCCGCATAGGGACCGTGCAGCACCGAGGAACCCACCCAGAGCACCACCGTGTTGACCGAGAACGCCAACCCGGTGACGGCCAGGAACCGCGGGCCCGCCACCCCGTGCCGGCGCGACGACCGGAAGACCCACGCCCGCTGCAGCACATAGGACACCACGACACTCGCGGCGAACCCCACGCCCGACGCCACGACGGGGACGAGGCCGGCCTGAACCCCGGCCAGCCCCACCCCGAAGTGCGTGAGGGCGCTCAGGCCCCCGCTGATCCCGTAACGGATCAGCCGCCCGAGGACCTCACCGCTCGGCATGCTGTTCGGCCACCCACTGCTCCGGAACGGCGGGGCCGGCGGTGGATCTCTCCTGGATCAGGTACCGGGGCCGGCGGCGGACCTCCTCGTGGATCCGGGCCAGGTATTCGCCGATCACGCCGAGGCCGAGCAGCACGAACGTGCCGGTCACCAGCAGCAGGAGGATGACGGTCGTGAACCCGGCCACCGAGCCGCCGCTGATCCACCGCACCAGCGTCTGTACGCCGAGCACCACCGAGAACAGCGCGAACCCGATCCCGGCCAGCGTCACCAGGTGCAGGGGCGCCGAGGTGAACGACGTCAGCCCGTTCACCGCCAGCCGGAACAACCCGCGCAGCGTCCACCGGGAGGCCCCGCCGAAACGGTGGTCGATGTCGATCTCGACGGTCGCCCGGGTGAAGCCGATCCAGCTGCTGGTGCCGCGGAAGAACGACGAGTGCTCGGGCATCTGCCGCAGCGCGTCCAGGGCGGGGCGGCCGAGGAGCCGGAAGTCGGTGGCGTTGACCAGGTCGACCTTGGTGAGTCCGGTGAACGCGGAGTTGAACACCCGTGAGCTGAGCCGGTTGCCGAGCGACTGGCCGGTCCGGTTGCGTTTGACGGCTTCGACCACGTGGGCGCCGTCCCGCCAGCGCCGGACCATCGCCGGGATCACCGAGGGCGGATGCTGGAGATCCGAGTCGATCACCACGATGGCGTCGCCGCCGGCCTGCTCGAGCCCGGCCAATAAAGCGGCCTCTTTGCCGAAATTTCGGGACAAGCGAACCCCGCGAACCCGCTGATCAAGCCGCGACAGATGAGCGATCCGCGACCACGAGTCATCAACGGATCCGTCATCCACGAGCACCAGCTCATAGCGCAGGCCGGCACCGGAGAGCACCTCGTCGAGCGTGGCGACGAACCGGTCGACGCCCTCACCCTCGTTGAAGATCGGCGATACGACGGAGATCAGCGGGTCGTTCATCGTGAGCCCCCAGCACAGTACGGAACGCCGGCCAGCGCGTGCGCCGCCGCGTCGAGCGATTCGGTGAGCCGTTTCTGCCGGGCCGGTTCGCCGGAGAGTTCCCGCAGCGCCTCGGTGAGCAGCGCGCAGCGGCGGGCATTCCCGGCGGTACTGCGCTCGAAGCCGCCGACGGACTGCGCGATCCGGTTGTCCAGCTGCGACGACGCCCACGAGGCGGAGGCGTCGGCGTAGGCGCGGTTCGCGGTCGCCGACACCGCCGCGCACATCACGAACACGCCGAGCAGCACCGGCACGAAGGATCGGCGGGTGATCAGAAGCGCCACCGCCAGCGCGAGCAGCATCCCGGCCGGCGCGGTCACCGCGGAGTCGCGCCAGCCTTCGGTGAGCAGCGCGCGCATGTCGAAGTAGTCGTGCACCTCGACGCTGAGCGCGGCCGGCAACGCGCCGAAGACGAGCAGGGCGGCGGCGGCGATCGCCAGGCCGGTGAGGGATCCGGCGCCGGGCCGTTTCACCCGCTTCAAGGCTTTGATCGTACGGAGACCGAGCAGCGCGATGAGGCCCAGTCCGACCAGCGGCACCACGCCCCAGAGCCAGTCGCCCGGCGTCTTCGCGGTGGCGGCCTCCCACTGGGCAGGTGGCAGCCAGGCCAGCATCCGGGCCGGCATGATCAGCAGCGATCGGCCGTCGACGGCGATGTCCGAGCCGTGGTAGCAGCCGCCGTCGGCGCAGTACCCGCGGATGATCCAGCGCACGATCCCGAAGACCGGCAGGAACCCGGCCCAGAGCAGGACGGCGAGCCGTACCCCGGCCGAGCGCAGCAGGTCACGGCCGCGGCGGCCGGTCACGAACCAGCCGCGGACCAGCACCGCCACGGTGGCGAGCGGCACCGCGAAGTAGGCGGGTTCGTTGACGACGGCCAGTGCGCCACCGGTGGTGACCGCCAGGACGGCGTGCCACCACCGCAGCCGTTCGAGCCGGCAGGTGGCCGCCGCGACGAGCAGGACCACTGCGGTGGTGCTCAGGTACAGCCCGCCGAAGAGGGTGGTCGTGCTGTTGCGGCCGGCGGCCACGAAAGCGCCGGCTACGGCGTACGGCAGAAGGAGAGCGACCAGCGACGGCGCGGAACCGAACAGCGGCCCCCGGGTCAACAGGCTCTCCGCGAAGATCACGAGCGCGAGGGTGAGCAGTACGGCGGCGCCGGCCGTGACCACGCGCAGCATGATCGCCGGGGAGAGGTGGAGTTGTTCGGCGCCGACCAGGACGAGGGTGTCGAGCGCCTTCTCCAGCATCCGGCCGAGCGGGCGGAAGTTGCCGAGGCGCAGGTACGTCTCACCGGTCCCGATCGTGTGCGAGACGATCCGCAGCGGGTGGTCGAGGAACATCCCGCCGTGCCAGTAGATGTTGAACCGGTGATCGCCGCGCGGCGCGACTCCCAGCAGCGGCGTCAGCACGATGAGCGGCACCAGCACGCAGCGGCGCAGGACATGTCCCCAGAGCCCGCGCCCGGCCGCCTCGTCGGCGGGGGAGTCCGCCGACGAGGGCGATATGTCCCGGCCGGCGGATTGCTGGGGCAATGTCACGGTTTCCGCAGTCACGACTGAGGCAACGACGGCTGCCCGGGCTCGGTTGTGTCGATCTCCGCGAGCAGATCCGCGAGCGAGAGCGGCGCATCCGGATCGACGAAGATCACCTGGGCGGCCGCGTGGTCCCGGGAGAGGTGCGCGAGACGCTCGGCGAGGACCGCGTCCCAGGGCCGGTCCGGACGGTGCTTCTGCCAGGTCAGCCTGTCCGGCAGGTACTCCAGGACCAGCCCGGCCTTGCGCAGCAGCGAGAACGCCGGCTCGTCGGTGAGGACCACCGCGCGGTGATCGTTCTCGACGAGCAGCCGCCGCCGGACCGCCAGCACGAAGTCGCGCAGCGCCGCCAGGTCCAGCCCGATCGCCACGTACAGGTGAGTGGGCAGCGGCGGCGGGGGAGTCTTCTTGCGCCGAGCCGGCTTGCGGCGCACCAGCTTGCGTGAGGTGGAGAGCGGGCTGCGGGCGAGCGACACGAGGGTGCGGCCCAGCCGGTACGAGCCACTGGCCCGCAGCCGCCGCACGGTCTCCCGCTGCTCGTCGCGCTCGCCGGCCACCGTCTCGAATCGGGACTGCCAGGCGTCGCGCTGCTGCTCGATCGTCCGCAACCGCACGACCAGGGCGTCGACCTTCGCGGGATCGGTGAGTTCGGCAGGGGTGTCGGGCATCGTCATACTCCGGTGGTTCGTCGATCGGCCAGCTCGGACAGCCAGCGGGCGGCCGCCGCGGCGCCGTTGCCGGGTCCCACCTCCGCGCAGCGGTCGCGGAGCCGTTCCCGGACGTCGTCGCGTACCGCCTGGGCCAGCACCCGGTCCAGCTCCTCGGTCTCCGGGTCCTCGACGATCAGCGCGGCGCCCGCGGCGGCCGCGAACCGGGCCCGGCTCACCTGGTCGTCCAGGGACGTCTCCCGGTTCGGCACGAAGACCGCCGGTACGCCGAACGCCAGCAGCTCATGGAACGAGTTGTAGCCGGAAGCACTGATCACCAGGTCGAGTCCGCGCAGATACCGACTGATCGGGTAGAGCTTCACGAGGTGGGCGCCGGCCACCGGCGGCATCGGCTCGGTGGCGATCGCCGACTCGGCGAGCACCACCTGGAACCCGGCCCGCCGCAGGTGCCCGGCGATCCGGGCGACCGGCGACGCGATGTCGTTGATGTTCCCGGCGCCGAGCTGCAGCAGCGCGGCCGGCCGTCCCGGGTCGAGGCCGAGGGCCCGGCGGGCGGCGGCCGGCTCGGCCAGCTCCTCGGCGTCCAGATAGGTGATCGGGTCGACGGTGTGCACCCCGGCCCGGTCCTGCACGGTCGGGCCCTCGTCGGCGGCGGCGGCGAACTCGCCCGGTTCCAGGATGGCGTCGAAGTAGCCGCCCCGCTCGATCCACTCGGCGCCGGTGTCCCGCCGCCACATCGGCCGGCGCACCCAGACCCAGGTGATGTCCGGCCGGGCCTTCACGGCGGCCACGATGCCGTCGTGCGGGACGCTGTCGACCGCCACGACGGCCGGTTCGTGCAGGTCGACGAGGTGTTCGAGGCGGCTGGTCAGCATCTCGGTCCAGCGCTGCCGGGGCAGTTTCAGCACGCTGCGGGACGGGATGTACTCGGTGAGGAACCCCTCCCGGTGCGCCACCGACGCGCCGTGCGACTGGGTGGCGATCACCGTGCGGATGTCCTCCGGCAGCCGCCGGCCGATCGCCATGAGCCGGGACAGGTGGCCGAGCCCGACGCCGTTGTCGCTGACCATGAGCACGCCGCGGGACCGCCGGGACGTGACGAGCGGGCGGTGCAGCTCCACCTCGGTGCCGGGGCCGGGCGGGCGTACGCCGCGGTCGGCGAGCCGGGCCTCGTGCGACGCGTAGCCGAAGCGGGACTCGACGAAGTCGCGGGCCCGGCGTGCCACCTCGCGGTAGCGCCGCGGGTCGGCGTGCAGCTCGCCGACCAGCGGCAGCACCCCGGCCGGCGTGGTGTAGAGCGCCGCGTCGCCGAAGATCGGCCGGAAGTGCTCGCCGATCAGCACCGGCACGCCGGCCGCCATCGCCTCCATGATCGTGCGGCCGAACGCCTCGACCAGGTCGGGGTCGTGGAAGTAGACGAAGAAGTCGATGGTGCCGAGGAATTCGCGCGGCGGCGCCGTGCCGAACTCGACGACGTCCCAGCCGGCCGGGGTCCGGCCGAGGCGCTCCACGGCGAGCTCACCGCCGCCGAGCACCCGCACCTTGACGCCGGGGTCGTCCGGGTACGCCAGCAGCAGCTCCTCGGTGGTCCGCGGCCACTTCACCGGGTCGGGCCGCCCGTGCCGCCCGATGACCGGCACCGGGCCGAGCGGGCCGGGACGCTCGTCCCACCACTCGGCGACGTCGATGATCTCGTGCCAGTCGGTGGGGGTCAGCGGGGCGTCCGGCGCCGAGCGCAGCACCTCGGTCCGTACCTGCGGGCTGATCGGCGCCCACTCGATCGCCGTCCCGAAATGACCCTCGATCCGGGCTCGGACCTCGGCGAAGTCGTAGTAGCGGGCCGGGTCGGCGGCGTCGCCGGGCGCCTGGTTCAGGACCATGACGGTCCGCTCGGCGGTCACCCGGGGCGGCGCGGCCAGGTCGTCCGTGAAGATCCGGGGCTGGCGCAGCACGAACAGCTTCGCGCGGGTCTGCTCGCCTTCCACGGCGAGGTGCGCCGAACCGTCCTTGAGCAGTTCCACGATCAGGGGATTGAACGGGCGGTCCCGCTTCAGATGCGGCGAGCGCACCTGGACCAGCACCGTGGAGAGCCCGGCCCGGGCCTGCGCGCGCACCTCGGCGGCGATGCTGGCCGAGGTGCCGCCCGGATAGCGGAAGTCCGAGAGGATCGCCACGTCATGGACGTGCTCGGTCATGCATGTTCTCCGATGCTCGGACGTCGTGCCTTTCGACGCCACAACGAACGGCGCTCGTCCGGCGTCACGCTCCCACCCGCCCGGGCGTTGATCCTCCGGGCACCACGAATTCACCCGGCAGGAGCACATGCGCAGGCTGCACACGACACCCGACGCGTACGGAACCGAGCTGCTGGAACGTCAGTGGCTGGAGATGTGCGGCCCGTCACCCTCTTCCGACGGGCCCGCCACCGCCGCCCTGCACACGAGATCGGCCTCCGCACGCGCGGTCCTCGCGTACGCGGCGGCCCGGCGCTCGGTCGACGACCTGATCCTCGGCGCGTACGAGGGGCGGCTCTTCCCGGACGCCGATCCGTGGACGTTCGGCGAGCTGGCCCGCGTCGTCGCCCTCCAGGATCTCTGGTCCGAGGACCGGGCGGACGCGATGGTGCTGCTCGACTCGCTGCTGCGCACGTTCGGCGCGGCCGGGGTCGCCCCGCGGCATCAGGGCCTGCACGCCCAACTCGCCTACGCGACGGGCGACCGCACCCGGACGGAGAAGCTGCTCGCCGACTATCCGGAGATCCCTGATCCGGTACGCACGGCGCTGGTCGTGGATCTCACCACCGCCGAGGACTGGCTGCCCCGCTTCCTCGGGCTGCTGCCCGCCCCCGGATTCACCCTGGACGGCGAGATCGGGCCGCGGTTCGACCGGATCCGCTCCCGGCCGGCCGCCCGCGCCGGTTCCGCGCACCGGATCACCACGATCGTCACGACGTACCGGCCCGGTCTCGCTCTTCTGACGACGGTCCGCTCGCTGGTCGCGCAGAGCTGGACCAACCACGAGATCCTGGTCGTCGACGACGGATCCGGGCCCGGCCACGACGCCGTGCTGGCGCGGGCAGCGGCGCTCGACCCACGGGTGCGGATCCTGCGGATTCCCCAGAACGGCGGCACCTACCTGGCCCGCAACGCCGGCCTGGACGCCGCCACCGGGGAGTTCGTCACATTCCAGGACTCCGACGACTGGTCGCATCCGCTGCGGCTGGAACGCCAGGCCGCGCCGCTGATCGCCGACAGCGCCCTGTTCGCCACCACGTCGGCGGGTATCCGGGTCACCGAGGACCTGGTCGTCACCCGCCCGGGGATCCCCGAGTACCGGTCGTACAACCTCTCCTCGCTGATGATCCGCCGGGAGCCGGCGCTGGCCCGGGTCGGATACCTCGACACGGTGCGCAAAGGTGCCGACGCCGAGTACGTGGAACGCGCCCGTGCAGTCTTCGGCCGGCCCGCGATCCACCACCTGGGTGGCGAGCCGCTCGCACTGATCAGGCTCTCCGGTGGCTCACTGTCCAGCGCCGACATCTCGCCGGGCTGGATGCACCCGGCGCGGTACGCGTACATGTCCGCCTTCAAGGCCTGGCACCGCGACGTGGCCGCGGGCCGCGCCGACGCCGTGCGCCCCCGCGACATCGGCGTCCCCCGACCGTTCGCCGCGCCCCGCCGCCTCACGTTGCGCCCGCTGGATCGCGACGCGCCCCGGCAGCTCACCGCGACCGCCGACACCCACGACTACGACCTGATCCTGGCCGCCGACTGGAGCCGCCAGGAGGGCATGACCCGCCCGATGGGGGAGCGCCTGTGCGCCGCCGCCGTCCCCGGACGCCGGGTCGCGGTGCTGCACCTGAGCCTGCTGCGGCACGTCACCGGCAAGCCCGCCGACCTGGACCCGTCGGTGCAATCGCTGATCAATTCCGGGCGGGTCGGCCAGGTCATGCTCTCCGACGACATCATCGCCAGGCTGGTGATCGTCCAAGATCCGGCGCTGGTGGCGTTCGCGCCCGGATATCCGTCGTCGATCCGCGCCGACCGGGTCGTCATCGAAGCCGACCCGGCCTGGGGAGACGCGGCGTTCCACTGCGAGGCCGAGGCGCGCCGCCTGTTCGGCGTGGAACCCTGGTGGGCGCCGGCCGGCGCGGCCGACCGCCGTCAGCTGGCCGGCGGCCCGTTCGGCATCCGGCTCGCCAAGGCCGACCTGCCCGGCACGATCGACCCGGAACGCTGGCGCCTGCACCGCACCGGCCCCCGAGCCGACCGCCCGGTGATCGGCCGCATGCTCTTCGACCGTCCCGGCGCCACCGTCGCCGCCGAATGGCTGCGGCTCCGCGAGGCGCTGCCCGCCTCCGGAGGCCTCGACGTGCGAGTCCTGGCACCCGTCGGCGAGATGCGGCTGCCCAAGAACTGGCTGGTCTACCGGCCGTCCGACGTGGCCGCCCGCGCCTTCCTCCACCAGATCGACTTCTACCTGCACCTGCCCGCCGACGACCGCACCACGATCCTCGACCCGGAACTCCTCGCCGCCCTGGCCGCCGGCTGCGTGCCGGTCCTCCCGCACCGCTTCCGGCCGCTGCTGGGCCCGGCCGCCCTCTACTGCGAACCCGACGAGGTGGTCCCGGCCGTGAGCCGCCTCCACCGCCGCCCGGACGCGCTGGCCGCGCAGAGCCGCAGGGGCCTCGATCTCGTACGCCTGGAGCACCACCACGGCCGCTTCGCCGCAGCCCTGGACACTCTGCTGATGCCGGACCTGCCGCCGATGCCGGCCCTGCCCAGCGCCTGATCCCTTTCCACGAACTCGACGTCGAGTCACGCCCGGTGGCCACGGTTCGACGTCGAGTAGCGGCCGATGGTCGCGGTTCGATGTCGAGTCCCGTGCGACATGGGCCGCCGTCGCCGGGAGACGCCGAGCGCACGGTCCCGCGAGCCGGTGAGCGCACGCAGCTGCCGGGTTGCGTCCGCTGGCCGTCCTCATGAGGCCGGTGAGCGCACGCAGCTGCCGGGTTGCGTCCGCTGGCCGTCCTCATGAGGCCGGTGAGCGCACGCAGCTGCCGGGTTGCGTCCGCTGGCCGTCCTCATGAGGCCGGTGAGCGCACGCAGCTGCCGGGTTGCGTCCGCTGGCCGCCCTCATGAGGCCCGCGAACGCACGCAGCGGCGAAAGCGTGTGCACTGACCGCCCCCAGCGCCCAGCCCAAGCCCGATTCGTCGCTCTCCAGTGCAGCCGAACACGGTCGGCTGTGACTCATTGCTGTCTGGCGTGCCGGCGGAGAGCAATGAACCACAGCCGGACTTCGCGCGTCTGCCGAACAGTGCCCGGCGACCAGACCACACCAGCCGGTCGTGTGGACGCCCGGGCGGCGAACGCACGCACTCGGAGGTCGACGCCCTGCCCTGCGGAGCGGTTGCGCTGCCGGACCGGCGAACGCACGCATTCGGAGGTCGACGGCTCCTACGGCGGCGGTGAGCCACAGTGTGTGCGCCTGCCGCCCCTCGACACCGTCAGCGGGTGGGTGATGGGACGGAAACGGCCGCGCTGCTCCAAGGGGGAGCTGGGCGCGGCCGCGGAAAGAGGGCTGTCAGAGGCGGTGGGCCTCGCGGGACGAGGTGACTCCACGGGTGTCGAAGAAGCGCTTGGCGATGCGGGCCAGGTGGTCGGGGTCGTACTCGCGGTGGTTCTGGACCAGGATGACCAGGTCGGCGGAGGCGGTGGCGCCTTCCAGGTCGTCGGTGCGGGAGACCGGGACGCCGCCGATGTCCCAGGTGCGGACGTGCGGGTCGTGGTAGGCGACGGTGGCGCCGAGGGCGGCGAGCTGGCGGGCCAGCGGCGCGGCCGGGGATTCGCGCTGGTCGGCGATGTTGGCCTTGTACGTGATGCCGAGCAGCAGGACGGTCGCTCCCCGGACGGCCTGGCCGTCGGCGTTGAGCAGGTTCTGCGCGCGACGGGCGACGTACGCGGGCATCGTGGTGTTGATCTCCTGGGCGAGCTCGACGAAGCGGAACGGGTAGCCGAGCTTGCTGCGGACGTTGTGCGAGAGGTAGTTGGGGTCGATCGGGATGCAGTGGCCGCCGACGCCCGGGCCCGGGTAGAACGCCTGGAAACCGAACGGCTTGGTGGACGCGGCGTGGATCACGTCCCAGAGGTCGATGTCGAGTTCGTGGCAGAACCGGGCCATCTCGTTGACCAGGGCGATGTTGACGTGGCGGTAGGTGTTCTCCAGCAGTTTCGCGGTCTCCGCCTCCCGGGTGCCGCGGGTCTGCACGACCGTCTCGACGAATCGGCCGTAGAACGCCGCGGCAGCCGAGGTGCAGGACGGGGTGTAGCCGCCGACCACCTTCGGGGTGTTGTGCGCGCCGTACACCTCGTTGCCCGGGTCGATCCGTTCCGGGGAGAACGCCAGGTGGAAGTCGATGCCGGCGGTCAGGCCGGAGAGCTGTTCGAGGCGGGGGCGGACCTCGTCGTCGGTGGTGCCCGGGTACGTCGTCGACTCCAGCACCACGAGCATGCCGGGCCGCAGGTTGCGCCCGACCGCCGAGGTGGCGCCGAGGACGGCCCGCAGGTCGGGGCCGTCGCCCTCGGAGAGCGGGGTGGGCACGCAGATCACCGCGGTGCGGGCCTGCGCGATCAGCGTCTCGTCGGTGGTCGGCAGGAAGCCGTCGGCCACCATGGCCTTCACGTCAGAGTCGCTCAGGTCGTCCACGTGGGATCGGCCGTCGGCGAGTGCGCGGACCACCGTCTCGTCGACGTCGAAACCGAGCACGGACAGGCCGGCCCGGGTCGCCTGCTGCGCTAGGGGCAGGCCGACGTATCCGAGTCCGAGGATGACGACGTCGTAGCTCATGGCGGTTCTCCTTAAGAAGAAGTCAGGCGACCGGAAAGCGGCTGCCGCGGTGCGGCGATCGCGGGCGCGGGCGCGGTCGTGCCCGGACGCGGCGTGCGCAGCTCGAACGGCGACGGGAACGGCAGGTAGAGCGGGAGGAAGTCGGCGAGCAGCGCTTCCTGGTCGGCCACGGCGGCGCTGTCCACGTCGACGTCGTTGAGGCAGAACGCGTCGACGTCGCGGCCGCGCAGCAGCCGGGCCAGGCGCAGCGGTGTGACCGTCTGGGCCAGGTCGGTGTAGAGGTAGCGGATCTTGCCCTTGGCGGCGCGGCCGGTCAGGTACGCGTAGTACTGCTGCAGCGACGACAGCAGCGAGACGTCGTCCGGGTGCCGGAACTGGTGTCCCGCGGTCGCCGTGACCTGCTCGGCGAACCGGTTCTCGATCTCGGCGATCACGCTGCGCCGGGACGGGTGCGGGGTGTGCTTCATCTTGCGGGTCAGCACCCGGCCGAAGGCCTCTTCGATGAGCCGCCTGTTGTTCTTCGCGGCCGAGTCGGCGGGCCGGTCGCCGGGCCCGTGCGGGGTGACGTCGACCTGCGCCTTCGACGGGAAGAACTTGGTGAGCCCGCCCGGGGTGAAGAACAGGTCCGGGGTGATCGGCCGGCCCAGGATCACGTCGTCGTTCAGGTAGAGGAAGTGCTCGGCGAGCCCGGGGATGCGGTGCAGCCGGGACTCGATCGCCTGCGAGTTGAACGTCGGCAGCGTGCCCGTGTCGCCGAAGATCTCCTGGTGGCCGACCAGGGTGATCCGCGGGTCGGTGAGGTCCAGCCAGGCCGGCACCTGGTCGTCGGTGACCAGGAAGATCCGGCGGACCCAGGGCGCGAAGCAGTGCAGCGCGCGCAGGGAGTAGCGCAGCTCGTCGCGGCTGGCGTACCGGGAGTCGTTGGCGGCCTGCGCGTTGATCCGCGACACCCACGGGTTGCCGTCCAGCGCCCGGTTCTTGCGGCGCTGCCAGGCCGGGTCGCCGCCGTCCACCCAGGTGTAGACGACGTCGATCGGGAAGTCGATCCGGTCCGGGTCGACGGCGGTGAAGACCGGCCGGGTGCGGTACCCGGTCACGTCGTCGGGGGAGCTGAACGGGCCGAAGACCGGCTCGGGGGCGATCACCGAGGGCTCGCCGGCCGGGATGGAGTCGGCGACCTGGTTGCGGCGGGGCGCGACGAGCCGGCCGTCCTTGTGCCGCCAGAACTCGATCTCGCAGGCGTACTCGCCGCCGAGGAGCAGGCTGCCGGCCGGGTCGGTGACCGGCCAGCAGACCGAGACGACCCGGGGTACGCCGCGCCGTGCCGCGAGGACCGTGCGGAGCCGCCCGTGGTCGCGCTCGGCGATGTCGCGCAGCAGCGCGAGAACCCGATCGCGATCGTTCTCGGTCACCGCGACGGCGGTGCCGAGCGGTGTCGGTCCGGGCAGGCGGAACCAGTCGACGCCGGACGCGTCGAGGGCCTCGGCCACCCGGTCCAGGTTCTGCCGGCGCACGCCGGCGGGCGTCGCGGTGGCGACCACCCGCGCGGTCACGCCGCGCACGCGCGCCACCCCGGTCCTGGTCACCCTGGCGCGGTTCGGCATCCGGGTGGGTGCGAGAGGCATGAGGGTACGGGCGACCCGCAGCCGCCGTTCCGGAGTGATCTTCGGGAGCAGGTGCTTCTCGGCCGACGTGAAGATCCGTCGCCGCACCGCCCAGGGGGTCAGCCGCAGGATCTGCCGCAGGGTCACGCCGTCGTCCTTTCGCCGCATGTCCGCCGACGCGCTTAACGTCCCGGATGAGACGGAAGTTGCGGTCTATATCAGGAGTTGCACCCTTAACTGCGGTATACGCGGTCTGTGGGCATTGTGTGGCCGTTTGCGACAGACCCCACCCCTAGGGGAACGGATCGGGGTCACGGCCGATGCGGGTTGTTGCGTGCGCACTGCATGGTGGAAAGCGGCAACGCGATGACGGCGGGAGGCCGAGATGGGTAAGGCAGTGGCGTTTCTGGCAGCACTGATCGCCGGTGTGATCGTGGTGGGCTGGGTGGTCAGCTCACTGCTCGGCGGGTTCCTCTACTACCTGATCGTGGGAGCCCTCGTGGTCGGCGGCGGCGCCTGGCTCTACAGCCGCCTCAAGCGCGAGCTGGCCCCGGGCACCCGCACGCAGCGGCGCATCGAGGCGGCGGCGAAGACCTACCGCATGCGGAACCGGTGAGCGCCGAGCGGTACGGCTAGGCTTGCGGGCGAAGCCAACTAACGACCATCGGGAAGTCGCAACGTGTTTGACACCCTGAGTGACCGCCTGTCCGGGATCTTCACCAAACTCCGTGGCAAGGGCAAGCTCACCGATGCCGACATCGACGCCACCGCACGCGAGATCCGTCTCGCGCTGCTGGAGGCCGACGTCGCGCTGCCGGTGGTCAAGTCGTTCATCGCCAGCCTCAAGGAGAGGGCGCGCGGCGCCGAGGTCTCCCAGGCGCTGAACCCGGCGCAGCAGATCATCAAGATCGTCCACGAGGAGCTCATCACCATCCTCGGTGGCGAGGGGCGCCGCCTGCAGTTCGCGAAGCAGCCGCCGACCGTCATCATGCTGGCCGGCCTCCAGGGCTCCGGCAAGACGACGCTCGCCGGCAAGCTCTCCCGCTGGCTCAAGGGCCAGGGCCACCAGCCGCTGCTGGTCGCTGCCGACCTGCAGCGCCCCAACGCGGTCAACCAGCTGCAGGTGCTGGCCGGCCGCGCCGGGGTGGACGTCTACGCCCCGCAGCCCGGCAACGGCGTGGGCGACCCGGTGCAGGTCGCGAAGGACTCGATCGAGCACGCGCGGCGCACGGCGAAGGACATCGTCATCGTCGACACCGCCGGCCGCCTCGGCATCGACGCCGAGATGATGCAGCAGGCCGCCGACATCCGCGCCGCCGTCGACCCGGACGAGGTCATCTTCGTCATCGACGCGATGGTCGGCCAGGACGCGGTGCAGACCGCCGAGGCGTTCCGCGACGGCGTCGGCATCACCGGCGTGGTCCTCTCCAAGCTCGACGGTGACGCCCGCGGTGGCGCCGCCCTCTCCGTCCGGCACGTCACCGGGCAGCCGATCCTCTTCGCGTCCACCGGTGAGAAGCTCGAGGACTTCGACGTCTTCCACCCGGACCGGATGGCCAGCCGGATCCTCGGCATGGGTGACGTCCTGACCCTCATCGAGACCGCCGAGGCGGCCTTCGACGAGGATCAGAAGGAGAAGATGACCAGCAAGCTGCTCGGTGGCGAGCAGTTCACGCTGGAGGACTTCCTGGACCAGCTGATCGCGGTCCGGCGGATGGGCCCGATCGCCAACATCCTCGGGATGATGCCGGGCATGGGCCAGATGAAGGATCAGCTGGCCGAGCTCGACGACAGTCACTTCGACCGGGTGACCGCGATCATCCGCTCGATGACGCCGCAGGAGCGCACCACCCCGAAGATCATCAACGCGTCCCGCCGGCTGCGCATCGCGAACGGCTCCGGCGTGACGGTGATGGACGTGAACCAGCTGCTCAACCGCTTCACCGACGCTCAGAAGATGATGAAGCAGATGAGCGGCATGATGGGTCTGCCGGGCGGCCGACGCAAGGCGACGAAGAGCCCGAAGAACAAGCGCAAGGGAACGAAGAGCGGCAACCGTCCCCGCGTCGGCGGCGCCGGTGGTGGCATGCCTGGCGGGATGCCGCAGCTGCCGCCGGGTCTCGACCCGAGCGCGCTGGCCGGCGGCGGGATGCCCCCGGGCTTCAAGCTGCCGAAGCTCGACTTCAACAAGCTGAACAAGCCCAAGGACGACAAGTAAACGTGTGATCAGGTAGGACTGTCCCATGGCTCTGCATGTGCGCGGGACGGTCCTGCCTGACGGCGAGGTCCGGGACATCTGGCTGGTCGGCGATCGGGTCACCTACGAACCGGTGGCCGGCGCGGAGACGATCAGCGACGGCGGGTTCGTCCTGCCCGGCCTGGTGGACGCGCACTGCCACCTCGGGATCGCCTACGGCGCGAAGCCGATCGAGAGCGTCGATCAGGCCCGCGACCTGGCCGTCGTCGATCGGGATGCCGGTGTCCTGGCGTTACGCGATGCCGGTTCGCCGTACCCGTACCCGGAATTGGACGACGAACCGGGAGTGCCGCGCCTCGCCCGCGCGGGAAGGCACGTGGCCGCGCCCCGGCGTTATCTGCGGGACATCGGTGTCGAGGTGGCGGGCGACGAGGTGGCCGCCGCGGTCACTGAGCAGGCCAAGGCCGGTACGGGCTGGGTGAAGCTGGTCGGCGACTGGATCGATCGGTCGGTGGGTGATCTCGCCCCGTCCTGGGACGCCGGCACGATGGCCGCCGCCGTCGAGGCCGCGCACGCGGCGGGCGCCCGTGCCGCGGTGCACACGTTCTCCGAGGAGGGCGTGGAGATCATGGTGAAGGCCGGGGTGGACTCGGTCGAGCACGGCACCGGCCTCTCCCTGGATCTGATCGACGAGATGGCGCGCCGGAAGACCGCGCTCGTCCCCACGATGATCAACATCCGGACGTTCGGGAAGATCGCCGACTCCGCGCGGGGCAAGTTCGACGGATACGCCGACCACATGATCAAACTGCGGGACCGGTTCCCGTCGGTGGTGCTCGCTGCCCACGAGGCGGGCGTCCCGATCTATGTGGGCACCGACGCGGGCGGCGGCATCCGGCACGGGCTGGCCGCCGAGGAGATGCTCTACCTGCACGAGGCGGGCATCCCGGCGGAGGACGTGCTGGCCTCGGCCTCGTGGCGGGCCCGCGAGTGGCTCGGTTTCCCGGGCCTGGTCGAGGGCGGGCTGGCCGACCTGGTGGTCTACGACACCGACCCGCGCGTGGATCTGCGGGTCGTGCGGGCGCCCCGCCGGATCGTGCTGCGGGGCGCCGTCGTCAAGTGATTCAGCGGACGAACCGGTAACGGCGCAGCAGGGAACCGTCGGCACAGGCCAGGGTTTCGGTGCTCCACGCGCAGTCGGCTCCGGCGCCCGGCCGTACCGTGGCGCCGGGCACCTCACCCAGAACCGTCCGGGTCCCGTCCGCGGCCGACACCAGGACGGCCACCGGGCCCGCGTCGAATTCCAGCAGGTTGGCGTCGTCGATCCAGCCGATCTGGGAGCCTCCCTCATAGAGGACGCGGCCGTCGGCGTCGTGCAGCATCGCCCCGCGCATGCCGATCGTGAGCGTGCGGCCCGAGCGAGAGCCGGCGCCGCCCGTCGTCCCGCTGGTCTTAGCGCTCCACAGCTCGCGCGCCGAGGCGATGTCGACCGCCACGAGCCGGCCGTCCGGAGAGCCCAGGCTCACGCAGATCCGCCCCTGCCCGCATCCGAAGAGGCCCTGGAACTCCTGGCCCTCCTCGTACGTGTAGATCACCCGTGCGGTGCTGTCGTCGCCGAGCGCGGCGGCCCGGATCTCGTTGCCGACCGGCCAGACCACCGAACCGTCGTGCACCGTCGTGTACCCGCTCTGGTCGGACAGCACCTTCGCGATGCTGTTGCGGACCTCACC
Source organism: Actinoplanes sp. OR16 (assembly GCF_004001265.1). Classification (GTDB taxonomy): domain Bacteria; phylum Actinomycetota; class Actinomycetes; order Mycobacteriales; family Micromonosporaceae; genus Actinoplanes. The sequence continues at coordinate 1,151,010 of NZ_AP019371.1, read as the reverse complement.
GGTACGGACGTCCCGGATCACCATGCGTCCGCTCGCGAGCTGCTGGAACAGGTAGCCGTCGCTGAACTCGTCGTTGCCGGCCGGCGACCAGCGCCGGGTGCCGTCCGCGGCGCTGATCCCGGACGTCCACCGCGGCCGGTCCGCACCCGCGGGCGCCGACCACAGCCGGGCGCCGGTGCGGATGTCCAGACCCTCGGTCATCCCGTCGGCGTCGTGCATCCGCACCAGCACATCGGGGTGGAAGACCAGCTGGTCGTCGAGGGCGTGCGGCAGCGACCAGCGTTCGGTCCCGGTCGCCGGGTCGAGGAGGTGCATGATCGGCCGGGGCGCCGCCTCCCGCAGCAGCACGGTGCCGGGGATCGGGACCGGTACGTCGGTGCCGCCCAGCTCGGCCGGGGTGCTCCAGAGCGGGTCGCCGGTGCGCTCGTCGGCGGCGAAGCCCCGGTTCTCGCGGGCGTCGACGCTCGCGGCGGACGGGACGGAGACGGCGAACAGCCGCCCCTCCGACGCGGCCGTGTAGTGCCAGGTGCGGCCCGCGCCCGCGTCGAGCGGATCGCCCAGGGGTTGCAGGCCCCGGATCGGCGAATTCGGCGTAGCGGGCAGGACCGGTTCGGCGCGATGGCCGCGCTGCCACACCACGGCTCCCGCGCCGCCGGCCACCAGCAGGATCGCGAGCGCCGCCGCCACCACCCGGTTGCGGCTGCGCCGGGCGCCTCGCCGCCGGGCGCCCTCGGCCGGGCCGACCGGGACCATGTCGCCGTCCCGGCTCAGATCCGCGAACATCTCGTCGAGATCAACGGACATTGTTCGCCCCTTCCCGGCTGTCGTTGCCGATGGCTGCCGCCAGACCCGCCCGCCCGCGGGACAGCCAGGATTTGACCGTGCCGGTGGACGCGCCCGTCTCGGTGGCGATCTCGGCGATGCTGCGGTCCATCAGGTAGTGCAGGACGAGCGCCTGGCGATGCGCCGCCGGTAGATCCCGCATGGCCCGGACGAGCAGGACGGTGTTCTCCGACGGTGGCGGGAACGGCGGCTCGGGTGGTTGCGCGGCGGCGTGGTCCCGGCGGCGGAAGATCCGGCGCCAGCGGTCGGTGGAGAGCCGGTTCACGATGAGGCGCAGCCACGCCTCCGGATCCTCGTACGCCGACACGCGCCGCCAGCGCTGCCAGGCCCGGGCGTACGCCTCCTGGACCAGGTCCTGCGCCTCCCCGGAGTCGCCGGTCAGGCCGTACGCGTACCGCGTCAGCCGCCGGGACGTGTCCCGGTAGAACGCGTCGAAGTCGTCGGTCCCCGTCATCTCACCGCCCTTTCCCCGATCAGACACGACGGACGGCGCTGCCGGGTTGCGTCTCAGCGCACGAATCTCCACGTCCACAGCTCGGACCCGGCCGGGCAGGCCAGCCGGTCGGCGCTCCAGTCGCAGCGTCCGGAGATCTCCGGCATGGTGCCGAGCGGGATCTGCCGCCCGTCCACAGCGGAGATCCCCACGGCGGTGAACCGGCCGGTGGCGTCGTCGCGGACCAGCGCCAGCACGTTGCCGTCGTCGATGAACCCGCCCACGCCCGGCACGTCGGCGAGGACCCGGCCGTCCGCGCCGAGGATCACGGTCCGCTGCCCGGTCCCGGACGTGGTGGAGACCACGATGCGGCCGAGCCGGGCCGACGAGACGCCGGGGTCGTACGGGAACGGCGTCTCCCGGACCACCCGGCCGTCGGCGGCGTCGACGACCAGCAGGTACGTCCCGGAGTCCCGCTGCTCGTAGACGCAGAGCCGGGCCGTGCCGCACGGGAAGGAGCCGGTGAACGCCCGCCGGTCGCCGAAGACCACCCGTGACGAGGTGGCGCCGGTGGCGTGGACTTCGCGCGTTCCGTCTCCGGCCCGCGAGACGGTGTAGACGACGCCGTCGTACGCCACGGCGGTGCCCGGCATGGCGGGGGCGGCCGGAACCGACGAGACCAGCTCGCCGGTCCGGACGTCCCGGATCGCGACGACGCCGCCGGTGGTGACGACGGCCAGCCGGTCGCCGGTGAGCGGGAACGCCTTCGCGAACTTCGTCTGCCCGAACGGCCCGCCGCCGGCCGGGTCGATCTCGCCGGGGTCCGCTGCGGTCCGCATCCCGGCGAGTTCGGCGGGACGGTCGTCGCCGGGCGGCACCGACCAGAGCCGGGCGCCGGTGACCACGTCGAAGGCCTCGACGGCGTGGCTGCCGCCGTCGATCCGGACGATCAGGCCGGTGTACAGCTCGAACCGGTCGTCGCCGCCGGTGGGCAGCTCCCACCGCCGCGTGCCGGTGCCCGGGTCGTGGAAGAGCAGGGCCGTGCCGGTCCTGACGATCAGCGTCTCTGGTGCCGCGATCGGCCCCTCGTCGTAGCCGAGCTCACCGAACGACTCGGAGACCCAGCTCGCGGCGCCGGTGGCGTACACCCTGCTGTCCGGGCTCGTGGTGAGCCCGTACCCGCGGTCGCCGGCGACCCGCGCGGTGTCCCAGGTCGAGCCGGCCGGGGCGCGCAGCGGCTCGCCGACCGGTTCCATCCCGCGCACCCGGGCCGGTGTGGTCGCCGGCAGGATCGGCTCGGCGTGCCGCCGCTGCCACACGACGCCGGCCCCGGCCAGGATCACGAGCACCGCGGCGCCGGACGCCACGGCGGCCCGGATCCGCTTGCGCCGGGCGCCGCGCCGCCGCACCTCGGTCAGCTCCGCGAGGGGGTAGGTGTCCGCGTGCCGTCCCGCCGCCTCGAACATCCTCTCCAGATCAGCGGACACGGCGGACTCCTTCCGGGCTGTCCAGGCCGAGAGCGGCGGCGAGGCCAGCCCGCCCGCGGAACAGCCACGACTTGACGGTGCTGGTGGTGGCGCCGGTCTCCTCGGCGATGTCGGCGACCGAGCGGTCCAGCAGGTAGTGCAGCGCGAGCGCCCGGCGGTGCGCGGCGGGCAGCGTGCGCATGGCCCGGACCAGCAGGACCACGTCCTCGGAGGGCGGCGGGACGGACGGGCCCGGCAGCTGGGCGGCGGCGTGATCGCGGCGCACGAACAGCCGCCGCCAGCGGTCGGTGGAGAGCCGGTTCACGACGAGGCGCAGCCACGCCTCCGGGTCCTCGTACGCCGACACCCGCCGCCAGCGCTGCCAGGCCCGGGCGTACGCCTCCTGCACCAGGTCCTGCGCCTCGCCCGGATCGCCGGTGAGCCCGTAGGCGTACCGCATCAGCCGCCGGGAGGTGTCCCGGTAGAACACGTCGAAGTCGACCTTCACAGAAAAGGACACGGGACGCCCACCCGGCAGGTTGCGGTACGGCCGCGACTAGGATGTCTCCTCATGGCTCGCGTGCTCACTCCCCGTGCGGAGGACTTTCCCCGCTGGTACCAGGACCTGATCGCCAAGGCGCAACTCGCCGACAACGGCCCGGTGCGCGGGACGATGGTGATCCGGCCGGTGGGCTACGCCATCTGGGAGCGGATGCAGGCCGACATGGACGCCCGGATCAAGGCGGCCGGCGTGCAGAACGCCTACTTCCCGCTCTTCATCCCGGAGAACTACCTGCGCCGCGAGGCCGACCACGTGGAGGGCTTCTCGCCGGAGCTCGCCGTGGTCACCCACGCCGGTGGCAAGGAGCTCGCCGAGCCGCTGGTGGTCCGCCCGACCAGTGAGACGGTCATCGGCGAGTTCATGGCGAAGTGGGTCGACTCGTACCGTGATCTGCCCTTGCTGCTGAACCAGTGGGCCAACGTGGTGCGCTGGGAGCTGCGGCCGCGTACCTTCCTGCGGACCACCGAGTTCCTCTGGCAGGAGGGGCACACCGCGCACGCGACCGAGCAGGACGCGCGCGAGCACGCCCGCGACATCCACCACAACGTCTACCAGGCGTTCATGGAGGAGATCCTGGCGATCCCGGTCATCCCGGGCCGCAAGACCAAGGGCGAGCGTTTCGCCGGCGCGACGAACACGATGACCGTCGAGGCCATGATGCGTGACGGCAAGGCCCTGCAGATGGGCACGTCGCACGAGCTCGGGCAGAACTTCGCGAAGGCGTTCGACATCACGTACTCGTCGGCCGACCGCACCGTCGAGCACGCCTGGACCACCTCATGGGGCACGTCGACGCGGATGCTCGGCGGTCTGATCATGGTGCACGGCGACGACAACGGCCTGCGGCTTCCGCCGCGCCTCGCGCCGATCCAGGTGCAGATCATGGTGGTCAAGGCGGGCGAGGGCGTCACTGAAGCGGCGGTCAAGCTGAGCGAGGAGCTCAAGACCGCCGGCGTACGGGTGAAGCTCGACGACCGGGCCGACATCCCCTTCGGCCGCCGCGCCGTGGACGCCGAACTCCAGGGCATCCCGATCCGCGTCGAGGTGGGTCCGCGGGACCTCGCGACCGGGAACGTGACGGTCGCCCGCCGGATCGACGGCAGCAAGTCCCCGATCCCGCTCGCCGACGTGGTGGGCGCGGTCACCAGCGCGCTCAAGGCCGACCAGCAGCGGATGTTCGATGACGCGCTGGCGTTCCGGGTGGAGCACACCGTCGACGTGAAGACCCTCGGCGAGGCGATCGAGGCGTCGCAGACCGGTTTCGCCCGGGTGCCGTGGTCGGCGGTCGGCGAGGCCGGCGAGAAGGAGGCGAACGGCAAGGCGGTCACCGTCCGCTGCCTGACCCGCGAGGACGGCTCGATGCCGGAGTCGGACGACGAGCCGGACCTGATCGCCTACCTGGGCCGCTCGTACTGACGATGCGTTTCGTCGCGGGCCGGCCGGTCGTCTACCGGAACTTCTCGGGCGGCCGGCTGGTCCACGTCCGGCCCTGCCTCGTGATCTCCGACGACGACCGCGGGCTGCTGCTCTGGCTGCCCCGCGGCTCGGCGGTGGTGAACGAGGTGGCCGTGGACGGCCGGGGCGTGCGGGACATGCCGTTCGCCGAGTGGTCGGCCACCGAGCGCCGCCTGGTCCCGGCCCGGTGGAACGGCCCGGGCATCCTGATGTTCGTGCCGGCCGAGGGCGAGCACTCGGTCTGGTTCTTCCGCACCGAGGGCGGCGAGTTCCGCGAGTGGTACGTGAACCTCGAGGAGCACGCGGTGCGCTGGGACGACGGTGATCTGGGCGGCGTCGACGTGATCGACCAGGACCTGGATGTGGTGGCCCGGCCTGATCGCACCTGGCGCTGGAAGGACGAGGACGAGTTCGCCGAGCGTCTCGCCCTACCCGAGCACTACTGGGTGCCGGATCCGGACGCGGTGTGGGCCGAGGGCCGCCGGGTGATCAAGAAGATCGAGGCCGGCGACTTCCCCTTCGACGGCACCTGGACGGACTTCCGGCCCGGTCCGGACGAGGTGGCGCCGCTGGAGATCCCGCCCGGCTGGGACCGACCCGGGGCCCGGTTGGGAAACGGCCGCTCTCATCTGGCAGAATGAGTTGTTGGTATCCGGCATGCGACAGGCGCCCTCTAACCCCTGATCGCTCCGCCAGTCCACGAGGCATCGGTCCCGCATCCCCACGTGGGTTCCGGTCGGCTTCACCCACGCAGTCATCAGGAGCGAAAACACCGTGGCCGTTAAGATCCGGCTCCTGCGGATGGGCAAGATCCGCAACCCGCAGTACCGCATCGTCGTCGCCGACTCGCGCACCAAGCGCGACGGCCGCGCCATCGAGTACGTCGGCATCTACCAGCCGAAGGAACACCCCTCGGTGATCGAGGTCAAGTCCGAGCGCGTCCAGTACTGGCTCGGCGTCGGCGCTCAGCCGAGCGAGGCCGTGCAGCGCATCCTCGAGAAGACCGGCGACTGGCAGCAGTTCAAGGGCCTGCCGGCCCCGCCGCCGCTGCTCGTCGCGCCGAGCAAGCAGAGCAAGACCGAGATCTACCACGAAGAGGCGAAGGCCGCTGCCGGTGTCGCCGACACCAAGCCGGCCACCACGCCGAAGTCGAAGAAGGCCGCTGCTCCGGAGGTCGCCGAGGCTCGCCCGGCCGACACCAAGGCTGCCGACCCGGCCGAGCCGAACCGTGAGGCCGTCGCCGAGACTGCACAGGACCCGGCCGGTGCCGGCGCCGACGCAAGCTGACGGGGCGCTCCGGCCCGCGCTGGAGCACCTCGTCAAGGGCATCGTCGACAACCCGGACGACGTCCGGGTTCGCCTGGTCGACTCGCGCCGCGGCAAGCGGCTCGAGGTTCGCGTGCACCCGGAGGACCTGGGAACGGTCATCGGGCGCGGCGGCCGGACGGCCAAGGCCCTGCGTCAGGTGATCGGGTCGATCGGCGGCCGCGGCATCCGCGTCGACATCGTCGACGCGTACTGATCGATGCTGCTAGTCGTCGGCCAGATCGGTAAGCCGCACGGGATCCGGGGCGAGGTCTCGGTCGTCGTGCGGACCGACGAGCCCGAGGAACGCTTCACCGTCGGGTCGGTGTTCATCACGGAGGTCCCCAGGGACCGCCGGGTGAACGCCGGCCCGGCGGGCGCTCCCGCTGAAGGCGCTCGTTTCGAAGTTCCCGAGCGGCTCGTCCTCGAGCAGATCCGCTGGCATCAGGGCCGCGGCATCGCCGTCTTCGAGGGCATCCACGACCGCAACGTCGCCGAGGCGATGCGTGGCGTCTACCTCCAGGTGGACAGCGCCGATGTGGCGCCCCCGGAGGACCCCGAGGAGTTCCACGACCACCAGCTCATCGGGCTGCGGGTCGAGTCGGTCGACGGGTCGGCGCTGGGCACCGTGCAGCGGATCGACCATGCGCCGTCCTCGGACCTGATCGTGCTCGCCAAGGCGGGCGGCGGGACCGCGCTGATCCCGTTCGTCACCGCGATGGTGCCGACCGTGGACCTCGACGGCGGCCGTGTGATCGTCGATCTCCCGGAAGGCCTGCTGGACCTGTGAAGGTCGACATCATCTCGATCTTCCCGGATTACTTCGCCCCGCTCGACCTCTCGCTGATCGGCAAGGCGCGGACGACCGGGACGCTCGACCTCTCCGTGCACGATCTGCGTACCTGGACCTATGACGTGCACCGGACGGTGGACGACAGCCCGTACGGCGGCGGTCCCGGCATGGTGATGCGCCCCGAGCCGTGGGGTGAGGCCCTGGACGCGGTGGCGACGCCGGGCGCGACCCTGGTGATCCCGTCGCCGGTCGGCAAGCGGTTCACCCAGGCCGACGCGCACGAACTGGCCGGCCTCGATCACCTGGTCTTCGCCTGCGGCCGCTACGAGGGCATCGACCAGCGGGTGATCGACGACGCGGCGGACCGGATGCCGGTGCGCGAGGTCTCGCTCGGCGACTACGTGCTGTTCGGTGGCGAGGTCGCGGTCATCGTGATCATGGAGGCGATCACCCGGCTGCTGCCCGGTGTGCTCGGCAACGCCGACTCGCTGACCGAGGAGTCGCACGCTGCGGGTCTGCTGGAGGCCCCGGTCTACACGAAGCCGCAGTCCTGGCGCGACCGCGAGGTGCCGGACGTGCTGCGGTCCGGCGACCACGGCCGGATCGCGCGCTGGCGGCGCGTGCAGAGCATGGTGCGTACCGCCACCCGGCGCCCCGACATGTGGGCCGCCTATCCTCCGGAAAATCTGGACGCTAAGGACCGGAAGGCGCTGGTGGAGGGCGGATTTCAGATCCCGCCGCCGGGTGTGGCAGAGTAGTGGGGTTGCCGTCTCCGACCCGCGCCGCGGGGAGGGGCGAGGATCCCCTTGAGTGGCGGGGGATCAGGATCACCCATCGCGCACCGAACACCCGGTGCGCCATAGCACGAGGATGCAGCGATGAACACGCTGGACGCTCTTGACGCCCAGTCGGTGCGCACCGACACCCCGGACTTCCGGGCCGGTGACACCATCAAGGTGTACGCACGAGTCGTCGAAGGTAACCGTTCCCGCGTCCAGATCTTCCAGGGCGTCGTGATCGCTCGCCACGGTGCGGGCCTGCGGGAGACCTTCAAGGTCCGGAAGATCAGCTTCGGCGTCGGTGTCGAGCGGACCTACCCGTTCAACAGCCCGGCGATCGACAAGATCGAGGTCATCACCCGTGGTGACGTCCGCCGCGCCAAGCTCTACTACCTGCGCGAGCTCCGTGGCAAGAAGGCCAAGATCAAGGAGCTTCGGGAGAAGCAGACCGTCTGACGGCCGACCTGGTCCGGCGCGACAGGGCGTGGGCGAACTACGCTTGGTCGTGCCGGACGGTTCTGGTGAACCTTTTCAGACCTACCGCCCGTAACTTTCCCTAGCCGGGAAACTCGGGCGGTAGTGCTGTATCCGGGGGCGGTTCGGCCGGGTCGACGGCAGGAGATGCGAAGCGTGGAACCGATGGAAGGCTATACGCCGTCCCGACGGCGCCGGGGCATGATCCGGCGCAAGGAGATGCCGCTCTGGCAGGAGTTGCCGCTGCTGCTCGTGGTGGCGTTCTGCCTCGCTGTGCTGATCCGGACCTTCCTGGTCCAGGCGTTCTACATCCCGTCCGGGTCGATGGAGAACACGCTCCAGATCAAGGACCGGGTCCTGGTCAACAAGGTCGTCTACGACATGCGCGATCCGCTCCGCGGCGAGGTCGTGGTGTTCCGGGGCACCGACGACTGGGCGCCCGAGGTGACCGAGACGGTCAGCAACGCGTTCGTCGCGAAGCTCGGCCGGACGATCGGCGACCTCGTCGGTGTCAGCCGGCCCGGCGAGCGCGACTTCATCAAACGGGTGATCGGCCTTCCGGGTGACAAGGTCGCGTGCTGTGACGATCAGGGCCGGATCACCGTCAACGGGGTCGGCATCGACGAGCCGTACATCGCCGAGGGTTTCAACTCCGACCTGAACCAGCCGCCGATCCCCGGGCAGTGCACGAGCCGCCGGTTCGACGAGGTGACCGTGCCGGCCGGGCAGATGTTCGTGATGGGCGACCACCGATCGGTCTCCCAGGATGCCCGCTGCCAGGGGCCGGTCCCTATCGAGAACGTCATCGGCCGCGCCTTCGTGGTGGTCTGGCCGAGTGATCACTTCACCAGTCTCAGCGTTCCTGACGTGTGGAAACAGTTCGCGACGGAGCATCCGACGGCGGCGGCCGGCCACCCGGCGCGCTATCGGGAAGCCGACCCGGTCGTGGCCGGCGAGGTTCTGCCGCTTCTGCTCGGTGTCGTTTTATCCGCGCGTTCCGGCATGTCGTTCGTGACTCGACGACGTAGGCTCCGAGCGTGATTGACGAGCAGACCGAGAAGCGCAAAGGTTCGTTCTGGCGCGAACTACCCATTCTGCTGGGTGTGGCGATCCTGGTGGCGGTTCTGGTCCGCGCCTTCGTCCTGCAGACGTTCTACATCCCGTCCCCGTCGATGGAGCACACGCTCAACGTCTGGGACCGCGTTCTGGTCAACAAGCTCGTCTACGACTTCCGCGACCCCCGTCGCGGCGAGATCATCGTGTTCAAGGCGCCGACCGAGTGGCAGTCCGGCACCGAGGGCGAGGATTTCATCAAGCGGGTCATCGGCACCCCCGGTGACAACGTCGTCTGCTGCGACAACGAGCAGCGCCTCATGATCAACGGCGTCTCCCTCGACGAGCCGTACATCTACACCGAGGACGACGGCACCCGGAACCAGGTGGCCGATCAGAACTTCGACATCACCGTGCCGGCCGGCCGGCTCTGGGTGATGGGCGACCACCGGGAGGCCTCCGGCGACTCCCTGGAGCACTACGAGCAGAGCACCGCGACCGACGAGGACGGCAAGCTCGCCGACGCGACCGTGCCGATCGACTCCGTCGTCGGCCGCGCGTTCACCATCTTCTGGCCGGCGGGCCGTGCCACCTGGCTGTCGGTGCCGGATTCGTACGAGTCGATCCCGAACGCGTCCGGCAAGTGACCGATTCGCCGGGTCGCCCGCGAGCGCAATAGGCTTGGTTCCGTGACCGTGATTGACCGCCGTGCCGGCCGCGTCCTGCTCCTCGACCGGGCGGGGCGGGTTCTGTTGCTGCACGGCGGCGACCCGGCCCGGCCCGGCAAGCACTGGTGGTTCACCCCGGGTGGTGGCCTGGAGCCCGGCGAGACGGTCGCCGAGGCGGCGGCCCGCGAGCTGTTCGAGGAGACCGGGCTACGCGCCCGGGCCGGCGATCTCGGCGCGCCGGTCTGGCGGGAGCTGACCGAGTTCGAGTTCGACGGCGGGCACTATCGTCAAGATCAGGAATTCTTCGTCCTGCGCGTCGCCGAGTGGCAGGTCGACACCGCCGGGATGGACGCGACCGAGCAGCTGACCATCACCGAGCACCGCTGGTGGTCGGCCGCCGAGATCGAGGCGAGCACCGAGGAGATCTTCCCGAGGGAGCTCGCCACGCTCCTGCGGGCCGTCTCGGCGGGAGAGGTCGTCTGATGCTCGCTCCGCCCCGCACCGTCGTCCGCCGGGAGGCGGGCCTCTACGCGCTCGAGCAGGCTCTGCAGCGCCGTGGGTTCCGCCATGTCGCCGGCGCCGACGAGGCCGGCCGTGGCGCCTGTGCCGGTCCGCTGGTGGCGGCCGCTGCGATCCTGCCGGAGGGCCGGCGCGGCGAGATCCCCGGCCTGGCCGACTCCAAGCTGCTGACCCCCGCGGCCCGCGAGCGGGTCTACGAGCAGGTGGTGGCGAAGGCGCTGGCCTGGTCCGTGATGATCATCCCGCCGACCGAGGTGGACGCCCGCGGCCTGCACGTCTGCAACCTCGCGGCGATGCGCCGGGCGCTGGCGTCGCTGACCGTCCGCCCGGAATACGTGCTGACCGACGGCTTCCCGGTGGACGGCCTGGGCGCGCCCGGCCTCGCGGTGTGGAAAGGCGACCGGGTCGCCGCCTGCGTCGCGGCGGCCAGCGTGCTGGCCAAGGTCACCCGGGACCGGCTGATGGTGGAGCTGCACGACAAGTTCCCGGCGTACGGGTTCGCCGTGCACAAGGGCTACATCACCGACGACCACACCGCCGCGCTGCGCGAGCACGGGCCGTGTGCCGAGCACCGCTTCTCATACGTGAACGTCGCCGCGGCCTCCGGGCGCGTCAACCGGCCGCCCCGGGCACGCCGGCCCGTGGAGCGGGCGGCGGCGACACTGTTCGACCAGTCCGATGACTTCGACTCAGCCGTTACCGAGCCGCTGCTGCTTCCCGAGGCGGCTGAGGGTACCGTCGGCGTGGCGTCGGGCGGACAACCTCAGCCACCGGTCTCGGTGGGGGAAGATAAGGCCATGGAGGGCGAGACACGATGAGCGCAGAGGATCTCGAGAAGTACGAGACCGAGATGGAGCTGCAGCTCTACCGGGAGTACCGCGACATCGTCCGCCAGTTCTCCTACGTGGTGGAGACCGAGCGCCGGTTCTACCTGGCCAACCAGGTCGACCTGCATGTGCGCAACTCCGACGGCGAGGTGTACTTCGAGGTGGAGATGCACGACGCCTGGGTCTGGGACATGTACCGTCCGGCTCGCTTCGTGAAGAACGTGCGGGTCATGACGTTCAAGGATGTGAACGTCGAGGAGCTGGAGAAGCCGGACATCTCCCTGCCCGACGAACCGGGCTTCGGCGGATAGGTTCTCCACAGTTCGCGGCCGTCCACAGGGCCGGTCGCGAGCGGGGAGGCGTCCGGGCACGCTGGCCCGCATGTCCTTCCTGCTGAGTCTGCTGCTCGCCGTCACGACGTTCGCCGATCGGCCGCCGGTTCCGTTCCGGTGGCCGATGGCGTCACCGCACGTCCTGCGGCGCTTCGATCCACCACCCGAGCGCTGGCTGTCCGGGCATCGCGGCGTCGACCTCGCCGCCCGCCCGTCCGCCGGGGTGCGCGCGGCCGGCGCCGGGACCGTCGTCTTCGCCGGTCGGGTGGCCGGGCGCGGTGTGGTGAGCGTGGCGCACGCCGGCGGTCTGCGTACCACCTACGAGCCGGTCGCCGCGAGCGTCTCGCGCGGTGACCGGGTGGTGGCGGGTGAGCCGCTCGGCACGATCGAAATCGGTCACGCCGGCTGTCCCGAGCCGGTCTGCCTGCACTGGGGGCTGCGCCGCGGCGACGACTACCTCGATCCGCTGGCGCTGCTCGGGCTGGGCCGGGTCAGGCTGTTACCGCTGGAGGGTCGCTAGCAGCGCGGGCAGGTGCTCGGCCAGATGCAGGTACTCCTCCGGGCGGTTGTAGACCTGGGCGCTCAGCCGGAGCAGGCCGCGGCCGCCCCACGCGTTCACCGCGGTCTCCACCGCCAGCTTGTCGGCGATCCGCTGGCGCAGCGCGATCGCCTCGGGCGTCGTCGTCGCGAGCCCGGCCGGCAGCGGCACCACGCGCATGGAGACCCCAGGCCCGGCGGGGCTGGGCAGGTCGGAGGGCGCCAGGCCGAGGGCCGCACCGACAACCCTCTGCCCGTACGCCGCCAGCTCCGCGTTGTGCTGCCGCACCGCCTCCCAGCCGAGGGTGCGCAGGGTGAAGACACCGGCGGGAGCGGCCAGCCAGGGCGTGTAGTCGATCGTCCCCTGCATCTCCACCGACAGTGGATACCCCTCGTCGTGGTCCCAGGAGACGATGAGCGGGTCGATCCGCCGCCGCCATTCCGGCGCCACGCTGAGCAGGGCGGTGCCCCGCGGCGCCCACGCCCACTTGTGCAGGTTGCCGACCCAGAAGTCGGCGCCGATCGCGGAGACGTCGACGGGCAGCATGCCCGGCACGTGCGCGGCGTCGACGAGCACCGGGATGTCGTGTTCTCGCGCGGCGGCGACCATCTCGCGTACAGGGAAGAGGGAAGCCGTCGCCGAAGAGATCTGATCGACCACCAGGAGCCGGGTCCGGCCGGGCCGCAACGCGGACCGGATCCGGGAGACCACCTCGGTGTCCGTCGCGCCCAGCGGGATCGCCACGGTCCGCGCGGACGCGCCGGTACGCCGGCACTGACGCCGCACCGCCATCGCCACCGCACCATAGGAGTGATCGGTGAGCAGCACTTCCTCGGCCGGCTCGAACCGGATCGACTGCAGGACCAGCGAGACCGCCGCGGTGGTGTTCGGCACGAGGGCGCTGCCGTCCGGGTCGGCGCCGAGGAAGGCGGCGAGGTGCCGGCGGGTGTGGACGATCCGGTCGGGCAGCCCGCTGCCGTAGAAGCGCAGCGGGTTCGCCTCCATCTCGTCGCGGAGACGCTGCTGCGCGCGCTGCACGTTGATCGGGACAGCCCCGAACGCGCCGTGGTTCAGATAGGACACCGCCGGATCCAGCGAGAACATCAGCCGGGCGCCGGGTATGGACCGGGGCGGATCTTCGGCGCTCATAGACGGATCGTACGTCCTCAGGCGCGGGGGTGTGCCTGTTTGAAAGCCGCGCGCAGGCGCTCGGTGGACACATGGGTGTAGATCTGTGTGCTCGACAGCGAGCTGTGCCCGAGCAGCTCCTGCACCGCACGCAGGTCGGCGCCGCCGTCGAGCAGATGGGTGGCCGCGGAGTGCCGCAGGTCGTGCGGGCTGGTGTGCGGCAGCCCCGCCGCCCGGGCCGCGCCCGCCACGATCCGCCGCACCACCGTCGGCTGCAGGCGGCCGCCCTTCGCCCCCAGGAACAGCGCGTCCCGGCTCAGCCGGTTCGCCAGTTCCGGCCAGCCGGCGCGCAGCCAGAGATCCAGCGCGTCCCGGGCCGGGTGTCCGTAGGGGACGGCCCGTTCCTTCGCGCCCTTCCCGAACACCCGCACGACCTGCCGCCCGTGGTCGACGTCGGCGCGGTTCAGCCCGCAGAGCTCGGAGACCCGGATGCCGGTGGCGTAGAGCATCTCCAGAACCGCCCGATCACGAATCCCCTCCGGGGTCGCCGGCCGGTCCTCTGCTGCCTGTCGCTCGTCCTCTGCCGTCTCCTGCCGATCCTTCGGCCGGTGTTTCGCGGACTGCTGGGTGACCAGCGCCTCGGCCTGGTCGGCGCGGAGGACGGCCGGAAGGTTCCGGTGCGCGCGCGGGCTGGCGAGCTGCGCGCCCGGGTCGTCGGACGCGCGACCGGCGCGGTGGGCCCAGCCGGTGAAGGCGCGTGCCGCTGCCGCGCGCCGCGCCTGAGAGGTACGCGCAGCGCCCTCGCCCATCCGGGCGGCCAGCCACCCGCGCAGCACCGTGATGTCCAGGTCGTCGAGGCCGTACCGGCCCTCCCGGACGGCGTGGTCCAGCAGTGAGACCACATCGCCGAGGTAGGCCCGGACCGTGTGCTCCGACCGGTTCTCGACTCCGGCCAGGTGCTGCCCGAAGTCGTCCACCGCCTGGCGCAGGGTCGGCGGCAGTGCCTCATGCAGTTGACGGGTTCGCATCGCCGCCCATCGTCCCATCCCACTGGCGGGTCGTCATCGCTCCTCCGGGTCGCGCGGCACCCAGGCGAGGAATCGCTCGTGGAGGTCCGGCAGCGTTACGTTGTCCGTCCACATGTCGCCGAGCGCCTCGTACATCAGATGGCCGGTGTAGACCGACAGCAACGATGGATAGACGCGGTACTCGGTGGACAGGTCTTTTCTCGCGGTAGCGCAGGGCCACGGCAAGCCGCACACACGGCAGCCCCAGTGTGGTCGTTCGTAGGTGTGCTCGACATACGCCATGAGGGACCTCCAAGCCGGCGGGCTTTCACCGCGCTGAGCTGCGGTACGCGAACCCACCGTAGTTGCTCCACACCTAGCTGGCGTACACACAGTTTACCCTTGACTAATAGTCTCACGCCTACGGTCGATCATGTGGGAGTGAAGCCGATCCGCCTCATGGGCGCACACGAGATTCGCATCCGGCTGGGCGGAGTCAGCCGTCAGCGGGCGTACCAGATCACGAGTCGAGCCGACTTTCCGAAGCCGGTCGCCGACCTTGCTCAGGGCAAGGTTTGGCTCGTGGAGGACGTAGAAGCATGGATGAAGGTCCATCGACGCGACCTGGACGACTCCGAGGACTGACCCCGTTCGCGCGCCGCGACCCCCGGCGCGCGGCAGCACCGGCCATCCGCCGCCGGACGATCACCGGCGCGGGTCGAGCCGGTCGCCGGTGTGCCGCGATCATGCCGGCGGAATCACTCCTATGGTGCTTTACCACCTCTAAACTGGCGCGGCGTCAACACCCCCTCTTTCGTGCGAGCGCGACACCGTCTCCTCTGCGGACGATCAAGCCGGTCAGCTCCAGAAGAGACAGTCGTCGAAGCACGGTCCGCAGATCCAGCCCGGCGGCCGCGGCGATCTCCTCGGCGGTGGACGAGCCCCGCGCCGGCAACGCCTCCATGACGAGTGACGACTCCTCGTCCAGCACGTCCCGCTCCCGGTGCTCGCCGCGGGGTGGCGGAGGCAGGTACTCGCCGATCGCCCCCACGTCCTCCAGCACGTCGTCAGCGGACGTGACGACGTGGGCGTCCGGGCTGGCGCGCAGGATCGCGTGGCAGCCGACCGACATCGCCGAGGTCACCGGACCGGGCACCACCATGGCCGGCCGGCTCAGCGACAGCACCCGGTTCATCGTCTGCGTCGCGCCACTGCGCGCCGCCGCCTCCACCACGACGGTCCCGGCGGTAGCGGCCGCGATCACCCGGTTGCGGATCAGGAACCGATGCCTGAGCGGCTCCGCCCCGAGCGGCCACTCGCTGACCACCAGCCCCTGCTCGAGGATCTGGTCGAACATCATGGCGTTCCCCGCCGGATAGGGCCGTTCCACCCCGCAGGCGAGGACCGCGACGGTACGCCCGCCCGCCACGAGCGCACCCCGATGAGCCGCCGCATCGATCCCGAACGCGCCGCCCGAGACCACCGTCCAGCCCCGCTCGGCGAGCGAGTGCGCCAGATCGCCGGCCACGTGAATCCCGTACGAGCTGGCCGCCCTCGCCCCCACGATCGCGACCGACCGTGCGAAGGACTCGCCCAGCGGCGGCTCGCCCCGCACCCACAGACAGAGCGGCGGCCTGGTGTCCGCGTTGACCCGCCCACCGCTCTCCACCTCCAGCCCGGCCAGATCGTCCACCCGGCCCGGCCACTCGGCGTCCGACGGCACCACGACCCGCGCCCCCATCCGGTGACCCCGTCGCAGAGCCGTCTCCGCGAACCGCCGCGGATCCCCGGCCTTCAGCCGCGCCGCCACCGTTCCCCGCAGCCGCCCACCCGGCAGCCCGTCCCCGAGCAGCACGGCCAGCGCCTCCCCGGCACCCACCTGCTGCACCAACTCCCAAACCACCCGATTCCCCGGCTCGAACAACCACGTGAGAGCCACCCGGGCCACCCGCTCCTCATCAGGCGGCGTCATCGCTGCGCTCCCGGTCCTGGACGGTGAGCTCGCCCATCCGCAGCTGGTAGGCCTCGGCCACGTCGCCCGGACCCGGCCGGTCGCGCCCGTCCAGGTCGGCGATCGTCCAGGCGAGCCGCAGTGCCCGGTCGAAGCCGCGCGCCGACAGGGCGCCTCGATCGAGCGCGCGACGCAGCACCTCGGTGTCAGGCGGCGGCAGGCCCCAGGGCGGGCGCCGCAGGGCCGGCCCCGGGATCTCGCTGTTCAGCGACCAGCCGGTCGCGGACCAGCGGGCCCGGGCGGCGTCGCGGGCCCGGGCCACCCGGGCGGCGACCACCGCGGACGGCTCGGGCGGCACCGACAGATCGTTGAGCTGCGCGGCGCGCAGCGGCTGCACGGCGACCTTGATGTCGATCCGGTCCAGCAGCGGTCCTGACATCCTCTGCTGGTAGCGCCGCCGGGCGGTGCGCGAGCAGACACAGTGCTGATCGCCGGCCGGCGAGGCGCAGGGGCAGGGATTCGAGGCGACGACGAGCTGGACGCGGGCCGGGTACTCGGTGATGCCCCGGACCCGGGCCAGCACCACCCGCCCGCTCTCCAGCGGCTCGCGCAGCGCCTGGAGCGTGCTGCGTGCCACCTCGGTGATCTCGTCGAGGAAGAGGACGCCGCGGTGAGCCAGCGACATCGCGCCGGGACGGGCGAGACCCGGTCCCCCTCCCACGAGCGAAGCCGTGCTCGCCGAATGGTGCGGCGCCTGGAACGGCGGACGGCGGAGCAGGCCGCCGCCGGACGGAAGCGTGCCGGCGATCGACTGGAGCGCGGTGACCTCCAGCGCCGCCTCGTCGTCCAGCTCCGGGAGGATCGAGGGAAGGCGCTCCGCCAGCATCGTCTTGCCCGCGCCGGGCGGGCCGACCAGGGCGAGGTGGTGGCCTCCCGCCGCGGCGATCTCCAGCGCGTAGCGGGCGGCCCGCATGCCGGAGATCTCGGCCAGGTCCGGTTCGGGACGCGGAACATCGGCCGGGATCGGCGGGGGATCGAGGAGGAGCCCGTCGCCGCGGGCGAACTCGGCGAGGCGGCGCAGCGAGTCGACCGCCCGGACCGTCACGCCGGGGACCAGGCCGGCCTCCCGGGCGTTCTCCAGGGGGACGATCACGCGGGCCACGCCGGTCCGCGCGACCGCCGCGACCATCGGGAGGACGCCCCGGATCGGGCGGACCGTGCCGTCCAGGCCCAGCTCGCCCAGGAGCGCCACGCCCTCCAGCCGCTCGGGCGCCAGGTCCCCGGCGCTGATCAGGATCGCGACGGCGACCGCCACGTCGAAGCCGCTGCCGTGCTTCGGGAGGCCGGCCGGGAGGAGGTTCACGGTGATGCGGCGGTTGGGCCAGTCGCGGCCGGAGTTGAGGACGGCGGCCCGGACCCGGTCGCGGGCCTCGTGCAGCGCCGTGTCCGGCAGGCCGGTGAGGACCAGGGCGGGCAGGCCCATCGAGAGGTCGGCCTCCACCTCGACCAGGTGGCCGGTCACCCCGGTCAGGCCGGCGCAGAGCACGCGGGCGTAGCTCATCAGAACGCCGCCTTGATGTGCACGAGACGGGTGGCACCACGTGGCTGCGGCAGCACCTCGACCACGTCGAAGCGGATCTCCCGCGGCCGGATCCCGGTCTCGGCCAGCCAGCGGCCGGCGAGTTGGCGCAGCTTGCGCACCTTCCGTCGGCCGACCGCGGCGGCCGGCGGGCCGAAGGTCGCCGTCCGCCGCGTCTTCACCTCGCAGAACACCACGTCGTCGCCGTCGCGCAGGATCAGGTCGACCTCGCCCTCCGGGCAGCGCCAGTTGCGGTCCAGCAGGACCAGGCCGCTCTCCTGCAGGTGCCGGGCCGCCAGCCGTTCGCCGTAGGCGCCGACCGCTCTTCGCTGAGTCGTCATGCCGCCGGACGCTGGCACGGACCGCGGGCCGCCGCCCGGCGGCCTGTGGACGACGCGGGAGTGTGGAAAACCCCAGCGCGCCCTTTAGGTGTGATAGACGGCGGGGCCTAGGGCTGCCCAGGCCTCCGCCGTCCGTTGGCGTATGCTTGTGAACGGCGACCGCCCCGTGCGGTCGACCTCGCGCGCCCTCCGCAGGTGCTGTCTCGCCGGTTTCCCCGGCGCCGGCGGCCGGCGGCGGCGGCCTTCCCTGGTCCCGACTCCTTCGGGTCCGACCGTGGCCGCCGACCGGGCGCCAGGACGCTCACCGCCGGTGGGCGTGACAACCAGGGCAGATCAGGGAGAACCACCATGGCCGTCGTGACCATGCGCCAGCTGCTGGAGAGCGGTGTCCACTTCGGGCACCAGACCCGGCGCTGGAACCCGAAGATGAAGCGCTTCATCTTCACCGAGCGCAACGGTATCTACATCATCGACCTGCGCCAGACCCTCGACTACATCGAGAAGGCCTACAGCTTCGTGCGGGACACCGTCGCCGAGGGTGGCAGCATCCTCTTCGTCGGCACCAAGAAGCAGGCTCAGGAAGCCATCGCCGAGCAGGCGACGCGGGTCGGCCAGCCGTACGTGAACCACCGCTGGCTGGGTGGCATGCTGACCAACTTCCAGACGGTCTACAAGCGCCTCCAGCGCATGAAGGAGCTCGAGGCTCTGGGTGACCTGAGCGGCACCGCCGCCGGTTACACCAAGAAGGAGACCCTCCAGCTCTTCCGTGAGAAGACCAAGCTCACCAAGACCCTCGGTGGTCTGCGTGACATGAGCAAGACGCCGTCGGCGATCTGGGTCGTGGACACGAAGAAGGAGCACATCGCCGTCGACGAGGCCCGCAAGCTGGGCATCCCGGTCATCGCGGTGCTGGACACCAACTGTGACCCGGACGAGGTCGACTTCCCGATCCCGGGCAACGACGACGCGATCCGCTCCGCCGAGCTGCTGACCAAGGTCATCGCCGCCGCCGTGGCCGACGGCCTGATCGCCCGCTCCGGCCGGGGCCGCAACAACAACGCCGACGAGAAGCCCGAGGCGGGCACCGTCGCCGCCGGCGAGCCGCTGCCCGAGTGGGAGCGCGACCTCTACGAGGGCGCCGAGAAGAAGGCCGCTGACGCTCCCGCCGCTGAGGCCCCCGCGGCCGAGGCTCCGGCCGCTGAGGCTCCGGCCGCCGAGCCGGTCGCTGCGGTTCCCGCCGAGTAATTCGGCTCAGTCCCAGGTGCGTTTCGGCCGCCGTCGCCGCGAGAGCAGCGGCGGCGGCCGAGTCCCGAACTGACATCGAAAGAAGAGTCATGGCTAACTTCACCGCCGCGGACGTCAAGAAGCTCCGCGACCTCACCGGTGCCGGCATGATGGACTGCAAGAAGGCGCTCGACGAGGCCGACGGCGACTTCGACAAGGCCGTCGAGTTCCTGCGCATCAAGGGCGCCAAGGATGTCGGCAAGCGTGCCGGCCGCACCGCCGCCAACGGCATCGTCGCCCACTCCGGCAAGGCTCTGCTCGAGCTGAACTGTGAGACCGACTTCGTCGCCAAGACCCCGGACTTCGTCGCCCTCGGCGACCGCCTGGTCAAGCTCGGCGAGGAGAACAAGGTGGCCGACGCCGCCGGTCTGCTCGCTGCCGAGCTGGACGGCAAGACCGTCGCCGACGTGATCCAGGAGTACGCCGCGAAGATCGGCGAGAAGATCGTCGTGAACCGCTTCACGATCCTCGACGGCACCGTCGCGGTCTACCTGCACCGCAAGGCGCAGGACCTCCCGCCGCAGGTCGGCGTCCTGGTGGAGTACACCGGCAAGAGCGACGAGGCCGCTGACGCGGACGCCCGTGGCGTCGGCATGCAGATCGCCGCGATGCGCCCGAAGTTCCTCACCCGCGAGGAGGTCCCGGCCGAGGTCGTCGAGACCGAGCGCCGCGTGGCCGAGCAGACCGCTCGCGAGGAGGGCAAGCCGGAGCAGGCCCTGCCCAAGATCATCGAGGGCCGGGTGAACTCCTTCTTCAAGGACTTCGTCCTGCTCGAGCAGGCGTCGGTGACCGACAACAAGAAGACCGTCAAGCAGGTCCTCAGCGAGGTCGGCATCGAGGTCACCCGGTTCGTCCGGTACGAGGTCGGCCAGGAGTAAGGCAACAAGGCAATGACGGGAGGTCGGGTACGCGATAAAGCGACCGGCCTCCCCGTCGCATAAGGTCTCCTGCAGAAACTGAAGGGAAGGCGGGTCTCATGACATTGGTGACCGAGCAGTCCGCCACGGTCGACGAGAACCCGCCGACCATGCGGCCGCGGCGGGTTGTCCTCAAGCTCTCCGGCGAGGTGTTCGGCGGCGGCGCGGTCGGCGTCGACCCCGACGTCGTCCAATCGCTGGCGCGGCAGATCGCGACCGTGAACAGGCGTGGCATCCAGGTGGCCGTGGTGGTCGGCGGCGGCAACTTCTTCCGCGGCGCCGAGCTGCAGAAGCGGGGCATGGACCGGAACCGGGCCGACTACATGGGCATGCTGGGCACGGTGATGAACTGCCTGGCGCTCCAGGACTTCCTGGAGAAGGAGGGCATCGAGACGCGGGTGCAGACCGCGATCACGATGGCCCAGGTCGCGGAGCCGTACATTCCGCTGCGCGCGATCCGCCATCTGGAGAAAGGCCGGGTCGTCATCTTCGGCGCCGGCGCCGGTATGCCGTACTTCTCCACCGACACGGTGACCGCCCAGCGCGCGCTGGAGATCCACGCCGACATGGTGCTGATGAGCAAGAACGGCGTCGACGGCGTCTACACCGCCGACCCGCGGGTCGACCCGACCGCTCAGAAGCTCGAGAACATCACGTTCCAGGAACTCCTGCAGCGGGGTCTGCGGGTCGCCGACCAGGCCGCCTTCAGCCTCTGCGAGGAGAACAAGCTGCCGATGCTGGTCTTCGGCGCGGAGGGCGACGACACCATCGTGCGCGCGTGCGCGGGCGAGCGGATCGGCACCCTCATCACCGCGTGAGCGTGCGCCCACGTCCCCACATCCCGCACCACCGAAGACAGCGAGGAGGCGAGAAGAGCCGGTGATCGAGGAAACCCTCTTCGAGGCCGAGGAGAAGATGGACAGCGCGGTCGAACACGCCAAGGAGGAGTTCGCCGCCATCCGCACCGGCCGGGCCACCCCGGCGATGTTCTCGAAGATCCTGGTCGACTACTACGGCGCGCCCACGCCGGTCACCCAGATGGCGTCGGTCGGTGTTCCGGAGCCGCGCATGGTGATCGTCAAGCCGTACGACGCGACTCAGCTGGGCCCGATCGAGAGGGCGATCCGCGACTCCGACCTCGGTGTCAACCCCAACAACGAGGGCACCCAGCTGCGCATCCACCTTCCGCAGATGACGGAGGAGCGGCGCCGCGAGATGATCAAGGTGGCCCGGGGCAAGGCCGAGGACAGCCGGGTCGCGATCCGCAACATCCGTCGCAAGGCCAAGGACCAGCTGGACAAGCTGGTGAAGGACGGCGACACCGGTGAGGACGAGGGCCGGCGCGCCGAGAAGGAGCTCGACGACCTCACGCACAAGTACGTCGCGGTCGTCGACGAGCTCTTGAAGCACAAGGAAGCGGAACTCCTCGAGGTCTGACTTCAGCCGTACGTCTGCCCGGTCCTGTGCCTTCGTGCCGAGACCGGGCTTTCGTTTGTCTCCACTCTTTCGGTGTGCAGTAGGCTCGGGGCCGACTCCTGTCCGGGGGGAGAACAAAAGGCGACGGAAAGACGGGGCTGTTCGAACTCTGATGTCCTACCTCGATCCGCGTGCCGGGCAGACGCCCGGTCCGACACCGCAGCCCCCCGCCTGGCCCCCACCGGCCGGAAGCCCTCAGCGACCGACAGAAAGCCAGTCGTGGCAGATGGCGCAACCCCCGACTCAACCGGAATATCCGGACGAGGACTCACCCGTGACCGAGCTGGGCACGGACGTCCCGACTCCGAAGGGCGCCAAGGGCCGGCGTCGTGCCGGCCGTGGCCAGAACAAGGGCAAGAGCCGTGCCGGCCGTAATCTTCCGGCGGCCATCGGTGTCGGCCTGAGCCTGGGCCTGCTCGTCCTCGCCTCCCTGCTGATCGAGCGCCGGGCCCTGCTCGTCGTGCTGGTCGCGGCGGCCGGCGTCGGCGTCTGGGAGATGTCGAAGGCGCTGACCGGCGCGGGGGCGAAGGTCCCGCTGATCCCACTGGTGGCCGGCTCCGCCCTGATGACCGGCCTCGCGTGGTACGCCGGACCCGACGCCCTCCTGCTCGGCCTGATCGTGACGGTCGGCGCGGCCACGCTGTGGAGCCTCGCCGACGGCGTCAAGGCGATCCGGCGTGACTTCACCGCCACCGTGCTGACCGCGGTCTACGTGCCGTTCCTGCTGAGTTTCGCGGCGATGCTGGTGCAGCCGGACGACGGCGCCTACCGGGTGATCGGCGTCCTGGTCGCGGTGGTGCTCTCGGACACCGGCGGTTACGCGGCGGGCGTCTTCCTGGGCCGGCACCCGATGGCGCCGAAGATCAGCCCGAAGAAGTCCTGGGAGGGTTTCGCCGGCTCGATGACGGCCGCCGCGATCGGCAGCGGCGCGCTGCTCTTCTTCCTGCTCGACGTCCCGGTCT
The DNA here is from genome assembly GCF_004001265.1 of Actinoplanes sp. OR16. Taxonomy (GTDB): domain Bacteria; phylum Actinomycetota; class Actinomycetes; order Mycobacteriales; family Micromonosporaceae; genus Actinoplanes. The sequence continues at coordinate 1,128,318 of NZ_AP019371.1, read as the reverse complement.
ACTACGGCCTGCTGTTCGGCGCCGTGATCTCGGTGGTGGCGGTCCTCGGCGACCTGGCCGAGTCGATGCTCAAGCGTGATCTCGGCATCAAGGACATGAGCAACCTCCTCCCCGGGCACGGTGGCCTGATGGACCGATTGGACTCCATCCTGTTCGCCGTTCCGACGGCATACCTCCTCTATTCGATCATCATGCCGAGCTGACCCGGTGAAGGCCGAGCCAGCTATGCGGGACCGATTCGACGGGCGTGGGAGACTGGATACGCCATGACGATTCTTCCGGTCATCCCGATCAGCCCCGACAAGCCCGACGCGGTGGCGACCCGTCGTCGCCCCAGCATGCCCCCGCGGCACCTCGCCGACCTGGACCTCGCCGGCCGCAAGACCGCCGTCGCGAGCCTCGGCGAGCCCGCTTTCCGCGCCAAGCAGCTCTCCACCCACTACTTCGGCCGCCTGGTGCGCGACTCCGCGGAGATGACCGACCTGCCGGCGGCGTCCCGCGACCGGCTCACCGCTGAGCTCTTCCCGCAACTGCTGACCCCGATCCGGGAGCAGGCCTGCGACGACGGCGCGACCCGCAAGACGCTGTGGAAGCTGCACGACGGCGCGCTCGTGGAGAGCGTGCTGATGGGCTACCCCGATCGGGTGACGGCCTGCGTCTCCAGCCAGGCCGGCTGCGGCATGGCGTGCCCGTTCTGTGCGACCGGCCAGCAGGGCCTCACCCGCAACCTGTCGGTCGCCGAGATCGTCGACCAGGTGGTCTATCTGGCGGGTGTCGCGGCCTCGGGCGCGGTCACCGGTTCGCCGCCCCGCCTGTCGCGTGTGGTCTTCATGGGGATGGGCGAGCCGCTCGCCAACTATCCCCGGGTGATCGAGACGGTTCGCCGCCTCACCTCTCCGGCTCCGGAGGGTCTCGGACTGTCACAACGGCACATCACGGTGTCCACGGTGGGTTTGGTGCCCGCAATGCGCCGGTTGATAGCCGAAGAGCTCTCGGTGACTCTTGCGCTGTCACTGCATGCCCCCGATGATGATCTGCGCGATGAGCTTGTGCCTGTCAACCAGCGTTGGAAAGTGGCCGAGGTGCTCGACGCCGCGTTCGATTACGCGGCACAGACCGGCCGTCGGGTGTCCATCGAATACGCCCTCATCCGGGACGTAAACGATCAGCCCTGGCGTGCCGACCTGCTCGGCAAGCTTCTGCGCGGCAAGCTGGCCCATGTGAATCTCATCCCGCTCAACCCCACGCCGGGGAGCAAGTGGGATGCCAGTCCCAAACCGGTCGAGCGTGAGTTCGTCCGCCGGCTGCGAGAGGCCGGCGTTTCGACCACCGTGCGGGACACCCGGGGGCGTGAGATCGACGGCGCGTGCGGCCAACTGGCCGCGGGCGAGCTGACGCAAGCGAGCGCAGGGGGCGCCGCAGCCGACGCGGAGGTGGCACAGTGACTGGGCGCAGGTCCCAGCAAACGGAGTGGGAGACGTTGTGACGAGTCAGGGGCAGCGTTTCCGGCGGCGTGCGCTACGGCGTGGATACAAGGTCGACGAGGTCGACGCCTTCCTGGACCGGGTCGAGGCGACGCTGGCCGGGGAGCAGGTGGGCCCGCCGGTCGGTGCGCAGGAAGTGCACGACGTCGTCTTCCGTGTGCGTTTCGGCGGCTACGACGAGTGGCAGGTCGACCTCCACCTGGACCGGGTCGAGCGGCAGCTCGCCGAGTTCGAGGAGCGCGGCGGCCGCCCGGCGCCCGACCCGATGCGCGATTCCATGCGTGGTGGCCTCTCCGCGGTTCCGCCGGCGCCTCAGGGACCCCCTCCCGGCATGATGGGCGCTCAGCAGGGCATGGGCCCCGGCCCTATGGGTCAGGGCCCGATGGGTCAGGGCCAGTTCGGCGGTCCCGGCCAGATGGATCGGGGCCAGATGGATCGCGGCCAGATGGACCGCACCGGCCAGTTCGGTCCGGGCAACGGCATGGGCCAACTCCCGCCCGGCGGCCCGCAGAACCCGGGCATGCCCGGCCAGGGGATGAACCCGGCCGCCGCCCGGATGGCCCCGCCGACCGAGCGCCTGCAGATGCCCCCGCAGATGCCGCAGCGCCAGCCCGCGCAGCAGCAGCAGCCCGACCCCTACGGGCGTTATGACGAGCCCACCGGCTACGGCCAGCAGGCCCCGCAGCGTCCCGGTCCGCCGCCCGGTTACGACCAGGGCTACGACCAGCCCCCGGCCTACGATCAGCGTGGTTACGACCAGGGTGGCTACGACCAGGGCGGCTACGACGGCTTCGAGCCGGGCCGGCACGGCAAGACGGACATGACCGCCGAGATCCGGATGCCCGACCGCGGTGGTCTCGACCCGCGTGGTGGCTACGCCCAGCCGCCGATGCCCGCCGCGATGCCGGGTTCGCCCATGCCGGGCGCCCCGATGAGCGGCCCGCCCGGTGGCTACGGCCCGCCGCAGCAGCAGTTCGGCCCGCCGCTGGGCGAGCCGGGTGGCGAGCTGCACCGAGTGGACCAGTTGCGGCGCACGTTCCAGCCGCGGCGTTTCGGCAGCGGTTACGACCCCAGCCAGGTGGACCGGCTCTTCGAGGGGATCCTCCAGGCGATGACCGGCCGCGGTCCGATGCCGGTGAACGAGAACGACCTGGACATGCTCCAGTTCGGGCTGGTGCCGAACGGCTACTTCGAGGCCGAGGTCGACGCCGCGCTGCGCGAGGTCAAGGACATCCTGCTGCGCCACCGGTAAAGAAGCAGAACAGAAAAGAGGGGGCGAAAGCCCCCTCTTTCTCGTGCTCGGAACCAACCGCTACTGGTCGTTGGAGCGCAGGCCCGCCCGCCGCAGCACGGCGTCGCCGACGATGACCACGATCAGGCCGATGGCCAGCAGGACCAGCCACACCTTCTCGGTGTTGCCCTGCTGGTTGCCCCAGAAGTACAGCAGCAGGACCACGGCCGAGATGATCGCGCCCTTCTGGGCCCGCTTGCGGTTTCCCGGCTTGAGCTGATCCGGCGCGTAGACCTCTTCGTGGTGTTCCTCGGCAGCCACGGTGGCGTCCTCCTCAAAGCCAAGCCATAGAGACGATCTCAGTGTGTCACGGGGTCGCCGGGCGGAACCCGGCAACCCGGCTGTAGTTTCGATGCGGCAAAAACGCACGCCGAGCAGAGGAGCTACAAGTGCGGATCACCGGCACCGGACACGCGAGCATGCGGATCGACACGGCCGCAGGCAGCATTCTGTGCGATCCGTGGGTGAACCCGGCGTACTTCGCCTCGTGGTTTCCGTTCCCGGACAACTCCCTGCTGGACTGGGAGACCCTGGGCAACGTCGACTACCTGTACGTCTCGCACCTGCACCGGGACCACTTCGACGCGGAACACCTGAAGCGCTTCATCAACAAGAAGGCCACGGTCCTGCTCCCGGAGTACCCGACCAGCCAGCTCGAGGACGAGCTGCGGGAGCTGGGCTTCACCAGCTTCCTGCGGACGAAGTCGGACGAGGTGCACGAGCTCGACGGCGGCCTGAAGGTGATGATCCAGGCGCTGATCAGCCCGACCGACGGCCCGATCGGCGACTCGTCGCTCTGGGTGGAGTACGACGGCATCCGCGTCCTGAACCAGAACGACGCCCGCCCGGCCGACCTCACCCGGTTCAACGAGCTGGGTCATGTGCACGCGCACATGCTGCAGTTCTCCGGCGCCATCTGGTACCCGATGGTCTACGAGCTCCCGGAGAACGCGAAGACCGCCTTCGGCAAGCAGAAGCGTGAGCGGCAGTTCGACCGCACCTGGCGGTACATCGACGACCTGAAGGCGGACCACGTCTTCCCGATCGCCGGCCCGCCGTGCTTCCTCGACGACGAGCTGTGGCAGTTCAACGACATCCACGGTGACGAGGGCAACATCTTCCCCGACCAGTCGGTGTTCCTGACCGAGTACGCGAAGGTCGGCGGCACCAACGCGGTCGTGCAGCTGCCGGGCAGCGTCACCGAGCTGACCGACGGCGGCCGGACGCAGACGACCGTCCACCCGACCCCGGTCGACGAGTTCTTCGCCAACAAGCGGGCGCACCTCGAGGAGATGCGGGAGCGCAAGCGCCCGATCATCGAGGCGGAGAAGGCGTCCTGGCGGCACCCGGAGATCGACGTGCTGGGCGAGCTCAAGAAGCGGATCGAGCCGCTTCTCGAGGAGTCGATCTACCTGGCGAAGGGCGTCGGCGGCCCGGTCCGGTTCGACCTCGTCTCCTACGACGGCGACGAGATCGAGTCGATCGTGGTGGACTTCCCGGGCAAGCAGGTCCGGCCGTACGCCGACGAGAAGGTGCGGTACCGCTTCCGCACCCAGCGGGAGCTGATCGAGCACCTCATCTTCATCGACGAGGGTGACTGGGTGAACTCGCTCTTCCTCTCCTGCCGCTTCTCGGCGGCCCGCATCGGTCAGTACAACGAGTTCGTCTACGCGTTCTTCAAGTGCCTCTCCGAGGAGCGTCTGCAGTACGCCGAGGGCTGGTACGACGAGCACGAGAAGGCGGTCGACGCCGAGGACATCCAGTTCGGCGACTGGACCGTGCAGCGCCGCTGCCCGCACCTGAAGGCCGACCTCTCCCGGTTCGGCATCGTCGACGGCAACGTGCTCACCTGCCAGCTGCACGGCTGGAAGTTCGACCTGCCCAGTGGCCGATGCCTGACCGGCGTCGGCCACAAGATCCGAGCGTCGAAGAACAGCTAGAAATCCAAGATCCCTCAGAGGTTCCAAGATCCGCGGAGGGCGGGGTGGGGCCTCTCAGGGGTTCCAAGATCCGCGGACGGCTGGGTGGGGCCTCTCGGAGACTCCAAGATCCGCGGAGCGGACGGGATCTCTCAGAGGGACAGATCGCGCAGGATGCGGCGGGCCGCGTTGTGGCCCGCCGCGCCGATCACGCTGCCGGCCGGGTGCGCGCCCGCCGAGCCGGCGTAGAGGCCGTCGAGCCCGGTGAAGTACGGCATCCGCTGGTCGAAGGCCACGGTGTTGTCGACGTGGTGGATGTGGCCGCCGGTGATCCCGAAGTGCTTCTCGATCCCGGGCGGCGTCAGCGGCATCATGTCCACGACGAGATCCGACGTCCCCGGCGCATACTGGTCACAAATCTCCAGCAATTTCCGGACATATCCGTCGAGCTCGGCGTCCCACGACGAACCGGCCGGCTGGAACGGCACCGACTGCACGAACAGCGCCGACGAGTGATGCCCGGCGGAGTCCTGCAGCGAGGGGTCGACGGTCGTGTGCAGGTACCACTCGATGGTCGGCGCCGACGGCAACCGCCCGGCCTGGACCGAGGCCCACATCTCCCGCAGCGACGCCATCGGCGATCCGGAGTGCGGCAGCAGATGGATGGTGGCCCCGAACGGCGACGGCGCTCCTTCCGGCAGGCAGGAGAACTTCGGTAGATCCCGCAGCGCCAGATTGACCTTGAGCGTGGTGCCGGTCCGCTTCACGGCGGCCATCCGGTCGGTGAGCTCGACCGGCAGAGAGCCTTCAGGGACAAGGCCCATCAGCTGGTACGGGTCACAGCTGCCGAGCACGACCCGCGCCGTCACGGTCCGGCCGTCGGCGAGCACCACTCCACCGGCCGCCCCGCCGTCGACGATCACCGACGCGACCCGGGCGTCGGTGACGATGCGGGCGCCGGCGCGGACGGCGGCGTCGGCGAACGTGCGGGAGACCGTTCCCATGCCGCCCTGGGCGATCATCCAGGTGCCGTCCGAGCCGGGTAGCCGGCACATGTTGTGCACCAGGAAGTTGTGGCCGGTGCCCGGGTCGTCCGGACCGGCGTTCAGCCCGGAAAGACCGTCGGTCACGGCGTACATGCTGACCAGAAGTTCGCTCTTGAAGCCGAACCGGGCGAGGTAATCAGCGACCGAACCGCGCACCAGGTCGAGGAACGTGCTCTGCAGCTGGGGACGGATGTGCCGGTCGGCGATCTCCTCGACCGGCGCCGGCTCCTCCAGCCAGGACGGCGCGAGGTCGGACCGCAGCGCGCCGATCTCGACGGCGAGCGCCTCGTCGGCCGCCGCGTCCCGGGCCGAGAAGAACTGCTCGAGCTGTGCTCGGGTGTCCTCCCGGTCGCGGCCGAACAGCAGGTACGGCGAGCCGGCCGGACCCGGGGTCGGCAGGAAGTAGTGCGGGTCCCGGCGCAGCACCGGGATGTCCAGATCGAGGGTGCGCAGCAGCTCGGGCGGCATCAGCCCCAGAAGGTACGAACCGGTGGACTGGCCGAGGCCGGGAACCGCGGCGAAGGGGTGTTCGGTGCGGGTGGCGCCACCCAGCACGCCGGCTGCCTCGAGCACGACGACGTCGAGCCCGGCGCGGGCGAGCAGGATCGCCGAGACCAGGCCGTTGTGCCCGGATCCGATGATCACCACGTCGGCGCGTTCGGGAATGGAGGTCATGGCGAGCGAGATTACCCCGCGAAAAGGCCCGGCACCCTCGGCGAATCGTCCGTTAAATACGTCTTGACGGTGTGCGTCACGGCGAACCCGGTGAGTAACACGACGTGGAAGAGGTAGAGCCAGAGGCCGATCGCCACCATCGCCCCGATTTCGGTGAACCCGCCGAACGGCACGCCGAGATCGAGGGGCAGCGAGCAGAAGAGCACGGCGCCGTGCAGGAAACCCGAGAGGTTCGCCGCGGTGAACGAGCCGATCAGGATCGTCGGGAGCCACGCCGGGCGGCCGGGCGCGACGTACCGGAAGACCCAGATCACCACCGGGGTGAGCACGATCCAGGTCGCCAGGAACGACAGCACCACGCCGAGCACCGACCACCAGCCGCCGCGCAACCAGAGATCGCTCGTGGTCGGCAGCGCCAGGAAGAGCGCGAGCAGCAGGGCGGGCGCCGCGGCCAGCAGCGGCAGCCAGAGGATCCGGCCCCGCCAGCCCACCAGCGGCTCACCGGGCCGGCGCAGCGAGACGAACGCGCGGCGCAGGCCTTCGCCGTAGAGGGTGGCCGGCAGCAGGCTCGCGAGCGCGAGAATCGGGGTGAGATTCAGCCCGGCCTCGATCAGGGCGGCGAGCGCCTGGGGCGCTCCGATCCGGTCCGGCAGCGCGTCGATGGTCCGGCTCGTCATTTCCCGTACGTGGTCCGCGCCCGCGATCAGACCCGTGACCCACACCGCGAGAAGTGCGATCGGCACGACCGCGATCCCCGCGTAGAACGTGATGGCGGCCGCGTGCAGCGACACGTCTCGTCCGCGCAGCGGAGCGAATAGTTTTCGCACATCCACGGGGTACCCCGCCGAGCCCTCCGGATCACCACGATCTCACCCGCGTGGATTCCTGCCGGGCACAGGCCGATGCTGCCCGACGGGTCGGAGCGCTCGTCCGGGAAGATGGGAGCCATGCGCGACCTCGTTCTGCTCGGGTCCACGGGATCCATCGGCACCCAGGCCATCGACATCGTCCGCCGCAACCCGGACAGGTTCCGGGTGGTGGCCCTCGGCGCGGGCGGCGGCAACATCGAGCTGCTCGCCACGCAAGCGCTCGAACTCGGCGTCGAAGTGGTCGGCGTAGCGCGCGCCTCCGCCGTACAGGACCTGCAATTGGCCTTTTATGCGGAAGCGCAGAAGCGGGGTTATGCGACCGGGGGCTTCCGGATCCCGAAGATCGTCGCCGGGCCGGACGCGATGACCGAGCTGGCCCGGTTCCCGTGTGACGTGGTGCTGAACGGCGTCGTCGGCAGCCTCGGCCTGGCCCCCACCCTCGCCGCCCTGGAGTCCGGTCGCGTCCTCGCGCTGGCGAACAAGGAGTCGCTGGTCGCCGGTGGCCCGCTGGTCCGGCGGATCGCCAAGGAAGGCCAGATCGTCCCGGTCGACTCCGAGCACTCGGCGCTCGCGCAGTGCCTGCGTGGCGGGCGGGCCGAGGAGGTGCGCAAGCTGATCCTGACCGCGAGCGGGGGAGCGTTCCGGGGCCGCCGCCGCGAGGAGCTGACGAACGTCACACCTGAGGAAGCGCTGAAGCACCCGACCTGGGACATGGGCCCGGTCGTCACGATCAACACCGCCAATCTGGTGAACAAGGGACTCGAGGTGATCGAGGCGCACGAGCTGTTCGGTGTGCCCTACGACGACATCGAGGTGACGGTCCACCCGCAGTCGGTGATCCACTCGATGGTCGAGTTCACGGACGGCTCGACCCTGGCCCAGGCCAGCCCGCCGGACATGCGGCTGCCGATCGCGCTCGCGCTCGCCTGGCCGGACCGGGTTCCGCAGGCCGCGACCCCGGTGGACTGGACACTCGCGCACAACTGGGAGTTCCGCCCGCTCGACTCCGAGGCCTTCCCGGCGGTGCGGCTCGCGAAGGAGGCGGGCCGGGCCGGGCGCTGCCTGCCGGCCGTCTACAACGCCGCCAACGAAGAGTGTGTGGCCGCTTTCGTCTCCGGTCGGCTACCGTTTCTGGGCATCGTCGACACCCTGGAACGGGTGCTCGCGGCGGCTCCCGATTTCGCAGAACCGGGTACCGTCGATGACGTGCTCGCCGCGGAGGCGTGGGCTCGGGCCCAGGCACAGCGGACCATCGCGACTGTGGCTGAAGGAGCCTGATGCTGTTCTGGCTGGGTGCGGCGGCCTTCGCGCTGACCATCCTGATCTCGGTGAGCCTGCACGAGCTGGGTCACATGATCACGGGCAAGCGTTTCGGCATGAAGGTGACGCAGTACTTCGTCGGTTTCGGCCCGACCATCTTCTCGTTCAAGCGCGGTGAGACCGAATACGGTCTGAAGGCCATCCCGCTCGGCGGCTTCTGCAAGATCGTCGGCATGACGCCGCAGGACGAGGACGTCCGCCCGGAGGATCAGCCGCGAGCCATGTGGCGCTTCCCGGTCTGGAAGCGGACGGTCGTCATGTCGGCCGGCTCGATCACCCACTTCATGCTGGCGATCGTCGGCGCGTACTTCATGGCGATCACCGTGGGCCTGCCGAACACCGATCTGCCGCAGAACGCCGCTGCGCAGAAGGCCGCGCCCGCGATGATCTACGTGGGCGACTGCATCCGCACCTCGCTGACCGACACGAGCGCCGACTGCGTTCCGGGCACGAACGGCGCCGTCGCGGCGCCGGCCAAGGCGGCCGGTCTCGAGACCGGTGACCTGATCACCGCGGTCGGCGGCAAGCCGGTGGCGAACTACGGCGAGCTGACCGACGCGATCCGCGCCTCGCCGGCCGGTCCGACCGCGTTCACCTACGTGCGCGACGGGCAGACCGCCACCGCCTCCGTCGACCTGATCAGCGCCGAGCGCACGCCGATCGACGACCCGAACGGCCCGGTGTCGAAGGTCGCGGTCGCCGGCGTGAGCTGGACCACGGACCAGCCGGCCGTTCTCACCTACAGTGCGATCGGGGCGATCCCGGCGGCCGGCGACTTCAGCTGGTACCTGGTGGAGAACTCCTTCAAGGCGATGGCGCGGATTCCCGAGAAGGTCCCCGCGCTGTGGAACTCGATCACCGGCGAGGAGCGTGACCCGGACACCCCGATCAGCGTGGTGGGCGCGAGCCGGATCGGCGGCGAGGCGATCGAGAAGGGCGTGCCCGAGGTCTTCTGGCAGGTCTTCATCTCGCTGAACATCTTCATCGGCCTCTTCAACCTGCTGCCGCTGCTCCCGCTCGACGGCGGGCACATCGCCATCGCGTGGTTCGAGAGAGTTCGCTCGTGGCTCTACCAGCGTTTCCGGCGGCCTGATCCGGGTCGTGTCGACTACTACAAGCTGATGCCGGTGACGTACGCGGTCATCCTCATCGGTGGCGCGTTCACGGTTCTCACCGTGACCGCCGACATCATCAACCCGATCACCATCTTCAAGTGAGTTGAGACGTGACTGCTATCAGTCTGGGAATGCCGGCCGTACCCCCGCCGCCTCTTGCTCCCCGCCGCCTGAGCCGCCAGATCAACGTCGGTGGTGTCCTGGTCGGTGGCGGCGCCCCGGTCAGCGTCCAGTCGATGACGACCACGCTCACCTCTGACGTCAACTCCACGCTGCAGCAGATCGCCGAGCTGACGGCGGCCGGCTGCCAGATCGTCCGGGTCGCCGTGCCGTCCCAGGACGACGTCGAGGCGCTGCCGGCGATCGCCAAGAAGTCGCAGCTCCCGGTGATCGCGGACATCCACTTCCAGCCGAAGTACGTGTTCGCCGCGATCGACGCCGGCTGTGCCGCGGTCCGGGTCAACCCGGGCAACATCCGGCAGTTCGACGACAAGGTCAAGGAGATCGCCAAGGCGGCCTCCGACGCCGGCATCCCGATCCGCATCGGCGTGAACGCGGGCTCGCTCGACAAGCGCCTGCTGGAGAAGTACGGCAAGGCCACCGCCGAGGCGCTCGTCGAGTCGGCGCTCTGGGAGTGCTCGCTCTTCGAGGAGCACGGTTTCCGGGACATCAAGATCTCGGTGAAGCACAACGACCCGGTCGTGATGATCCGGGCGTACCGGCAGCTCGCCGAGCAGTGCGACTACCCGCTGCACCTCGGCGTGACCGAGGCAGGTCCGGCGTTCCAGGGCACGATCAAGAGCGCTGTCGCGTTCGGCGCGCTGCTGGCCGAGGGCATCGGCGACACGATCCGGGTCTCCCTCTCCGCCCCGCCGGTCGAGGAGATCAAGGTCGGTCAGCAGATCCTCGAGTCGCTCGGTCTCCGCGAGCGCGGCCTGGAGATCGTCTCCTGCCCGTCCTGCGGTCGCGCCCAGGTCGACGTCTACACGCTCGCCGAGCAGGTCACCGCGGCCCTCGACGGCTTCCCGGTGCCGCTGCGCGTCGCCGTGATGGGCTGCGTCGTGAACGGTCCGGGCGAGGCCCGCGAGGCCGACCTCGGCGTGGCGTCCGGCAACGGCAAGGGCCAGATCTTCGTGAAGGGCAAGGTCATCAAGACCGTTCCCGAATCGATCATCGTGGAGACCCTGGTCGAGGAGGCCCTGCGTCTCGCCGACGAGATGGGCGCCGAGCTGCCCGAGGAGCTCCGCGACCTGCTGCCCGGCCCGACGGTGACCGTGCACTGATCTCGATTCCATCACGGAATCGTCGTTCGTCCATGGGTGGGTCCTCCCGGGACGGCCAGGAGTCTTTACGATGCGGCTCCTTGTCTTCCACGGGAGGAACCCCGATGCACCACCGATCGGCCTGGCGTGCTGCCGCCGGACCGGCCGCCGCGCTCGCCGCGGCCCTGGCCCTGACGACGCCGGCCTTCGCGGCCGCCCCCGCCGCACTCGCCATCGAAGTCGACGACGCCACCGTGGGTGTGGGCACCCAGGTCCCTCTGGAGATCCGGGTCAGCGCCGACCGGGTGGTCACGCTGCCCGACCCCGAGGTCACCTATACGCTCTCCGGGCTGACCGGCGTGAGCCTGGTCTCCGAGGAGAACTACTGCGAGAACACCTCCGCGACCGAGCTGGTCTGTTCGCTGCCATACGAGTGGGACCTCACCCCGGAGCCGCTCGGCACCGCCCTCGAGGTGGCGGTGAAGGCGTCCGCTGAGGCGGTCGCCGGCGCGACCGGCACGATCGCGGTGACGTTCGCCGCCGACGGTGCCACCGAGGCCGTCTCGGAGGGATCGATCAAGGTCGCCGAGGATGTGGATCTGGCCGCCGGTGAGCCCTACGAGCTGTCCGTGAAGCCGGGCGCGAAGTTCGACACGGCGCTCCAGATCACCAACACCGGTGCGAAGACCGCGCACGGCGCGGGCGTGCGGATGTCCACCGACTACCCGTTCAAGGCCGCCGAGAAGTTCGCCAACTGCGTCTACGGCGACGACGACCACCTGGCCGGCTGTCTCTTCGAGCAGGACCTGGAGGCCGGGGCGACCTACGAGGTCGTCCTGCCGTACGAGCTGCGCGCCGACACCATGGCTCCCGGCGCCGTCGCCGGCCAGTTCGAGTGGCTGACCGCCGACGACTACCAGGACCTGACCCGGGCGAAGTCCGCGACCGGCCTCGGCGCCGCGTCGGCGGGCACCGGCGGCAAGCTGCGCCTGGAGCCGATGGCGAGTGCGAAGCGGGCGCCGCAGACCGACAGCGACCCGGACGACAACTGGCAGACCGTCACCGTCAACGCGTCCGGCAAGCAGGGCGCCGATGTCGCGGCGGTCGGTGCGAAGGTCCGCGGCGAAGTCGGCGACGTGGTCGATGCCAAGATCGGCCTGCGTAACGAGGGGCCGGCCACGATCGATCGCGGCCGGGTCGCCGAGCCCGCCGGCGTCGTGCTGGTCACCGTGCCGGTCGGCACCAAGGTCGCCGAAGTGCCGGACGGCTGCTCCCTCGCCGAGTGGGGCAAGACCGAGCCGGACGCCGTGCAGTACTACTGCCAGACCGGCTTCCTGCTCCGCGCCGGCGAGACCGTGACCTGGACGTTCGGTCTGGAGATCGAGAAGGTCCACGTGGACGCCACCGGCACCGTCGAGACCAACCCGGCGTGCGAGTGCTCGTGGTTCGACAAGGACCTCAACGAGGCGAACGACAAGGCGAAGCTGGTCGTCAACCCGAGCGACGAGGAGCCCGGAACCGGGACCGGTGACGGGGGCGGCGACGAGCCGGGCACCGGCGGAGAGGGTGGCGGGCTTCCGATCACCGGACCGCAGGGGACGGCGATCGCGGTGACCGGGTTGCTACTGGTGGCTGCCGGTTTCGGGGGCTTCCTGGTGGCGCGCAAGCGGCGTACCCGCTTCGAGGCCTGATCTTTCCCGGGCCCTCCTCGGAGGAGGGCCCGGCTGGAACTCAGAACAGCACCGTCGCGAACGAGCCCGCTGACACGAAGCCGCAGCGCTCGTAGACCCGCCGGGCCGCCGTGTTGTAGTCGTTGACGTAGAGGCTGACGGTCGGGGCGACCCGGCGCAGCGAGTCCGACACCACGGCGGCCATGGCGGCGGTGGCGAGGCCCCGTCCCCGGTGATCCGGGTGGACCCAGACGCCCTGCACCTGCGTGGTCCGCCGGGTGATGATCGCCAGCTCGGCCTTGAAGATCACCTGGCCGCCCTCGAAGCGCGCGTAGGCCCGCTTCCCCTTCACCAGCTCGGCGATCCGCCGCCGGTATCCGCGCCCGCCGTCGTCCTGTAGCGGCGAGACGCCCACCTCTTCGGTGTACATCGCGACCGCGGCCGGGAAGAGCTGATCCACCTCGTTCGGCCGGACCAGGCGCACCTCCGGGTCGGGCCGGACGTCGGCGGCGTCCCGGTCGGTGACGAGCAGGGGCTGGTTGGGCCGGACGTCCCGGGCCGGTCCCCAATACCTGCTCAGCCGGTCCCACAGTTCGAGGACCGCCTCCGACCGCCCGATGATCGACGAACAGATCCGCGGCTCGGGGCCGAGCAGGTCGGCGAAGGCGGCGACGGCCGGGGGAGTGGCGCCGACCGGCACCAGATGCGCCCCGGACCAGATGATCGACTCGATGCGGCGGGCGGGCTCGTACCCGTAGATGCGCCCGTCGGAACGCCACCAGTTGAGCCCGTGCGACGCCACGCGCTCGGCGATCTGGGCGCCCGCGTAGGGATCGGCGTCCAGGATCCGCTGGACTGCCGCGCGCTCGGGCTCACCGAGCTGGCGAATGGGCACCGTCAACACAGGTACCAACTTTGCCAGATGAGGGCGTGCCGACACGTACCGCGACCCGACGATCCCAGAAACCCTTGCCGACGACAGTTCGCCGATATATCGTCTAACTATCGACGACAGAACGGAGAAGATCATGAGGTACAGCGACGCAGAGCGTGGACACGGCCACTTCGGTGGCGGCCGCGGCTGGGCTTCCGAGGGCCGCAGGCGCGGTTTCGGTTTCCCGCCCGGGTTCCCTTTCGGTCATGGAGGGCCCGGTGGTCCCGGGTTCCCTCCGCCCGAGTTCGGTGGCCCGCGAGGGCGGCGAGGGGGTCGTGGCAGCCGGCAGAACGTGCGGCCCGCGATCCTGGCGCTCCTGGTCGAGCGGCCGATGCACGGCTACGAGATGATCCAGGAGCTCGACGCCCGGACCAACGGCATCTGGCGTCCCAGTCCCGGCTCGGTCTACCCCACCCTCCAGCTCCTGGAGGACGAGGGCCTCATCGAGGTGACGGCCGAGGGGGGACGCAAGAGCTACCAGCTCACCGCCGACGGCCGGCCCGAGGCCGAGACCGCGGCGCAGAACCCGCCGTGGGCGCAGTTCGGCGAGGACACCATGTCCCAGGTGCAGGATTTCCGCGACGCGGCGGTCGGCATCATGGGAGCGCTGAAGCAGGTCGGTTTCTCCGGCACCCCCGAGCAGCGTCAGAAGGCGCTGGAGGTGCTCAACGAGACGAAGCGGAAGCTCTACGCGATCCTCGCCGACAGCGAGTGAGGTTTCCTGACGAAACGCGCCCGGGGGCTCCCCGGGCGCGTTTTCGTGTCAGTCCCGGCTGCCGAGCGCCTTGATCAGCGAGAAGAGGGCCTTCGGGCCGCCGGTGGTCAGCTCCGGCGTCGGCATCAGCGCGATGACCGGGACCGTCACGCCGGCCTCCGCGTACGCCTTCACGCGTGTGCGGCACTCCTCCGGCGAGCCGTGCACGATCAGCTCGTCCACGAGCGAGTCCGGGATCGCGGCGAGTGCGCCCTTGCGATCGCCCGCGTCCCAGGCCTGCCACATCGGGGCGAGGACCTCGGACCGGCCCAGCCAGCGGTGGAAGGCGGCGTAGGCGGGAACGGTCAGATACGACGTGATCATGCGGCGGCCGACCGTGCGCGCGTAGCCGGCGTCCTCGGTCGGGATCACGAAGATCCGGGCTGCCACCTCGAAGCCGGCGCCGGCCTCCTTCGTCTCGGCGAGCGCCGTGGACACGTCGGTGGCGGCCAGCCAGTTGAGGATCACGCCGTCGGCCTCGGCGGCGGCCAGCCGGAGCATCCGCGGGCGCAGGGCGGCGAGCATCAGCTGCGGCGGCGTGGCCGGCGGCCGCTCCAGGCGGAACCGCTTGACCGCGAACGAGGAGAACTCCTGGTCGACCGTCTCCCCGGCCAGCGCCGACCGCAGGAACCGCAGCACATCGCGGCTGCGGGCGAACGGCTCGGCGAAGTCCACGGCGTTCCAGTCGCCGACGACGACCGGCGACGACGCGCCGATGCCGAACTGGAAGCGGCCGGGCGCCGCCTCGGCGAGCGCCGCCGCTGTCATCGCGAGCAGGCCGGGACCGCGCGTGAAGACCGGCGCGATGGCGGTGCCGAGCCGCAGCCGGGGTTCCCAGGCGGCGGCCAGCGCCAGCGGTGTGAACGCGTCCGTGCCGTTCACCTCGGCCGACCAGACGTCGGTGAACCCGGCGTCGGCCAGTGCCGCGTAAACGGCGGCGTGATCGGTGAGCGGAACGCCCCCGAACGGCACGGTCATGCCCCATCGCATCGACATGCTCTTGATCCTGCCGGTCGCCGGCGCGTGATGTCCACCACCTGCCGCTGTTGACGGCTTCACATCTGGGTATGTTTTTGAACTGACCAGTCAGTTTAAATTCTCGCCTCAGGGGAGCCGCCATGTCGGTGCTCACCGCTACCGGCGCCGGTGTCCGGCACCACCGCCGCTGGCTCGTCCACGGCCTCGACCTGCGCGTCGAGCCGGGTGAGACGGTCGCGGTCACCGGACCGCCGGGCAGTGGGCGCACCTCGGCGCTGCTCGCGCTGGCGAGGCGGCTGCGGCTCTCCGAGGGCAGCGTCGAGATCGTCGGTACGGCGGCCCTCGGCCATGTGCCCGATGTGGAAGAACCGGAACCGGTCTTCACCGTGACCGAGCACATACGGGAGAGGCTGGCGCTGCTCGGCCGCCGGCGGGACGAGCAGGTGCCGCTGCACGGACTCGACCCGGAATTGCGGGGGAGGGATCTCACCCCGTACCAGAGACAGGTCCTCGGTCTGGTCCTCGCGACCTTGAACGATCCGGCGGTGATCGCCCTCGACGGCGTCGACGCCGGCCTGGACGCGGCCGAGCAGGCGTCGCTGTGGGCGCTGCTCGACGCGGTCACCGCTGAAGGAGTGGCGGTGCTGGTGACGGCCCGCGAGATCGATCCGTCCCTGGTGGACACGGTGGTCGTGCTGAGCGATCCCCGGACCGGCGAGCCCGGCCGGGTGACGGTGATGACGGCAGGAGAATCGGAATGAGCACTCTCACGCTGGCCGGCTACGAGCTGCGCAGGTTCATGCGCAGCAAGCTCACCGCCGCGGCCCTGGCAGTCCTCGCCGTCGTTCCGTTGCTCTACGGCGCGCTCTATCTCTACGCGTTCTGGGATCCCTACGGCCGGCTCAACCACATCCCGGCCGCCCTGGTCGTCGAGGACCGGCCGGCCGAGGCCACCGGCGGCGAGACCGTGCGGGCCGGGCAGGACCTCGCCGACGAGCTGATCAAGCGGGAGGTCTTCGACTGGCACGTGGTCGGCGCGGCCGACGCCGAGCGCGGGCTGGAGGACGGCCGGTACCAGATCGAGCTGCTCATCCCGGCCGGCTTCTCGGACGATCTGGCGACCGCACCGGACGCGGACAGCATGCCGAAGACGGCGCAGCTCAGCGCGGTGAGCGACGACGCCACGAACTACCTCTCCGGGGTGTTCGCGCGGACCGCCTTCGACGAGGTGCGGGCGGCTGCGGCATCGAGCGCGTCGTCGCGGTATTTCGACAGCATGCTCATCGGGTTCACCGATCTGAAGGCGCAGACCGCGAAGGCAGCGGACGCCGCCGGCACCCTGCGGGACGGTTCCGGGAAGCTGGAGGACGGCGCCGGCCGGGTGGCCGGAGGCATCGACGACGCGCACGCCGCGACCGGCACGCTGGGCGACGGGATCGACAAGGCCGGCGCCGGCGCGGACGAGATCGAGGACGGGCTGGACCGGCTGGAGACCGCGACCGGGCAGCTCGCGTCCGGCACGGCGGAGGCGGCGCGGGGTGGCCGGCGGCTGGCGACGGCGGTGGACACGGCGGCCGGCACGATCGAGCCGGCGCTGCGGGAGAACGCGCAGGCCATCGAGGAAGCGGCCCGGCTCGTGGCGGAGGGCGCCGACCAGCTCGCGAAGAACGTCGGCGCGATCGACGACGCCGCGGAGAAGACGGTCGCCGACGCCCGGAGACTGGAGAGATATCTGAACTCGCTCCCGGACGACACCCCGGGAGTGGAGGACGCCCGCGACCTGGCCGGCCGGCTGGTCGCCGACGCTGAACGGATCCAGTCCCGCATCGACGCCGCCGACCTGGACGCGCTGCGTGCCCGGCTCACGCGGGTGGCGAAGGACGCGCGGGCCGTCGCCGACCTGGCGCCGCACCTGGCCGACGACGTCGCGAACGCCCGCAGCCAGGTCGACAAGCTGGCCGCCGGACTGGACGGCCTCGCCACCGGCGCGCAGAAGATCGACACGGCTACCGGGAAGCTGGCGGACGGTGCCGCCGGCCTGAGCAACGGCATCTACAAGCTCTCGTCCGGCGCCCGGCAGATCGAGGACGGCCTCGGCGAGCTCTCCACCGGCGGGCACCAGCTCGCGACCGGGCTCGGCGACCTGACCGGCGGCGCATCCCGGCTGGCCGACGGGCTCAGTGACGGCGCCGCGCGGATCCCGGCCTATGACGACACGTCGCAGCGGGCCGACGTGCTCGCCGACCCGGTCTCGCTGGACCGCGTCGTGCGGCATCCGGCCGGGACGTACGGCGTCGGCTTCGCCCCGTACTTCCTGGCATTGGCCCTCTGGGTCGGCGCAATGATCAATTACATGCTGCTCCGGCCGCTGAACCGCCGCTACCTCGCCTCCGGTGCGCCGCCGCTGCGGGTGGCGGCCGCCGGACTGCTTCCCGGCGTGGCGGTCGGCGCGGTGCAGGCCACGCTTCTCTTCCTGGTGGTCAGATTCGGTCTCGGCCTGTCGCCGGTGCACCCGGTCACGACCTACGGCCTGATGCTCGGCACGGCGGCGGTCTTCGCGGCGATCATCCAGTTGCTCGGCGCCGCGCTGGGCCCGGCCGGGCGGGTCGCCGCCCTGGTCCTGCTGATGCTCCAGCTGACGTCGTCCGGCGGCACCTACCCGGTGCAGACCTCACCCGGCTTCTTCCAGGCCGTGCACCCCTTCCTGCCGATGACGTACGTCGTGGAGTCCATGCGCCACGCCATCGACGGTGGTTCGGCCGCGACGGTGGCACACGCCGCGCTGATCCTCGCCGGGTTCGGCCTGGTCGCCGGGTTGCTGACCGTCGTGCTGGCCGGCCGCAAGCGCCGGATGCGTGCCGCGGACCTGCACCCCGAGCTGGTCCTCTAGGGTTTCGGTGTGCAGCAGGACGGACGCAGCCGCAGGCGGGTGGACACCCGTCAGAAGCTCTTCGAGGCGGCCGTGGAGCTGATCGCCGAGCAGGGCTTCTCGGCGACCACGGTGGACGACATCGCGCTGCGGGCCGGCGTCGCCAAAGGGACCGTCTACTACAACTTCAAGTCGAAGACCGAGCTCTTCGAGGAGCTGCTGCGGCACGGCGTCGGGCTGCTCACCGCCGAGTTCCGGTCAGCGGTGGCCGGGCTGCCGGCGCGCGACGCGGTCCGTGCCCTGGTCCGCGCTCAGCTGGAGTACATCCGCCGCTACCGGGCCTTCGCCCAGCTGCTGCTCTCCGAGATGTGGCGGACCAACCGGGAGTGGCAGCAGACCCTGGTCCTGCTGCGCGAGCAGGCCATCGGAGTGATCGCCGAGACCGTTCAGTCCGGGGTCGACTCCGGCGACCTGCCCGCCGAGCTGGACGTCCGGGTCGCCTCGGCGGCGCTCTTCGGCGTCGGGCTGGTGGTCGCGGTGGACTGGCTGGTGTTCCAGCCCGACCGCGACATCGCCGACGTGGAGGAGTCGCTGCTGGCGATCGTCCGCCGGGTCGCCTAGGCGTTCTTCCAGGCCGCCATCAGCGAGGTCTTCTGCCGGGTCCGCATGAGCGAGCCCTCGTAGACCCGGGCGCCGGCGGCGAGCAGCAGCAGCGCGGTGACGGCCAGGATCAGCAGCGACACCACCGGTTCCCAGCCCGCCGCGTCGCCGTTGAACATCCGGATCGGCATGGCGATCGGCGACGAGAACGGGATGTACGACAGGATCCGCTGCGCCTCCGCGTTGTCCTGGAGGAACAGCACCGCGAAGAACGGGATCAGCACCGCCATCTGGACCGGCGACGACGTGCTGGTGATCTCCTCCTGCCGGGAGGCGAGCGCACCGACCCCGGCCCAGACCGTCGCCAGCATGAGGAAGCCGAGGACGAAGAACGGCAGGAACCAGGCGAGCGCCGGACCGACCGCGTTCACCACCCCGGTGTCCACATCGGTCACCCGCATGCCGACGAACGCGACGAGCGCGAGCAGCGCGATCTGCCCGAAGGCCAGCAGGGTCATGGCCGCCACCTTGCCGGCCAGCAGGGCCCGGACCGGCACGCTCGACACCAGGATCTCGACGATCCGGGTCTGCTTCTCCTCGATGACGCTCTGCGCGATCTGCAGGCCGTACGTGTACGAGGTGATGAAGAAGAGCATCGCCAGGATCGACGGGATCAGGAACAGCAGGAACGGATCGATGTCGCCCGGATCGAGCAGCCGGACGGGCGGCGACGCGCTGAGGGCCCGCACCACGTCGGCCGGCGGCTCCTCCATGGCCAGGATCTCGGGCCCGGGCACCACCGCGGCCTCCACCTCGCCGTCGCGCAGCAGCTGCTCGGCGGCCGCCGCGTCGGGCGTCTCGACCACGTCGAACCCGGCCTGGCGCAGTGGCGCCGTCGCGGCCGGCTCGGCCACCGCCACCCGTTCCGGGCCGCTGTCGAGGATCGCCGGCAGGACGATCGACGCGATCACGATGACCAGGAAGAACGCGGTGCTGTAGAGGAACGCCTTGTCCCGCAGCTTGGTCCGCAGCTCGCGGGCCGCGACCAGGCGGGTGGCCTCGAACGTGGTCACTGGATCACCTCTCGGAAGATCTCGGCGAGGGAGGGGCGGACCGGGCCGAACTGCCGCACCGGGCCCCGGTCGAGGGCGGCGCGCAGGATCCGCTGGTCATCGGTCTCGGGGGCGAGGTCGACGACGGCCCGCGGGCCGTCCAGCTCGACCAATGTCACGCCGGGCTCGTCGCGCAGCCAGCCCGCGTCCGCGTCCACCTCGATCGAGTAGCGCGGGAGGGCGTACTGATCACGCAGGTAGGAACGGCTGCCAGCGGCCCGGATCGTCCCGTCCGCGATGATCACCAGGTCGTCGCAGAGCCGTTCGACAAGGTCGAGCTGGTGGCTGGAGAAGAGCACCGCGGCGCCGGCCGCCGCACGCTCCCGCAGCACCGCCACGACGGTGTCGGCGGCGAGCGGATCCAGACCGGAGAACGGCTCGTCGAGAACGAGCAGCTCCGGGTCGTGCACCAGGGCCGCGGCGATCTGCACCCGCTGCTGGTTGCCGAGCGACAGCTTCTCCACCAGGTCGCCGGCGCGCGGGCCGAGCTCCAGGCGATCAAGCAGCGTCGTGGTCCGTGCCTTCGCGTCGGCGGCGCTGAGCCCGTGCAGCCGGCCCAGGTACACGACCTGCTCGGCCACCGACATCTTCGGGTAGAGGCCGCGCTCCTCCGGCATGTAGCCGAAGCGCTGCCGGTCCTCCCGGGTGATCGGGGCGCCGCGCCAGGTGGTCGCTCCGGACTGGGCGGCGAGCACGCCCAGGATGATCCGCATGGTGGTGGTCTTGCCGGCGCCGTTCGCGCCGACGAAGCCGGTCAGACGGCCGGCGTCCACGGCGAAGGACACGTCCTTGAGGACCTGCCGGTCGCCGAAGGACCGATTGACGGCATCGACGTTGAGGACGGTGGTCATGCCGTCAACGCTATTGACCGGCGTTCACGCTGTCGTCCGGCGCGAGAACGTCATCCTTGCGAAGGACGGACCACACCCCATTCGTACGCCAGGACCACCGCCTGCGTGCGGTCGCGCGCCCCCAGTTTCATCAGCACCCGGCTGACGTGCGTCTTCACCGTCGTCTCGCCGAGCCGCAGCTCGGTGGCGATCTCCGCGTTGGTGGCGCCACCGGCGAGCAGCACCAGCACCTCGTGTTCGCGCGGGGTGAGCTCGTCGAGGCGGACCGCCGGCTCCGGGGTCCGCGGGCGAGGCGCCGTGAAGCCCGCGATCACGCGACGGGTCACCGCCGGGGCTAGCAGCGCGTCACCGGCGGCGATCACGCGTACCGCCTCGGTCAGGGCCTCCGGTGTGCCGTTCTTCAGCAGGAATCCGCTGGCGCCGGCCTGCAGCGCGGCGAACAGGTAGTCGTCCCGGTCGAACGTGGTGAGGATCAGCACCGACGGCCCGCCCGCCGCGGCGATCCGGCGGGTCGCCTCCAGCCCGTCGACGCCCGGCATCTCGACGTCCATGAGCACCACGTCCGGGCGCAGGCTCAGCGCCAGGTCGTGCGCCTGCGTGCCGTCGGACGCCTCGCCGACCACCGTGATGTCGTCCTCCATCTCGAGGATGACCCGGAACCCGGTACGCACCAGCGCATGGTCGTCCGCGAGGAGGACCTTGATCGTCATTTGCTCTCACCGGCCATCACCAGATGGTGGGGCAGGCGGGCCCGGACCCGATATCCGCCCCCGGACCGCGGCCCGACCTCCAGCGCCCCGTCGTGGACGGCGACGCGTTCCCGCATGCCGATGACGCCCATGCCGCCGGAGTTCCCGAAGACCTGGCCGTGCCCGTCGTCGCTCACGTCGACCTCCAGCGAATCGTTGAGATAGCGGATCCGGATGTCGAGCGTCGTCGCGCGCGCGTGCTTCAGCGTGTTCGTCACCGCCTCCTGGGCGATCCGGTACGCGGTCTGCGACACCGAGTCCGGCAGCGGCACCTCGTCCCCGAAGACGGCGAAGTGAACGGTCAGGCCGGCCTCGCGGGCGTTCTCGGCGATCTGCGGGATGCGGTCGATCCCCGCCGCCGCGGCGTCCGGCGCGAAGTCGCTGCCGGTGGACCGCAGGGCGCCGAGCATCCGCCGCAGCTCGTCCACGGCGGTCCGGGCGCCCTGCTCGATCGCGGTGAGCGCGGTGCGGGCCCGGGCCGGATCCTTGTCGAGCGCCCGCCGGCACGCGGACGCCTGGATCCCCATGACCGAGACGTGGTGCGCGACCACGTCGTGCAGCTCACGGGCGATGCGGACCCGCTCGTCGACGACCGCGCGCTCGGCCGAGGCGGCCTGGGCGGCGCGTAGCTCGGCGGCCTGCGACTGGACCGTGTCGAGGCGGCGGGCGGCCTGCCAGGCGTAGTCGCCGACCAGGTAGACCGAGCCGAAGAAGATCGCGTTGACGAAGTACTGGTTGAAGACGAGCGACCAGAGCACCGGCAGCTCGCCGGACGCGCCGTCGAAGCTCTCGCCCACGATCTCGTCCCAGGACGTGGCGAGCGCGACGGTCAGCCAGGTGAACATCGCCGCGATGATCACGAGCCGCAGCGTACGGGCGCGGTGCCGGACCGGCCCCCACGCGCCGAGCGTGTAGATCGCGGCATAGAGGGCGTACGACGCGACCTGCTGCTCCTGCACCCCGCGCACCTGGCCGCCGATGTACACCAGCGACATGATCACCGCGACCGCCTCGGGCCACCTGCGGCGCCAGGCCAGCGGCAGCGTCGTGCAGACGGACCAGGCGATCTGCTCGGCGACCCCGGGCGCGTCCTCGGTGTGCAGCATGCCGAAGCTGCGGGCGGTGTAGAGGTTGAGCACGGCGACGCCCGCGACGCCGAAGCCGATCCAGAGATCGGCCCGGCGCTGCCTGGCGGTCGGACCCGGCCTGCGCCACTCCTCGACGTGCGGCGCGAAGACGTGCGACGAGAACATGCAGTGACGATAGTCAGTGCGCGCGCGTGCGCTCCTGCGCCGGTGCCGGGTAGTAGGCCGGTCTGCCCAAGTCACGACGTGTCTGGGTGGGGATGGTGGCGTCCTCGCCGGGACCGAGCGTGCCACCGAGCTCGGCGATGCGCCGGTGGGCGGCGGCGAGACGGTCCTCGAGCGTGACGATGCGGACGGCGGCGGCGAGCAGGAAACCCTCGTCGAGGAGTTGCCGCGCGCGGGCCGCGAGGTCGAGTTGATGACGGGAGTAACGGCGGTGGCCCCCGGCGGAACGCCCCGCCTCGATCAGCCCGGTGTCGTCCAGGCTGCGCAGGAAGGCCGGGGTCACGCCGATCGACTCGGCGGCACGGCCCATGGTGAAGGCCGGAACATCGTCGGACGCGGCGGTCATGTGCTCCTAACCGTTTCAGACATGGTCCAGGGCCCCGGCGGGTAACCGGGGCCCTGGCTTTTCAATTCTTGTGCCGATCGGTGTCGGCGCATGTGGTCGACCTGCTGCGTGCCGCTAGCAGTCGACCGGAGTGATGGGCATCGGCTGCGATCACCTCTTGTCGGGCCGGGGACGTTTTGATTACGCGTTGCTGCGGTATCTCGTCCTCCTCCTCCAACTCAGCGAACTGTGCCACGTGCTCGCCGGCCTGAAAGACCGGCTCTGCCGGCCGTGACCGACTCCACGAGACTATGCCTCTCCGGCCCGGATTTCTAGACTCGCCGCTGTAGATTTTTTTGGGAACTGCGGCGCTGAGCTGCAACGATGCTGTATCCGGTCGATGTCTCCCGCGGCCTTCCCCGACCTTCCCCGGTGCCCGTTGAGTGATCAATTAACGCGGTTCATTGACGCCCGTAACACGACGGGGAGATCATCACGGCATTGCGTGGTCCAGGTCACACCCGGCAAGGGAGCACTCAGATGAGCGCTGATCCAGGCATCACTCCTACCTCCGACGAAGAACGACTCGCTCAACTCGGCTACAAGCAGGAGTTGCACCGCCGCCTCTCCGGCTTCTCCAATTTCGCCGTCTCCTTCTCGATCATCTCCATTCTGGCCGGTGCGATCACCTCGTACGGCATCGCCATGACCGCCGGCGGGCCCATGGCGATCACGCTGGGCTGGCTCTTCATCGGCATCATGGTCACCTTCGTGGCGCTGGCGATGGCCGAGGTCTGCTCGGCCTATCCGACGGCCGGCGCCCTCTACTGGTGGGCGGCAGCGCTCGCGAAGCGGAACAAGGCCGCGTGGGCCTGGTTCATCGGCTGGTTCAACTTCCTCGGCGAGGTCGCGGTGACCGCGGCCATCGACTTCGGCGCGGCGATCACCACGTCGGCGTTCCTCAGTCTCACCTTCGACATGGAGGTGACGACCGGGCGGACATTCCTGATCTTCCTGGTCATCATCGTGGTGCACGGTCTGCTGAACACGTTCGGCGTGAACCTGGTCCGGGTGCTCTCCGATGTGAGCGCCTGGTGGCACCTGGTCGGCGTGGCGGTGATCGTCGGTGTGCTGGCGATCGTGCCGGACCAGCACAAGCCGATCTCCGAGGTCTTCTTCGAGGTGCAGAACGCCACCGGCTTCACGTTCACCGGGGCGGGCGTCTACGCCGTCCTCATCGGACTGCTGATGGCGCAGTACACCTACACCGGGTACGACGCCTCCGCGCACGTGGCCGAGGAGACGCACGACGCCGCCCGGGCCGCGCCGCGGGGCATCGTGCTGTCGGTGGTGGTGAGTGTGATCGCCGGTTTCGTGCTGCTCTTCGCGATCACCTGGTCCATCCAGGACTACGAGGGCTCCCGGACCAGCGATCTCGGCCTGCCGCCCGCGCAGATCTTCATCGACGCCGCCGGCCACGATCTCGGCACGTTCCTGCTGTTCATCTGCATGGTCGCGCAGTGGTTCTGCGGGATGGCATCGGTCACCGCGAACTCGCGCATGTCCTACGCGTTCGCCCGGGACGACGCCATTCCGGGCTCACGGATCTGGAAGAAGGTCAATCCGCGTACCGGAACCCCCACCAACTCGATCTGGCTCTGCGTCAGCCTCTCCACGCTGCTCGTGCTCCCGTCGCTCTGGAACACGACGGCCTACCTCGCGGCGACGTCGATCGCGGTCATCGGGCTCTATATCGCGTACGTCGGACCGGTGCTGCTGCGCCGGCTGAACCCCGACTTCGAGGCCGGCCCGTGGAACCTCGGTAAGTGGAGCGCCCCGGTCGGGTGGATCGCGATCGTCTGGGTAGGTGTCATCTGTGTGCTCTTCGTCCTGCCGACGGCGAGCCCGATCACCCCGTCGACGTTCAACTACACGATCGTGGCGGTGGCGGTGGTGCTCGGCGCCGCGGCGATCTGGTGGTTCGTGAGCGCGCGCAAGTGGTTCACCGGCCCGAAGCAGAACCTGATCGAGAAGGCTCACCACGGCGAGCAGATCGACTGATTGGATGGCGGACATGGATCTCGAGGAGCTCGACGTCTCGGTCGACAACGGCAGCATCGACACGGTGCTGCTCGCTCTGACCGACATGCAGGGACGATTGCAGGGCAAGCGGCTGCACGGGCGCTACTTCCTGGACGAGGTGGTGTCCGGCGGCAGTGAGGGGTGCAACTACCTGCTCGCCGTCGACGTGGACATGAACACCGTCGACGGGTACGAGATGTCCTCGTGGTCCACCGGGTACGGCGACTTCGTGATGCGGCCGGACTTCGGCACGCTGCGACGCGTCCCGTGGCATCCGGGCACCGCGCTGGTGCTGGCCGACCTGTTCGACACGGCGGGGCAGCCGGTGCCGCCCTCGCCACGGCAGATCCTGCGCCGCCAGCTGGACCGGCTGGCGGCGTACGGACTGACCGCCTACGCGGGCACCGAACTGGAGTTCGTGCTCTACCGGGACAGCTACGAGAGGGCTCACGAGCTGGGCTATCGCGGCCTGACCCCGGCCAACCAGTACAACGTGGACTACTCGCTGCTCGGCACCTCCCGGGTCGAGCCGCTGCTGCGCCGGATCCGCAACGAGATGTACGGCGCGGGACTTCAGCCGGAGAGCGCCAAGGGTGAGTGCAACCTCGGTCAGCACGAGATCGCCTTCCGGTACGCCGACGCGCTCACCGCCGCCGACAACCACGTCATCTACAAGAACGGCGCGAAGGAGATCGCCTCCCAGGAGGGCATGGCGCTGACCTTCATGGCGAAGCCGAACGAGCGGGAGGGCAACTCCTGCCACATCCACTTCTCGCTGCGCGGCGAGGACGGCCGCTCGGCGATGCTCGGCGACGGCCCGGCGCACCTGAGCGAGACCGGCCAGCGGGTGCTGGCCGGACTGCTCGCCACGATGCGCGAGTTCAGCCTGCTCTTCGCACCGAACATCAACTCGTACAAGCGGTACCAGCCCGGCTCGTTCGCGCCGACGGCGGTGCGGTGGGGTGTCGACAACCGGACGTGCGCGCTGCGTATCGCCGGACACGGTCAGGGCATGCGGGTGGAGAATCGTGTCCCGGGTGGGGACGTGAACCCGTACCTGGCGATCGCCGCCCTGATCGCCGGGGCGTTGCACGGCATCGAGAACGAGTTGTCGCTGGAATCGGAATTCGCCGGTAATGCGTATCAGGATCCGGACGCGCCGCGAGTGCCCGGAACGCTGCGGGATGCGGCGGATCTCTGGGACGCGAGCGGGGTCGCCGAAACCGCGTTCGGGGCCGATGTGGTGGCGCATTACGCCAACATGGCGAAGGTGGAGCTGGCCGCGTACGACGCCGCGGTCACCGACTGGGAGTTGCGGCGTGGTTTCGAACGTCTCTGAGGGGATGATCAACGCGTGACAGAGGTGATCAACCCGTCGACCGGGGACGTGCTCACGACCGTACCGTCGCTCGATCTGGCCGCGACCGACGCGGCGATCGCGCGGGCCCAGAAGGCGTTCCCCGCCTGGCGTGATGTCGCGCCCGGCGACCGGGCACGGCTGCTGCGCCGCTTCGCGGCGGTGGTGGGCGAGCACATCGAGGAGCTTGCCCAGCTGGAGGTACGCAACGCCGGCCACACCATCGGCAACGCGCGCTGGGAGGCCGGGAACGTCCGGGACGTCCTCGACTACTACGCCGGCGCCCCGGAGCGGCTGTCCGGCCGGCAGATCCCGGTGGCCGGCGGGCTGGACGTGACGTTCCACGAGCCGCTCGGCGTCGTCGGGATCATCGTGCCGTGGAACTTCCCGATGCCGATCGCCGGCTGGGGTTTCGCGCCGGCGCTGGCGGCCGGCAACACGGTGGTGCTCAAGCCGGCCGAGCTGACGCCGCTCACTGCGATCCGGCTCGGCGAGCTGGCTCTCGAGGCCGGGCTGCCGGAGGACGTGTTCCAGGTGCTGCCGGGCAAGGGCAGCGTGGTGGGGCAGCGTTTCGTCACGCACCCGGCGGTCCGGAAGGTCTGCTTCACCGGGTCCACCGAGGTCGGCAAATCGATCATGGCGGGCTGCGCCGACCAGGTGAAGCGGGTGACGCTGGAGCTCGGGGGCAAGAGCGCCAACATCGTCTTCGCGGACGCCGATCTCGAGGCCGCCGCCGCGGCGGCGCCCGGCGCGGTCTTCGACAACGCCGGTCAGGACTGTTGTGCCCGGTCCCGGCTGCTGGTCGAGGCATCGGTCTACGACAGGTTCCTGTCGCTTCTCGAACCGGCCGTCCGGCGATTTCGAGTACTCGACCCCTCTGATGAGATGTCGGAGATGGGCCCCCTGATCTCTTCCGGTCAACGAAGCACGGTCGCCTCGTATGTGGACGGTGCTGACGTCGCCTTCACCGGATCAGCCGACTTCGCAGCGGGCTGGTGGTTCCCGCCGACGGTCCTGCTGGCCGGATCGAGCGACGACCGGCACTGGCGCGAGGAGATCTTCGGCCCGGTCGTGAGCGTGCTGCCGTTCCGCGACGAGGCCGAGGCGGTCCGGCTCGCCAACGACACCGAGTACGGCCTCTCCGGCTCCGTCTGGACCCGGGACGTCGGCCGGGCCCTGCGGATGTCGCGGGCCGTCGAGACCGGCGCGCTCAGCGTCAACAGCAACTCGTCGGTGCGGTACTGGACCCCGTTCGGGGGGATGAAGCAGTCCGGCCTCGGCCGGGAGCTGGGTCCGGACGCGCTGCTGTCGTTCACCGACGTAAAGAACGTCTTTATCTCGATGGGGGCTTGAGTGGAGCGCTTGCAGGACCGGGTTGCCGTGATCACCGGCGCCGGCAGTGGGATCGGCCTGGCCACGGCGCGGCGCTTCGCCGCCGAGGGCGCGTCCGTGGTGGCCGTGGACATCTCCGAGGACGCCGGCAAGGCGGTCGCGGAGGAGGTCGGCGGCGAGTTCGTGGCCTGTGACGTCAGCGACGAGCAGCAGGTGAAGGCGCTCTTCGACGGGGTCGCCGAGCGGCACGGCCGGGTGGACATCGCCTTCAACAACGCCGGCATCTCGCCGCCCGACGACGACTCGATCCTGGTGACCGGCCTGGACGCGTGGGAGCGGGTCCTCAAGGTCAACACGACGAGCGTCTTCTTCTGCTGCAAGTACGCGATCCCGCACATGCAGCGGCAGGGCAAGGGCTCGATCATCAACACCGCGTCGTTCGTCGCCCTGCTCGGCGCCGCGACGTCCCAGATCGCCTACACCGCGAGCAAGGGCGGGGTGCTGGCGATGACCCGCGAGCTGGGCGTGCAGTTCGCCCGGGAAGGCATCCGGATCAACGCGCTCTGCCCGGGGCCGGTGGCGACTCCGCTGCTCATGGAGCTCTTCGCGAAGGACCCGGAGCGCGCTGCCAGGCGACTGGTCCACGTACCGATGGGGCGTTTCGCCGAACCGGAGGAGATCGCGGCCGCCGTGGCCTTCCTGGCCAGCGACGACGCGTCGTTCATGACGGCGTCCCAGTTCGTCGTCGACGGCGGCATCACCGGTGCGTATGTAACTCCGCTCTAGAGGTTTCAAGACCCGTTACGGTGGGGAGAGATTCCTCAACACCCAGCTCAACCAGGTGTAAGGGGTCG
Organism: Actinoplanes sp. OR16; assembly: GCF_004001265.1. Taxonomy (GTDB): domain Bacteria; phylum Actinomycetota; class Actinomycetes; order Mycobacteriales; family Micromonosporaceae; genus Actinoplanes. The sequence continues at coordinate 1,099,560 of NZ_AP019371.1, read as the reverse complement.
AATCCCTGCCCGCACGGGTCGATCCCCGCGTAGGTGGGACAGAAGGGCCCGTCACGCGGCGCCGGTGCTCCGGCGCCGCGCGCCTGTGATTACGGTGGTGCGATGCGTCCGATCATCGGCATTACGTCCTATGTGGTTCCGGCCACCTGGGGCGTCTGGAAGGATCTTCCGTCCGCCCTGGTGCCGCACGACTACGTCGAAGCGGTGACCCTGGCCGGTGGCCGGGCCGTCCTGCTGCCCCCGGACGACCGGGACGCGGACGTGCTCCGGGCCCTCGACGGCCTGGTCCTCTCCGGTGGCCCGGACGTCGATCCGGCGCTGTACGGCGCGGCCTGCGGTCCGCTCACCGAGGTCCGCGCCGACCGGGACGCCGGCGAGCTGGCGCTGCTGCGTGCCGCGCTCGCCGCCGACCTGCCGGTCCTCGGCGTCTGCCGGGGAGCGCAGCTGCTCACCGTGGCGGCCGGCGGATCGCTGCACCAGCACCTGCCGGACGTTCTCGGGCACCAGCTGCACCGCCCGGGGCCGGGTGTCTACGGCGAGCAGGTGGCGACGTTCGCCGCCGGCAGCCGGATCGCCTCGCTGATGGGCGAGGACCGCACCATCCACTGTTTCCATCACCAGGGAATCGCCGACGCCGGCTCGCTGAGCGTCACCGGATGGGCCGGGGACGGCCTGCCCGAGACGGTCGAAGACCCGGACCGGCGGTTCGTCCTCGGCGTCCAGTGGCACCCGGAGTACCGCCGGGACCAGCGCCTGTTCGGCGCGCTGGTGGACGCAGCGAGGACCGCGATGAAGGAGAGCCCCACCGCATGCGCAGACCGCTGATCGGCCTCACCTCGTACGCCCAGCAGGTGCAGTACGGCCGGAACGACCTGATGGCCGCGATGCTCCCGATGACCTACGTGAAAGCGGTGCACGCAGCCGGCGGCCGAGCCGTGCTGATCACCCCCGACGACCCGGGCACCGACGTGCTCGAATCGCTCGACGGGATCGTCTTCACCGGTGGTGGCGACGTCGACCCGGCCGCATGGAAGGCCGAGCGGCACCCGGCCACCGAGGTCGACGAGGTCCGCGACGCCGCCGAGCTGATGCTGATGCGCGCGGCGCTCGACCTCGACCTGCCGGTCCTCGGCGTCTGCCGCGGCATGCAGGTGATGGCGGTCGCGACCGGCGGCTCCCTGCACCAGCACCTGCCCGACCTGGTCGGCCACGAGCGGCACCGGGCTTCCACCGGCACCGACCCGCTGGCCGCGAACGCCTCCGACTACGGACGGCACGACGTCGTGATCGACGAGAACAGCAGGGCGCACCAGCTGTTCGGCCGTACCCTGACCGTCAACTCCTTCCACCACCAGGCGGTCGCCGACCCGGGTGAGTTCGTGCCCGTCGGCTGGTGCCCGGACGACCGGGTGGTGGAGATCCTCGAGCACCCCGACCGGACGTTCGCCCTGGGCGTGCAGTGGCATCCGGAGCGGACCACCGACCTGCGTTCGTTCACCGCGCTGACCGAGGCCGCGTCGGTCGGTGCGATCATTCCGGCATAGCTACACGGGGGAGGTCCGTCTTGGGGGTGCCGAGCCGGCTGCGTCTCGCCTTCGAGCGTGGCGGCGAGATGGGCGCGCGGATGGCCGGCCTGGACTGGTCCGGCACCCCGGTCGGTGATCCGCCGGGGTGGCCGCCGGAGCTGATCGACGCGGTGGTCACGATGCTCGCCTCCCGGGCCCAGATCATGATCTTCTGGGGGCCGGAGCACACCGCGCTCTACAACGACGCGTACACCGTGACCATGGGTGACAAGCACCCCGGATTCCTCGGCAGGCCCGGTCGCGAGCTGTTCCCCGAGGCCTGGGACGTGCTGCGCGGCCTGCTCGGCGGGGTGGTGGCGGACGACCGGTCGTTCTACGCCCGAGACCACCTGCTCATGGTGCAGCGGCGCGGATTCCTCGAGGCGACCTACTCGGACGCCTCCTACGACCCGATCCGCGACGACGGCGGCCGGGTGAGCGGCGTGATGTGCATCGTCACCGAGACCACCGGCCGGGTGCTGAACGAGCGCCGGGTGCGCACCCTCAGCGCGCTGGGCCGGCGGCTCGCCGACTCGCCCGACCAGCGTTCGCTCACCGCCGACGCGGTCGCCGTGCTGGCCGGGAACCCGCACGACGTGCCGTTCGCGGCGCTGCTGCTCGACGACCCGGACCCGCATCCGGCGGCCCGCGCGGTGATCGGGTCGGGCCGGCCGGGCCGGGCGCCGCTCGCCGAGTTCACCGTGCCGCCGCCGGACGCCGCGGAGGAGGCGGTGATCCTGCCGGTCGAGGGCGGCGCGCTGGTCCTCGGCGTCAGCCGGTACGTCGCGATGGACGACAACTACCGGGACTTCCTCGACCTGACGGCGGCGCAGATCTCCCGGGCGTTGGCGAACGTGCGGGCGTACGAGCACGAGCGCAAGCGCGCCGCCGAGCTGGCCGCGCTGGACAAGGCGAAGACCGACTTCTTCTCGAACGTCAGTCACGAGTTCCGGACACCGCTCACGCTGATCCTCGGCCCGCTCGAGGACCTGCTGAAGAGCCCGGAGCTGACGCCGGCCGTCGCCGAGCGGCTGGATCCGGTGCACCGCAACGCGCTGCGCCTGCTCCGGCTGGTCAACACCGTCCTGGACTTCTCCCGGCTGGAGTCCGGCCGGATGAACGCGGTCTACCGGCCCACCGATCTCGCCGGGTTCACCGCGCGCCTGGCCGGCACGTTCCGGGCCGCCACCGAGCGGGCCGGTCTTGACCTGGTGGTCGACGCGTCGCCACTGCCCGAACCGGTGCACGTCGACCACGAGCTCTGGGAGAAGATCGTCTTCAACCTGCTCTCGAACGCGGTGAAGTTCACCCGCGTGGGCCGGGTCGAGGTACGGGTCAGCGCGCGTGCCGGAAACGCGTTGCTCTCCGTCCGGGACACCGGCATCGGCGTCCCCGAGACCGAGCAGGCGCTGCTCTTCGACCGGTTCCACCGGGTCACCGGCGCCTGGTCGCGCAGCCACGAGGGAACCGGCATCGGACTCGCCCTGGTCCGCGAACTTGCCGAGCTGCACGGCGGCTCGGTCGGCCTGATCAGCCGGCCCGGCGAGGGCAGCGAGTTCACCGTCCGGATCCCGTTCGGCGCCGGCCACCTGCCGCCCGACCGGGTCACCGACGAGCAGGTGCCGGCCGAGTCGGAGGCGCGTCTCTGGGTGGACGAGGCGACCTGGTGGGCCGGGGACGGACCGGCCCTGCCCGAGCCCGCCCGGGACCGGGCGAGCGGCCGGATCCTGCTCGCCGACGACAACGCCGACCTGCGCGAGCACGTGGCCCGGCTGCTCGGTCCGCACTGGACGGTCTCGACGGCGGTCGACGGGGAGCAGGCGCTCTCGCTGGCCCGCGCGCATCCGTACGACCTGGTGCTCACCGACGTGATGATGCCCCGGATGGACGGGTTCGAGCTGATCGCGGCCCTGCGCGCCGACGAGCGCACCCGCGACGTGCCGATCGTCGTGCTCTCCGCCCGGGCCGGCGAGGAGGCCGCCGTCGAAGGGCTGGCGGCCGGGGCCGACGATTACCTGGCCAAGCCGTTCTCGACGCGAGAACTGCTGGCCCGGGTACGCGCGAACCTCGAACTCGGCAAGCTCCGGCGGGAGATCGTCAGCCGGCTGCGCGGCCTGGTCGACGTCGCGGCCGCCCTCAACGCGGTCCCGAGCACGGCAGAAGTGCTCGACGTGGCGGCCCGGCACGTGCTCGCCATGACGTCGGCCGGCCGGGTCGTGGTGACCGCGGCCGAGGCCCGTGCCGAACAGGACGGCGGCGGCGCGTCCGCTCCCGCCGAGCCGGACGTGGTGCTGCCGCTGGAGGACGCCGCCGGGCCGCCGCTCGGCGAACTGCGGGTCTGGGACGGGGACGGCGGGCCGGTCGAGCCCGCCCTGCTCACCCAGCTGGCCCGGATCATCGGGCTGCGCCTGGCGAACGCCCGCCTCTACGAGTCCGAGCACCGGATCGCGACGACGCTGCAGCACAGCCTGCTACCGGCGTCGCTGCCCCGGGTGCCCGGCGCGATCGTGGCGAGCCGGTACGTGCCGGGCAGCAGCGAGGCCCGCGTCGGCGGCGACTGGTACGACGTCATCGCCGCCCCGGACGGTGAACTCTTCCTGGTCATCGGCGACGTGGTGGGTAAAGGCGTGCAGGCCGCGGCCGGCATGGGCCAATTACGGAATGCGCTCCGGGCGTACGTCCTCGAAGGTTTTGATTGCGGCGCCGCCCTGACCCGGCTGAATCGGCTCGTCGACACCCTGGGCCGCCGCCAGTTCGCCACGGTGATCTGTGTGGCGTTCGAACCGGTCACGCGGCGGCTGCGCTTCTCCTCCGCCGGGCATCCGTCGCCGATCACCGTGAATCCAGGCAAGACCGGAGATTTCTTGTACGGCGCGGCCATGGGCCCGCCGATCGGAGCGCTCGGCGACGTCACCTATCCGACCCGTGAGCTGCGGCTGCACCCCGGAAGCCGGCTGCTGCTCTACACCGACGGCCTGGTCGAGGACCGCCGGCAGGGTATCGACACCGGTCTCGCCGAGCTGACCGCCGACGTCGCGCAGCCCGCCGAGCACGTCGAGGACCTGCTGGACGCCCTGCTCGCCAAGGCGTCCCGGCACGAGCGCCGGGACGACATCGCGATGATCGCGCTGCAGGTGACCGAACCCAGCGAGTTCGAGCTCCGGCTGCCCGCCGAACCGGAGCGGCTCACCATCCTGCGCCGCCGGCTGGAGGACTTCCTGGCCGCGCACGAAGTACCCGAGAACGACTCCTTCGACCTGGTCATGGCGGTCTCCGAAGCGGCGGCGAACGCCATCGAGCACCCACTCGACCCGGCCGAGCAGGCGATCGTGGTGGAGGCGTCGCACACCGGCGACGCGGTCGTCGTGACGGTCCGGGACAGCGGGCGCTGGCGGCCCGCCACCGACGCCGGTTTCCGCGGCCGGGGTCTCGCGCTGATCGGTGCGCTGACCGAGCTCTCCGTGCACCGCACCCCGGACGGGACGGCCGTTACGCTGCGCCGCCCCCTGCATCCCGGGTGAGCCACGGCTGCCCGCCCAGGCCGGAGATCTCCAGCACCCGCAGCACCCGCGACGAGGGGAGCACGGTGAACCGGTCCCGGTAGTGCTCGGCGAGCCGGATCAGGGCGTGGATGGCGGCCGAGTCGAAGAAGGTGACCGCCCGGAGATCCACCGTGGCGGCCGTGGCGGCGGACGGTGTCGCCGCGGCGAACAGAGCGTCGGCCGTGGCCATGTCGACCTCGCCGGACACCATGACGGTGACGTGGTCACCGTCGACCGTGCCGGTCACCGAGAAGTCCTGATCCACCAGACCAGGTTTTCACGCCGGGCCCGAGGGCGGCAAGGACGGGTCCTCCGGGCGGATAGGCTGTGGACATGTCGGTACGTGCCCCACTCAAGCCGGGAAAGCAGTCGCCGTGGCGATCGGTCCCGGCACAGATCGTCCGCCCTGAGTACGTGGGGAAGAAGAAGCCCCGCGAGTGGCGCGGCTCCCATGTGCAGACACCCGAGACGATCGAGAAGATGCGTGTCGCCGGCCGCATCGCCGCGCAGGCCACCGAGCTGGCCGGCGAGCACTGCAAGCCCGGTGTGACCACCGACGAGATCGACCGGGTGGTGCACGAGTTCATCCTCGACCACGGGGCCTATCCGTCGACGCTGGGCTACAAGGGTTTCCCGAAATCGTGCTGCACGTCGCTCAACGAGGTGATCTGCCACGGCATCCCGGACTCGACGGTCATCGAGGACGGGGACATCATCAACGTGGACGTCACGGCGTACAAGGACGGGGTCCACGGCGACACCGACGCGACCTTCTGCGTCGGCGAGGTGAGCGACGAGGCCCGGCTGCTGGTCGAGCGCACCCACGAGGCGATGATGCGGGGCATCCGCGCGGTCGCCCCCGGCCGGCCGATCAACGCGATCGGCCGGGTCATCGAGGCGTACGCGCGACGCTTCGGCTACGGCGTGGTCCGCGACTTCACCGGCCACGGCATCGGCGAGACGTTCCACTCCGGGCTCTACATCCCGCACTACGACAACCCGCGCCTGGACACCGTCATGGAACCCGGCATGACGTTCACCATCGAGCCGATGATCACCCTCGGCACCCATGAGTACGAGATCTGGAAGGACGGCTGGACGGTCGTCACGAAGGACCGCAAGTGGACTGCCCAGTTCGAGCACACGCTGGTGGTGACCGAAGAGGGCTACGAGATCCTCACCCTCCCGTGACCGTCCCGGTCGAGCACCACCACGCCGACGTCTCCGGTGGCGGGCTCCGGGCCGCCACCTTCGGCGCGATGGACGGCCTGGTCACGAACATCGCCCTGATCGCCGGCGTCGGCGGCGCCACCGCCGACCTCCACACCCTGATCCTCACCGGTGTGGCCGGCCTGGTCGCCGGCGCGATCTCGATGGCGATCGGGGAGTACACCAGCGTCCGCACCCAGAACGAGCAGGTGGCCGCCGAGCTGGCGAAGGAACGCCACGAGCTGCGGGTCAACCCGAACGGCGAAGCCGACGAGCTCGTCGCCGCCTGGACCGCCCGCGGCCTGCCGTACGACCTGGCCCGGCAGGTCGCCGACGTCCTCAAGGACAACCCGGAGCAGGCGCTGCGGGTGCACGCCCAGGAAGAGCTCGGCGTGGTCCCGGACGAGCTGCCCAGCCCGTGGACGGCCGCCTTCTCATCGTTCGTGTGCTTCGCGGTGGGCGCCCTGATCCCGCTGCTCCCGCTGCTGTTCGGCTATGAACCGCTGTGGGCGGCCCTCGTCGTCGGCGGCCTCGGCCTGTTCGCGACCGGCGCCGTGATCGCCCGCCTGACGGCGCGGCCGTGGTGGCGGGGTGGCCTGCGCCAGCTGCTGCTCGGCGGCGCGGCGGCCGGCGCGACCTACGTGATCGGTTCCTATTTAGGAGCCTGATCCGTGTACGCCGTGAGCACCACCTCATCGCCTCCCACCAGATCGGGGCGGTGAGCGGACGCAATCGCTCGTGTGTGTGCGCTGGCGGACCGTCTGGGGGGGTGGTGGGCGTCCGCGATTGCTGGTGCGTGTGCGTTGGTGGCCCGTCTGGGGGGCGGTGGGCGGACGCAATCGCTCGCGTGTGTGCGCTGGTGGCCCGTCTGGGGGCGGTGGGCGTCCGCGATTGCTGGTGCGTGTGCGTTGGTGGCCCGTCTGGGGGCGGTGGGCGGACGCAATCGCTCGTGTGTGTGCGTTGGTGGCCCGTCTGGGGGCGGTGGGCGGACGCAATCGCTCGCGTGTGTGCGCTGGCGGCCCGTCTGGGGGCGGTGGGCGTCCGCGATTGCTGGTGCGTGTGCGTTGGTGGCCCGTCTGGGGGGCGGTGGGCGGACGCAATCGCTCGCGTGTGTGCGCTGGTGGCCCGTCTGAGGGCGGTGGGCGGACGCAATCGCTCGCGTGTGTGCGCTGGTGGCCCGTCTGAGGGCGGTGGGCGGACGCAATCGCTCGCGTGTGTGCGTTGGTGGCCCGTCTGAGGGCGGTGGGCGGACGCGAGCCTGGTGTGTGTGCGTTGGCGGCCCTTCACGGGGCGGTCGAAGGACGCAGTCTGGTTGGCGTGTGCGCTCACCGCCCACCGGCATCGGACGAACGCGGGCCGGCTCGGCGGGAACGGGGATGAGGGCGGCAGGTCACCCGTACAGGTGAAATCAATCGAAGAGCTCGCCCAGCGTCCCGTCGACCGGGCGGCCCCGGGCGGTCAGCTCCTCGGCCTGGTATTTGAGGATCGCGTCCAGCTCCTGCATGTCTGCCATCGCCACGCCCGTCCGCTTCACCGCGTCCGCCTCGTTGCGGAAGTAGGTCCTGGTGATCAGGCCCGCGACGAGAGCGGCGTGCACCCGGGCCTCGGCCATCAGGACCATGGCGGCGTCCGTGTCGTACCACTGGGTGAGGCGGACCGCGCGGGCGTGGGCGCCGCTGGCGAGCGCCCAGTTGTGCCGGGCCTCGCGGGTGAACTCGACCGGGCGGGCCTCGGAGAGCAGGGTGAGGTGGGCTTCGCGCTGGTCGGTGAACCAGTCCTGCGGGTCGTAGAGGGGGAACGTCGTCAGGTAGCCGTCGGCGACCAGCGGCCACTGCGGGGTGAGCGCGCGGGCTTGGCCGAGGCCCTCCTCGCCGGTGATCACCGCCAGCGAGACCGGGACGCCGTCGACGCGGCGGCGGGTGGGTTTCGGGCCGGTCTTCGGACGGTACGTGACGACGACCATGTTGATGTCGCTGGAGTCCACGTCGTCGCCGTGCGCGACCGACCCGCGGACGCCGACCGCCTGCACCTCGGCGGGCCATCGGTGCTGGACGGCGTCACGCAGGCGGATCGCGAGGGACCCGCGGACCGAGGTGGTGTCGAGCTCGTCGATCACAGTGCCATTCTCGGTCACGAACGGGCGCGGCGTGTGCCCGTTTCCTCAGACCCTTCAGCCGGGCTTGCCGGGGAAAGCCATGGTCAGCGGCGTGACACCGGCGTATTTGCGCCAGGCTGTCGCACGAACTGCGGAGTCGGTCATAGCCGACAGAGCGGAGTTGCGCTGGCCGCCCTCGGTGACCGGCAGCACGGCCCGCCACGCCTGGGCGACGCCGTCCTCGACGTGGACGGCCAGCTGCAGGGCGGTCTTGCGGTTGGTGACCTCGAACGGCAGCTCGTAGCCGGCCGGCGCGGGGGCGGCGCTCGCCTTCAGGTCGTCGAGCCGGTCGACCAGGTAGTCGCGGCGCTGCCGGTGCACCTGCTCGCTGTTCCGGGCGCCGGTGATCTCGCCGTCCCGGGTGAGGTGGACGCCGATCAGCCCGTACGCGTAGATGGCCGCCTCCTCGGCGGCGAGCGCGGCGGTGAGTTGTTCCTTCACGAGGGGTGTCCTTTCAGCGCAGCGCGTTCGCGTGGGTGGCCCGGCAGGCCGCGATCGACCCGACCAGGGCCGCCCGGTCGGCCGGCGCCGCCACGCAGGCGGCGGCGGCCGTCTTCTGGGCCGCGAGCTCCGCGGCGCGCAGCTCGGCCTTCGACTGGGCCTGCGCCGGCGCCGGGGCCGAGGCCGCGGGGGCGCCCGAGGGGAGGGCCGTGCCGAACAGCGTGGCGAGCTCGGCGGCGTGCGCCCGGTGGTCCTCGGCGAACGCGACCATGGCCGGGTCGGCCTGTGCCGCCAGGTCGTACGCCGCGGCGAGGCGCAGCGCCTCGTCGAGGATCGGCTGCAGGGGGTCGGGGGCCGGCGCCGGCTCGGGCTCGTCGTCGAAGAGGCCGCAGCCGGACAGGGTGGCAGCCGCCATCATCGCGCCGGTCGCGGTCAGTATCCGCCGGCGTGTGTGTCGCGTGTCGCTCATCCGCACCGGCCAAGTGAACACCATCGGTGCCGCGCCCGTCCGGGACGGGTTGTTGACCTGCGGATGGGGTGGAATCGGTGCGGCGGCGCTCCGGCCGGCTCCCGGGCACGTTACGCTCTGCGTCAGCCGCGGGGCCGAATGCTGCCCGGCGGCATATAGTCGTTCCAGCACAAAGCTAGCGAGAGGTCGAGCCCGATGACGCAGCGTGGTCGCGCCGGGGCCCGGCCCGGTGGTCGCCCCAGTGGCCGGCGGAGCCGGCCGGAGCCGGAGAGCCGCTCCCCCCAGGCCGCACCGAGGATCGATCTGACCGCCGCCCGCGCCCGGCTGCGCGAGGTCGTCGAGCCGGTGGTCACGGCGGCCGGCTACGACCTGGAGGACCTGCACCTGTCCCGGGCGGGCCGCCGGTTCGTGGTCCGGGTGCTGATCGACGCCGACGGCGGCATCGGCCTCGACGACGTCGCGACGGTCTCCCGGGAGATCTCCGAGGCGCTCGACACCGCCGACGAGCAGGGTGGCGAGGTGCTCGCCGGGGAATACCAGCTGGAGGTCGGGTCCCCGGGCGTGGACCGGCCGCTGACCGAGCCACGGCACTGGCGCCGCAACGTCGGCCGCCTGGTCGCGGTGAACGGGTTGACCGGCCGGGTGCTCTCCGCCGACGACGACAAGGGTGTGGCGCTGGACGTGGATGGCACGACCCGTGAGCTGGCGTGGGCCGAGCTCGGGGCGGGCAAGGTCCAGATCGAGTTCAAGCGCATGGACGAGGCCGATTTCGGCGACGAAGACGATGATGATGAAGAAGACGAAGGGGAGGGCGAGGAATGAACATCGACCTCGCGGCGCTGCGCGCCCTGGAGCGCGAGCGGGAGATCCCGTTCGACACGATCCTCGCGGCCATCGAGACCGCGCTGCTGACGGCGTACCGGCACACCGAGGGCGCGGAGAGCCACGCCCGGGTGGAGATCGACCGTAAGAGCGGCGTGGCCTCGGTGCTGGCGCAGGAGCTGGACCCGGACGGCACGGTGGTGCGGGAGTGGGACGACACCCCGCACGACTTCGGCCGGATCGCGGCGATGACCGCCAAGCAGGTGATCCTCCAGCGTCTGCGGGAGGCCACCGACGAGCAGCACTTCGGGGAGTACGCGGGACGCGACGGCGACCTGGTCACCGGCGTGGTGCAGGCCGACGCCGCGCGTGCCGAGAAGGGCATCGTGATCGTCGACCTGGGCAAGCTCGAGGCGGTTCTGCCGCAGTCCGAGCAGGTGCCGGGGGAGACGTACGACCACGGTTCCCGCATCCGGTGCATCGTGGTGCACGTGGCGAAGGGCTTCCGTGGTCCGCAGATCACCCTGTCCCGGTCGCACCCGGCGCTGGTGAAGAAGCTGTTCGCCCTCGAGGTCCCGGAGATCGCCGACGGAACCGTCGAGATCGCCGCGATCGCGCGTGAGGCAGGTCACCGTACCAAGATCGCCGTGCGTTCCATGGTCTCCGGCGTGAACGCCAAGGGCGCCTGCATCGGCCCGATGGGACAGCGGGTCCGCGCGGTGATGAGCGAGCTGCACGGCGAGAAGATCGACATCATCGACTGGTCCGACGACCCCGCCCAGTTCGTCGGCAACGCGCTCTCACCTGCGAAGGCGCTCCGGGTCGAGGTGGTCGACGCGGCCACCCGGACGGCCCGGGTGACGGTGCCGGACTTCCAGCTCTCACTGGCCATCGGTCGTGAGGGACAGAACGCCCGGCTGGCCGCTCGGCTGACCGGCTGGCGCATCGACATCCGCCCGGACAACGAGCCCGCCGGAGTGACGGATCGGGATGCGGCCGAGGCGGGGAACTGACCGGATACGCGTCCGGCGCGATCGAGGGGTAGACTTGGTGACGGTCGGCCCGACGCGAACCTGCGTCGGCTGTCGTAATCGCGCGCCGGCCGCATCATTGCTGCGGTTCGTCGCGGCCGGATCCGGGGTTGACCTCCGGCTTCTGCCCGATCCGGGCCGCCGACTGTCGGGCCGGGGAGCTCATCTGCATCCCGACCCGGCCTGCTTAGCGCAGGCAGAGCGGCGTCGCGCCTTCGGGCGTGCGCTACGTCTCACCGGTGTTGCTGACACCGAGTTGCTTGCCGAGCACATCCGTTCGGTCTCCGTGCCGTTCGGACCCACCGATGACGAGGCGTCGGCGCTTCGTCACGACCCAGCAAGGTAGGACGACCCAGATGAGCACACGATGAAGTCCCTGAAATGACCAGGCTTCTAGTGCACGAGTGAGGTCTGTGCGGGTGCTGCTCGCACGACCTCGAAGTGAGGAGTGCAGTGCCAGGCAAGGCCCGCGTTCACGAGCTCGCCAAAGAGCTCGGGGTCGACAGCAAGACCGTTCTCGCCAAGTTGAAGGACATGGGCGAGTTCGTCAAATCCGCGTCCAGCACCGTCGAGGCCCCCGTGGCCCGGCGGCTCCGTGGCGCCTTCGAGTCCGGTGGTAACGCCGCTCCGTCGGCGCCCTCCGCTGGAACGCCCAGTCCCTCCGTCTCCGGTGCGCCGGGTGCCACTTCGGCCCCGCGTCCGGGCCCGCCGATGGGGCGGCCTCAGCCGCCGCGTCGTCCCGGCCCGCCGCAGGGTGGTGGCGCGCCCAGCGCTTCCCCGACTTCGCCGGCCCCGTCGCCCGGGCAGTTCGCCCGGCCGAAGCCGGCTCCCGGCCGTCCGGGCCCGACGCCCGGCCCGGTCACCAAGCCGGCCAGCGCGCACGACATCGAGGTGGCGGCCGCCGAGGCGCGCGCCTCGGCGCTGAAGGCCGAGCAGGAGGCCGCCGTCAAGGCTGCCCAGGCTGCTCAGGCCGCCCGTGCCCGCGACGCCGAGCGCCGGCCTCCGGCCGACGGCGGTCAGCGTGGTTCGGGCCCGCGTCCGGGTCCCGGCATGGTTCCGCCGCGTCCGGGTTCGCCCGCGGCCGGCCGTAACAACCCGGGCACTCCCGGTGGCGGCCCGCGTCCCGGCCCGGCCGGTGGCGCTCCGCGTCCGCCGGCGCGTGGTCCCGGCAACAACCCGTTCGGCGTCTCCGGTGGAGCGGCCGCTTCCGGCCGCCCCTCGCCGGCTTCGATGCCGCGTCCCAACCAGCCCGGCATGCCGCCGCGGCCCAGCCCCGCTTCGATGCCGCCGCGGCCCAGTCCCGCGTCGATGCCGTCGCAGCGTCCGGCCGGTCCCGGTCGTCCCGGTGGTGGTGGCGGTGCCGGTCGTCCCGGCGGTCCCGGTGGCGGCCGTGGCGGCCCCGGTGGCGGCGGTGGCGGCGGCGGTTACCGCGGTGGCGGTGGCGGCGGCGCCGGTGGTGGCTTCCGTCCCGGTGGCGGCGGTGGCGGCGGCGGTGGCTTCCGTCCCGGTGGCGGCGGTGGCGGCGGCGGTGGCTTCCGTCCCGGTGGTCCCGGTGGCGGTGGCGGCGGCCCGGTCGGCGCCGGTGCTCCCGGACGTCCCGGTGGCGGCGGTGGCCGCGGTCGTGGCGGCGGCGCGGCGGGTGCCTTCGGGCGTCCCGGCGGCCGGCCGACCCGTGGCCGCAAGTCGAAGAAGCAGCGGCGTCAAGAGTTCGACAACCTGTCTGCCCCGCAGATGAGTTCGGGCGCTCCGCGCGGTAACGGCCAGGAGATCCGGCTGTCCCGCGGCGCGTCGCTGTCGGACTTCGCTGACAAGATCAACGCCAACCCGGGCTCGCTCGTCCAGGAGATGTTCAACCTGGGCGACATGGTGACCGCCACGCAGTCGGTGTCCGACGACACCCTCAAGCTGCTCGGCGTGCACCTCGGGTTCGAGGTCGTCATCGTCAGCCCCGAGGACGAGGACCGCGAGCTGCTCGCGCAGTTCGACATCGACCTCGACGCCGAGGTGGCGGAGGACCGTCTGGTCGTCCGTCCGCCGGTCGTGACCGTCATGGGTCACGTCGACCACGGTAAGACGAAGCTGCTCGACGCGATCCGCAAGACCAACGTGGTCGCCGGTGAGGCGGGTGGCATCACCCAGCACATCGGTGCCTACCAGGTCGTCGTCCCCCACCAGGGGGAGGACCGGGCGATCACCTTCATCGACACCCCGGGTCACGAGGCGTTCACCGCCATGCGTGCTCGCGGTGCGAAGGTGACCGACATCGTGATCCTGGTGGTCGCGGCCGACGACGGCGTCATGCCGCAGACGGTCGAGGCGCTCAACCACGCGAAGGCGGCCGACGTGCCGATCGTCGTCGCGGTGAACAAGGTCGACAAGCCGGACGCCAACCCGGACAAGGTCCGGCAGCAGCTGACGGACTACGGCCTGCTCGCCGAGGAGTACGGCGGCGACACGATGTTCGTGAACGTGGCGGCGAAGCCCGGCATCGGCATCGACGACCTCCTCGAGGCCGTCCTGCTGACCGCCGACGCGGCGCTCGAGCTGACCGCTCCGATCGACGGCCCCGCCCAGGGTGTCGCGGTCGAGGCGCACCTGGACAAGGGTCGCGGCGCCGTGGCCACCGTCCTGGTGCAGAAGGGCACGCTGCGTGCCGGTGACTCGATCGTGGCGGGTGGCGCGCACGGCCGCGTCCGCGCCATGCTCGACGAGAACGGCAACCAGGTCGCCGAGGCGGGTCCGGCACGTCCGGTCCTGGTGCTCGGTCTGACCTCGGTGCCGAGCGCCGGCGACACGTTCCTCGCTGCTGAGGACGACCGCACGGTCCGCCAGATCGCCGAGCAGCGGCAGGCCCGCCGTCGTGCGGCGATGTTCGCGAACTCGCGTCGTCCGAAGTCGCTCGACGAGATGATGCGCGACATCAAGGAGGGCGAGAAGGCTTCGCTCACCTTGATCATCAAGGGTGACGGCTCCGGATCGGTGGAGGCCCTCGAAGAGGCGCTCTTCAACATCAAGATTCCGGACGAGGTGCAGCTCAAGGTCATCCACCGCGGCGTCGGTGCGATCACCGAGAGCGACGTCAACCTGGCGTCGGCCTCCTCGGAGCAGGTTGCCACGATCATCGGCTTCAACGTCCGAGGCTCTAACAAGGTCAAGGAGATGGCCGACCGCGCCGGCGTGGAGATCCGCTACTACAGCGTGATCTACCAGGCCATCGAGGAGATCGAGGCGGCTCTGAAGGGCCTGCTCAAGCCGGAGTACGAGGAGATCGAGCTCGGCACGGCGGAGATCCGCGAGGTGTTCCGCTCGTCGAAGATCGGCCTCATCGCCGGTTGTATCGTCCGGACCGGTCTCATCAAGCGCAACGCCAAGGCGCGAATCCTGCGCGACGGCGTGGTGGTCGGCGACAACGTCACCATCAGCTCGCTGAAGCGGTTCAAGGACGACGCCACCGAGGTCCGCGAGGGCTTCGAGTGTGGTCTGACGCTCCAGGGTTACGGCTCGCCGCAGGTCGGCGACGTGATCGAGACCTGGGAGATGCGCGAGAAGCCGCGGGCGTGAGTTCCGGCTAGGTGACGGCCCCCAGTGCTCAGCACTGGGGGCCGTCCCTGCAAGATGGCAGGCATGTCCCGGTATGCCTTGCTGCTAGCTCCCTCCGCCAATCGTGTCTACGCCGACCAGGCGGCTCGCATGTCCCAGGCGGAGCTGGCCGCGTTCGCGCCGGTGCTCTCGTCGGATCTCGCCGAGATCGAGACGGCGTCGATCGGCGGCGTCGAGTACCTGACGTTCGCAGCATCGTTGAGCGAATCCGACGTCTCGTATCTGTCGAACATGTCGTCGGCCTATGCGTTGTTCGAGCGCGCCGACGACCTGCTGCGGCCGCTCGCCATGACGCCGCTGGCCCGCTACGACAGTGACCTGATCACCATCCCGAAGTACGCCGGCAAGACGAACGAGCAATTCACCAAGCTGGTCCTCAACCTCACTCTGCTCGCCTCCGCGTCGGCCGGCCGGATGCTGGGCGGCGGCCTGACCGTCCTCGACCCGCTCTGCGGCCGCGGGACGACCCTCAACCAGGCCCTGATGTACGGCTACGACGGCATCGGCGTGGAGATCGACGGGAAGGACGTCGAGGCGTACAAGCTCTTCCTCCAGACCTGGCTCAAGCGCAAGCGGCTCAAGCACACCGCCGAGCTGGTCCCGGTGCGCCGCCAGGGCCGCCGGGCCGCCCGCCGGCTGGAGATCACGATGGCGCCGAGCAAGGACGACCACAAGGCCGGCGCGGTGCAGAAGGTGACGGTGCTGAACGCGGACACCACCCAGCTCGACGGCCTGATCAAGGGCAAGGTGGCGGACGTGCTGGTGGCGGACCTGCCGTACGGGGTGGCGCACGGCAGCTACGACGACGAGGGCGGCATCTCCCGCCGTCCGCTGGACCTGCTGGAGCGGGCCGTGCCGCAATGGCTGCCGCTGCTGCGCCCGGGCGGGGCGATCGGCCTCTCCTGGAACACGAAGGTCGCCAAGCGCGCGCTGGCCGAGGACATCCTGCTGGCGAGCGGCCTGGAGATCGTCGAGCACCTGCCGCTGGAGCACCGGGTCGACCAGGGCATCGACCGGGACGTGCTGGTGGCCCGGAAAAGCAGCTGATCGTTGCGTACGACGGAAGTACGCTGCTCGCTGATGTATACCGAGACCGCAGTCTTCGACCTGCTCCTGCCCGGTGACTCGCAATCGCTGAAGCAGAAGCGTTCCTACGTCCGCCCGATCATCGCGATGCTGAAGAAGTTCGACGTCAGCGTCGCCGAGGTCGGGTTCCACGACCTGCACGGCCGCGCCCAGATCGGGGTCGCCGTGGTGGCGGCCGAGCCGGCCCAGGCCCGCGCCGTCGTCGACACCTGCGAGAACCAGGTGGCCGGCCGTCCCGAAGTCGAGTTGCTCTCGGTGAAGCGACGGCTTTACGGGCACGACGACTGACGTAGGTAGGCTTCAGCAGTTAGGGCGGGGGCAGGTTCTGACCCGCGGGAATCACAGTCGGAGGTGGGCGAGATGGCGGATCCGGCCAAGACGCGCCGGCACGCGGAGCGTGTCCGTGAACTGGTGGCTTCGCTGGTGCGGGAGATCAAGGATCCCCGGCTCGGCATGGTGACGATCACGGATGCCCGGCTCACCGGTGACCTTCGCGAGGCGACGGTCTACTACACGGTGCTTGGCGACGAGACCGAGCAGGCCTCGACGGCGGCGGCGCTGGAGAGCGCGAAGGGGATGCTGCGCACCCGGGTCGGCCACGCGCTCGGTCTGCGGCACTCGCCGAGCCTCGCGTTCTCGATGGACAACGTGCTCGACAACGTCAAGGAGATCGACGATCTGCTGGCCGCGGCGAAGCACCGTGACGAAGAGGTCCACCGGCTCGCGGCGGGCAAGAAGTACGCGGGCGACCCCGACCCGTACAAGAGCGACGACGAGGACGAGGACGACGAGCGGGTGGCAGCCGCCGGGGATCAGGGGTGAGTCCGTCCGCCGAGCAGTGGGCCGCCGCGGTCGCGGCGGTCCGCTCGGCCGGGCCCGGCGACGAGATCCTGCTGATCTGCCACGTGAACCCGGACGGGGACGCGCTCGGCAGCATGCTCGGCTTCGGCCTGGGTCTGCGGCGGCTGGGGTTCACGAACATCCGGGCCACGTTCCCGGGCGACTTCACGGTGCCCGGGCCGTACCAGGATCTGCCCGGTCGTGATCTCCTGGTGCCGGAGGAGGACGCCTGGAGCGACCCTCGCCTGGTCCTGATCTTCGACGTGGCGGGGGAGTCGCGTCTCGGCGCGCTCGTGGATCGGCTCGGCGCGCCTCGCAGCGTCGTGCTCGACCACCACGCCTCGAACACCGGCTTCGGCGAGGTGCGCCTGGTGGACCCGCGGGCCGCGGCCACCAGCGTCGTCGCCGAGCAGCTGCTGGAGCGGCTGGGTGTGCCGCTGGACGCCGAGATCGCCGAGTGCCTCTACGTGGCTCTCGCGACGGACACCGGCTCGTTCAAGTTCGACATGACCACCGTCGCGGTGCACGAGCTGGCGGCCCGGCTGATCGCGACCGGGATCCAGCCCGGCGAGATCTCCCGGCGGATCTTCGACAGCAAGCCCTTCGGCGCGATGAAGCTGACCGGCGAGGTGCTGGGCCGGGCGGTGCTCGATCCGGCGGCGGCCGGTGGGCGCGGCATGGTCTGGACGTACGCGACGCTCGGCGATCTGGAGCGGCACGCGCAGCCCGCCTACGTGCTGGACACGCTGATCGACCCGGTCCGCTCGGTGGCCGAGGCGGACGTTTCGGTCGTGGTGAAGCAGACCGGCGAGAAGGAGTGGTCGGTGTCGCTGCGCAGCAAGGGCGCCGTCGACGTGAGCGGCGTGGCGGTCGCCCAGGGTGGCGGAGGTCACCGCCTGGCGGCCGGCTTCACCGGTCACGGCGAGGCGGCCGACGTGGTGGACACCGTGCGTCGCCTTTTGGACGATTACCTGAACTGATCGGCGTTTTCCCAGTTGAAGGGGTGTCATCCGAACGGGTGGCACCCCTGATCGTTGTCCCGGATGCCGGGATCCGCCCAACAGCGGGCCGAGTGAACGTTAGTTTGGGTCCTGAACGGTGATTTGGTTTCACGCGGCTGCCACCTCCGCCTCTCCGTGAGACCTCGAGCCACCCGGGTCCACCGATCCGGGTCGGTGTCACCTCCGCCAGTGGTCCGGCGATCCCGGACCGGGCCCTCTCGTGACACCACGCTCGAAACATCCCGGGCGCCCGCTCGCCGGTGCGCCGCGTTGGAAGGAAGCCCTCTCATGGCAGCCAAGCCGAAGCCCCAGCCCAAGCCAGCCGACGACGCCCGTGAGCAGGCACGCCGCGCGCTGCAGGCCTCGCTGGACACCCGCCAGTAAGCACGCTTGCCGCCGGGCGGGCATCATGTAAGGCATGAGCCCGCCCGCAGCCATTACCGCCACGCCTCGGCGGATCGCGTCGCTCGCCCTCCCGGCGCTCGTCGTGCTCGCCGCCGAGCCGCTCTACGTCCTGGTGGACACGGCTGTCGTCGGCCACCTCGGCCCGGTCGAGCTCGCCGCGATAGCGGTCGGCGGCACCGTCATGTCGGTGGCCGCCTGGTTCGGGACCTTGATGGCGTACGGGACGACAGGCCGTGCGGCCCGCCGTTACGGCGCCGGGGACCGTCCCGCCGCCGTCGCCGAGGGTGTGCAGGCCTCCTGGCTCGCGCTCGCCATGGGCCTGCTCCTGGCAGTGCTCGGGCTGATCGGCGCCGGCCCGGTCGCGCACCTGCTCGCCGGCAACGAGCAGACCGCCGAGGCCGCTGCCGGCTGGATGCGCATCGCCGCGTTCGGCGCTCCCGGCCTGCTGCTCGCCGCCGCCGGCAACGGCTGGATGCGCGGCGTCCAGGACACCCGCCGCCCACTGTGGATCGTGCTGGGCGCCAACGTGCTCTCCGCGATCCTCTGCCCGGTGCTGGTCTACCCTCTCGGGCTCGGCCTGACCGGCTCGGCGATCGCCAACGTCACCGCGCAGACCGCCGGTGGCCTGTTCTTCCTGCTGGCGCTGATCCGGGAGACCCGGGCGCTGCGCCCGATCCCCTCGGTCATCGTGAGCCAGATCGTGCTCGGCCGTGACCTGCTGATCCGGGGCGCCGCCTTCCAGGCGTGCTTCCTGTCGGCGACCGCTGTGGCGTCCCGCTTCGGCGTGGCGGCGGTCGGGGCACACCAGATCGCCCTGCAGCTCTGGTTCTTCGCGGCGCTCGCCCTGGACGCCGTGGCCATCGCGGCGCAGTCCCTGGTCGGTGCGGCGCTCGGAGCCGGCGACGCGGATCAGGCACGGGACGTGGCCCGGCGCGTGACGGTCGCCGGAGGAGTGGCGGCGGTCGTCTTCGCGCTCGCCGCGCTGGCCGGCGCCGAGGTGATCCCGGGCCTGTTCACCACCGACGCGGCGGTCCTCGACCAGGCCGCGATCATCTGGCCGTGGTTCGTCGGGCTGCTGCCGTTCGCCGGAGTGGTCTACGCACTGGACGGCGTCTTCATCGGTGCGGGGGATGTCGCTTTTCTCCGTACCGTGACGATCTTCTCCGCTCTTCTGGGTTTCCTGCCCGCCATCTGGCTCGCCTATGCGTTCGATCTCGGACTCGGCGGGGTGTGGGCGGGCCTCGGGCTGTTCACGTTCGGGCGCTTCGTGCCCCTGGTGTGGCGGTGGAGGTCGCCACGATGGGTCGTGCTGGGAGCGGCCCGTTAGGGTTTCCCGGTGAACACGGACGGACTGATCGTGGTGGACAAGCCGGCCGGGATGACGTCCCATGACGTCGTCGCCCGGATCCGGCGGCTGGCGAAGACCCGGCGGGTGGGGCACGGCGGGACGCTGGACCCGATGGCGACCGGCGTCCTGATCATCGGGGTGAACCGGGCCACGCGGCTCCTCACCTATGTGATCGGCGCTTCGAAGAGCTACGCCGGGACGATCCGTCTGGGGCAGTCCACGATCACCGACGACGCCGAGGGGGAGATCACGGCGTCGACGCCGGCCGGGCATGTCGGAGACGACGCGATCCATGCGTTCCTGGCGACGCAGGTCGGCGAGATCGATCAGGTCCCCAGCGCCGTCAGCGCCATCAAGATCAAGGGCGTCCGGTCCTACAAGCGGGTCCGCGACGGTGAGACGGTCGAGCTGCCGGCCCGCCGGATCACCATCTCGCGGCTGGAGGTCCTGGACATCCGCCGCGGCGACGACGTGATCGATGTGGACATCGACGTCACCTGCTCGTCCGGGACCTACATCCGGTCCATCGCCCGTGATCTCGGCGCCGCGCTCGGCGTCGGAGGCCACCTCACCGCGCTGCGCCGGACCGCGGTCGGCGACATGACCCTGGACGTCGCGGCCACCCTGGAGCAGCTCGAGGAGCGCGCCCCGGACGTGGTGTCGCTGCCGATGGCGGAGGCCGCCCGGCGGGCGTTCCCGCAGCGTACGGCGTCCTGGGACGAGACGAAGGTGCTGCGGCACGGCGGCCCGCTCCCGGCTGCCGGGATCGAGGGGCCGTACGCGGTCTTCGACCCGGAGGGCGTCCTGCTCGCGATCGTCAGCGAACGTGGCGGAAAGGCCAAGGCGGAGATCGTCCTCGCCCCGGCGTGAATCGATACTGTGTCACAGGAAGGGAGTTCTTCGATGCAGCGTTGGCGGGGCTACGAGTCGGTTCCCGGTGGATGGGGCCGGTCGGTGGTGACGATCGGCGTCTTCGACGGCGTGCACCGCGGACACCAGGCGATCATCGGGCACGCGGTGAAGCGGGCGCACGATCTCGACCTGCAGTCGGTGGTGATGACCTTCGACCCGCACCCGGCCGAGGTGGTCCGGCCCGGCTCGCATCCGGCGGTGCTCACCGAGCCGGTGCGCAAGGCGGAGCTGATCGAGGAGCTCGGCGTCGACGCGCTCTGCGTGGTGCCGTTCACCCCGGCCTTCTCGCAGAAGGAGCCGAACGAGTTCGTCCACGACGTGCTGGTCGAGGCGCTGCACACGGCCGTCGTGGTGGTCGGCGACAACTTCCGGTTCGGCCACCGGGCGGCCGGCGACGTGACGAAGCTGGAGGCGCTGGGCCGCACCTTCGGGTTCACCGTGGAGGACGCGCCGCTGGTCTCCGAGGACGGCCTGGTGTTCTCGTCGACGTACATCCGCAGCTGTGTCGACGCGGGTGACGTGCGCGCCGCCGCCGCCGCTCTGGGCCGGCCGCACCGCCTCTCCGGCGTGGTGGTCCGCGGCGATGCGCGCGGTCGCGAGCTGGGCTTCCCCACGGCCAACCTGATGGTCCACCGCTATGCCGCGGTGCCGGCCGACGGGATCTACGCGGCCTGGCTGACCCGGACGGGTGAGAACGCGGGCCGCTGGCCGGCCAGTGTGTCGATCGGCACCAACCCGACGTTCTCCGGAACGGAACGCCGGGTCGAGGCCTACGTGCTCGACTTCTCCGGCGATCTGTACGGTGAACGGGTGCACGTCGATTTCGTCGCGCACCTTCGTGAGCAGCGGACATACGATGGCATCGAGCCGCTGATCGCCCAGATCCAGGCCGACGTGGAACAGACCCGGGTAATGCTCGCGTGACCGGCTGGTAGGCTGGAATCGTCGTTGGAATATCCGACACCGGTCCCGCATGCCTGCCCGACGCCGCGGGTCGCGGGGTAACCGTGCAATCGGCAACACAGAAGTCCGGAGAATATGGCGCTCGATCAAGAGACCAAGACCAAGATCATGACTGAGTACGCGACCAAGGAGGGCGACACCGGTTCGCCCGAGGTTCAGGTCGCCATGCTCACCAAGCGGATCGCCGACCTGACGGAGCACCTGAAGCTCCACAAGCACGACCACCACAGCCGGCGTGGCCTGCTGCTGCTGGTCGGTCAGCGTCGCCGCCTGCTGAACTACGTTCAGAAGAAGGACATCGCCCGCTACCGGACGCTCATCGAGCGCCTCGGCCTGCGCCGATAGTTTGACTTTGGGGGCGGCCTGCGGTCGCCCCCAAAGATTTCCACCCCACGGACCCGCGCGGATCACACCGTCAGCACCCGGTCCTCGGTAGTGGTTCCCAGGCAGACAATCCTGGGCACTTCGATCGAAGACCGGCCTTCTGAACCGCGCTGTAGACCGCCGGGTCCTAGACGAAGGAGTACCGCACTACATGACCGAGCAGAACACCGCTCTCGGCACCGAGTCCCGCACCGCCGTCATCGACAACGGATCGTTCGGCACCCGCGAGATCGTCTTCTCCACCGGCCGTCTCGCCAAGCAGGCCGCCGGCTCCGTGATCGTCCAGCTGGGCGACACCACCGTCCTCTCCGCCACGACGGCGAGCAAGCAGCCGAAGGAGCACTTCGACTTCTTCCCGCTGACCGTCGACGTCGAGGAGCGGATGTACGCGGCGGGCCGGATCCCCGGTTCGTTCTTCCGCCGTGAGGGTCGTCCCAGCGAGGACGCCATCCTCACCTGCCGCCTGATCGACCGGCCGCTGCGTCCGTCGTTCACCAAGGGCCTGCGCAACGAGGTCCAGGTCGTCGAGACCGTCCTCGCGCTCGACCCGGCCCACCCGTACGACGTGGTCGCCATGAACGCCGCCTCGATGTCGACGAAGCTGTCCGGCCTGCCGTTCAGCGGCCCGGTCGGCTCGACGCGCGTCGCGCACATCGACGGCCAGTGGGTCGCCTTCCCGACCCTCGAGGAGCTCGAGCGGGCCACGTTCGACATGGTCGTGGCCGGCCGGGTCACCGCCGAGGGCGACGTCGCGATCATGATGGTCGAGGCCGAGGCCACCCCGCACGCGATCAAGCTGATCTCGGCCGGCGCGACCGCGCCGACCGAGGAGGTCGTGGCGAGCGGCCTCGAGGCCGCCAAGCCGGCCATCCGCGAGCTCTGCCGCGCGCAGAGCGAGCTGGCCGAGATCGCCGCGAAGCCGGTCGTCGAGTTCCCGGTCTTCCTGGACTACCAGGACGACGTCTACTCCGCCGTCACCGAGGCCGTCCGTGCCGAGGTCGCCGAGGCTCTGAAGATCGCCGGCAAGCAGGAGCGCGAGGAAGCCCTCGACCTGGTCAAGGCGAAGGCGCACGAGCTGCTCGACGAGCGGTTCGAGGGCCGGGAGAAGGAGATCAGCGCGGCGTTCCGCTCGGTCACCAAGTCCGAGGTGCGCCAGCGGGTGCTGCGCGAGCAGGTCCGCATCGACGGCCGCGGCCCGCGTGACATCCGTCCGCTGACCGCGCAGGTCGGCGTGCTGCCGCGGGTGCACGGTTCGGCGCTGTTCGAGCGCGGCGAGACCCAGATCCTGGGTGTCACCACGCTGAACATGCTCCGCCTGGAGCAGTCGCTGGACACTCTCGCTCCCGAGAAGACCAAGCGCTACATGCACAACTACAACTTCCCGCCGTACTCGACCGGTGAGACCGGCCGGGTCGGCTCGCCGAAGCGCCGCGAGATCGGTCACGGCGCGCTGGCCGAGCGGGCGCTCGTCCCGGTCCTGCCGTCGCGTGAGGAGTTCCCCTACGCGATCCGCCAGGTCTCCGAGGCCCTCGGCTCCAACGGCTCCACCTCGATGGGCTCGGTCTGCGCCTCGACGCTGGCCCTGCTCTCCGCCGGTGTCCCGCTGAAGGCGCCGGTCGCCGGCATCGCGATGGGCCTGATCTCCGACGAGGTCGACGGCAAGACGCAGTACGTCGCGCTCACCGACATCCTCGGCGCCGAGGACGCGTTCGGCGACATGGACTTCAAGGTCGCCGGCACCAGCGAGTTCGTCACCGCCCTCCAGCTGGACACCAAGCTCGACGGCATCCCGTCGGACGTGCTGGCCGGCGCGCTCTCGCAGGCGCACGAGGCCCGCGCGACGATCCTCGGCGTGATGACCGCCGCCATCGAGGCCCCGGCCGAGATGAGCGAGTACGCGCCGCGCGTCACCAGCGTGAAGATCCCGGTCGACAAGATCGGCATGGTCATCGGCCCGAAGGGCCAGACGATCAACGCGATCCAGGACGAGACCGGCGCCGACATCTCGATCGAGGACGACGGCACGATCTACGTCGGCGCGACCAACGGCCCGTCGGCCGAGGCCGCCGTCGAGCGGATCAACGCGATCGCGAACCCGACGCTGCCGAAGGTCGGCGACAAGTTCCTCGGCACCGTGGTGAAGACGGCCGCGTTCGGCGCGTTCGTCTCGCTGCTGCCGGGCCGCGACGGCCTGCTGCACATCTCCAAGGTGGGCGACGGCAAGCGGGTCGAGAAGGTCGAGGACTTCCTCAACGTCGGCGACAAGGTCGAGGTGTCCATCGCGGACATCGACCAGCGCGGCAAGATCTACCTCGACAAGGTCCGCCCGGAGGGCGCCGAGGCTCCGGCCGCTCCGGCCGCCGAGGGTGGTTCCGAGGGTGGCCGTCCCGAGCGGGCGCCGCGCGAGGACCGTGGCCCGCGTGAGGGTGGTGGCGAGCCCCGCCGCCGCCGGTCGCGCCCGTCCGGTGACCGTGGCGAGCGCCGCGACTAAGTGACACAGAACAGCAACCGCGGGCCGGCCGGAAGGCCGGCCCGCGTTTCCCTTCCAACCGCACCACCCGCCACCCTAAAACGGACGAAAACCGAGACCTTGCAGGACGGCGTCAAGAAGACCGTCCTGCCGTCCGGGCTGCGCATCCTCACGGAAGCGATCCCGACGACCCGCAGCGCCTCGCTCGGGATCTGGGTCGGCATCGGCTCGCGGGACGAGACGCCGTCGCTGCACGGCGCCTCGCACTTCCTCGAGCACCTGCTCTTCAAAGGCACCCACAAGCGCACCGCGCTGGACATCTCCGCGGAGATCGAGGCGGTGGGCGGCGAGACGAACGCCTTCACCACGAAGGAATACACCTGCTATTACGCGCGGGTGCTCGACGCCGACCTGCCGCTCGCGGTGGACGTGCTGGTCGACGCGGTCGCCGACTCGCTCCTGGAGCCGGCCGACGTGGAGACCGAGCGCGGCGTGATCCTCGAAGAGATCGCCATGCACGAGGACGAGCCCGGTGACGAGGTGCACGACCTCTTCGCCGAGGCGATCTTCGGCAACCACCAGCTGGGCCGGCTGATCTCCGGAACCCCGGAGTCGATCACGCCGATGACCCGGGACCAGATCAACAGGTTCTACCGCAAGCGCTACACGGCCCCCGAGGTCGTCATCGCCGCGGCCGGCAACCTGGATCACGCCACGGTGGTCAAGCTGGTCCGCAAGGCGCTGGCCGGCACGCCGCTGGACACCGCTGCCGCCGAGCCCGCGCCGACCCGGCCGTCGGATCGGCGCGTCCGGGTCGCCCGCGGCAAGACCGTCGTCCTGCACCGGGACACCGAGCAGGCGCACATGGTCCTGGGCGGGCCCGGCCTGGGCCGCCACGACCAGCGCCGGTTCGCCCTGGGCGTGCTCAACAACGTGCTGGGCGGCGGCATGTCGAGCCGGCTCTTCCAGGAGATCCGGGAGAAGCGCGGCCTGGCGTACTCGGTCTACTCGTACGCGAGCCAGCACGCCGACGCCGGCCTGGTCGGCGTCTACGCGGGCTGCGCGCCGGCGAAGGCGCCCGAGGTGCTCGACCTCATCCGGGTGGAACTCGACCGGGTGGCGGCGGACGGCATCACGACCGGCGAGCTGGCCCGGGGCAAGGGCATGGTGAAGGGCTCGTACGTCCTGGGTCTCGAGGACACCGGGTCCCGGATGAGCCGCCTCGCCAAGTCGGAGCTGCTGCACGGCGACCTCATGGGCGTCGACGAGCTGCTCGCCCGGGTGGACGCGGTCACCGTCGAGGAGGTCAACGCGGTCGCGGCGGAGCTGTTCGCCGGTGAGCGCGCCCTCGCCGTGGTGGGCCCGTTCGGTGAGCACGACTTTCCGGCGTAGTTACCCTTGGACCCCGTGACGACCCTGAAGACGCCGCCCGACACCCCCGCGATACCGCCGACACCGGAGATCCGGAAGCGGCGGATCGTCGGGATGCTGATCTGGGCGGTGGTCTTCTCCGTCGGGGTCTACTTCGTCGGCGTGCCGACCAGCGACCCGCTGATCGCGTTCGGCTGGCTCTGGCTCGCCACCATCGCGTGGCGCAACTACGAGCCGTGGCGCACGCACCTGCGGTTCCTGCGTGACTGGCTGCCGGTGGCGATGCTGCTGGTGATCTACAACGTGTCCCGCAGCTTCGCCGACGACCTGTTCGCCCCGCACGTGATGCCGCTGATCGACGCGGACCGGTGGATGTTCGGCTGGTTCATGGACGGGCAGGTGCCGACGACCTGGCTGCAGCAGCACCTCTACGAGCCGGGCGTCACCCCGTGGTGGCTGGCCGTCGTGACGGTCGTCTACGCGTCGCACTTCCTGACCGTGCCGACCATCGCGGTGATCCTCTGGATGCGCAACCGGGCCACCTGGGGCCGGTTCATGCGCCGCTGGATCACCCTCTGCGTGTTCGGCCTGATCACCTACTTCCTCTACCCGGCCGCGCCGCCGTGGTGGGCGTACCAGTACGGCCACCTCCCCGAACAGGTCGTCCGGATCTCCACGAAGGGCTGGGACGTGATCGGCCTGCACGGCGCCGGCAACACGCTCAACGCGCTGCAGGTCTCCCAGTCGAACCCGGTCGCCGCGATGCCGTCGCTGCACACCGCGTGGGCCATGCTCGCGGTCGCCTTCTTCCTCCCGATGGTGGCGAGGAAGTGGTGGCCGCTGCTGTTCGCCTATCCGCTGGCGATGACCTTCACCCTGGTCTACACCGGCGAGCACTATGTGATCGACGTGCTGGTCGGCTGGGCGTACGTGGCTCTGGTCTTCGTGGTCGTGGGTGCCGCGGAGCGGTGGTGGGAGGCGCGCCGCCGTACGTTAGGTTGACGGTGTGACAGACGTGCCTGAACCCATCCGTGTCGGCGTCCTCGGTGCCCGGGGCCGCATGGGCCTCGAGGTCTGCAAGGCGGTCGACGCCGCAGACGACCTCGAACTGGTCGCCATGATCGACCAGGGCGACCTGCTCTTCCACGCCTCCGACACGGGCGCGCAGGTTCTCGTCGACTTCACCAACCCCGACGCGGTGATGGACAACCTCCGCTGGGCGATCGACCAGGGCATCAGCGTCGTCGTCGGCACGTCCGGCTTCACCGGGGAGCGGATCGAGCAGGTCCGCGGCTGGCTCGCCGAGAAGCCCGGCGTCGGCGTCCTGATCGCGCCGAACTTCGGCATCGGCGCCGTGCTGATGATGCAGTTCGCCGCCCGCGCCGCCCGCTACTTCGACTCCGTCGAGATCATCGAGCAGCACCACCCGCGCAAGCTGGACGCGCCGAGCGGCACCGCCACGCACACCGCCAAGCTGATCGCCGAGGCCCGGGCCGCGGCGAACTGCCCGCCGATGCCGGACGCGACGAAGGAGGAGCAGCTCGGCGCCCGCGGCTCCGACGTCGACGGCGTGCGCGTCCACTCGATCCGCGCGGCCGGTCTCGTCGCCCACCAGGAGGTGCTCTTCGGCACCACCGGCGAGACGCTGACGATCCGCCACGACTCGCTGGACCGGTCGTCGTTCATGCCGGGCGTCCTGCTCGCGGTCCGCGAGGTGCGCCGCCGTCCGGGCCTGACGATCGGCCTCGACCCGCTGCTGGACTGAGCATGGCGGACCTCACGACGACCGGGCGCCGGGTCCGGATCCTGGCGACCGTCGCCGGGCTCCTGCTGCTGCTCGCCGGCACGTTCTGGGGTCAGGACGACGACTTCCCGTTCGGCCCCTTCCGGATGTACTCGACGGCGCCCGACCCGAACGGCGCGGCGAAGGACACCCGCGTCGAAGGCGTCGACGAGACGGGCGCGGTCGTGGCGATCACCGAGGCGAACAGCGGCATCCGGCGGGCGGAGATCGAAGGTCAGCAGGCGGCGTACGAGGCTGATCCGTCCCGCCTGAGCCGGGTCGCCGATGCGTATGCCGAGCACACGCCGTCCGCGCCCGCCCTCCGCGAGGTCCGCATCGTGATCCGCTGGCACCTGGTCAAGCACAGCCGCCCGACCGGGACGTATACCGACGAAGTGGTGGCGGACTGGGTGCGGCCATGATCAGGCGCTGGCTCTTCGAACCGGTACCCCGGGGGCGCGTGGCTGCCTTCCGTACCGTGATCTATCTGTTCGTAGCCCTTGATCTCGTGATCTTCACGCCGTGGGTCCGCTCGCACGCGAACACCCCCGGCGACCTGTACGAACCGCTGCTCATCGGCCGCCTGCTGCACCTGCCGACCCCCGGCCCGCTCCTGGTCTGGGGCGTCTTCTGGTCGCTGCTGGCGCTCAGCCTCGCCGCCGCGACCGGCCGGGCCCCGCGAGCCCTCGGCTGGGCGGTCTTCCTGCTCTACTTCGAGTGGATGATCATCGCGATGAGCTACGGCAAGGTCGACCACGACCGGATCGGCCTGCTCGTGGCGCTGGCGGCCCTGCCCACCGCAGGCCTGGCCCGCCATGGTGATCAGTCCCGCACGGAAGCCGGCGGCTGGGCGTTACGCGTCACCCAGATCGCGGTGATCTGCACCTACTTCCTGGCGGCCCTGGCAAAACTCCGCTTCGGCGGCCTCGACTGGCTCACCAGCTCCGTCCTGGCCCAAGCGATCATCCGCCGAGGCACCGACCTGGCCGACGCGATCGCCGTCGTGCCCGGCCTGCTGATCCTCGCCCAGTTCGGCATCATCGCCTTCGAACTCCTCAGCCCACTCGTCTTCTTCGTCCCCCAGCGCTGGCGAACCGCGATAGTGTCCTTCTTCTACACATTCCACATCGTCACGTTCTCCACGATCACCATCTCGTTCGCACCTCATCTGGCGGCGATGACAAGCTTTCTACCTTTGGAGAAGATTTCCTTTGTACGGGCTAGGAGTCCCCAGAAGCAGCAGTGAGCGCTCGTGGCGCACCACACCTGCGGCCACCTCCCGCCGGCTCACGCCGCCGCCGTCACCGGCGTGCCGTCACGCTCAACCCTGCTGAATCCGCAGCGCCGTGGCGCGGCCCGCAGCACCCGGTCAGTCGGCCAGTCAGTCTGCGCCCGCCAGCCGGAAGTCACGCCCTCAGCAGGTCCTGACGTTTTGCGCTCTCAGGTGCGCGCTTTCCCGAGATCTTGGATTCTGGTGGTCGCCATAGGCCCTACGGGTTTCCAACGTCTACGAATATGGCCGCTCGTCGCGCAATGGCCCGAGTTGCGTGGGGGCTGTGGAGTGGTGTGTGACCTTGGAGGCGGTTCAGCCCGTCGCGCGCGGGCCCATCAGCGGGTCCTGACGTTTTGCGCTCTCAGTTGTACGGATTTCCGAGATCTTGGATTCTGGTGGTCGCCATAGGCCCTACAGGTTTCCAACGTCCACGAATATGTCTGCTCGTCGCGCAATGGCCCGAGTTGCGCGGGGGCTGTGGAGTGGTGTGTGACTTTGGAGGCGGTTCAGCTCGTCGCGCGCGGGCCGATCAGCGGGTCCTGACGTTTTGGGCTCTCGGGTGTACGGATTTCCGAGATCTTGGATTCTGGTGGTCGCCATGGGCCCCACAGGTATCCAACGTCCACGAATATGGCCGCCCATCGCGCAACGGCCCCGAATGCGCTGAGCCCGCGCCACCACCAAGCCCGCCAAACCGCAGGCGGCGTTACGGCCTGGTGTTGCAGCTCCCGGCCTGGCGACCAGCCCGACCTTCGCGAAGGGTGGGTGGCGTTACGGCCTGGTGTTGCAGTGGCTTGCCTGGCGACCAGCCCTACCTTCGCGAAGGGTGGGTGGCGTTACGGCCTGGTGTTGCAGTGGCTTGCCTGGCGACCAGCCCTACCCTCGCCCAGAGTGGGTGGTGTTGCAGCTCCCGGGCTGGCGACCACCCCGACCCTCACCGAGAGTGGGTTGTGTCGCAGCTCCCGGCCTGGCAACCAGCCCGCCCTCGCCACCCGCAGAGGCGCCACGAGAGAGCCGACTCACGGACGCGGCCGCACAGCGCAAGCAGCCGTCCCCCCAGGCATTAGATGCCGGTGATCAGCCACCCACTGGTAAGCAGGCCAAGCAGCAGCCCGCACCGCCCGCAGCCCGAGGACGGAGCCGGGAACGGTCCAGAACCGGCCGGCGTCCTTCAGCAGAAGCGCGATCGCGTCCGGGCCGGCGGCGGTGACGCCGTCGGCGCCGACCCATTGGACGGCGGCCTCGCACTCGTCCACGGTGAGGCCGAGTTCGGCGAGGTCGGCGAACTGCCAGGGCACCACCTTCGCCGTGGTCGGGATCCGGCGTTCGATGAAGTCGGCGCACAGGGAGCAGAAGGAGCAGTCACCGTCGAAGACAAAGGTGGGTGTCACTTCTCTATTCTCCGTCGAGCGCCACGTGCAGCCGGATCTGGGGTACGAGCAGGTCCTCCACGTCGAGCGCGCGGCCGGCGCCGTCCGGTTCCCAGCCGGTCGAGGCGAGGAAAGCGCGCATGGCCGTGTCCGCTTCGTACGCCCACGCCACCGCCGACCGGAACTGATCGTCGCGCCAGTGGTCGACGGCGGCGGCGAGGAGGCGGCTGCCGTGGCCACGGCGACCCCAGCGCGGCTCGATGAGCAGGTCGGTGACGGCCGCGACGTCGTCCGGGAGTGGTTTCTCCTCGGGGGCCAGGGCCTGTTCGTCGGCCGGGCCGGAGGCGGCGAAACCGACGACGCTCTTGGCGGTGTCGCTCTGCTCGACGGCGATCAGCACGCGGTGGCGGGGGGACGGGGGAGCGGTGATCGCCGCGGTCCAGCCGCGGGCGAGGTACGCCTCGTCCAGGTTCGCCAGGACGTGCGGGGGGAACATCCGGCGGTACGCGGTGCGCCACGTGGAGAGCTGGATGCGAGCGATCTCCGGGGCGTCCTCGGGACGCGCGGGGCGGACGAAGCCGAGAGCCATGGCCGCAACTTTGTCACACCCCTGTCCTAAGTTGCTTCACGTGGCTGTCCCCGATTCGCTCACCGTCGCCCAGGCCCGCCGGATCACGCTGGCCGCGCAAGGCTTCGCCGACCCGAGGCCCAACGCGAAGACCGACATGCGCCACCTCCGCCGGGTGCTGAGCCGCCTGCATCTGATCCAGATGGACTCGGTCAACGTGTTGCAGCGCGCCCACTTCATGCCGCTCTACAGCCGCCTCGGTCCCTATCCGCCGGCGCTGCTGGAGCGGGCGGCCTATCGCCGGCCGCGGGAGCTGTTCGAGTTCTGGGGTCATGAGGCGTCCCTGATCCGCACCGATCTGCAGCCTTATTTCCGCTGGCGGATGGCCCGGGCCGGCGAGTTCGCCTGGGGCAACATGCGGCGGATCGTGGCCGAGCAGCCGGATCTGGTGGCCTGGGTGCTCGACGAGGTGCGTGCGCGGGGGCCGATCACGGCCGCCGAGATCGAGCACGACGCTCCCCGGACCAAGGATCACTGGGGGTGGAACTGGTCGGTGGTGAAACAGGCGCTGGAGTGGCTGTTCTTCACCGGTCAGGTCACCGCTGCCGAGCGGACCACGTCGTTCGCCCGGCGCTACGACCTGACCGAGCGGGTGCTGCCCCGGTCGGTGCTGGAGACGCCGACGCCGGAGGACCCGTTCCGCCATCTCGTCGAGTTGTCCGCCCGCACGCTGGGTGTCGCCGCCGAGCCGGAGCTGCGCGACTATTTCCGGCTGCCCGCGCGAGCGACCAAGCCGGCGATCGCCTCGCTGGTGGAGGAGGGGGTGCTCCAGCCGGTCACGGTCGCCGGGTGGAAGCAGCAGGCCTACCTGCACCGCGACGCCAGGCTGCCGCGCTGGGTCAGGGCGCAGACGCTGGTGAGCCCCTTCGACCCGCTCATCTGGGAGCGGGACCGCACGGAGCGGCTGTTCGGCATGACCTACCGCATCGAGATCTACGTGCCCAAACCCCAGAGGACGTACGGGTACTACGTCCTCCCCTTCCTGCTCGGTGACCGGTTCGCGGCGCGGGTCGACCTGAAGGCCGAGCGCCGGACCGGTGAGCTGCAGATCCCGGCGGTCTGGCTGGAGCCGGGCGCCGACCAGGAGGAGACCGCGGTGGCGCTGGCCGCGGAGCTGTTCCGCCTGGCCGGCTGGCTGGGCCTGTCCACGATCGCACCCCCGGTCCGGGGCGACCTGGCAGAGCCGCTGGCGAGCGCCCTCAAAAGAGCCGCGCCAGAACCGGGCGCCGCCGGAAGCGCGGGGCCGGCGACCAGCGTCCCCGGTGCGTGCGCCGCCGGAAGCGCGGGGCCGGAGACCAGCGCCCCCGGTGTACCGTGACGGCCATGAGCAGCGCCACCGGTCTGCCGCCGTGGCTGGCGGACCAGCCCGTTCAGGGGCCGCCGATCCCGCCCGAGTGGGTGGCCTATCGATATCCGCCTCCGCAGCAGGACCGGATCACCAGGTTCGTGGACAGGGTGTCGGCCCGGTCGCCGTTCTGGCTGGCCCCGGTCGCCCTGCTGGCCTGCATGGGCGCGGCCGCGGGCTACACCCTGGTCACCGACCCGGTGGCGGCCGAGGCCGGCGCCGAGCCGACCTGCCTGCTGAAATACACGACCGGCTTCGTCTGCCCGGGCTGCGGTGGCACCCGCGCCGCTTGGTACCTGCTGCACGGCGACCTGCCGGCCGCGGCCCGTCACCACGCGCTCTTCGTCTTCGCGGTGCCGTTCCTGATCTACATGTACGTGGCCTGGGCCGGCCGCAAGCTGTTCCGATGGAGAATCCCGCAGTTGTCGGTCAGTCCGGCCGCCATGATCACATTCATGGCGGTCTGGGCTGTCTGGAGCATCCTGCGTAACCTTCCCTGGGCCCCGTTCACCGCTTTCTACGTGTGACCGGAGCGTCCGATAGGTTGTCAGGTATGACGCACGACCCGCGGCCCTTCGGACGGCTGCTGACCGCCATGGTGACCCCGTTCACCCCGGACGGATCCCTGGACCTCGAGGGAGCGGCCCGCCTGGCCGCCCACCTCGTCGACGAGCAGCGCAACGACGCTCTCGTGGTCAGCGGGACCACCGGGGAGTCGCCGACCACGACCGACGCCGAGAAGGACACGCTGCTGCGCGTCGTGGTCGAGGCGGTCGGTGACCGGGCCAAGGTGATCGCGGGTGTGGGGACGAACAACACCGCGCACACCATCGAGCTGGCGCACGCCGCGGAGAAGGCGGGCGCGCACGGCGTGCTGGTCGTCACGCCGTACTACAACAAGCCCCCGCAGGCCGGCGTCGAGCGCCACTTCCGTGCCGTCGCTGACGCCACCGGTCTGCCGATCATGGTCTATGACATCCCGCACCGGGCCGGTACGGCGATCGCCACCGAGACGATGGTCCGGATCGCCGAGCACGAGCGGGTCGTCGCGGTGAAGGACGCCAAGGGCGACCTGATCGCGTCGTCCTGGGTGCTCGCCCGGACCGATCTGGCCTACTACTCCGGCGACGACGCGGCCACGCTGCCGCTGCTCTCCATCGGCGGGGTCGGCCTGGTCGGCACGTCGACGCACTTCACCGGGGTGCTCGCCAAGGAGATGATCGAGGCGTATGAGCGGGGCGACACCGCCACCGCGCTCGCCCGGCACCGGCAGGCTCTGCCGCTGTTCACCGGTATCTTCCGCTCGCCCGGGACCATGCTGGTCAAGGCGGGTCTCCATGCTTCCGGACTGTCTGCGGGACCGGTCCGGTCCCCGCTGGTCGACGCCGGCGAGGACGAATTGATCCAACTGCGCAAGGACGCCGCCGCAGCCGGCATCGTGCTCTGACAGGAAGAGGCGAATGAGTCAAGCTCACGTGGAGCTGGGTCCGCCACCGCCGCTGCCGGAGGGCGCCCTGCGCGTCATCCCGCTCGGTGGGCTCGGCGCCATCGGCCGCAACATGACGGTCCTCGAGTTCGACGGCAAACTGCTCGTCGTCGACTGCGGGGTGCTCTTCCCCGATGTCGAGCAACCCGGCGTCGACCTGATCCTGCCCGACTTCGCGCCGATCCTGGATCGGCTCGAGGACATTCAGGCGATCGTCCTGACGCACGGTCACGAGGACCACATCGGTGCGGTGCCCTACCTGCTGGCCCACAAGCCGGACATCCCGCTGGTGGGCTCGGAGTTCACGCTCGCGCTGGTCGAGGCGAAGCTGGCCGAGCGGCGTCTGGATCCTTACACCTTGACCGTACGGGAGGGCGGCCGTGAGCGGCTCGGCCCGTTCGAGTGCGAGTTCTTCGCGGTGAACCACTCGATCCCGGACGCGCTGGCGGTGGCCGTGCGCACGCCGGCCGGTCTGGTGCTGCACACCGGCGACTTCAAGATGGACCAGGTGCCGCTGGACGGCCGGATCACCGACCTGGCCGGTTTCGCGCGGCTCGGCGCCGAGGGCGTCGACCTGCTGCTCTCCGACTCGACGAACGCCGAGGTCCCGGGCTTCGTGACCCCGGAGCGGGAGATCGGCGCGGTGCTCAGCTCGATCTTCGGCAAGGCGCGCGGCCGGATCATCGTGGCCAGCTTCGCCTCGCACGTGCACCGTGTCCAGCAGGTCATGGACGCCGCCTGGGAGTACGACCGCAAGGTCGCCCTGATCGGCCGGTCGATGGTCCGCAACATGGGCATCGCCCGGGACCTGGGTCTGCTGCGGATCCCGGAGGGCCTGCTGGTCGGCCTGGACGAGGCGACGCACCTGCCGCCCGACGAGATCGTCTTCATGTCGACGGGTTCGCAGGGCGAGCCGATGAGCGCCCTGGGCCGGATGTCCACCGGCGACCACCGGCACATCAGCATCACCTCCGGCGACACCGTGGTGCTCGCCAGCTCGCTGGTGCCGGGCAACGAGACCTCGGTCTACCGGGTGATCAACCAGCTGTCCCGGGCCGGCGCCACCGTCGTGCACAAGGAGACGGCGAAGGTGCACGTCTCCGGGCACGCGCCCGCCGGCGAGCTGCGTTACCTGCTCAACGTGGTGCGGCCGAGCAACCTGATGCCGGTGCACGGCGAGTGGCGGCACCTGCGGGCGCACGCCCAGCTCGGCATCGAGACCGGTGTCGCGCCCGATCGCGTGGTGCTCTGCGAGGACGGCGACGTGGTCGACCTGGTGGAGGGGCATGCCCGCGTGGTCGGCCGGGTGAAGAGCCGGTACGTCTACGTCGACGGCCTCGCGGTCGGTGACGTGAGCGAGTCGCTGCTGACCGAGCGGCGGATCCTCGGCGACGGCGGTTTCATCTCCGCCACCGTGGTGATCGACTCGGTGACCGGCAAGGTGGTCGGCGAGCCGAGCGTCTCGGCGAAGGGCTTCTCGGAGGACCCGGACGCGTTCAACCCGGTGATCCCGTTGCTCACCGCGGCGCTGCATCGCTCGGCGGCCGACGGCATCACCGACCCGCACCAGTTGCAGCAGGTCGTGCGCCGGACGGTGGGCCGCTGGGTCAACGACGCCTACCGTCGCCGGCCGATGATCGTCCCCACTGTGGTGGAAGTCTGACCGCTTTTTCAACCATTCTCGGCTGAGTTGCGTACTCCCAGGCACCGGTGCCGCCCCCACGGCACCCGTGGCGGAGGGAGTTCTCCAGATGCAGCGCAGACCGATCGCCGTGGCGGCGGCGGTAGTGGTGGCGGCCGGGGCGGCCGTGGCCTTCACACTGCCGTCGCTGGCCGGCACCAACGAGCCGGACGGATCGCCGTCGGTGACGACCGGGGGCGTGTCCCCGCAGTTGCTCGCGGCGATGAAACGCGACCTGGGCCTCGACGGCGACCAGGCGCGTACCCGGCTCGCCCGGTCCGAGTGGGCCGGCGGTGTCTCGGCGACGCTGGCCGCGCAGACGGGTGAGGACTTCGGTGGCGCCTGGCTCGCCGAGGACGGCACGACGCTGAAGGTCGCGGTCACCGATTCGGACGCGGCGGCGGTGGTGAAGAAGGCCGGCGCCGTGCCCGTGCTGGTGAAGCGGAGCGAGGCCGACCTCGACGCCGTGAAGACCAAGCTGGACGCCGCGGCGGCCGAGGCGGCGGACGTGACCGGCTGGTACGTCGACGTGACCGCGAACAAGGTCGTCCTGGTGGCGAAGCCGGGCGCCAAGTCGGAGGCGCTCGAACTGGCCACCGATGCGGGCATTCCGGCTTCGGCGGTCACCGTCAAGATCAGCAAGGCGCAACCCAAACCCCTCTTCGACGTACGAGGGGCGGATCCGTACTTCATCGCCATCGGTGGCGGGCAGGCGCGTTGCTCGATCGGCTTCTCGGTGGAGGGCGGCTTCGTCACCGCCGGGCACTGTGGCGAGGAGGGCACCCAGACCACCGGCTTCAACAACGAGGCGCAGGGCACCGTGGAGGCCTCGATCTTCCCGGGCGAGGCCGACATGGGCTTCGTCGCGGTGAACGGCGACTGGACCCCGCGCCCGGTGGTGAACGACTTCAACGGCAACGAGCTGCCGGTCGCCGGCAACACCGAGGCGCCGGTCGGCGCGGCGATCTGCCGGTCCGGCTCGACCACCGGCACGTTCTGCGGCACGATCCTGGCGAAGAACCAGACGGTCCGTTACCCGGAGGGCGCCGTCACCGGCCTGACCCGGACCGACGTGTGCGCCGAGGGCGGCGACTCCGGCGGGCCGTGGCTCTCCGGCGACCAGGCCCAGGGCGTGACCTCGGGCGGCTCGGGTGACTGCACGGTGGGCGGCGAGACGTTCTTCCAGCCGCTCAACGAGATCCTGGCGACGAACGACCTCACCCTGGTGACCACCGGTGAGGAAGCCGCGCCGCCGGCCGCGACGACACCGCCGGCCGAGGCCGGCGAGGAGGGCGGGGCCGGCGAGGACGGCGAGGCGGCCACCGCCTGTGACGCCCTCCCGGTGCAGCGTGACGGCCGGATCAACCGGACCGGTAACGCTCAGGTGCAGCCGGACGGCGGCGCCTACCGGGCCCGGGCCGGCACCCACACCGCCTGCCTGGCCGCCCCGGACGGCACCGACTTCGACCTGGTGCTGCAGCGGCAGAACAACCGTGGCCAGTTCCGGACCGTGGCGCGGGCAGCCGACGACGGGACGCTGAGCTTCACCGGCCGTTCCGGCACCTACCGGTACGTCGTCGTGGCCTCCGGCGGGACCGGCGCGTACTCGCTCGGCTTCAACGTCTCCTAGACGCGCGCCTTCACCCGGCCGGGCGCCCGGGAATCGGGGTCTCCGCACACCGCGGAGGCCCCGATGCTCCTTTTCGAGGAGAAGTCCGGTCAGGACGGCGACGCGTTCTTCAGCTCGCCGAGCGCCTCGCCCATCCGGCAGCCGGTGGCGATGCCGCAGAGCAGCACCTGATCGAGCTGCTCCGGGGTGACGCCGCGCTCCCAGTCGCTGGAGACCTCGCCCACCACGATCGCCTGACCGTCGTCGGTGACCTGCACGTACGACTTCGGCCACAGCTGGTCGCGGTTCCACGCGTTGCAGAACTCGTACAGCTTCGGCACCTCCTCGACCGAGAAGACGTGCTGCATCATGGCCCGGATCTGCAGCATCTCCTTCCGTTCACCGAGGCGGAAGAAGTAGATGAGGTTGCCCTGGAAGTTCCCGGCGATGTCCCCGTCGGCATCGACGAAGTATGCGAAGCCACGGGCGTCGAGCGCGGCTTTGATCATGTCGTTATCGAGAGACTGCACGTCACGATGTTAATTGCCCGAAAAGCGAGAAGGTGTCACGGTGCGCCTTCTCGGCACGATCGCGTTCGCGGGCTACGGTGATGTCCATGGCGGGCCGCACTCCTCCGGCGAGCCGGGGTCGCGCCGCGTCCACGCCGCGCGGCGCCGCTACCAACCGTGCCCGTCAACCGGCCGCGCGCAAGCCGGCCGCACGCACCGGGACCACACGCAAGACGACGACGGCGGCGGCCCGCAGGCGGCCGGTGGCCCGGCGCTCCACGGCCGGGGCGAGCCTCGCGTCCGGTCTGGGCCGCGGCGTCGGCGCCCTCTGGATGGGCATGGCGCACAGCGTCGGCTGGGTCTTCCGCGGAGTGGGCCGGCAGGCCGCTACCGCGCGCAACATCGACCCGGAGCATCGCCGGGACGGCGCCGGGCTGCTGCTGCTCGGCTTCGCGATCCTGGTCTCGGTGGCGATCTGGGCGAACAGCGGCGGACCGGTCGGCGTCTGGCTGGCCGACACCATCCGGCTCTTCCTGGGCAGCCTCGCGGCGCTCTTCCCGCTGCTGCTCTTCTACGGCGCGATCCGGCTGATGCGCGAGCCCGCCGATCCGGACCACCGGGGGCGGACCCTGGTCGGCTGGACGGCGATCATCATCTCCACGGCGTCGCTGATGCACGTCTCCGGGCGCCCGGCCGACGACCTCGCCGTCGACCAGGCGGGCGGCCTGCTGGGCTACGGCATCGGCGGGCTCCTCGAACGAGCGGTGACGGCGTGGGTTGCCGTACCCCTCCTGGTCCTGCTCTTCGTCTTCGGCTTCCTGGTGATCACCGCGACGCCGATCGCGCGCATCCCCGAGCGGATGGCGCAGCTGGTCGACCTGGTGAGCGGGCGGGCGGCGCCGCACTCGCCGCGCCCGGTCCTGGAGCCGGAGGACGACGAGGCCGACGAGGAGGAGGCGCCGGCGCCCAAGCGGAAGCCGTCGCCGCGCCGCCGGCAGGGCGCGCTGGCCGAGCCCGTTCCGCCGCCGCTTCCGGAGGAGCCGGACGACGACTTCGACGAAGAGCTGATCCTGCACGACACGGTGCCGCTGCCGCGGACGCCGAGCCGGAAGAAGCCTCCTCCCGAGCATTCCCCGATGCCGCCCACCCGGGCCGAGCAGCTGGAGATCTCGGCGGTCAAGGGCGATTACCGCCTGCCGCCGGCGACCCTGCTGGCGACCGGCCCGCCGGCCAAGGCGCGCAGTCGCGCGAACGACGAGATCATGGCGGCACTGACCGGCGTCTTCGAGCAGTTCAACGTGGACGCCGTGGTCACCGGCTTCACCCGGGGCCCGACCGTCACGCGGTACGAAGTGGAGATCGGCCCCGGCACCAAGGTCGAGCGGATCACCCAGCTGTCCCGCAACATCGCGTACGCGGTGAAGTCCCCGGACGTGCGGATCCTCAGCCCGATCCCGGGCAAGAGCGCGGTCGGCGTGGAGATCCCGAACACCGACCCGGAGAACGTGTCGCTCGGTGACGTGCTGCGCTCGCGGGCGTCGGCGTCCGACCACCACCCGATGCTGGTCGCGCTCGGCAAGGACATCGAGGGCGGGTTCGTGGTCGCGAACCTGGCGAAGATGCCGCACATCCTGATCGCGGGCGCCACCGGCGCGGGCAAGTCGAGCTGTCTCAACTCGCTGCTGGTGAGCCTGTTGTCCCGGGCCACACCGGACGAGGTGCGGCTGCTCCTGGTGGACCCGAAAAGGGTGGAGCTCACGGCGTACGAAGGCATCCCGCATCTCGTCACGCCGATCATCACGAACCCGAAGAAGGCCGCCGACGCCCTGGAATGGGTCGTGGCGGAGATGGACAAGAGGTACGACGACCTCGCCGCCAACGGCGTCCGGCACATCGACGACTTCAACCGCAAGGTCCGCAGCGGCGAGATCACCGCCCCGCCGGGCGTCGAGCGGGAGATGAAGCCGTACCCCTACCTGCTGGTGATCATCGACGAGCTCGCCGACCTCATGATGGTCGCGCCGCGCGACGTGGAGGACTCGGTCGTCCGGATCACCCAGTTGGCCCGGGCCGCCGGCATCCACCTGGTGCTCGCCACCCAGCGCCCGTCGGTCGACGTGGTCACCGGCCTGATCAAGGCGAACGTGCCGTCCCGGCTGGCGTTCGCCACCTCCAGCCTCGCCGACTCCCGGGTCATCCTGGACCAGCCGGGCGCGGAGAAGCTGCTCGGCCGCGGTGACGGCCTGTTCCTGCCGATGGGCGCGTCGAAGCCGGTCCGGATCCAGGGCGCGTGGGTCGACGAGAAAGAGATCCACGCGGTCGTCAAGTTCTGCAAGGACCAGCGCGAGCCGGAGTTCGCCGAGGGTGTCACCGACGCGCCGCCGAGCAAGAAGAAGGAGATCGACGAGGAGATCGGCGACGATCTCCAGCTCCTGATCCAGGCGATCGAGCTCGTGGTGACCAGTCAGTTCGGCTCGACCTCGATGCTGCAGCGCAAGCTGCGGGTCGGCTTCGCGAAGGCGGGCCGGCTCATGGACCTCATGGAGACCCGCGGCATCGTCGGGCCGTCCGAGGGCTCGAAGGCCCGCGACGTGCTGATCAAGCCGGATGAACTAGAGGAGACTCTCGCGTCTCTGCGCGTGGAGTAGCGAACACCTGCCGGAAGGTGAAGGCGTCCGGCGCCGGGCCGTTCGCCGCCAGCCGGCCCAGCCGGGAGATGCCCTGCCGCAGGGTCGGGGTCTTCCCGGCCTCGATCCACCACATCACCAGCGCCGCCTCGTTGCCGTGCGGGACGAACCATTCGCGGCGGCGGCGCAGGTAGTCGAGGTGCTCGCTCTGGTACGCGTACGCCCTCAGGTGCTCGACCGACTCCCAGACCGAGAGCGTGTAGATCCGCATCGGGTCGGCGGGGGCCGCGATGGTGCCGTCGCCGTTCTCGCCGGCGAGCCGCCAGACGAAGCCGGGTGAGCGGTCGGCGAGCGCGTTCATCAGGCCGAGGCCGGCGACGAACTCGGCCATCGACGGGTCTTCCAGCGGGGCTCGGAGGCGGGCGGTGTTGATCTGGGCCAGGTGGAAGGTGGTCATGCCTCTCAGCTCACCAGTCCCGTCTTCTAAAGTCAACCAGATTGCTTTTTAGAGAGGGTCACGCAGCAGCGGCCCGGTGCGGCGTCCATCCGGGCCTCCCACTCGGTGCCCTCGACCAGGCCGCTGACCAGCGCGAGGTTCATCCCGCAGATGAGCGGCGGGAACTGCTCGGCGAGCTGGTGGAACGGGCAGTTGCGCAGGACGACGCGATCGTCGGAGAAATCCGGCTCGTAGGAGTCGAGGGCCGCGATCCCCGACTCCCGGCCGTGCTCGTGGGCGACCTCGGTGAGGGTGTCGTCGGCACCGGTCCGCTCCAGCGCCTCGGCGAGCAGGGAGGCGGCGGTGCGGTAGCTCCGCGGCGGCACGCTCACCGTGTGCTCGGCGGCGGCGAGGCGGTACAGCTTGGCGGGACGCCCGGCACCGGGGCCGGTCCGGCCGGAGCGGCGGGCGTACGAGATCTCCAGGAGTCCCGCGTCGACGAGCTTGTCCAGGTGGAAGGCGGCGAGGCTGCGGCCGATGCCGAGCGCCTCGGCGACCTCGTCCCGGCCGATCGGGGCCGGCCGGGCCTCGGCCACCGCCTGGTACGCGCTGCGCCGGACCTTGTCGGTGAGGGCGGCGATGGCCGCGAGGTCTTCGGGGGTCGTCACGCGCTAATCGTATTGCCAACCGGCGTTGGTGCTAGAGAGTGCCGGAACAGCCGGCCGACGGTGGTCGCGAGCGCGGCCAGCATCAGCAGGGTCAGCAGGCGCAGGTCGACCGGCGAGGGCTTGGCCTGCACGAGATAGGTCTCGTACGTGATGATCGAAGCCGCCTGGACGAGAACCGGCACGAACCAGAGGCGGCGCGGCGCCCAGAACGCGGCCACCACGGTCAGCACCTCGGCGAGCATGAAGTACCGCTCGTGCATCCCGGGCAGCAGGAACGGCGCCATCAGGGCGGAGGCGGCCGCGAGGATCACGATGTGCTCGGTGTCCAGCTCCACCCGGCGGGCGATGAGCAGGAAGATCAGGGCGAGGAACGCGGCCACCGCGAAGAGGATGCCGGCGGTCCGGACCAGATCGAGGTACTCCGGCGCCGGGCGCAGGAAGGCGTAGATGGTCGGCGCGGCGTAGGTGAGCTGCGGGAACCGGCCGGCCTGCCCCACGTAGATCGTCATCAGCTCGCCGAACGGCCGGCCGGCCAGCCAGGCCGGGACCGCGAGCAGCACGTAGACGGCCGGGATCGTGACGAGGCACCGCCACGGCAGGCGCCGGGTCAGCAGGAGCGCGGCGAGCACCGGGAAGATGAAGATCGCCTGGAGCTTGAACGCGAAGGCCACCCCGATCAGCGTCATGCCGATCCAGGACCGGCCGCGCAGCAGGTGGTAGAGCCCGGCCACGGTGAAGGCGCAGTAGATGGTGTCGCACTGCCCCCAGTACGCGCCGTTGAGCACGACGGTCGGCAGCAGCAGCACGGTGAGGCCGGCGAGCAGCGGCATCCGCCAGCCCGGGCCGCGCAACGCCACGATCCGGGCGGCGTAGAACGCCAGCACGAAGTCGAAGACGACCGAGCCGATCTTGATCCAGATCAGCACCCCGAACGGGGTGTGCTGGGACAGCCAGGTGAAACCGGCGAGCAGGTAGAGGTACGGGACGTTGTAGTCGGCGAACGGGTACCGCAGGGCCGCGAATCCGCCGTTCTCCGCGATGAAGGTGCTCCACGGGCCCAGGTACCACTTGTAGTCGTAGGTCTCCAGGCCGAAACCGAGCACCCGGACCGCGATCGCCACCGCGACCAGCGAGATGGCGAGCACCAACTCCGGTTTCCGGTCTTTGTCCAACGTCGCTCCCCGTCAGCGCGATCGACACAGATGGACGGAAGATACCGGTGTCACCGTTTCGGCGTCGTTCCCGGAGAGCTACATCTCACCTGGATGGGCCACACCGGCCGGGCCGTATCGGTAACCGGCCGAGCGGACGAACTCAGCGCCGCCGGGGCCCGGTAACCTTACGGGGTGTCTGCAACCCCTCCCCCTCGCCGCGTCGCCCTCCTGACCCTGGGCTGTGCCCGTAACGAGGTCGACTCGGAAGAGCTCGCCGCCCGTCTCGACGCCGGTGGCTGGGAGGTGGGCACCGACGCCGAGGGCGCCGACGTCGTCGTCGTGAACACCTGCGGTTTCGTCGAGAAGGCGAAGCAGGACTCGATCGACACGCTGCTCGCGGCCGCCGACACCGGGGCCAAGGTGGTCGCCGCGGGTTGCATGGCCGAGCGGTACGGCAAGGAGCTCGCCGACAACCTCCCCGAGGCGAACGCGGTGCTCGGCTTCGACGACTACACCGACATCACCGACCGGCTGGACGCCGTGCTCCGCGGCGAGAGCCTGGACGCGCACACCCCACGGGACCGCCGCGAGCTGCTCCCGATCACGCCGGTGCAGCGGCACACCGCCAAGGTCGTCGTCCCCGGCCACGCGACGGTCGACGAGCACACCCCCGCTCACCTGCGCACCGTGCTGCGCCGCCGGCTCGACACCGGCCCGGTGGCCTCGCTCAAGCTGGCGAGCGGCTGTGACCGGCGCTGCGCGTTCTGCGCGATCCCGGCGTTCCGGGGCGCGTTCGTCTCCCGTGATCCGCAGGAGCTGCTCGCCGAGGCGGAGTGGCTGGCGAAGACCGGCGTCCGCGAGCTCGTGCTGG
Organism: Actinoplanes sp. OR16; assembly: GCF_004001265.1. Lineage (GTDB taxonomy): Bacteria > Actinomycetota > Actinomycetes > Mycobacteriales > Micromonosporaceae > Actinoplanes. The sequence continues at coordinate 1,056,506 of NZ_AP019371.1, read as the reverse complement.
TGAGTGAGAACAGCACGTCGTACGGGAAGGACCTCGGCGACCCCCGCCTGCTGGAGAAACTGCTGCCGCAGCTGGCCGCGGTCGACGGCATCGTCCGGGTCCGGGCCAGTTACCTGCAGCCCGCCGAGACCCGGCCCGGCCTGGTCGAGGCGATCGCGACCACCCCGGGCGTCGCGGCGTACTACGACCTGTCGTTCCAGCACTCCAGCGAGACGGTGCTGCGCCGGATGCGCCGTTTCGGCTCCACCGAGCGCTTCCTGGAGCTGCTCGACTCGGCCCGCGCGCTGGCGCCCGCGGCCGGCGCCCGGAGCAACTTCATCGTCGGCTTCCCCGGCGAGACCAAGCAGGAATACGAGGAGCTCGTCCGGTTCCTCAACGAGGCCCGGCTCGACGCCATCGGCATCTTCGACTACAGCGACGAGGACGGCACCGAGGCCGCCGGGATGACCGGCAAGGTCAGCGAGGCCACCGTCCAGAAGCGGTACGACCGGATCACCTCGCTGGTCGAGGAGCTCTGCGCTCAGCGGGCCGAGGAGCGCATGGGCAGCACCGTCGAGGTCCTCGTCGACACCGTCGAGGGCGGCGAGGTCGAGGGCCGCGCCGAGCACCAGGCCCCCGAGGTCGACGGCTCGACGATGCTGGTCGCCGGCGAGAGTGGTGTCGACCTGTCCGCCCTGCGCCCCGGCGACCTGGTCCGGGCCACCGTCACCGGGACCGAGGGCGTCGACCTGATCGCGGTGCCGGTGGAGATGATCTCGGCAGCCCCGGTGGCGCGGTGACCAACGAGCCTGTTCCGGTGCCCGCGCCGCGCGTGGTGTCGCTCTACAACGCGGCGAACGCGTTGACCGTGGTCCGGATCGTGCTCATCCCCGTCTTCGTAGCCCTGGTCATCGCCTCCGGGATGACCGATCCCGATTGGCGGATCGCTGCCTGCCTGGCGTTCTGCGTGGCCTCGGCGACCGACTTCGTGGACGGCTGGATCGCCCGGCGCTGGTCGCTGGTCACCTCGTTCGGCAAGGTGGCCGACCCGATCGCCGACAAGGCCCTCACCGGTACGGCCCTGGTGCTGCTCTCCTGGTACGACCAGCTGCCCTGGTGGGTCACGATCGCCATCCTGGTGCGCGAGTGGGGCGTGACCGCTCTGCGGTTCTGGGTGATCCGATACGGCATCATTCCGGCCTCCCGTGGTGGCAAGCTCAAGACCGGCCTGCAGATCGTGGCGATCGCGTGGTACCTCTGGCCGGTCGGCGAATCGGCGCAGTGGATCGGGGTACTCCTGATGGGCGCCGCGACAGTGGTCACCGTGGTGACCGGCGTGGCCTATCTGGTGGAGGCGCTGCGCCTGAGAGCGAGCGCACGACAGTAGGAGTTCTTCGTGGAGATGTCCGTCGCCGCTGCCGCGGCGGTGCACCAGCTCGTCGAGCGGCGCGAGACGATGGCCACCGCTGAATCGCTGACCGGAGGTCTCGTCGCCGCGACCATCGTGGAGATCGCCGGGGTGAGCGCGGTCTATCGGGGCGGTCTGGTGGTCTACGCGACGGAGCTGAAAGCGCGGCTGGCCGGCGTACCGGAGCGATTGCTCGAAGAGCGAGGCCCGGTGGACCGTGACGTGGCCGCCGCGCTGGCCGCCGGAGCGCGCGAACGCTGCGGCGCGGACTGGGGCCTGGCCACCACCGGCGTCGCGGGCCCGGAGCCACAGGGCGGCAAGCCGGTCGGGCTGGTCTACGTCGCGGTCAGCGGGCCGCACGGCGAGGAAGTCCGGGAGCTGCGTCTCAGCGGCAACCGTGACGCCGTCCGCACCGAAAGTGTGACGGCCGTCCTGCAATTGCTCGCGGACACGCTGCGCGCCGCCCCGGCCCCGGCCTGAACTGGGAATTCATCCGGTCCGATGATCGTTGTCCGGATAGGCCGCCGGCCATGGGTGATGGGAATTCGGCGGGGCGGGATGTCGGCATGGCTCGCGCCAGGTACGGTTGCGGGAAGCCTCCGGCGTGTGCCGGCGGCCCCGCCCGCAGGAGGAGGTGCCATGGTCCTGCTACGCCGCGTTATCGGCGACGCACTTCGGGCGCGCCGGCAGGGGCAGCACCGCACGCTGCGCGAGGTGTCGACGGCGGCGAACGTGAGCCTGGGTTACCTGTCCGAGATCGAGCGCGGTCAGAAAGAAGCGTCGAGCGAGCTGCTCGCGGCCATCTGCGACGCGCTCGGCGCCCGCCTCTCCGAGTTGCTCAGTGAGGTCAGCAACACGCTGGCCGTCGCGGAGAGCATGGAGGGCGTGCTCGTCCCGGTCGACGACAAGGCCACCGATGGGGACGTCTCCGTCTCCGTCCGCCACGATTCCCCGCTGAAGGCGACGCTGCACGCGACTCGCAAGAAGCGGGACGTCGTCTACGCTGCATGATCATTTCAACGGACGCACCGGGCCTCGTCCCGGTGCGTTTCTGTGTGTTCGCCAAGTGCCGGCAGGCCTCGGGGAGCGTAGCCTCGAAGCGGGGGAGAACCCTGAGATCCCCCGTAGGTCACGTGACGTCACTGGCGTCGGGCTGACACGATGGGTTTCGCGCCACTGAGAAATCTTCAGAGGCGCCACCGGCGGAGCGACATTTGAGGGGACACCACGAGATGGCGAATCCGTTCGTCAAGGGCTGGCATTACATGATGGCGCTCTTCGGCGCGAAGATCGACGAGTACGCCGACCCGAAGGTCCAGATCCAGCAGGCCATCGAGGATGCCCAGCGACAGCACCAGGCGCTCGTGCAGCAGGCCGCGGCCGTCATCGGCAACCAGCGGCAGCTCGAGATGAAGCTGTCCCGGCAGATGACCGAGGTCGAGAAGCTGCAGGGGATGGCCCGTCAGGCCCTCGTGCTGGCCGACCGTGCCCGGGCCGGCGGCGACGAGGCCGAGGCGCAGAAATACGAGGCGACCGCCCAGACGCTGGCGACCCAGCTGGTCTCCGGCGAGCAGTCGATGGAAGACCTCAAGACCCTGCACGACCAGGCTCTCGCCGCGGCCGGCCAGGCCCGCAAGGCGGTGGAGAACAACGCGATGGTGCTGCAGCAGCGCATCGCCGAGCGTTCCCGCCTGCTGAGCCAGCTCGAGCAGGCCAAGATGCAGGAGACCGTGGCGAAATCGCTCGAGTCGATGTCGCAGCTCGCGGCGCCGGGCAACACCCCGTCGCTGGACCAGGTTCGCGACAAGATCGAGGAGCGTTACGCGAACGCCATGGGTCGCGCCGAGCTGGCGTCCAACTCGGTCGAGGGCCGCATCCTCGAGGTGCAGAAGTCCAGCCTGGACCTCGCCGGCTCGTCGCGTCTGGAGCAGATCCGGGCCAGCATGGCCGGTGAGAAGCTCGGCGGCACCGCGGCGCAGCCCGCCGTCGGCCAGGACACCACACCACCTGCGGCCGACCCGGCCAGCGTGGCACGGCTCGACGAGATCCGGGCCAGCATGAACCAGAAGCGCGGCGACACGACCGCCGCCGGCTGATCGAAGCGATCGGGGAGGGCTGAGGGGTGGACGACCGGACCAAGCACTTCAAACGGCTCCGGCGCCTGCGTGGCTCGGCCCGCCGGTGGAGCGTCCTCGGCGGTGGCCTGACCGGCGCCGCCGTGGTCCTCACGCCGTACGCGGGTATCGGCATCGCCGACGCCGCCTGGGCGGCCGCCGCGGGTGGCTCGATGGTGCTGGCCTGGTTCCGCTGGAGCGACCACCGCGAGCTCGCCCGGACCCCGGCGCCCCCGCCGCCGCCCGCGATCGGCTCGCCCCGGCTCGCGGCGGCGATCGAGCGCTTCCCCGCGGGCCGCACGGTCATGCAGGAGGTCCGCCGGCAGAAGAACCGGTACGCGCTCCGGGGCTCCGCGATCGCCGCCAGCTGGGAGCGGCTCGACCAGGCGTCGCAGACGATGGCGGGCTTCGCCGACCGGCTGACCGGCGCCGGCGAGCCCGCGGCGATCGAGGCGGCGAGCGCCGAGCAGTGGCTGCGTGATCTGGGCCAGCGGGTGGCGAGCGTGGAGCGTGCCATCCCTCTGACGCAGGGCACCCGGCGGGAGGCGCTGGAGCGCTCGCACGCCGGCCTCACCGAGCAGTTCGTCGACGGCGTCGCGGAGTACGAGAACCTCGTGACCGCCGCCGCCAGCTATGTCGCCGAGGACGGTCATCCGGTCGCCGACAGCCGCCACCCGGCCTACTTCAGCCTGATCGAGGCCGCCGACCGGCTGCGCGGTTTCGCCGAGGGCCTGGCCGAGCTGCGGACCAGCGAGATCAAGGTGCCGACGTCGGATCGGGCTGGCAGCGCGGACACCAATAGGTGACGCGTTCGTCCTGTTCGGCCTTCTGGATGGCGCTGCCGCAACGGCGGCACGGCTGGGCCCGCCGGCCGTAGACATAGCTGGTCTGCCCGCGGCGCAACGACCCGGTCGTCGTCTGTGTCCAGCGGCCCCGATTGGACGCGACCAGCTTCTGCGCCAGCACCACCGTACCCCGAAGGTCCTTGATCTTGTCGACCGTCGTCCATGGCCAGAGTCCGCGCAGGAACAACGTCTCCGCCTTGTAGAGGTTGCCCACGCCGGCCAGATTCCGCTGGTCGAGCAGCGCCTCCGCGATCGACGCCGACGGTTTCGCGCTGATCCGGCGGACCGCCTCGTCCGGATCCCAGTCGGCGCCGAGCAGATCCGGCCCGAGATGCCCGACCAGCGACTCCTCCTCGGCGGTCGGGATCAGCGTGACCTCGTGCAGGTGGTACCCGACGGCGACCGACCGTGCCGTTTTCAGCACCACGCGGATCAGGTGGGCGGGCCGTGCCGCCCAGCGCTCGCCGGGTGCGTAGGCACGCCACGCGCCCTCCATCCTCAGATGCGAGTGGAGCGTGAGCGGCTTCTGATCAGGCTTGGTCAGCCTCAACAGCAGATGCTTGCCGCGGCTGGCCGACTCCTCGACGAGCCATCCGGTCAGATCGGTCGTGGCAAGGCGCGGCACCCGGAAGTCAGAATCGGTCAGCACCTCCCCGGTGAGCGCCTTCTCCAGCACGCGGGCGGTGTTCCAGACGGTGTCTCCTTCCGGCATGCCTCTATATTGCTTGACCGGCTTGGGATTCTTGGCGTCATGGACCTGGATATCGCCCCGATCGCAGGACGGACCGCACTCTTCGACTCGCTGGACGGCGGCTGGCCGGTCTTCATGACCAAGGACCCGACGGGCGTCTTCTACTACCGGCACTTCGAGGAGTTCTGGCCCGACTTCACGCTGCTGGCGGTGGACCGGGCCACCGGGAAGGCGGTGGCGAAGGCGCACGCGGTCCCGATCTCGTACTCCGGCCCCCTCGACTCACTCCCGGAGACCGGCTGGGACTGGGTGATCCGCACCGCCGCCCTCGACCGCCTCTCCGGCGTCTCACCGACGATCGTCTCCGCCCTGGAGATCATGATCCGTCCGGATCTGCGGGGCACCGGCCTCTCCGGCATCATGCTGGGCGCCATGCGCGACAACGTGGCCAAGCTGGGTTTCACCGATCTGATCGCGCCGGTCCGGCCGAGCGGCAAGACCGCTCAGATCACCGAGCCCATCGACTCGTACGCGGGGAAGCTCCGTGCGGACGGCCTCCCCGCCGATCCGTGGCTCCGCGTCCACGTGCGGGCCGGTGGGCGCGTGGTGAACGTCGCCCACACCAGCATGGTCTATGGCGGGACCTTGGAGCAGTGGCGCTCTTGGACGGGGTTGCCGTTCGACGAGACGGGTCCGGTGGAGGTGCCGGGCGCGCTGGTCCCCGTCCATTGCGACGTGTCCCAGGACCACGCCGTCTATGTTGAACCCAACATCTGGGTCCACCACCGTCTGTAGCCGGGTCCTCCCAGATCTTGAGCGACCCGTAGCGTTGCTCCGCAGATCTTGAGCGATCCTCCAGCGTCGCTTCCCCGATCTTGAGCGATCCGCAGCCCTTTCCCCGATCTTGAGCGATTCTCCACCCCCCGCGGTACGGGATAGCTCAAGATCGGGGCGTCAGTCGGCTCGGGCGATGATGCGCTCGGCGATGCGGATCGTGTCGCCGGGGCGGACCGACAGGACGACGACCGCCCGCCCGTTGTTCACCGCGATCGCCACCCGGTCGGCCGAGTCGGAGAAGACGAGCAGCTCACCGGCGTCCACGTCGGCGAACGTCGCGCCACGCCGGGCCCGCACGTTGCCGTTGATGGTCAGTTCCGGTCCGAGCCCGCTCAGCATCGAACCGCCCGCGGCCAGCTGAACGTTGCCGAACCGATCGACGGTCAGCACCTCCGCCTCGATCCACCCGTCGCCTACCGTCACGAGCGGGTCGGGCAGGCGTACCAGAGTCTCCAGATCGATGGACGGCCCGGCGTCGGAGGGAGCCGCGCCGGCGGCCAGCCGGGCCGCGGCGGGAGCGAAGAGATCACGCCCGTGGAAGGTGCGCGAGACGTCGCCGAGCGTCCAGTCCTTGTTCGCCAGTTCGTGAGCGGCCCCGATGCCGCCGAGCGCCTCGGCGGCCCAGATCAGCAGTCCGTTGTCGGGGCCGACGAGCAACCCGTTCGGTGTGGTCAGCACCACGCCGCGGCGGGCCGTGCCGACGCCCGGGTCGACGACGGCGAGGTGCACGGACGGCGGCAGATGGGGTGCGGTCTGCGCCAGGACCGCGGCGCCGCGGACGACGTCGGCCGGTGGGACGTGATGAGTGACGTCGATCACTCTGGCCTGCGGCGCGACGCGGGCGATCGACCCGTGGCAGGCGGCGACGAAACCGTCGAACGTGCCGTAATCGGTCGTGAAACTGATCCATTCATAACCGGCCATGGTGGTTCACGTTACTGCCAGTTGTTTCGGGGTGCGGGGCAGGCGCGCCGCGGCGGCGTGGCAGGGTTGATCCATGCGTCTCGTGATCTTCACCGAACCCCAGCAGGGCGCCAGCCACGACGATCTCCTGCGGGTGGCCAAGGCTGCCGAGGACGGCGGCTTCGACGGTTTCTTCCGCTCCGACCACTACGTCAAGATGGGCGACGTCCCGGGTCTGCCCGGTCCGACCGACGCCTGGATCACCCTGGCCGCGCTGGCCGTGCAGACGTCCCGGATCCGGCTCGGCACGCTGGTCAGCTCGGCCACGTTCCGGCTGCCCGGCCCGCTGGCGATCGCTGTCGCGCAGGTGGACGCGATGAGCGGCGGCCGTATCGAGTTCGGGCTCGGCGGTGGCTGGTTCGAGGAGGAGCACACGGCGTACGGCATCCCCTTCCCTGCCCTCGGCGAGCGCTTCGACCGTCTCGAGGAGCAGCTCGAGATCATCACCGGTCTGTGGAAGACGCCGGTCGGTTCGCCGTTCTCCTTCGACGGCAAGCACTACCAGCTGGTCGACTCCCCGGCCCTGCCGAAGCCGGTGCAGTCCCCGCTGCCGGTCGTCGTCGGCGGTCACGGCAAGAAGCGGACTCCGGCCCTGGCCGCCAAGTACGCCGCCGAGTTCAACGTCCCCTTCTCCAAGATCGAGGACCTCCCGGCCCAGTACGAGCGGGTGCGCGCCGCGAGCGCCGCCATCGGCCGCGCCGAACCGCCCGCCTTCTCCGCCGCCGCCGTCCTGTGCGTCGGCCGGGACGACGCCGAGATCCGCCGCCGCGCCGCCGCGATCGGCCGCGAGGTGGACGAGATGCGCGAGAACGGCGGCATCGTCGGCACCCCCGCCGAAGCCGTCGAGATCATCAAGAAGTACGGCGAGGCCGGCGCCTCCCGCCTCTTCCTGCAGGCCCTCGACCTCTCCGACATCGACCACATCGACCTGGTCGCCTCCGAGGTAGCGCCGCAGCTCTGACCTCGGCCCGGGGCGCGCCCGTCACAGAGCCGCGCGCCCCGGCCCGCTCGATTGCGCAGGCCGGGGCGCGCCCTGGCCCGCTCGATTGCGCTGGCCGGACGCACCCGTCACAGAGCTGCGCGCCCCAGCCCGCTCCATCGCGCAGCCGCACCCCTCCGGAACCCCCGCCCCGGCCTGCTTCAAGCCGGCAGCCGCAACCCCCGGAACCCAGCCCCGGCCTGCGTCAAGCGCGCAACCGCAACCCCCTCGGCGTAGCCCGGAATCCGGCCGCGGTCAACGCCTCTCGCAATGGCGACGAATTGACCGACTCCCCGTCGGCCCGTTCCACCGACAGCGTCCCCAGAGCCCCCGACCGCACAGCGCCCGCCAGTGCCGCCCCGGCCGCGGTCAGCTGTTCAGGATCGTCGGCGAAGGACAGCAGCGTCTTGCCGCCGCGTTCGACGTAGATCACCAGTTCTCCGCCGACCAGCACGACCAGCGCCCCCGCTTTGCGGCCGGCCCGATGACCGGCTTTCGCCACCGGCTCGCCGTCGCCGCTGTCGACGACACGGTCCGGCCAGGGGAGGGCCGCGCCATAGGGGTTGCCGGGGTCGGTGGCCGCCAGCACCAGAGCCGCCGGGCCGGTGCGTTTAGCCAGCTCGGCCGGCTCGGAGAGGGCGCGCAGCCGGTCGACGGCGCCCGGCACCGCGAACTGCGCCGCGCCGAGACCCTCCACGAAGTAGCCGCGCCGGGCGGTCCCGCGTTCCTCCAGTGCGGACAGGACCGGGTAGACCCCCGCGAACCCGCCGGTCACCCCTTCGGCCATCACCGCGCCGCGGGTCACCACGCCGTGCCGTTCGAGCAGGAGGTCGGCTAGGGCTGCCGCGCGGCGGGTCGGATCGAGGTCACGGTCGGGGAGGCGGGACCAGCGGCCCGCCATGCTGAGCGGGCCGGTCCGGGACGGCATCGCGGGGCGGCCGGGCCGGCGGTATCGGGACCGGGCCGGCGCCGCCTTTGCCCGGTGAGCGCCGCTGCCACCGAGCAGGGCGCGTACGGGAGCGAGTGTGTCGTTCGTCAGGTGCCCGGCCCAGACCAGGTCCCACACGGCGGCGGCCAGGTCGGTGTCGTCGGTGGAGCCGACCCGGTCGGAGAGCGACCGGAAGAACAGCGCCTGCCCGTCGCCGAGCGCCTCCAGGACGGATCGATGCAGTGGCGTGGCGGCGAACTCGTCATCCGGCGGGGGGAGCAGGAGGGCGGCGCTGTCCGCGAACGCCAAGGTCACCCATCCGTCGCCGCCCGAGATCGACCCGGAACCGGCCCAGAGCACCTCACCGCCGGCACAGAGCTCGTCGAGCAGCGGCGGCGCGTAATCGGCCACCCGTGCGGGCAGCACCAGCCGCTCCCACGCGGAGGCCGGCACCGCGACGCCCTGGACCTGCTCGATCGCGGCGGCCACCGCGTCCACCCCGCGGGCGTTGCCACCGACCTGCTGCCAGCGCGGCAGGAAGGCGGCCAGCACCCGGGGCGGGACCGGCTCGATCTCCCGGCGCAGCGCGGCGAGGGACCGGCGCCGGAGCATGCGCAGCACCTCGGCGTCGCACCACTCGGTCCCGGCGCCACCGGGCGAGAACTCGCCGGACGCGACCCGGCCGGTCGCGCCGAGCCGTTTGAGCGCCTGCTCCACGACGAAGACGCCGAGGCCGAACCGGGCCGCGCAGGTGGCGGCGAGGAACGGCCCGTGCGTCCGCGCGTAGCGCGCCACGAGATCGCCGAGCGGGTCCGCGACGGATTCGAGGTAGGCCTCCGGGATCCCGACCGGCAACGCAGCCCCGAGCGCGTCGCGGTAACGACCCGCGTCGTCGATCCCGATCCACCGCTCCTCGCCGGCGACCCGGATCCGGATGGCTCGGCGGGCCGCCTCGAGACTGACCGCCCACTCCTCGGGCACGCCTCGCGAGGCCAGCTCGGCGGCGGACAGATCACCGAGGAGGCGCAGCAGCTCGGCGGTGTCCTCGGCGTCGCGGGGTGTGCGCTGCTCGGTCTGCCACTGCAGCTGGAGCTCGGTCTCGGCGACCACCGCGGGGTCGAGCAGCTCACGCAGGTCGACCCGGCCGAGCAGCTCACCGAGCAGTGTGGAGTCGAGGGCCAAGGCGGCAGCCCGGCGTTCGGCCAGCGGGGCGTCCCCCTCGTATAGGAAAGCTCCCACGTAGCCGAAGAGCAGCGACCGTGCGAACGGGGACGGCCGTGCGGTCTCCGTCTCGACCAGGCGCACCTTGCGACCGGAGATCTCCCGCATCAGGCCGGCCAGGCCGGGCACGTCGAAGACGTCGCGCAGGCACTCGCGGGCGGCCTCCAGGGTGACCGGGAAGTCGGCGAACTCGCGGGCCACGTCGAGCAGCTGCGCCGACCGCTGACGTTGCTGCCAGAGCGGCTGCCGGCGGCGCGGGTCACGGCGGGGCAGCAGCAGCGACCGGGCGGCACACTCGCGGAAGCGGGAGGCGAAGAGCGCCGACGTGCCGACCGACTCCTCGACGATCTGCGCGATCTCGTCCGGGTCGAACGCGATCAGGTCGGCGCCGGGCGGCTCCTCGGCGGTGTCCGGCAGGCGGATCACGATGCCGTCGTCGGAGGGCATGACCTGGCCGTCCACCCCGAACCGCTCGGTCAGCCGGCGGGCGATCGCCAGCGCCCACGGCGCGTTGACCCGGGCGCCGAGCACACAGTGCACGGTCATCCGCCAATCGCCGAGCTCGTCGCGGAACCGCTCCACCACGACGGTCCGGTCGTCGGGCAGGTGACGGGTGGCCTCCCGCTGCTCGCGCAGGTAGGCGATCAGGTTGCCGGCCGCCCACTCGTCGAGACCGGCGTCCCGCAGGGTGGCCGTCGCCTTCTCGTCGCCGGCCCGGGCGAGGCCGCGCAGCCGGGCACCGATGGCCCGGCCCAGCTCGATCGGGCGGCCGGGGGAGTCGCCTTTCCAGAACGGCATCTTGGCCGGGGCGCCGGGTGCGGGGGAGACCAGCACCCGGTCGGGCGTGATGTCCTCGATCCGCCATGAGGTGGAGCCGAGCAGGAAGACGTCGCCGACGCGGGACTCGTAGACCATCTCCTCGTCGAGCTCGCCCACCCGCGACGCCTTCTCCGAGCCGGCCAGGAAGACCCCGAACATGCCCCGGTCGGGGATGGTGCCGCCGCTGGTCACGGCGAGGCGCTGGGCGCCGGGCCGGCCGGTGAGCTCGTCGGTGCCGCGATCCCAGACCAGCCGGGGGCGCAGCTCGGCGAAGGCCGTGGACGGGTAGCGCCCGGAGAGCATGTCGAGCACCGCGTGCAGGGCGGAGTCGGGCAGCTCGGCGAAGGGCGCGGCCCGGCGCACCAGCGCGGCCAGCTCGTCGACCTGCCAGGCGTCGAGCGCGACCATCGCGACGATCTGCTGGGCCAGCACGTCGAGCGGGTTGCGCGGGTAGCGCAGCTCCTCGATCGCGCCCTCACCCATCCGCTCCGCCACGACGGCGCAGGAGAGCAGGTCGCCACGATGCTTGGGGAAGACCACGCCCCGGGAGACCGCGCCCACCTGGTGCCCGGCCCGGCCGATGCGCTGCAGGCCGGCGGCGACCGACGGCGGCGCCTCGATCTGCACCACCAGGTCGACAGCGCCCATGTCGATGCCGAGCTCGAGGCTGGAGGTGGCGACCACGGCCGGCAGGGTGCCGGATTTCAGCGCCTCCTCGATCTGTTTGCGCTCCTCGCGGGAGACGCTGCCGTGGTGGGCACGGGCGACGACGGGCGGCGCTCCCTGGCTGGCGCCGGCCTGCGCCATCATCGCGGCCGGCGTCGTCGCCGGAGATGTGCCGGTGGGAGCCCGCGCGCCCTCGGCGCGCTCCACGACCAGCTCGTTGAGCCGGGCGCAGAGCCGCTCGGCGCCGCGCCGGGAGTTGGTGAAGACGATCGTGGACCGGTGCGCCTCGATCAGGTCGAGCACCCGCTCCTCGACCGCCGGCCAGATCGACGGCGTGTGCCGGCCGCCGCCCGGACCGTCGGCGTCGAGGTCGGGCACCTCGTCGAGGCGGGTCATGTCCTCCACCGGGACCTCGACCGCCACCTCGATCGTCTTGGCGCTGGGCGGCTGCACGATCTCGACCGCGTGCGCGCCGCCGAGGAACCGGGCCGTCTCGTCGATCGGGCGGACCGTCGCGGAGAGGCCGACCCGCTGGGCCGGGCGGTCGAGCAGCGCGTCCAGCCGCTCCAGGGAGAGCGCCAGATGAGCGCCGCGCTTGGTCGCCGCGACCGCGTGCACCTCGTCGATGATCACCGTCTCGACCCCGCGCAGCGAATCCCGCGCCGCCGAGGTGAGCAGCAGGAACAGTGACTCGGGCGTGGTGATCAGGATGTCCGGCGGTGTCCGGGCGAAGAGCCGCCGCTCCTCGGCCGGGGTGTCGCCGGTCCGCATCCCCACGGTGATCTCGGGTGGCGGCAGGCCGAGCCGACCGGAGGCCTGCCTGATGCCGGTGAGAGGGGCGCGCAGGTTGCGCTCGACGTCGACCGCGAGCGCTTTGAGCGGGCTCACGTAGAGCACCCGGCATCGCTTGCGCGGCTCCTCGGGCGCCGGCTCGTGCGCCAGCTTGTCGAGCGACCAGAGGAAGGCCGCGAGCGTCTTGCCGGAGCCGGTGGGTGCGACGACCAGCGCGTTCCTGCCCGCGCCGATCGCCTGCCACGCGCCGGCCTGGGCGAGCGTGGGCGCGGCGAAGGCGGCCGTGAACCACTCTCGGGTGGCCGGTCCGAACGTATCGAGCACCTCTCGCATGCCGACCATCCTCCCCCGGGGGTCTGACAAAACCGCGCGCTCTGTTCACGATGACGCACGCGGGGACCGGGTGATCGTCATTCCGTGGGCGGTCTGTGGCTGATTATCCTGATACCCGACTTGATGGGTGGGTGCCGATGGCGGTCAGGCAGATGCTCGTCGCCGGTCGTTACCGTCTTCTGGAGCCGGTCGGCGCAGGTGGAATGGGACGTGTGTGGCTGGCCCACGACGAGATGCTCCACCGGGAGATCGCGATCAAGGAGATCGTCCCGCCGGCCTGGATGAGCGGCGCCGAGCAGGAACGCCTCCGTGATCGGACTCTCCGCGAGGCACGCAGCGCGGCCCGGCTGAGCCACCCGCACGTGGTCCGGATCTACGACGTGGTGCACGCCGGCGGCCTCTCCTGGATCGTCATGGAGTACATCCCGTCCCGCTCGCTGCACGAGGTCCTCAACGAGGAAGGCCCGTACGACCCGGCCGGCGCCGCGCGGATCGGCCTAGCCGTTCTCGACGCGCTCGACGCGGCCCACCAGGCCGGCGTACTGCACCGCGACGTGAAGCCGCACAACGTCCTGATCGGCGTCGACGGCCGCGTCGTCCTGACCGATTTTGGTCTCGCCACCTTCGTCGACGACGGCTCGGTCACGATGCCCGGCCTGATCGTCGGCTCCCCGCAGTACGTCTCCCCGGAACGCGCCCGCGACGGCGCCTCCACCGTCGAGTCGGACCTGTGGTCCTTCGGCGCGACGCTGTACGCCGCCGTCGAGGGCCGGTCGCCGTACGCCCGGGAGACCGCGATGGCGACCCTGGCGGCGCTCGCCACCGAGCCGCCCGACCGGCCGGTGCGTGCCGGCCCGCTCACCCCGATCCTGCTGGGCCTTCTCCGCTACGAGCCGGCGAACCGGTTCACCGCGGCCGAGGTCGAACGGCGCCTGCTGGACATCGTCGCGACCGATCACCGTGCCACGCCGCTGGTGCCGGGCCGGCGTCCTCCCGCGCCCTGGCCGGCCGGCGACTTCGACGACGATCCGCCGCCGGCCGCCCCGAGTCCGCCGCGCCGACCCGGCGTCGACCCAGCCGGGCCGTTCGATTCCGCCAGGCCGTTCGGGTCCTCCGTGCCGTTCGGGATGGAGTCGGGCGAGGTCTGGTACGCCGCCGAGCCCGATCCCCCGATCGACGACGGCCCGCTGAGCGTCGGCGACTGGCACACCGAAGACTCCGGGCTCCTGTGGTCCGGATCTTCTTTGCGGAACCCGCCGGAAGAACCTGCCGAAGAGAAGTGGCAGGACATCCCCGAGACCGGAAATGATCCCTACTTGACAGGGATCATCTCCTTGTACGGCGCACCCGCCCCGGCAACGCCCGTTCCCGGCACGTCACTCGTCCCGGCATTCCGTCCACCGGTTCGCCCCGCCTCGGTGCCACCGGACGACGCGGATGATGCGCGACGCTCCGAACCCGTACCCCCGCTGTCGAAGAACGACCCCCCACCCGCCGCAACCGACGCTCCTTCGCCGGAGCCGTGGCGTGGCAGCCGGGAACTCGTCCTGGCGACGCCCGTGGCCTTCACCGGCGCGGTCCTGGATCGTGAGCCCTCGAAGGCCGACCGTGCCCGAGCCAGGTTCGCCGTGGTGAGCGTCCTGTTGGTCCTGCTGGGCAGCGGAATCCTGGCCGCCTTCCTGTCCGACGGCCCCGGCCCGAGGGTCGTCCTCCCGCCGGCGAACACCGTCCTGCCGGGTGAATCGTCGAAGCCGGCACTCAAGAAATCTCGGCCGGCAAGGTCTGCATCCCCGAAGCCGTCCACCGCGCAGTCATCGACTTTCGCAAATCCCACGGCGCCTCTGCCGACGGCTCACCCCCCTGCGGGAAACGCACCTCCGGCAACCGCTCCGATGGCGTCGAGCCACTCACCGACCCCCGCGGCGCGCAGCCCCGAACGGTCCGCACTGCCCGCCCGCCCGGCAGGTTTCTCCCCGCTGACCTGCGACGCGCCGTCACCGGCCGGCCTGCCTCGTACGCCGAAGAAGACCGCAGCCCGCGGAGTCAACGGCTGGACCCTGCCCACCGGCTGGTCCTATTTCACCGACGGCTCCGGCCCGCACCTGGCAGTCCCCGACGGATGGACCTACCAGCGGGTGGGCGAGACCTACTGTTTCCGTGATCCGGTCACCTCCCGGGTGATCAGCCTCGACCTGGGCCGCAGCCCGTCAGCCGACCCACTCGCAGCCTGCCGGGCCGAGGACGAGCGGCTGCGCGAGCAGGGCGGAATCCGAGGCTACGACCCGATAGCGATCACCACGGTCCCGCTCCTGCACAAAGCCGCCGACTGGGAGTTCCGTTACCGGGCCCCCGACGCATCCCCGCGCCGAGCCACCACCCGCTGGCTGACGATGGAGAACCGTGCCTACGCCCTGGGCTGGTCGACCTCCGAACCCGACTGGAAGACCCACCAGGCCGAACTGGACATGGTCCGCACGACCTTCTATGCCACCACCCAAGCCCCCGAAACGACCGCCTCCCAGCTCAGCCAGCGCTAGCCGTAGCCAACTTGATCCCGAACCCCACGAAGAGCGCCCCCACCCCGGTAGCCGCCCCGGCCGCGAGCCGCCGCCGCGCCCGGAACTGCCCCGCCAGGAAGCGGCCCCCGAAGATCAGCGCGCTCAGATAGAGCAGGCTGAAGAACTGCACGACCGCGCCGAGCACCAGGAACGACAGCTCCGGATGCGCGTAGCCCGGCTGCACGAACTGGATGAAGAACGAAATGAAGAAGAGGATCGCCTTCGGGTTGAGCAGGCTGATCACGGCCGCGCGCCGGAACGGGCTCCGCATCCCGGGCGGCTCCTCCGCCATCGACTCGGCGAGCGGCGCGGCATCGGCCCGGTCGCGCCACCGCTTCCAGGCGCTGCGGATGATGTTGACGCCGACGTAGGCCAGATAGGCGCCGCCGGCGTACTTCAAGACCATGAAGACGGCCGGGTACGTCTTGAGCAACGAGGCGACGCCCGTAGCCGAAAGGATCATCAGTACCGCGTCGCCGAGGAACACCCCGCTCGCGGCGAGGTATCCGGCGCGCACCCCGCGTCGTGCCCCGACCGTCAGCACGAAGATCGAGTTCGGCCCGGGCAGCAGGATGATCGCCACCACGCCGAGCACGTAGGTCCAGAAGTCGGTGATGCCCAGCACTGTCATGCCTCTCGAACTCCAGCCGCCAGACGGTCCCGCAGGCGCTGCGCCGCGGCGGGCCACTCGTCCGCTGTCATCGCGAAGATCACGGTGTCGCGCCAGGTCCCGTCCGGTCGCGGGCGGTGCCGCCGGAGCACGCCGTCACGGCTGGCGCCGAGGCGGGCGATCGCCTGCTGGGAGCGCTCGTTGAGAATGTCCGTGTACCAGAAGACGCGCTCCGCGCCGAGCACGTCGAACGCCCGCTCCAGCAGCAGCAGCTTCGCCTCGGTGTTGACGCCGGTGCGCCACCACTTGCGGCCCAGCATGGTGTGACCGATCGCGACGGCTTTCAGATCGGCGTCGATGTCGTGGTATGTCGTGATGCCGATCGCCTGGCCGGTCGCCGGATCGATCTGCGCCCAGGCGGACCGGTGGCCCCGCCACTGCCCGTCGAGCAGGGTCGTGATGACCGCGGCGACGCCCTCCGGCCCGGCCGGTCGCGCATTCGGCATGTGCCGCCACACGTCGGCGTCGTCGAGGGACGTGAACAGGTCGGCCGCGTGCGACGGCGCCAGCGGTTCGAGCCGGACGTGCCGCCCTTCGAGCACGACAGGAGTGGCCCACGACGAGGGTCCGCCCGGAAGATAGGCCGGCGGCGCCTGGCTCACGCCCGGCTCCGTCACCGGTGGGCCGGCCACCGTACGAAGAGGAAGAATCCCCGCCCAATAGGGAAGGTCCATGTCCTCCGGCTCGTCGATGACCCCACCCGACCGGACCCGGACCGAGACCTCCACCAGGGGCAGCGCCAGGACGCTGGTCTGTGCGAGCTCGCGCTTGTCGCCCGGGCGGCTGTCGGCGGACCGGCCCGCGCCCACCTTGTCGGCCATGGCGGTCAGCACCTCCGCCTTCTCCGACTCGTCGGTGACCAGGCGGGCGGTGCCGTGCACGACGACCGAGCGGTAGTTGGCGCTGTGGTTGAACTGGGAGCGCGCGTAGACGATGCCGTCGAGCAGGGTCACCGA
Source organism: Actinoplanes sp. OR16 (assembly GCF_004001265.1). Classification (GTDB taxonomy): domain Bacteria; phylum Actinomycetota; class Actinomycetes; order Mycobacteriales; family Micromonosporaceae; genus Actinoplanes. The sequence goes on along the minus strand of NZ_AP019371.1, from coordinate 1,039,747 downwards.
GACGCAGAGCGGGACACCCTCGCCGCGGGCCGTCAGGCCGGTCCGCCCGCCGGTGGAGCCGTGCAGATAGAGCGTGTCGCCGATCCGGACGTGCAGGTTGGGCAGCACGCGGGGCTCGCCGCCGACCACGAACCCGACCGCACAGTCGAACGCCTCGTCGAGGATGGCGTGCGCGCTCTCCCGGTCATACCGCATCTTCTTGCGGTCGCGGAGAGGCGTGGTGCGCTCGGTCGGGGTGTAGAGGTCGGTCATCGGGGAGCCTCCTTGCGGCGAGCGCTGTGCTAGTACAGAATCGCATCTGTGGCAGAACAATATCAGGTCGAGGGTGAGAGCGCCGCCGAGATTTCGGCCAGCATCGAAGCGGGCGTTCTGCGCGGCGACTGGGTCTCCGGCGCGGCCCTCCCGCCGGTGCGGGTCCTGGCCGGATCGCTGCACGTCAGCCCCGCCACGGTGGCGAAGGCCTATCAGGAGCTGCGCCAGCGCGGTGTGATCGAGACGGAGGGCAGGCGGGGCACCCGGGTCCGGTCCCGGCCGTCGGTCGCGATCCTCCGGGCCGACCTCGCGCCGCCGATCCCGGCCGGTGTCCGTGACCTCTCGGCCGGCGAGCCCGACGTGCGCCTGCTCCCTGCGCTCGGCCCGGCGCTGGCCGCTGTCGCCTCCGAGACCGGCCGGCCGCAGGGCTATGCGTCGGCCGTGACCATGCCGGAGCTGATCGAGGCGGCCCGGCCACGGCTGCTGGCCGAGGGCGTGCCGGTCGCCGGTGCCGCGATCGCCGTCACCGCCGGCGCTCTCGACTCGATCGAGCGGCTGCTCGGCGCCCATCTGCGGCCCGGTGACCCGGTCGCGATCGAGGACCCGGGCTGGGGTGGCCTGATCGACCTGCTCGCCGCGCTGGGCATGCGCCCGCTCCCGGTCGCCCTCGATCGGGAAGGCATGGACCCGGCCGCTCTCGAGGAGGCGCTGCGATCCGGCGCCCGGGCCGTCGTCGTCACGGTCCGCGCGCAGAACCCGACCGGCGCCGCCGTCTCCGAGCCCCGCGCCGCCGCGCTGCGCGAGCTGCTCGGCCGCCATCCCGACGTGCTGGTCATCGAGGACGACCACGCCGCCGAGCTGGCCGACCTGCCGCCGCACTGCGTCGGCCCGGTGACCCGGTCCTGGGGTTTCGTCCGGTCCGCCTCCAAGCCGTTCGGCCCCGATCTGCGGATCGCGGTGCTGGCCGGCGACGAGACGACGGTGGCCCGGGTGGTCGGCCGGATGCGGATCGGGATGGGCTGGGTCTCCACGATCACCCAGCGGCTGCTGCTGCGGCTCTGGCGTGATCCCCAGGTCACCGAGCTGGTGGCCGAGGCGGCGCGTTCCTATGCCTCCCGGCGCGGCGCTCTGCTGTCCGCTCTGCTCGCGCAGGGCGTTCCCGCCTTCGGCGAGACCGGGATCAACGTCTGGGTCCCGGTCCGCGACGAGGCGCAGGCGGTGGCGGCGCTTCGCGATGCGGGGTTCGCAGTGGCGCCCGGTTCCCTGTTCCGGATCCGCTCGGCCCCCGGGATCCGGATCACCGTCAGCTCGCTGTCGGCCGAGGAGATCCCGGTTCTGGCCGCCGCGGTGGCCGTCGCCGTCCGGGTGGCGGGTTCGGCGGCGCCGATCCGCTGAAAGGTTCCCCCGCACGGGTCGGTCCGGTCGGCATTCTGTCGCACCCCGCGGGTAGAACAGTGCAATGGCATCGACCGATTCGCCGCCCGGAGCCCAGCAGTGGGTGCCGGAGCGCCCCCGGAGCATCGCCGAGCTGAAGGACGCGGCCGCCGGCTGCCAGGGCTGTGAGCTCTTCGAGCCGGCGACCCAGACCGTCTTCGGCCGCGGCGCCGAGCAGGCCCGGATCGTCTTCGTCGGCGAGCAGCCCGGCGACGTCGAGGACCAGCGCGGCCTGCCGTTCGTCGGCCCGGCCGGCCGGCTGCTGCGCGAGGCAGTCGACGACGCCGGCATCGACCCGGCCGAGCTCTACATCACCAACGCGGTGAAGCACTTCCGGTTCGAGCTGCGGGGCAGTCGGCGCATCCACCAGACGCCCGGCCCGGCGCACATCACCGCCTGCCGGCCCTGGCTGGTGGCCGAGTTCGGGCAGCTGCGGCCGGAGCTCGTGGTGGTGCTGGGCGCGACCGCGGCCAAGGCGCTGCTCGGCCCGTCGTTCCGGGTGACCCGGTCGCGCGGGCAGCTGATGCCGTGGCCCGCCTCGGCCGAGCACCCGGAGGACTTCCCGGTCGCGGAGATCCAGGTGCTCGCGACGATCCACCCGTCGGCGGTGCTGAGGGCCGACAATCGTGATGTCGCTTACCAGGGACTGGTCGACGATCTGAAGGTGGCCGCGACCGTCTGAGTACGCTCGTCGCGTGCGGTTGACGGAATTCTGGAGACGGCTCGAGGAGTCGTTCGGCGCCTCTTATGCCCGAAGTATCGCGACGGACCAAGCCTTCTCGGCGCTCGGAGGAAGGACGATCGAGGAGGCCATCACTCAGGGTGTCGAAACGGCCACCATCTGGCGGGCGGTGGTCGCCGCGTACCCCGATCGGGTGCCTTCTCGCCTGCACTGACGTGAGTTTCGTACGCCTGTTCTGGCGTGTCACTCGATCGTCGTACAGGTGTTCGGCTATTGTCCACAGCGGCTCGGTCATCCACAGGTCGGAGCGGGGTAGGAGATTTTTGTCGTACCCACCGCATAACGTGTCGGCCGTGGTGAACAGAAGCTCTTCGGCGAAGACCGCGAACGCGAAGTCGAATACAGGGGTGGCGGCAATGGCAGGACAGGATCGGGAAAAGGCGCTCGAACTGGCGCTGGCACAGATCGACAAGCAGTTCGGCAAGGGGTCCGTGATGCGGCTCGGGGAGCGGCCGGTCGTGCAGACCGCCGTGATCCCGACGAGCTCCATCGCGCTCGACGTGGCGCTCGGCGTCGGCGGCCTTCCGCGGGGCCGCGTCATCGAGGTCTACGGTCCCGAGTCCAGCGGTAAGACGACGGTCGCCCTGCACGCCGTGGCGAACGCGCAGAAGGCCGGCGGCATCGCGGCGTTCATCGACGCCGAGCACGCCCTCGACCCGGATTACGCCCGGGCTCTCGGCGTCGACACCGACGCCCTGCTGATCTCCCAGCCCGACACCGGTGAGCAGGCCCTCGAGATCGCGGACATGCTGATCCGCTCGGGTGCGCTCGACATCATCGTCATCGACTCGGTGGCCGCCCTCGTGCCGCGTGCCGAGATCGAGGGTGAGATGGGTGACAGCCACGTCGGCCTCCAGGCCCGTCTGATGAGCCAGGCCCTCCGCAAGATCACCGGCATCCTGAGCAACTCCGGGACGACCGCGATCTTCATCAACCAGCTCCGCGAGAAGATCGGCGTGATGTTCGGCTCGCCCGAGACCACGACCGGTGGCCGCGCGCTGAAGTTCTACGCGTCCGTCCGTCTCGACGTGCGCCGCATCGAGAGCCTGAAGGACGGCACCGACGTCGTCGGCAACCGGACCCGGGTCAAGGTCGTGAAGAACAAGGTGGCCGCGCCGTTCAAGCAGGCCGAGTTCGACATCATGTACGGCAAGGGCATCTCCCGTGAGGGCTCGCTCATCGACGTCGGTGTCGAGCAGAGCATCATCCGCAAGTCCGGCGCTTGGTACACGTACGACGGCGACCAGCTCGGCCAGGGCAAGGAGAAGGCGCGGGAGTTCCTCAAGGAGAACCCCGACGTCGCCGCCGAGATCGAGAAGAAGATCCTGGAGAAGCTCGGCGTGGGCCAGACCACCGGCGACGCCGCGGGCGGCCCCGAGCTGCCGCCGGTCGACTTCTGATGCGGTGAGCCGTCATGGCTGGACGACGTGGTGCGCGGTCCGGGCGCGGGTGGGATGCCATTCCGCCCCGGTCCGCGGACGACCCTGAAACAGAGGCCGGTCCGAGACCGTCCCGCCGCGGCCGGTGGGGCGGCACCTCACGCCGCCGGAGCTCCGCCGACGCGGATGTCTCCGATCTCCCCGGAAGCGGCGAGGACGAGGCGTTCCCGCTGGATGATGGCGTTCCGACGACGGGCCGCTACTACCTGGGCGGCCCCGGCGGCGGCCGTGGTGGTCCCGGCGGGTTCGACGGCGACGCGGACGGCGATTCTCGGCGGGGCCCGAGCGGTGACCGTCGTGCGTCCGAGCAGCAGACCGAGCCGGAGCGCGCCCGGGAGATCTGCTTGCGTCAGCTGGCGGTCCGCCCGCGTACTCGGGCCGAGCTCTCGAAGGTCCTGACCCGCAAGGGCATCTCCGACGAGGTGATCGCGGAGGTCCTCGACCGCTATGACGAGGTCGGCATCATCGACGACGCCGCGTTCGCCCGCGCCTGGGTCTCCAGCCGGCACCACGGGCGCGGCCTGGCCCGCCGGGCGCTCGCCAACGAGCTGCGCCAGCGCGGTGTCGACGCCGAGGTGGCGAGCGAAGCCCTGGAAGCCGTCGACGACGAGGCCGAGGCCGACGCGGCCCGCGCCCTGGTGGACCGCAGACTGCGAACGGCCACGGGCACACCGGAGGCCGTGTTCCGCCGTCTCGTGGCGATGCTGGCGCGCAAGGGCTACCCCGCGGGCATAGCGATCCGCGCGGTGAAGGACGCCCTGGCAGCCCGCGACGCCGAGGCAGCCGAGTTCGCCGACGCCATCGACGCCGACGCCCTGGCCGACGAGGCAGGCCCCACCACCTGAGCCGGCCGGGGCCGCGATCACCCCCGGCTAAGGCGTCTGCGCAGCGTTGGTGGCGATACCGCAGCCTCTCACCGATATAGTCCTGTTGTGAGGATCTCTCCTCTCGTACCCATTCGCGGGAATCTGGCCGTCAGCACCATCGGAGCCGAAGTGCGGCGCCGCAGGCGGCACGGCTACGCACGGTTGCGTCAGGAGCGATGACGATCGATGACTCGGTTGCGAGTTGGTAACAGTGTCCGAGGCGTCATCACACGGTACGTCTGAAATGTCCCGGAGAGATCGTGAGCTGGGCGTAAGCACGTCTGTGCCGTACGTCCTATCCGCTGCCGAATCATGAGTCCTTGACCGAAGCGGTGCTCGCGACCTAGCCTCGCGTTACACAAGGTTTGTTCGACCATCGCAAGCAACAGATACAACATAGATCGCATCACATTACGGCATCACTTGAATGCTTCACCCGCGCTCGCCGACGTCGTCACCGACCGCGATCCACGTGGCCGGCGGCGCGAAGCGGGCGACCTACAACTCCACACACTCTGATCCGAACGGCGATGACCGATCGGCGTGGGACAGGCGGCGGCTGACAAGCCGGCTGCCTCACTGTCGATCCGTCCGGCTCGAATAAGCGACTCGGAACGCTGACACGTGCCCCCCGGAGGCTCGCCATGAGCCCACCGGCGCCGAGGTGTACCCCCGTACTCCAGCAGGACAGAGAAGTGGGCCGCAGGAGAAGCCGTCCGCGATCGCTGCCTTGGTCGGGCATCCCGCAGGATGGCCGCGCGCGGATGACACCGTGCCGGCGGCGAAGGGAGACGCGGCGAGATGACCCCCCTGGACTGGGTGCTCGTGATTGCTGTCATCGTGCTCGCCGCATCGGTGATAGCCGGGCTCGTCCTCGGGGCGCGTGCGCTGCGTCAGATGCAGTCCGAACGCCATGACGCCCACGAACGTCAGGAGCAGGAGGTCGGCGCCGCGCAGGCGAAGGTGGCCGACGCCAACGCGAAGGCAGCGACCGTACGGGCGGAGACCGCAGCCGCGAAGGCGGAGGCCGGGGCTGCGAGGGCCGAGGCCCGGCGGGTGCTGGAGGCGGCGCACAGCGAGGCCGACACGATCCTGGAGCACGCGCACCGGCAGGCCGAGGCCGACGCCGAGCAGCTGCGGACCCAGGCCCGCCGGTCGGGGGAGCGGGAGATCGCCCTGCTCAACGCCACGGCGAAGGAGCAGGCCGCCGAGGTGGAGCGCCGGGCCGCCCGGATCGACGAGCGGGAGCGGCTGCATGCCGAGGAGGTGGAGCGCCTCGTCGAGCGGGAGCGCCGCCTGGCCACGCTGGAGAGTGATCTGACCAGCAGGGAGGCGACTCTCACCAAGCGTGAGGCGGAGATCGCCAAGGTGGAGGAGACGAAGCGCCGCGAGCTGGAGCGGATCGCCGCGCTGACCGCGGAGACCGCGAGGGCCGAGCTGATCGAGTCGATCGAGGGGCAGGCGAAGCGCGAGGCGGCGATCCTGATCCGCGACATCGAGATCGAGGCGAAGAACACCGCCGACACCCGGGCCCGGCACATCGTCGTCGACGCCATCCAGCGGATCGCCAGTGAGCAGACCGCGGAGAGCGTGGTCAGCGTGCTGCATCTGCCGAGTGACGAGATGAAGGGCCGGATCATCGGCCGTGAGGGCCGCAACATCCGGGCGTTCGAGTCGACCACCGGGGTCAACCTGATCATCGACGACACCCCGGAGGCGGTGCTGCTCTCCTGCTTCGACCCGGTGCGCCGGGAGGTGGGCCGCCTGACCTTGGAGAAGCTGGTCCTGGACGGCCGGATCCACCCGCACCGGATCGAGGAGGTCTTCGACAGCGCCAAGAACGAGGTGGACGTCCTCTGCGACCGGGCCGCCGAGGAGGCGCTCGTCGACGTCGGTATCACGAACATCCACCCGGAGCTGGTGAAGCTCGTGGGCCGGCTGCGTTACCGCACCAGCTACGGGCAGAACGTCCTGAAGCATCTCGTCGAGACCGCCCACATCGCCGGGATCATGGCGGCCGAGCTGGGTCTGGACGTGCCGACGATGAAGCGGGCCGCGTTCCTGCACGACATCGGCAAGGCGCTCACCCACGAGGTGGAGGGCAGTCACGCCCTGATCGGCGCGGATCTGGCCCGCAAGTACGGCGAGCACGAGGACGTCGTGCACGCTATCGAAGCGCATCACAACGAGGTGCCGCCGCAGACCATCGAGGCCGTGCTGACGCAGGCGGCCGACGCGTGTTCCGGGGGGCGGCCGGGTGCCCGGCGGGAGAGCCTGGAGGCGTACGTCAAACGCCTGGAGCGCATCGAGGAGATCGCCGGCGGCAAGGTCGGCGTGGAGAAGGTCTTCGCCATGCAGGCCGGTCGTGAGATCCGGGTCATGGTGCGCCCGGACGACATCGACGACATCGGCGCGGCGGTCCTGGCCCGCGACGTGGCGAAGCAGATCGAGGAGGAGCTGACCTACCCGGGCCAGATCCGCGTCACGGTCGTCAGAGAATCCCGCGTCACGGAGCTGGCCCGGTAGATCACACGGCGTCGCCGGCCTCGACGAGCCCGGCAGGCGCGGGACCGGCTGCTCGTGGCGCCTTGCCGGCCCGGCGGGTCCGCCGCTCCAGCCAGCCCGCCAGCGCGGTCAGCGAAGAGTTCACGATGATGAAGATGATCGCCACGACGATCGCCGCCTGAACGACGTTGCCGAAGTTGGCGGCGACGTTGTTGACGCCCATCTGGAGCAGTTCGCTGTAGGAGATGATGTAGCCGAGGGCGGTGTCCTTCAGCAGAACGACCATCTGGCTGACGATCACCGGGAGCATCGCGCGAGCCGCCTGCGGGATGAGGATCTCCCGCATCACCTGGTTCTTGCGCATGCCGAGCGCGTAGGCCGCCTCGCTCTGCCCGCGCGGCACCGCGATGATGCCGGCCCGGAACGCCTCCGCCAGCACCGACCCGTTGTAGAGGGTCAGGCTGATCACGACGGCCCAGAAGGCCGACATGGGTTGCTGGGTGAGGAACGGCACGCCGAAGAAGATGAAGAACATCATGATCAGCAGGGGTACGGCGCGGAAGAACTCCACCACCGCCCCGGCCGGGATGCTCACCCACTTGTGATCGGAGAGCCGGCCCACCGAGAAGACGATGCCGAACACGAGGGCCAGGACCATGGCCACCGCCGCGGCGGCCAGGGTGTTCTTCAGGCCGGGCACGATGTAGTCGGTCCAGGTGCTGCTCTCCAGGAACGGCTTCCAGAGCGACGCCGCCCACTGGCCCTTCTCGTCGAACTTCGCGTAGATCCAGTACAGCAGCGCGAGGAGCCCGATGCCGAAGAGAACGGTGAGGATGAGGTTCCGGCGCTTGGCCCGGGGGCCCGGGTGGTCGTAGAGCACGGCGTCGGTGCTGCTCATCGCTTCACCGCCAGACGGTTGGCGAGCCAGCCGAAGCCGTACCCGGTGGGGATCAGGACCGCGGCGAAGGTGCCGGCGAAGATCGCGAAGACCAGCAGAACCCGGTCACCGTTGATGTTGATGAGGTCCTTCATCGCGCTCGACGCCTCCATGACGCCGATCGTGCCGACGATCGTGGAGTTCTTCGCGAGAGCGATGAAGATGCTGCCCAGCGGGGCGATCACGGCCCGCGCCGCCTGCGGCAGGATCACGATCGTCAAGGTCTGCCGGAAGCTCATCCCGATCGCGCGGGCGGCCTCGGCCTGCCCCGGCGGCACCGTGTTGATGCCGGACCGGATCGCCTCACAGACGAACGCCGCGGTGTAGACCGACAGGCCGATCACACCGAGCCAGTAGTTGTTCAGGTTCAGATCGTCCGAGACGGTGAACCCGAGCACGGCGTAGAGGCCGAAGTAGCAGAAGAAGATGATCAGGGTGAGCGGGGTGTTCCGGAAGACGTTCACCCACGCCGCGCCGAATCCGCGCAGCACCGGTACCGGCGAGACACGCATCGCGGCCAGCAGGACACCGAGCACCAGGGCCCCGACCGTGGAGGCCGCGGTGAGCTTGATGATCCAGAGGAATCCGGTCTGGAAACCCGGATCGGAGAAGATGTCCATCGTCACCTTCGGCATCGGGACGGAAACAGGGGCAGGCGAAGCGAAGCGGAGCCGGGGGAGACCCGGCTCCGCTCGACGTGCAGGACTATCAGGAGCAGTTGGTCAGCTTGGCGGTGTCGAGCTCCGGCGCCGGGGTGCCGCTCTTGCCGAGCGTGTTGTCCCAGGCGGCCTTGTACGAGCCGTCCGCCGCGGCAGCGGTGAGGATCTCGTTGATCTTCTTGCAGCCCTCGCTGTCGTCCTTCTTCAGGCCGATGCCGTACGGCTCCTCGCTGAACGGCTTGCCGACCACCTTGAACTTGCCGGCGTACTGCTCCTGAGCGGCGTAGCCGGCCAGGATGATGTCGTCGGTGGTGACCGCGTCGACCTGACCGCCGGCCAGCGCCGTCACGCACTTGGAGTACGAGTCGAACTGCTGGAGCTGGGCGTCGGAGTAATCGGTCTGGATCCGCTTGGCCGGGGTCGAGCCGCTCACCGAGCAGACCTTCTTGCCCGCGAGGGCCTCCGGGCCGGTGATCGTGGAGTCGACCGGCACGAGCAGGTCCTGGCCGGCCACGTAGTACGGCCCGCCGAAGTTGACGACCTTCTTGCGCTCGTCGTTGATCGTGTAGGTGGCGACCACGAGGTCGACCTGGCCCTGCTGGATGTACGGCTCACGGTTCGCGGAGACGGTGGTCTTCCACTCGATCCCGCTCTCCTCGACGCCGAGACCCTTCGCAAGGATCTTGCCGATCTCGATGTCGAAGCCGGTGTAGGTGCTGCCGGTCTGCAGGCCGAGGCCGGGCTGGTCGGCCTTCACGCCGATGACCAGCTTCTTGTCGCTGGACGCCTTGCCGACGATTCCGGAGGCTCCGCCGCCGGAGCTGCCGCTCTCGTCGCCGCCGCCACATGCCGCCACGGCGAGCGCCATGGTGAGCGCGCCGAAGGTCGCAGCCAATCGGGTGATGCGCATGTTTACGCTCCTCGAAACAGGGGTTCTGGTCAGTGCGTCAGGATCTTGGAGAGGAAATCGCGTGCGCGTTCACTCTTCGGGTTGGCGAAGAACTCCTCCGGGGCCGCCTGCTCCACGAGCTGGCCGTCGGCCATGAAGACCACCCGGTCCGCCGCGTGCTTCGCGAAGCCCATCTCATGGGTGACCACCACCATGGTCATGCCCTCCCGGGCGAGCGAGGTCATCACGTCCAGGACCTCGCCGACCATCTCGGGGTCGAGCGCGCTCGTCGGCTCGTCGAAGAGCAGCGCCTTGGGCTGCATGGCGAGCGCCCGGGCGATCGCGACCCGCTGCTGCTGGCCGCCGGAGAGCTGAGCCGGGTACTTGTCCGCCTGGTTGGCGATGCCGACCCGCTCGAGCAGCTGCATGGCCCGGTCGCGCACCACCGCAGCCTTCTCCTTGCGCACCTTGACCGGCCCGAGCATGACGTTCTGCAGGATGGTCTTGTGCGCGAAGAGGTTGAAGGACTGGAAAACCATGCCGACCTCGCTGCGGAGGCGGGCGAGCGCCCGGCCCTCGGCGGCGAGCGGCTGTCCGTCGAAGACGATCGTGCCGGAGTTGATCGGCTCCAGCCGGTTGATGGCACGGCACAGGGTGGACTTGCCGGACCCGGACGGTCCGATCACGACCACGACCTCGCCGCGCGCGACAGACAGATTCACGTCCTGCAGCACGTGCAAGGGTCCGAACCACTTGTTGACGCTCTCCAGCACGATGAGTGCTTCGTCTGTCACCCCTGGTCCATCCACTCGTTGTCGGTTCACTCGAATGGACACACCCTAGGGGGCCGTCAGTATCGGATCGTGTCGAGAATGGTCACGGAGCGGTAACACAGCACGTGCCGGACGTTAGGGGTGTACAGCATGGTGGACATGGCGGACGGCCTCTGGAACTGGTGTGTCGCCCAGCGGATCGACGCTGACCGGGTGCGGGGCGCCCTGGCCGGTGCTCTGGAACGCGGTGTCGGCGAGATCGAGAACGCCCTGCCCGGGGCCCTGATGGCCGACGTCTATCACGTCGGTGGCGACTTCCCGACACTCGTCGACGTCTATCTCGCGCCGGGGAACGTGGCCGAGGAGACGATCGCGAGCGCGGTGGCGGTCCGGCTGCACGCCGCGATCCTGCTTCCGGACGACACCCTCAACCCGACGCGCTACATCCTGGCCGAGCAGGACGGGACCCTGCGTCCGGTGCACGTGACGGAGGTGGAGACCGACGACGGCCCGGAACGCCGGAACGTCCGCCCGTGCACCGGCCGCGCATGCACCGAAGGGTGTTTCAAACCCGGCCCGACGCCGGAGCGACCCGCCGCGGCGTAAGGGGTAGCCTGGTCAATTGCCATGACTACCGAAATGCAGGGCGCCCCGCGTACCTATGATGTGCGCACCTACGGCTGCCAGATGAACGTGCACGACAGCGAGCGGATCTCCGGCCTGATGGAGGACGCCGGCTACGTGCGCGCCGCCGCGGCGGACACGGCGGACGTCGTGGTCTTCAACACCTGCGCGGTCCGGGAGAACGCCGACAACCGGCTCTACGGCAATCTCGGGCACCTGCGCCCGACGAAGCTGAAGAACCCGGGCATGCAGATCGCCGTGGGCGGCTGCCTCGCGCAGAAGGACCAGGGCGACATCGTCAAGAAGGCCCCCTGGGTCGACGTCGTCTTCGGCACCCACAACATCGGCTCGCTGCCGGCTCTGCTGGAGCGGGCGCGACACAACGAGGAGGCGCAGGTCGAGCTCCTCGAGTCGCTCGAGGTCTTCCCGTCCACGCTGCCGACGAAGCGCGAGTCGACCTACGCCGGCTGGGTCTCCATCTCGGTGGGCTGCAACAACACCTGCACGTTCTGCATCGTCCCGTCCCTGCGCGGCAAGGAGAAGGACCGCCGCCCCGGCGACATCCTGGCCGAGGTGCGCGCCCTGGTCGCCGAGGGAGTCCTCGAGGTGACCCTGCTCGGCCAGAACGTGAACTCCTACGGCGTCGAGTTCGGCGACCGGCTCGCCTTCGGCAAGCTGCTGCGCGCCACCGGCGAGATCGAGGGCCTGGAGCGGGTCCGTTTCACCAGCCCGCACCCGAAGGACTTCACCGACGACGTGATCGCCGCGATGGCCGAGACGCCGAACGTCTGCCACTCGCTGCACATGCCGCTGCAGTCCGGCTCGGACCGCGTGCTCAAGGCCATGCGCCGCAGCTACCGCCAAGAGAAATACCTCGGCATCATCGGACGAGTCCGTGCCGCGATGCCGGACGCCGCGATCACCACGGACATCATCGTCGGCTTCCCCGGCGAGACCGACGAAGACTTCGAGCAGACCCTCGAAGTGGTCCGCCAGGCCCGCTTCTCCAGCGCTTTCACGTTCCAGTACTCGAAGCGTCCCGGCACCCCCGCCGCGATCATGGAGGACCAGCTCCCCAAGGCGGTCGTCCAGGAGCGTTACGAGCGCCTGATCGCGGAGCTCGAGGACATCACCTGGTCGGAGAACAAGAAGCTGGTCGGCGAGAAGGTCGAGGTCCTGGTCGCGGTCGGCGAGGGCCGCAAGGACGAGCGCACCGGCCGGATGAGCGGCCGGGCCCGCGACGGCCGCCTGGTCCACTTCGCGACCGGCTCCACCTCCCCGCGCCCCGGTGACATCGTCGAGACGGTGGTGACCTACGCGGCCCCGCACCACCTCAACGCCGACGGCGACCCGCTCTCCCACCGCCGCACGAAGGCAGGCGATGCGCACGAGGCGGGCCGCACGCCGAAGCTCAAGGGTGTCTCACTGGGCCTTCCGACCATCGGCCTTCCGGCTCCGCTTCCGCCTGTGGAGGGTTGCGCTCTTTAAGAGCCATTCCTCGTACGGGGATGGCGGCTGTCCCACGAACGCAGCCGGGAGTGTCACCCAGCGCACCACACCTGCGGGTGCGTTCCCCCGGCGCGGTTCGCCGGCGGGACCGGCGTGCCCTCGCGGGGCGTGAAACGACCCGCTCAGCGGGAACGCAGGCCCGGGAAAGAGTGGGCCGCGGCTCTCAGGTGGGTCAATAGGGCTGCTGTGGCCGGGGGGTCCGGTGGGTCGCCGGCTACCGCCACCTGGATGCGGCGTCCTGGGCCTGGCAGGGGGATCACTCGGACTTGAGGGTTCTGGTGGGCTGCCAAGGCCAGTGACGGGAGGGTCGTGGCGCCCAGGGCGGCTGCGACCAGGGCCTGGACTGCCACGTAGTCGTCGGTGGTGAAGCGGATGTCGGGGGTGAACCCCTCGGCTGCGCAGTCGTTCACCAGGCGGACCCGGCAGCGCTCGCAGCCACCGATCCACGGGCGGTCGCGGTGGTCGGCCAGCCGGTCGCCGCTCCAGGAGAGGGGGACGACCAGGTTCGTGCCCTCCTCGAGCAGTTGCTCGCACCGCAGGCCGTCCAGGTCCGGGGTCATGTCGCCGGGGTGGGTGAACAGCAGGGCGGCGTCCACGTCGCCGCTGCGCAGGAGGCGGACCGCCGCGGGCGGCTCGGCCTCGCTGAACCGCAGGTCCAGCCCCGGGTGCGCGGCCGCGAACCCGGCCGCGGCGATCGGCACGAACGTCCCCAGCGCCGACGGAAAGGCGGCCAGCCGCACCCTGCCGCTGCGCAGGCCGGTGTGCGCGGCCAGTTCCGCCTCGGCCGACTCCAGCCGGCCCAGGATCTCTTCGGCCCGGTCAGCGAGGATCCGGCCCGCCTCGGTGAGCCGGACGCCGCGGCCGACCCGCTGGATCAGCCGGCTGCCGGTCTCGGCTTCGAGCCGGGCCAGGTGGTGGCTGACCGAGGGCTGGGCGTAGTGCAGGGCGCGGGCGGCGGCGGTGACCGAACCGTGCCGGGCCACCGCCACGAGCACGGTCAGCCTGGTGACGTCGAGCATCGCGCCAACGTATCAATCGAGTCTATGGAACACCCAGAATCCTGGCATTAGATCTATGGAAGGCGAGCGCCCAGGATCGAAGGCATGGATCTCACCTTCGCCGACATCGAAGCAGCCCGGACCGTCGTGGCCGATCACCTGCCGCCCACGCCGATGTGGTCCTATCCGCTCCTCGATCGCCGGGTGGGAGCGAACGTGCTGGTCAAGCACGAGAACACTCAGCCGGTCGGCGCCTTCAAGGTGCGCGGCGGCCTCAACCTGCTGGCCGCCACGGACGAGGACCGGATCGTCACCTACTCGACCGGCAACCACGCGCAGTCGCTCGCCTACGCCGGTCACGTCTACGGCGTGGACTGCACGGTCGTGATGCCGGCCGGAACCCCCGCGTACAAGGCGGAGGCGGTCGAGGCCTGGGGCGCGCGGGCGGTGCTCGCCGGCGACTGCCTGGCCGGCGCCGAGTCCCACGCCCAGCAGCTGGCCGCCGCCACCGGGGCCCGCCTGGTCAGCCCGGGCGACACCCCGGAGCTGCTGGCCGGCGTCGGCACGCTCTACCTGGAGATCCTCGAGGCCCGGCCGGACCTGGACGCCATCGTCGTCCCGGTGGGCAGTGGCACCGGCGCGGCCGCCGCCTGCCTGGTGGCCGAGAAGCTGGCCCCGGAGTGCGAGATCATCGCCGTCCAGTCCGCCGCGTCCCCGGCGGCCCACGACTCGTGGCGCGCCGGCACGCTGCTGAAACGCCCGAACCGGACCACCGCCGCCGGTCTCGCCACCGGGCGCGGATACGAGCTGCCGCAACGGCTCATGGCCGGCCGTCTCGCCGACTTCCTGCTCGTCGGCGACGACCGGATCGCCGAGGCCCGCGGCCTGCTCGCGTCGGCCGCGCACACCCAGTCCGAGGGCGCCGGGGCGGCAGCCCTCGCGGCGTTGCTGGAGCACCCGGACCGCTTCCGGAACCGCTCAGTGGCTGTCGTCTGTACCGGCGCCAACACGGAAGGGTGATTCGTACAGGGATGAGAAAGGCGGCGGACCAACGGCCCGCCGCCGACTCACGCAGCTGAGATCAGTTCGCCTGCTCGGCCAGGGCGAGGAACTGCCGCTTCGACGCGAGGGCCTGCTCGGCCTCCTTGATCCGGCGGGTGTCGCCGGCGGCCTGGGCGCGGGCGAGACGCTGCTCGGCCTCGGCGACCTGGTCACGCATCTGACGCAGCAGCGGGTTGTCCTGCGGGCTGGTCTTGCGCCACGCGGAGTCCATCGCCACCCGGATCCGCTCCTCGGCGGCCCGCCAGCGACGGTCGAGCGACGCGGACGCCTCACGCGGCACCCGGCCGGCCTCGTGCCAGGCGGCCTGCGCGTCGCGGAGCTTGTTCTGCGCGGCGCGGGCGTCGGCGTCCACGTCCAGAGCCTCGACCTCGGCGAGGATGGCCTGCTTCTTCTCCAGGTTGCCCTGGTATTCCGCGTCGCGGGCGGAGAAGACCTCGCTGCGGCGGGTGAAGAACGCGTCCTGGGCGGCCCGGAAGCGTTCCCAGAGGCGCTGCTCGGCCTCCTTCGCGGCGCGCGGCGCCGACTTCCACTCGGTCATCAGCTCCTTGAGCCGGTTGGCCGTGCTGGACCACTCGGTCGAGTCGGCGAGGCTCTCCGCCTCCTTGACCAGCTCTTCCTTGGCGGTCTGGGCCTGCTTGCGCTGCCCGTCGAGGGTGGCGAAGTGGGCGCCGCGGCGGCGGGTGAACCCGTCTCGCGCGGTCGCGAACCGCTTCCACAGCTCACCGTCGGTCTTCTTGTCGACGCCGCGGATCGTCTTCCACTCGTCGAGGATCTCCTTGAGGCGGTCGCCGGCCGTCTTCCAGCCGGTCGCCTCGGCAGCGATCTTCTCCGCCTCCTCGACGAGGGCGGTCTTGCGCGCGAGCGCCTCGGTACGCGCGACCTCACGTGCGGCCCGGGCCTCGCCCGCCTTCTCCTCGGCGAGGGCGGCGAGCCGGTCCAGCCGGTTGCTCAGCCCCTCGATGTCGCCGACCACGTGGGCCTCGTCGAGCGTGGTGCGCAGACGCTTCACGCTTGCCAGCGAGTGGGACGCGTCCGCCGCGCCGGACTTGAGGCGAGCCTCGACGAGGTCGACCTCGGTCACCAGGTCGGCGAATCGGCGAGCGAAGTGCGCCAGACCCTCCTCCGGCGTACCCGCCTGCCAGGAGCCGACCACCCGGTCGCCCTCGGCGGTCTTCACGTACACGGTGCCGTCGGCATCCACGCGCCCGAAAGCCGTCCAGTCGTTCATGAGCTCATCCTCGTTCTCCCGGCACCGCCGGACCAAATCGGCCCTCGGCAACCGCCACAGCGCAGTGAATGCCAATCTTCCCACCGGCATTCTTTCTCGCGCATTGTCACAGGTCCAACCCGGTCAGGGGAAAGCTCCCGAGAACGACCGTGACACAACGGTGTCCTACGGTTGCTCCGTGCCCACGGAAGCAGGTCGTCGAGTGCTCACCGTCGTCGGTCCGACGGCGGCCGGCAAGTCCGCCCTGAGCATCGCCCTCGCCCATGAACTGGGTGGTGAGGTGGTCAACGCCGACTCCATGCAGCTCTACCGGGGCATGGACATCGGCACGGCCAAACTGAGCCCGGCCGAACGGGAGGGCGTTCCGCACCATCTGCTCGACATCTGGGACGTGACCGAGCCGGCCGCCGTCGCCGAATATCAGCGTCTGGCCCGCGCGGCGATCGACGACATCCTCGGCCGCCGGAGGATTCCGATCCTGGTCGGTGGATCGGGCCTGTACGTGCGCGCGGTGCTGGAGGACTTCGCGTTCCCCGGGACGGATGCCGCGATCCGGGCGCGCCTGGAGGCCGAGTGGGCGGCCGGCGCCCCGCTGCATGCGCTCTTGTCGGAGAAGGACCCCGAAGCGGCTTCCAAGATCCTGCCCACCAACGGCCGGCGGATCGTCCGCGCCCTGGAAGTCATCGAACTGACCGGTAAGCCCTTCACCGCGTCCCTGCCCGACCCGAAGCCGGTCTACGACGCCGTCCAGATCGGCGTCGACCGGGACACGGCCGCACTGGACGAGCGGATCGCCCTCCGAGTCGACCTGATGTGGCAGGCGGGCCTGATCGACGAGGTGCGGGGCCTGACCGGCATCCGGGACGGCCGCACCGCCTCCCTGGCCCTCGGCTACCAGCAGGCGCTCGCGCAGATCGACGGCCTGATGACCGAGGACGAGGCGAAGGACGACACGACGCGCGGCACCCGCCGGTTCGTCCGCCGCCAGCGCTCCTGGTTCCGCCGCGACCCGTCGATCACCTGGCTGGACGGATCCTCGCCCACGCTGCTGGCCGACGCGCTGTCGGTTGCGCGATGATGGGCCACGTGCGTTTCACCAAAGGCCATGGAACCGGCAACGACTTCGTGATCCTGCCCGACCCCGACGGCGAGCTGACGCTCACGCCGGAGCTCGTCGCGTCGCTCTGCGACCGGCGCCGGGGCATCGGCGCCGACGGCGTGCTGCGGGTGGTGCGCAGCGCGAAACTCCCGGAGGGCGCCGGTCTCGCCGGCGAGGCCGAGTGGTTCATGGACTACTGGAACAGCGACGGCTCGATCGCCGAGATGTGCGGCAACGGCGTCCGCGTCTTCGTGCGCTATCTGCTGGAGAACGGCCTCGCCGCCGCCGACGCGTCCGGCATCCCGGTGGCGACGCGAGCCGGGACCATGGTCGCCCTGGTCGGGGCGGAGACCATCCGGGTGCGGATGACCACCCCCGATCTGTACGCCGGAAGCACCGCCACCATCGGCCCCCTCACCTTCACCGGTGTCGCGGTGAACGTCGGAAATCCACATCTCGTCTGCGGTCTGCACGACGGAGTGGCGCTGGACGGGCTCGACCTCACCCGTGAGCCGCTCCACGACGCCGGCGTGTTCCCGCACGGCGTGAACGTGGAGTTCGTCGAGGCGGCCGAGCCGGTCGGGGGAGTGGACGGTCACGTCCGGATGCGGGTCCACGAGCGCGGTTCCGGCGAGACCCTGTCCTGCGGCACCGGCGCCCTCGCGGTCGGCGCCGTCGCCCTGCGCGACACCGGTCTCACCGCCGGCTCGATCGCCGTCGACGTGCCCGGTGGCCGCCTGACCGTCACCTGCGACGACGACGGCGCCTGGTGGCTGGCCGGCCCGGCGGTCCTGGTCGCCACGGGCGAGGTCCTGTGACGCTGCGCCGCGCTCCCAGCGGCGGTGGGCGCTGATGCTGCACCGCGTCGCCCATCGCGGCTATGCCGCCGTGGCGCCGGAGAACACGCTGCCCGCCTTCGAGGCCGCGGTCCGGGCCGGCGCCACGATCGTCGAGTTCGACGTGCGGGTGACGGCCGACGGCGTTCCCGTGGTGATCCACGACCGGACCGTCGACCGGACCACGACGGGCCACGGCCGGGTCTGGGACCTGCGTTGGGAGGAGATCGCCGGGCTGGACGCCGGCGTACGCTTCGGTCCCGCCTTCGCCGGCGCCCGCGTGCCCACCCTGGCCGAGACCCTCGACCTGCTCCTGCCCGCCGCGGCCGACCTGCTCGTGGAGATCAAGTCCCCGGCCACGCTCGACGAGGTGAAGTCGGTGATCGCCCACCTCGCCGAGCGCGACCTGCTGGCCCGCACGGTGGTGCAGAGCTTCGACCCGGACGTGGTCCGCAAGGCCCGCGAGATGGCTCCCGAGGTGCGGCGGGGCCTGCTGCTCTTCCGCTTCGACGCGGAGACCGTGTCCCTCTCCCGCGAGCTGGCCGTCTCCCTCTGCAACCCGCCGGTGGCCGACGTGCTCGGCAACCCGGACGTGGTCGCCGAGCTGGCCGGCGAGGGGGTCGGCGTGATGCCCTGGACGGCGAACGACCGCAGCCAGTGGCCCGCCCTCGTCGAAGCGGGAGCAGCCGGCCTGATCACCGACCACGTCGGCGAGCTGACCGGCTGGTCCACCGGCCGCTAGAAGACCCCCTCCGGGGCCTTGTCCAGCTCCGACTCCGGCAGGGCGGCCGGGTTGGTCGGGACCGGGACGCCACGGACGACGGCCCGGATCGCGGCCGCCACCGCCGGCGTCACCCGGTGGTCGAAGACGCTCGGGATGATGACGGTCGGGTTGAGCTTGTCCTCGCCCACCACGTCGGCGATCGCCCGGGCCGCGGCGAGCGCCATCTCCTCGGTGAACTCCTCGGCGCCGGCGTCGAGCAGACCGCGGAAGACACCCGGGAACGCCAGCACGTTGTTGATCTGGTTCGGCTGGTCGGACCGCCCGGTGGCCACGATCGCGGCGTGCTTGCGGGCCTCCCTCGGGTCGACCTCCGGGTCCGGGTTGGCCATCGCGAACACGATCGACTTCTCGGCCATCTTCGCGATGTCGTCGCCGGTCAGCAGGTTCGGCGCGGAGACGCCGATGAAGACGTCGGCGCCGACGATCGCGCCGGGCAGGTCACCCGCGTAGTTCTCCTTGTTCGTGTTGTCGGCCAGCCACTGCATCGACTCGTTCAGGTCGGGCATGCCGCGGTGCAGGGCGCCCCTGCGGTCGTACGCGATGATGTCGCCCACGCCCTGACGCATCAGCAGCTTCATGATCGCCGTGCCGGCCGCGCCGGCGCCGGAGACGACCACCTTGACGTCCTCCATCCGCTTGCCGACCACCCGCAGCGCGTTGGTCAGGGCGGCGAGCACGCAGATCGCGGTGCCGTGCTGGTCGTCGTGGAAGACCGGGATGTCGAGCATCTCCCGCAGCCGCGCCTCGATCTCGAAGCACCGCGGCGCGGCGATGTCCTCCAGGTTGATCCCGCCGTACGCCGGGGCGATCGCCTTCACGATCGCCACGATCTCGTCGGTGTCCTGGGTGTCGAGCACGACCGGCCACGCGTCGACGCCGCCGAACCGCTTGAAGAGGGCGGCCTTGCCCTCCATGACCGGCATGGCGGCGGCCGGGCCGATGTTGCCGAGGCCGAGCACCGCGGAGCCGTCGCTGACCACTGCCACGGTGTTGCGCTTGATGGTGAGGCGGCGGGCGTCGGCCGGGTTCTCGGCGATCGCCATGCAGACCCGGGCCACACCGGGGGTGTACGCCCGGGACAGCTCGTCCCGGTTACGGAGCGCGACCTTCGAGCTGACCTCGATCTTGCCGCCCAGGTGCAGCAGGAACGTCCGGTCGGAGACCTTGCGGACGTCGACGCCGTCCTGGTCCTCGAGCTGCTTGACGACCTGATCGGCGTGCGCCGCGTCGGCGGTGTCGCAGGTGAGGTCGACGATCACGTGCGTGGCGTCCGAGTCGACCACGTCCAGTGCCGTCACGATCGCTCCGGCCTCGCCCACGCAGGTGGTGAGCCGGCCGATGGACGAGGCGTCCGCTGTGACTGCGATGCGAATCGTGATCGAGAATCCTGCGCTCGGCAGGCGGGTGGTCACCACGGTGTCCCCTTCGACGTCAAGTGGGTGAGTCTCCGTATTGTCGCTCTTGCGGAATAACCGGCGCTGCCGCGGTGGTTACTCATTAGTCAGTTTCCGACTGCCAGAACGTCCGGCTGGGTTATGTGGATGCGCCGAGAGGCGTGACGTGCCACGATCGGGCCGGAGGAGGTCACTTTTGCGAAACATCCACCAAGCACCAGTGCTGGACGAACCCGACCTGACCACCGGCGAGCTCGAGCTCGAGGAGCGGCACTCGCTACGGCGCGTCGCCGGGCTCTCCACCGAGCTGACCGACGTCACCGAGGTCGAGTACCGCCAGTTGCGACTCGAGAGAGTGGTGCTGGTCGGCGTCTGGACCGAGGGAAGCGTCTCCGATGCCGAGAACTCGCTGACCGAGCTGGCCGCGCTCGCCGAGACCGCGGGCTCCCAGGTCCTCGAGGGCCTGATCCAGCGACGCAGGCAACCCGACGCGGCCACCTTCATCGGCCGCGGCAAGGTCGACGAGCTGCGCGACGTGGTCGTGTTGACCGGCGCCGACACCGTCATCTGTGACGGTGAGCTCTCACCCTCACAGCTGCGCAAGCTCGAGGAGCAGATCAAGGTCAAGGTCGTCGACCGGACCGCGCTGATCCTCGACATCTTCGCTCAGCACGCCAAGAGCCGGGAGGGCAAGGCGCAGGTCGAGCTCGCCCAGCTGCAATACCTTCTGCCGCGTCTGCGCGGCTGGGGTGACTCGCTGTCCCGCCAGGGCGGTGGCGCCGGTGGCGGCTCGGGCGGCGGCGGTGTGGGCACGCGTGGTCCCGGTGAGACGAAGCTGGAGACCGACCGCCGGCGGATCAACACCCGGATCGCGAAGCTCCGGCGTGAGATCAAGGCCATGAAGACGGTACGGGAGACCAAGCGTTCCCGCCGTGCCGCCAGCGGCGTGCCGGCCGTGGCGATCGCCGGTTACACCAACGCCGGCAAGTCCAGCCTGCTGAACCGGCTGACCCAGGCCGGTGTGCTGGTCGAGGACGCGCTCTTCGCCACGCTCGACCCGACGACCCGGCGGACGGCCGCCGAGGACGGGCGTGTCTTCACGCTCTCCGACACCGTCGGTTTCGTCCGTCATCTGCCGCACCAGATCGTGGAGGCGTTCCGCTCCACGCTCGAGGAGGTGGCCCAGGCCGACCTGGTGGTGCACGTCGTGGACGGCGCCCACCCGGACCCGGAGGGTCAGGTCAGCGCGGTCCGCGAGGTGCTGGGTGAGGTCGGCGCCGACCGGATTCCCGAGCTGCTCGTGGTCAACAAGGTGGACGCGTCCGACGAAGAGACGATCTTGCGGCTCAAGCGGGCCTGGCCGGATGCCGTCTTCGTCTCGGCGCGGTCCGGAGCGGGCATCGCCGAGCTGCACGCGGCCATCGCCGAGCGGCTGCCTCGGCCGGCCGTCGACATGACGGTCCTCCTGCCGTACGCGCGGGCCGACCTGGTGGCCAGGGTGCACCGGTCCGGTCAGGTGCTGCAGTCGCGACACCTGGACGACGGCACCGAGCTTCGCGTCCGGGTGGACGAGGAGCTCGCCGCTGAGCTGGACGGTTTCCGGTTGTGAGGCCCGGCGTCCAGAAGCGCTCCCACCAGCGTTGATCCACACGTAATACCAACGGGCGACGCCGCATGCGACACTGTTCGGATGCGGCGTCTCGTCTTCTCGATCATCGTGGCCATGGGCTTCGTGATGGTCGGTTCCTCAAGCGCGTCCGCCGAGGACCCGACACCCGCGCCGACGGTGAGTGCCAAGGCGACACCCGGCAAGAGGCTTTGCAAGATCACCGACAAGCGGCTGGACGAGATCTCCGGCCTGGTGGCGACGAAGAACGGGTATGTCGCCATCAACGACGGCACTGAGGACTCCGCCAAGGAGAAGATCTTCTTCCTCAGCAAGAAGTGCGCCGTCACCGATGAGCAGTCATACAGCGGCGACGGCCCGCTCGACACCGAGGACATGGTGTTGTCGGCGGACGGCGACACGCTCTGGATCGCTGACATCGGTGACAACGGCGTCCGCGGCGACGACCCGAAACCGCGCCCGGCCATCGCCGTGTGGAAGATGCCGGCCGACGGCTCGAAGAAGCCCACGCTGTACCGGATGACCTACCCGGACGGTGACTCGCACGACGCCGAGGCGCTGCTGATCGACGGCGACGGCCTCCCGCTCGTGGTGACCAAGGAGATCGGCGCGACGGCCGGGGTCTACAAGCCGTCCGGCCCGCTCGTGGCGAAGAGCGCCGACGGCGTGGCGATGACCAAGGTGGCGGATCTCACGGTCAACGCGACCGAGACGGCCGGCAACGCGGTGGCCCGCATCGGCAACCGGACGATCACCGGCGGCGCGGTGGCGCCCGGCGGCACGAAGGTCGCGCTCCGGACGTACACCGACGCCCTGGAATGGGATGTGGCGAACGGCGACGTGGTCGCCGCCCTGAAGAACGAGCCGCGCACCACCGGCCTGCCGAACGAGCCGTTCGGCGAGGCGATCTCGTACAGCTCGGACGGCAAGCAGTTCCTCACGGTCTCCGACATGAACGGCGACACCGAGACCGTCAGCTACATCCGGGAGTACGAGCCGGCCACCGAGGTCGCCGCGATCTCGAAGAAGTCCGGCCAGGACACCGCCGGCGCCGCGTGGTACACCGACCTCGACAATCTGACCTACCTGGTCGCCGGCATCGGCGCGCTCGGCCTGATCCTGGTCGGCGCCGGTGTCTTCGGCATCGTCCGGTTCCGCAAGTCGCCGCGGGCGACCGCCGCGTCCGAGGCGGACGACCTGCCCGGCGGCCTGAACACCGACGACCCGGAGACCGAGCTGATCGGGGTCGGCGGCCTGCCGCAGCGTGCCCCGGCGTACGGGCGTCCCGGCGGCGGCCCCGGCGGTGGTGGCCCGGTCTACGGCGGCGCCCAGTCCGGTGGCCATTCCGGCCCGCTGCCCGGCGGCCCGGGTGGTCCTCAGCGTGGTGGCAACGGCGTCTACGGAGGAGCACCGGTGGGTGCCCCGTCGGGCGGTGCGCAGTCCGCCGGCGGGCAATACGGGCGACCCGCCGGCCAGCAGCCGCCGCGTCCTCCTCAGGGCCCGCAGCAGGGTGGCCGTCCACAGCCGCCGCGCGGCCCGCAGCAGGGCCGTCCCCAGCAGGGTGGTCCCCAACCGGGCGGCCGTCCGCAGCAGATGCCACCGCGTGGTCCTCAGGGCGGTCCTCCGCAGGGTGGTCCGCGGGGTCCGCAGCAGGGCGGTCGTCCGCAGCAGCAGCCGCCTCGCGGCCCGCAGCAGGGTGGCCGTCCGCAGCAGCAGCCGCGCGGTCCTCAGGGTGGTCCTCCGCAGGGTGGCCCGCGTGGCCCGCAGCAGCAGCCTCCGGGCCGTGGACAGCAGCCCCCGGGTCGCGGCGGCGGTGTCTACGGTCGCCCCGACGACCAGGATTACCAGCGTTAGCTCGGCGCTCACGACGTACAAGGAAAGAGAAGGCCGGTCCTCGGAAGAGGGCCGGCCTTCGTCGTGAACGGGTCAGACGCGGCGCAGGACCGCTACGACGCGGCCCATGATGGTGGCGTCGTCACCCGGGATCGGGTCGAAGGCGGGGTTGGCCGGCATGAGCCAGACGTGCCCGTCGCGCTGCCGGTAACTCTTCACCGTCGCCTCGCCGTCGATCATCGCGGCCACGATGTCGCCCGCCTCGGCGGTGGGCTGCTGGCGGACCACCACCCAGTCGCCGTTGCAGATCGCCGCGTCGATCATCGAGTCGCCCTTGACCTCCAGCATGAAGACCTCGCCCTCGCCGACCAGCTCGCGCGGCAGCGGGAAGAAGTCCTCCACCGACTGCTCGGCGAGGATCGGGCCACCGGCCGCGATCCGGCCGACCAGGGGGACGTAGGCGGGCTGCGGCCGGGCGGCGCGCAGCGCCTCGTCGTCGACCAGCTCACCGGGCGCGCGGACGTCCACGGCACGCGG
Source organism: Actinoplanes sp. OR16 (assembly GCF_004001265.1). Taxonomy (GTDB): domain Bacteria; phylum Actinomycetota; class Actinomycetes; order Mycobacteriales; family Micromonosporaceae; genus Actinoplanes. The sequence continues at coordinate 1,015,720 of NZ_AP019371.1, read as the reverse complement.
CCGGTTCGGGTCGCGGCGCAGGTATCCCTTGGTCTCCAGCGCCTTCAGCTGGTAGGCGACGCTGGACGGTGAGACCAGGCCGACCGCCTCGCCGATCTCTCGGACGCTGGGCGGGTAGCCGTATTTCTCCACCCACTCGCGGATGAACTCCAGGATCCGCCGCTGGCGCGCGGTCAGGTCGGTGGCGACCGGCTCGGGGACGTGGCCGATCGGGGTGACCGAGCGCAGCTGGGGCGCGTCTCCGCTGCGGCCCCGGCTCGGCGTGCGGCGCCGGACGGGCCCCGGGTTCGGTTGCTGCTGTTGGCTCGTGCGGTCGTCGGTAGGCACGTCCGCCCTCCCTGTCGGCCAGTGCCTTCCGGCACGTGGTGCGTCGCGGAGCCGGACGACGCTGTGGGGATGACGTCGGCCCGGCTGACCCCTCTTGACGGAAAACCGTAATAGGGAGATGCGACATATTCAAACATCTGTACGACGTTTTCCCGGCGTGTCGCGCTCGAAGGCTCGACTTCCGTACTCCTGTTCTGATAGACCGTCGTACGGACGTTCTATCGAACGCGTGTCCGAGAAGAGGGGTCGTCATGGTTTCCAGTGGGATGCGACACGCCGCACCGCCGCTGCGGCTCACCCGGCGTGGCCGGGCAGTTCTGCTCGGTGTCTACCTCGCCCTGGCCGTGCTGGCGAGTGTCGTGTTGTTCACTAGCGCGTCGCAAGGCTGACCAGCGGGATTCGGTGTCCCGTGGTGGTCACCCGAGAGATGGGTCGTCCGGTTCTCCGGCGCGTCGTGCAGCCCCCGCCCGCTGCGCCGAGTGATCGTGACATCACCCCTGGTGGTGACGTTGAAAAAGCGGCGCGTCGGCACGTTGCTGAACTTGCGCCGCCGTCCGCCGGGGCATAGCGTCTACCCCAACATCTAGTGGTTACACGGATGGAAGTCATCCACAGGTTGGGTTTCCCTCTCCCCGGTTATCCACATGCGGTCCACAGCCTCGCGTTGGTCCCGACCATGGCGAAGCTGCGCTTCAGCATGTCCGCCAGCCGTCCGGGAGGGATGTCGAGGGGGTTCTTGCGGTGCGTTGCCCGTACTGTCGCCACGCTGATTCGCGCGTGGTCGACTCGCGCGAGGCCGACGACGGTCAGCTGATCCGTCGGCGGCGGTCGTGCCCCGAGTGCGGCAAGCGGTTCACCACGGTCGAGGAGGCGGTTCTCGCGGTGGTCAAGCGCAGCGGCGTCACCGAGCCCTTCAGCCGGACCAAGATCATGAGTGGCGTGCGGAAGGCCTGCCAGGGCCGGCCCGTCGACGAGGACTCGATCGCTCTGCTCGCGCAGCGCGTCGAGGAGACCGTCCGGGCCCGTGGCGCCGCCGAGATCCCCAGCCACGAGGTGGGCCTGGCCATCCTCACGCCTCTGCGTGAGCTGGACCAGGTGGCCTATCTGCGGTTCGCGAGTGTCTACAAGGCGTTCGATTCTCTGGACGAGTTCGAGAAGGAGATCGCCGCGCTTCGCGATGCGCCGGCCGTCAGGGAAACCGGGACGCGACACGCCGTCGCGCCGCGGTCCGGCGCGCGGGTGCCCAAGCTCAACGGCTGACATCAGCCGGCAATTCAGCGTCACCTTTCCGCGGTACTACGAGGGGGAGCACATCCTTATGGCCGGAGACGGCATCACAGCAGGTCGCCAGCGCAGCCGCACGAGCGGCGGCACCGGCGCGGCGGCCGGGGGGCTGCGTGTGGAGCGGGTGTGGACGACCGAGGGCGTTCACCCGTACGACGAGGTGGAGTGGGAGCGCCGCGACGTCGTCATGACCAACTGGCGTGACGGCTCGATCAACTTCGAGCAGCGTGGCGTGGAGTTCCCGGCGTTCTGGAGTGTGAACGCGGCGAACATCGTCACCACCAAATACTTCCGGGGCGCCGTCGGCAGCCCCGAGCGTGAGCAGTCGCTGCGGCAGCTCATCGACCGTGTCGTGCAGACCTACCGCAAGGCGGGCGAGCAGTACGGCTACTTCGCGACGCCGGCCGACGCCGAGGTCTTCGACCACGAGCTCACCTGGATGCTGCTGCACCAGGTCTTCAGCTTCAACTCGCCGGTCTGGTTCAACGTCGGCACCAAGTCGCCGCAGCAGGTCAGCGCCTGCTTCATCCTCTCCGTCGACGACTCGATGGACTCGATCCTCGACTGGTACAAGGAAGAGGGTCTGATCTTCAAGGGGGGCTCCGGCTCCGGCGTCAACCTCTCCCGGATCCGCTCCTCCAAGGAGCTGCTCTCCTCCGGTGGCACCGCCAGCGGCCCGGTCAGCTTCATGCGCGGCGCCGACGCCAGCGCGGGCACCATCAAGTCCGGTGGCGCCACCCGGCGTGCCGCCAAGATGGTCATCCTCGACGTCGACCACCCCGACATCGAGGAGTTCGTCGCCACCAAGGCGCGCGAGGAAGACAAGATCCGCGCGCTGCGGGACGCCGGCTTCGACATGGACCTCGGCGGCTCCGACATCGTCAGCGTCCAGTACCAGAACGCCAACAACTCGGTGCGGGTCAGCGACGAGTTCATGCGGGCCTACGAGGAGGGCGCCGAGTTCGGCCTCCGCGGCCGGATGACCGGCGAGGTGATCGACACGATCGACGCCAAGAAGCTGTTCCGCGGCATCGCCCAGGCCGCGTGGGAGTGCGCCGACCCGGGCCTGCAGTACGACGACACCATCAACGACTGGCACACGAACCCCGAGACGGGCCGGATCACCGCGTCCAACCCCTGCTCGGAGTACATGTCGCTGGACGACTCGTCCTGCAACCTGGCCTCGCTGAACCTGATGAAGTTCCTCAAGGCCGACGGCGGCTTCGAGGTGGAGAAGTTCGTCAAGAGCGTCGAGTTCATCATCACCGCGATGGACATCTCGATCTGCTTCGCCGACTTCCCGACCGAGAAGATCGGGGTCACCACCCGCGCCTACCGTCAGCTGGGCATCGGCTACGCGAACATCGGCGCCCTGCTGATGGCGTCCGGCCTGCCCTACGACTCGGACGCCGGCCGCTCGGTCGCCGCCGCCATCACCTCGCTGATGACCGGCACCGCCTACCGCCGCTCGGCCGAGCTGGCCGGTGTCGTCGGCGCGTACGAGGGCTACGCCCGCAACGCCGACGCCCACCAGCGGGTCATGCGCAAGCACGCCGCGGCCAACGACGAGATCCGTCCCGTCGGCGTCGTCGCCACCGAGATCGTCCGTGAGGCCACGAAGCAGTGGAAGAACGGCAACAAGATCGGTGAGAAGAGCGGCTGGCGCAACGCCCAGGCGTCGGTGCTCGCCCCGACCGGCACCATCGGCCTGATGATGGACTGCGACACCACCGGCATCGAGCCCGACCTGGCCCTGGTCAAGTTCAAGAAGCTCGTCGGCGGCGGCTCGATGCAGATCGTCAACCAGACGGTCCCGCGTGCCCTGCGCACCCTCGGCTACCCCGAGGAGCAGGTCGAGGCGATCGTCGAGCACATCGCCGACCACGGCAACGTCGTCGACGCGCCCGGCCTCAAGCCGGAGCACTACGCGGTCTTCGACTGCGCCATGGGCGAGCGGGTCATCGCGCCGCTCGGCCACGTCCGGATGATGGCGGCCGTGCAGCCGTTCATCTCCGGCGCCATCTCGAAGACGGTCAACATGCCGGAGACGGCGACCGTCGAGGAGATCGAGGAGATCCACTACCAGGGCTGGAAGCTCGGCCTGAAGGCTCTCGCGATCTACCGCGACAACTGCAAGGTCGGCCAGCCGCTCTCGGCCGGCAAGGGCGCGAAGGCGTCGGCTCCGGTCGCTGCCGAGGCCGCCCCGGCCGCCGCGGTCGAGAAGGTCGTCGAGAAGGTCATCGAGTACCGCCCGGTCCGCAAGCGCCTGCCGAAGAAGCGCCCGTCCGAGACGGTCTCCTTCTCGGTCGCCGGCGCCGAGGGCTACCTGACCGCGTCGTCCTACCCGGACGACGGCCTCGGTGAGGTCTTCCTGAAGATGTCGAAGCAGGGCTCCACCCTGGCCGGCGTGATGGACGCCTTCTCGGTCGCCATCTCGATAGGCCTGCAGTACGGCGTCCCGCTGGAGACGTACGTCGCGAAGTTCACGAACATGCGGTTCGAGCCGGCCGGTATGACCGACGACCCGGACGTGCGCATGGCGTCCTCGGTGATGGACTACATCTTCCGTCGCCTGGCGCTGGACTTCCTGCCGTACGAGACCCGTGCCGAGCTCGGCATCTTCACGGCGAAGGAGCGCACCGCCCAGGCCCAGGCCGAAGCGGCCGCCGAAGCTGCCACCGTGGACCTGGCCGGCATGGCCGCGTCCGCCCCGGCCGCCCCTGCGGTCACGCCCGCCCCGATCGCCCCGTCCACCGTCACGGTGGCCGAGGTGGCCGAGGCGAAGTCACCCGCGGCCGGCTCCTCGACCGAGCTCCTCGAGATCGTCACCGGCCACGCCGCCGACGCGCCGCTCTGCTTCACCTGCGGCACCAAGATGCGCCGTGCCGGTTCCTGCTACGTCTGCGAAGGCTGCGGCTCCACCTCCGGCTGCAGCTGACATCCGGTAGTCACGATGCCTCCCACCCGGCGACGGGTGGGAGGCATCTGCGTAGGAGACGAGTGCTGCCCCTGAGTCGACGGAGGGCGTTCATCCGGCCTCGGTCACGTGGCGTGGCGTGCTCGCACACCCATGGTCGTCAGCCGCGGCCGGTCTATCCTGCGTCGATGGATGTAGGCGGTCGGCGAGTCTTACGCCCCGAAGACCTGACACCAGCGGAGACATCGCTTGTCTCCTGTGCCCAGACCGGCAGCTGGTGGGATCGCAGGCATGACCACACCTTCGGTCCGCCCACCGCTTCGGTGGAGAACGACAAGAAAGAACGGACGATCCGCAGCGAAGTCCTCTACCAGCTCCTGAGCGGGCACGGCGAGTTGTCTGTGGACGCCTCTGGATCGCCGCTGACGGTGCGTGCTGTCCGGATGATGGGTGCCGTCATCGTCGGCCAACTCGACTTACGCGATATATCGGCGCGATGCCCTCTCGAGATTCTTGCCTGCGAGTTCGCGACGAGAACCGGCCCACTGATGCTGGACGGCGTGTCGTTCCCCTATCTGGTGCTGCAGCAGTGCAATGTGCCGGGGCTGGGTGCCGCAGGCGCACGTATCCGAGGTGATCTGAACCTGCGAGGGCTGATCAGCCGCAAGCCCGTGATCCTTACCGGAGCCGATGTCGCGGGGAATCTGATTCTGCAGGACGCCGACCTCGGGACAGCCGGAGACGGCGCGCTGATCGCCGAGAACCTATCTGTCGGCCGCAATCTGCTGGCGAATGGTGGATTCACCACCAACGGCGAGATCAATCTGCTCAACGCTGCCATCCGGGCGCAGGCCAACTTCGACGGCGCCTACCTCTATAACCCCGGCTCGATGACCATCCTGGCCGAAGGGTTGAAGGTCAGCGGGTCGATATTCATGCGCTCGGGATTCACCGCGGAGGGCAAGTTGCTCCTGCACCACGCCGACATCGGATCCAACCTGGTGTTGGATAGTGCCTCCCTCAGCAATCCCGGTTCAGATGCGATCGATCTGTCACACGCGACGATCGCGGGGAACATCCAGGCGGTAGCCGGTTTTGAGGTCGACGGCACGTTTCGGCTGCAGGAAGCGACGATCAAGGGTTCGTTGGTGCTGCATGGGGCACGGCTGAAGGCAGGCTCCGACGGTGTTGCGCTGGCCGGTGATCGGCTGCACGTCAGCGGCAGCTTCTTCGCGCGAGCGAAACTGTCAGCTGAGGGGTCCATTCGTCTGCGAGACGCGAGGATCGGTGCGGAACTGGCCTTCGACAGTGCCCGGCTCGCCAACCCGGGAGCGATCGCGCTGGATGCGCAGCGATTGACGCTGGAGGGCTCATTGTTCTTTCGCGCGGACGCTGCCGTGGCCGGTCAGATCAACCTCGCACACAGCACCGTCGCCGGCGCGGTGATCTTCAACCAGGCGAAACTCGAGAGCCCGGGAAACGTCGTACTGAACCTCAACCACGCAACGCTCAAATCGAGCTTGGTACTGAACCCGGCATTACTCGATGGATACATCGACCTCACCGGCGTGACCACGACGGAGTTCACCGACGGCGAGAAGGTGAGGAAGGTGCCGACGCAGACGGCGGGATTCCGATACGAGGCCATCCGTCCGGAGCCCCCGACGGTGCCGGTCGACGATCGACTCGAATGGCTGGCCATCGATCCTGACGGATACGGTCCTAACGGCTACTCGCACTTGGCCGACGTTCTGCGCAAGCACGGTCACGCCAGTGAGGCGAAGCATGTGCTGATCGAGTCTCAGCGGCGGCGCTGGCGACGGACCGGGACGTGGAGGGTGCCTTCCGCGTTGTGGAGCGGACTGCTGCGGTGGACGTTCGGATATGGCTACCGGCCATGGCGTGGCGCCGCGTGGCTGATCGGCGTGATCGTTGTCGGAACCGCCTACTTCAACAGCGTCGGCCCGTCAGCGTTCACCAAGACCAACGGCGCGCCTCCGTTCAATGCGCTGCTGTACACGGTCGACAGTCTGTTACCCGTGGTCGACCTCGGCTACGGCAAATGGATACCGAGTGGCTTGAGCCATGCGATGACCAGCGTCCTTGTCCTACTGGGCTGGCTGCTGGCCACAGCCTTGATCGCCGCGCTGGCGGGCGTATTCCGCCGGGGCGACTGAAACCCTCTGTCGCTCCCGGACGAAAAGCCGGTACCGGCGGTTCGGCATGGGTGAGCTAGGCGCTGCGGAGGCGGCGGGGGCCGGTGTCGGGGCGGGGGGCGTCGGGGGGTCCGAATTCGGCTGCCGCGTGGAGGACGGAGAAGCCGTCGGGGCGGGCCAGGACCGGGTTGAGGGTCAGGGCGCGGACGCGAGGGTGCTCGTCGGCTATGCGGCCCACGCGCAGGAGGAGGTCGATCAGGGCGGCTCGGTCGACCGGGGTGGAGCCTCGGTAGCCGTGCAGCAGGGGGGCTGCTCGTGGCTCGTCGACCAGGGCCTCGGCCGCACGGTCGGTGAGGGGGGCGGCCCGCCAGGCCAGGTCGCCGAGGAGTTCGCTGGCTACGCCGCCCAGGCCGAAACCGACGACCGGGCCGAACGCGGGGTCCTCGACCACTTCGATGCGGCACGCGACGCCCGGAGGGACCATCGTCTGCACCAGGACGTCCGGGCCGAAGGCGGCGGACAGCTCACGGTAGGCCGTACGTACGTCCTCCTCCTCGCCCAGAGCGAGGCGCACCGCGCCGAGGTCGATCCGATGGCGCAACCCACCGCCTGCCGCCTTCAGCGCGACCGGGAAACCCAGCTCGTTCGCGGCGCTCACGGCGGCGGAGACCGAGGAGGCCAGTGTGGACGGTACGACGGAGATGCCGTACGCGGAGAGCAGCTCACCGGCGGTCGGGGCGCTCTCGGCGGCGGCCGGGTCCACGCCGGAGAGCGCCGGCATGACGCCCGGCGGCCGGCGCAGCCAGTCGGCGTAGTTCACCACCCGGGCCAGTGCCCGCACCGCCTCCTCCACCGACGGGTACGCCGGAACTCGCGGCGGCACCTGCCCGAACACCATCGTCGCGACGGTCGGTTTCTCGCCGGCCAGCGCCACGCTCGCCAGCGCCGCCGCGAAGTCGGCGTCCTCGTCGGCGTGCTGGCCCGGTACCGGTGGCGCGAAGACCACGACGAGCGCGTCCACCCGGGGGTCGACGGCAGCGTCGGCGAGGGCGTCGGCGAGATCGTGGGCGGTGGCGAGCGGGCTCACGTCGCTGGGATAGCCGTCCGCCACGGTCAGGCCGGCGGCGTGGCAGGCCACCACGGCGAGTTCGGCGAGGGCCGACGAGTTGCCGACCACCGCGACCCGGCGGCCGCCCGGCAGCGGCTGGTGGGCCAGGATCATGCCGACGTCGAAGAGTTCCTGAACGGTGTCCACGCGGATGACGCCGGAACGGGCGAACAGGGCAGTCACCGCATTGGCGTCCGGACCGGGCGCATCGCCGGCGAGACCGGGCGGCCGGGTCGCCGACGCGACCGCCACGACCGGTTTCACCCGGCTCATCCGGCGGGCCAGGCGGGCGAACTTGCGCGGGTTGCCGAACGTCTCCAGGTAGAGCAGGACCACGTCGGTGCCCGGGTCGTCCTGCCAGAACTGCAGCAGGTCGTTGCCGGAGACGTCGGCGCGGTTGCCGGCCGACACGAAACTGGACAGTCCCAGGCCCCGCCGGTCGGCCTCGGCCAGCAGCGCCACTCCGAGCGCGCCGCTCTGCGCGAAGAAGCCCACCCGGCCGGCTTTGGGTAGACGCGGGGAGAGCGTGGCGTTCAGCCGTACCGAAGAATCGGTGTTGGCGATGCCGAAGCTGCTGGGTCCGATCACCCGGAGGCCCGCGGCCCGTGCCGCCTCGACGAGACGGCGTTGCTGGGATGCGCCGTCCGGTCCCGTCTCGCCGAATCCCGCCGAGACCACCACGACGCCGCCCGCTCCGGCGCGGGCCGCGTCCGTCCCGGCCTCCGGAACAGCATGCGCGGGCACGGCGATCAGCGCGAGGTCGATCGGGACTCCGGCTTCCGAGGCGTTTCGGTACGCCGGAAGCCCCGCTACCCGCTCAGCGCTCGGATGCACGGGGACGATCTCGCCGGTGTACCCGCCGTCGCGCAGGTTGCCCAGCATGGCGGCGCCGATGCCCTGCCCGCTGGCGCTGGCGCCGTAGATGGCGATGCCCCGCGGGGCCAGCAGCCGGGCGATCGAGCGGGCCTCGGTGAGGTGCTCGCGGGACTCCTGCACCTCGCGGGACTTCTCGGTCGGCGCGATCGGGAAGCTGAGGTGGACCACGCCGTCCGCGTACTTGCGCTGCACCTGGTACCCGGAGTCGCCGAAGACCCGCAGCATGCCGCCGTTCTCCGGCAGCACCTCGGCGACGAACCGGGTCATCCCGTTCTCCCGGGCCGCCTCCGCCAGATGCTCCAGCAGCACCGAGCCGATGCCCCGGCCCTGGTGCGCGTCCTCGACCACGAACGCCACCTCGGCGTCCATCGAGTCCGGGCCGAGCCGTTCGTACCGGCCGACAGCGGTGATCCGCTCGTCGGCGTCGACGGTCACGAACGCCTCCCGGTCGTGGTGGTCCACGTTGACGAAGCGCTGCAGGTCCCGTTCCGGGATCCGCGGGTACGGCGAGAAGTACCGCAGGTACCGGGTGCGGTCGCTCATCCGGGAGTGGAAGTCCACGATGGCCGGAGCATCTTCCGGGCGGATCTGCCGCAGATGCGCGGTCGAGCCGTCGGCGAGCAGGACATCTGCGCTCTTAGCCACGTCGTCAGTCCCTGGGGTCGTGCGGGTCCAGTCCGTGCAGGGGGAAGATCGCCGTCCGGGTCGCCTGGATGGCACGGTCCACCGGGTCGGTCGTCCCCGGCGACCAGTGTTCCAGGATCGGCGGCACGCCGTCGGTCATCGTCTCCGGAACAGGTACGCCGGGGCAACGCCGGCCGGCCAGATCGCGCCATCCCTGCGGGGTCCGGGTCGCCGGGTCCAGGGGCTCGCCGGTGGCCACCGCCAGAAGATGCGTCCAGGCCCGTGGCACCACCTCGACGAGCGCGTACCCTCCGCCGCCGGTCGCCACCCAGCGGCCCTCGCAGACGTCGTCGGCGAGTTCGCGGATCGCCATGTACGCCGCGCGCTGCCCGTCCACCGACAGCTTCAGGTCGGCGAGCGGGTCGAGGCGGTGCGCGTCGGCGCCGCACTGGCTGATGATGATCTCCGGTGCGAACGCCCGGACCACCGACGGCACCACGGCGTGGAAGGCGCGCAGCCAGGCCGCGTCGCCGGTGCCCGGCGGCAGTGGCACGTTCACGGCGGTGCCCTCGGCGTCCGGGCCGCCGATCTCGTCGGCGAAGCCGGTGCCGGGGAAGAGCGCCAGCGGTGTCTCGTGCAGGCTCACGGTCAGCACCCGCGGGTCGTTCCAGAACGCGGTCTGCACGCCGTCGCCGTGGTGCACGTCGATGTCGATGTAGGCGACCCGCTGCGCGCCCTGTTCCAGCAGCCAGGCGATCGCCACGGCCGGATCGTTGTAGACGCAGAATCCGGCGGCCCGGGCCGGCAGCGCGTGGTGCAGGCCGCCGGACACGTTGACGGCTCGCCGGGCCGAGCCGCGCCAGACCGCCTCCGCCGCCGCGATGGTGGCGCCGCAGATCCGGGCCGAGGCGTCGTGCATGCCGTCGAAGACCGGGTTGTCGGGTGTGTTCAGGCCCCAGCCGGTGAAGAACGGATCGATGGGGGCGAGGCGCACGGCGTCCAGGTAGTCGGCCCGGTGCACGCGCGTGAGATCGATCTCACTCGCTGGGCGCGGGGTGACCATCTGTACGTGCGGACGGTCCAGTACGCCGAGCTCCCGCGCCAACGCCATGGTCAGCTCGACCCGCACCGGATTGAGCGGATGGTCGCCCATGTCGTACTCCAGCAGGGCACTGTCCCACACGACAGCCGTCGTCTCGTCCGCCATGTGGACATGCTGCCATGGGTGCTGTCATCCGGTCGTGGCCCACGTGTCGTTAGCACAGGTGTTCCGGGGTCGGGTAGGGTCTCCAGACACTTGCTCGGGGCGGAAGTCAACCCCCCGCCGCGCGGTATTATCGCTGCTGGGAGGACCGCATCGTGAACGATCTCGTCGATACCACCGAGATGTACCTGCGCACCATCCTCGAACTCGAAGAGGAAGGTGTGCCCGCACTCCGAGCCCGCATCGCCGAACGCCTGCACCAGAGCGGTCCTACGGTCAGCCAGACCGTCGCCCGGATGGAGCGCGATGGTCTGCTGACCGTCGAGGGTGACCGTCACCTCGTTCTGACCGACATGGGCCGGTCGACCGCCGTGGCCGTCATGCGCAAGCACCGGCTCGCCGAGCTCCTGCTCGTCAACGTCATCGGCATGCCCTACGAGGAGGCCCACGAGGAGGCCTGCCGGTGGGAGCACGTGATGAGCGACTCCGTGGAGAAGCGCGTCTACGAGCTGCTCAACAAGCCGACCCGCTCGCCGTACGGCAACCCCATCCCCGGTCTCGAGGAGCTGGGCGCGCCGGACGAGACCCTCGCCGAGCACAGCCTCGGTGAGCGCAACCTGGCCTTCCCGGGCCTGACCGGGAGCGTCGTGGTGCGGCGGATCTGCGAGAGCGTGCAGACCAACTCCGACGTGCTGCGCCAGCTGCACGCGGCCGGCATCGACCCGGGCACGACGGTGACCGTGGCGCAGGAGCGCGACGGCGTCACCATCGACAAGTCCGGAGACAAGATCCGCCTGCCGCGCGAGGTGGCGTCCCGGGTCTTCGTCGCGGCCCGCTGAGGACCGGACACCACCGGCGCTCAGCCGTCGGTGGTGTTCATCGCCTGGGCGAGGGCGAAGAGTTTGGTGTTCATCGCCTTCACGGTCGCCGCGTCGGCGCCCTTCTCGAAGGTGTACTTCAGCGTCTGCAGCTGCTTCGCCTCGCTCAGCCAGCCGATCTCCACGGACGGCCCGTGCCCGCCCTTGGCCTTCGTGTTGAGGCGGTAGGCGGCCTTGCCCAGTTTCTTGAGCTTGGTCGCCTTCGCCGGCATCCGCTCGTCGAGGAAGATCTCGGCGTCCGCCTTCGTCGTCTCCACTACGGAGAGTGAAAGGTCGGGCCACTCCTCGTCGACGTTCTGCACGACGCAGGTGGACGTCTCGTCGACCTGGTCGGAAGCGGCCACCGAGAACCGGACGCCGATGAGATCGTCGATGAAATCCCAGTCCCAGAGGATGCAGGCGCCGCCGGCCGACGCCGCGGGTGGCGCGACGACCTGGATCGGGGGGAGCGTGGAGGTGGCCTCGGCCTCGTCGCGGGGCCCGCACCCGGATGCGGCGAGCAGCACTACGACGGCCGGCACGGCGAAACGCGTACGCACTGGTGATCCTCCCGAGTCCGCGCACACCCTATGGGGCGGACCGGCATGAACGGAAGACGCGGGTTCGCTGTCGTCTCGTCACTCCGCGTGCACTTGACGGTCGCTGTCAAGTACGTGGAGGATGGCGGGCATGAACGCGCTGGCCGAGCAACTGCTCCGTCTCGTCGACGTGCGCCTGCTCGACCCGCTGGAGATCCTGCTGGAGGACGCCGAGCTCCCCGGCGGGCTGCGGACCGTGCTGCGCCGGCGGGCGGCCGACTGGGCCGGCACGATCCGGGACGGCGACCAGGCCACGGCCGTGCGCACCATCGCCCGGATCATCGCGACGCTCTACCCGGACGAACACGCGTTCAGCCCGCCCGCCGACTGGTGGCGGACGCCGTTCGGGCAGGCGGTGGTTCGCAGGGTCGGTCATCCGTACGCGGAAGCGGTGTCCTATGCGACAGCCGGGGCCATGCTCGGCATCAGTCGCCAGGGGGTACACGACCTCGTGCGCCGCGGTCGCCTGCCTCGTCATCCGGACGGTGGTGTCCCGGTCACCGCCGTCCGGGATCGATTACTGGAAACGCCTGGAGAGTCCTCATGATCAACGACCGCCTCATCGACGCCGGCGAACTGCCGCTGGCCGTCCGCGACTTCGGTGGCGACAAGCCTCCGCTGCTGCTCCTGCACGGCGCCGGGGGGAACCTGGCGCACATGACCACGCTGGCCCGCGCCCTGCGCCCGCAGCACCGGGTCGTCACCGTGGACCTGCGCGGGCACGGGCGCTCCGGCGACGGGCCGTGGACCTGGGACGCCGCGCTCGGTGACCTGGCCGCGGTGACCGTGCAGATGGAGCTGAACCGGCCCGCCGTGGTCGGCCACTCGCTCGGCGGGATCATCGCCGCGCTCTGGGCGCAGCGGCACCCGGAGACGCCCGGCGTGGTCAGCCTGGACGGCAACCCGCCGCCCACCCGCCCCGAGCACCTGCCCGGGCTCGACCCGGAGAAGGCCGCCGGCGAACTGGCCCGGCTGCACTCGGTCTTCGACGTCATCGAGGCCACGGCCGGCCAGGTGATCCCCGCCGACCAGCTGCCCGACCTGGTGGAACGCCAGCAGATGGCGGCCCGGGACATGGGTGCCAACGAGAAGGTGTGGATCGAGGGCTTCCGCCGCAACCTGGTGCATGTGGACGGCGAGACCTCGATCCGGCCGTCCGGCGCCGCCACCGCGGAGATGCGCGCCCTGATGAACTCGGTCGACCTCGGGCCGGTCTACGCGGCGACGAGCTGCCCCGAACTGGTCGTCCTGCCTACCCGCAGCCTGCCCGAGCAGGAGCCGTTCGCGGAGCTCTACGCGGCACACCGGCGGTTCCTGGTGGAGCAGGCCCAGGCCGCGCCGAACCTGCGGTACCTGCAGCTCGCCGACGCGTCGCACGCCATGGTGATCGAGCAGCCGGCCGCGCTCGCCTCGATCATCACGGACTTCCTGGTGGAGCAGCGCTGATCCGTCCCTCGACTCCTTGCATCCCTCCCCCTCGATGATCCGAACCGGCCACACCCGACAATGGCGAGCGGCGTGGTGTTCGGTGATGGGAGGGTGACGAGGATGGGCCGGCCCGAGGAACTGGAGGCGGAGGCGCGCGCGGTGCTGGCGCTGCTGGAGCCGTTGGGCCCGCTGCAGGCCACCGGCAGTTGCGTCGCCGGCCTCATGGTGTCGCGCGAGGTCGAGGTGATGATGGTGGGCGGGCCGGCGTACTCGCCCGCCGACGTGGTCACGCTGCTCGCCCGGGCCGTCGAGATCCCGGGCGTGACCGGTTTCTCCTATGTCGACGAGCGCTCGTCGCACGGGCGATTCCTCGTGGAGTTGGTGGTCGACCGCTGGACGGTCGAGCTGTCGATCTGGCTCGACCCGGAGAAGGCGTCAGCCGGCGACCCGTATCGGGAGCTGGCCGGGCGGCTCACCGCCGAGGAACGCGAGGCGATCCTGGCGATCAAGCGGATATGGCGGGAGAGGCCGGAGTACCCGGGCGCCGACGCCGTCTGCACGGCGGTGCTGGAGCACGGCGTACGGACCGCCGTGGAGTTCGGCGTGTGGCTGCGGACTATTCAAAATCGGACAGCGTCATGGAAATGACGTTGATGAGAATGATTGCCAGGCCGATCAGAACCGGCCAGAGGACGACGCCGGTGAAGGCGCCCGCAGCGGTGTCCCGGCGGGCGTTCCGCTGGTGCCACTGACCGAGAATGATCACAGCGACGATTGCTACGGCGGAGAGCGCCCAGAGCAGAGCCTGCTGTCGTACGGCCACCGCCGCCGCGATGACGGCCGCCCAGACGAGCAACGCCTGCCCCAGCCCGATCGTGAAACGCATCGGGCCACCGTAGCCACGCAGGGCAACCGCCCGGCTTCGGGATCGGGGCCGTGCGGTCGCTTCGGGTGCGTTCCCGCGCCGGGTCCACATGGTCGTGGGGCGGGCACGCGGAAGGGCCCGCCCTGCCGCTCCCCCCGAAGCGGGCCGGACGGGCCCTGTGGCTTGTGGTGCTGGTCAGACGGCGTAGGCCTCGAGGCGGGAGGCGCGCTCCGGGTCGCGGAGTTTGAGCATCGTGACCTTCTCGATCTGGCGGATGCGCTCGCGGCTCAGGCCGAACTCGCGGCCGACCTCGTCGAGGGTGCGCTGGCGGCCGTCGTCCAGGCCGAAGCGGAGGCGGATGACCGCGGACTCGCGCTCGGAGAGGGTGGCGAGGACGATCTCCACCTCGCTGCGGAGCTCGCCCTGCGCGACGCCCTCGCCGGGCTGGTTCGGGTCGACGGCGGCGACGAAGTCACCGAGGGCGCTCTCGCCGTCCTCGCCGACGGCCTGGTCCAGGCTGACCGGCTCCCGGTCGTACGAGATCAGCTCGATGACCTGGAATTCGGGCACGTCCATCGTGGTGGCGATCTCGGCGATGCTGGGTTCGCGGCCGAGTGAGGCGGCGAGGTCGCGCCGGCAGCGGACCATGCGGTTGACCTGCTCGACCATGTGCACCGGGATGCGGATGGTGCGGGCCTGGTCGGCCATGGCGCGGGTGATGGCCTGCCGGATCCACCAGGTGGCGTAGGTCGAGAACTTGTAGCCCTTGGTGTAGTCGAACTTCTCGACCGCGCGGATCAGGCCGAGGTTGCCCTCCTGGATCAGGTCGAGGAAGGCCATGCCGCGGCCGGTGTAGCGCTTCGCGATGCTGACGACCAGTCGCAGGTTCGCCTCGAGCAGGTGGTTCTTCGCGGCCTTGCCTTCGGCGACGATGACGCGGAGCAGGGACGCGATCTCGGCCGGCGCCGCGGCGAGCTTCTCCTCCGCGTAGAGCCCGGCCTCGATGCGCTTCGAGAGGGTGACCTCCTCGACCGCGGTCAGCAGCCGGGTGCGGCCGATGCCGTTCAGGTAGGCGCGGACCAGGTCGGCGGAAACGCCCCGCTCGTCCGTCGCGTCGAGGTCGACCTCGACCAGGCTCTGTTCGACAACCATCTGCTCCGACGCCTTCATCTCCAGGACCACTTGAGTCCCCTCCCCGCGATCAACGTCTCGTGCGTACCAGCCGCTTTCGTGCCGGTGACAGGAAGTTTCGTCGCTGGCGCGTTAAGCGGAGGTGAGGCCAGCCTCCAGGTGGCATGAATCGGGGAGAACCCTGACGTCGAGAAGACGACAAGCGGGGTTTGCCGGACGCCGATAATGTGCATGCACCGAGAAAGGGTGATGATCGTGGTCTTCAAACGCATGATGCAGGCGTTCGGTGTCGGTGGGCCTTCGGTCGACACCGTGCTGACGAATCCGAACACCTACCCGGGCGGGTTCCTGGAGGGGACCGTGCACGTGGTCGGCGGCGACCACAGCGTGGACGTCGAATACCTCGCGATCGGCCTGATCACGCGGGTCGAGGTGGAGAGCGGCGACAGCGAGTACCAGACCGATCAGGAGTTCCACCGGCAGCGCCTGACCGGCTCGTTCCGGCTCGACCCGGGCGCCCGGCACGACGTGCCCTTCAGGTTCGACGTGCCGTGGCAGACCCCGATCACCGAGGTCTACGGCCAGCACCTGCACGGCATGACGATGGGCCTGACCACCGAGCTCGAGGTGGCCCGCGCGGTCGACAAGTCCGATCTGGACACCGTGGCGGTGCACCCGTTGCCGGCCGAGGAGCGGATCCTGGAGGCGCTGCTGCGTCTCGGATTCCGGTTCAGCCGGGCCGACGTGGAGAAGGGCCGGGTCTACGGGGTGGACCAGCAGCTGCCGTTCTACCAGGAGATCGAGTTCCACCCGCCGGCGGCGTACGCGAGCGGCATCAACCAGCTGGAGCTGACGTTCCTGCCGACGCCGCACAAGCTCCAGGTGGTGCTGGAGCTGGACAAGCGCGGCGGCGTCTTCACCGAGGGGCACGACTCGTTCGGCAGCTTCGACGTCGATTACGCGACCGCCGATCAGACCGACTGGGCGGCCCGCCTGGATCAGTGGCTGCGCCAGTCCGCCCAGCGCCGCGGCCTGTTCTTCTAGTTCTCAGAGCTCCAGCAGGACCGTGCGCGGTCCGACGTTGACGCTCTCCACGAGCATGTGCGCCCGGAAGCGGCCGGTGGCGACGGTCGCTCCCCGGGCGCGCAGCGCGTTCACGAACTCGGTGATCAGCGGCTCGGCCGCCTCGGCGGGCGCCGCCGCGTTCCAGGTGGGCCGGCGGCCCTTGCGCGCGTCGCCGTACAGCGTGAACTGACTGACCACCAGCACCGGAGCGTCCTCGTCCGAGGCCGACCGGTCGCCGTCGAGGATGCGCAGCTCCCAGGTCTTGCGGGCCAGTTCGGCCGCCTTCGCCGCGGTGTCGTCGTGGGTCACGCCGACGAGCACGAGCAGGCCGTCCTCGATCTTCCCGACGATCTCGTCGTCCACCGTCACGCTGGCCCGGCTGACCGTCTGTACCAGTGCTCGCATCGCTGTCCCGTCATCCGTCGTCCGGCCGGCACGCGGGTCGGTGCGGCGGCCGGACGACGGTAACCGATCGTCAGCCGGCGGTGTCGCTGGTGTATTCCTCCGGCGGCGTGCGCATCGCGCCGGTGGTGGCGTCGCCGGTCGTGGTGTTCGCGACGCCGGGGCCGGAGTTCGCCCGCTGCGGGAAGCTGGCCGGTCCGGCCGTGCCGCCGGTGGTGGTGACCATCCCGCCGCCGGCCGGCGGCGGACCGCCGTCGACGAGCTGCTCGGTGTCGGTGTCCGCCGGATAGGTGCTGGACAGTTCAGAGTCGCTCATGGTCCCGGGATGCCCGCCTCGTCCCGGCGCAAACGTGATCCGGCTTCGGAAAGCAACGATTTGCATGGATTTGTTGCTGATCGGCGTGTCGCCGGTGCCAGGATTTCCCTGGTCGGAGGGGGCGTCGACAGCTGTCCGGCAGCGACCGTACGGCGTGCTCCCTATCGCGGCGACTCGTTCCGCACCCGCTCGCGCCGGATCGACCGTTCACAGATGGGAGTTCACCCATGCCCCTCACCAGCACGTCCTCCGGGCGGGCCACCGAAGCCTCCCGCGCCCGCCCGGCCGCCGCGCCCGTCTCGGCGCGTCCCGCCGCGGGCCGTGGCGCCGACCCGGACGCCAACCGCAAACAGGCCCGGTCGGTGGCGAAGCAGCAGCAGGCCGCCGAACGGATCGCCACCGCCACCGCGGAGATCTCCGCGCAGAACGCCCAGGCCGCCGAGGCGTCCCGCCAGCTCTCCGAGTCGATGCAGCAGATCGCGGCCGGCGCCGAGGAGGCGTCCGGCGCGACCCAGCAGAGCCTCGCCGCGATGAATCAGGTCGAGGAGCGGGTCAGCCGTCAGGAGCAGACCACCCGCCAGGTGGCCGATCTGAGCCAGGCCCTGCAGGCCCTGCTGAACGAGACCCGGACCGGGATCAGCAACCTGCTCGCCAACGTCGACAGCGCGTCGACGCGGCAGACCGAGTCGGTGGTGACCATCACCGAGCTGGAGAAGCAGGCCGACGAGATCGGCGAGATCGTCAAGACCGTCGCGCACATCGCCGACCAGACCAACCTGCTGGCACTGAACGCCGCGATCGAGGCGGCCCGGGCCCGGCAGCACGGCAAGGGCTTCGCGGTGGTCGCCGACGAGGTGCGCACCCTCGCCGAGACCAGCGAACGCAGCGCCCGGCAGATCCGCGACCTGATCGACGAGGTGCGCAACAGCGTCACCGAGATCGCGGGTGCGGTGCAGACCTCCGCCGAGACGGCCCGGGGCGAGGTGGAGAAGGGCAAGACGATCACCTCGCAGCTCGAGACCATCCGCGCCGACATGGGCACGATCATGACGGGCGCCACCGAGATGGCTGTCGCGGCGGAGCAGGCGAAGCGCGCGGCCGGCAGTGCCAAGCAGCGGTCCGAGGAGATCGCGGCGGCGGCCGAGCAGCAGTCCGCGGCGTGCGAGGAGTCGTTGCAGACGGTCGCCCAGCAGACGCAGGCACTCCGGCAGAGCGACCAGGCCGCCGAGTCGCTCGCCGAGGTCTCCGAGACCCTGCGCAGCAGCACCGACATCGCCAAGAGCGCCGAGGAGGTCGCCTCCGCGGCCGAGGAGCTCTCGGCCGCGGTGGAGGAGATCACCCGCGCGGCCGGCCAGATCAACGTGGCGATCAACGAGATCAACACCGGCGCGCGGACCGCCGCCGAGAAGGGTCAGCAGACCGCCGATCTCGTCGCCCAGATCGAGCAGGGCGCGCAGAGTTCGGCGACCCGCGGCAGCAACGCGGTGGAGCGTGCCGACGTGATCCTGGAGCTGCTGGCCGGGAACAAGGAATCGGTCGACTCCATGATCAACGCGATCGGCACAGCTGCCCGCGAGGGCATCGACAACGTCCGCAAGGTCACCGAGCTGGAGCAGATCTCCCGCCGGATCGACAAGATCGTGGACGCCATCGCCAACGTGTCGATCCAGACCAACATGCTCGCCGTGAACGGCTCGGTCGAGTCGGCCCGGGCCGGCGAGTTCGGCAAGGGCTTCGCGGTGGTCTCCACCGACATCCGCAACCTGGCCCGCGACTCGGCGGACAACGCCGACCGGATCAAGGACCTGGTCAAGTCGGTGCAGGACCGGATCGTGCAGGTCCGCGCCGATCTGGAGGAGACCAGCCGCCTCTCGCTCGCCGAGGTGGAGTCGGCGAAGGCCACCACCGCGCGGCTCGAGGAGATCGAGCGCGACATGCAGCAGGTGCGCGGCGGCAACGACGAGGTCCGGGAATCGGCGATGCAGATCGTCAGCGTGCTCGGCGAGGTGAAGGTCGGCCTGGAGCAGATCTCGTCGTCGGCCGCGGAGGCCGAGCAACTCGCTGCGCAGTCCTCGACCGCGGCCCGGGAACAGGCCCAGGGCGCCGAGGAACTCGCCGCGGCGGTGGAGGAGATCGCGGCGCTCGCCGACGAGCTCCAGAACGCCGGCTGACGGCGGGGAGGGGGAGATCACCATGGACACCGACGAGGATCTCGCCGCGGAAGAGCTCGACGAGGACACCGACTACGTCACGTTCGACATGCTGGGGGAGCGGTACGCGTTCCCGATGCGCCGGGTTCAGGAGATCATCCGGATGCCCGCCCTCGTGAAGGTGCCGCTGGGGCCGCCGTCGCTGGAGGGGCTCGCGAATCTGCGCGGCCGGGTCCTGCCGGTCGTGAACCTGCGCAAGTGCTGCGACATGGACCAGGCCGCGCACGACGAGACCACCCGGGTGATCATCGTTGACGGCGGCGTGCCGCTCGGCTTCGTGGTGGACCGGGTGGCGAGTGTGATCAGCATCGACCCGCAGTCCATGGAATCGGCCGAGTCGGTGCAGAACACGGTGCGGTCCGACGTGCTGGTCGGGGTGATCAAGTCGGACGGCGGTGAGATGACCACCGTGCTCGACGTGGACCGGCTGATCGGCAGCCAGTTCTCCCGGCTCTCCGAACGGGCCGTCCGGGACGCCGCGGCCGGCTCGCGGCTGCCCGCCGAGACCGATGAGGAGGCCGAGTCCGACGACACGCTGGAGCTGGTCAGCTTCGCGGTGGAGGGCCAGGAGTACGCGCTGCCGATCGACCAGGTGCAGGAGATCGTGCAGGCGCCCGAGTCGGTGAGCAGCGTGCCGAACTCCGGCAGCCGGGTGCTCGGCGTGATCGACCTGCGCGGCCGGCTGCTGCCGGTGGTGAGCATGCGCCGGGTCTTCGGCCTGCCGATCACCCCGCTCGAGCCGCAGAACCGGATCGTCGTGGTCTCGATCGACGGCGGCGTTGTCGGCGTCGTGATGGACACCGTCCGCGAGGTGCTGCGGGTGCCGCATCAGCTGGTCGCACCACTGCCCAGCGTGGTGGCCGGGGACGGGCGCAAGTCCGAGGTGGAGTCGGTGTGCCGGCTCGAGGACGGCAAACGGCTGGTCTCGGTGCTGAGCGTGAACCGGATGTTCGACTCGCCCGAGGTACGCGACGAGATCGCCGACTATCAGGAGGACGACCAGGAGATGGCCGTGGAGCAGGAGCGGGGCGACGACGGGCGCGGCGACGAGGAACTGTTCGTGGTGTTCCGGCTCGACGACGAGGAGTACGCCGTCGACGTCGACGCGGTGCAGGAGATCATCCGGGTGCCCGACGCCCTGATCCGGGTGCCGAAGTCCTTCGACTTCGTGGAGGGCCTGGTCAACCTCCGGGGAACCGTGCTGCCGGTGGTCGACCTGCGGACCCGGCTCGGCCTGGGTCGCGGGGAGCGGGATGAACGCCAGCGGATCGTCGTACTGATCATCAATGGGGTCCGGACCGGTTTCATCGTGGATTCGGTCGCCGAGGTGGCGCGGGTCGGGCGCAACGTGCTCGAACCGGCACCGGAGCTCTCGGCGGAACAGGCCCGGGTGGTGTCCCGGGTGGCGAACCTGCCGGAGCAGAAGCGGATGCTCCTGCTCGTCCAGGTCGATCAGCTGCTCGCCGCCGACCAGGCCGGTGCGGCCGCCGAACTCTGCGAGGCGGCCGTCGAAGAGGCCCTCGCCGGAGTCTGACAGTGGCCACCTCCGTTCTGGTCGTCGACGACTCGGCGCTGATGCGCCGAGCGCTCAAAGAGATCCTGGTGGACACCGGCGAGTTCGAGGTGCACACGGCGCGCAACGGCGTCGACGCCCTCGAACAGCTGGGCCGGGTGCAACCGGACGTCGTGACGCTCGACATCAACATGCCGGAGATGGACGGGCTGACCTGTCTCGCGCAGATCATGCAGCAGCAGCCCACCCCGGTCGTCATGGTGTCCTCGCTGACCGAGCACAACGCGCTGGTCACCCTGGAGGCGCTGGAGCTGGGCGCGATCGACTACGTTCCGAAACCGGGCGGCACCGTCTCGCTCAACATCGAGGACGTCAGCGGCGAGCTCGTCACGAAGGTCCGCGCCGCGGCGCGGGCGAAGATCAAGCGAGCGGGCGGGCTGGCCGCGCGGGTGCGCGCACAGACCCGGCAGGCCACCGCCGCCCCACCCGGGAAGAAGGTCCGGGACCTGGGCACCGCCGGCTCGGTCGACCTGCTGCTGATCGGCTCGTCCACCGGCGGTCCGGCGCTCCTCTCCGATCTGCTGCCGGCCCTGCCCGGCTCACTGGGCGCCCCGGTGGTGGTGGCCCAGCACATCCCGGCCTCGTTCACCGCGGCGCTGGCCCGGCGCCTCGACGAGGCGTGCGCGCTGCGGGTGCACGAGGTCGACCGGATCATGAACCTGCAGCGCGGCAACATCTACATCGGCAAGGGCAACGCCGACGTGGTGGTGGCACGGCGCACCGACGGATTGATCGTCAAGAGCGTGCCGGCCGCCGCGGAGTACCGCTGGCATCCGAGCGTGGACCGCCTGGTCGGCTCGGCCCGCCGCTACATCGACCCGGCACGCCTGGTCTGCGCGCTGCTGACCGGGATGGGCGACGACGGCGCGACCGAGATGGCAGCGGTCAAGGAGGGCGGCGGCCGGACCATCGCCGAGGCCGAGGAGACCGCGGTGGTGTGGGGCATGCCCGGCGAACTGGCGCGGCGCGGTGGCGCCACGGTGGTTCTGCCCTCGTACGAGATCGCCGACCGGCTGGCCGACTGGGTCCGCTGATTCGTCCAGGAAAGGTGATCACGATGGGACTCGTCCGCAAGAAGGCCACGGACCAACCCGAGGAGGTCGCGCCGGAGCGGCCCTCGGCGGATTCGCTGCGGGCACAGCTCGGCGACCCCGACCCGGAGTGCCGTCGCGAGGCGGCGCTCGGTCTGGACGGCGTCGAGGAGGCCGTTCCGGACCTGCTGGCGCGCGTGATGGTGGAGACCGTGGAGAACGTGCGGGACGCGCTGCTCACGACGGTCTCCGGGTTCGACACCGAGAACGTCGCCGGCGCCCTGGCCGTGCACCTGGCCAGCGACGACGCGGCACTGCGTACGGCCGTCGCGGAGGCGCTCGCCCGGATGCCACGGTCGATGCCCGCGCTGCTGCCGGACCTGATCGCCGCGCCCGACCACGACGTACGGGTGATGACAGCGATGGTGCTGGCCGACCTGACCCACCCGGACACCGCGGTGTGGCTGATCGAGATGATCCGCGACGACCCGCATCCGAACGTGGTGACCGCGGCCATCGACGCCCTGCTCCCGGTGGCGACCGCCGACCACGCGGCAGTGCTGGAGGAGGCCGTGCACCGCTTCCCGGACGACCCGTTCCTCCGCTTCACCGTGCAGGCGGCGCTGCCCCGCCTCTCCGGGACGGCGTGATGGCCAGCGCCGCTGCCACCGGAGCCGGGCTCACCGATGCCGACTTCGCCCGATTCGTCGAGTACTTCTACAAGCGGACCGGGATCCACTTCGCCGACTCGAAGCGGTACTTCGTCGACAAGCGGATCGAGACGTGCATCAGGGAGTCGCCGTACGACTCGTTCTCGGGATGGTTCGCCGCCCTGCGGGTGAACGAGAAGTCCGGGATGCTCCAGGACCTGATCAACCAGCTGACCGTCAACGAGACGTACTTCCTGCGCGAGGACTACCAGTTCGACGCGATGCTCAGCACGGTGCTGCCGAACGTGCTGCGCGACCGTGGCGGGGTGGGCCGGATCGTCGGACCCGTCAAGATCCTCTCGCTGCCCTGCTCGACCGGCGAGGAGCCGTACTCGATCGCCCTGCGCCTGCTGGAGGAGTGGGACCAGATCGACCACGTGGACGTCGAGATCCACGGCGCGGACATCGACAGCGACGTGCTCGCCAAGGCGGCGCACGCCAGTTACGGCGAACGCTCGCTGCAGCGGGTGCCGAAACCCTGGATCAACAGGTACTTCACGTCCGTCGGGTCCGGCCGGTACCAGGTCGACGAGGGCATCCGCAGCGCGGTGACGCTGCACCGGGTGAACATCTGCGACACCCTCGCCATGCGCGCGTTCCGGGACTTCGACGTGGTGTTCTGCCGCAACGTGCTCATCTACTTCGACGAGCTCTCCAGCCGCCGCGCCGCCGAGAACCTGTACGGCGCGATGCGCCCCGGCGGCTACCTCTTCCTCGGGCACTCCGAATCGATGAGCCGGATCTCGCCGATCTTCACGCCGTCCCGCCTGGCTGAGGGCGTCGTCTACCAGCGACCCATCGGAGCGAAGTGATGACCGATACCGAGGCGCCACCCCGGGTGCTCGTCGTCGACGACGCCGCCACGGTGCGGCTCTACCACAGCAGCCTGCTCACCGAGGCCGGTTTCCAGGTCGACGAGTCGGCCAACGGCCTGGAGGCCGTCGAGGTGGCGATGAACACCCCGTACGACCTGTTCCTGGTCGACGTGAACATGCCGAAGATGAACGGCTACACCTGCGTCGAGTCGCTGCGCTCGGAGACGGTCGGCACCGACGCGCCGGTCGTGATGATCAGCACCGAGGACCGGCCCGGCGACGCCGACCGGGCCTACGCCGCCGGCGCGAACCTCTACCTCGTCAAACCGGTCGGCGGCGAACGGCTGATCCGGATCGCCTCGATGCTCACGGCCGGGAGGGGTACGCCGGCATGAACCCACTGCTCGCACAGTTCCTGGCGGAGTCGAACGACCTGCTCGCCTCGGTCGACGAGGGCCTGCTCCAGCTGGAGCGCGATCCCGGTGACCCGGAGCTGGTCAACGAGGTCTTCCGGGCCGCGCACACCTTCAAGGGCTCGTCCGGTCTCTTCGACTTCCCCGAGCTGACCCGGCTCACCCACGCGGCCGAGGACCTGCTGGACGCGGTCCGCGGCGGCCGGCTCGCCCTCGACTCGGGCATGACCGACGACCTGCTCGCCGCGTTCGACCTGATCCGGGGCTGGCTCGCGCACGTCACCGCGCACGAGCGGCTGCCGTCGAGCGCCGGCACCGACGCGGCCGGGCTGATCACGAAGCTGCGGGCGCCGCTCGGCGGCGAGCCGGTGGCGCACACCCACGCCACGGTCGCGGCCGGCGTCACCGTCGTCGACGCCGCCCCCGAGTGGATGGCCTGGTTCGACGCCGAATGGCTCACCGAGACCGCGGCCTGGCTGGAGACCACCTCGTCGACGATGCGGTTCGTCAGGTACACCCCGGACTCGGACTGCTTCTTCCGGGCCGAGGACCCGATCCACCTGATCCGCCAGGTGCCCGGCCTGGACAAGCTCGGCGTCGTGCAGCCGGACCAGTGGCCCTCGGCCGAGGAGTACGACGAGTACGTCTGCCTGCTCTCCTTCGTGGTCGCCACCCGGGCCGCGGTCGGCGAGCTGGAGTACCTCTTCCGGTACGTGCCGGACCAGGTGCAGATCGTCGAGCTGGACGCCGGCGCGATCACCCGGCACCTCAGCGGCGAGCCACCCCTCAAGACCGAGGAACGGGTCGTCGTCGCGGTCACCGAGGTGATCGACTCGGAGCTGGCGGCCGACGCGCGGGCGGTGCTCAGCGCGGCTCTGCGGACGCTGGAGCTCAACCCCACGGAGGGCGTCCAGCTGCGATCCGTCGCGCGGGCGGTCATGGCGGCCGCACGGGCTCTGGGCGTACCGGAGGATCTGCTCGACGCGGATCGCGAAGCCGTCGGCGCGGCAGTGACCCGGCTCCTCGCCGAGGCCGCGCCGGCCCCGGTGGGCGCGCTGCCGGCGGCCGGGGCCGGGATCGCCGCCACCGCCGCACCGGCCGCCGCGCCCCCGGCCGAGCCCACCGGCCGGGCCGACGACCCCGGCGGCCAGGTCGGCACCAAGGTGCTCAAGGTCGACCAGGAGAAGGTGGACCGGCTCATGGAGCTGGTCGGCGAGCTGAACGTGGCGAAGAACGGGCTCACCTTCCTGGCCGACTCGGCCGAGGAGGAGTTCGGCAGCCGGGTGCTCGGCCGCCGGATCAAGGACCAGTACGCCGGCCTGCACCGGATCGCCGAGGAGTTGCAGTCCGCCGTGATGGACGTCCGGATGCTGCCGCTCTCGGTGGCGTTCGGGCGGTTCCCGCGGCTGGTCCGCGACCTCAGCCGGCGGCTGGAGAAGACCATCGAGCTGATCACCGAGGGCGAGGACACGATGGCCGACAAGGACGTCATCGAGGCACTCGGCGACCCGCTCGTGCACCTGGTGCGCAACAGCCTGGACCACGGCATCGAGCCGCCCGCCGAGCGGGTCGCGGCCGGCAAGAACCCCGCCGCGAAGCTGACCCTCGCGGCGGTGGCCGACGGCGACGCGGTGATCGTCGAGGTCTCCGACGACGGGCGCGGCGTGGACCCGGTGCGGGTGAAACGGAAGGCGTACGAGAAGGGCCTGATCTCGGAGGAGGAACTGGAGTCGCTGAGTGACACCGACGCGGTCGACCTGGTCTTCCGCCCGGGATTCTCCACCGCCGACCAGGTTTCGGATCTCTCCGGGCGGGGAGTCGGTATGGACGCGGTGCGGGCCAGCGTGGAGAAGCTCGGCGGCACCGTGACCATGCGGTCGAAGCTCGGCCAGGGCACCGTGACCCGGCTCCGGCTGCCGCTCTCGATGGCCGTCACCCAGGTGATGGTCGTCAGCGTGGCCGGGCAGCGCTTCGGCATCCCGGTCGACCTCGTCGTCGAGACGGTCCGCGTGCCGGCCGCCGAGATGGGCCGCGTCCTGCACCAGGACGTCGTCGTCATGCGCGGCGAGGTGGTGCCGGTGCTGGACCTGGCCCGGGCCCTGGACATGCCGTGGACCGGTGACCCGGCCGAGGATCGCCGGATCCTCGTGGTCAGCGTCAACGGCCAGCGGGTCGGCCTGCTGGTGGAGCAGTTCCACCGGGAGGTCGACGTGATCCTCAAACCGATGGAGGGCCTGCTCGCGTACGCCGACGAGTTCTCCGGCACCGCACTGCTCGGCGACGGCCTGGTGCTGCTGGTGCTGAACATGAAGGAGGTGCTCGGCCTTGCCGCTCGAGTTGCATGACGACAGCGCCACGCTCGTGGGTGTGGTGACCGTCGACGAGGTCGAGCAGCTCGTGGGGTGGTTGCGGGCCGCCAAACGGCCCCGGGTGAGCCTGCGCCGGTGCAACCATCTGCACACCGGCGCGCTCCAAGCCCTGCTGCTTTTCAAACCGAAGATATCTGCGGCACCGAACGACGCCTTCCTGGCGGCGCGGGTGCTACCGCTGCTCAACGGGGTCAGCGGAAACGCCAGCCACAAGGGGAACGATCCATGACCACAGTGATGCTCGTCGACGACTCCGCCACCATGCTCATGAGCCTCAAGTCGATCCTCACCAAGGCCGGATACACCGTCGAGACCGCCGGGCACGGCAAGGAGGCTCTCGACAAGCTCAGCAAGGGCGTGAAGCCGAATCTGATCATCAGCGACGTCAACATGCCGCAGATGGACGGGATCACCTTCGCCCGCGAGGCCCGCAAGGCGCCTGGCATGCGATTCACGCCGATCCTCATGCTGACCACCGAGTCCGAGCAGTCCAAGCGGACCGAGGCCAAGAACGCGGGCGCCACCGGCTGGCTGGTCAAGCCGGTCGGACCTGATCAGTTGCTCGGTGTGATCAAGCAGGTGCTGCCCGGCGCCTGAGAAGTCCGAGGATCTTTTCGCTACGGAGGTATCCGCATGCCGAGTCTTCTCCGCAGACTGACCCTGCCCTCGGAGGAACCCGAGGGCAGGCGTGGTGTGCGCGAGGACGTGGTGGCCGAGGCTGTGGCGCCGATCCCGGAGTTCTGCGAGGTGATCGACGGGCACGTCCGGGACGTCATCGCGCAGACCGGTGAGGCCGCGGAGGCGATCGTCGGCCAGCTCATCAAGGTCGACTCCCTCGCGGAGGTGACCGCTGGTGACGTCTCGCAGCTCGCCGGCACTCTCAGTCGCACCGAGAGTGAGCTGAGCCAGGTCAGTGCCTCCAACGACCAGCTCGTCGGACGCCTGATCGCGTACTTCCTGCACCGGGACTACCAGATCCGGAATCTGGTGGACCAGATGCGTGAGCTGAACAAGCACGTCACGCAGATCGAGGAGGTCAGCCGGGCGACGAACATCCTGGCGCTCAACGCGATGATCGAGGCGGTCCGCGCCGGCGACGCGGGTGAGGGCTTCTCGGTGGTCGCCGACGAGGTGCGCAAGCTGGCGCACCGCTCCTCCGAGGCGGCGCACGGCATCGGCAGCAGCATCGCGGAACTCACCGCGAAGCTCGACGCCGTGCTCTCCGACGACAGCCAGTTCGACCGCGACGAGGAACTCCCGTCGCAGACCGAGGAGACGGCGATGACCCGCCGGCTCGGCGGCATCGCGAACGCGCAGCGTGAGATGTCGGAGATGGTCGGCGGCATCCTCAAGGACACCATCAACGCGGCACATCAGGTGCAGCGCAGCACGGACGCTCTGCTCTCGGAGACCACCGGAGCGGTCGGGCATGTCCAGTTCCAGGACATCAGCCGCCAGATGCTGGAACATGTGGCAGAGGCGGTCGACGACGTGCGCCGGCAGGCGGAGGACGTCGCCGGCTACGTGCGTGGCGACCTCACCGAGGAGGACGTGCGGTCTCGGGTGATCAAGGTGGAGGACCTGCGCGCCAAACACGTGATGTCACGCCAGCGGCAGACTCACGCCCATCAGACGGGCGAGGACGCGCAGGCCGCCGCCGAACCGATCATCGAACTGTTCTGACGATCACGAGACTGCCAGCGAGAGGTGCCCGGCGATGGCGCGCATCGAGAACTACGGCCACGACCAGCCGACCGAGCGGGACGCGGTGAAGGCCCTGGCCGACCTGGTCGGCCCTCAGATGGCCGAGGGACTCTGGGGCCTCGCCGTACAGGCCCTCGGCCTGCACCGGCCGGTGACCAGCCCCGCCGATCTGCGCCGGGTCGCCGAGCACGTGATGGAGGTCGGCGAGCTGAGCCGGGTGGCCGGCCGGTCGCTGAAGGTGCGGATCATCACCTACGAGGCGCTCGCCCGGACGGTCCCCTCGTGATGGTGACGGACTACCCCGAGGCCCGTGACCGTGCCCGGCTCCTCGAGGTGGCTCGTCTCGGCGTGGATCGGGAGATCTCCCGGGACTACCTCGCCGAGCTGGTCGAACAGGTGGCGGTCCGGATGGACATGCCGTTCGCCATCGTCACCGGCCTGCTCAGTGACGCGCAGGTCTTCCTGGCCGGGCGCGGGCCGATCCCGGATTGGATCGGCGAGGTCGGCGGCACCCCGCTGGAGTGGGCCTTCTGCGCTCCGCTGCTGCGCCGGCCCGCGGCCCGCTACGTGAACGACTTCGCCGTCGACCCCGAGTTCCGGGGCAACCCGCTGGTCACGATGGAGGGCGTCCGGTCCTACATCGGCGCCCCGGTGATCTCCACCCGCGGTCATGTCCTCGGCAGCGTCTGCAGCCTGGACGTCCGGCCGCGCGAGTTCGACGACGGCCAACTGCGGATCGTGCAGGAGCTGGCCGACGAGGCCGCCCGCCGGATCGAGACCGCGAGCGAGTAGGAAGATGGCGCTATGCCATTCTCGTTGCCCATCGACGCCGAAGCGAACGCGCTTCTGGATCGGGACCCGCTCGCGGTGCTGATCGGTCTCACGCTCGACCAGCAGATCACCATGGAGAAGGCGTTCACCTCGCCATGGGTGCTGGCCCAGCGACTCGGCCACGAGCCGACCGCGACCGAGCTGGCCGACTTCGACCCCGAGGCGCTCCTGGCGATCTTCAGTGAGCCGCCGGCGCTGCACCGCTTCCCGAAGGCGATGGCCGCCCGGGTCCAGGAGGTCTGCCGGGTCCTCGCCGACAGCTACGACGGCCGGGCGGAGAACCTCTGGGCCGGCGCCGGGAGCGGCGCCGAGCTCTACAAGCGGATCTTCGCGCTGCCCGGGTTCGGCAAGCAGAAGGCACAGATCTTCGTGGCCCTGCTCGGCAAGCAGATGGGCGTGCGCCCGGCCGGGTGGCGGGAGGCGGCCGGGGCCTACGGCGACGAGGACGCGTACCGATCGGTCGCGGACATCGTCGACGAGGAGTCGCTCGGCAAGGTCCGGGTGAACAAGAAGGCGGCGAAGGCCGAGGCAAAAGCGGCGAAAGGCCTCTGAGTCCCGGGCCGACTGGGTGAAAACCGCCCAGCGGTGGGAGGATGGCGGGGTCGATCGGAGTCCTCGCGTGAAAAAGCAACCGGTGTTGATCACCGATGCCGCTCGCAGCCAGGCCGACCAGCTCCGCAGCCGGGAGATCCGTTACGTCACGATGATGGGGATCCGGGCTCTCTGCCTGATCCTGGGCGGCGTTCTGATCAGTCTGCGCGTGCCGCTGCTCGGCCTCTGGCTGGTCCTCTGCGCGGCCGGCATGGTCTTCCTGCCATGGGCCGCCGTGCTGATCGCGAACGACCGCCCGCCCAAGACCAAGGCCGAGCGGGCGGCCGACGCGGCGGCGCGGGAGGACGTGCGGCGGGCCCTGATCCAGGCCGCCGAGGCGGAGCAGCCGGCCCGGGAGCCGATCACCATCGACTCCGAGGTCGTGGAGGCCGAGGTCGTGGAGAAGAGCAAGCCCTAGGGCCGCGCTCCGAGCACGCTCACCGCCGCGGCGCCGAGTTCCGCTCCCGCCGCCAGCGCCTGCTCCGGCGATGATCCGGAACACCAGGCGGCGAGCAGACCGGCGGCGAAGGCGTCACCGGCGCCGGTCGGATCCTTCATCGGTACGGGGTGAGCCCGCCCCCGCAGGACCGAACCGTCCCGGGAGCACCAGACGGCGCCGGCCGGGCCCTGCTTCACCACCACGTTCTGCGCGTGCGCCGTCAGCGCCGATGCCTGATCCGCGGCCGTGCTCCCTGGAGCGAGGACGTCCGCTTCGTCGGCGTTGCACACCAGCAGGGCGGTCCCGCGTACCCAGGAGAGGAAGGCGGAAGCGCCCGCCGAGCGCAACGGGGCCGCGGAGGCCGCGTCGACGCTCACCGTGAGTCCCCGCCGGGCGGCGGCCGCCAAGGCCGCCAGACCGGCCTCCCGGGAACCCGCGTGCAGCAGCGGATAGCCGGAGAGGTGCACGTGCGCGCCGTGCGGAGCGTTCTCGATCACCGAGGTGACGTGTGCCGGGGCGAGCAGCAGGGACGCGCCCCGATCGGTGATCATCGTGCGCTCGGCCGAGCCGGTGAGCACCACGACGCTGCCGGTGGCCGTTCCCGGACAGGTCTGAATGGCGCTGCGGACGCCCGCCCATTCCAGCTCGGCCACCCGGTCCCGCCCGGCGGCATCGTCGCCGACCGCGGAGACCAGGGTGACCGGATGACTGATGTGGGCCAGCCAGGCCGCGGTGTTCGCGGCCTGGCCACCACCGCCGACGCGGATCGACGCGTCGGTGTCCGAACCGGTCTGCAGGGGGCCGTCGTGCTCGACGAGGACGTCGGTGACCAGATCCCCGACGACGATGATCACGGCGCGCTGAAGCCGACCGGGTTCGCCGAGGCGCTGTTCGAGGCCACCGCGATCTGCGCGGCGAGCGCCGAGTTGCGCAGGATGATCCGGATGTTGACCTCCAGGCTCTTCCCCGCGGTGCTGGAGTGGAAGTGCGACAGCAGGAACGGGGTGACCGCCTTGCCCGTCACGTTCTGCTCGGTGAGCAGGGCCAGGCCGCTCGCCAGCGTCCGGTCGTGCAGCTCCGGGTCGAGCTGCTCGCCGGTGGGCAGCGGGTTCGCCAGCACCAGCGCGCCGGCGCTCACCCCCTGGTCCGCGCGGGCCGCGATGAAGTCCGCCACCTGCTCCGGCGAGTCGAGCTGCCAGTCGATGTCGAAGCCGCCGTCGGTGATGAAGAAGCCCGGGAAGCGCCGGGTCCGGTAACCGGCGACCGAGACGCCGAGGGTCTCCAGGCGCTCCAGGGTGGCGCCCACGTCGAGGATCGACTTCACGCCGGCGCAGACCACCACGATCGGCGTGCGGGCCAGCTCGGTGAGGTCGGCCGACTCGTCGAAGGTGATGTTCGCCTCGCGGTGCACGCCGCCGAGACCGCCGGTGGCGAACACCTTGATCCCGGCCGCCTCGGCGATCGCGCTGGTGGCGGCCACGGTGGTGGCGCCGTCGGCGCGCCGGGCGGCGGCGATCGGCAGGTCCCGGACGGAGAGCTTCGCGACGTCCTCCGCCAGCGCCAGGTGCTCGATCTGCGCGTCGTCCAGGCCGACGACGATCCGGCCGCCGATCATGCCGATGGTGGCCGGCTCCGCGCCGTTGTCCCGGACCGTCTGCTCGATCTCCCGGGCCACCCGCAGGTTGTCCGGGTGCGGGAGGCCGTGCGAGATGATCGTGCTCTCCAGCGCCACCACGGGTTTGCCGTCCTGGTGGGCGCGGAGCACGTGTTCGCCGAGTTGAATCTCGAAGTCAGTCACATGATCACCGTACGACGCCCGGGCTTCGCCTTGTCGTTGGACCGACCCGGCGTGAGGTGTCAGACTTGCAGG
This sequence comes from Actinoplanes sp. OR16, assembly GCF_004001265.1. Lineage (GTDB taxonomy): Bacteria > Actinomycetota > Actinomycetes > Mycobacteriales > Micromonosporaceae > Actinoplanes. The sequence continues at coordinate 984,005 of NZ_AP019371.1, read as the reverse complement.
CTGAGGTCGTGTCCTCTTTTGCCGGCGAGACGAATCTGAAGGGCAGATAACCGTGAGCACGCAGATCCTTGAGCGTCCGGAGACCAAGGACGCCGACACCGGTCCGGAGATGTTCCATTACGTGCGCAAGGAGAAGATCGCCGAGAGCGCCGTCATGGGCAACCTCGTCGTGGCGCTCTGCGGCGAGACCTTCCCGGTGACCAAGTCGCCGAAGCCCGGCTCGCCGGTCTGCCCGCAGTGCAAGGAGATCTACGAATCCATGAAGGTCTGATCGGCACGTGACGAGTGGTTACGGCCTGCTCGTCGCGGATCTGATCGGTGTGGCGGTGTTCGCCGCCTCCGGCGCCACGGCCGGCGTCGCCAAACGGCTCGACCTGTTCGGGGTCGCGTTCGTCGGTTTCGTGGCCGCGCTGGGTGGCGGCATCCTGCGGGACCTGGCCATCGGGTCGGTCCCGCCGCTGGCGTTCGCCGACTGGCGCTACGCGGTCACCGCGGTGGTGGCCTCGCTGGCTGCCTTCTGGCTCCACCCCGCCCTGAACCGGATCCGGCGGACAGTGCTGCTCCTCGACGCCGCCGGCCTCGGTCTGTTCACCGCGACCGGCACTCTCAAGGCGATCGCCGCCGGTGTCCCGCCGGTCGGCGCCTGCCTGCTCGGCATGCTCACCGCGATCGGCGGCGGCCTGGCCCGGGATCTGCTCACCGGGGAGATCCCGGTGGTGCTGCACCGGGAGATCTACGCGGTCATCGCGCTGGGCGGCGCGGTGCTGGTCACCGTACTGCACCGGATGGGCTTCACCGGCCTGCTCCCGCTGGTCGGGGCGGCCGCGCTGATGACCGGCGTACGCCTCGTCGCGCTCTACCGCAAGTGGTCCGCGCCGGTCGCCGCGCCCCGGTTTTGAGCCCTTGCTCGCAGTGTTCCGGCACCCTTCCGGCAACCCTGCGCGGCTATGCTGGATGCCGCCTCCGCGCCGATAACCGCGGAGGTTTTTCCGTGAGCGAAGGGATCGTCGCAGCTTGAGCCCGCCTCTGCCGAACCTGGAGATCTTCCCGCCGCTGCGAGCCTGGCAGCGCAAGGCGATGGTGACGTACCTTCGCCGGCGTTCCGAGGACTTCATGGCCGTGGCGACGCCCGGCGCCGGCAAGACCACGTTCGCCCTGCGGATCGCCGCCGAGATGCTCGCCGACGGCACCTGCGACGCGGTCACCGTGGTCTGCCCGACCGAGCACCTGAAGACCCAGTGGTCGCTGGCGGCGGCCCGGGTCGGCATCCAGCTCGACCCCAAGTTCCGCAACGCGGACGTCCACTCGTCGCGGGACTTCCACGGGGCGGTCGTGACCTATGCGCAGGTCGGCATGGCCCCGCAGGTGCACAAGCGGCGCACCCTGACCCGGCGCACCTTCGTGATCCTCGACGAGATCCACCACGCCGGCGACTCGCGGAGCTGGGGTGACGGCGTCAAGGACGCGTTCGAGCCGGCCGTGCGGCGCCTGCTGCTCACCGGGACGCCGTTCCGCTCCGACGAGAACCCGATCCCCTTCGTGACGTACGAGCGGGGTTCCGACGGCATCCAGCGATCGAAGGCCGACTCGGTCTACGGGTACGGCGACGCGCTGAAGGACCGGGTCGTCCGGCCGGTGCTGTTCATGGCGTACTCCGGCGAGACCCGCTGGCGGACCAACGCCGGTGACGAGCTGGCCGCCCGGCTCGGCGAGCCGATGACGAAGGATCTGGTGGCGCAGGCCTGGCGGACCGCGCTGGACCACCGCGGCGACTGGATGCCGCAGGTGCTGCGGGCCGCCGACTCCCGGCTCACCAAGCTACGCGAGCACGGCATGCCGGACGCCGGCGGTCTGATCATCGCCAGCGACCAGCAGTCCGCCCGGGCGTACGCGAAGCTCATCCACGACCTGACCGGCGAGTCGCCCACCGTGGTCCTCTCCGACGACGAGGGCGCCTCCGGCCGGATCGCGAAGTTCGCCGCCTCCGAGGACCGCTGGATGGTCGCGGTCCGGATGGTGTCCGAGGGCGTCGACATCCCGCGCCTGGCCGTCGGCGTCTACGCCACCAGCGCCTCCACCCCGCTCTACTTCGCCCAGGCGATCGGCCGGTTCGTGCGGTCCCGGATGGAGGGCGAGACCGCCACGGTCTTCCTGCCGAGCGTGCCGCACCTGCTCGGGCTGGCCAGCGAGATGGAGGAGCAGCGCAACCACGTCCTCGGCGCGCCGAAGGAGAAGGACGGCCTGGACGACGAGCTGATCGAGCGGGCGCAGAAGTCCGAGGACGCCCTCGGCGACCTGGAGAAGCAGTTCGAGGCGCTCTCCGCCACCGCCGAACTCGATCAGGTGATCTACGACGGCACCTCGTTCGGCACCGGCGCCCGGACCGGCACGGCCGAGGAGCTCGACTACCTCGGCCTGCCCGGCCTGCTCACCCCCGAACAGGTGACCGACCTGCTGAACAAGCGGCAGGCCGAGCAGCTGGCCGCGCAGAAGCGGGAGCAGGCGTCCCAGCCGGAGCCCGCGGTGCCGGAGCAGCGCGAGCCGGTCGTGCCGATGAGCGCGGGGGAGCGCCGCAACAGCCTGCGCCGCCAGCTGAACACGCTCGTGGCGGCCCATCACCACCGGACCAACCTGCCGCACGGCAAGATCCACGCCGAGTTGCGGCGGCTGTGCGGCGGGCCGCCGAGCGCTCAGGCGACCATTGAGCAGTTGGAAGAGCGGATCGCTACCATCCAGACACTCTGAGGCTTCGAGGGGCTCTGCGAGCCTCTCAGGCCCCTTGAAGCGACAAGCAGAAAGGGCGCCTCCTGGCTGGAGGCGCCCTTCTCGTGGTCTCTTGGGGGGACCGCTGCTTGCTGCTAGTTGGTCGTGTTCGACATCATGCCGGCGCCTCGCCAGGTGAAGTCCGGATCGGCCGCGTAGTGCACGGCGATCTTCACCAGGTCTTCGGCGTAACGGTTGGCGTGGTGGCCGCAGAACACAAGATCGCCACCGCCCGCCAGGGTCAAACGGAGCTTCCCGGCTGCATTGCAGCGGTCGCACCGTTCATCGGCTGCTAGACCGGCCAGGCTTCCCGCCGGCGGCGTGAGGGTCGGGGTCATCGCCTTCCTCCTCTGTTCGTCACCGATGAACATGTTCCTCGGCTACTGCTCACTCATCGTGCAACACCCTGCACCGTTGCAGCCTTCCCGATGTGCCCCGGGGGGACCGAGGTCACACCGTCGGTTCTGGCTAGTGTGCCGTGATCCAAGGGTGCCACGTCAACGATCACTTCTGCACAACGGTCTGATCACCACCCGTTGATGTACGGGTGGTGACCATTTGGACACGTAATGTTGACTGAACGACCTAGTCCAGGTAGTCGCGGAGAACCTGCGACCGCGACGGGTGCCGGAGCTTCGACATCGTCTTGGACTCGATCTGGCGGATCCGCTCGCGGGTCACGCCGTAGACCTGGCCGATCTCGTCCAGCGTGCGCGGCTGGCCGTCGGTCAGGCCGAAGCGGAGCCGGACGACGCCCGCCTCGCGCTCGGAAAGCGTCTGCAGCACCTGCTGGAGCTGGTCCTGCAGCAGCGAGAAGGAGACCGCGTCGACCGCGACGACCGCCTCGGAGTCCTCGATGAAGTCACCGAGCTGGCTGTCGCCCTCGTCGCCGATGGTCTGGTCGAGCGAGATGGGCTCACGCGCGTACTGCTGGATCTCCAGCACCTTCTCCGGCGTGATGTCCATCTCCTTCGCCAGCTCCTCCGGGGTGGGCTCGCGGCCCAGGTCCTGGAGAAGCTCGCGCTGGATGCGGCCGAGCTTGTTGATGACCTCGACCATGTGCACCGGGATGCGGATGGTGCGGGCCTGGTCGGCCATGGCGCGGGTGATGGCCTGCCGGATCCACCAGGTGGCGTAGGTCGAGAACTTGTAGCCCTTGGTGTAGTCGAACTTCTCGACCGCGCGGATCAGGCCGAGGTTGCCCTCCTGGATCAGGTCGAGGAAGGCCATGCCACGGCCGGTGTAGCGCTTGGCCAGCGACACCACGAGCCGGAGGTTCGCCTCGAGCAGGTGGTTCTTGGCCCGCTCGCCGTCCCGGTTGATCCACTTGAGGTCGCGCTCGAAGTTGCGCTCGAGCGCCTCCTCGCCCTCCTCGGCGGCGCGCAGCCGCTCGGCGGAGTAGAGGCCGGCCTCGATCCGCTTGGCGAGCTCGACCTCCTGCTCCGCGTTGAGCAGCGGAACCTTGCCGATCTGCTTGAGGTAGGCGCGGACCGAGTCGGCCGAAGCGGTCAGCTCCGCGTCACGGCGGGCCTGCTTGAGCGCCTCGGACTCCTCGTCGTCCCACTCGAAGTCGCCGTCGGTGGCCGAACTGGCGGCATCGGTCGCGGCGGCCGCGACCATGGCGGCCGGCTCCTCGATGACGACGTCCTCGACCGCGGCGGCGAGCTCCTCGGGATCGATCTCCTCGCCGGGGCCCTCACCGGGCTCGCCGGGCTTGCCCGGGACGGCCTTGGCGGTGGCGGCCTTCTTCGCGGGCACGCCCTTGGCCGCGGCGGTGACCTTGCGGACCGGCGCGGCCTTCTTCGCCGGCGTGGCGCCGCCGTCGGCCGCCGGGGCGGCCTGCTTCGGCGCGGGCGCGGTCTTCTTGACGGGCGCGGTCTTCGCCGTGGTCGCCTTCGACGCCGGCGTTGCCGAGCGGGCGGCGGCGACCTTGCGGCGGGTGCTGGCGGAGCCGTCGACGACGACCGTGATGCCGGCGTCGACGAGGCCGCGCAGGATCTTCTTGGCCTGGGCCGGGTTCACCGCGGCGGACTCGAGGGTATGCGCGACCTGGGCCGAAGTGAGTTGCCCGCCCGCACCCTGAGCATGGGTGATCAGGGCCTCGGTGAGAGAGCGAACGTCGGCACCGTTCTGGTGGGCTTCTGTCACGAATGACCTTCCGGAGGCGATGAGGTTGGGCACGGCCAGAGTCCAGCGCAGCACGCGGGGGCGAGACTTGCTGGGGTCGGTTTGGGAGCCCTCGGAACCCGGACCGTCCCGCAGGAGAGTGTCCGTGAAGCGTGGGCAGGGGTGAATTGTAGCGCCGCCGACCGAGATCCTCCGCCCACAGCACGCCGCCGACGCCCGACGACCTCGCCGAAGACGCCGGTGGAGCCCCCGGAAGAGCGCGGCATGAGAATGCTATCGGCGGAAAGGACCATTACGTGAGTGAGATTTCGACGGGATCGACCCCCGACGAGTTGCTGGCGATCGCGGTTCGCGTGGCGCGGGAGGCGGCCGTGACGGCTCGCCGGATGCGCGACGAGGCGATCGTCGACGTGGAGACCAAGAGCACCGACACCGACGTGGTGACGGCGGCCGACAAGGCGGTCGAGCGCCAGGCCGTGGAGGCGCTGCTGAAGGAGCGGCCCGGCGACGGCGTGCTGGGCGAGGAGTACGGCGACTCGGTGGCGGTCGCCCCCGGCGCCGTGCGCTGGATCCTGGACCCGATCGACGGGACCGTGAACTACCTCTACGGCCTGCCGCAGTACGCGGTGTCGCTCGCCGCCGAGGTGGACGGCGCCGTGGTGGCCGGGGTGGTCGTCAACGCGGCCACCGGCGACGAGTGGACGGCCACGAGAGGCGGCGGGGCGTGGCGGGACGGCCGGCGGCTCAGCGGCTCGGTCCGGACCACCCTGGATCAGTCGCTGGTCGCCACCGGATTCGGTTACGACGCCCGCCGGCGGGAACATCAGGGCGCGGTGGTGGCCCGTTTGATCACCCGTGTGCGTGACATTCGGAGGCTGGGAGCGGCCTCGCTCGACCTCTGCCTCACCGCGGAGGGCAGTCTGGACGCCTACTTCGAGAAAGGCTTGAACCTTTGGGACCACGCGGCCGGCGGCCTGATCGCCGAGGAGGCGGGGCTCGTCGTGAGCGGGCTCGCGGGGGAGCCGGCCGGCAACCGGATGCTGGTCGCGGCGCCGCCGGCGATCTTCCCCGCGCTGCACGACGCCCTGGTGGAGCTGGACGCGGCGGGCGGAGCCTGACCGCAGGGTCAGTTCTCGTCCTCGGCGGCCTCGGCGGCGGGCTTCAGGCAGGAGCCCGGCGGCAGGTCCGGCTCGCCGATCTCGACCAGCGACTGGTTGACCTCGGTGGTCGTGGCGAGCTGCTGGAACTGGTCCCCGATGACCACGTCGATCACGTCGCCCTTGCGCTTCGCGTCGTAGGTCATCTTGGACTGGGCCAGGAAGTACGCCCGGAGCAGCTGAGCCTTGCCGACGGTCGCCGGGCCGTACTTGATCTCGGCGACCTGCTTGAACTTCGACTTGCTCTTGGCGGGCTCCTTGACCGTGAACCGGCGGTTCTTGAACTCGTTGGACACGCTCTCGGCCAGGCCCGCCCGGCTCGTGCCGTTCAGGACCTTGACGGTCACCTCTGCCGGGTCGTCCGGCAGCAGGATGTCGGCCATCGGGGCACCGGCCGGGCAGTCGCTGCCGTCCGCCAGATCGCCTTGGGAATCGCGCACCAGTGCGACGACGACGAAGACCACCGCTGCCACGGCGAGCACGCCGACGAGGACGAGCGCTCGGACGCGGGCAAAGCTCATGGGGTTGGCTCCAGGGTCGGGCGACGGGCCCGGGTAAGGTCGCCGGGCCTGTCGAGAGGTTAGCGTCTGTCCGCCAGGCGCGCGGAAACAGGGAATGCTTCCGGCGCGCCGACAATGATCCAGAGGCCGGTGCCCCTACTTTGATGTCGCCTCAGTCACATCGGGAACAATGTGCCGCCGTAGCGCGTACAAGCCTGCCGCAACAGCGGTAAGGTTCCGCGCTCGCCGGAGCTGATCCGGGTGTCAGAAATCGTCCAGCGGAACCGGGAACCGAAAACCTGTCCTCGGCGTTACAAACGCCAAGCGACACATCGATACAGGAGAGTGAAAACCGATGGCCACCGACTACGACGCCCCGCGTCGCGATGAGGTCGACCTCGGCGAGGACAGCCTCGAGGAGCTCAAGGCCCGTCGCGCCGACTCGCAGTCGGGCGCAGTGGACGTCGACGAGGTCGAGGTGGCGGAGAGCTTCGAGCTGCCCGGCGCCGACCTGGCCGACGAGGAGCTCACCGTCAAGGTGCTGCCGATGCAGACCGACGAGTTCCGCTGCTCCCGCTGTTTCCTGGTGCACCACCGCAGCCAGTTGGCTACGGAGCGCAACGGGGAGCTGATCTGCCGCGAGTGCGCCTGAGCGCATTCGCGGCACGTCCGTCTTCGCACCCGATCGCGCCGTGACGCGGTCGGGCGGGCAGACGTTCGCCACGGGGGTTTGTAACGGGGTTTGACCCGAAGGCTCGACCGGGAATCACTACCGGGAGTGCCCGACGGGGAGGACGACGATGAACCACGCGGATCGTGCGACCGAGCCGGCTGACACGGCTGGGTCCGGTGCTGAGCACGACCCTGCCCGTGAAACGCCGGGCACCGATGTGGAGATGGGCCGCACCGTGGCGGCCCTGACCTCGGACGAGTTGGAACCGGCCGGCCGCCGGCAGCTGATGGGCCGCCTCGTGGGCGAGGTGCGCGACCGCGGCGTGAGCCGGCTGTTCCGTCCGAGGGCGGCCCTGCGCTGGATGGCCGACGCGGTCACCGACGTGGCGCCGCACATCCCGGTGCGTGACCTGGAGACGCTGCGCCGGCACTTCCCGGACCTGGACGACGAAGAGCTGGCCGAGCGGCTGATCCGCAACGCCTCCCGGGCCACCGCCGGTGTCGGCGCGGCCGGCGGCGGTGTCGCCTCGGTCGAGTGGGTCGCGGTCCCGACGCTGCTCTCGGCGCCGGTGCTGCTCGCCGCCGAGACGGTCGCGGTGGTGGCGATCGAGATCAAGCTCATCGGCGAGCTGCACGAGGTCTACCGGCAGCCGATCACCGGCGGCGTGCCCGAGCGGGCCATGAAGCTCGTCGAGTCCTGGTCGGGACAGCGCGGCGTGAACCCGCTGGTGCCGGGCGTGGGCGTGGCGGCGGTGCTGGGCACGGCGACCCGCAGGGAGCTGCAGAAGACGCTGCTGAGCCGGTTCGGGCGCAACCTGACCACGATGGGACCGATGCTCACCGGCGCGGCGGTCGCCAGTTACCTGAACCGGCGGGCCACCCGCTCGGTCGGCGACAAGGTCCGGGACGACCTCAGGAAGAAGACTTCTCGGCCCGCTCTCGACGGCTGACCTCGAGCAGCGCGGTGGCGAGCTCGACCGGCTTGCGGGTGCTCACCACCCAGTACGGCGTGGGGTCGGCCGGATCGTCGAGCAGGACCTGCACGGCCGTCGGGATCCACGGGCGCTGGACGACGAACGCGTACGGATGGGCGCCCACCCCGAGCGCCTCCCGCTTGCCGGCCGCGTCCAGCGGGATCACGTCCGAGATCACCGCGACCGGCAGACGGGCGTCGTCGACCTGGAACTCGGTGGGGGTGACCGCCACCCTCAGCCGGTTCAGCGGGATCAGCAGCGCCACGCTCAGGGGCAGCGCCACGGCGTAGAACACCCAGGCGGGCACGTCGGGGATGCCGAGCACCAGTTCGGTGCCGACGATCGCGCCGGCGAGCAGTGCGGACGGCCAGGCCCACCACGGGAGGCTCAGCCGTTCCTGATGGGCCGGGAGGGTGCGCGCCGGGGACTCGGGTGTCACCCTCGAAGGGTACGGCGCGCCTCCGCTGCCCGGCACGGCAGGATGGCAGGGTAGGTGCGCCCGCAAGACCCGTCAGGAAGGCTCGACGTGACCGACCCCGTCGTCCAGGTCCGCCTGCTCGACCCCGATCTGCCCCTGCCGGCGTACGCGCATCCGGGTGACGCCGGCGCCGATCTGGTCGCCGCCGAGGAGGTGGAGATCGCCCCCGGCGGCCGGGTCAAGGTCCGTACCGGCCTGGCGATCGCCCTGCCGGACGGTTTCGTCGGCCTGGTCCACCCGCGGTCCGGTCTGGCGGCTCGCCTCGGGGTGACGGTGCTCAACGCGCCCGGTACGGTCGACGCCGGTTACCGGGGCGAGATTCTGGTGAACCTGATCAACCACGATCGGGAGAACACCGTTGAGATCTCGCGCGGCGACCGGATCGCCCAACTCGTCGTCCAGCGGGTGGAGCGGGCGGTGTTCCACCTGGTGGACACCCTCGACGACACCGCGCGGGGTGCCGGCGGGCACGGTTCGACCGGCGGGCACGCAGACCTGCCCGGTCAGCAGACGCAGGACTGAAACGGAAGGTGGCAGTGATGTTCTCCCGTAAGCGCGATGCCGCGAAGCACGTCCGTGCGGCCGACGCGCCGCCCTCCGAGGCGCTCGCGAAAAGCCTGGCCACGGGCGGGGAGGCTCCGGCGCCCGATTTCGGCCCGTGGGACGCCAAGCACGCGCCGGCCGGCGTGCAGCGGCTCGACCTGGGCAGCCTGCAGATCCCGGCGGTCGAGGGCGTCGAGGTGCGGGTGCAGGCCAACCCCGAGGGCGGTGTCGAGCAGGTCGTGCTCGTCGACGGCGAGAGCGCTCTGCAGCTGGGCGTCTTCGCGGCGCCGAAGACCGAGGGCATCTGGGACGAGGTCCGCGCCGAGATCGTCGAGGCGATGACCTCGGACGGCGTGGCCCCGCAGGAGGTCACCGGCAAGTACGGCACCGAGCTGCGCGCCCGGGTCAACACCCCGGAGGGCCCGGCCGACGTCCGCTTCGTCGGCGTGGACGGCCCGCGCTGGATGATCCGCGCGCTCTACCAGGGCGCCGCGGCCGCCGACCCGGGACGCGAGGGCGTGCTCGGCGAGGTGCTCTCCGGCCTCGTCGTGGTCCGGGACAACGAGCCGCGGCCGGTCCGTGAGCCGCTGCCGATGCGGCTGCCCAAGGAGATGGCCCAGCAGGAGCAGGCCGGAAGCCAGGCCTGACGTACCGTGGGAGTCATGACCTCCGGTCTTCGCGGCTTCATCAACCGTCTCACCGCCACCGACTCCGAGCTGGACGCCGAGGAACTGCAGCGGGACAGCGCCAAGTGCGGCGCGGTCCCGGCCGGCCAGTGCCGTCGCGGGCAGGTCGTTTCGGTGTCCGGACGGCTGCGCACGGTGGCGTACACTCCTCGCACCAACCTGCCGACCCTGGAGGCCGACCTCTGGGACGGCAGCGACGTGGTCACGCTGGTCTTCCTGGGTCGCCGGTCGATCGCCGGCATCGAGCCGGGGCGGCAGCTCACGGCGCGCGGCCGGGTCGCCATCCGGGACGACCGTAAGGTGATCTACAACCCGTACTACGAGCTGGAGGCGCCCCGGTGAATGGCAGCGAGCCGCGCCACGCCGCGCACGAGTCGGTCGAGGAGCGGATCGCTGAGGAGATCGTCGCGGAACACGACCTCCACCAGGTGCCGTCGGCCAAGGACGACGAGGAGGAGCCCCTCCCGTCGATGAGCGAGCAGATCGCCGAGCAGCTCGGCGGTGTGCGCGGCCTCATCGAGTCGAGCCTGCCGGTCCTGGCGTTCGTCCTGCTCAACGTTCTGCTCGGCGAGTCGGTGGCCGGTCTGGAGAAGCGTCAGGCGCTGCTCTGGGCGATCATCGGCTCGGTCGGCACGGCGCTCGCCATCGGCGGCTTCCGGCTGGCCCGCAAGCAGCCGGTCCGGCACGCGGTGAACGGCCTCTTCGGCATCGCGCTCGGTGCCTGGCTGGCCTGGCGCACCGGCGACGCGAAGAACTTCTACCTGCCGGGCATCCTGCTCACCTTCGGCCAGGCCGCGGTGCTGCTGGTCTCGGTGGTGGTCCGCAAGCCGCTGATCGGTTACGCCTGGGGCATCATGGCGAACAAGGGCCACCAGGACTGGTTCGGCAACACCCGGCTCTTCCGCACGTTCCAGTGGCTCACCCTGCTCTGGGTGGCCTCGCTCTGCGTCCGTGCCGGCATCCAGTACTACCTCTACGCGATGAACGAGGCGAACGCGCTCGGCATCGTCCGGATCCTGGTGAGCTGGCCGATCTACGCCGGCACCTTCGCCTTCACGGCGTGGGCGATCCACCGGGTGACGACGGCGCAGAAGCGCGAAGCGGTCTCGTAAAGAGGATCAAGCAGCGGAACCGAGCACCACGGCCCGGATCTGCTCCTCCACCTCGCTGGTGCACACGAAGATCAGCTCGTCACCGGCCTCCAGCGAGTCGTCCGGCGTCGGCACCATGACCCGCTTGCCGCGGAGGATCGCCACGAGCGCGGCGTCGCGCGGCATCGGCACGTCGCGGAGGGGCTTTCCCTCGTACGGCGCATCACGCGGCAGCGTGATCTCCACGAGGTTCGCCTCGCCCTGCCGGAACGTCATGAGCCGGACCAGGTCGCCGACCGTGACCGCCTCCTCGACCAGGGCGGCCATCAGCCGGGGCTTGCTGACCGAGACGTCGACGCCCCACTGCTCGGTGAAGAGCCACTCGTTCTCGGCCCGGTTCACCCGGGCCACCACCCGGCCGACCGCGAACTCGGTCTTGGCGAGCAGCGAGATCACCAGGTTGGCCTTGTCGTCGCCGGTGGCGGCCACCACGACGTCGCAGGACGCCAGGTCGGCCTCCTCCAGGCTGCTCATCTCGCAGGCGTCGGCGAGGATCCAGCTGGCCTGCGGCACCCGCTCCGGGCAGAGCTGCCGCGGCTGACGCTCGATCAGCATCACCTCGTGCCCGTTGCCGATCAGCTCCTGGGCGATCGAGCGGCCCACGTTGCCGGCGCCCGCGATGGCGATCCGCATGGTCAGTGACCTTCCTTGTCGGCGCCCTGGGCGATGTCCAGCACGGCTCCCACGGTGTCGTCGGTGACCAGCATGAAGACCTGGTCGCCGTCCTGGAGGACGGTGGAGGGCTGGGCCAGGGTGCCCATGCCGAAGCGCATCAGGTACGCCACCCGCGCGCCGGTGCGGTCCTCGATCGCCCGGACCTGCTTGCCGATCCAGTCCCGGTGCAGCGGCGTCTCCACGATGCTGACCACGCTGGTCGGGTCGCGGAAGACCTCGACGTGGTCATCGGGGGCGATGAACCGGTACATCCGGTCGGCGGCCCACCTGATCGTCGCGATCGTGGCGATGCCGAGGCGCTCGTAGACCTGAGCGCGGCGGGAGTCGTAGATCCGGGCCACCACCCGGGAGACGCCGAAGGTCTCGCGGGCCAGCCGGGCCGAGATGATGTTGGAATTGTCGCCGCTGGAGACGGCCGCGAAGGCGTCCGCACGCTCGATGCCGGCGGCCCGCAGCACGTCCCGGTCGAAGCCGATGCCGTTGACGGTGACCCCGCCGAAGTTGTCGCCGAGGCGCCGGAACGCGTCGGCGTTCTGGTCGATCACCGCGACCTGGTGACCCTGCGCGTCCAGCTTCTGGGCCAGCGTGGAACCGAGCCGGCCGCATCCCATGATCACCACGTGCACGGTTCGTGCCCTCCCGATTGTCTACGACCAGTGTGAGCCTGCCATGTGCCTGGAGGCACCGGTGTCCGGGGCGGGGTACGCACATCCGTGTCCGGCCGTACCCTTGGCACTCGTGGCAAGTACCACCTCTCTAGCCAAGCGGCTGCTCCTCGGCCGGCCGTTCCGCTCGGACAAGCTTCAGCACACGCTGCTGCCCAAGCGGATCGCTCTGCCGGTGTTCGCCAGCGACGCGCTCTCCAGCGTGGCGTACGCCCCCGACGAGATCCTCCTGACGCTCTCGATCGCCGGCGCCGCCGCATACATCTATTCGCCCTGGGTGACGCTCGCGGTCGCGGTGGTGATGGTGACGGTGGTCGCCAGTTACCGGCAGAACGTGCACGCGTATCCATCCGGCGGCGGCGACTACGAGGTGGCCACGGTCAACCTCGGCCCGAAGGCCGGTGTCGGCGTGGCCAGCGCGCTGCTGGTCGACTACATCCTCACGGTGGCCGTCTCGGTCTCGTCCGGCGTCACCAACCTGGGCTCGGTGGTCCCCTGGGTCGCGGAGCACAAGGTCGGCATCGCGATCGCCGCGGTGATCGTGCTGAGCGCCCTGAACCTGCGGGGCCTGAGGGAGTCCGGAACGGCGTTCGCCGTGCCGACCTATCTCTTCATCATCGTGATCGTTGGCATGATCATGACCGGGTTGTTCCGGGTCTACGTGCTCGGTGACGACCTGCGGGCGCCCAGCGCCGATCTGGTGATCGCGGCGGAGGACAGCCATCTCACCAGCTTCGCCTTCGCGTTCCTGCTGCTACGGACGTTCTCGTCGGGCTGCGCGGCGCTGACCGGCGTCGAGGCGATCTCGAACGGCGTGCCCGCCTTCAAACAGCCGAAGAGCAAGAACGCGGCGACCACGCTGCTGCTGCTCGGCAGCCTGGCGATCACCATGCTGGTCGGGATCATCCTGCTAGCCCGGGCGACCCACCTGCAGTACGTCGAGGACCCCGGCCTCCAGATCGTCTCCGGTCCACAGGACTACGTGCAGAAGACGGTCACCACCCAGATCGCCGAGACGGTGTTCGGCAACGGGTCGATCCTGCTCTACCTGGTCGGCGGGGTGACCGCGCTGATCCTGTTCCTGGCCGCGAACACCGCGTTCAACGGTTTCCCGGTGCTCGGCTCGATCCTCGCCCAGGACCGGTACCTGCCCCGCCAGCTGCACACCCGCGGCGACCGGCTGGCGTTCAGCAACGGCATCGCCTTCCTGGCGATCGCGGCGATGGTGCTGATCGTGGCGTTCCACGCCGAGGTGACGAAGCTGATCCAGCTCTACATCGTGGGCGTCTTCGTCTCGTTCACGCTGTCACAGGCCGGCATGATCCGGCACTGGAACCGGCTGCTGAGAACCCAGCGCGACCCGGAACGCCGGCGCCGGATGATCCGCTCACGGGCGATCAACACGTTCGGCATGGTGCTCACCGGCGCGGTCCTGATCGTCGTGCTGATCACCAAGTTCCTGCTCGGCGCCTGGATCGCGATCGCCGCGATGGTGGTCATCTACGCGCTGATGCTCGCCATCCACCGGCACTACACCCGGGTCGCCGAGGAGCTCAAGCCCACCGAGGAGCGGCCGATCCTGCCGTCTCGCAACCACGCCGTCGTCCTGGTCAGCAAGGTGCACCAGCCGACGCTGCGAGCGGTCGCGTACGCGCAGGCGACCCGGCCGGATTCGATCACCGCGGTGACGGTCAACGTGGACGACCAGGACACCCGGGCCATCCAGGAGGAGTGGGAGCGGCGTCAGATCCCGGTGCCGCTCACCGTCGTGGACTCGCCGTACCGGGAGATCACCCGCCCGATCATCGACTTCGTGAAGGGTGTCCGCCGGGCCTCGCCCCGGGACGTGGTCACCGTCTTCGTGCCGGAGTACGTGGTCGGCCGCTGGTGGGAGAACCTGTTGCACAACCAGAGCGCCCTGCGGATCAAAGGCCGGCTCCTCTTCGAGCCCGGCGTCATGGTCACGAGCGTGCCGTGGCAGCTGCGGTCCAGCCAGGACCGGGACCTCGATCGCCTCGACCGCGGTCTCACCCGGGCGCCGGCGCGGGGGCCGCGCAATCGCAGCGATGAGGATCCAGGGGACCAAGCGTGACCGTTTTTGCACCTACTGAAGATCTTGTCGAAGGCGATCGGATCGAGGTGGTCGCCGGCGCTCCGGCGCACGGCGGCCACTGTGTCGCCCGGTTCGGCGGCCCGCACGGGCGAGTGATCTTCGTACGGCACGCCCTCCCCGGCGAGCGGGTCACCGCCGAGATCACCGAGATCCACCGCGGCTATCTGCGGGCCGACGCCGTGGAGATCCACGAGCCGTCGCCGGACCGGGTCACGCCGCCGTGCCGGTTCGCTCACCCGGGCGGCTGCGGCGGTTGCGATCTCCAGCACGTGTCCGGCGAAGCCCAGCTGGATTGGAAGACCGCAGTGGTCCGGGAACAGCTGACCCGTCTGGCGGGGATCGACCCTCAGGATCAAGAGCGTCTTTTCGTACGGGTGGAAGCCCTCCCCGGCGAGCCACGACTCCTCGGGTGGCGGAGCCGGGTGCGGTACGCGATCGACGCCCTCGGCCGCCCCGGTCTGCTGCAGCACCGGTCGCACCAGGTCGTGCCGATCGACCGCTGCGTCATCGCCCATCCCGGCGTCCAGGAGCTGGACCTGCTCGACCGCACCTGGCCGGACGCCGACTCCCTGCAGGCGGTCGCGTCCACCGGCGGCGACGTCGCGGTCCTGGCCCGGCAGGGCGCGGCCACCGCCGACGACCTGGGCGACGCCCCCACCGGCGGCGGCGTCACCAGGATCGCCGGCCCGGCCGAGGTCACCGAGGTGGCCGGCGGCCGTTCCTGGTCGATCCCGCCGGAGGGCTTCTGGCAGATCCACCCGGCGGCGGCGGACACCCTGGTGACCACGGTGCTGCGGATGCTCCAGCCGGCGCCGGGGGAGATCTCCTGGGATCTGTACGGCGGCGCCGGCCTGTTCGCGGCCGCCCTCGCCGAACGGACCGGCGCCCGGACCACGATCGTCGAGTCGTCCCCGACCGGTGTGCTGGCCGCCCGCCGCAACCTGGCCGGGATGCGTCACGTGGAGGTGGTGGAGGCCAAGGTGGACGCGGCCCTGTCCCGCCGCCGCGTCACCGGCCCGGTCGACCTCGTCGTGCTCGACCCGCCCCGCGCCGGCGCCGGCGCCAAGGTGGTGCGAGCCGTCGCCGCGGCCGGCCCCCGGGCGATCGCCTACGTGGCGTGCGACCCGGCGGCCCTGGCCCGCGACCTCAAGACCTTCCGTGCCGAGGGCTGGCAACCGGCCGAGATCAAGGCCTTCGACTGCTTCCCGATGACCCAGCACGTGGAGTGCGTGGCCCTCCTCGTCCCGGCCTGAGCCTTCAGGGGTTGGCGCGCTCCGCTGCGGCGACGGCGTTGCGGAAGAGCATGGCGACGGTGGTCGGGCCCACGCCGCCGACTCGGGGGGTGATGGCGCCGGCCACCTCGGCCACCGACTCGTCGACGTCGGGGAGCAGGCGGCGGCCCTCGTAGCGGACGCCGGCGCCGACCACGACGGCGCCCGGCTTCACGTGCTCGGGCTGGATGATGCCGGGCACGCCGACCGCGGCGATCAGGATCTCGGCCCGCTGGGTGTAGCGCGGCCAGTCCTTCACGCCGGTGTGGACCACGGTGACCGCCGCGTTCGCGGTCGGCCGCTTCTGGGCCAGCAGCATGGCGAGAGGGCGGCCGAGGGTGGCGCCGCGGCCCAGGATGACGACCTCGCGGCCGGCCACCTCGACGCCGTGGAAGGCGAGCAGGGCTTCGATGCCGGCCGGGGTGCAGGGCAGCGGGCCGGGCAGGCCGACGGCGAGCCGGCCCATGTTCAGCGGGTGCATGCCGTCGACGTCCTTATCGGGGTCGAGCGTCTGCAGCGCCGCGTCGTAGTCGAGGTGGGCCGGGATCGGGTACTGGATCAGGACGCCGTGCACGTCCGCGTCGTCGTTGTAGGAGGCGATCACCTTGAGGAGATCGTCCTGCGTGACGTCGCCGGAGAGGTGCCGGTGCGGCGAGGCGAAACCGAGCTCGGCGGCCTGCTTCTGCTTGATCCGGATGTAGCCGGCGCTGGCGTCGTCGTCGCCGACCAGGATGGTGGCGAGGCTGGGCTGGACGCCGCGCTCCTTGAGGCGGGCGACCCGCTCCCGGACGTCGGCGAGCACGGATTCGGCGACGGGCGCGCCGGGAAGCAATCGAGCGGACATGCGCGTGACCCCCGCGGGAGCCCAGGCGGTCGACTCTCCGCAACGAGCTCCCCGATGGTTCGACCATCCCCGTGCCGCCAGTCGCTGCGTGACCTCCAGAATGCCCGACGCCCGGTCGAACCGGCGAACCGGGGTGACCGGTCGGAGGATGTGGAGGTTGTGTGGAGGATCGGCTCTGGCCGTTCGCGTAAGGCGCGCAGCAGCGGGGCACGGATAGACTGCCTCCTCATGAGCGACTCCCCCTCGACCCCGGCCGGGCTGCTGACGAGCATCACCGAACCCGGTGATCTCAAGCGACTGTCCGCGGAGCAGTTGACCCTGCTCGCGGCCGAGATCCGTGACTTCCTCGTCGCCAAGGTGTCGCGGACCGGAGGACACCTCGGTCCCAACCTCGGCGTGGTCGAGATGACCCTCGCGCTGCATCGGGTCTTCGACTCCCCACGTGACAAGATTCTCTTCGACACCGGTCACCAGGCCTACGTACACAAGATCGTTACGGGCCGGCAGGACGGTTTCGACCTGCTCCGCCAGCGGGGTGGCCTCACCGGCTACCCGAGCCGGGCGGAGAGCGAGCACGATCTGATCGAGAACTCGCACGCCTCGACGGCCCTGTCGTACGCGGACGGTCTCGCCAAGGCGTTCACCCTGCGGGGCGAGGACCGGCACGTGGTGGCGGTCGTCGGTGACGGCGCGCTGACCGGCGGCATGTGCTGGGAGGCGCTGAACAACATCGCGGCCACCCGGAACCGGCTCGTCATCGTCGTGAACGACAACGGCCGGTCGTACGCGCCGACCATCGGCGGCCTCGCCGACCACCTCTCCACGCTGCGCCTCAACCCGGGCTACGAGAAGGTCCTCGACCTGGTGAAGGACGCGCTCGGGCAGACGCCGGTGGTGGGCAAGCCGGTCTTCGAGGTGCTGCACGCGGTCAAGAAGGGCATCAAGGACGCGGTCAGCCCGCAGCCGATGTTCGAGGACCTCGGCCTGAAGTACATCGGCCCGGTGGACGGTCACGACCAGCAGGCCATGGAGTCCGCGCTGCGGCGGGCCAAGGGCTTCAACGCGCCGGTCATCGTGCACGCGGTGACCAAGAAGGGCTACGGCTACCTGCCGGCCGAGCAGGACGAGGCGGACTGCCTGCACGGTCCGGGCGCGTTCGACCCGCAGACCGGCGCGCTCACCGCGAAGCCGTCGCTGAAGTGGACGAAGGTCTTCTCCGAGGAGCTCGTGAAGATCGCCGACGAGCGGCCGGACGTGGTGGGCATCACCGCCGCGATGGCCGAGCCGACCGGCATCGCCGCGCTCGCGAAGAAGTACCCGGAGCGGACGTACGACGTGGGCATCGCCGAGCAGCACGCGGCGACCAGCGCGGCCGGCCTGGCGATGGGCGGCCTGCACCCGGTCGTCGCGGTCTACGCGACGTTCCTGAACCGGGCGTTCGACCAGGTGCTGCTCGACGTCGCGATGCACGACCTGCCGGTCACGTTCGTGCTGGACCGTGCCGGGATCACCGGTCCGGACGGGCCGAGCCACTACGGCATGTGGGACATGAGCGTCTTCGGCGTCGTGCCGGGCCTGCGGATCGCCGCGCCCCGGGACGCCGCGACCCTGCGCGAGGAGCTGCGTGAGGCGATCGCCGTCGACGACGGCCCGACGATCGTGCGCTTCCCGACCGGATCGGTCGCCCCGGACACCCCCGCGCTGCGCCGGGTGGGCCAGGTGGACATCCTCCGGGAGGCTGAGCCGGACGAGAGCGGGCGCAAGGACATCCTGCTGGTCGCGGTCGGCTCCTTCGCCGGTCTGGGCCTGGACGCCGCCGAGCGTCTGGCCGAGCAGGGCTACGGCGTGACGGTCGCCGACCCGCGCTGGGTCCGTCCCGTGCCGATCGAGCTGACCGGCCTCGCCGCGCAGCACCGTCTCGTCGTGACCCTGGAGGACGGCGTCCGTGCGGGCGGCGTCGGCGACGCGGTGGCGAGTGCGCTGCGGGACGCCGGCGTCTCCGTGCCGCTGCGGGACTTCGGCGTACCGGCCGGCTTCCACCCGCACGGCACCCGGGCCGAGATCCTCACGGCGATCGGCCTCACCGCGCAGGACATCGCCCGGGACGTGACCGAGACGATCTCGCGCCTGGACGAGTCCCGGCCGGTGGCGGAAGCGATCTGACACGGGCCCGGTGGGCGATCCGTTATAGAACCGTTATCTTTGATGGATGGGTGAACCCGTCGTCATCGATCTGGGGCTGCAGCGGGGAGAACCGGAGACCTATGAGCGACCGGGGCGGCCGACGACGCCGCCCTGGTTCGCTCCGGCGATCCTGGCCGTGCTCGTGCTCCTGCTCGCCGGGGCGTCCGCGCCGCTGCGGCAACCGGCGCCGCTGACCGCGCTGCTGCGCGTCCCGATCGGGCCCGGCGACCCCTACACGATCACCGAGGGCGGGCGGCTGCTCGCCCAGACCGGCGGCACGCTGAGCTCCTACCACCTGCAGAGCGGCGAGCTGCGCTGGGCGGTCGAGCAGCAGATGCAGGTGGCCCGGCTGCGCACCGGCAACGGCATGCTGCTGCTCCGCCCGTTCGGCCGGTTCGCGGTCGGCACCACGGCGATCTCGCTCTCCACCGGCGGCCGGCAGTGGCGCAACGAGCACAACGTGCTCAGCTTCGCCGGCAGCTCGCTGCTCTTCGCCGTCGACGACGTGCGGACCAGCTCGGGGCCGGGCCGCCGGGTGGAGAACACGGTCCAGGTCATCGACCCGGAGATCGGGAACGTCCGCTGGCAGGTGGACCTGAAGTCGACGGCGGTGCTGCTCGGCGTGCCCGGCCCGGCCGACGAGCAGCCCCGGGCCCTGCTGGTCCGCGACGACCGGATCGCCGACCTGTACGACGTGGAGACCGGCGGCCACATCGCCGCCCGGGCGCTGCCGGCCGCCGACTACGACCCGGACAACCCGGTGGTGGCCGGCGGCGTCCTGATGCTGCGCCATCCCGGCCCGTCCGGAACCGCGGTGTCGGCGTACGACCTGGCCGGTCTGCGTCCGCTCTGGACCGAGCCGGCCCTCGGCACCAAGCAGATCGTCCCGTGCGGGCTGCTCGCCTGCCTGACCGGGCAGTTCGGTGTCCGGGCGATCGACCCGGCCACCGGCGACCAGCGCTGGCAGCGCGGCGACCTGCGGACCGTGGAGCAGGAGGGCACGTCGCTGATCGGCTACGCGGGGAGCGACCCGGTCATTCTGGCCGACCCGGAGACCGGCGAGACCCTGGTCGACCTCTCCGGCTGGGACCTGGTTCCGGCCGGTCCCGGTGACGGCGAGTTACTGGTGACCCGGGACACCACCGACGGCACGCGTACCATGGTCGCGATCGCGGCCCCGGGCACCCGGAAGCCGCGGCTGCTGGCGGAGCTTCCGGCCGGCACCGGCAGCTGTCAGTCCGCGCCGGAACGACTGGTCTGCCGGTCTGCCTTCGGCGAGCTGGTCGTCTGGGCCTACCGGCCGGCCACGGGAGCGGGCTGATCCGGCGGAACCGGTCACGAACGCCGGCTCCCCTCGTACCGATGAAGGGTCTGCGGCGTGACAGTGATCGACCTGGACCGCGTCGCGGAGAGTGACCGGGCAGCCGCCTTGCGCCCGCCGCCCCGGCGGTACCGGCACGCCGGGCTGATCCTCGTGGCGATCCTGATGACGACGCTGGGTGGCGCCGTGCCCGCGGCCGCCGTCGTCTGGCGTCATCTCGGCGAACTCGGGCCGGTGGACACCACCGAGGTGCCGGTGCAGCTGACCGGCGACCGCCTCTTCACCGTGGCGTCGAGCGGCGTGCGGCGGCAGGTGACCGCCTGGCAGCTGGACCCGCCACGGCAGCTCTGGACCAGCGAGGTGCCGCTCGGCGCCGGGTACGACGCGACCCGCGGCCTGTTCGGCGCGGTCACCGTCCGGCAGTCCGGCGACGTCGTCCTGGTCTCCGAGGGCGTCACCACCACCGCCCTGGACGCGCGGATCGGCGCGGTGCGCTGGACGGCGCCGGTCGTGGTGACGCTGCTGACCTCGGGACGGACCGGCGTCGTGGTGGAGCGGGTGTTCCGCCCCGGCACCGAGTACGACCAGGCCTCCGGCGATCCGGGACCGCTCTACTTCTCCTCGACCGGCGTGCCGTACACCGAGGCCCCGATCCGCACCGAGGTCCGCGGTATCGACCTGGTCACCGGGAAGACGGTGTGGACGGCGGCGCCGGGCGGCTCGGTGACCGTCGACCCGGCCCGGGGTGAGCCGCCGGCCGTGCTGATCACCGCCTCGGACCGGCTGCTGCGGCTCGACGGCGCCACCGGCCGCACCCTCGCCACGACCGGCCTGCCGGAGCTGAACGGGCAGGGGCCGGCCACCGGATCGGTGGTCGGCGGCCTCGCGCTGGTCGGCTACCAGGACCCGTCCCGGCTGGTCGCCTACGACCAGCGGACGCTGCGCCGGCTGTGGCAGCAGGACCGGACGGAGGCTCAGGGCGAGGTGGCCGGCTGCCGGAACGTGCTCTGCGGCGGGCTGCGGGTCCTCGACCCGGCCACCGGCGCCGCGGCCTGGACGACCGGCGCCGAGACCGACCTCACGGCCCGGGCGGGGTCGGTGCTGGAGACCCGGAGCGACACCGGCCTGCCGGTCCGCCTCGCCGACCCGCTCACCGGCCGGACCGTGACCGATCTGCGCGGCTGGGACGAGGCGCTGGACGGCGATCCGGACGGCGCCCTGATCCTGCGCCGCGACGACGGTGACGACGGGCAGAGCTTCGCGGCGGTGCTGCCCGGGCACACCGGCCTGCGCCTTCTCGGCACGGCGCCGGTGAATTCGGGGGAGTGCGCGGCCGACGCCCGTCACCTCGTCTGCCGGGATGGCACAGGACTGAGCGTCTGGGCGTACCGCATCTGACCGTCCACGCGGCACAATGAGGCTCACATCCCCGACTCGGGGAGCCCGGCGTGAGCGATGTCATGATCGACCTCGGCGAGGTGCCGCGCGGCGGGTCGCCGGTCACGGCCGCCCAGGCCGAGGCCGCGGACGACGCGCCGGTGCCGTACCGCCTGCTGCTCTGGATCCTGTCGGCGGTGCTGCTCGCCGGCCTCGGCGGCGGGACGTACCAGCGTGCGCCGGAGCCGCCCGCGATCGTCCCCGCGGCCCAGGGCGACGTGCTGCGGGTGGTGGGCGACCGGCTCTACGTGATCGGCCGTCAGCTGCCGCCGGGGGTGCGGATCGTCCGGTCCTTCTCACTGCCGGACGCGGAACCGGTCTCCTGGCACCGGGTCGTGGTCACCGGCGAGATCCTCGACGTCACGGTGGCCGGTGACGTCCTGCTGCTCAGCGTGCAGGACGAGCGGACCACCCGGTTCGGCACGATCGCCCTGCGCGCCGGCGTGGCGGCCCCGCTCTGGCAGCGCCCGGTGCTGGTGGAGGCGGCGTCGGCGGACGGCCGGCTGGCGTTGGTCCGCGAGGAGGGCGACGGCGAGACCTGGTGGCGGGGCCTGGACCTGGCGACCGGCGCGATCCGCTGGAGTGTGCGCCGCGGCGGCGACGACGTCGCGGCGCCGTCGGCCACCGAGGGCTACCCGGATTGGCTCTACCTGCTCACCGCGGACCGGCGGCTGCAGGCCTGGGACGCCCGGACCGGCCGGCTCACCGCCACCCAGCGGGTGCCGGACCGCGGACCGGGCCGGCTCGAGCTGTGGCCGGTCGGCGACCTCGCGATGATCGGCGCCCGCAACGCCGGCACCACCGGGTACGACGCCCGCCAGGGCCTGCGGCAGGACTGGTACAGCGGGGTGAACCTCAGCTGGTACCGCAATCCGAGCGCGTGCGGCGACCTGATCTGCACCTACCTGCCGCAGCGCGGGATCATGGTGCTGGACCCGGGCACCGGCTGGGAACGCTGGTCCTCGGACCGCTGGAACTACGCCGAGCGGATCGGCGACTATCTGGTCACCGGGCTGCCCGGCACGGCCTTCCCGGAGCATTTCGTTCTCGACCCGGCCACCGGCGACGTGCTCGGCGCGGCCGGCCGCTGGCAGAGCGGCGGCCCCGGTCCCGAGCCGGACACCGCCTACGTGCGCCGGGCCACCGACCGCGCCGACCGGATCTGGTACGGCGTCCTCGACATGCGCCGGATGCGCATCCGGGTGGCCGGCGCGGCCGACCTGGTCGCGGGCGACTGCCACTTCGCCGCGGGCGCCCTGGTCTGCCGCCGGCTCGATGCCTCGGTCGGCGTTTGGAAGCTTGATTAGGCTTTCTCTCATGCGCGTGCTGGTGGTGGAAGACGAGCGGAACCTGGCGGACGCGATCGCCCGCGGGCTGCGCCGCAAGGGGATGGCGGTGGACGTCGCGTACGACGGCCTCCAGGGCCACGAGATGGCGTACGTGACGCGGTACGACGTGGTCGTGCTGGACCGGGACCTGCCCGGCATGCACGGCGACCAGATCTGCGCCGAGCTGGTCGCCGCCGGCGTGCTGACCCGGGTGCTGATGCTCACCGCCAGCGGCACGGTCGCCGACCGGGTCGAGGGCCTGGAGCTCGGCGCCGACGACTACCTGGCGAAGCCGTTCGCGTTCGAGGAGCTGGTGGCCCGGGTGCAGGCGCTGGGTCGGCGGGCCACCCCGGCCGCGCCGCCGGTGCTCGCCGTCGGCAACCTGGTGCTCGACCAGACCCGGCGGGTGGTGACCCGGGGTGGCGCCCCGGTCGACCTGACCAACAAGGAGTTCGGCGTCCTGGAAGAGCTGATCAAGGCGCGGGGCGGCGTGGTCTCCACCGAGGAGCTGCTGGAACGGGTCTGGGACGCGAACACCGATCCGTTCACCACGACGGTCCGGGTGACCATCAACACGCTGCGCAAGAAGATTGGCGATCCGCCGCTGATCGAGACCGTGGTCGGCGCCGGTTACCGGGTCCCCGAACCGGTCGTGGCCTCGTGACGGTCTACCTCGGCGCCAAACGCCGGGGGCTCGGCTTCCCCCGGCCCACCCTGCGGCTGCGGCTCACCGTGCTGAACGGGATCCTGCTGGTCGGCGCGGGCGCCGTGCTGGTGCTGCTGGCCTGGCTGCTGGTGAGCGAGTCGCTGCACCCGGTCGACGAGCTGCGGGCCGGCTCGGCGGTGACGCTGAACGACGGCAGCACCCGTGACGCGCTCGCCTGGCAGAGCGACATGGTCGCCCAGGCGTCCCGGGAGGTGCTGTTCAAGGGGTTCAGCGCGCTCGTGGCGATAGGGATCATCGGCATCGCCGGGGCGTACGCGGTGGCCGGCCGCGCGCTGCGGCCGCTGCACAGCGTGACCCACACGGCTCAGCGGCTCGGCGAGGAGACGCTGGATCAGCGGATCAAATACTCCGGCGCCGACGACGAGGTGGCCGAGCTGGCCCGCACGTTCGACGCGATGCTGGACCGGCTGGCGGCCGCCTTCGACTCGCAGAAGCGGTTCGTGGCGAACGCCTCGCACGAGCTGCGGACGCCACTGGCCGTGATGCGGACCGAGATCGACGTGACGCTCAGCGACGACGAGGCGGATGTCGCCGAGTACCGCCGGATGGCGAAGGTGGTCCGCAACGCCTCGGAACGGGCGAACGGGCTGGTCGACGCGCTGCTGGTGCTGGCCCGGTCGGAGGCGCAGTCCGGCCGGCGGCTGGTCCGCAAGGTGCCGGCCGACCTGGCGACGAGCGTCTACAACGCGTTCTCGGCGGTGAAGGCCGAGGCCGAGCGGATGAAGCTGGACGTCACCACCGACCTGGAACCGGCGCCGGTGGTGGGCGACCCGAGCCTGCTCGACCGGCTGGCCGGCAACCTGATCGAGAACGCCATCCGGTACAACCACCTGCTCGGGCGGCTCTGGCTGCGTACCGAGTCGGCGAACGGGCAGACCCGGCTCATCGTCGGCAACACCGGTTACGAGGTGGAGCAGGCCGACGTGCCGGGCCTGTTCGAGCCGTTCCAGCGCGGCGGCTGGGAGCGCACCGGCTCGCGGGGCTCCGGACTCGGGCTGTCGATCGTCCGGGCCGTCTGCGACGCGCACGGCGGCACGGTCTCGGCGGTGGCGCAGGCGGGCGGCGGGCTGGAGGTCACGGTGACCCTGCCCGCCGCCGACACGACACCGGTGGTGACGGCGAGCGTCTCGGTGCCGCGCTCCGCGCGTTAGCTGGTCTTGGTCTCGATCTCGGCGCGCAGCTTCGGGAACTCGGCCTGCACGTCGGCGCCGGTCTTGAAGAACCAGAGGATCATGCCGACGCTGCCCTCGTCCGCCCAGCCGCAGACCGCGATGTCGGTGCCGGACGACGTGGTGGTGGCGCACTCGGCGGAGCCGCCCAGCGAGCCGGTGTCCGCCGGGGCCTTGTCCTTGAGCTCGGCGCCCTCGGCGAAGGCCTTGAAGGACGCGTCGAGCTCCTTCTGCGGGTCGATGAGCGTGGCCTTCGTCGCGATGGCGGCGACGATGTCCTGCTCCTCGGCGTTGCCGTAGAACGCGCCGAACGAGTCGGCGGCGCCCGGGTACGCGGCCAGGCTGCTCTCCATGCCCGCGATCAGCGCCGCGAACTGGCCGTCCTCCAGCTTGGGCCGGCCGCCCAGGGTGGTCGGCTCGGTGATCGCCACCTTCGAGGCGTCGTCGGAGGCGTCCTTGACGATGAAGAAGACGGCCGCGATGCCACCGACGCAGAGGATCAGGACGGCCGCCACCGCGATCAGGACGATCTTCAGGACGTTCGACTTCTTCGGCGGCGGGGCCATCGGATAACCGGGCGGCGGCGCCATCGGGTATCCCGGCGGGGGAGCCTGGTATCCCGGCGGGGGCGCCTGATATCCGGGCGGGGGGCCGTACGAAGGCTGTTGTTCAAAGGGTGGTTGCGACATCCAGAACTCCTGATCAGAAGGTTGCAGGAGCCTACAGCGAAGGGCCCCCGGAGAACCGGGGGCCCTTCGATCGGGTTACGTCAGGCGCGCACGTTCGCGACGCCCGAGGGCAGGAACCGCTTGCCGGTGACCTTCTCGGCAGTGCCGCTGCGGTCCAGGTACGGCGTGATGCCACCCAGGTGGAACGGGTAGCCGGCGCCGAGGATCATGCACAGGTCGATGTCCTGCGCCTCCGCGACCACGCCCTCGTCGAGCATGATCCGGATCTCCTCGGCCAGCGCGTCGAGCGCCTTCTGGCGTACCTCGTCGGCGGTGAGCGGGTCGTCGCCCAGCTCCAGCGCCTTGACCACCTCGGGGTTGATCTCGTCGTCGACCAGCAGCGGCCGGCCGAGGTCGACGATCTTCTTGAGGTTGGGGGAGTCCACGTACCGGTCCGGGAACGCCGTGTGCAGCGTCTCGCCCACGTGGTACGCCACGGCCGGGCCGACGAGCTGGAGCAGCGCGATCGGGCGCATCGGCAGGCCCAGCGGGTCGAACGCCTCGTTCACCACGTCGAGCGGTGTGCCGGCGTCGACGGCCTTGAACACCTCGCTGGTGAAGCGGGTCAGCACGCGGTTGACCACGAACGCCGGGGCGTCCTTGACCAGCACCGACGACTTCCGCAGCTGCTTGCCGACCTCGAACGCGGTGGCCAGCGTCGCGTCGTCGGTCTTCTCGCCCTTGATGATCTCGAGGAGCGGGAGGACCGCGACCGGGTTGAAGAAGTGGAAGCCGACGACCCGCTCCGGGTGCTGGAGACCGGCCGCCATCTCGGTGATCGACAGCGAGCTGGTGTTCGTCGCCAGGATCGCCTCGGGCTTCACGATCGTCTCGAACTCGGCCCAGATCTTCTTCTTGAGCTCGAGGTTCTCGAAGACCGCCTCGATCACGAAGTCGGCGTCGGCGAAGACCGACTTGTCGACCGAGCCGCTGATCAGGCCGCGCAGCTTGGCCGCGGTGCCCTCGTCCATCCGGCGCTTGCCGACGAGCTTGTCGATCTGCTCGTTGACGTAGGCCACGCCCTTGTCGACGCGCTCCTGGTCGAGGTCGGTCAGCACGACCGGCACCTGGAGGCGGCGCAGGAACAGCAGGGCCAGCTGGGACGCCATCAGGCCGGCGCCGACGATGCCGACCTTCGTCACCTTGCGGGCGTTCTCCTTGGAAGGCACGCCGACCGGCCGCTTCGCCCGGCGCTGCACCAGGTCGAACGCGTACAGGCTGGCCCGCGACTCGTCACCCATGATCAGGTCGGCGAGCGCCTCGGTCTCGGCCGCGGTGCCGTCGGAGAACGACGCCTCCTTGGACAGGGCGAGCAGCTCCAGGGCCTTGTTCGCGGACGGGACCGCGCCGTGCAGCTTCTCGTCGAGCTGGTTCTTGGCGAACCAGAGCACGCCGTCCCACATGTCCTTGTCGACCTCGGGACGCTCGACCGTGACGGTGCCGTTGACGACACCGGCGGCCCAGGCGAGCGACTCCTCCAGGAACTCGGCCGGCTCGAAGAGCGCGTCCGCGACACCCATCTCCTTGGCCTGCTTCGGCCGCAGCGTCTTCTGGGTGAGCGGGTTCGACAGGATGACCTGCGCCGCGCCGGCGATGCCGATCAGGTTCGGCAGCAGCTGGCTGCCGCCCCAGCCGGGGATCAGGCCGATCGCGACCTCGGGCAGGCCGAGCGCCGCAGCGCCACCGGAGACCGTGCGGTAGTGGCAGTGCAGCGCCACTTCGAGGCCGCCGCCGAGCGCCGCGCCGTTGACGAACGCGAAGGTCGGGATCTCGCTGTTCTTGAGCCGGGCGAACACGCGATGTCCGAGTTCGCCGAGTTCGACGGCCTGGTCCCGCGAGTTGATCAGCGGCATGCCGGTGATGTCCGCGCCGACGCAGAAGATGTACGGCTTGCCGGTGATGGCGATGAACGCCGGATTCGCCGCCGTCGCGTCGGTGATCGCCTGGTCGAGGGAGGCGAGCCCGCCGGGGCCGAAGCTGTTCGGCTTCTTGTGATCGAAACCGTTGTCGAGCGTGATGAGGGCAGCAGGCTTTTCGAGGCCAGGAACCCGGACAATCCGGACGATAGCCTTCGTCACTACCTCGTTCGGGTTCGCGATCACTTCTTGAAGCCTTCCCAGTTCGGGTTCTCCCAGATGACGGTTCCGCCCATGCCGATACCGATGCACATGGCGTTGATGCCGTACCGGACCTCGGGGTGCTCCTCGAAATGGCGGGCCAGCTGCGTCATCAGGCGCACACCGGAGGAGGCGAGGGGGTGGCCGACGGCGATCGCGCCGCCCCACGGGTTCACCCGCGGGTCGTCGTCGGCGATGCCGTAGTGGTCGAGCAGGGCGAGCACCTGGACGGCGAACGCCTCGTTCAGCTCGAACAGGCCGATGTCGTCGATCGTGAGACCGGCCTTCTTCAGCGCCTTCTCGGTCGCCGGGATCGGGCCGTAGCCCATGATCTCCGGCTCGACGCCGACGTAGGCGTAGGAGACCAGCCGCATCGCCACCGGCAGACCCAGCTCACGGGCGGTCGCCTCGTCGGCCAGGATCGCCGCGGTCGCGCCGTCGTTGAGACCCGCCGCGTTACCGGCGGTGATCTTGCCGTGCGGGCGGAACGGGGTCTTCAGCGTCGCGAGCTTCTCCAGCGAGGTCTCGCGCGGCGCCTCGTCCGCCGTGGCCAGGCCCCAGCCCAGCTCGGCGCTGCGGGTGGCGACCGGGACCATGTCCGGCTGCAGCTTGCCGTTGGCGTACGCCTTGGCGGTCTTGATCTGGGAGTTCAGGGCGTACAGATCGGTACGCTCCTTGGTGATGTGCGGGAGCCGGTCGTGCAGGTTCTCCGCGGTCGCGCCCATGACCAGCGCGGACGGGTCGACCAGCTTCTCGGCCAGGATCCGCGGGTTGGGGTCGGCGCCCTCGCCCATCGGGTGCCGGCCCATGTGCTCGACACCGCCGGCGATCGCGATGTCGTAGGCGCCCATCGCGATGCCGCCCGCGACGTTCGTCACCGCGGTCATCGCGCCGGCGCACATGCGGTCGACGGCGTAACCGGGAACGGTCTTCGGGAGGCCGGACAGCAGCGCGGCCGTGCGGCCGATCGTCAGGCCCTGGTCACCGGTCTGAGTGGTGGCCGCGATGGCGACCTCGTCCACCCTCTCGGTGGGCAGCTGGGGATTCCGCTTCACGAGTTCTCGGATGCAGCGGATCACCAGGTCGTCGGCGCGGGTCTCGGCATACATGCCGCCCGCCTTGCCGAACGGGGTGCGGATGCCGTCGACGAAGACGACCTCGCGTACTTCACGGGGCACAGCAAGCCTCCTTGCGGGCGTGAACCCAAATGTATCGGCAATGCTACTCGCCGGTAACTAGTGGCGGCCAGGGCATCGCTGATTTGTCACAGATTCACAGAAAATCGCAGGTCAAAGGCGGATGTCGCAGCCGGGTGGTGTGTACGGACCGCTGCTCACGCCGAGGGCGCGGCCCGGCCCGCCGGCCGCTGCGCGTCCGGAACGCGAGCCGCCCCGCGCGGCGTGCGTGAGCGGTTGCGCTCACCCCGAACCCCACGGCCGGGTTGGCGGTGAGCGCACGCGCGGCGGTGTTGGCGGGGCGGTGAGCGCACGCGCGGCGGGGTTGGCGGGACGGTGAGCGCACGCGCGGCCGGTTTGTGGGCGCTGACCGCCGCTGGGTGGGCGGTGAGCGCACGCGTATCCGGTTTGTGTGCGCTGAGCGCCGCTGGTGGGCGGTGGGCGTACGTGCGGCGGGGTTGGCGGGGCGGTGAGCGCACGCGGATCCGGTTTGTGTGCGCTGACCGCCGCTGGGTGGGCGGTGAGCGCACGCGTATCCGGTTTGTGTGCGCTGAGCGCCGCTGGTGGGCGGTGGGCGTACGTGCGGCGGGGTTGGCGGGGCGGTGAGCGCACGCGGATCCGGTTTGTGTGCGCTGACCGCCGCTGGGTGGGCGGTGAGCGTACGTGTATCCGGTTTGTGTGCGCTGAGCGCCGCTGGTGGGCGGTGGGCGTACGTGCGGCGGGGTTGGCGGGCGGTGGGCGCACGCGCGGCCGGTTTGTGTGCGCTGACCGCCGCTGGGTGGGCCGTCAGCGCACGCGGATCCGGTTCGTGTGCGCTGACCGCCTCGACGTGGTCGCTCCGGTGTGCGCTCACCGCCCCCGTGAAGTGCCCTTCCGGGGGAAGCACTGGATCTCGGGGCGGCCCTAGCGTCAATCCATGAAGAAGCCGCTGGCCTGCCGGCTGGGCAGGCACAAATGGGAACGCCGGAGCACCTCGGACGGCAACCGCTACACGCAGTGCTCCCGCTGCGGCAAGGACGACAATCCGCCGCAGGTCACGACCCCGTTCACGTTCTGAGCCGTCACCGAACGAGGCTCCGGCCGCACATGGCGCCCGGAGCCTCGAACCGTCTCAGTCCGCCGGCGCGGGGTCCGGCAGCACGTCCGCGATCTGGTCGGCGATCAGGCCGACCTGCCAGTTGCGGGCGCCGAAACCGCGCAGCGTGTCGCCGACCGTCTGGCCGGTGACCTCGTCCGGCGGTGACCAGGCCAGCCTGCGGATGAAGTCCGGGCTGATCAGGTTCTCCGGCGGCAGGTTGTACTGCTCGGCGGTGCCGACCACGATCGCACGGCAGCGGGCCAGCCGGGCCGCGGCGATCGGGTCGCGTTCGGCCCAGCGGTGCGGCGGGGGCGGGCCCTCGACCGGCTGGTTCACCGGCAGGGCGTCGTCCGGCAGCGACCGGGCCTGATCGAGGGCGTCCAGCCAGATCTTGGCGAGCCGGCGTACGGACCGGCCCCCGAATCCGGAGATGCCGAGCAGCGTGCGCTCGTCCTTCGGGTCGGCCTCGGCAGCCGCGACGATCGCCGAGTCCGGCAGCACCCGGCCGGGCGCCGAGTCCTTCCGGGCCGCGACACCGTCTCGGGCGTACCAGAGGGCGCGCACCCGGGACTGCGCCCGGGCCCCGCGGACGCGGTGTATCCCGGACGTCCGCCGCCACGGGTCGGCGCGGACCCTCGGCGGCCGGTCGGCGCCGGCCACCAGCGCGGCGAACTCCTCGGCCGCCCACGCCGACTTGCCCTGCCGGTCGAGCTCGGCGGAGAGCAGGTCACGCAGGTCGGTGAGGAGCTCCACGTCGAGCGCCGCGTACGTCAGCCAGGACTCCGGCAGCGGCCGGGTCGACCAGTCCGCCGCCGAGTGGTGTTTCTCCAGCGAATAGCCGAGCAGCTGCTCGGTGAGCGCGGCCAGGCCGACCCGCTCGAACCCGGCGAGCCGCGCGGCCAGTTCGGTGTCGAAGAGCCGGCGCGGCCGGAAGCCGAGCTCGGCCAGGCACGGCAGGTCCTGGCTGGCGGCGTGCAGCACCCACTCGGCCTCGGCCAGCGCGGTGTCGAGGGTGCGCAGATCGTCCAGGGGAAGGGGGTCGAGCAGCACGGTGCCCGCACCTGCCCGGCGGAGTTGCACCAGGTAGGCGCGTTGCGTGTAGCGGTAGCCGGAGGCGCGTTCGGCGTCCACGGCCACCGGCCCGGTTCCGGCCGCCATCCGGGAGACCACATCGGCCAGTTCGGCCGCTGTCTCCACCGGGCGCGGGGTTCCGTCGCGGGGCGCGGTGAGCGGTGTTGCTGCGGGACCGCCAGAATTCGGGTCGGGCGGCACGGCGTGCGGTCCGTCCCCTGCTGTGTCCGGCGAGTCCCGACGGCGCAGGGGTGCTTCGTCGGTCACTCCGTAACCGTACGGGGGTAGCACCCTTGCCGTGCGCAGCCGGGGTCCGGCGCGTCGATTCCCGATCTGGAGAATCACTCAACCGCTGGGCGGTTTCGTGCGTATCAACTGACGCAGCGCTGAGATTCCAGGAGGCCGCGCCGGATGAGCCCATACGAACCGTTCACTCCCGCCGACGGCTATGACCAGCGCCGGGGCGATCGGGCGGCGCCCGAGCAGCAGTGGTTCCAGGAACAGCAGTGGGCTCAGGAACGGCAGTGGGAGCAGCAGCAGAACTGGTATCCGCAGCAGCAACAGCCGTCCTACCAGCAGCCGGTCTACGAGAAATACCAGGAGCCGGCCTACGAGCAGAAACCCGAGCCCGCCCGCGGTGGCCGCAGCCGAGTGGTGATCATGGGTCTCGTGGTGGCGCTGCTCGGTGTCTCCGCCTGGCAGGTGTTCCGGGTCGAGGGCATGATCCGCAGCAGCTCCGAGCTGGCCTCGGCGGTCACCGCCGAGCAGGGCCGCACCCAGGAGCTGGAGAAACAGCTCGCGACGGTCTTCGATCCGGAGGGGATCTCGGCGGCCGTGCTGCCCAGCGTCTTCCGGGTCCGGGCCGGTGACTTCACCGGCACCGCGTTCGCGGTGAGCGCCACCGACGACGGCCGGACCAACCTCTTCACGAACTACCACGTGGTCGAGGAGACGTTCGAGAGCGGCGACAAGTCGGTGTCGCTGGAACGCGGCAACACCCGGATCGACGCGACGATCGTGAAGGTGAGCGCCGGCAAGGACCTGGCGCTCCTGCGTACCTCGCGGGACATCAAGACCCTCGGCGTCTCCACCGACGAGGTGAAGCCGGGCCAGCAGGTGGTGGTCGTGGGCGCGCCGCTCGGCCTGGACGACTCGGTCACCACCGGCGTGATCAGCGCGTACCGGCCGGACGACTCGGACGGGCCGACGATCCAGTTCGACGCGCCGATCAACCCGGGGAACAGCGGCGGCCCGGTCGTGAACACCAGCAAGCAGGTGGTCGGGATCGCGACCGCGAAGGCCCGCGACGCCGAGGGGATCGGCCTGGCCATCCCGATCGAGACGGCCTGCGACACCCTCGGGACCTGCGGAAAGGGTTAGGGCCTGGCCCTAACCGGCCGGAGCGCGGTGCCGGTCGCTGAGTGAGGACACCCCGGGCGGCGGCAGGCCGGCGGTGGAGGCCAGCATCGCGCACCAGCCGCGCAGATGGGCCGGGAAGTCGTCGGAGGTGGGCGTCCAGGAGGCGCGCACCTCCAGGTCCGCGGTGGGCGCCGGACCGGCCAGCTCGCCGAAGCGGGTCGAGGCGGTCTGGGTGACGGTGCCGCCGATCGCCGTGTACGCCGCCGCGTAGTGCTCCAGCCCATCGGTCAGCCAGGTCCAGGCCACGGCCGGCAGCAGCGGGTCGGTGGCCAGGTCCGCTTCGAGTTCGGCGGTGCAGAGTGTGACCAGGCGCAGGTCACCGCGCCACGCCTCGTGACCGTCCGGTTCGTGCAGCAGGATCAGCCGGCCGCTCGCCACCTCGTCGCCGCCGCGCAGCACGGTGGCGCTCAGCGCGAACGCGTACGGAGCGAGCCGCTGAGGTGCGGCGATCTCCTCCAGCAGGATCTCCGGCCACGGCGACTCCACGCGCAACCCGGCGACGGCGCGGGTGAACGCCTCGGGGCCTGGTTCGGGGGACGCCATGGAGCAAAGACTAAGCCGATCTCAGGAACCTCCGTGCTCGGCGCGCCGCCGGGCGTTCTCACTCACGTGGCACGATGACCCGGTGACCGTTCTCGAGGATTCCCCCTTTGTCCGGGCGTGTCGTGGCCTCCCCGGGCCGCACACGCCGGTCTGGTTCATGCGGCAGGCCGGGCGTTCGCTGCCGGAGTACCGCAAGATCCGGGAGGGTGTCGGCATGCTGGAGTCGTGCCGCCGGCCCGAGCTGGTCACCGAGATCACCCTGCAGCCGGTGCGCCGGCACGGCGTCGACGCCGCGATCCTCTTCAGCGACATCGTGGTGCCGGTCGCCGCGGCCGGCATCGATCTGGACATCGTGGCCGGCACCGGCCCGGTGGTGGCCGAGCCGATCCGGTCCGCGGCCGACCTGCAGAGACTCCGCCCGATCACCGCGGGCGACGTGGACTTCGTCGCCGAGTCGGTCCGGCTTCTCGTGGCCGAGCTCGGCAGCACCCCGCTGATCGGTTTCGCCGGCGCGCCGTTCACGCTGGCCAGCTACCTGATCGAGGGCGGTCCGTCGAGGACCTACCTCAAGACCAAGGCGATGATGTACGCCGAACCCGAGCTGTGGCACGCGCTGCTCGCCCGGCTTGCCGAGATCACGCTCACGTTCCTCCGGACGCAGATCGACGCCGGGGTGAGCGCGGTCCAGCTGTTCGACTCGTGGGCCGGTGCGCTCTCCGAGGCGGACTACCGGCAGTACGTGCTGCCGCACTCGTCGGCGGTCCTCGGCGGCCTGGCCGATGCCGGGGTTCCCCGGATCCACTTCGGCGTCGGCACCGCGGTGCTGCTCGAGGCGATGGGTGAGGCCGGCGCCGACGTCGTCGGTGTCGACTGGCGCACTCCGCTGGACGCCGCCACCAAGCGGATCGGCCCGGACCGGTCGGTGCAGGGCAACCTTGACCCGGCGATCCTCTTCGCCGGCTGGGAGACCGTCGAGCGGGAGGCCCGCCGGGTGCTGGCGCAGGGCCAGGCCGCGCCGGGCCACGTCTTCAACCTGGGCCACGGTGTGATGCCGGAGACCGACCCGGAGGTCCTGACCCGCCTGGTGGCGCTGGTGCACGAGGTCTCGGCCCGCTAGAGCACGACGTCCATCACGCGGAGGCCGGATCGGCTTCCCCGCGTGCCGGAGGTCAGATCATGGTCTCCGCGCGCCGGAGGTCGGACCACGGTCTCAGCAGCCGGCGAAAGATGGGACCTGGGTCCCTGGTCGACCGGGTCGTAAGCCTGGCAGGCTCGGATCACAACGAACGACCCCGGGCGGGTGGGGGTTCGGGCGGACCTGGGAGTGTGAAGAGCGTGCGGAAGCGGATCGCGGTCATCGGTGGCGGCATCGCCGGCCTGGCGGCTGCCGTGCGGCTGCGGGACAGGCTGCCGCAGGGCGCGGACATCACGGTCTATGAGCAGGGCGGCGCTCTCGGTGGCAAGCTGCGCACCGGCGAGCTGGGCGGCCTGCCGGTCGAGCGCGGCGCCGAGTCGTTCCTGACCAGCGGTGCGGACGGCGGCGAGTCGGCGGCGGTGGCCCTGGCCCGGCGGCTCGGCCTCGGTGACGCGCTGGTGCACCCGGCGAGACAGCCCGCGGCCCTGTCCATCGGCGGCCGGCTCACCCCGATCCCGGCCGGGACGCTGGTGGGTGTGCCCGCCGACCTGTCCACGCTGGACGGGGTGGCGCTGCCCGACGCGGATTCCGATGCCGACGGCGGGAAACCACTGCTGGCGCCCGGTGAGGACGTGGCCGTCGGCACGCTGGTCCGCTCGCGGTACGGCGCCGAGGTCGTCGACCGGCTCGTCGATCCGATGCTCGGTGGCGTCTACGCCGGCCGCGCCGACCAGCTCTCCCTGCGGGTCACGATGCCGCAGCTGGCTCTGGCCGCCGAGACCGAGCACACGCTGCGCGACGCGGTGCGGTCCGCGCAGCGAGCCTCCCGGCGGGTGCCCGGGCAGCCGGTCTTCGCCGCGGTGGACGGCGGGATGAGCCGTCTGGTGGCCGCCGCGGCCGAGGCGAGCGGCGCCCGGATCAGCCTGGGTCTGCCGGTGCACTCGGTCTGCCGTACCGATAAGGGCTGGGATCTTCGGATCGGCGCGGCGCCGGCGCCGCTGACCGACCACGCGGATGCGGTGATCCTGGCCGTTCCCGCGACGCCGGCGGCCCGGCTGCTCGGCGAGGTGGCGCCGGAGGCTGCCGAGGCGGTCGCGGCGCTGACCTATGCGAGCGTGGCGCTGGTGGGCCTGGCGCTGCCGGCCGGGACCGAGCTGCCCGGGCTCTCCGGTTTCCTGGTCCCGCCGGGCGAGGGCACGCTGGTGAAGGCCGCGACGTTCTTCACGCGCAAGTGGCCCCATCTGGACCGCCCGGACGGCCCGGTGATCGTGCGGGCGTCGCTGGGCCGGGCCGGCGAGGAGGAGCGTCTCCAGCTGGACGACGCCGCGCTGCTCGGCCGGGCGGTGCGGGAGCTGGGCGAGCTGGCCGGTGTCGCGCTGCCCGAGCCGTCCGCGTCCTGGATCCAGCGGTGGGGTGGCGCCCTCCCGCAATACGCCCCCGGTCACGCCGACCGGGTCTCGGCGGCCCGGGCCGATCTGCCGCCGGGCCTGGCCCTGGCCGGCGCGGCCTTCGACGGTGTCGGCATTCCGGTGTGCGTGGCCAGTGGTGAGCGCGCCGCAGACGAAGTAGTCACGTTTTTGGAGGAAGCATGAGCGAGCAGACCAACGCGGCGCGGATCAAGGAGCTGAACGCGACGATCCGGTACACCATGTGGTCGGTGTTCCGGGCCGCGACGCCGCTCCCGGCGCTCCGCGAGGATCTGGCGAGCGAGGTGGACGCGCTCTTCGGGCAGCTCGCGGAGAAGGACGTCACGATCCGCGGCACCTACGACGTGTCCGGCCTGCGCGCCGACGCCGACGTGATGATCTGGTGGCACGCGGCCACGCCGGACGCGTTGCAGGACGCCTACGGGCTGTTCCGCCGGACCGCGTTCGGCCGGCACCTGGAGCCGGTCTGGTCGCAGATGGCGCTGCACCGCCCGGCCGAGTTCAACCGCAGCCACCTGCCGGCGTTCCTGGCCGGCGAGGAGGCCCGGCCATACATCTGCGTCTACCCGTTCGTCCGCTCCTACGAGTGGTACCTGCTGCCCGACGAGGAGCGCCGCCAGCTGCTGGCCGAGCACGGGAAGATGGCCCGGCCGTACCCGGACGTGCGCGCCAACACGGTCGCCTCGTTCGCGCTCGGCGACTACGAGTGGATGCTCGCGTTCGAGGCCGACGAGATGCACCGCATCGTCGACCTCATGCGTGACCTGCGGGCTTCGGGCGCGCGGCGGCACGTCCGTGAAGAGGTCCCGTTCTTCACCGGCCGCCGCCGTTCGGTCACCGAGCTGGTTGCCAATCTCCCCTGATCATCGGGATGTGCGGGATGCCGTCCTCCACGAATTCGGGTCCCGTCTGCTTGAAGCCGAACTTGCCGTAGAAACCGGCCAGGTGTGCTTGCGCGTGCAGCATGCTCGGCCGGTTCCCGATCACCCGGAGCGCTTCGGCGACCAGTCTGCCGGCCAGGCCGGCGCCCCGGGCGTGCTTGGCGGTGACCACCCGGCCGATCCGTTCGATGCCGCCGGGCTCGGAGAGGACCCGCAAGTAGGCGCGGACCTCGCCGTCCCGCTCGAACCAGATGTGCCGGGTGCCCGGCTCGATGTCCCGGCCGTCCAGATCGGGGTAGGCACACTCCTGTTCGACGACGAAGACGTCGGAGCGCAACTGGAGGATCGAGTAAAGAGTTGTGGTGTCGAGGTCGCGGAACGAGGCCACGCGAAGCTCGTCGTGAGGTTCCGGATGCATCGGCACAACATACGCGGCGTGTCCTCACCTTCGGCCCGTTCCTGCC
Source organism: Actinoplanes sp. OR16 (assembly GCF_004001265.1). Classification (GTDB taxonomy): domain Bacteria; phylum Actinomycetota; class Actinomycetes; order Mycobacteriales; family Micromonosporaceae; genus Actinoplanes. Next base: position 947,182 of record NZ_AP019371.1, on the reverse strand, counting down.
GTTATACGGATGGGAGCCCGGCTTTGTGGAGGACGCCATGATCAAACGCAGTAAGTTGTTCGGCAACAAGACCCGTGTCACGTTCAGCCTGCCGGCGGACGAGCCGGCCGGCACGGTCAGCGTCGTCGGCGACTTCAACGGCTGGGAGCCGGGCCGCCACGAGCTCCAGCCGCGCCGCAACGGCACGCGGACCGTCAGCGTGCCGCTCGACCCGGGCCATTACAAGTTCCGCTACCTGGCGACCGACGGCGTCTGGCTGGACGACGATCAGGCCGACGCGGTCGGCCCGAACGGCAGTGAAATCCGCCTATAAGCGTTACGGCCGGGCCCTCGGGGGGATCTCCTTTTCGGTAAGTGAAGGTCTCCCCGAGGAGGAACCGTGGCAGACGTCAAACTGGCGATCATCTACTACTCGTCCACCGGAACCATCCATCGCATGGCGGAGCGGTTGCGGGAGGCGGGGGAGAAGGCGGGCGCCGAGGTACGTCTCCGCCAGGTCCCCGAGCTGGCCCCGGAGGAGGCGATCGCGTCGAACGCGGCCTGGAGCCAGCACTTCGACAGGACGAAGAACGAGCCGAAGGCGGCCGCCGATGACGTGGTCTGGGCCGACGCCGTGCTGTTCGGCACGCCGACCCGGTACGGCAACGTGGCGAGCCAGCTCAAACAGTTCATCGACACGCTCGGCCCGCAGTGGGCGCAGGGGCTGCTCGCGAACAAGGCGTACGCCGGGTTCACCGCCTCGATGACCGAGCACGGCGGCCAGGAGTCGACGCTGCTGGCGCTCTACAACACGATCTACCACTTCGGTGGCGTCGTGGTGGCACCCGGGTACACCGATCCGCTGAAGTTCGCCGACGGCAACCCCTACGGCGTCTCGCACGTGACCGGTGGCAGTAACGACGCCCCGCTCACTGACGTGCAGTTCGCGGCCCTGGATCACCTGGCCACGCGGATCGTGACCATCGCCGGGAAGCTCCGCGCCTGACGCTACGGTTTGGGTCATGCACCTCGCGGATTCAGCCGTCGACACCCAGTACGAAGATCTACTCCGGCGGGTCCTCCGGTCCGGTACGCCGAAGAGCGACCGGACCGGGACCGGCACCCGCAGCCTCTTCGGTGAGCGCCTGCGCTATGACCTGTCCCGTGGCTTCCCGCTGATCACCACGAAGCGGGTGCACTTCAAGTCGCTCGCGGTGGAGCTGCTCTGGTTCCTCCGCGGTGACACCAACGTCGCATACCTGCACGAGCACGGTGTGACGATCTGGGACGAGTGGGCGGACGAGTCCGGTGAGCTGGGCCCGGTCTACGGGCACCAGTGGCGGTCCTGGCCGACGCCGCGGGGCGAGGTGGACCAGATCTCCGAGATCCTCGACACGCTCCGGACGAATCCGGATTCGCGCCGGATGCTGGTCTCCGCGTGGAACGTCGGTGAGCTGCCGGACATGGCGCTGGCGCCCTGCCACGCGCTGTTCCAGTTCTACGTGGCCGACGGGAAGCTCTCCTGCCAGCTCTACCAGCGCAGCGCCGACCTCTTCCTGGGTGTGCCGTTCAACATCGCCAGTTACGCGCTGCTCACCCGGATGGTCGCGGACCAGGCCGGTCTCGCCGCCGGTGACTTCATCTGGGTGGGTGGCGACTGCCACATCTACGACAACCATGTGGAGCAGGTGACCGAGCAGCTGGGCCGGGAGGCGTACGAGTTCCCGCGCCTGGAGATCGCCGAGCGGCCGAGCCTCTTCGACTACCGGTACGAGGACTTCACCGTGGTGGACTACCGGCACCACCCCGCGATCAAGGCGCCGGTTGCCGTATGACGGTCCACATGATCTGGGCACAGGCCAGGAACGGGGTGATCGGCGCGGGCGGCGACATCCCCTGGCGGGTGCCGGGGGAGCAGCGCCTCTTCAAGGAGCGGACGATGGGCTCCACCGTGGTGATGGGCCGGGCCACCTGGGACTCGCTGCCCGAACGGGTCCGCCCGCTGCCCGGCCGCCGCAACGTGGTGCTGACCCGCTCGCCCGGCTGGTCCGCACCCGGAGCGGTGATCGCCCACTCCCCGGACGAGATCGCCGAGGACGACTTCTGGGTGATGGGCGGGGGTGAGATCTACGCTGCGTTTCTTCCGAGAGCGGCGCATCTGGTGCGCACGACAATAGACTTCGATGCGGAGGGTGACACCTTCGCTCCCGAGATCGGGACCGGCTGGGTCGTCGCGTCGTCCACCGGATGGATCACCTCCGGGACGGCTCCCCGTTACCGGATAGACGACCTGGTGCGACTTGACTCACAGGAGGGGGACATCTTCCATTAGCAAGTCCTGGGTATCCTTCCCGACCGTTGGCTGGCGAAGATCGCTCGCATTCGGCGGGCGCACGTAGAGCCTTTCAGTGCGAGCCTTTCCACTCTGGGGGACCGGAAGATGTCACGTGACTTCGTGCTCGACGAATTGACCCTCTCGGTCGTGACGCCGATGTACAACGAGCGCGAGGCGGTCGATCACTTCGTGGCGCGCCTGCGTCCGGTTCTGGACGGCCTGGGTGTGACGTACGAAGTGGTCGCGGTCGACGACGGAAGCCGGGACGAGACGGTGGCCCGCCTGCTCGAGCTGCGCCAGGACTGGCCGGCGCTGCGCGTGATCAAGCTGCGCCGCAACGTGGGCCACCAGTCGGCCCTCGCCGCCGGCCTGAAGTCCGCCCGCGGCGCCTACGTGGTGAGCATCGACGCCGACCTGCAGGACCCGCCGGAGACGATCGGCGACATGCTGGAGAAGGCCCGCTCGGAGAACCTGGACGTGGTGTACGGCGTCCGCAGCGACCGCAGCACCGACACGTCGTTCAAGCGCAACACCGCCGGCGTCTACTACTGGCTCATGCGCAAGCTGGTCGGCCCGCACCTCAGCGACCAGGCCGGCGACTTCCGGCTGATGAGCCGTGTGGTGGTGGACACCCTGAACGACCTGCAGGAGCAGCAGCCGGTCTACCGCCTGGTGGTGCCGTCGCTCGGCTTCGCCAGCGGCGAGGTGGCGTACGTCCGCGCCGAGCGTGTCGCCGGTGAGACGAAATATCCCCTGCACAAGATGATCAAGCTGAGTGTGGACAGCGTCACCAGCTTCTCGGCCGCCCCGCTGCGGGTGGCGACCTGGCTGGGCCTGGTCACCTTCATGGTGTGTCTCGGTCTGGTGGTCAGCGGCATAGCGGCCTGGGGCTTCGGTGTTACCGTGCCGGGCTGGACCTCCCTCTACATCGCCGTGCTGCTGCTCGGCGCGGTGCAGCTCATCTGCCTGGGCCTGCTCGGCGAGTACGTGGGACGAATCTATGCCGCGACCCAGAACCGCCCACGGTTCCTGGTCGCGTTCGACACGGATGAGCAGGAGCCGATGAGCACGAAGCCGGAGATCGTCTCGCTGGAGACGGCGGCTGTTCCAACCCAGCTGGCCACCCATCGGTGATGACCGCAGAACTCACCGAAGCACCCCGAACTGAAGAAACCGAGCCGGCCCCCGAACCCCGGGTGGCCGGTCGGCGTCGTCTGCCCAGCCCCGGCTGGCTGGCGCTGATCTTCACCTTGGCCGTCACCGTCGTGACGATGCGCTACTACGGCGTGACCGACCGGGATCTGATCACCTTCGCGGCGTACTCGCTGTTCTGCGTGACGCTGCCCGGCACGCTGATCTGGCGTGCGCTGCAGGGCCGGGCTGGCCACCTCCCGCTGGACGCCGCGTTCGGCACGGCCGCCGGCTTCGCGGTGGAGCTGCCGGTCTACATGCTGGCGCGGCAGGCCGACCAGCCGTACGCCGTGCTGGCCTGGCCGATCCTCACCGTCGTGCTGTTCACCGCGGTGCCGGGCCTGCGCCGGTTCTGGCGGGGCAACCGGGAGCGGATGCCGGCCGGGGCGTCCTGGTCGGCGGCGCTCGGCACGTCGTTCATGCTGTGGAGCATCGCGCTGTCGTCGTTCCGGTACAACTCGCTCACCGAGCCGTACTCGGCGGTGATGCACGTCGACTTCCCGTTCCAGTTCGCGCTGGTCGGCGAGTTCAAGCACGACGTGCCGCTGAGAACGCCCTGGGTGTCCGGCGTCGAGCTGGTCTACCACTGGTACGTCTACGCGCACGGCGCCGCGGCGAGCTGGATCAGCGGTGTCGAGCCGCAGGTCCTGATCATGCGGCTGCTCCCGGTTCCGATGATCGCCGCGTTCCTGCTGGTCGTCATCGCGCTGGTGCACCGGATCACCGGTCGCTGGTGGCCGGGCAACGTCGCGATCCTGCTGATGCTCGGCGCCGCGGTGACCGTCCCGTGGGGCTGGACGCACCGGCCGATGGACTCGATCCAGTTCATCGACAACCTCTGGGTCAGTCCGACGCAGACGTTCGCGGCGCTCTTCTGCATCGTGGCGATCTACGTGCTGGCCGGCATCTTCCAGGCCTCACCGGGGGCGGAACGGCGCCGGCCGCTGCCGTGGGTGGTGCTGACGCTGCTGATCGGTGCGATGGCCGGAGCGAAGGCGACCTTCGTACCGATGCTGATCTGCGGTCTGCTCTTGGCCCTGTTCTTCCGGCTGATCCAGGTCAAGCTGCCCGGGCCGGAGCTGCCGGCGCTGCTGATCTCCGGTGGCTGGCTGGCGTTCGCGCAGCTCGTCCTCTATGGATCGGGGTCGCAGGGCACCGAGGTCAATCCGCTGCAGACGGTCAAGTTCGCGATGCTCGGCCGGGTGGTCATGGGCACCCAGAACGGGCTGAACGACTGGCCGACGCTGGCGGCGCTGACCGGGATCTCGCTGGGCGCCTGCCTCTTCGGCTGGGCCTGCATGGCCGGGCTGCTGCGGCGGGGCTGGCGGACCGACCCGATCATCCACGTGATGCTGGGGTTCGCGATCTCCGGTCTCGGCGCGCTCTACATCCTGGCGCATCCCGGGATGAGCCAGACGTACTTCGGGCGCTCGGCCACCCCGTACCTCGGCATCCTCACCGCCATCGGCCTGGCCGCCCTGTTCCCGGCGGGCGAGCGCCTGCCGAAGAGGTTCTTCCCGATCGCCCTGCTCGGCGTCGCCGGAAGCGTGGCCGCCCTGCTGGTGATCCGGCAGACCGCCGGGAAGGACGCGCCGCCGTCCCTGCTGGCGAGCTGGACCGTCGACCAGGCGACCCGGCCCTACGTGGTACTGGCCGAGGTGCTCGCCGGCATCGTGGCGGTGCTCGTGGTGATCGGGCTGGTGGTGCGCCTGCGCCGGCCGCTCGTGCTCGCGGTGGCCGCCCTCGCGGTCTCCTCGGTCGCGGTGACCAGCGGCGTGGTGACCAACCAGGGCATGCTGGACGCGCTCGTCTCCGGGGAGCCGCAGCGGGACGTCGTGGCGCCGGGGAACTACTTCGCGATGCCGCCGGGCGCGATCGACGCCGGGCGGTGGCTGCGGGCGAACTCGCATCCCCGGGACAAGGTGGCCACGAACAGTCACTGCCGTGCGCAGATCAGCCCGTGCGACAGCCGGGACTTCTGGCTGGCGGCCTGGTCCGAGCGGCAGGTCGTGCTGGAGGGCTGGAGTTACACCGAGCCGGCGTTCTCCACCGGCGGGCTCTGGGACCGGACGCTGTATCGCAGCGTCTTTTGGGATCCGGCCCTGCTGGAACGCAACGACCAGGTCTTCTACGACCCCACGGCCGAGCGGGTGAACTCGTTCGTCCGGGACCACGGGGTGCGCTGGCTGGTCGCTGTCGGGACCACGCAGATCCCGAGCCCCGACCAGAAGGGCGAGGTCTGGGCCAGCCCGGAGCTGGCCCAGTTCGCGACGGAGCGTTACCGCACCGGCGACATCACGGTGTACGAGGTTCGAGCCTGATCGACAGGCTGTTCACACAGTGCCGCGTGTTCTTCGGGGTGAAGTGCTCGCCCCGGAACACGTGGCCCAGGTGCGAGTCGCAGTTCGCGCACCTGATCTCGACACGGACCATCCCGTGGCTGCGGTCCTCGATCTCCTTGACCGCGCCCGGGATGGCGTCGTCGAACGAGGGCCAGCCGCAGTGGCTGTCGAATTTCGTGTCGCTCGGGTAGAGCTGGGCGCCGCAGGCCCGGCAGTTGTAGATGCCCTCGGTCTTCGTGTCCACGTACTCGCCGGTCCACGGTGCCTCGGTGCCGGCCTCACGCAGCACCCGGAACTCGGCCGGGGACAGGCGGATCCGCCACTCGTCCTCGGTGGTCGGCAGCGTGGTCTCATCGGTTGCCATGTGTCAACCGTACGTCGCACCCGGCGTGCGCCGGAGGTGAGAACGATCCCGTTGACCTATTCATGGAAGCTGCATCCCCGGCGACGTTCCGGCCGACCTGGCAGCAGGCTCTCGGCCACGGTCTCTACCTCGGCGCGCTCAGCGCTGTGGCGGGTGTCACGACGGCGGTGATAGCCACCCTCGCCTGGCCGGGGGAGAGCCTCCCGCCAGGGTGGATGTGGGCCGCCCTGGTCCTCGCTCCGCTGCTGCTTGGAGCGGTACTGGGTGTCGCGGCCGGGCGCCGGACCGGGGTCGAGGTGGGCAACCGCGGCATCCGTACGACGTCTGTCTTCGACGACGACCTCGCCCTCTGGCAGCAGGTCGTCGACCTGCGCGCCGAGCGCCGGGGGCGGCGGACCGTGGTCTCGGTCTACCTGGAGTCGGGGGACAGCGTTCAGCTGCACGCTCCGTACAGCGGGGGCTTCTTCGCCGCGGATCCGCAGTTCGAGCTCAAGCTGTTCGCTTTGTCGCATTTGTGGAGAAGTCACCGTTTTGGTGGTCTTCCGAGTTGAAGACCCGCCGGGGGATGTTTACGGGTAAAACGGGCAATCCCCGCTAAGCTCCCGTGCGACCATGAAACCTACCTTCAGCGACAGAACGGATACTCCTCTCATGAGCTTCTCGCGTCGGCTGGCCGCAGGACTTCCCGCGGTCGGCGTCACCGTCCTCGCCGCCCTGGCCCTCAGCGGATCGCCGGCCAGCGCTGCCGAAGGCGCCGCCCAGGCCGCTCTCCCGGCCGTCATGACCAGCCCCGACCCGGCGGGCACGCGTGGTGCGGACGACTACAGCGGCACCGCGAACGAGACGGCCGCCCCGGCCGCGACCGAGACCACCGGTGGCACTCGCGGCAAGCCGGGCTACGGCGGCGAGAGCCCCGCGCCCAGCAGCCCGGCGCCGAGCAGCCCGGCCCCGAGTTCCGAGGTCCCGGGCGGCACCGCCGCCGAGACCGTCGAGCCGGTCCCGAGCGCCACGACGGCGGGCGCGGGCGTCAGCGACAGCAGCACCCTCCCGGTCACCGGGGCGCCGCTCACCGGCACCATCGCCCTCGGCGGCCTGCTGGTCGCCGCCGGCAGCACGGCGGTCTGGTACACCCGGCGCCGCCGCGCCTGACGTTTTCACCGCTGAAGGCCGTCCTCCGGGGCGGCCTTCAGGCTTTCCGGGCTGCCCCGGGGCGCGGGACGGCATAGGGTCGGGACCATGCCGAAAGCCGCCGCGGAAGAGCACGACATCGCCGGCCACACCGTGCGACTCTCCAGCCCGGACAAGGTGATGTTCCCGAGCCGGGGCTTCACGAAGCGGGACGTCTTCGAGTACTACCTGGCAGCCGGCGACGGCATCCTCCGAGCCCTGCGCAACCGGCCGACCACCCTGCAGCGCTTCCCCGACGGCCTGGACGGCGAGACCTTCTTCCAGAAGCGGATACCCACCCGTGGCGTGCCCGACTGGATCCAGACCGCGAAGATCAAATTCCCGAGCATGCGTACGGCGGACGAGCTGTGCCCCGCCGACCTCGCTCACGTCGCCTGGGCGGCCCAGATGGGGACCGTCGTGTTCCACCCGTGGCCGGTCCGCGGCGCCGCCCCGGACAACCCCGACGAACTCCGCATCGACCTGGACCCGCAGCCCGGCCTCGGCTTCGGCGACGTGGTGGCGACCGCCGGCGTGGTCCGCGAGGTGCTCGCCGACCTGGGCTGGACCGGGTTCCCGAAGACCTCCGGCGGCCGGGGCGTGCACGTCTACGTCCGGATCGCGCCGCGCTGGTCCTTCGTGGAGGTGCGGCGGGCCGCGATCGCGCTGGCCCGGGAGGTGGAGCGGCGCAACCCGGAGAAGATCACCACGGCCTGGTGGAAGGAGGAGCGCGGCGACCGGGTCTTCATCGACTTCAACCAGACGGCCCGGGACCGGACCATCGCCTGTGCCTACTCGCTGCGTGCCAACGCCCGGGCCACCGTCTCCACGCCGGTCACCTGGGACGAGCTCACCAGTGTCGAGCCGGACGACTTCGACCTGCGGACGGTGCCCGCCCGGCTGGCGGCCATCGGTGACCCGCACGCCGCGATCGACGACGTCGAGCACGACCTCACGCCGCTGCTGGAGTGGTCGGAGCGGGACGAGAAGGCGGGGCTCGGGGACATGCCGTACCCGCCGGACCACCCGAAGATGCCCGGTGAGCCGCCGCGCGTGCAGCCCAGCAAAATCAACAAGGCGAACTGGTCATAGGGTCTTCTTGAATCCCTCGTGGGAAGCGGTGAAGCCGAGCTTCGCGTAGAAGCGGTGCGCGTCGGTGCGCTTCTTGTCGGTGGTCAGCTGCGCCATCCGGCAGCCGCGCTCCCGGGCCCGCTCGACCGTCCAGCGGATCAGCTCGCCGCCCAGGCCCTCGCCGCGCCGGGCGGAGTGGATCCGGACCGCCTCGATGAGCATCCGCTCGCCGCCGCCGCGGCTCAGGCCCGGGATGAAGGTCAGCTGGCAGGTGCCGATCACCTCGTCGCCGTCGACGGCGACGATCAGCTCGTTGCGGTCGTCGGCGTCGATCGCCTCGAACGCCCGCCAGATCGCCGCGTCGATGTGCTCGGGAACCGTGCCGTACCCCCGCTCGCGGGTGATGTCGTCATCGGCCAGCAGGTCGAGGACGGCTGGCACGTCAGCGCGGGTGGCGATCCGGAAATCCATGATCCCTACCCTGTCACGGGCTGTCGCACGGTGGTCGCCTCGGGCACGATGACCTCATGCATCTGCTGCTCACGCTGCCGCGATGGGCTTACCGCGGCGTGGTCTGGCTGGCCAACTCACCCAAGACGCTGCTGATCGCTTACTCGCTGCTGATCATCATCTGCGGATCGCTCTACAACGTCTTCGAGGCGGACACGTCGTTCGGCGACTCGATCTGGTGGGCCGTGGTCACCGCGTCCACCGTCGGGTACGGCGACATCTCCCCGGCGAGCTGGCAGGCCCGCATCATGGCCGGCCTGCTCATCTCGATCATGGTGCTTCTGGTGATCCCGCTGATCACGGCGCACTTCGCCAGCAAGCTGATCGTGGACACCGACGCGTTCCGGCACGAGGAGCAGGAGGAGCTCAAGGCGAACCTGCGCCACGTCCGCAGGCTGCTCGACGAGATGGCCGCGCGTCAGGGCGTCAGCGTGCCGGACAGCGCAGTCCTTCCTGAGGCACCGTCAGATCGATGAGATAGCCGTCCACCGCGTCGACGATGCAGTCCGTCGACGGATAGGCGGTGTGCCCCTCGCCCTCCCAGGTCAGCACGTGACCGACGTCCTCGCCCAGCATGGCCGCCAGGTCGGCGGTGTTCTCGTACGGCGTGGCCGGGTCGCCGGTGGTGCCGACCACCACGATCGGGGGCGCGCCCTTCGCCTCGCCGGCCGGGTACGGGTCGCGCTCGCCGGACCAGTTCGCGCACGGGAGCATGCCGACCGCGATCGGCGCGCCGAACATCGGGTACTTCTCGCGCCACTCGCTCTGGAGCTTGCGCACCTGCGGCACGGTCGGCGCGTCATCGGTGTCGGTGCAGTTCACCACGATGTTCGCGTCGAACATGTTCGTGTACGTGCCGTCCGGCTGGCGTTCGGTGTACTGATCGGCCAGCTCGAAGATCGCCGTGGCGTCGCCACGCTGCAGGTCGTCGACGGCCTCGGCCAGGCTGGCCCAGCCGGACTCGGTGTAGAGCGACGAGATGACGGCGTAGAGGATCCAGCCCGCCGTGGCGTCGCGACCGTCCGGTCCTCGTACAGGGGAGGCCTTTGATTTGGCCAAGGCATCGGTGACCGCGCCTCGCGCGTCGGGCGCGATGGGGCACTTGGCCGGCGTCTTCGTGCACCAGGCGGTGAAGTTCGCGAAAGCCCGCTCGAATCCCATGGCCTGCGCCTCGGAACTCTGCACATAGTCCTCGGTCGGGTCGATCGCGCCGTCGAGCACGAGCGCGCGGATCTTGTCCGGGAAGAGCTGGGCGTAGGTGGCGCCGAGCAGGGTGCCGTAGGAGAAGCCCAGGTAGCTGAGCTTCTCGTCGCCGAGCGCCTCACGCAGCGCGTCCATGTCACGGGCGGCCTGCTCGGTGGAGAAGGTGCGCAGCTGATCCCCATATTTCTCGGCGCAGTCGTCGGCCATCCGCTTGTTCACCGCGGCGAGCTCGTCGAAGGCGGCCTGGCTCACCGGGTCTTGATCGGAGCCGAAGAAGACGTCCTGGTCGGCGTCGGAGAGGCACTTCACCGGATTGGACCGGCCGATGCCCCGCGGGTCGAAGCCGATCACGTCGAACCGGTCGGTGATCTCGGTGGGCAGACCGCCGAACGTCGGGCCGAAGGAGAAGTAGGCGGCCAGCTCGATGCCCGAGGCGCCGGGGCCGCCGGGGTTCAGCAGCAGTGATCCGATCCGGTCACGCTGCTTGGCAGATCGGATGCGGATCAGCGCGATGTCATAGGACTCGCCGGCGCTCGGGACACTCCAGTCGCGAGGCACCCGGACCGTGCCGCAGTCGTAGGACATGCCGGTCGCGGCCCGGCCGACCAGCTCGCGCGGCACCTCCGGGCAGGGCTTCCAGGCGATCGTGCCGCTCGGGGCCGCGCTGCCGCCCACCGCCTGGCCCGGGCCGGCCGGCTCGTCGGCGCCGTTCGGCGCGAACGACGGCAGGGTGCACCCGGACAGGGCCAGGAGCATGACGGCCAGCAGTGCGACGAGGCGGCGATCCACACGACGACACTATCCGGTCGTTTCCGGTGCGGTGGTCATCGACCGTTGAGGACCTCCGCGAGATCGAATCGAACCGGGCGCTCGAGTTGCTCGTACGTGCAGGTCGCGGGTTCCCGGTCGGGCCGCCACCGTTCGAACTGGGCGGTGTGCCGGAACCGGACGCCCTCCATGTAGTCGTAGCGGACCTCGACCACCCGCTCCGGGCGCAGCGGTGTGAAGGAGAGGTCCTTGCCGTTGTTCCACCGGCTGTACTCGTTCTTGCGCGGGGTGCGCTCGCCCTCCTCCTGCCTCGCCCAGTCCCACGGGTGGCCGTCGAACGTGGTGACCAGCGGCTGCAGCTCGGCGAAGAGCTCCTCCCGGACGGTCATCGGGAAGGAACCGATCACGCCGACCGAGGCGAGCACGCCGCGCTCGTCGTAGAGGCCCAGCAGCAGTGATCCGATCCGGTCAGGGCCGGACTTGTGCACGCGGTAGCCGGCCACCACGCAGTCGGCCGTCCGCTTGTGCTTCACCTTGAACATCACCCGCTTGTCGGGCTGATAGGTGATGTCGCGGGGCTTGGTGATCAAGCCGTCCAGGCCGGCGCCCTCGAACTCCTCGAACCACCGCCGCGCCTCCGCGGTGTCGTCGGTGGCGGGGGTGACGTACACCGGCGGTCTCGCGTCCTTGAGCGCCTCCAGCAACCGCTCCCGCCGCTGCGCGAAGGGCAGCTCGGTGAGGTCCTCGTCGCCGAGGGCCAGCAGGTCGAACGCGACGAAGCTGGCCGGGGTCTGCTCGGAGAGCAGCTTCACCCGGCTGGCCGCGGGGTGGATGCGCTGTTGCAGAGCCTCGAAGTCGAGGGTGTTCCGCTCGGTGTCGGCGACGATCACCTCGCCGTCGATGACCGCGCGCTCCGGGAAGTTGGCCAGGACGGCTTCTCTTATCTCCGGGAAATACCGCGTCATCGGCTTCTCGTTGCGGCTGCCGATCTCCACCTCGTCGCCGTCCCGGAAGATGATCGACCGGAAGCCGTCCCATTTGGGCTCGTAGATCTGATCCGGCGGGATGTCGGCGACGGGTTTGGCGAGCATCGGCTTGACCGGAGGGTTGAGCGGCAGCTGCATCCGCTCAGTGTGCCCGCAAAATTCATTCCCGGAAGTCCCTTTACTCGACCCTTGGGGCAGGGTTCACCATCGGTCGCATGATGAACATCGGGGAGTTCAGCAAGCGGGCGGGCCTGTCGGTCAAGGCGCTCCGGCTCTATGAGGCGTCGGGCCTCCTGCCGCCGGCCACGGTCGACGCCGCCAGCAGCTACCGGCACTATGCGGCCGCCCAGTTGGAGCGGGCCGCCCGGATCAGCCTGCTGCGCCGGCTCGGCATGCCGCTCGCCGTGATCGGCGAGGTGCTCGACCTGCCCGACGCCGAGGCCGGTCGCCGTCTCGACCGGTGGTGGGCGGGGGAGGAGGCGGCGTTCTCCGCCCGGCGGGAGAGCTATGTCTGGCTGCGGACCCGGCTGGTGCACGGCGACGAGCCGCAGCGGAGCTATCAGGTGCAGGTCGCCCTGGCGCCGGCCCGCAAGATCGCCACCCTGACGTTCGAGGTCGATCAGGAAAACCTGGTGCCGGCGATGGGCGCGGCCGAGTGGGAGATCCGGCGGCACCTCGAGGAGCAGGGCGCCGCGTGCACCGGCGAGCACTGGGTGATCTACCACCGCGCCGTCACGCCGGAGAGCGAGGCGCCGATCGAGGTCTGCGTCCCCTTCACCGGCTCGGTCGAGCCGGCCGGGCAGATGGCGATACGCCGGGAGCCCGAGCGTCTCGTGGCGTTCGCCGAGGTCACCCGGGACGACTGTTTCTATCCGCGGATCACCCAGGCCTACGACGCGGTGCACCAGCACGTCATCGACGCCGGCCTGATCCTCACGGCGCCACCTCGCGAGATCTATCTGGACAACTGGGACCGGCTCGCCGGGACCGATCCGTTCGTGCACGTCGCCCAACCGTTCGAGGGATGAAAAACGTGGACTACACCCGGCAGACCCGCTTCTCCGACCCCGGCCGTCACCACTTCCGGCTCACCGGCCTGCCCGGCGACGTCGCCGGGATCGCCGCTGTCGTCCGCAACGTGCTGACCCACTACCGCGCCTCCGGCATCGACTTCCCGCCCGACCGGCTCGCCGAGATCGACAACCGCTGGGTGGAGCGGATCCTCGACGCCTTCCCCTTCGACGGCCCCCTGACCACGCCCTGCCCGCCGGAGCAGCGAGTGGTCGGTTGCTGCCGCGACTTCACGCTGCTCACCGTGGCGGCCCTCCGAGCCCACGGGATTCCGGCGCGCAGCCGGGTCGGGTTCGCCGACTACTTCGAGCCCGGCTTCCACGTCGATCACGTCGTGGTGGAGTGGCACGACGGCGCCCGCTGGATCGCCACCGACCCCCAGCTCGACCCGGCCGCCGGCTACCCCGTCGATGTCACCGACGTGCCGCTCGGGCCGGGCGGCCTGCGCACGGCGGCGCAGGCGTGGCGTTCCTTCCGGCGAGGGGAGGACGACCCCTACCTGTTCGGCGTGGGCGGCGACGTCCCGATCCGCGGCCCCCTGATGATCCAGCAATACGTCCTCAACGAGCTGGCCCACCGCCGCGGCGACGAGCTGCTGCTCTGGGACCTCTGGTCGACCACCGCGACCCTGATCGGCTCCCGCCCGCTCCCCGAGTCGTGGCCGGCCCTGGAGGCGGCAGCCGCCCGGTCAGCCACCGCCGCCGCCGACACGGCCCTGATCGACGAGGTGGCCGACCTGCTCCTGGCGGCCGACGCCGGCGACACCGCGGCCGAGCGCCGGTTGGCCGACCTCTATGCGTCCGATCCCCGCCTGCACCCGGGCGCCGTCATCACCTGCCACTCACCGAGAGGAGTCAGCTATGAGGTCGACCTGAGCCGTCCGCCCGTCACCGTCCCGGCAGCGTGATCGTCTTCCTCGTCAGTGGACCAGCACGTTCGTCAGTGGACCAGCAGGTTCGTCAGTGGACCAGCAGGTTCGTCAGGCGGTCCAGCTCGGCGGCGGGGTCGGTGGCCAGGCCCATGTGGACCGGTCCGGCCCTCAGGATCGTGCTTCGAGGGGCCACCAGCCAGCGGAAACGTTCGCCCAGCTTCATGTCGGCCGAGGGGCCGCCACCCGCGCAGGTGCGGCCCCACGCCTCCAGGGCCGTGCGGATCGCGGGGATGTCGGCCGAGGGGTCCAGGGCTCGGAGGCGGTTCTCGTCCAAGTGGGTGGCGGCGTCCAGGAAGTCGCGGCGCTGGCAGTAAAGGAGCACGCCGACGTTGATCAGCTCACCCCGTTCGATGCGGGGGACGGCCTGGATGACGGCGTACTCGTAGGGGAGAGGGGTGGTCACGGCAGCCACGCCTCCGGACGCGCGGCGCGCTGCGAGAGGTGGTCGAGGTATGCCTGCCGGTCGCCGTCGACCAGCCACTCGTCCGGCACCAGTTCCAGCACCTCGCCGAGCAGCTTCGGGGTGATCTGCTCGGCCAGGCGGGGGCCCTCAGTCGCGAGCTCTGTGGCGTACTGCTTGAGCACGTGGTCGTCCCAGCGGTACGGCCGATGCACCACGGCCTCGGCGCGAGCCCAGTCGTGGTGGAAGTAGAGGGTGGCGCCGTGGTCGATCAGCCAGAGGCCGTTGTGCCACATGAGCAGGTTCGGGTTGCGCCAGCTGCGGTCGACGTTCTCCACGAAGGCGTCGAAGGCCAGCACCCGGCTGGCGAGGCCGGGCTCCACCGGGTGCGCGTTCGGGTCGTAGCCGAGCGAGCCCGGCAGGAAGTCCATCCCGAGGTTGCCGCCGGCGCTGGCCTTGATCAGCTCCTGGACCTCTTCGTCCGGCTCGGCCCGGGCGACGACCGGGTCGAGTTCCACCCGGGCGAGTTCCGGCACCGGCATCCCGAGCCGCCGAGCCAGCTCCCCGGAGATCACCTCGGCGACGAGGGCTTTGGGGCCCTGCCCGGCGCCGCGGAACTTGACGACGTAGGTCCCGAGGTCATCGGCCTCGACGACGCCGGGGAGGGAGCCGCCCTCACGTAACGGGGTCACGTACCGGATAGCAGTTACCTGACGAAGCACGCAGCCCAGACTACGGCCGGCGGCAACGGGGTTTCGCCGCAGGTCGTCAGGCGTCCGGGCCCTGACGGCGCAGTTCGTCGACCTTGGTCATCGCGTCGCGGAGTTCGTTCAGCCAGTCCTCGGTGTGCCGGCCGACCAGCTTGACGCACCAGGCCAGGGCCTCGGAGCGGGAACGGGCCACGCCGGCGTCCACGAGCGTGTCGAGGACCTGCCGTTCGGGCTGACGCAGCCGGGTCATCACCGGTGCGGACAGGTGCGTGAACAGGTCGGACGTGTCACCGCAGCGGGCACCCCAGGCGACCTTGCGCTGGTAACGATGCTCGACCTGGCGCGCGACCCTGATCCGGGCGTCCCGGGTGTCCTCCCGGAACTGCGCGATCCGCCCGGCCTGCCCCGCGGCCCGGTCGGCGTCGGTCGACTCGGCGGCCAGCTCAGGCTTCGGCAGCCGCCCCCAGATGATGATCTCGTCCCGATCCACGACGACCTCGGGCGGCTCGACGAACCACCCGTCCGGCATAGCACCCGTGATCCAGGCCGCAGCGTCGTCGGCGTTCGGCGGCTCACTGCGACCACTAGGAGGACTCATTCGGATTCGCATGTCTACCTCCCGAAGAACTTACGTGATTACATGCTTACACCGTTGCGAGCGCAAGCCGCCACGTTGTTCACAGTGAGCGAAGAGAGCGGGTAGGCCGAGAGCGAGCCATCCCAGCGTGCTGTCAGGGCGCTGGCTGATCGCGTGCCAGTCGAGCGTGCTGGCTGACTGCGTGTCAGTCGAGCGTGCTGGCCGGGCCGGGCGCTGCTGATCGCGTGCCATCCGAGCGCGCTGCCCGGGCGCGTGCTGGCTGATTGCGTGTCATGTCAGCGCTTTCCAAAATCTGACCCTCTGCGGGTTCTTGGGATCCCTACGGGGTCACTCTTCAGGAAGCGGCGACACGTCAGTCGAGCGTGCTGTCCGGGCGCGTGCTGGCCGACCGCGCACCTGTCGAGCGTCTGGTCGGTAGTGCGCTGGCAGACCGCGCTAACTGATAGCGCCATCCGAGGGCGTGTCTTTCGACAGTGCGCCATCCGAGGGCGTGTCTTTCGACAGCGCCATCTGAATGCGCCTCTTCGACAGTGCGCCATCCGAGCGCGCCATTCGGGCGTGCTGGCTGACGGTGCGCCATCCGAGTGTGCCTTCCGACAGTGCCAGGGCGAGCGGGGCGAGTGGAAGTGCCGGGTGAAGAGCAGCGGCGAATTGCTCTGGGCCGAGAACAGCGACGAGCCCGCGCTCAAGTATGCGAACGGCGGGGTGATCAGGTGCTTGGGCTACGGCTCGGAAACTACGAAATCTGGGAGGCGGCGGGCGAGAGTGGCGGACGCCGGGCGAGAAAAGGGTGCCGGGGGAGAAAAGGGTGCTAGGCGAGAAAGGGTGCCGTCCGAAAAGGCACTGGCAAAAGGCACCTGGCGAAGAGTTACGGGCGAACGGTGACCGGCGAACGGTGACGGGGTGAACAGCGGCAGGGCGAACAGCAACAGGGCGAACATCGACTGGCGAAGAGATCCGGGCGAAGAGAACGGGCTGAGGACGGCGTCGAGCCGTAGCTTGTGCGCGTGGATGCCGGCGATCACGTGCTTGGGCTACGGCTCGGGGACTGCGGATTCCGGTGGGTGGCGGGGTAAGAGCTGGGCTGCCGACGTAAAGATCAATAGGGGTTGCCTGTGCCTGGAAGACGTCCTCGGAGCAGGCCTCCCATCCGCCCGGGGAGGTCGGGATCGGTGCGGAGTGGGGGCTGAGAGGAGCCGGCGCGGTCGGCCAGGCCGGCCACCAGCTCGCGGAGGGCGTCCAGGGCGGAGACGCGGGGGCGCCAGCCGAGTTCGGAGGCGGCTCGGTCGCAGCTCATCAGCGGTGACTTGAACGCCAGGCGCACCCAGCCGCGGTCGACCGGTTGCAGGCGGAGCCACCAGCTGAGGGCGGCGGCGCCCTCCAGGGCGACACCCGGGACCCCAACGGTCACGCCGTGGAATACCGAAGCCGCGGACTGACCGGAAAGGATCGGCCCGGCCGCGAGGTTGAAGGCGCCGCGGACGTCCGAGGAGAGGATCGAGAAGTAGGCATCGGCGACGTCGTCGGCGTGTACGGCCTGCATGCGCAGCCGCGGGTGGGCGGGCAGAACCGGGATCCAGCCGAAGCGCAGCAGGCGGGCGGGGAGGAGCGGGCCGGCGAAGTAGCGGCCGATCTCGGTGCCGGCGGTGCGCTGGAAGATCAGGCCGGGGCGTACGCGGACCACGCGCAGTGTCGGATGGTCTGACTCGATCTCGTCGAGCATGCGTTCGACGAGTGCCTTGTGCCGGCTGTACGACGACTCGATGACTCCGGAGCGCCGCCACTCCTCGGTCACGAAGGCGTGTTTCGGCCCGGGCGCGTAGACGCCGACCGATGACGCCTGGACCAGCGACGGCACGCCGGCCCGCAGCGCCGCTCGGAAGATCGCGCGGCTGCCGAGGACGTTGGTGCGGTAGAGGCGCCGCTGATCATGGCTGGGCTGGATCTGCCAGGCCAGGTTCACGACCGCGTCGGCGCCGCCGAATATCGGTGTGAGCCGTTCGGTGGCATCGTCCTCGCCGACGTCGGCGGAATGCCATTCGATGGGTGGGTCCGGCGGAACACGCCGCGAGACGCCTACCGCCTCGACGCCGGGTTCGGAAGAAAGGCGGCGCAGCAGGGCGGTTCCGGCGTTGCCGCTAGCGCCGACGATCACTACACGCATGTGTTTCGCGTACCCAGCCACGGCGGGTTGAACCGACTTCGCCGGTAATCGGCTGACGTCAAAGCGTCACGATCGGTGGCGCCGCGCCGGGGCGGGCGCCACCTTTCGAAAAAACGTCAGCGCTTGCTGTGGAACGCCTCGACGATGTGGCTCGGGATGCGGCCACGCTCCGAGACGGGGTGCCCGTTGGCGTTGGCCCACTCGCGAATCGCCTGGTTCTGATCGCGGCTGGAGCGGCTCGAACTGGCCGGGGCGGGGCGCCGGGCAGTGGCCTGAACGGCGCCGGAACGGCCCAGCCGGGTGGCGGCGGAGAGGTACGGCTCGAGTGCTTTCCGCAGCTTGCCGGCGTTCTTCTCGGACAGGTCGATGGTGTAGTTGACGCCGTCCAGCCCGAATTCGACGGTACGGTCGGCTTCACCGCCATCGAGGTCGTCGGTGAGAAGAGTAATTATCTGCTTGGCCATGTGGTCGTCGCTCCTGTAGCGAAGTCAGCGAAGTCATTCAGGGTGGATCAGCGCATTCATTCTGTCGCGCATGCGGTATCGAGTGCAAATTGCCCGTTCTGGCATGTCGCATTGGAGGGGTCTTTTCATACCTGTGAATGTGCGGTAACGTGCGTGGTGGGAGCGCTCCCACCAGCGCCTTCCCCGCAATCTCGAGCCGCTTCGTCGCCGATCCTCCGGTGCCGGGGCGGCTCGCCCCAACTGAGCACCGGCCGAGCACCAACCTATACCGCCACGGACTGGGAATTCCGCATCCACGCCAGCACCTCGGTCGGGCCGAGCGGGCTGCTGAACAGGAATCCCTGCCCGAGCGGGCACCCCATCCGCACCAGCACATCCCGGTGCGCCGGGCTCTCGATCCCCTCGGCGACGACCACGAGACCCTGTGACTGCGCGAGGCTCACGATCCCGCTGACCAGGGCGAGAGGCTGCTGACTCGACAGCATGTCGTCGATGAACATCTTGTCGATCTTCACGACGTCGATCGGGCGCTGGCGCAGGTAGCCGAGCGACGAGTACCCGGTCCCGAAGTCGTCGATGGCGATCCGGACGCCCATCTCGCGCAGCGCCGCGAGGTCCGACCAGATCTGCTCGTCGTCCTTCACCAGCAGCGTCTCGGTGATCTCCAGCATCAGGCTGCCGGCCGGGACGCCGGTGTGCTTCAGGGCGTTGCGTACCTGGTCGAGGAAGCCGGACTCGCGGAACTGCCGGACCGACACGTTCACGCTCATGTACGGCGCCTGCCCCGGAGGCAGGATCCGCCGCCACTCGGCGACCGTGCGCAGCGCCTCCTCCAGCACCCACCGGCCCATCGCCACGATCAGGCCGCTCTCCTCGGCCACCTCGATGAACTGATCCGGCGTGACGATGCCCTTGCGCGGGTGGTGCCAGCGGACCAGCGCCTCGAAGCCGGCCGCCGTGCCGGAGGCCAGGTCCACGATCGGCTGGTAGTGCAGCAGGAAGTGGCCCTCGTTGACGGCGTGGTCGAGGGCCGAGCGCAGCTCCAGCCGATCCACCATCTCGGCGTGCAGGTGCGCCTGGTAGCGGCGCCACTGGTTCTTGCCGGCGCCCTTCGCCACGTACAGGGCGAGGTCGGCCTGCCGGAGCAGTTCGTCGGCGGTGTCCGCCTCGGGTGTCGTGGTGATGCCGATACTGGCCGCCGGGTACAGCGGCTTCGCGTCGGTCTCGACCGGCGCCGCGAACGCCTGGAAGATCCGGTTGGCGGTCTCCTCGACCGCGCCCGGGTCGTTCACGTTCTCGACGAGCGCGGCGAACTCGTCGCCGCCGAGCCGGGCCGCGGTGTCGTCCTTGCGCAGCGCGCCGGCGATCCGGTGGGCCACCTCGATGAGCAGCTGATCGCCGACCGCGTGGCCGAGCGTGTCGTTGACGATCTTGAAGTCGTCCAGGTCGATGAAGAGCACGCCGACGACCGAGCCGTCCCGGCGGCCCCGGTCCAGCGCGTGCTTGAGGCGGTCGTTGAAGAGCACCCGGTTCGCCAGCCCGGTCATCGCGTCGTGGAACGCCTGATGGGTGAGTTCGCTCTCCAGCTGGCGCTGCTCGGTGACGTCGCGCATGGTGACGACCAGCCCGGCCACGGTCGGCTCGGCCCGCAGGTCACGGCAGTGCAGTTCGAGGAGCACCTCGGTGCGCCGATTCCCCCGGGCCCGGAAGTCGAGCTGCTGCTGGAGATGGTCGCCCCCGCGTACCGCCGCCAGCACCTCGGCCAGCCGGTCCCGTTCACCCGGGTGGATGACCTCGGGCAGCAGCGCGCCGGTCGGATCGCCGCCGAAGACGCCGACAGCCGACGGGCTCGCGTACCGGATCCGATCCTGCTCGTCGATGATCGTGATGACGTCCGCGGTGTTCTGGACGAGCGTCCGGAAATAGGTCTCGCTGGTGCGCCGCGCCACCTCCTGACCCAGCGCGATCCGCTCCAGGGCCAGCGCCACCTGCCCGGCCAGCACCTCGACCGACCGCTGGAGTTCGAGCAGCGCCCAGGTCGGCGCGCCGACGTGCAGGACGCCGAGGAGCGGATCACCGGTGGGACGGTCCTTGAGCACCATCGGGCAGCGCAGCGTCTTGTTGAACTGGGTGAGCCGCACCGCGACGGCCCAGTCCACGTCCCGGGTGCTGACCAGGCGCGCGGCGGTGCCGGTGGCGCGATCGACGGCGGACTGTGCGGCCGCTTCCGGCGACTGCGGCTCGGCCTGCACGATCGTGACGGCCAGGACGACGCCGTGCGGCGCGTCCCCGGGGATGAGCTGGGCGACGGCCGTACGGACGGCCAGCCCCACGGCCTCGGTGTCGGCGGCCGACACCAGCGCCGCCGACGCCTCCCGCAGGCCACGCTCCCGGGCCATCACCTGCCGGTGACTCGTCATGATCCCGGCCATCCGGGCCAGCACGAGCAGCAGCATCAGCATGCTCAGCGCGGCCACCACGGTGAGACCGGCGACCTGGGTGTCCCGGTACATCTTGACCAGCAGCACGGTCGGCGCCACCAGCGCCGCGACCGCGAGCAGCCCCAGCCGGAACCGGCTCGTCTCGGCGGGCGGCTTCTCGCCGGGCCGGGTCATCTCGGCCATCGACGGCAGCAGCGCTGCCACTCCGGCCGCCGCGAAGAACGCGACCTGCCCGATCGCCGGGTGCCGGAAGATGTCGGCGACCAGCATCGCGAACACGCCCGCGCCCAGCCAGTGCCCGGGCGCCACCAGCCGTCCCGGCATCGCCACCAGCCGGATCAGCAGGCCGAGACAGAGCAGGTCGGCGAGGGGCAGGGCGAGGTCGGCCCAGGTGTCACCGGCCGAGCCGTCGAGCCGCGGGCCGACCACGAACGTCCAGATCAGCAGCGCCACGCCGGCCGTGACGGTCAGCGCGTCGAGCAGGCCGGCCCGGTCCCGCGAGGACTCGATACGCCGGTGGACGAAGACGGCAAGCGTCAGCGCGAGCAGCAGGTAGCCGAGCAGCAGCAGGACGGTGCCGGCCGTCGTCAGCCAGGTCAGCCAGTTCGCGATGAACGAGGGTGCCGCCGAAGCCGCGCCACCGGCCGCCGACAGGCCGATCGCGCCGCAGAGCATCCACCACGGCCGCGGATCGTCGGGCCTGCTGAAGCGCGTGCCCATGACCACCACGCCGATGGCCGAGGCGCCGGCGACGAGACGCAGAGGGCCTTGCAGCCCGGGTTCGAGCACGAGGACCACAGCGAGCACTGTCATCCAGGCGCCGAAGAGCGCGGCGGACCACCTGGTCATGTCGGCCTGATCGGCCCGATCGCCGCGACACTGAGCGATAGCGGCACAATCGGGAGGTGCTTTCGGAGTTCGTCCTCGCCCACACCGTGTCCGCACCGGTCCCGTTCGTCCCTGAGCTCACGCTGTGGCAGGCCGAGGAGCCGATCGCGCTCTGGGAGGCCACCGAGGCGGCCGGTGAATCCCAGCCGCCGCCGTTCTGGGCCTTCGCGTGGGCGGGTGGTCAGGCGCTGGCCCGCCACATCCTCGACGAACCCGACCTGGTCGCCGGCCGTAGCGTGCTCGACCTCGCCACCGGTTCCGGCCTGGTGGCGGTCGCCGCGGCCCGCGCCGGTGCCACGCCGGTCGTCGCGAACGACATCGATCCGCTCTCCCTGGCGGCGGCATCAGCGAACGCCGCCGCGAACACGGTGAGGATCGAGACGCTGGAAGCGGACATCCTCGACTCGTCGGATAAATACGGCGTAGTGCTGGCCGGTGACGTCTTCTACAGCCGCGAGATGGCCGCCCGCGTCCTGCCGTTCCTCCGCCGCTCCGCCGGCCGCGGCTCGCTGGTCCTGGTAGGCGATCCCGGTCGCGCCTATCTCCCCGAGGGCCTGATCAAGCGAGCCGTCTACGAGGTGCCAGTCAACGAGGCGCTGGAGAGCGTGGCCATCCGCCGGACGACAGTCTGGCAAGTGACTTCATAACCCCCTTTTTCGTACGAGTTCCCGCAGAGTCCCGTAGCTCGCGGCGGGCCGGCCAGGCGTCCCTTAAGGCCGTCCCCGCCCGCCGGCCCATGCGCCGCCGGTCCATCACCTGCCGCCGCCGCCGGCCAGGTGCGCCCCGACCCCCTGCTCGCGCCCACTGATCGTGCTGCATCACCGCCGTCCGTCGCCGGACCCACATGGAGATCTCGGATCTTCCCTCGGTGGCGCTGGGCGGGCTATTTTCTGCGGGCAATAGCGGATCTTGGAGTGCGGGGGAAAGATGACCACCGATGACGGCTGGGTTCCGGCGAGCCCGCCGAACACCTGGGAGTGGGGCACCCGAGCCCTGATGCTGGCGCTGGGCGCGACCTGCGGACTGGCGGTGCTGTTCCTGGTCAGTGACCTGGCGGTCTGGTACCACCTGCGGTCCGGCGACGAAGCCGTCTCGCCGGCGCTGATCTGGATCATCGATCACGTCGGGTCGCTCAGCGCCCTGGGACTGTTCCTGATCGTGGCGTATCTCGTCGGGTTCCTCGTCTGGCGGCACCGCACCAAGGAGGTGCTGCGCGGCTACGTCGACGAGCCTGATCGGGTGCTCTCGCACTGGGCGGTGCCGGTGTGGAACGCGGCGGTCGGCATGTCGTTCCTGATCGGGCTGTACATGGACACGTCCGCTGCCGACATCGACGCGATGGTGCGTACGGTGCAGATCGAGGCGCTCCAGAACGGGTTGCGGCTGGCCGGCCTCACCGTGCTGCTGATCGGTGTCTGGGAGATCCGGGACCGGGTACGCGTGGGGTTCCGGGATTCCGGCAAGATGCGCCGGATCAAACGGACCGAGGGCAGGATCCCGTTCAGCTGAACGAAATCGCACGGTTGTCGCCCCGTACGAGATCACAGCAATTGAAGCAATCCGAAACCGTCGTCGATCTCGTGATCCGGGTCGGGCCAGCCGGAAGGATCCTCGGCCGTGGTGCGTGAGGAGGTCATCAGGATGGCCTTGCCGGCGTCGGCGCGCCGGGCGCAGAGGATGTCGCGGCGGCGGCTGTCGCCGACGAACCAGCAGTCGGACGGCGGGATGCCGAGAGCGTCCGTGGCGTTCCAGATCATCTGCGGGTTGGGTTTGCGGACGCCCGCCTCGTCGCTGTAGATCTGCTCGGCGAAGAACCGCCCCACACCCTGTTTCTGCAGGAAGTCGCGGTGTGCGGCGCCCGAGAGGGTGTTGCTGACGACGGCCAGGACGATGCCGCGCCCGGCGAACGCGGTGAGCGCCTCGGGGATGCCGGGCCGCAGACGCCAGCCGTCCCGCCACGCCCAGTCGTAGCTGAGACGCGGCACTGCGGCACGGACCCGGGCCTGCGCGCCGGCCGGCCAATCGGCGATCACGAACCGCTCCCAGACCTCGGCCTGGGGCAGCTCGTCGGGCCAGTCCTCGTCGCGCCAGGCGGCATAGCGGGAAGCGCCCGAGGTGAGCGACCGCTGGATCTCACCCGGGGTGAGCGCGCCGCCGATCAGGTTGTAGATGCGCAGCACCAGCTCCGGCGGCGCGGTCCGCTGCGGGGGCGCGTCGGCCAGCACGCCACCGAAGTCGAGCAGGACCGCGCCCGGCGTCACCGCTGCCCCAGAGTCCAGGCGCGGACGCCGCCGACGATCCCGGCCGTGTTCGGCACCACCACCACATCGTCGCCCATCCGGGCCAGCTGTGCCGGCGTGATCAGCCGGCTGTTGCCCCCGCCGAGGTAGACCCGGTCCCAGAGGAAGACCGGCCGCAGCCCTTCGATGACGTTGCGGACCCGGCGCGACCAGAGGGCGTCGCCGAGGCGGCGGCGTTCGTGCTCGCCGATGTAGGTGTCGTAGGACATCCCCCAGCGGACCGGGGCCTGCGACATCTCCAGGTGCGGCGCCAGCTCACCGCCGTCGAACAGCGCGCAGCCGAGACCCGTCCCCAGCGTCAGCACCAGCTCGCAGCCGGTGCCCGCGACCACGCCGGCGCCGTGCACCTCGGCGTCGTTGAGAACCAGGGTGGGCAGGCCGAACGCGTCGGCGAGCGCGGTCCGCGCGTCGAACCCCCGCCACGCCTCCATCAGCTCCGGGTCGACCTTGGTGCGCGGGCCGCTGCGGGTCACGTAGTGCGGGGTCGCGACGACGACGCCGTGCCGGATCATGCCGGGCATGCCGACGGTGACGCGGTCCGCGTTCGGCAACTGTTCGCCGAGGTTCACCAGGGTTTTCACGAACAGCTCGGGTGGCAGAGGGTACGGTGTCGGCACCCGGATCGGGTGTGCTCGCATCGTGCCGGCCTCATCGAGGACCGAGCCCTTGATGCCGCCGCCGCCACAGTCGATCGTCAGGGTGAAAGCCACGCGGCCAGTGTGCATGTCGACCACCTCCCGGACCCAGCAATTGTGACCGGCGTGCCCTCAGCCCGCTTCTTCCGCCCACACCCGCCAGTTGTCGAGGACGCCGTGCAGCGCGGGGGTGAGCCAGCCGGGCGCCGAGCGGCGGAACACACCGGGATCCATCGATCCTGCACCCGACGGCAGCGCGCCCACCAGGTGGGGAACCAGCTCTCCGAGATTGGCCCAGTGCACCAGCTCCGGTTCGGCCGGCCACGCTCCGAGGATGACTCGGGCGTAGACGCCGCGCCGGTGCAGCGCCTCCAGCGTGAGCGCCGTGTGGTTGAGGGTCCCCAGGCCGGCGCGGGCCACCACGATCACGTTGGCGCCGAGGGTGGTGGCGAGATCGGCGAACGTCCACGCCTCCCCGCCCGGCCGCAGCCCCATCGGCACGAGCAGCCCGCCCGCGCCCTCCACCAGCACCAGGTCGTGTTTGTCGGCCTCCGCCCGGATCGCGTCGACCACGTCGAGCAGATCCAGCGCGGCCATCCCGGCGACCTTCGCGGCGGCGAGCGGGGCCAGCGGTTCCGGGTACTCGGCGAGCGTCCGCACGGTCTCCGGCCCGGCCAGCCGATTGATCACGTCAGCGTCCGTCGGCGCCCCCGTCGAGATCCCCGTCTGACCGGGTTTGATCACAGCGACGCGGAGTCCGGCGGCCTGGGCGGCAGCGGCCATCGCGGCGGTGGTGACGGTCTTGCCGACCTCCGTGTCAGTACCGGTCACGAGCACGATCCCGTGCCACTCGTGCGGGTTGGCCCGGGCCTTCGCGGGTTCGGGTTCACCGGATTGAGCCGCCAGTTCGTTGTCGATCTCGGCAGCGAGGGCGTCACCGTCCACGTCGGTCTCGGCGATCGGCTCAGCGGTGATCGTTTCCGGTGGTTGCGCTGGCGGGTTCGCTTCCGGCTCGGTGGGCGGTGCGGTCGAGAGCAGAGGGGGTACGGAGTGAGCCCGGCCCCCACCATGCGCTGACAGGGGATCGCTCCCGTGAGTGAGGGCATCATGGTCCCGTGCCGGCGCCGCTCCCGGCAGGCCGTGCCCTCCGCCGGACTGCCGCCGCGGCGGCGCGACCGGCAGCCCGTGCCCGCCGCTGTGCTCGCGCCGAGGCGGAACGACGGCGAAGCCGTGCCCTCGCCCGCCCTGACCGCGGGCCGGCACCGTCGGCAGGCGGTGCCCATCCCCGCGTTCCCGAGGAGTCCCGCCCGGGAGGCGGCGGTTGTCGCCGGTCGTCACGGCTGCGAGGCGGTGGTTGTCGCCGATCGTCACGGCCGCGAGGCGGTGGTTGTCGCCGCGGTCGCGAGGGGGCGTGGCCGCGGTGCCGTGGCCGTCCGGTCCGTGTGGTGGAACGGTGTGGCTGTTCCGGTCCGGGGGCGGGGACGCCACCGAGGTGCCGGAGTAGGAGATGCCGGTGGGGGAATCGGCGGTCATGGTGCGCACTCCACGATCACGTTCAGGGCGCGGGCGAAATCCGCATCGTCGACGCCCGCGTTCAGGGTGAGCCGGAGGCGGGAACTGCCGTCCGGCGTCGAGGGCGGCCGGAAGCAGCCCACCGCGACTCCACGGTCGCGGCAGTCGGCGGCCCAGGCGACGGCGGCTTCCGGGCCGGGCGCGGGGACCGAGAGAACACCGGCGGCGGGGTCGCGGACGTCGAAGCCGGCCGATCGCAGCCGGGCGGCGATCGCGACGCCACGGGAGGCCAGCAGGGTGCGGCGGTCGTCGGCGGCGCGGGCCAGCCGGACGGCGGCGTGGACCCCGGCCACCACCGATGGCGGCGGGGCGGTGTCGTAGATGAACGTGCGCCCGGTGTCGACGAGGTGCTTGATGAACGCGACCGGTCCGGCGATCACGCCGCCGGCGCCACCGAGCGATTTGGACAGGGTGGCCGTGACGACGACGTCGTCGCAACCGGCGAGGCCGGCCGCTGCCACGCCACCAGCGCCGGACGGGCCGAGCAGGCCGAGCGCGTGCGCGTCGTCGACGATCAGCAGCGCGCCGTGAGCCGCGCACACCTCGTGCAGCTCGGCGAGCGGGGCGAGATCGCCGTCGACCGAGAAGACCGACTCGGTCACGACGGCGGCCCGGCCGTCGAAGCCGGAGAGGATCGCGGCGACGGCGGCCGGATCGTTGTGGGGCGCCACCCGGACGGGGATTCCGGAGATCTTGCAGCCGTCGATGAGGGAAGCGTGGTTGTAGGCGTCCGAGACGATCAGATCGCAGACCGCCCCGGCCGCCCGGACCACCGCGAGGTTGGCCAGGTATCCCGAGGAGAAGACCAGTGCGCTCTCCGCGCCCAGCCAGCCGGCCAGCGCGGACTCCAGCCCGGCGTGCGCCTCGGTGCTGCCGCGGACCAGCCGGGAACCGGTGGCACCGAGCCCGTAGGAGCCCAGCGCCGCGGTTGCGGCGGCCACCACGTCCGGGTGAGCGGAGAGGCCGAGATAGTCGTTGCCGGCGAGGTCGACGACGGTGTCGCCGGCCTCCCGGGGGCGCAACTGACGGGTGAGCCCCGCCTTGGCCCGCTCGCGGGCCAGGCGATCGATCGCCTCCAACCAGCCGGCCAAGACACCCCCAGAGATCACGAGAATCGGAAACTACCACCCACCACCGACAGTCCTGCCCGGGCCGGGAACTCTGTAGGGTACGGGCATGCCAGACATCCTCGACCGGGCCCGGACCCGGGTTCTCGACGAAGGCGCCGGCCTCAGCGAATCGGAGATCCTCGAGGTTCTCCGCCTCCCGGACGAGGACCTGCCCGCGTTGTTGCAGCTGGCCCACGATGTGCGGATGAAGTGGTGCGGCCCGGAGGTCGAGGTCGAGGGCATCGTCTCGCTGAAGACCGGTGGCTGTCCGGAGGACTGTCACTTCTGTTCGCAGTCGGGACTCTTCGCGTCCCCTGTTCGTGCGGTCTGGCTGGACATTCCCTCTCTCGTGGAGGCCGCGAAACAGACCGCTGCCACCGGCGCGACGGAGTTCTGCATCGTGGCCGCCGTCCGCGGTCCCGACAAGCGGCTCATGGAGCAGATGCGGGCCGGCGTCAAGGCGATCAAGGAAGCGGTCGACATCCAGGTCGCCGCGAGCCTCGGCATGCTCACCCAGGAACAGGTGGACGAGCTCGTCGAGATGGGCGTGCACCGTTACAACCACAACCTGGAGACCTGCGAGTCCTACTTCCCGAACGTGGTGACCACCCACTCGTGGGAGGAGCGCTGGAGCACCCTGAAGATGGTGCGTGACTCCGGCATGGAGGTCTGCTGCGGCGGCATCCTCGGTCTGGGTGAGACGGTCGAGCAGCGTGCCGAGTTCGCCGCGCAGCTGGCCGAGCTCGACCCGCACGAGGTCCCGCTCAACTTCCTGAACCCGCGTCCCGGCACCCCTCTGGGCGACCGGCCGGTGGTGGAGGGCAAGGACGCGCTGCGCGCCATCGCCGCCTTCCGGCTGGCGATGCCGAAGACCATCCTGCGGTACGCCGGCGGCCGCGAGATCACCCTGGGCGATCTGGGTACGCGGGAGGGCCTGCTCGGAGGGATCAACGCGGTGATCGTCGGCAACTACCTGACGACGCTGGGCCGTCCCGCCACCGCCGACCTGGAGCTGCTGCAGGACCTGAAGATGCCGGTCAAGTCCCTCTCGGCGACGTTCTGAGATGTACTGCGACCGCTGCGGCCTGCCGTCGAGCGACGGCGACCACTCGGCGTGTGCCGCGGCCCGTCGACTGGAGCCGCCCCGGTTCTGCCCGGAGTGCCGCCGAAGAATGAAGGTCCAAGTGGTCCCGACCGGCTGGACGGCGACATGCGTGGAGCACGGCGTCCGGACCAGTTGAGCAGCTCCGGCGCGCAGCGCACGAAGTGACAAACCCTTGGGTGACGGGCTCTGAACCAGAGCCCGCCACCCCTCTCACCCGCTACCCGTGGGTCGCAGGAGTCTCATCGCCGACCTGGCGGCCGGCAGCCGGCACGGTCACGGTGACCAGCGCGCCGTCCCGTTCGATCGAGCCCGCGCCGAGCCGGCGCAGGGTGCGCAGCATCGCCACGTTGCCGGCGCCGGTGTGCGCCACCACCGCGGCGAAACCGGACCGCTCGGCGTGGGCGTGCAGCCGCCGCAGCAGGGCCGTGCCGAGGCCGCGCCGCTGCCAGTCGTCCTCGACCAGCACGGCGACCTCACCCAGGTCGCCCTCGGTGATCAGGTTGGCCATCGCGACCAGGGCGCCGGCCGGGGTGGTGGCGAGCAGCGTGACGCCGCCGGCCGGTTCGAGCAGCTGGCGCAGGCGGGGGTCGCCGGGCACCGAGGCACTGAGGTATCGCTGCCGCAGCGTCCCCGTCGAGCAGCTGTCGTGCAGCTCACGGACCGCTGCCAGATCGTCGGTGGTGGCCGGGCGGAGCACCACTTCGGCGCCGTCGGCCAGCAGGACGGTGACCTGCTCACGCTGTTGCCGTACGACCGCTCCGGCGACCTCGACCAGGGCCTGCGCCCGGGCGTACTCGGCGGGCGTGAAGGCCGGCAGGGCGCGCAGGACCTCATAGGCGCCGCCGGCCGGGTCGGCGAGCGTCATCCGTCCACCGTGGAAGCCGGGCGACTCGGCGCCGCTGCGGGGACGCCACCGGACGTCGGTCGCGTCGAGCAGGGCCACGAGCGCCTCGCCGAGAGTGTCCGGCTCGTGCACGAGACGGCCGGCGAGCGCCAGCGCCCGGGTCGGCTGGTCGGCTAAACCCTGGGCCTCGGCGCGGGTCACGAACGCGTCCCGCCCGCGGCCCTTGAGCACGGCGGCCATGACGTCGGCCTCGGTGAGCGCGTCCGGCGCGTCGACGAGGAAGTCGTCGACCGCCCCCTCCTCGGTCGTATGCACCTGGACCGCGAGGATGTTGACTGATCGCAGAGCCAGGCTCGCGGTCAGCACGGAAAGGTAGCCGGGACGGTCGTCGACCGTGGCTCTGATTCGCCACAACGCCATGCGGGGCACTCCTTCCTGCTCTCGATCACTCAAGGTGCTGCCATCAAGAGTGCCCCGGCGTTGTTACCCGGATATTGCTTTACCTGCGAATTCCGCGTTAGAACGATCACAGGTGGTCACGATCGTCACACCACCGGAGAAATGACCGCGTCCAGCCGGTCACCGAGGATCACGGCGGCGGCCCGGACCAGCTGCGCGACCCGGTCCACCTCGGTGATGTGGAAGGCGGCGGCCGGCAGGTCGTCCTCGTCGGTGCGGGCCACGACCAGCACGAGTCCGCCGCGGCCGAAGGGGGCCACGGCGTACCGCGCTCCGCCGGGCTCGGCGAACGGGCGGGCCCGCAGCGGGGTGACTTCGGGCAGGTGCAGCGGGGACGGCGCGCGCCAGCTCGCGTAGACCACCTGGGGCTCGCTCACGCCGCCGGAGCCGCTGCGGGACGCCCAGTCGGGGGAGACCATCGCGGCGGCGGCCCAGTCCGCGGCCAGCAGGCCGGGTACGGCGTCGACCAGCGTGGCGAGCCCGTCGGCCGGGTTCGCGGCGACCTGGGCGAGGAGTTCGGCGTCGTGGCCGCCGTTGACCGGGGCTCCTATCGCCTGCCACACCCCGTCCACCTGCACTCCGGGTATGGCGGCGAGACCGGCGAGGAGGCGTTCGACCCGGGAGGCGCCCGGCCAGACGACGGTGAAGTCGTCCACGGCCCGGCCGCCGAGTCGTTCCAGCACCACGACCTGGACGATGTCCGCGCCGGCGACCCCGAGGGTGCGTGCGACCTGGCCGAGGGCGCCGGGACGGTCCGGCAGGGTGACTCGAACCCGCAGCAACATGAAACTCCTCCCGTCGCGAACGGCCGGTGGCGCCGTCCTGACGACCAGGGTGCCTACCTGGCGTTTCGGACCGATTGCACAGCCGTGTCCCGTCCGTCAAGATGCGCGGGTGACCGAGTTGCACACCTGGCCCGCGCCGCTGCTGGATCTCTATCCCCGTGATCCCGATCCCACGTTGCGGGTGAACTTCATCGCCAGCGCGGACGGCGCGGTCACCGTCGACGGACTCTCGGCCGGTCTGCAGGGCCCCGGCGACAAGGAGATCTTCGACTCGCTGCGGACGGTCTGCGACGCCCTGATCGTGGCGGCCGGGACGGTCCGCGCGGAGAATTACGACGCGTTGCGCCTCACTCCTGAGGCACGGGAGTGGCGGGTCGCCGCCGGCCTGCCCGAGTTCCCGCTCATGGTGATCGTCTCCGGCAGCCTCGACCTGAACCCCGACCAGTTGATCTTCTCGGACGCCCCGATCCCGCCGATCGTGGTCACCCACCGGTCGGCGACGCCGTCACCGGCGCTGGCGGCCCGCGCCGAGATCGTCCCGATCGGTGCGGACCGGGTCGACCTCGCCGGGATGGTCGCGATGCTGCACGAACGCGGCGCCGGCCAGCTGCTCTGCGAGGGCGGTCCCGGCCTGCTCGGATCGCTGATCGCCGACGACCTGGTCGACGAGCTGTGCCTGACCGTGGCGCCGCTGGTCGCCGGCGGACGGGCGGGCCGCATCGCTCACGGCCCGGACGGTCCGGCGCGCCGGATGGGTCTGCGCCATGTGCTCACGCGCGAGGACATGCTTTTTCTGCGGTACGTCCGGAGCACCTGATCTCATCGCCCGCCGTCAGGGGAGCGCACCGGCCCGGTCGACGATGGCGACGCGGAGTTGCGCGGTGAACCCGGCGACCGTCCCGGGCGGGTCGCCGAGGCCTGTCGTCCGCACTGCCACCAGGCGTTCCCCCAGGAATTCGTAGGTCTCCGGGTCGAAGACGAGTTCCCTGCGGAAGCCGTCGTCGGCTCGGGCGACGGCGATACCGGTCCGTCCGCCCAGATCCACGGTCCCGGGCAGGACGGCGACGCCCGGGATGGTGGCGGCAGCCTCGAAGAGCGCGCCGAGCGAGGCCGGTGGCACGTAGGACTCGCGGAGTTGATCGGCCACGTTCTCGAACGCGCCGTAGTCGGCGGTCTGACCGCCGTGGTCCAGGCCGTAGATGTACGCGCGCATCGCGCCGGCCTCGGTGGGCAGGCCGGTGCGGTAGACCGAGGCCGTGCCGCAGACGTCCATCTCCTGCGCGCCGCAGGCCGGGATCGTCGAGTCGGCGAGTTCCGGCATCGGGTTCTCCGCCGTCGGGTCGACGGGCGTCTGCCGCAGCAGGCCGTCGCGTGTGCCGTCGACCGACTGCCAGCTCCGGCGGGTCATCGGAACCGGTCGCTGATAGGTCTGGGTTCCGTCCATGTGGGTGGTGCCGCCGCCCCATGCGGAGATCGACTCGGTGTAGACGAACTGGTCCGGCCGCGCGGTCAGCACCGGCGCCCGGCGGGCCTCGGCGGCCGCGAGAAGCAGCACGTCGGAGGAGGAGAGGCCGGAGGGGGAGAGACCGGAGGGGGAGAGGCCGGCCGCCGATGGCCCGGCGGCCGGCGCCGGAGCCGGCGACCCGGCCGGCTGGGTCACCACGGCCGCTGCCACCAGGCCGGCCGCGAGCACACCCACCGGCGCGAGCCGCCAGACCCAGCGACCAGCGGAACGGCGCCGCGCGGAGGAAGCGGGCGAGGGAGCCGCGGCCTCGGCCAGGAGGAGGGCTCGGGCGCGGTCGCGGGCTCGCGGGTCCATCGGCGCCGCGGCGTCCTCACGGAAGCGGTTCATCAGGTCGAGGTCGTTCACGCGTCGGCTCCGCTCGTGGAGGGCCGGAAGACAGGGTCGAGGTCGTTCACGCGTCGGCTCCGTTCGCGGAGGGCGGGAAGGCGAGGTCGCGGGAGTTCACGCGTCGGCTCCGTTCGGGTCGAGGTCCAGGTTCAGGCCGGGGAAGTCGTGGAGGGCCTCGCGGATCCGGCGGCGGGCGCTGTGCAGGCGGGAGCGGACCGTGCCGATCGGGATGTCCAGGGCCCGGGCCACCTCCGGGTAGCTGAGCTGTGCCTGGCTGACCAGCGTCAGCACCTCACGTTCCCGCACCGAGAGCCGGGCCAGCACGGCGGCGAGCGCCCGGACGTGTGCGGCCGCGGTGACCCGGTCGGCCACTCGGTCGGCCACTCGGTCGTCGAACCGGTCGGCCGGGCCGTCCCGGGCCGGGTCGGCGCCGGTGCGGGCCAGGGCGCGGTACTGCCGCACCTCGGCCCGCTGCTGACCCCGGACCAGGTTGGCGGCGATGCCGTAGAGCCACGGCCGGGCATCGGTCTGGCTCAGGTCGTACCGATGCCGTGATCGGAAAGCGATGAGGAAGGCCTCCGCCGTCAGGTCCTCGGCGAGCGACCGGCCGACCCGGCGTGCCAGATATCCGTGGATGGCGTCGGCGTGCCGGTCGAAGATCGCGCCGAACGCCTCGGGTTCCTCGGCCGACCGTCTGATCACGTCGTCGTCCCCGGCCTGAGGCGGGGCGAATGGGAGAGATTGCGGCATCAGCGCCTCTGCGATGTCGGATGGGCTCGTCGATAGTCATTGACCGATCCGAGCCGATCGGTTCGGTTCAGGGCGCGCCTGCGTGAGGTGATCAAGATCTTGTGCGTAACTCGAACGATGGACACCAGAAGTTGTGGACGACACACGCGAGGGGCATTTTGTCGTACACCTGAGGCACCATGATCTCCGTGTCTGACGAAACTTCCCCCGTCGGGCGGGTTCTCGGTACCGCGGATGCCACCCCGCTGCAGTTCTGGACGGCCGTGGCCCCCGGCAGTTACCTGCAACTCGACGACGTCGTGGTGACCCAGCGTGACCTGCCGGATCGTGAACCGGTGACGATCGCCGGGGTGGTGACCCAGGTCCGGGCGCGGCACGAGGGCGCCCAGTTCGACTCGGACGTCTTCGCCATCGCCGACGGCACGCTGCCGGCCATGGTCCAGGAGGCCGCCGAGATCACCACGACCCGCGTCGATCCGGAGCTCTACGTCCCACCCACGCCGGGCGCCGTCGTGCACCGGGCCAGCGGTGAGGCGCGCGACGCCGCCCTGCACTTCGACCGGATGGAGCGGCGGGTGCCGATGGGCACCGGCCGGGACGGGGTGCCGGTCTTCCTCAACGCCGACTTCCTGGACGGCACCCGCGGCGCCCACGTCTCGATCTCCGGTATCTCCGGCGTGGCCACGAAGACGAGTTTCGCGACCTTCCTGCTCTACTCGGTGTTCCGGTCCGGCGCGCTCGGGGCCGACGGCGCCAACGCCCGGGCGCTGATCTTCAACGTGAAGGGCGAGGACCTGCTCTTCCTCGACCATCCGAACACCAAGCTCGATGACAAGACCACCGCGGCGTACGCGGACCTCGGACTGCCGGCGGCCCCCTTCCCGGACGTGCGGGTCTACGCCCCACCCCGTGCCGGGGACTCGTCCGGAGCGCCCGACGTGAGCAGCCGCCTCACCGGGGTCGACTCGTTCTACTGGACCCTCGCCGAGTTCTGTGACCAGAAGCTCCTGCCCTACGTGTTCGCCGACGCCGACGACGAGCGCCAGCAGTACACGATGGTCGTCCACTCGGTCACCGCCCACCTGAACCGGCATGCCGTGCCGGCCGAGGGCGGCATCAGCATCGACGGCCGGCGGATCAGCTCCTATCAGGACCTGGTCGACCACGTCGTGGAGCAGCTCACCGACGAGGACACCCGCTCGACCTGGGCGGGCAGCGCGATCAACACGGGGACGGTGAACGCGTTCGCCCGCCGGCTCATCGGCAGCAAGCGCGACCTGTCCCGGCTGATCCGCGGCGACCTCGCGTCCCGCCGACCGCACCAGATCAAGACCGCGGCGAGCGCCCAGGTCACCGTCGTCGACCTGCACAACCTGCCGGACCGCGCGCAGCGGTTCGTGGTCGGCGTGACGCTGAAGACCGAGTTCGAGGAGAAGGAGAAATCCGGTACGGGCCGGCCCCTGCTCTTCGTGGTCCTCGACGAGCTGAACAAATACGCTCCCCGCGAGGGCACCTCCCCGATCAAGGAGGTGCTGCTCGACATCGCCGAGCGCGGCCGTTCGCTCGGGGTGATCCTGATCGGCGCGCAGCAGACGGCGAGCGAGGTGGAGCGCCGGATCGTGACGAACTCGGCGATCCGGGTGGTCGGCCGGCTCGACCCGGCCGAGGCGTCCCGCCCGGAATACGGGTTCCTGCCCCCGGCGATGCGTCAGCGGGCTCTGCTGGCCCGTCCCGGCACCATGTTCGTGAACCAGCCGGACATCCCGGTCCCGCTCTGTGTCGAGTTCCCGTTCCCGGCCTGGGCCACCCGCAAGTCGGAGTCCGGTCCGCCGCCCGCCGAGACACTGCGCTCGATCGTCCAGGGCGCCGACCCGTTCGCCGTCGTGGGCAGCGGGGGCGGCTCCGACGACGACATCCCTTTCTAGGTCTAAGGTTTCGCGATGCGCATCCTGCACACCTCCGACTGGCACGTCGGCAAGGTCCTGAAGGGCCGCAACCGGCAAGAGGAGCACAAGCGCGTGCTCGCTCAGGTGATCGAGATCGCCAAGGCGGAGCAACCGGACTTGGTGATCGTGGCCGGTGACCTCTACGACACGGCGGCGCCGACACCTGACGCGACCCGGCTCGTCACCCGGGCGCTCTCCGCGCTGCGCAAGACCGGCGCGCGGGTGGTGGCGATCGGCGGCAACCACGACAACGGCGCGGCTCTCGACGCGCTGCGACCGTGGGCCGACGCGGCCGGCATCGAGCTGCGCGGGTCGTACCCCAAGGAGGGTCTCAAGGATCTTCTGATCGAGGGCACGACCGCGAGCGGTGAGAGGTGGCGGCTCGTGGCGATGCCGTTCCTCTCCCAGAGATACGCGATCCGGGCCGCCGAGATGTACGAGCTGTCCGCCGCCGAGGCGAACCAGACGTACGCCGATCTGGTCGCCCGCCTGATCGCCAAGCTGAGCGAGCCGTTCGCGGAGCCGGGCGTCGTCAACCTGCTCACCGCCCACCTGACGATCGTCGGGGCGAGCACCGGCGGCGGCGAGCGGGAGGCGCACACCATCATGGGCTACGCGGTCCCGGCCACCGTCTTCCCGCCGAACGCGCACTACGTCGCTCTCGGCCACCTGCACCGCACCCAGCAGATCATCTCGCCGTGCCCGACGCGGTACAGCGGCAGCCCGCTCGCCGTCGACTTCGGCGAGGAGGAGAACGTCTGCTCGGTCGCGATCGTCGACGTCGCCGCCGACCAGGCCGCCCGGGTCCGGGACGTGCCGGTGACCTCGGCGCTCACCCTGCGGACCGTGCGCGGCACCCTCGACCAGCTGCGGACGGTGAACCTTCCGGAGGCCTGGCTGCGTGTCCTGGTCCGGGAGGCGCCCCGCCCGGGCCTCCGCGAGGACGTGCAGGAGCTCCTGCCGAACGCGCTGGAGGTGCGCATCGACCCGGACATGCTGCCGAACACTTCCGGCAAGCGCTCGGCGGAGCGGGCCGGCCGTTCCCCGCGTGAGCTCTTCGGCGACTACCTGGACAATCGCGGGAACGCCGAGGAGGGCGTCCGCGAGCTCTTCGACGAGCTCTACGACGAGGTGAGCAGCAACCAATGAGGCCACTGAGGCTCGACATGGCCGGCTTCACGGTCTTCCGTGACCCGACCACCGTGGACTTCACCGACGCCGACTACTTCGTCCTGGTCGGCCCGACCGGCTCGGGCAAGTCGACGGTGCTCGACGCGATCTGCTTCGCCCTCTACGGCACGGTGCCGCGGTGGGGTGGCGCCCGCGGGATCGCCAACGCGCTCGCCCCGTCGGCCACCGAGGCCCGGGTGCGGCTCTGCTTCGAGTCGGCCGGCGATCGATATGTCGCCACCCGCGTCGTACGCCGGGACGGCCGTGGCAACGTCAAGACCGCCGGCGCCGGCCTGCAGCTGATGCCGGCCGGGTTCGACGTCACGAAGCTCGACACCGGCATGGACCTGGAAGACCTCGGCGAGGCCCTGGCCGGCACCCCGGCCGAGATGGACGGCGCGATCCTGGACGCGGTCGGCCTGCCCTACGAGCAGTTCACCAGTTGCGTGGTGCTGCCGCAGGGGCAGTTCGCCGACTTCCTGCACGCGAAGCCGGCCACCCGTCAGCAGATCCTGGTCAACCTGCTCGGCCTGCACGTCTACGAGAAGGTGCAGGTGCAGGCGTCCGAGCGGGGCAAGACCGCGGAGGCCAAGCTCTCCGTGGTGGAGCAGCAGCTGGAGGCGCTCACCGACGCCACGGACGAGGCGGTCGAGGAGGCCGCCGCCCGGCTGGACCGGATGCGCGAGCTGACCCGTGCCGTCGAGGCCGCCGTCCCGGGGCTCCGCGCCGCCCGCGAGTCCGAGAAGACCGCGGTGGCGGCGAGGGACACGATCGACGCCGAGCTGCAATCGCTGAGCTCCGTGCGTACCCCGGAGAACCTCGACGAGGCGACCGGGGCGACCACCGCGGCCCGTGCCGCCGCGGAGCAGGCGGCGAAGACGGTGCACGAGGCCGAGGAGGCCGAGGAGAAGATCCGTGGCGAGCTCGCGGCCGCCGGGGACGCCGGCACACTGCGGCTGATGCTGGACCGGCACACCGAGCTGCAGCGCCTCGTCGAGCAGGAGGACTGGTTCGCCGGCAAGGTGTCGGTGGCCGAGGTGGAGTACCGCGACGCGCTCTCCGCCGCCGAGCTGGCCCAGGCCGAGCACACCGGCGCGCAGCAGCTGCTGGAACAGGCCCGGCAGGACTACCGGGACGCCCAGCAGCGGGACCGCGCTGCCGCCCTGCGCGGTCACCTGGTGGCCGGTCACGAGTGCCCGGTCTGCGAGCAGACGGTCACCGTCGTCCCCGAGGTGCCGCAGGAGTCGGCGGTCCGGCTCGCCGAGGCGGCCGGCAACGCGGCGAAGACGGCGGCCGAGTCGGCGGCGGCCCGCTGGCGGGAACGCGACGCCGTGGCCCGCAACGTGGAGAGCGACCTCGAACGCAAACGCGGTCAGTACGAACATCATCGGTCCCGCCTCGCCGAGGTGCGGGCGGCCGTCGCCGGCCTGCCCGACCTGGACGCGGTCCGGGCGCGGCTCGCCGAGCTGGGCGTGCTCCAAGGCCGGCTGGAGGAAGCGGCGACGGCGGTCCGCACGGCCCGGGAGTCGCACCGCACGGCCCAGGCGGCGGTCCGCGCCGCCGAGGAGCAGCAGCGGGCGGCGTGGCGCACGTTCGACACGGTCCGCGACGGCCTGGCCCGGTTCGTCCCGCCGCCGGCCGACCGGGACGACCTGGCCGGCGCCTGGGCCGCGTTGGTCGGCTGGGCCCGTGGCGAGCACGAGGCCCGGCTCACCGCCCGGGCCGAGGCGGACGCGGCCGTCGACGCCGCGCATACCTCGACGGTCCGTGCCCACGGCCGGATCGTGGCGTTCTTCACCGACGCCGACCTCACCGTCTCCTCCGGCGACGAGGCCGGGCTGATCCGGGCCGCGGCGGTCGCCGTGGAGCGTGCCGAGGCGGCCTGGAAGCGGCTCGACGAGCGCCGCCGGCAGGCGAACGACGCGGCGGAACAGCGCAACGACCTGCAGCGGCAGAGCCGGGTGGCGAAGTCGCTCGCCGGTCACCTGCGGGCGAACAACTTCGAGCGCTGGCTCCTCGAGGAGGCGCTCGATCTGCTGGTCGACGGCGCCTCCGGGATCCTCCGCGAGCTGACCAACGGGCAGTACGAGCTGATCCACGACAAGGGCGAGTTCTTCGTCGTGGACCACCACGACGCCGGGCTCAAGCGCGGGGTGCGCACGCTCTCCGGCGGCGAGACGTTCCAGGCCTCGCTGGCCCTGGCCCTGGCCCTCTCCGAGCAGCTGGCCGGGATGAGCACGACGGCGGCCAGCCTGGAGTCGATCGTGCTGGACGAGGGCTTCGGCACCCTGGACGCGGCGACCCTCGACGTCGTCGCCGCCACGCTGGAGAACCTCGCTGCCCGCGGCGACCGGATGGTCGGGCTGGTCACCCACGTGCAGGCCCTGGCCGAGCGGGTGCCGGTCCGGTTCGAGGTGCACAAGGACGCGCGGACCGCGCACGTCGAGAGGTCAGGCCTATGACCAGGGTGTTCGTGGACGCGTGGGATCCCTCCTACGGCTCGTCGTACGAGGGCGGGGAGGGCGGCGACGGGCCGGCGTCGTCCAGTTCCCAGCAGGTCGACGTCGACGTGGAGGTGCCGGGGGCCGAGTGGGCGCCGATCGACGTGCCGACCGCGGTCCGGGCGCCCGACGTGGTGTTCCTGGTCGACGGCGTGCGCCGCAACGACGCGCAGCTCTGGACCGCCGAGGAGGACGGCACCTCCTATCCCGGGCTCGCCGCCTCCTACGCCGCCGGTGTGGTCCGTTGCGACCTCGGCCGTGGTCTGGCCGAGCTGGCCGCGGCTCGCGTCGCCCGAGGGCTGTTCACGGCCAGCCCGTCCATGGAGGAGTTGAACGCCGGCTCGGTGCGCTACGAGATCCACCGGGTCAGCGGCACCGGGGAGGCGAGCAAGCTGCCCGCCGCCGTGCAGCCGCCGCTGACCGCTCTGGAGATCGAGATCTCGGCGGCGGCCCGGGACGGCGGCTCGGACGGCGCCGACCTGCTCATCGTGGACGGTCCTCTGCGGAACCGGCGTCAGCTGCCCCGCACGATCGGCTATGTGAAGACCCAGCAGAAGCAGTACCTCCCGGCCGCGCAGCAGGCGGTGGTGCCGCGGCTGCGACCCGGGCAGCGGACGCCGGTCTTCCAGATCCTGTCGGTCTTCGGCGGCTGGACGTGGTACCTCCGTCTCCCCGGCTCGTCCGGGGCGCCGTGGTCGGGTGTGGTGCGGGTGGAGTGCTCGCCGGAGCTGAGCCCGGATCAGGCGATCGAGCTGGCCGACCTGTCCGGGGCGACGCTGCCGCGGCTGGCGTCGTCGGCGTACAAGGATCCCCGCGCGCCGCAGAACCTGGTGCCGATCGCGGGGCTGGAGCGGCGGTTGCGCGGGATGCTCGGGGACGCCCGGGTGCTGCATCGGGCCCTCGCACGGGAGACCGCGCGTACCCGTCTCACTTCTTGATCATCGGTCCCGGGTCGTGGGACCGCTGTGTGCACGTGGACAGCGTCGTTTCCAGAAAGCGCGAAGTTGACCACGAGTGCCGACCGGGCAC
The DNA here is from genome assembly GCF_004001265.1 of Actinoplanes sp. OR16. Taxonomy (GTDB): domain Bacteria; phylum Actinomycetota; class Actinomycetes; order Mycobacteriales; family Micromonosporaceae; genus Actinoplanes. The sequence continues at coordinate 907,542 of NZ_AP019371.1, read as the reverse complement.
ATGATCGGCAAAGCGCCGCGAAAGCGTCCTAGCAGCGCCATCGGGAAATGGGAGCGCTCCCGACGGCTGGCGAATAATTGGGTACGAGTGGCATTCCGGGGTCACCCGAACGGTTCTCGGACGGTGCCTTTGACCACTTGTTACGCGATCCGATCGACGCTACGAAATCGTAGGTTCACGCTGCGAGATCACGCTCTCCCGCGTACGGGAGAATTATTCTCAGAGACATGTCTCCGGTCCGATGTCACTGAGTATCATTCCGCCTTACCTGGTGTCCGAATCGGCGTGGATCAATACGGAGGGTGATCCCCGAGGAAGCGCCCGCCCGTCCCACGATCGCAGCGGAGGACCGTTGAGACCGAGTGTCCCGGAAAATCTCGCGCCGGCATTGATCCCGGCAGCCCTTCCCGGCCGTACAACAGGCGACGGGGAAAGGTCCGGGCGGAGGTATCGATGCATGCGGTGGCCGAGGATCGGCTCGCGCCGGAGAGGGTGCGTGTGATGGCACGGCAACACTCCGGTGGTAGGTGGCAGGCTCTCGACGGTGGCAGCTCGCGCGACGAGGGGACAGTGATCCCGCGGCAGGCGCCGCGGCACGAAGCCGCTCCGAGCAGCAGTCCGAGCCACGAGGACACGCTGGTCAAGCTGCTCTACGAAGAGCACGCGGGCCCGCTGCTGATGTTCGTGCTGCGGCTGACCGGCGGTGACCGGCAGCGCGCCGAGGACATCGTGCAGGAGACCCTGCTCCGGGCCTGGCGCAACGCGCACCGGCTCGGCGCGCAGGGACAGCAGTCGCTGCGGCCGTGGCTCGTCACGGTCGCCCGCCGCATCGCCATCGACGAGCACCGCAGCGCCAACGCGCGCCCCGCGGAGACGTACGATCGGGAGCTGGAGAGTTTCCCGACGACGTCCGACGAGACCGACAAGGTCCTGCAGTCGATGACGGTGTCGGACGCGCTCCGACAGCTGAGCCACTCGCACCGGGAGATCCTCATCGAGACGTACTTCCGTGGCCGGACCGTCCCCGAGGCGGCGGAGGCGTTGAACCTCCCGCTCGGGACGGCGAAGTCGCGGGTCTACTACGCACTCCGCGCGCTGCGCACGGCTCTGCAGCAACGGGGGGTGACGGAATGACCCAGGAACAGCACTACGACGTCGCGTCGTACGCCCTCGGCGTGCTCGACGACCGTGACGCCGCGCGCTTCGAGGACCACCTGATCGACTGCCCCCAGTGCGCATTCGAGCTGGAGTCCTTCGTCCAGGTCGCGGACGTGCTCTCGACCGTCGACGCGGAGGCGCTGATCGCCGCCGAGCAGTCCGAGCGCGACGGTCAGCTGCTCGGCAACATGCTCGGTGAGGTCCGTGCCGAGCGCCGCCGGGCGAACAGCCGCCGGCTCTACTCGCTGGCCGCCGCCGTCGTGATCTTCGCGATGCTCTCGATCGGCGCGCTCTTCGCGGGCGGCGCCTGGCTCGGCGACGACGCGAAGGCGCCGGAGACCGGGGCGCAGGGGTCCAGCAGCCAGCTCGACCCGCTACCGAACTCCGACGGCGTCGGCCTCGGTGGCACCGAGCTGCCCGGCGAGCCGTTCAGCGGAGCGGACGCGCGGACCGGTGTGGCGATGGCCGTGGGCCTGGAGTCGAAGGACTGGGGTACCCAGGTGTCCTTCGCCGTCTCGAACATCACCGGCCCGAAGAAGTGCGGGCTCTACGCGGTCCGCACCGACGGCACCGCCGAGCTGCTCGCCAGCTGGGACATCGGCGAGAAGGGCTGGGGCACCGCGGCGAACCCGTCGCCGCTGCTGCTCCAGGCGGTGACCGGCACCACCCGGGAGGACATCGCCCACCTCCAGGTGCAGGAGATCACCGACAACGGCCCGGGGGAGACCCTGGTTCGCGTTCCGTAACCGTCTGAGCACAGAAAGGCCCGGCCGCCGACGCGGCCGGGTCTTTTTCGCATGCCGGGCAGAACCTTACGGATACCGCGTCCGGATGGTTCAAAGGAAAATTCTCCAATTTGATCGAGCCGAATGTTCAACCGACTTCGCACCCTCTCCGTACTACTGGCCGGAAATGGCGGAGCCATTAATCAGCTGGAGGGTCAGTGGTACCGGAGAAGCGGAAGTTGATGGTTGTCGGCGCGGCGCTCGCGGCGTTGGTCGCACTGCCCGGCTGCGCCCCGGCCGGATACGGAACCCCGGCTGCCGACTACGGCAATGCGGCTGAGCCGGCGTCGAACGAGGTAGCCGCCTCGCCGGGCGCCACCGCCGAGGCCGAGGCCGACCCGGAGTCGACAGCGGAGGCGGACCCCGAGTCCACCGCCGAGGCCGCTCCCGGCGACGAGGCGAACACGCCGGAGATCAGCGAGGAGCTGACCACGACTCAGCTCACCGCCACCAAGGTGGCGAAGATGGGCGAGACGGTTCAGGACCAGGACGGCTTCGTCCTCTACCGGTTCGACAAGGACGAGGACGACCCGGCCAAGTCGAACTGCAACGGCGACTGCGCCGAGATCTGGCCGGCGGCCCTCACCAACGACGGGGAGCCCTCGCTGGACGGCGTCGACGAGAGCCTCGTCGGCACGGTCACCCGCGCGGACGGCACCAAGCAGCTGACCCTCAAGGGCTGGCCGCTCTACCGCTACATCGGCGACAAGAAGCCGGGCCAGTGGAAGGGCCAGAACGTCAGCGGCACCTGGTTCGTGATCACCCCCGAAGGCACCAAGAACCTCACCTGCCTCCCGAAGATCTCGAAGCCTGTCGCACCGCCCGCCAAGGACGACGCGGGTGCTGAGGAGTCCGAGGACTCCGGCAGCGACTACAGCTACTGATCGCACTCACCCGAGGTTGGAGTTGTTGATGAAGACCCGTCGTGTCCCCCGATGGCTGGTCGGCTCCCTGGCCCTGGCGCTGGCGTTCATGATGACGCCGGCCGGGGTGGCCCACGCCGATGACGCGGTCCCCATCCCCCCGAACACCGGGCTCACCGACAAGGGCACCGGCGTGGTCAGCGCCGCCGACCGGGACTTCGTCATCAAGGTCCGGCTCGCCGGCCTCTGGGAGATCCCGGCCGGCAACATGGCCCAGGAGAAGTCCGAGAACACGACGGTCGCGAAGGTCGGGAAGTCGATCGCCGAGCAGCACGTGGCGCTCGACAACCTCGACCGCGCGGTCGCCAAGAAGCTCGGGATCAGCCTGCCGAACCAGCCGAACGGCGACCAGCAGGGCTGGCTGAACGAGATGCGTACGGCGGCCACGCCCGCGCAGTTCGACCAGATCTTCATCGACCGTCTCCGCTCGGCGCACGGCAAGATCTTCCCGGCGATCGCGACGATCCGGGCCACCACGCGCAACGACTCGGTCCGCAAGCTGGCCCAGCAGACGAACCAGTTCGTCATGACCCACATGACCCTGCTGGAGAGCAGCGGCATCGTCGATTACGCGGCGCTCCCCACGGCGCCCGCGCCGGCCGCGGCGGCCGGTCAGGGCCCGGTTCCGGTCGACAACCAGATGCTGGTCGCGGCCACCGAGGGCGGGAGCATTCCCGGCCTCAGCAACACCGTCATCCTGCTCGTCCTCGCTGCCGCTCTGGTTGTCGGGGTCATCACGACCATGCGCATCTTCCGGGCGCGCTAGGTCTAACTCGCCCACGGCGACCAAGAAAGGTGTCACCCATGCGAAGGTCCAAGTACCGGCGCGCCAGTTCCCCGACGTGGTTCAGCGGTCGGCGCCGCATCATCGCCGTCGCGGCCACGCTGGTCGCGTTCGGCGGCATCGTGACCGTCACCCAGGTCTCGAACGCCAGCACCGACCGCACCACCAAGAGGGCTCTGGCCGCCTGTGACGACCTGGCCGCCCCGAACTCGGTCGACCTCTCCACGGAGACTCGGCAGGGGACGTACACCACCAACAACGGCCGGGTCACCCAGCACGCCGACGACGGCGCCGGCGACGTGGCCACCGCCGCTCAGGTGCGGGCCCGGTGCCGCACGTGGGTGATGAACAACGTCGCCGACGAAGAGGGCACGACCGAGGCGACCACCCAGGCTCGCCGCCGCGGCAACGGCGGCGGGAACAACAACGGTGGTAACAACGGCGGCAACAACAACGGTGGGAACAACGGGGGCAACCAGAGCCCCGCCCCGTCCGAGGAGGCGTCGCAGCCGGCCGAGGAGGAGACGCAGCCGCCCGCCGAGGGTGGGGAGTCGCAGCCGCCGGCCGAGGAGTCCCAGCCGCCCGCCGAGGAGGAGCAGCCCCCGGCCGAGGAGGAGCAGCCGCCTGCCGAGGAGCAGCCGCCCGCGGAGGAGACCCAGCCGCCCGCCGAGAACCCGACGACCCCGCCGCCCGGCGCCGGTCTGGGCATCCTGACCAACAGCTGCGACACCTCGAACCTGGAAGCGCACGACGGTTTCCAGAAGGGCGACCGGTGCGTCTCCACCGAGTTCGGTGAGGTCGGCGCGGCCGCGAACAACCCGACGCTGCTGATCACCCGGTCCCCGCGGCAGGTCAACGTGAACACCCCGTTCACCCTCTCCATCAGCACCCGCAACCTGATCCGGGACCGCTTCCTCGCGGCCGGCCAGGGCGGTTACTACGTGGAGTCGAGCGTCCTGCAGAACGGCCTGGTCCGCGGTCACTTCCACACCGCGTGCCGGATCCTGCAGAGCACCAACCAGGCCCCGGCCCCCGACCCGGTCCCGGCGTTCTTCGTCGCGACCGAGGACAGCCGGGGCGGCGCGCAGCCGGACACCGTCAACATTCAGGTGCCGGGTCTGCCCGAGGCGGGTACGTTCCAGTGCTCCTCGTGGGCCGGTGACGGTTCGCACCGCACGCCGATGATGGAACGCGCCAACCAGACCCCCGCCTTCGACTCGGTGCGGATCCGCGTACGCGGCTGACCGAGCGTCACTACCGAACGCGGAGACCACCGCCACTCGGCATCGCCGGACCGGACGACAGTCCGGGACCCCCCTTCGGCGCGGCCGGCCGTCCTTTCCCCTGCCGGACGGAAACAGTGGCGGGCCTCCCGGCCACCACCGGGAGGCACTCCGCACCGGGTGGCCGGACCTTTCTCGGGTGTCCGGTTCACCGCCCGATGGCCCTGACCCCGGAGCAAGGTCAGGGCCATCGGCCTGCCCTTTCACTGCTTCGGGGTGGCATAGTTGCCCGGTGACCGTGACTCGCCGGATGACGCCGCCCGAGCGTTACCACTTCGGCGCGTCGGTGCGGCCCCTGCTGGTCCCGAAACACGATCCCTGCGCCGTTCTGCGGGACTCCGAACTGTGGCTCTCCGCGCGTACCCCGGAAGGGCCCGCGGCATTGCACCTGGCTCGCACCGCGGGGGAGCTGGTGGCGACCGGTCACGGACCGGGTGGCGCCTGGATGGCCGACCGGGCCGACGCGATCGCCGGGCTGCGTGACGACCTCACCGGATTCCCCGAGCTGGCCGCGTCGAACCCGCTCGTCGCGCGGCTCGCCAAGACCTTCGCCGGCGTGCGGCTGCCGTCGACCGGGCAGGTCTTCCCCCGGCTGCTGCGCGCGATCCTGGAGCAGAAGGTGACCGGCAAGGAGGCGCACCGGTCGTACCGGGCGATCTGCCGGCATTTCGGCGAGCCCGCGCCCGGCCCGGCGGGTCTCGTGCTCCCGCCCGACCCGGCGGTGATCGCCGGGACGCCCTACTGGGCCTTCCACCCGTTCGGCGTCGAGCAGCGCCGCACCCAGGCCCTGCTGCGGGCCGCGCAGGTCGCCGGGCGGCTGGACGAGTGCTCGGGATCCGCCGAGGCGACCACCCGGATGACGTCGTTGCCCGGCATCGGGCCGTGGACCGCCGCCGAGGTGGTGCGCTACGCGTTCGGCGATCCGGACGCGGTGAGCGTCGGCGACTTCCACATCCCCAACACGGTGGCGTGGGCACTGGCCGGCGAGACCCGGGGGACCGACGCGCGGATGCTGGAACTGCTCGAACCGTTCCGCGGTCACCGAGGCCGGGTGTGCGAGCTGTTCGCGCTCGGCGGGATCGGTGCTCCGAAGTTCGGCCCGCGGATGCCGGTGCGATCGTTCGCGCGATTCTGACCTTTTTTGACTGACCCGCTGTGCGACTTCTCCGCGTCGTCAGGACATAGGCTGTCGTCCATGACAGCGTCGTCTAACGCCTACGAATATCTTGACAACGTCGGCCCCCGCGACAGCGAGGAGGCCCGGCTCGCGGCCGTCCGCCGTTATCGCATGGTGGATCAGCCGGTCGAGGACGCGTACGACCGGATCGCCTTCGTGGCCGGCGCGATCTTCGAGACTCCGATCGCGACGGTCTCCCTGGTCGAGCAGGACCGGGTCTGGCTGGCTGCCTGCCAGGGGCTGCCCGGTGTCCGCGAGGTCGGCAAGGAACCAGGGCTCTGCGCCTCGGTGATCGCCCAGGACGACGTCTACGTGATCAACAACGCGGCCGTCGACGCGCGCACGCTCGACCACCCGCTGGTCCGGGGCGAACTCGGCCTGCGGTTCTACGCCGCGGCGCCGATCCGGACCCACGACGGGTACCGCCTCGGCACCGTCAACGTGATCGACAGTCGGCCGAGGGATGCCAACCAGCGGCAGCTCAAGGCCCTCGAGCATCTCGCCTCGATCGTCGCCGACGAGCTGGAGCTGCGGCTCATGGTGATCCGCAGCGCGGTGGCCGAGCAGCGGATGCGTGACACGGTGAGTTGATCCCGCTTTCTGGGTATGCAGACAGACATGATCTGGAACTTCGCCCGCAAACTGATTCTGACCGCCATCCTTGTCCCGCTCAGCGCTGCCGGCGCTCGCAAGCTGAGCGACACGATCGACCGCCGCCGGGGCTCCAGCAGCCGCGGCACCCGCATGCTGCGGCAGGGCGCCGACACGTTGCAGAGCATGTTCGGGCGGAAGAAGCGCCGCCGGTTCGGGTTCCTCTGATCGACCTGTTTCACGGTTCGGCTGTTCTGGGTACGGCGGCGATATGCGTACCCCCCGCACCATCGCCGTCGTTGCCCACCAGCGGAAGACCCTCGGTGGCGGACTCGACGAACTGCGCCGGCGCGTCACCGGCCAGGGTGTCGACGAGCTGCTCTGGTTCGAGGTCCCGAAGAGCCGCAAAGCCCCCAAGCAGGTCCGCAAGGCCGTCGAGGCCGGCGTCGACCTGCTGATCATCTGGGGTGGTGACGGGATGGTCCAGCGGTCGCTCGACGTCCTCGCGTCCACCAAGGGCGGCAGCAAGATCCCGGTCGCGATCATGCCGGCCGGTACGGGGAACCTGTTCGCCACCAATCTGGGAATCCCCGAGGACCTCGAGAAAGCCGTGGAGATCGCCTTCCACGGCGATAGGCATCGCTTCGATCTCGGACTGCTGGGCGGCGAGCACTTCGCCGTGATGGCCGGTGTCGGCTTCGACGGCGCGATGATCAAGGATGCCGACGGCGCGTTGAAGGATCGGCTCGGCAAACTGTCGTACGTCTGGACCGGCATCCGCCACGTCAACGGCGAGGCGCCCCACGCGAAGATCAAGGTGGACGGCACCGACTGGTTCGACGACGAGGCCAGCTGTGTGCTGATCGGCAACGTCGGGACGATCACCGGTGGGATCAAGGCCTTCGACGACGCAGCGCCGGACGACGGATGGCTGGATGTCGGAGTCGCCACGGCGCAGGGGGCTCTGCAGTGGGCGCGGGCGCTCGGGACCATGGCGGTGGGGCGTTCGGATGATTCGCCGTTCGTCCGGATGACCCGGGCGCGGCGTGTCGACGTGAAGCTGGAGTCCAAGCTCGAATACGAGCTCGACGGTGGCGCTCGGGCCAAGACGCGGAAGTTCACCGCCGAAGTGGTTCCCGGCGCGGTGACCGTCTGTGTGCCCGCTTCCTCCCCGGAAAAGCCGGACGCATCCACTGACTGATAAGCGACAGATAGGTTCGTACCCGGCCGTTTCCTTTTTGCCGGTATATGCCGTGCTATCCCCTGGATTGTTCTGGTGACGTCAGCCCAGACTGGCTGTTCACCACTTTCCAGGGGGTTCCCATGAGGTATCTGAGCGTCGCCGTGACCGCCGGCGGCCTGCTGGCGATCGCCTATCGCCTGGGCCGGTGCAAGGCGGCCTGGCACGAGGTGACAGCGGCCAAAGAAGGGCTGCGCACCAACCGCCGAAGGGCGTGGCTGCACACCGTCCGATTAGCGACGGCGATAGCCGTTCTGCTGATAGGCCTGCTGGCGGCAGGCTTCCACCTGGCCGGCTGAATACTCAAGCGATCTGCTGCCACCAACCGTCGACCGGCGGCGGGTTGTCGACGTCGACGCGCTCGCCGGGGCGGGGGATGGCGAGGCGGACGTCGCGTGCTTTCGCCTCGCGCCAGGTGCGGTCGGCGGGCTCGGACCAGTCGTGCAGGGCGAGGTTGAAGGTGGCCCAGTGCACCGGGATCATCAGGCCGCCGCGGACGTCGACGTGCACGGCGACGCCGTCCTCGGGCAGCATGTGGATGTCCGGCCAGGCGTCCCCGTAGGCGCCCACCTGCACGAGGGTGGCGTCGAACGGTCCGTATTCCTCGCCGATCTCGGCGAATCCCGGGAAGTACCCGGTGTCGCCGGAATAGAAGACCTTGCGGGTCGGGCCGAGGATCGCCCAGCTCGCCCAGAGCGTCTCGTCACGGTTGAAGCCGCGGCCGGAGAAGTGCCGGGCCGGCGTCGCCACCAGCTCGATGCCGTTGACCTTGGCCTTCTCGTTCCAGTCGAGCTCGATGATGCGGGTCGGCGGGACGCCCCAGCGTTCCAGGTGGGCGCCGACGCCGAGCGGCACCAGGAAGGGCGCGGCCTGCAGGTCGACGAGGTTCTGGATGGTGACCATGTCGAGGTGGTCGTAGTGGTCGTGGGAGATCAGCACGGCGTCCAGCGGGGGCAGCTCCCGCAGTGGCAGCGGCGGCTCGTGCAGGCGGCGCGGGCCGGTGATGCGGGACGGCGAGCAGCGGTCGCTCCAGACCGGGTCGAGCAGGATGCGCCGGCCCTCGATCTCGACGAGCGCCGAGGAGTGGCCGTACCAGGTGACGTGCAGCCCGGTCGCGTCCAGGCCGGGCGCCGGCGTGACCAGCGGGATCGGCTGGTGCGGGTGGCGGGCCTCGCGGCCGGTCAGCGTGGCGGCGAAGACCTTCGGCATCGACGCGGCGGCGAGCATCGTGGCGGGCACCGTGTTGCGGAATTTACCTTCGGAGAACTGTGGCGACGCCTCCACCCGGCTGCGGCGATCACCGCGGGACTTCCCGCCGATCTGCCGGGGGATGTCGCGGGCGGCCCACACCGCCGCGGCGCCCAGAGCCAGTGCCAACACGGTACGGGTACGCGGTCGCTTCGCCATCCTCACAGTCTGAACGCCAACGGGCGCGCGCGACCACCGAGACCGCATGAAACACTCGCGGCGTGACGCTCGACACCCTTCAGGCCCAGCACAGTCTCATCGTCCGGCAGCGCATCCGGTTCATGGTCAACCAGTACGAGGTGCACGCCGTCGGCCCGGACGGCGGTGAGGCCGGCGTGCTGGCGTTCGCCCAGCAGAAACGGCTCGCCTTCAAGGAGCAGGTGACCCTCTACACCGACGACACCAAGCAGACCCCGCTGCTCGGGTTCAAGGCCCGCCAGGTGATCGACCTGGGCGCCACCTACGACGTGACGGACGCGTACGGCCAGCCGATCGGCCTGTTCAGGAAGAGCTTCGCGGCCTCGCTGCTGCGTTCCACGTGGGTGCTGGAGCAGCCCGGATACGCCGAGATGGTCGGCCAGGAGCGCAGCCAGTTCGTCGCGATCCTGCGCCGCTTCATCGACGAGCTGTCGTGGCTGCCCTACCACTTCGACTTCGTCATCGGTGACCGCCCGGCGTTCTCCGTGGTGCGCAAGTGGGGCCTGCGGGATCGGTTCGCGGTGACCATCCATGACCCGCACCTGGACCGCCGGCTGGTCGTGGCGATGGCCGTCGCGCTGGACGCCCTGCAGTCCCGGTAGAAAGGGCGCGATAACCTCCCGGGCATGGACGATCCCCGTGCTCAGCGCCTCTTCGGCGACAGTCTCGTAGCCCCGGGCGACCTCGCGTCGAGCCCCTACCGGGTGGACCGGGACCGGATCGTCAGCTCGCCGTTCCTGGCCCGTCTCGCCGGTGTCACTCAGGTGATCAGTCCGGGCGGGGCGGGCCTGCTCGTGCACAACCGGCTCACCCACAGCCTCAAGGTGGCGCAGGTCGGGCGGGCGATAGCGGAACGCCTTGTCGCGGCGAATCCGGATCTGACCGACAAACTGGGTGGCTGTGATCCGGATGTCGTGGAGGCCGCCGCCCTGGCTCACGATCTCGGACACCCGCCGTTCGGGCATCTCGGCGAGCGGGTTCTCGACGGTCTCGCGCGGCATCGACTGCGGCTGCGGGACGGGTTCGAGGGCAATGCCCAGTCGTATCGGATCGTGACGAGCACCGAGGTCCGGGGCCAGGCGACAATCGGTCTGAATCTGACGAACGCCGTTCGGGCGGCGATCCTGAAATACCCGTGGACGAGGCGCGAACACCCCGACCCGCACCCGCGTTTCATGGATCCGGCGCCGCGGGGCGCCGCTGTCGTCCCGGACGATCCCGATGGCGGGTCGCTCAAGTTCGGGGCGTATTCCACGGAGATTTCGGATATGCGGGCTGCGCGGGCCCCCTTCACCGGCCGGGTCGCCGACTGGCAGCAGACCGTCGAGGCCTCGGTGATGGACACCGCCGACGACATCGCCTACGCCATCCATGATCTCGAGGACGTCCACCGCGTCGGCGTTCTCCAGCAGGGCGCCGTGGCGGCCGAACTGATGGCCTGGCAGCGCTGGGGCCACGAGACTGATCTGAACCGGGCAGGCGGCGCGATCGAGTCTCTCCGCCGCCAGCTGCACCGCAAGGACGGCTGGATCGCCGACGACGACGCGTTCGCCAGTGCCGTCGAACTGGTCCGCGCCGAACTGGTCGACGGCCTGCTGGCCAGGCCGTTCGACGGCTCGATCGAGGCCGAGGCGCGCGTGGCGGCGTTCTCCGCGAACTGGACCCGCCGCCTCGTCGACTCCATCGAGCTGATCGGCCAGCCGGCGATCCGGAGCGGTCACGTACAGCTGGCCCGGGCGCAGTGGCACGAGGTGCAGATCCTCAAGTTCGTGCAGAACCGGTTCGTCCTGGAACGTCCCGACCTGGCCCTGCATCAGCGCGGCCAGGCCCGCCTCCTCGCCTCCCTCGTCGAGGCCCTCCTGGCCTGGCTCACCGACCCCGACGAGGAACAACGCCTCCCGCGCCGCCTCCGCGACCTGGTCGAGCTCGCCGAGGCCGAACTCCCGCCCGGCACCCCGGAACGCATCGGCCGGGCTCGCGGCCGCGCGGTCGTCGACTTCGTGGCGGGCCTCACCGACAGCCAGGCGGTCGGCCTCATGGAAGCCCTCTCCGGCCGCTCACGGCAGCTCTGGACCGACGCTTTCGTCCTTTAAAGAGCCTTCCTTCTCCTCTCAGTCCCGGGTCAGAGCAGGAGGCCTCCGGTGGCGCGGATGTTCTGACCGGTCAGCCAGTCCGCATCCGGGGTGGTCAAGTACGCGACCACCGCCGCGATGTCCTCGGGGCGGCCCAGCCGGCCCAGCGCCGTGGCGGCGATCGTCGGCGGCAGGGCCGCGGGGGGATTCGTCGCGTGCAACAGGTCGGTCTCGGTGGCGCCGGGGGACACCGTGTTGACGGTGATGCCGCGGGCGGCCAGTTCGCGGGCTGCCACGGCGGTGAACTGTTCGAGGGCCGCCTTGCTGGCGCCGTAGAGCGAACCGCCGGGCGCGGGGATCACCGTGTTCAGCGTCGAGATGTTGATGATGCGGCCGGGGGACCGGAGCAGTGGGATCGCGGCCTGGATGGCGAAGAGCGGGAACTTCGCGTTCACGGCCATGACGCGGTCGAAGTCGCCGGGGGTGAGGCCGGCGATCGGCTTCGGGTCGTTCACCGCCGCGTTGTTGACCAGGATGTCCAGGCCGCCGGCCACCGACGCGAACACGGCGGGCAGCGTGGACAGGTCGGCCTGGTCGCAGCGGACGGCTTCGGCGCCGGTCTCCGCGGACAGCTCGGCGGCGGCATCGTCGGACGTGCGGTAGGTGACCACGACCCGGACGCCGTCCCTGGTGAGCCGGCGCACCACGGCCCGCCCGATACCCCGCGAGCCGCCGGTGACGACTGCTGTCCGTCTCGTCATGGCGGTGACGCTACGAACCGACCCGCTCCGGTGTCTTGAACGAACGCGCGAGCCCGGCCCTGAGCATCGCCGGCGTGAGGCCGGAAAGGGCATGGACTTCCCTGGTGAGGTGCGGCTGGTCGGCGTACCCGGAATCGGCCGCCACCCGCGGCAGAGCCGTGCCCGCCGCGAGCATCCGGACAGCGCGCTGAAAGCGGGCGGTCCGCGCCACCATGCCCGGCGTGATGCCGACTTCACGCTGAAAGAGCGACTCCAGCCGCCGCCGGCTGATCCCGAGCGCGGCAGCGGTCGCCCCGACCCGTCCCGCCCCACCACTTCCCGTCCCGGCCCGCCCCGCAGCCGCCTCGCCGGCCCGCTCCCTTTGCAAGATCCGCCAGCCTGCCATGACGGAAATATCGGATATGTCCGGTCTAGGAACCATCCCACTGGCCAGACGTGACCGCAGCCACCGATCCAGCACGGCGAACCGCTCCCGCCACGACCCCGACGACGCGAGCATCGATGCCAGAAGTTCGTCGTCCGAGCCCACGACCGCCGCCAACGGGACCGTCCGGCCTGCCAGTTCCCGCATCGGCATCCCGAGCAGCGCGGCCACCCCGGCAGGCGTCAAGCCGACGGTGACTCCGTGCCCCACACTTCCTCGGAGCAGACGGCAGGCCCCGAACCGCACCCCGACACCATCCGGGCCCCGCCGGCGAAATCGATGACGAGCACGGCGACAGTGAGCGGCAGCACCCGATGCGCGACCGGTGAATCCCGATAAAATCCGCTATATCCGACAACAAGCCTCCGCAGCCGCGCATCCGGCCGCCCGACCACCGTGACACACGGCGTCCGAACGACCTCCAGCGGCAGCGAATGGATCATGACAGTCGGAGAGCGCCGGGCGCATGAGCCGGCACGACGGGACTCCGGGGCGGTACGGGCGCGAGCCGGACATAGTCGCCACCGAGCGGCGGCCGTGAATCCGGCGACCCCTGATTGGGCCAGAGCGCCACGGCCCGCTCGGCGAGCGCCGTGATGGTCAGCGACGGATTGACTCCCAGGTTCGCCGGCACCGCCGAACCGTCGATCACGTGCAGCCCGGGGTAGCCGAACACCCGGTGGTACGCGTCGACGACCCCGTCCGAGGCGGATGCGCCGATCGTCGCCCCGCCCAGGATGTGTGCCGTGAGGGGAATGTCGAAGATGTCACCGACGGTTCCGCCGGGGAAGCCGCCGATCCGGTCGGCGAGCCGCCGTACGGCCTCGTGCCCCACCGGGATCCAGGTCGGGTTGGGACTGCCGTGCCCGGGTGACGTGGTGAGGCGTCCGCGCCGGGTCCGCCGCACGGTGAGCGAATTGTCCACCGACTGCATGACCAGCGCGATGATGGTCCGCTCGCTCCACCGCCGGACCGAGAGCGAATGCGCCAGCACGACCGGGTGCCGCAGCGCCTGCCAGAGGAACTTGAGCGGCCGTGGCACTCGTCCGCCGCCGTCGACCAGCAGCGTGGAGAGCAGGCCCATGGCGTTGCTGCCGGGGCCGTACCGGACGGGTTCGATGTGGGTGTCGGCGTCCGGGTGGAACGACGACGTGATGGCGATGCCGCGGTTGAACGGCTCGGCGGGGACGTCCTTCACGGCGGCGCCGAGCAGGGCCTCCGAGTTGGTCCGCGTCAGCTCCCCGAGCCGATCGGAGAGCAGAGGCAGCACTCCGGTGTCCTTCATGGCGTGCAGCAGCCGTTGTGTCCCGAGCGCGCCGGCCGAGAGGATCACCTGGTCGGCGGTGAACGGGCCCTGAGTCGTCTCCAGGGACCAGCCGGGCGACAGCGACGTCACCTCGGTGTCGGCGTGCACCGTCACTCCGGCCTTCTCGGCCAGGTACAGGTAGTTGACGTCGAGCCGGTTCTTCGCGCCCACCTTGCAGCCGATCATGCAGTTGCCGCATTCGACGCAGCCGGTGCGGTCCGGCCCGGCGCCCCCGAAGTACGGGTCGGGCACCGTCTTCCCCGGCTCGCCGAAGTAGACGCCGACCGGGGTGCGCCGGAACGTGTGCCCGGCGCCCATGTCGTCGGCGACCTGCTTGATCACCACATCGGACGGTGTCATGGTGGGCTGCTCGGTGACGCCGAGCATCCGGGAGGCCTGGTCGTAGAAGGGCGCCAGCTCGGCGGCCCAGTCGGTGATGCCGGACCAGCGCGGGTCGGCGAAGAACGGCGCCGGCGGCCGATAGAGGGTGTTGGCGTAGACGAGCGATCCGCCGCCGACCCCGGCCGCGGAGAGCACCATGATGTCCTGGAGCAGCGTGATCCGCTGCATGCCGCGCAGACCCAGTTTCGGGGCCCAGAGGAAGTTCCGCAGGTCCCAGGAGGTCTTCGGCAGGGTGTCGGGGGTGAATCGGCGGCCGGCTTCGAGCACGCCGACCCGGTAACCCTTCTCCGCCAGGCGCAGGGCGCTGACGCTGCCGCCGAAGCCACTGCCGACGACGACGATGTCGTAATGCGTCATCGCATCACCTAAGCATTACCGGCGAGTAACCGGAAGAGCTAGCGCCGATAGACGGTCATCGAATGGCCGACCTCGGCGATCGGGGTGCTCGACTCGATGAGGCGCTTCAACCGGCCGGTGGCCAGGGCTACGCGGGAGTCGGAGACGACGAGCAGCCCTCGTACCTGATCCTCGGGAACCTCGAAGGGATTGCGGGAACGGATGCCGTAATAAGCGGGCACGCCGGCGCCCTTGTAGACCAGCCAGGCCTCCTGTCCGTCCAGGTAGGCGCTGAGGCGGGGGAGATCCTGCCCCCAGTCGACGTTGGCGTCGTGAAGATTGTTGTGGGTGTTGCCGGTGCCGCCGAACGCGATGTTCGAATAGGGGATGTAAGTCGGAAACGTCATGACAGAGCCGACGGCGACGGTGATCACCAGCGGAATCGCGGCGATGCGCTGCCATCTGATGAGCGCGACCGTCCCCGCCGCCACCGCCAGGAACAGCGGCAGGAAGATCACGTAACGGGTGCCGAAACCGCGCGACCCGGTCATCGTGGCCAGCAGCAGGACGGCCGAGACCGGCAGAACGTAGAGGGCGGCGGCGCGCAGCCGGGGCAGGACCAGCATGGTGATCACTCCGGCCGCCCAGAGCAGCAGCATCCCGATCGGCGTCTTGATCAGCACGGCGACCGGCATGTAGTACCAGAGCGACCCGCGATAGGACTCGCCCAGCAGGAATCCGTTGTAGAGCCTGTTCTCGAACTTGAACTGGACCAGCATGCCGTCCCGGTAGGCCTGCGGTAACGGCATGAGGTCCACGGCGAGCCCTTTGAGCCCGCCCGGGTGCGGCAGATTCGGCGGGGTGGTCCAGCGCAGCCGCGGATCGACGGCCAGATAGCTGATCCACACCACCGCGATCGCGATGATCCCGACGCCCGCTGCCGCGCCCGCGGCCAGCAGGATCCTCCGGCGTCGCTCCGGGCGGTCCGCTAGCGCCTTCCACGCCGAGAGCGCCACGAGCAAGATCATGATCGGTACGGCGGGCAGCACGCTCATCCGCGTCGCCAGCGCCGCGCCGAGGGCGACCCCGGCCGGCGGCAGATAGAGCTTCGGCCGTTCCCGGGCCCGCCAGGTCGTCCAGAAGGCGATCAGCAGCAGGCCGGCGGCCGGCACGTCAAGTGTGGCGAGCGAGCCGTGCGCGATCACGTCCGGGGAGAACGCGTAGAGGGCCAGCGCGATCAGCCCGCCCGCCGGCCCGGCCAGGTCGCGGGCGAAAGCCAGCACCACCAGCCCGAACAGCAGGGTGAGCAGGATGATCGGCAACCGGGCCAGCAGCATCAGCTGGAACGGGTTGTTGCCGCTCTCGTAGAGCAGGTTCCGGCCCAGCCGCGTCTGGTTGCCCTCGAACGCCGGGTCCAGCGTCGCATCTGCGAACGCCAGCCCGGCCGCGATGAACAGCTTGCCGAGCGGCGGATGCTCCGGGTTGTACCGCAGGCTGTGCTGCTGCCGGTAGACCTCGGCCGCCCCGACGTAGACCGGCTCGTCGATCGTCGGCGACTGGCTCACCGCCGTGGTGACCATCGCGAACGCCATCTGCCCGAGTAGCGCGACCACGGCGAGCAGGTAGAACAGGCGGCGTCGCGGCATCGGGCAAATCTAGCCGGTGCTGCTTCTCAGAGCCCGACGGTGCGTGTCGCGACCAGCCCGCGCGTCGCGTCACCGGTGATCGAGGGGATCTCCAGCTGCCAGCCGCTGGTGAAGCAGGCGTCGGTGGAGAGGGTCATGGCGTGCCCGTCGTCGCCGGGAAGTGCCAGCTGGGCGGCGTGCACCGGCCCCAGCTCGTCGCGGAACACCTCGAAGTGCACGTGCGGCCAGTGCCCGTCGTACTCGCCCGGGAAAGCGCCGGGGAACGTCACCCATCCGGTGGGGTCGCTGGTCTGCCTGCCCCGCGACTCGCGGTCGCAGTGCCAGAGGCTCACCTCGTACCCGGGCACGGGCCGTCCCGAGTTGGCGCTGACGAGCTGCAGCTTCACCGTGAGCGGCACGTTCTCCCTGTTCATGCGAACCCGATCGGCAGCCCGGCCCCGGGCCGGATCACCGGTCAGGTGCAAAACAGGAGCACCCCCCGGCCGATCGCCGAGGGGTGCCGCCATGTCGATGCTGCCGTTCGCCGTGCCTTCGTGCCTTCGTGCCTTCGTGCGTGCGGGCTGCTTTGTGCGTGAGGTGTCAGACGGTGGTGGGGATGCCGGAGACGGACGCGCTGGGGGCCGGCGCGCTCGGGGCCGGAACCTGGGCGGCCTGCCATTCGGCCAGTTCCGCTTCGGCCTTCGCCAGTTTCGCCGGGTGCTGCTGGCAGGCGCGGAGAAGCTTGAGGATCAGGAACAGCTCGAAAGTGAGAAGCGCCGCGCCGGCCGCGATCGTGACCGGGATGACCAGGCCGAGCAGCGGGCCGACGATGAAGACGAACATCTCGTACTCGATGCCGCTGAACAGGTGCGTGCGGATCCGGTTGCGCCGCAGTGTGTTGCCGACCCGGCGCTTGAGCGACTGCCGCCCGGCGGGCTGCGCGGGAGCCGGGCTGACCGGCTCGTCGGACTCGG
Source organism: Actinoplanes sp. OR16 (assembly GCF_004001265.1). Classification (GTDB taxonomy): domain Bacteria; phylum Actinomycetota; class Actinomycetes; order Mycobacteriales; family Micromonosporaceae; genus Actinoplanes. The sequence goes on along the minus strand of NZ_AP019371.1, from coordinate 890,255 downwards.
ACTCGGAGTCGGTCTCGACGACGGCCGGGGTGATCTCCGGGCGGAGGGCCTCGATCTGCTCGCGCATGACCCGGCGGACCTTCGCCATCTGCTGGCCGTTGAGGTACCGGAAGAGGTCGAGGAAGACCGCGACCGCCATGACCCAGAGGTAGGCGACGTTCTCGGTCTGCAGGTACTGCCCGCCGAAGAGGAAGATCGCGCAGAAGAAGACCCGAACCCGGTCGAGCACGAAGTCGAGCCACTGACCGAAGATCGTGCCGGTCCCGTTCAACCGTGCGATCTTGCCGTCCATGCAGTCGACGACGAAGCTCAGGTGGAAGCAGAGCGCGCCGGCGGCCAGCGCCCAGCGGTCACCGATGGCGAAGAAGACCATCGCGCCCACACCGATGACGGTCGCGAACAGTGTCAGAACGTTCGGCGTGATCCACCGATAGGGCGCGACCAGGCGCACCAAACGAGACGCCAGCGGGTCGACCAGAAGCACGGTCCACCACGCGTCAACCGGCTTGTAGGTCCGTTCCCGGATCTCCTGCAAGGTCACCTTCACGCGCGGCACTCTAGACCTTAATCCTATGCGAACGCCAAATGCCCCGCCGGTGAAACATGGGCCACTACCTGCAGTGACGCTGTCTGCGCCGCGCGGTAACCGGTTACCGATGTCTGCTCCGGCCGGGTCGTCGAATCCGCTCGACCCTACTCGCGAGTCACCCTCGTGAAAGGGCCCCCCGCGCCCACCCGAAACCGGGTGGACCCATTGCACTCCCGGCCCCCCGACCCGGATTCAACGACAATACGCCCACCCGCCCCTCCCGTCTCGCGATCCCCTCGATCAACGCCCCTCCCACCCATGCCAGCCCGCCGCCCGACAGGTTTCGAATCCCCGCCCGCCGAGGAGGAACGCCCCGCCCGCCAGGGAGGAATAACCCGCCGCAAGCCAGGTCCCCGCAAGCCAGGTCCCCGCAAGCCAGGTCCCCGCAAGCCAGGTTCCGCACGTGAGGTCCCCGCACGTCAGGTCCCGGACTGCCGCCTGTCAGTTCACTGTTCACGACACGGAGATCTCGCCCTCCACGCATCAGCGGCACTCCCCGCCGCCCGCCGTGTCTCACACTCGAGCCGTCAGTGGCGCTCCCGGTCGTGCGCCGTTCTCGCACTTGAGCCGTCAGCAGCGGTTCCGGTCGTGCGGCGTGTCTCGCACTCGAGCCGTCAGTGGCGCTCCCGGTCGTGCGCCGTTTTTCGCACTTGAGCCGTCAGCAGCGGTTCCGGTCGTGCGGCGTGTTTCGCACTTGAGCCGTCAGTGGCGCTCCGGGTCGCCCGCCGTGTCTCACTCTCCAGCCGTCAGCGGCTCTCCTCGCCGCCCGCAGGTCTGGGATCGCCGAGCGCCGCAGAACGCCGCCGAGCGCCGCAGAACGCCGCCGAGCGCCGCAGAACGCCGCCGAGCGCCGCAGAACGCCGCCGAGCGCCGCAGAACGCCGCCGAGCGCCGCAGAACGCCGCCGAGCGCGACCGACCGCCTTCGAAGCGCGGCAAGCGCGACCGGCCGCCTTCGAAGCGCCGCCGAGCTCGACCCAGCGCCTTCGAAGCGCAGCCGAGGGCCTTCGAAGGGTTGCCAACCGCGGCCGACGGCCTTCGAAGCGCGGCCAAGCGCGGCCGACCGCCTTCGAAGTGCGACCGACCGCCTTCAAAGCGCCGCCGGGCGCCGCCGAGCGCCGCCGAGCGGTGTCGCGGGCAGCGGGGACTTGCGCTGCACGGATGGGAGGGCTCGGGGTTCACGGGCGGAGTGAGACGCACGTCCCCGTTCGGGGGTGGGGGTGCGCGGGTACACCGAAGCCGGAGCCGACAGGGGCGTGAGGGGTGGCGGGGATGTTCGGGACGAAGCAGACGGTTGCGGACCAACTGGTCGAAGTGCTGGTGCAGGCCGGCGTCGAGCGGATCTACGGAATCGTGGGGGACAGCCTCAACTCGCTGAGCGACGCCATCCGGCGCAGCGGAGCGATCGAGTGGGTGCACATGCACAACGAGGAGGCGGCGGCGTTCGCGGCCTCGGCGGAAGCACAGCTCACCGGTCGGCTCGCGGTCTGCGCCGGCAGTTGCGGCCCCGGCAACACCCACCTCATCCAGGGCATCTTCGACGCGCACCGCTCGGGCGCGCCGGTTCTGGCGATCGCCTCGCACATCGTCTCCACCGAGATCGGCACCGGCTTCTTCCAGGAGACCGACCCGAAGCAGCTCTTCGGGCAGGCCAGCCACTTCACCGAGCTGCTGTCGTCGCCCGAGCAGATGCCGCGGATGGCCCGGGTCGGCATCCAGGAGGCGATCGGCAAGCGGGGCGCCGCGGTGCTCGTGGTGCCCGGTGACGTCCTCGCCGCCAAGGCCGTGAACGAGACCGGCACCGCCCACCGCCCGGCCGGCCCGGTGATCGGTGCCCCGTCCGCCGAGGTGATCGAGGAGCTCGCCGAACGGATCAACGAGGCCGAGACGGTGGCGATCTTCGGCGGCATAGGATGTGCCGGCGCCCGCGATGACGTGCTGAAACTCGCCGACGTGCTCGCCGCTCCGGTCGGTCACAGCCTGCGGGGCAAGGAATCCCTGCAGTACGACAACCCGTTCGACGTGGGCATGTCCGGTCTGCTCGGTTACGGCGCGTGTTACGAGGCGAGCCACGAAGCGGATCTCCTGTTGCTGCTCGGGACCGACTTCCCGTACCGGCAGTTCCTCCCCGGCAAGAACACCGTCCAGGTCGACATCGACCCGTCCCGCCTGGGCCGGCGGACCCCGCTCGTGCAGGGCGTCGCCGGTGACGTCGGCGCGACGATCCGGGCGTTGCTGCCGAAGCTGAACCACAAGAAGCGCGACTTCCTGGACCGGATGCTCGCGAAGCACTCCGAGGAACTGGAACGCGTGGTCGGCGCCTACACCCATGACGTCGAGCACCTCACCCCGATCCACCCGGAGTACGTCGCCTCGATCCTCGACGAGGAAGCCGCCTCGGACGCGATCTTCACGGCCGACACCGGCATGTGTTGCAGCTGGATCGCCCGTTACGTCACCCCGAACGGCCACCGGCGCCTGCTCGGCTCCTGGGTGCACGGCACGATGGCGAACGCTCTGCCCCAGGCGCTCGGCGCGCAGAAGGTCTTCCCGGGCCGGCAGGTCGTCTCGATGTCGGGTGACGGCGGCCTCGCGATGCTCCTCGGCGAGCTGCTCACCGCCAAGCTGCACAATCTGCCCGTCAAGACCGTCGTCTTCAACAACTCCAGCCTCGGCATGGTCCGCCTGGAGATGCTGGTGGCCGGCGATCCGCCGTTCGAGACCGACCACGAGGCGGTCGATTTCGCGGCCATCGCGCGGGGCGCGGGTCTCTTCGGCGTACGCGTGGAGAAGCCCGGCGACCTTCGTCAAGCGATGCGGGAATTCCTCGATCATGACGGGCCTGCCGTTCTCGACGTGGTGACCGATCCGAACGCCCTGGAACTGCCACCGCACGTCACCAAGGAGGAGGCGGCGGGATTCGCGCTGGCGGTCGGGCGGACGGTCCTGGGCGGTGGGGTGGGCCAGATGCTGCACCTGGCCCGGACGAACCTGCGGAACATCCCTCGCTGAGTTATTTCTTTCGCAATCCGGCTCCTACTTCGTGGAGGTGGCGCAGCGCCTGCGCATAGGAGTCGGTGAGGCTGGTGATCTCGTAGGGCACCCCGATCTCCGCGCAGTAGCGCTGCACCAGTGGCTGCGCCTTCCGCAGGTTCGGCGTCGGCATGGCCGGGAACAGGTGGTGCTCGATCTGGTAGTTGAGGCCGCCGAGCGCGGCGTCGACGATCCGGCCGCCGCGGACGTTGCGGGAGGTGAGGACCTGCTTGCGGAAGAAGTCCTCGGTGCCGTCGGGGTGGGGCATGCCCTTGTGATTGGGCGCGAAGGTCATGCCGAGATAGACGCCGAACAACGCCTGGTGAACGACGAAGAACGCGAGCGCCTGCAACGGGGTGAGAACGAGCAGTAGCGCTGCCGCATAGCCGGCGAAATGAGCGATCAAGAGCGCGGCCTCGGTGGTGCGCCGCTTGACGGTGCCGTCGAGCAGGGCCCGGACGCTGTCTTTCTTGAGGGAGAGGCCGAGCAGCGTGAGCAGCGGGAAGAACAGGTATGCCTGGTATTTCGCGATGAATCCGTGCGCGTTCTCCTCGTTCCACACCAGGACGCCGGGGCCCACATCGGGATCGAGATCGTCGTGGTTCGGATTGGCGTGGTGCTTGGTGTGCTTGTCCATCCAATAGCCGTAGGACATGCCGATCGCCAGATTGCCCGCGATCAATCCCGCTCGGGCGCTCGGCTTGTTGGTCCGGAACACCTGCCGATGCGCGAGGTCGTGAGCCACGAGAGCGGTCTGCGCGAACGCCACCGCCAGGAAGACGGCCACCGCGAGGGTCCACCACGACGAGCCGATCAGGAAGAACGCCGTCCAGCCGCCGATCAGGGCGAGCGCGACGGCGGTGAGGCGGAACGCGTAATAGGCGGGCCGCCGCCGGAGCAACCCGGCCGCGTTGATCCGGCGGCTCAACTCCGCGAAGTCGCTGCCGGTCGTCCGTGGTGCGGCTGTCGTCGTCATGGCATCCAGCGTCGGGCGTTCGCGCGGAGAAGTCAGGAGTGCCTGCTCCCCACTTGCTGGTAGGGCTGGCACTACCGACAGGCTGGCGCGTGCGCGCCAGGATGAGGACATGGATTCGCGTGACTGGATCAAAGACGGCGTGAAGGCGGTGGCCGGCGGGGTGCTGAGCGTGGCGCTCGCCATCACGAACATCCCGCTCTTCGTCCTGTTCGTGGTGTCATTGGTGCTCACCCCGGTGCTCGGCATCGGTCTCGTGCTGCTGCCGCTGGTCACCGCGCTGATCCGCTTCCGGGCGCGGATCGCCCGCCGGCTGTCGGCGACGTTCGGGATGCCGATCGCCCGCCCCTACCGTCCTCTTCCGGAGAGGGCCGGGCTGCTCAAGCGATACCGCTGGATCGTCACCGACCCGGCGACCTGGCGGGACTTCGCCTGGCTGCTGCCCGGCGCGGTGGCCGGCCTGGTGCTCGGCGTGCTGTCCCTGGCCGTCCCGCTCTACGGCATCGAGGGCATCCTGCTGCTACCGCTCTGGATCTGGCTGGGCACGGGAGAATACGGCTACGGAGCGATCTGGCCGATCGAGACGGTCGGCGAGGGCTTCCTGTCGCTGCCGCAGGGCACGATCATCCTGGCGATCGGCCTGGCGGTGGCGCCCTACCTGCGCAACGCCGACGCCTGGTTCGCCCGGCTCTTCCTCGCCCCGACCCGCAACGCCGAGCTGCGCCTGCGGGTGAGCCACCTGACCACCACCCGCGCCGAGAACCTCGATTCGCAGGCCGCCGAGCTGCGCCGCATCGAGCGCGACCTGCACGACGGTGCCCAGGCCCGGCTGGTGTCGCTCGGCATGACGATCGGCCTCGCCGAGGAGTTGGTCGCCACCGATCCGGCGACGGCCCGCAAGCTGCTCGCCGAGGCGCGGGAGGTCAGCTCCGACGCGCTCACCGAGCTGCGTCACCTGGTCCGCGGCATCCATCCGCCGGTGCTCGCCGAGCGCGGGCTCGAAGGCGCGGTGCGGGCTCTCGCGATGGCGCTGCCGATCCCGACCGCCGTCGGCGCCGCGGTGCCGGGCCGGCTCGACACGCCGGTGGAGTCCGCGGCGTACTTCGCGGTCGCCGAGGTCCTTGCGAACGCGACCCGGCACAGCTTCGCCCAGCACGCCGAGGTGCAGCTCTGGCACAACGACGGGGTGCTGACCATGCGGGTCAGCGACGACGGTCTGGGCGGCGCCGACCCGTCCCGGGGAACCGGTCTGCGAGGCATCGAACGCCGTCTCGCCGCCTTCGATGGCACGATGAGCCTGTCCAGCCCGCCGGGCGGACCGACCGTCGTGACCATGGAGCTGCCGTGCGCGTTGTCATCGCCGAGGATCTCGCCCTCCTCCGAGACGGCCTGACCAGGTTGCTGGAGGCGTACGACTTCAAGGTCGTGGCTGCTGTCGACAACGGACCGTCGTTGCTCCCGGCGCTGATAGAACACCGCCCGGACGTCGCCGTGGTCGACGTACGCCTGCCGCCCACCTTCACCGACGAGGGCCTGCAGGCGGCGATCGCGGCCCGCAGCGAAGTGCCGGGCATGCCGGTGCTGGTCCTGTCGCAGCACGTCGAGCCGCTCTACGCCCGCGAGCTGCTGAGCGACCGCAAGGGCGGCGTCGGCTACCTGCTCAAGGACCGGGTCTCGCACGTCGCCCAGTTCGTCGACGCCGTTCGCCGGGTCGCCGCGGGTGGCACGGCGATGGACCCCGAGGTGGTGTCACAGCTGCTGGCCCGGCACGAGCCGCCGCTCGCGGCGCTGACCGGCCGGGAGCGCGATGTGCTGACGCTGATGGCCGAGGGACGGTCGAACGGGGCGATCGCCGCGAAGCTCTTCGTCGGTGAGAAGGCCGTGAGCAAGCACATCAGCAGCATCTTCGCGAAGCTGGACCTGCCCCCGTCGGACGACGACCACCGTCGCGTCCTGGCGGTCCTGGCCTATTTGAACGCCTGATCGTAAGTTTCCTGCATGACATTGCAGCGAAAGTTGTCGATCCCAGCTCTGGCTCTGGTCATGCTCACCGGCTCGGCCTGGCAGCTCACGACGCCCGCCAGCGCGTCCGGTTCCACGCCCGCCTGGCGGTTGACCGACACCGGTTCCACGGCGCGGTTCCGGGGGCTGGCGCCGGTCGATTCCCGGGTGGCGTGGGCGGCCGGCTCGGCGGGGACGGTCCTCCGCACTGCGGACGGTGGCCGTACATGGGAATCGGTTGGTCCTCCGGAGGCGGCAGCCCTCCAATTCCGCGACATCGAGGCCTTCGACGCCCGCACCGCGGTGGCTCTCACGATCGGATCCGGAACGGACTCGCGGATCTACCGCACGTCGGACGGCGGCCGCTCGTGGACCGAGTCGTTCCGCAACGAGGACCCGGTCGCCTTCTACGACTGCCTCGACTTCTCCGACCGGCGCACCGGCCTGGCCCTCTCCGACCCGGTCGACGGCCGTTTCCGCATCCTCGCGACCCGGGACGGCGGCCGCAGCTGGCAGGTCCGCCCCACCGTCGGCATGCCGGAAGCGCTGCCCGGCGAGTTCGCCTTCGCCGCGAGCGGCACGTGCCTGGTCACGCAGGGGCGGCGGGCCTGGTTCGCGACGGGTGGCGCCTCGGTCTCCCGCGTCTTCGCCTCCACCGACGGCGGCCGTACCTGGTCGGTCAGCGCGTCACCCATCCCCGGCGGTCCCAGTGCCGGCGTCTACGGTCTCGCCTTCCGCGGCGGTCAGGGACTCGCTGTCGGCGGCGACTATGCGACCCCGGCATCGGCTCCGGACGGCGCGGCTCGTTCCCGTGACGGCGGCCGCCACTGGACGGTGGCCCGCAAGGTACCCGGTGAGTACCGGTCCGGCGTCGCCTGGACGAACCACTCCCGTACCGCTCTGGCCGTGGGTCCTACCGGCAGCGACATCTCGTACGACGGCGGCGCCACCTGGAGCCGCTTCGACGCCGGCAGCTTCGATGCCGTGGCTTGTACTCGCGATGGCAGTTGCTGGGCGTCCGGTGAGGCCGGCCGGATCGGTCGGCTCGCTCGGAACCGCTAGCGGGCCCGCGCGTGCCCTGCCCCGGCCCGAAGTGGTGATCGGGCCTGGCGTGGCGTGGTGATCGGGCCTGGCGTGGTGATCGGGGCCGGCTTGGCGAAGTGGGCGGCGGTGAGCGCACACGGTGCGCGTTTGTGTGCGTTGGTGGCCCGTATGGGGGCGGTGGGCTCACGCGCAATGGTTCTGTGTGCGCTGGCCGTCCGCGTGGCCGGTCGTGTGTGCGCTGGTCGCCCGCGACGGCCGCTACGTGTGCGCTGGTCGTCCGCGTGGGGGCGGTGAGCGCACACGGTGCGCGTTTGTGTGCGCTGGTGGCCCGTATGGCGGCGGTGGGCGCACGCGCAGTGGTTTTGCGTGCGCTGGCTGCCCCGCATGGGGGCGGTGGGCGCACGCGCAGTGGTTTTGCGTGCGTCGGCCGCCCTGGTGGCCGGCTTGCGTGCGTGTGCTGGTCGCCTGCTGCGGTCGGCTTTGCGTACGGGGCTTGTCGGTGGCCGGAATGTCGGGCTGGTTCGTGGCCGGAGTGTGGGGTGGTGCACTTCCGCGCGGGAAGCTACGTGCGGGAAACAAGGGTGTACCACACTATGGGACATGAACGCTCCGCCGCAGCTTGCCGTCACCGTCGCCATCACGCGGCGGGTGGATCCGGGGAAGGCCGCCGAGATGGCCGCCTGGGTACGGGCCGGCGCCTCGCTGGCGGAGACGTTCCCGGGATTCCTCGGGACGGGCTGGGTGCGGCCCGAGGTGGGGTCGACCGAATGGCACATGTTGTACCGCTTCGCCGACGCGGAGTCGCTGCGGGACTGGGAGGAGTCGGAGCAGCGGCGGTGGTGGCTGTCGTCGGCCGAGGGGTTCGTCGAGCACACCCGGGTGGAGCGGCGGACCGGGATCGAAGGCTGGTTCGATCCGCCGCGGGAGCGCGAGGTGGATCAGCCCGGTCCGCAGCCCGCCGCGCCGCCGCGGTGGAAGCAGGCCGTCACCATCTGGCTGGGCTTCTTCCCGGTCAGCCTGCTGTCGGCGTACTTGCTGATGCCGCACATCAGCACCCTGAACACCGCGGTGAAGACGCTGATCAGCACGATCGTGCTCACGCCGATCATGACCTATCTGGTGCTGCCGCGGGTGACGAGGCTGCTGCAGCCGTGGCTCAGGCGATGAGCGCCCGCAGCCGGATCGTGTCGGCCACGGTCCAGCCCGGCGGCGGGGCGATGGCGGCCCAGCCGTCGACCGTCTCCGACTTGTAGACGTGCCCGTGCCCGGTCGGCGCCTTGTTGGCGAAGAGCAGGTCGCACGAGGTCTGCCAGAACGTGATGCCGGGGTACCAGTGCATGTCCGGGGTGACGTCCGGGCCGCGTGAGCCGGTCAGCCACTTCGGCTTCTTCCAGAACAGGTCCCAGCTCCACCAGACCACCGGATCGGTCGCGTTCTGCAGGTAGACGACCTTGGGCGCGTCCCCCGGCAGCGCACGCAGGCTGGTGGCGTTCTCGGCGAACTCGATCGGCAGCGACGGGTAGACCGGATCCCACACCGGGCTGCCGGCGGCCCGGGCACGGGTCAGCTCGCGGTGCAGTGGGTTGGCGAAGGTCGGCCCGAGGAGCAGCACGCCGTCCGCGCCCTCGGTCATCGCCTCGGCGGTGCCGAAGGTCTTCTCGATCCCGTACGTCCCCAGGCTCTCCCCGAAGATCAGCAGTTGGGGCCGGTGGTCCGGGGGCATCGCGGCCCAGCGTTCGCGGATAGCGCCGATCAGGGCCGAGGCGCCGCCGACCACGTCGGAACGGTCGCCCCAGAACGAGATCCAGCTGGGCATGTAGGAGTACTGCATGGAGACGAGCGCGGTGTCGCCGGCCCACATGTACTCCAGTGACTGGGTGACCCGGTTGTCGACCCATCCGGTGCCGGTCGGCGTGATGATCGCGATCACCGCGCGGTCGAAGGCGCCGGTGCGGTCCATCTCGCGCACGGCCAGGGCGGCCCGCTCCTCGACGGTGTCGGCCGAGGTGAGGCCGGCGTAGACGCGGATCGGCTCCAGTGCGGGACGGCCGGCGAACGCGGTGAGCTCGGGCAGGGTCGGCGCGCTGGCCACGAAGGCACGGCCCTGCCGCCCGAGCGAGTCCCAGCTGACCAGCGACCGGGCGCCGCCGGAGCGCAGCACCGAGGTGGGCACCGTGACGCCGTTGCTGGTGCCGCTGTTCACGATGGCGGCCGATCGGTCGGCCATGGTGAACAGCCGGGCCATCAGCAGGCCGTCGACGGCGCTGTAGCTGAGCAGCGCGACGACGACGGTCCCGGCGCAGTAGGCGGCGCGGTTCGGGACGACCTGCTTGAAGACCAGGGCGCAGCCGTGCGTGGCGAGTCGCAGGGTGCGGGCGACGAGCAGGATCAGCGCGAAGGTGAGCAGGCCGACGCCGAGCGTCTTGGCGACGTCGTACTCCTGGGTGGGTGGCATGCCGAGGCGTCCGCGGAGCTCACGCTGCCAGCGGGTGCCGAGCCAGAGGAAGAAGAGGAAGAGGAGTGGTACGAGGGCGAAGAGCACTCGCCACGCGATCCGTACGGTACGGGCGCTGAACCGGGCACGGACCCGGACCAGTGCCCCGATCGTGGTGCCGAGGGCGTAACCGGTGGCGGCCGTGATGCCGGCCACCACACCTTGCAGGAACCAGGCTCGTGGCAGCAGCGACGGGGTGAACGACAGGCAGAAGAAGACGGCGGCGAACGCGGCGCCGGTGATGGTGAGACCGGTCCGGACGATCCGGCGCGGAACGGGAGCGGGCGCGGGCGTCTCCACCGGACGGCGGGGCGCGGGACGGCGGGGTGCTGGGATCCGGACACGGAACGGCGAGAGCCGGCCGGGAGGCGGCGCGACCACCTGTCTGCGCATGCGGTGCTCCGTTCATCGACGACGCACAGTTGCCTCTTCATCATCGTGGGTGGATGGCGAGAAGCGCCGCCCCCTTTTCCCCCCGTTCTTCCCTGGCGAAGCCCCTAGGTGGGATTCGTTCAGTGGCTGTTCCGTCTGCCGATGACAGCGGTGAGGAGGACAGATGCGGTTGCGGAACTGGATCGCGGTGGTCGTCAGCGTGTTGCTGCTGGCGGCGGCCGGGGTCATCGGCTTCCTGGTGAACCGTTCGGCGCTGCGCGCGGCCGACACGGTGCACCGGGAGGACAGCAGTGCGCTGGGTACGAACAACGGCACGCTCACCGGGCAGTTGCAGGTGAACTCGGCGGCCGAGCTGTCCGAGATCCTGGCCTCACACGCCCTGCATCTGGGCAGGGACAGCGCCGTCGACCGGGGGATCCTGGCGGCGGCCGCGGCGAAGAGCACCACTTTCCAGTACGGCCTGCTCACCGTCGACATGAACGGCGCCCTGCTGACCGCCAGCCGGAGATCCGGGCTGCCGCCGGCCGCCGACGCCGGCTGGACCCCGCTGAAGGAGCAGATCGCCCTGGGCAAGCCGGGCTTCTCCGACCTGATGACCGTGAACGGGACCGCGCTCGCCGCGGTGGCCGTGCCGATCCTGGTCAACGACTCGATGATCGGGTATCTGGTCGGCCTGAACCAGGTCGCGACGACGTCGCTGCAGACCTACCTGACCCGGCTCTCCGCGGAGACCCACAAGACGCTCATCGTGGACCGGTCCGGCGCGGTCGGCGCCTCCAGCGACCGGTCGCTGATCGGCGCGCACCTCGACCCGGCGGTGCGATCCCACCTAGGGGTCGACGGCGTGCAGTTCGTCGAGTACACCACGGGCCGGACCAAGATGATCGCGATCGTCTACGGCGGGCTGCCGAGCGGCTGGTCGTACGTCCGGACGCAGACCAAGTCGTCGTTCGACGGCGTGGTGCACTCCCGCAGCCAGACCCTGAACCTGACGCTGCTCGCCATGCTGCTGATCGGGGTGGCCGGCATCTCGGTGCTCGGGTACCGCACGCAGGTGACCCGCCGCCGCGCCGACGAGCGGTTCCAGGCGCTCTTCCAGCACGCCCCGGACCTGGTCTCGGTTCTGGACGGCCGCGGCCGGATCATCTTCAGCAGCCCGAGCGCGTTCGCCGTGCTCGGCTACAAGACCGGCGCGCTGACCGGGCACAGCGTCTTCGAGTTGCTCCACCCGGACGACGAGCCGGAGATGCGGGAGCGGCTGAGCCGGCTGCTCGACGACCCGTCCGGTGTGGTCCGGCTGCAGTGCCGGACCCGGACGGCGGACGGCGAGTACCGCTGGTTCGACTTCACGGCCTCGAACCAGATGCACAACCCGTCGCTGGCCGGCGTCGTGATCAACGCGCGGGACGTGTCGGAGAACATGGCGTTCCAGGAGCGGCTCTCGCACGAGGCGCTGCACGACCCGCTCACCGGCCTGCCGAACCGCCGCCGCATGCAGGACGCGCTCGGCAGCTCGCTCAAGGACGCGCCGGTGGCGGTGCTCTTCGTCGACCTGGACGGGTTCAAACCGGTGAACGACGCGTACGGGCACGAGGTCGGCGACGAACTGCTGCGCCAGGTGTCGGACCGGCTCACCGCCTGCGTCCGGGACACCGACGTGCTGTCCCGGGTGGGCGGCGACGAGTTCGTGGTCCTCATGCCCGGCGTGTTGTCGGAGAAGGACGCCGCCACGATGAGCGGCCGGATCCGGTACGTCCTCGAGCTGCCGTTCCGGATCGGCGGGCAGGAGATCCTGATCGGGGCCAGCATCGGCGTGCACCTGGCGCCCGCCGCGGAGAACCCGGACGCCGCGCTGCGGGCCGCTGACCACGCCATGTACGCCATCAAGCACGCCGGCGGCAGCCGCAAGGCCGGAGCGAACGGCGGCGGACCGGGAGGGCGGCACCGCGCGGCGGACTGAACTTAGTGCACACTGGGTGCAAGGAGTTCCCGACGAACGGTGGTGGCAGCGGTGTCCAAGGTGCTCTCCCGGCGCGATCTCGCGTTCCTGCTCTACGAATGGCTCGACGTGGAGAAGCTGACCGCGCGTGAGCGGTTCGCCGACCACTCGCGGGAGACGTTCGACGCGTTCCTGGACGTCTCGCAGCGGATCGCCGAGCGTGACTTCGCCCCGCACAACCGCAAGAACGACCTCAACGAGCCGACCTTCGACGGCGACAAGGTGGAGATCATTCCGGAGGTGGCGAAGGCGCTGAGGGTCTTCGCCGAGTCCGGTCTGATCGCGGGCACCGTCGACGCGGCCCACGGTGGGCTCCAGTTGCCGCTGGTCGTGCAGCGCGCCTGTTTCCTGTGGTTTCAGGCCGCGAACACCGGGACGTCGGCCTATGCGATGCTGACCTCGGCGAACGCGCATCTGCTGCTGGCTCACGGGACCGACGAGCAGATCGCCCGATTCGTCGAACCGATGCTGGAGGGCCGGTTCACCGGGACGATGTGCCTCTCCGAGCCGCAGGCGGGATCGTCGCTCTCGGACGTCACCACGAAAGCGACGAGATCCGAAGAAGGCACCTACAAGATCACCGGCAGCAAGATGTGGATCTCGGGTGGGGATCACGAGCTCAGCGAGAACATCATCCACCTGGTGCTGGCCCGGGTGGCGGGTGCGCCGGCCGGGGTGAAGGGGCTGTCCCTGTTCATCGTGCCGAAGAAGGATCTGGACACCGGCGAGCGCAACGGTGTCACGCTGGCCGGGCTCAACCACAAGATGGGTTACCGCGGGACCACCAACACGGTCCTCGCCTTCGACGACGCGACCGGTTTCCTCGTCGGCGAGGAGGGCCGCGGCCTGCAGTACATGTTCCACATGATGAACGAGGCCCGGATCGGCGTCGGGGCGGGCGCCGTCGCGCTCGGTTACACCGGGTACCTGCACGCTCTCGACTACGCGAAGGAGCGCGCCCAGGGCCGTCCGGTCGCGGGCAAGGACCCGTCGGCTCCTCCGGTGCCGATCATCCAACATCCGGACGTACGCCGGATGCTCCTCGCTTCGAAGTCCTACGTCGAAGGAGGACTCGCCCTGATCCTCTACGCGGCGAAGCTCGTCGACGAGCCGTCCGGGGAGAACGATCTGCTGCTCGACGTGCTGACCCCGATCGTGAAGGCCTGGCCGTCGCAGTGGTGCCGGCTCGCCGACGACCACGCCATCCAGATCCACGGTGGCTACGGCTACACCCGCGAGTACCCGGTCGAGCAGTTCTATCGGGACAACCGGCTCAACTCGATCCACGAGGGCACGGACGGGATCCAGGCGCTCGACCTGCTCGGGCGCAAGGTGACCATGCGGGGTGGCGCGGGCCTCGGCCTGCTGCTCGACCGGATAAAGGCGACATCGCAGAAGAACCCGGACCTGGGCGCCCCGATCGCCGCGGCCGCCGACCGTCTGGCCGCCACCACCGCGAAACTCTGGGCAGCCGGGGACCCCGAGAAGGCGCTGGTCAACGCGACCGCTTACCTGGACGCCGCCGGCCATCTCGTGATCGCCTGGATCTGGCTGGAGCAGTGGCTCGCCGCCGACGGCAAGGAGGGCGACTTCTACGACGGCAAACGGCTGGCCGCCCGCTACTTCATCACTCACGAGCTGCCCCGGATCAACCCGTTGCTGGACCTCCTCGATTCGGGTGACACGCTGCTTCTCGACCTTGACGAGGCCTGGCTGGGATAGGTTCGACGGATGGCCGCTAAAGCCACTGTCATCGAAGTCGGCGACTACGACGTCCGGGTCTCCAACCCGGACCGGATCTACTTCCCGGAACTCGGCGCCACGAAGCTCGACCTGGTCGAGTACTACCTGGCGGTGAGCGACGGGATCGTCCGGGCGCTCCGGGAGAGGCCGTGCATGCTGCACCGCTTCCCGGACGGCCTGGCCGGGGAGAAGGTGCACCAGAAACGGGTGCCGAACGGCGCGCCACCCTGGCTGGAGACGGTCCGGGTGAAGTTCCCGCGCTACAACCGGTACGCCGACGAGCTCTGCGTGACGAAGCCGGCCGACGTGATCTGGGCCGTGCAGATGTCCACCGTGGAGTTCCATCCGTGGAACTCCCGGCGGGCCGACACCGAGAAGCCGGACGAGTGGCGGATCGACCTGGACCCGATGCCGGACTGCCCGTTCGGCACGGTCCGCAAGGTCGCCGGCGTGGTGCACGAGGTCCTCGGCGAGCTCGGCATCACCGGATACCCCAAGACGTCCGGCGGCAAAGGGCTGCACGTCTACGTCCGGATCGAGCCGCGCTGGGAGTTCGGCGAGGTGCGCCGGGCCGCGCTCGCGTTCGCCCGCGAGGTGGAGCGCCGGCTGCCCGACGACGTCACCACGACCTGGTGGCGCAAGGACCGCGACCCGACGTCGCTGTTCATCGACTACAACCAGAACGCCCGGGACCACACCATCGCCAGCGCCTACTCGGTGCGCGGCGTGCCGTCGGCGACCGTCTCCACGCCGGTGACCTGGGCGGAGATCCCGGACGTGGAGCCGCAGGACCTGACGATCCGGACCGTGCCGGCCCGCTTCGCCGAGCTGGGCGACCTGCACGCGGCGATCGACGACACGGCGTTCTCGCTGGACAAGCTGCTGGAGCAGGCCGATCAGGAAGGTTTATCGACTGATAACGATGGGTAGGGCGCTGCGATGGCCCTGCTCTCCGCTCTCGACCGCGAGCACACGGTCGCTCCGGCGGGATACAGCCGATGGTTGATCCCGCCCGCCGCGCTCTCGGTGCACCTGTGCATCGGTCAGGTGTACGCCACCAGCGTCTACAAGAACTCCCTGGTCCAGCACTTCGACACCAGCCAGACCGCGATCGGGGTGATCTTCAGCATCGCGATCGTGATGCTGGGACTCTCCGCGGCGGTCGGCGGCACCTGGGTGGAGGCGAACGGCCCCCGCAAGGCGATGTTCGTGTCCGCCTCGTTCTGGGCGTCCGGCTTCCTGGTCGGCGCGCTCGGCATCGCGACCACGCAGCTCTGGCTGCTCTATCTCGGCTACGGCGTGCTCGGCGGGATCGGCCTGGGCATCGGCTACATCTCGCCCGTCTCCACGCTGATCAAATGGTTCCCGGACCGGCCCGGACTCGCCACCGGTCTGGCGATCATGGGCTTCGGTGGCGGCGCGCTGATCGCCGGTCCGCTGTCCCGCCAGCTCATGTCGCTCTACGACAGCGACTACGACCCCAGCGTCGCCACGTCGGTGGCCGACGGCAGCGCGCTCACCGCCCTCTTCCTCACCCTGGGCATCGGCTACTTCGTGATCATGATGTTCGGGGTGGTGAACATCCGGGTGCCTGCTCCCGATTGGCGCCCGGAAGGCTGGGACCCCGCATCGGTACGGGAGAAGCCACTGGTCACCACCGCTCAGGTGTCGGCCGCGAACGCCATCCGGACCCGTGCGTTCTGGCTGCTCTGGATCGTGCTGTTCGGCAACGTGACGGCGGGCATCGGCATCCTGGAGCAGGCCAGCCCGATGATCCAGGACTTCTTCCGGGTGGACGGGACGTCGAGCGTGGCGGTCTCCGCGGCGGCCGGGTTCGTCGGCGTGCTGTCGCTGTTCAACATGGCCGGCCGGTTCGTCTGGTCGTCGACGTCCGACCTGATCGGCCGCAAGCCGATCTACATGCTCTACCTCGGCGGCGGCATGGTCCTCTACACCCTGCTGGCACTCGTCGGCCCGGCCGCGACCGCGCTGTTCGTGCTGCTCGCCGGCCTGATCCTGTCGTTCTACGGCGGCGGGTTCGCGACCATCCCGGCCTATCTGCGGGACCTGTTCGGCACCTATCAGGTCGGCGCCATCCACGGCCGGCTGCTGACCGCCTGGTCGGCCGCCGGGGTGGCCGGCCCGCTGATCGTCAACGGGTTCCTGGACGCGCAGGGCAAGCCGGGCACCCTGACGGCGGACGCCTACCAGCCGGCGCTGTTCACCATGGTCGGGCTGCTGGCGATCGGTTTCGTCGCCAACCTGCTGGTCCGCCCGGTCCCCGCGAAATACCACGAGGCCACCCCGAAGGAGGAGGTGACGACGGCATGAGGCTCTTCTTCTCCTGGGCGCTCGTCTCCGTCCTGCTCGGCTACGGAATCATCCAGACCGCCATCACGGCAGCGAAGCTCTTCCAGTAGTCGACTCCCGCACGATCAGCCTGTGCGGGGCCCGCAGCTCCAGCCCGGGCGGTGGGGTGCCGCTGCCGATCCGCAGCAGCAGGCGCTCCACCGCGGTGGTCGCTATCCACTCCTTGTCCGGCGAGATCGTGGTGACGGTCGGGTTCGAGTACCGCCCGTCCTCGATGTCGTCGTACCCGATCACCGCGATGTCCTCGGGCACCCGCAGCCCGCGGGCCAGGATCGTGTGGATGGCGCCGAGCGCTACCAGGTCGCTGTAGCAGAAGACGGCGTCCGGCGGGTCGGCCCGATCGAGCAGATGGGCCATCGCCCGGGCGCCGTCCGGCCGGTTGAACCGCGGCGTACCGATGATCAGGTCCTCGTGGGCGGCGAGGCCGCGGGCCGCGTGCGCCTCCCGGAACCCGCGAGTGCGCAGTTGCGCCGCCTCGCCGGTCGCGTAGGGCTGGTCGCCTATCGCGGCGACCCGCTGCCGGCCCAGGTCGAGCAGGTGCTCGGTGGCCTGCCGGGACGCCGCGACGTCGTCGATGCCGACGTGGTCGAAGCTGCCGTCGCTGGCCCGCTCGCCGAGGATGACCAGCGGCAGCGCCGGGTCCCGGTCGGCGAGGGCCTGCTGGTCGAGGCCGAGCGGGCTGAAGATGACGCCGTCGAAGAGCAGCCGGCGGGAGCCGTGCGCGATGAACCCGCGCTCGTGCTCGGGATCGCCGTCGGTCTGGTCGATCAGCACGTTGTACCCGCTGTTCCGGGCTGCCCGGATCACGCTCTGCAGCAGTTCGGCGAAGTACGGCGTGTCCAGATACGGCACGACCAGCGCGATCTGGCCCGATCGGCCCTGCGCCAGGTTGCGCGCCAGCACGTTGGGGCGATAGCCGAGCTCCTCGACCGCGCGCTGCACCCGGGCCTTCGTCCGTTCGGTGACGTTCGCATAGCCGTTCACCACGTTCGAGACGGTTCGGCTGGAAACTCCAGCCAGCTCCGCCACGTCACGCAGAGTGACCTCCCGGCGCAATGTGCCCCCCTTTGCGGCTTCCCGCGGACGGCCAAGTTTCCGGCAGGTTACCCCTTGCCGTCGATGGGTCGTCCGTGCATGCTGTTTTTGCAGCGCTGCAAAAGCGTAGCAACACGCTGATCCATATAAAAGAAATGATGGCCGGTCGCGGTGTGCCAGCACCGCTGACCGGCCGAAACCCGACGCATATCGACTGACTCTGTGAGGACCCAGTGAACGTCAGGAAGTTCAGTGTAAGGCGAGGGCTGCTCCGATCGGCCGTGACGATGGTCGCCACGCTGACCGCGTTGACCGTGGCGGCCTGCGGCAGCGGCGCGGACGAGGCGACGAAGACCGACGGACCGGTCACCATCAAGGTCTGGGCGTGGTACCCGGCGTTCCAGGGGGTCGTCGACCTCTTCAATTCCACGCACACCGACATCAAGATCGAGTGGACGAACGCCGGCGCCGGCCAGGACCAGTACACGAAGCTGCAGACCGCGCTCAAGGCCGGCAAGGGTGCGCCCGACGTCGCGATGCTGGAGCTCCAGGAGATCCCGACCTTCCAGCTCACCAAGCACCTGGTCGACCTCGGCAAGTACGGCGCCAACGACGTGAAGGGCAACTACGTCGACTGGGCGTGGAAGCAGGTCAGCACCGGCGACTCGGTCTACGCCATCCCGGTCGACGCCGGGCCCATGGCGCTGCTCTACCGCGAGGACCTCTTCAAGCAGTACGACCTGACCGTCCCGAAGACGTGGGATGAGTACAAGGCCCAGGCCGAGAAGCTGAAGACGGCGTCCGGTGGCAAGAACTTCATCACCGACTTCGGGGCGAACGACGGCGGCTTCCTGACCGGTCTGCAGTGGCAGGCGGGCGCGAAGCCGTACGCGTACGACGTCGCGAACCCGGCGAACATCGGCGTCACCGTGAACAGCGCCGAGGCCAAGCAGGTCATGACCTACTGGGAGGGCATGGTCGCATCCGGCCTCGCCGACACCAAGGCGTACGGCACCACCGACTTCTACAACGGCCTGGCATCCGGCAAGTACGCGACCTACATCGCGGCCGGCTGGGGCCCCGGTTACCTGCAGAGCGTGGCGAAGACGACCTCCGGCAAGTGGCGGGCCGCGCCGCTGCCGCAGTGGACCGCCGGCGCGAACGCGCAGGGCGACTGGGGCGGCTCGTCGTTCGCCGTGACCGACCAGACGAAGTACCCGCAGCAGGCCGCCACGGTGGCCAAGGAGATCTTCGGCGCCACGAACACCGACGCCTGGAAGATCGGCATCGACGAGGCGTACCTCTTCCCGACCGCCACCCCGATCCTGGAGTCGGACGCGTTCATGAAGAAGGAGTACGAGTTCTTCGGCGGCCAGAAGGTCAACGAGGTGTTCGTGCCGGCCTACAACGCCATCGGCGAGTTCGCCTGGAGCCCGTTCAACAGCTACAACTTCAACCAGCTGACGACCGGGCTGAACCAGGCGATCGAGAAGAAGACGTCCTGGACGGCGGCGCTCGACACCGCGCAGGCCAACATCACCCAGTACGCGACCCAGCAGGGCTTCAAGGTCCAGTAGATGAGCACCGACGTCAAGATCGAGTCCGCGGCCGCTCCGGCGGCCGCGGGCCCGGCCCCCGCGAACAAGCATCGCCACTGGCGGGAGGCCACGGCGGGATGGCTGTTCGTCCTGCCGTTCGCGGTCCTGCTGGTCGCGTTCCTGCTGCTGCCGATGGCGTACGCCTTCAAGCTCAGCCTCTACCGGTCCACCCTGGTCGAGGGCGAGGTGTTCGCCTTCGCCGACAACTACCAGCAGGCGTTCGCCGACCCGCTGTTCCGTGAGGGCGTCGTCCGGGTGGTGCTGTTCGGCCTGGTCCAGACGCCGGTGATGATCGGGATCGCGCTGCTCGCGGCGCTGCTGATCGACCACGCGACGTCCCGGTTCTCGCGCGTCTTCCGGCTCGCGGCCTTCGTGCCGTACGCCGTACCGGTCGTGATCGGCACGCTGATGTGGGGATTCCTCTACAGCCAGGAGACCGGGCCGTTCAAGTTCGACTTCCTCTCCAGCGACGTGGTGCTGGGATCGCTCGGCAACATCGTGACCTGGCAGTGGGCCGGCTACAACATGATCGTGCTGTACGCGGCGCTGCAGGGCCTGCCGCGGGAGATCTACGAGTCCGCGAAGATCGACGGGGCGGGTGCGGTGCAGATCGCCGTACGGATCAAGACTCCGATGATCGCCTCGGCGCTGGTCCTCGCGACGCTCTTCACGATCATGGGCACGCTCCAGTTCTTCACCGAGCCGCTGATCCTCCAGCCGCTCAACCCGGGCGCGATCACGCAGCACTACACGCCGAACGTGTACGCGTACAACCAGGCGTTCTCGTTCCAGCAGTACAACTACTCGGCCGCGATCTCCTTCCTGCTCGGTGCGGTGGTCTTCGTCGGGTCGTACATCTTCCTGTTCGCCACCCGGAAGCGGAGCGCGCTGCGATGACCGCACTGAAAGAGAAGAAGGGCAGCGTCGCCGCGCACGTCGTGATGGGCGTGATGGCCCTCTACTTCCTGCTGCCGTTCTGGTGGCTGCTGGTCGCCGCGACGAAGGACAACGACGGGCTGTTCGGGTCGGCGCCGCTCTGGTTCGCCGACTTCCACCTGATCGACAACCTGAAGCTGGTCTTCACGAGTGAGGACGGCATCTACCTGACCTGGCTGCGCAACTCCGCGATGTACGCGGTGCTCAGCGGGATCGGCGCGACGGTGGTGTCGGCGCTGGCCGGGTACGCCTTCGCGAAACTGCGGTTCCCCGGCCGGGGCGCGCTGTTCGCCCTGCTGCTGGGTCTGATCATGGTGCCGGCCACGGCTCTGGTGCTGCCGACGTACCTGTTGATGGCGCAGCTCGATCTGGTCGACACGATCTGGGCGGTGATCCTGCCGGCGCTGCTCAACCCGTTCGGCGTCTACCTGCTCCGCGTCTACACCCACGATTCGATCCCGGACGAGATGCTCGAGGCGGCCCGCATCGACGGCGCCGGCGAGTTCCGGGTCTTCCGCAGCGTGGCGTTGCCGGCGATGCGGCCGGCCCTGGTGACGGTGCTGCTCTTCTCCATGGTCGCGTCCTGGAACAACTTCTTCCTGCCGCTCGTGATGCTCAGCGACAACCAGCTCTACCCGCTGACCGTGGGCCTGCGGACCTGGTACATGTCCGCCACCATCGGCAACGGCGGCGCCGCGCTCTTCAACGTGATCGTGGCGGGATCGCTGGTCGCCATCATCCCGCTGATCGCGGCCTTCCTCCTTCTCCAGCGGTACTGGCGCGGCGGCCTCACCGTCGGCGCCGTCAAGTGAGCCTTCTCCTTAAGGAACACCATGCTTCGTGCACATGTGGCGCTGAACCCTGCCTCGGTGGTGGCGCCGGTCAGCCGCCGGACCTTCGGCTCCTTCGTCGAGCACATGGGTCGCTGCGTCTACTCGGGGATCTACGAACCGGGACATCCGCTCGCCGACGAGGACGGGTTCCGTACCGACGTTCTCGCCCTCGCCCGTGAGCTGGGCGTCACGATGGTGCGCTACCCGGGCGGCAACTTCGTCTCCGGCTACCGCTGGGAGGACGGCATCGGCCCGGTCGGCAACCGTCCGCGCCGGCGTGACCTGGCCTGGCGCAGCATCGAGACGAACGAGGTCGGCATCGACGAGTTCGCCAAGTGGGCCGAGAAGGCCGACGTCGAGATCATGTACGCGGTGAACCTCGGCACCCGCGGCGTGCAGGAGGCGCTCGACGTGCATGAGTACGTCAACCACCCGGAGGGCACCCACCTCTCCGAGCTGCGGCGGTCCCACGGAGCGGAGAAGCCCTACGGCATCAAGCTCTGGTGCCTCGGCAACGAGCTCGACGGTCCCTGGCAGACAGGGCACAAGACCCCTGAGGAGTACGGCCTGCTGGCCGCTTCCACGGCTCGGGCGCTGAGGTCGGCCGAACCCGATCTCGAACTCGTGGCGTGCGGCAGCTCCAGCTCGGTCATGCCCACGTTCGGGTCCTGGGAGTCGACGGTTCTCGAGCACGCGTACGACGTGGTCGACTACGTGTCCTGTCACGCCTACTACGAGGAGCACGACGGCGACCTCGGGTCGTTCCTCGCCAGCGCCGTGGACATGGACCACTTCGTGAACAGCATCGTGGCCACCGCTGACGCCGTCGGCGCCCGGCTGAAGAGCAAAAGGAAGATCAACCTCTCGTTCGACGAGTGGAACGTCTGGTACCTCTCCCGCTTCCAGAGCGCGCCGCTGCCGAAGGAGTGGGAGGTCGCGCCGCGGGTCATCGAGGACCAGTACAACGTCGCCGACGCCGTGGTGGTCGGAAACCTGCTGATCTCGCTGCTCCGGCACAGCGACCGGGTCACCGCGGCCTGCCAGGCACAGCTCGTCAACGTGATCGCCCCGATCATGACCGAGCCGGGCGGACCGGCCTGGCGGCAGACGATCTTCCACCCGTTCGCCCGGACCGCGGCGCTCGCGAAGGGCGACGTGCTGCGCCTCGACATCCAGAGCCCGACGTACGAGACCGCGCGCTACGGCGACGCCCCGCTCGTCGACGCGGTGGCCACCCACGATCCGGCCACCGGCGACGTGGTCGTCTTCGCGGTCAACCGGGATCAGCAGCAGCCGGTCGGGTTCACCGTGGACCTGCGGGCGTTCGGCGCGGACCTGACGGTGGCCGAATCGTGGACCCTCACCGACGACGACGTCCGGGCGAGCAACACCAGGGACGACCCGGACCGGGTCAGCCTGGCCGCCCTCGGCACGGTCACCGTCGAGGACGGGGTGGCGAACATCGTCCTGCCCCGGATCTCCTGGTCGGCGGTGCGGCTCAGCCGACTCTAGAAAAACTGTTATCCGGCAGAACGAAAAACGTCAGCATTAAAGGGACCTTAAACAGCGCGCATTTCCGGTGCCGCCCTTTGAATAATGGCGATCGTCCCCGATCGTTCCCCTTCGAAGGGTGGCACCCCCATGCCCCGCAAACGCAGCCTGATACTCGCCGCCGCGGCTACCACTGCGGCCCTCGCCACCGCCTGGATCGCCCTGCCGGCCTCGGCTGCGGCACCCACGGCGAGCCTGCGCACGGTCTCCGACTGGGGCACCGGCTGGCAGGACGAGGTGACGATCAGCAACACCGGCGCGTCCGCGATGACGTCCTGGAAAGTCGAATTCGATCTGCCGGCCGGGGCGTCGATCGGCAGTTTCTGGGAGGCCGAGATGGCCGCTTCCGGAACGCACCGCACCTTCACGAACCGTTCCTGGAACGGCGCGATCCCGGTGGGCGGCACTGTCACGTTCGGTTTCGTCGGCACCGGCGGCCAGCCGCTGAACTGTCTGCTGAACGGCGTCCCGTGCGGTGGGGAAGCAGCCTCCCCGACGACCCCGGCCGCCGCCGCGCCGACGAAGACCGCGACCACCGCGCCCGCGACCGCCGCACCCACCACCGCACCCACGAACCAGCCCACGAGCCGGCCCACCGATCAGCCCACCAGCCAGCCGACCCGGTCCCGCTCGACAAATGCGACAAACCCGGTGAAGGTCGACGGTGCGCTCCCGATGACCTTCACCAATGACAGCGGCCGCAAGGAGGACGTCTACCTCTACGTCCTCGGCACCGACCTGACGACCGGCAAGCTCGGATACGCCGACGAGTCCGGCAAGTTCACCGCGTGGGCGGGCGGAGGCGCCGTCCCGGTCCCCGCGCCGGACGTCGCCATCGCCGGCCCGGGGAACGACGGCAGCACGACGATCCAGATCCCGGAGAACCTGTCCGGCCGCATCTACTTCTCGTTCGGCAGCAAGCTCGACTTCCGCCTGACGGCCGGCGGCCTGGTCCAGCCGGCGCCGTGGGCGGGTGGCGACCCGAACCGGGACATCCTCTTCGACTGGAGCGAGTTCACCCTCAACGACTCGGGGCTCTGGCTGAACAGCTCGCAGGTCGACATGTTCGCCGTCCCGCACGTCGTCAGCGTCACCGGGGCGAGTGGGGCCACGAGCGCGACCGGCGAGGTGAAGCCCGGCGGCCGGCAGAAGGTGATCGACGCGATCAAGGCGGACGCCGGCTTCGCCGAGTCGGTGGTCACCCGCGCCGACGGCACGGTGCTGCGGGTGCTCGCTCCCGGCAAGGCGGCCGACGCCGGGCTGATGAGCCCCACCCATCTGGACCCGTACATCACGAGCGCGTGGTCCTCGTACCGGAGCAAGGTCTTGACCGTCGTCCCCTTCACCGATCAGCCCGGTGTGAAATTCCTGGGCCGCACCACCGGCGACGTCCTGAGCTTCACCGACACCGCGGGCAAGACCGTCGCCTCCTTCACGAAGCCGTCGACCGCGAACGTCTGGGGCTGTGACGGCGCCCTCGCCGCGCCGAACGACCAGGTGGTCGGCCCGATCGCGCGGACCCTCTGCGCGGCGCTGCAGCGCACCACGCTGGGCCGCCTCGACACCCAGCCGAGCGGCACCGCCACCGACTTCTACCAGGGCGAACCCACGAACGTGTACGCCCGGGAGATCCACCGGAACATGGTCGACGGCAAGGCCTACGCGTTCGCCTTCGACGACGTGCAGAACCAGGAGTCGCTCGTGCACGACGGCGACCCGCAGGCGGCCGGGATCACGATCACCGCTTTCTGACCGGAATGACATCGATGGGGCCCACTGTCTTACACGGTGGGCCCCAAATCCGCAGTATGGGATGAATCACCAGTCACTCACGGAACAATCTCGCACGGCTCGATGCGCTGGTGGCGGCCGATCTGGCGGCGCGCCGAACCGGGCCGTCGCCCCCCGACGCGACCCGATCAAGTTTCCAACCCGAGTCCGGCCCGTTAGCCTCCCCTTAGTTAGGTAAGGGTTACCTTATTAGTTGGAGGCCACGTTGGAGGGGTTCGCGTCCCCGCATCTGTTCTCCGGGTCCACTCTCGACGCTTACACGTCGGGTGTGTGGCACGCGTCGGCGCTGCTGGCGGACCGGGTGAAGACAGTGCGGCAGCCGTACTCCGGTGCATCGGTCACCGATCTTCAGGCTCAGGTCGACGCCGTCGACCTGGACCGCCCGCTCGGTGACACCGGCGCCGCGTTGCACGAGGTCGCCCGGCTCTATCTGGACAACGCCATCTGGTTCCACGAGCCGACGTACGTGGCGCACCTGAACTGCCCGGTAGCCATCCCCGCCCTCAGCGCGGAGGTCCTGATCTCCGCCGTCAACTCGTCCGTCGACACCTGGGACCAGAGCGCCACCGGCACCCTGATCGAGCGCCGGCTGATCGACTGGACCGCGGGCCGGATCGGATTCGGGCCGGACGCCGACGGCATCTTCACCAGCGGCGGCACCCAGTCGAACCTGCAGGCTCTGCTGCTGGCCCGCGAGGAGACCCTTGCGCACCGCGCCGAGGCCCGGGAGGACGCGCTGCCGCTTCTGCGGATCTTCGCGACCACCGAGAGCCACTTCAGCGTCAGCAAGTCGGCCGGCATCCTCGGCCTCGCCAAGGACGCCGTGGTCGCGGTCCCGACCGACGGCGACGGCCGGATGGACGCTACGGCGCTAGCAGCGGCGATCGAGGACGTCCGGCGTACCGGCCGCATCCCGATGGCGGTCGTCGCCACCGCCGGCACGACCGACCTCGGGCGGATCGACCCGGTCGCCGCCATCGGGACGATCTGTTCCGGACAGGGCGTCTGGTTCCACGTCGATGCGGCGTACGGCTGCGGTCTGCTCGTCTCGACCCGCCGCCGGCACCTCCTCGACGGCATCGAGAACGCCGATTCGGTGACCGTCGACTTCCACAAGAGCTTCTTCCAGCCGGTGAGCTCCAGTGCGATCGTGGTCCGCCGCGGCGAGACCATGCGCCGGATCGCGGTGCACGCCGACTACCTGAACCCGCGCACCGCGACCGTGCCGAACCAGGTCGACAAGAGCCTGCAGACGACGCGCCGGTTCGACGCGCTCAAGCTCTGGATGACGCTGCGGACGATCGGCTCCGAGCAGATCGGCGACATGTTCGACACCGTCGTCGACCGGGCCCACCAGGCCTGGGAGCACCTGCTCACGGACACCGACTTCGACGTGCTGACCGAACCCTCGCTGTCGACGATCCTGTTCAGGTTCCGGCCGGACGGGATGAGCGTCGAGCAGTGCGACGAGCTGATGCCACGGCTGCGGCAGGAGCTGTTCCGGGACGGTCAGGCGATCGTCGCCGGGACCACGGTGGGCGGCCACTACTGGCTGAAGTTCACCCTGCTCAACCCGAACACCACGATGGGCAACCTGAAGAACGTGCTGGACCTGATCCGCGGGATCGGGCACCGGCTCTCCGGCGAGACGACCGCGGCGGTGATGGCCTGATGCGTACCCATGACTTCGTCGCTGTCGGTGTGGGACCGTTCAACCTCGGGTTGGCGGCGCTCACCGACGGCCTGCCGGACGTCGACGGCGTCTTCCTGGAGCAGCGGTCCGAGTTCGACTGGCATCCGGGACTGATGCTGGAAGGCGTCACGATCCAGGTGCCGTTCATGGCCGACCTGGTCACGATGGCCGACCCGACGTCGAAGTTCTCCTTCCTCAACTATCTGAAGCAGGTGGGCCGGCTCTACCCGTTCTACATCCGGGAGAACTGGTTCCCGCTGCGCGCCGAGTACAACGAGTACTGCAAGTGGGTGGCCAAGCAGCTGCCGTCGATCCAGTGGAACACCCGGGTCGAGTCGGTCACCCACGACGGCGAGGCCTACCTGGTGCACACCCGGGCAGGGGAGACCTTCCGCACGCGCAAGCTGGTCCTCGGCATCGGCACGGCGCCGCGCGTCCCGGCCGCCGTCGACCAGGGCCCGTACGTGCACAGCGCCGACTATCTGCCGAACAAGCAGAAGCTGCAGGCCCTCGACTCGATCACGGTGGTCGGCAGCGGCCAGAGCGCGGCCGAGATCTACCTCGATCTGCTCAACGAGATCGAGACATACGGCTACCACCTCAGCTGGATCACCAGGTCGCCGCGGTACTTCCCGATGGAGTACACGAAGCTGACCCTCGAGATGACCTCGCCGGAGTACATCCGCTACCACCAGGCCCTGCCCATGGAGGTGCGCGACCGGCTCGGCCGGGAACAGCGCAACCTCTACAAGGGCATCAGCGCCGATCTGGTCGACGCCATCTACGACACCCTCTACGCGAAGAGCCTGCACGGGCCGGTCCCGACCACGCTGCTCACCAACACCGCCGTCGAAGGCGTGATCTGGGACGAGGCGGATCAGCGCTACACCCTGGCGCTGCACCACGCCGAGCAGGGCAGCTCGTTCACCGCGAAGACCCAGGGCCTGCTGCTCGCCACCGGTTATGCGCCGCGCGTCCCGTCCTTCCTGGAGCCGGTACGCGACCGCATCCGCTGGGACGCCAAGGGCCGCTTCGACGTAGCGGTCGACTACGCGGTCGACGTCACCGGCAACGAGGTGTTCGTGCAGAACGCCGAGGAGCACACGCACAGCGTCAACGCTCCCGACCTGGGCATGGGCCCGTACCGCAACTCGGTGATCCTCAAGGGCATCACCGGCCGCGAGATCTACAAGATCGAGGATTCGATCGCCTTCCAGCAGTTCGGCGCCCCGACCGCCGACATCCCCCGTCAATTGGTGACGTCATGAACCTCGTACCCCTGGATCTCGATCGTGATCTTGATCTGCTGCATTCCTGGGTGACCCACCCGCGCTCGCACTACTGGGGCCTGCAGGGCGCCGATCACGAGCGGGTGCGCGCCGAGTACCAGAAGATCGCCGACAACCCGCATCACCACGCGTGGCTCGGCCTCGACGACGACGGGACCCCGCTCTTCCTCGCCGAGACCTACGAGCCGGCGCACAGCGAGCTGGCTGCGTTCTATGACGTGCGGGCCGGGGACCTCGGCATGCACGTGCTGGTGGCGCCGCCGTCCTCCGATGATCGGAAGCGGTCCGGGCTCACCTCGGCGGTGTTCCGTGCCGTGATGGACTTCTGCTTCGCTGACCCGCGGGTCAGCCGGGTCGTCGTCGAGCCGGACGTGCGCAACGAGGCGATCGCCCGGAAGAACGCCGAGGCCGGTTTCGTCGAGGAACGGCACATCCAGCTCCACGACAAGGTGGCACGGCTCAGCTTCTGCACCCGGGCCGCCTACGAGATGAGCGTCCCGCACCTGAACCCGGCGACGATCGAGCTGGCCCACCGCCGGTTGATCGCGAAGGCGCTGGGGGAGTTCGCCCATGAGCGGTTGATCGCGCCCGTTGCCGAGGGCGGCGGATACCGGTTCGCTGACTGGACGTTCCGGGCGAAGCGCCTCCCGATGGAGCACTGGATCGTCGACCCCGCGTCACTGGAAGGACCCCTCGACGCGCTCGACTTCATCTCGGGGCTCCGCGAGACGCTCGGCATCCCCCAGCAGCTGCTCGGGACGTACCTCGAAGAGATCTCCGCGACGCTGGCCGGCACCGCCTGGAAGCTGACCCACCGGCGGGAGACCGCGGACGAGCTGGTGCACGCCGATTTCCAGACCATCGAGGCCGCCATGACCGAGGGGCACCCCGGTTTCGTGGCGAACAACGGCCGGATCGGTTTCGGTCTCAAGGACCACGAGGCCTTCGCTCCCGAGGCGGGGGCGCCGGTGCGGCTCAGGTGGGTGGCGATCCTCAAGTCGGAGAGCATCTTCGTGCTTTCTGAGGACGAGCGTTCGTTCTATGCCGACGAACTCGGAGCCGAGCAACTCGAATACTTCGAGCGGCGGCTGAGTTCCCTGGGGCTTAATCCGGAGATATACCGATACCTCCCGGTCCATCCGTGGCAATGGGAGCACAAACTGGCGATCACCTTCGCTCCGGAGATCGCCCGTCGCGCCATCGTCCCGCTCGACGAAAGCAATGACCGTTACCGGGCACAGCAGTCGATCCGCACCTTCTTCAACGTGGACCGTCAGGACCGGCACTACGTGAAGACCGCGATCGCCGTGCAGAACATGGGCTTCCTGCGGGGCCTGTCGCCGAAATACATGCAGGCCACCCCGCCGATCAACGAGTGGGTCGCGGACGTCGTGAACAACGACGAGGAGTTGCGCGCCTGCCGGTTCGAGGTGCTGCGGGAACTGGCCGCGATCGGGTACACCGGGGACGCCTACCACCGGGTCGGGACGCCGAGCGCGTACACCAAGATGCTCGCCGCGCTGTGGCGGGAGAGCCCGATCCCGCGCTTGGCGGAGAACGAGCGCCTCGCCACGATGGCCAGCCTCGTGCACCGCGACCGCGACGGGAACGCCCTGGTCACCGCGCTGATCCGGGAATCCGGCGTGAGCCCGGCCGAGTGGGTCGCCACGTACTTCCGCGCCTACCTGCGCCCGATCGTGCACTGCCTCCTCCAACATGACCTCGCGTTCATGCCGCACGGCGAGAACCTGATCCTGGTGCTGGAGAACCACGTGCCGACCCGGGTGTTCATGAAGGACATCGGCGAGGAAGTGGCGGTCATGAACGACCAGCCGCTGCCCGGTGAGGTCGAGCGGATCCGCATGATCACCACGGTGGAGCTGAAGGAGCTGGCGCTCTTCACCGACGTCTTCGACGGATTCCTGCGGCACCTCGCCGGCATCCTCGACGCCGACGGCGTGCTCCCCTGGCCGGACTTCTGGTCGCTGGCCGGGGACTGCGTCCGCGAGCACGCCAAGGACCACCCGGCGATCGCGGGACGCCTCGACCTCTTCCGGCCCGCCTTCGCGCACTCCTGCCTGAACCGTCTTCAGCTGCGCAACACGCTGCAGATGGTGGATCTGGCCGACCAGGAGAGCTCGCTCATCTACGCCGGTGAGCTGGAGAATCCGATCGCTTCATGACGGTCTATCGCGACGACTACGGAATCCCGCACCTGCGGGCCGGCTCGGTTCTCGAACTGGCCTACCTTCAGGGGCGGGTGACCGCTTCTGATCGTGGTCGCCAGCTCGTCACCGAGCGTCTCCGCTCGGAGGGCCGGCTGGCTTCGGTCGTCGGTCCCGACGAGGTGGAGTGGGACGTCTTCGCCCGGCGGGCCCGTCTCGATGACACCGCTCAGCGGTGTTTCGCCACGCTTTCTCCCGAGACACGTGCCTTCCTGTCGTCCTATGCCGACGGCGTTCGTGCCGCCGGCATCGAGTGGAACGACTGGTCGTCCCTCGGCGTCTTCCAGGTGCAGCACATCCTCTTCGGGACATTCCCCAACAAGATGTGGCGGGCGCACGTCGAACGCACCCTCGGCCCCGCCGCCCTGGAATGGTTCGCGATCGAAGGCCCGGGCGGCTCCGGCAGCAACGCCTGGGCCGTACCCGGTGAGATCGCCGGCGACCCGCACCGCCTCCTCGAACTCCCCGGCGTCTACCAGCAGATCCGCCTCGCCTGCCCGGAGTTCGACGTCGCCGGCCTGACCTTCCCCGGCGTCCCCGGCGTCCAGCACTTCGGTCACGCCGGCCCGGTCGCCTGGGCGATCACCAACGCGATGGCCGACTACCAGGACCTCTACATCGAGGAACTCCGCACGACCTCGTCGGGGGTCGAGGCCCGGGGCGCGGCCGGCTGGGAGCCGGTGGTCACCGTTCAGGAGACGATTCTCGTACGCGGGGAGCACCCGGTCGAGATCTCCTGTCGGGAGACGGCCCGCGGACCGCTCATCCAGGAGACCGGCGGTCTCGCTCTGAGCCTGCGCACCCCGGCACGCGTCTCGTCCGACCTCGGCTTCGACGCGCTGCTGCCGTTGCTGCGCTCGTCCACCGTGGACGACGTGGCCGACGCCTTCGCCGGCTGGGTCGAGCCGGTGAACAGCGTGCTGATCGCCGACGGCTCGGGACGGATCGTGCAGCAGACCGCCGGCCGGGTGCCGCTCCGCGACGACCGCAACCGCTGGGTGCCGGTACCCGCCTGGGCTGATCGTTTCGCCTGGCAGCCGGGCTGGGCGCCGATGCACCGCGAGGACGTGCCGTCGGCCGTCAACGCGAACGATCGCCGTCCCGACTCGGAACCGCACGGCATCGACTTCGCGCCGCCCGCACGGGCGCGGCGGATCCGTACCCTCCTCGACGCCGGCGTGCCGCACGCGCTGATCCACATGGACACCTCGATGGCGGCGGACTCCGTCGAAGCGGGCCGGCACGAGGCCTGGCGTTCCGCCGTGGCCCGGGCGCTGTGGGAGCGCCCCGAGCTGAAGCCGCTCTTCGAGGACTCCGGCTACGACCCGCTCTTCGCGCCCTGGACCGACCCGCGCGGCCGGATCGGTCACGCCCTCGACGGCGTGCTCCGCGGTCTGGGCCTGGACCCGGCCGAGCTGGTCGACCCCGCCGTGATCGAGTCGGAGGAGTGGGGCACGCGCCACCTGCTCCACCCGATCCCGTTGCCCGGCCTCGACATCGCGTTCCCGGTCGTCCCGCTCTCCGGCTCGCGGGACTGCGTCCTGAACACGTCGAGCGTCACCGGGGTGAGCGACCTGTGCGTCCGGGGTCCGGTGGCCCGCTACATCTGGGACGTCT
The DNA here is from genome assembly GCF_004001265.1 of Actinoplanes sp. OR16. GTDB lineage: Bacteria > Actinomycetota > Actinomycetes > Mycobacteriales > Micromonosporaceae > Actinoplanes. Next base: position 859,050 of record NZ_AP019371.1, on the reverse strand, counting down.
CGGACCGGCGGCGGAGCCGCTGGGTGGTGCCGTTCGGCGCCGTCGACGACCCGTCATCCCCGCATTTCCTGGACCAGTTGCCGCTCTGGGCGTCAGGTGACCTGGTCCCGCTGGTGACCGACTGGGACCACCTCGTGGAGGAACCGTGATCGTCTTTTCCGAGAAGCTCCCCGGCCTGGGCGAGCTCATCATGATCCCGCTGAACCCCTCGGCCCACGCGGCGGTGGTGCACGGCTGGGTGACGAAGCCGCGCAACCAGTACTGGGGGATGCTCGACCACACCGTCGAGCAGGTCGAGGAGATCTACGCCTTCGTGGACGGGCTCGACAGCCACCACGCCTACCTGCTGCTGCTGGACGATGCTCCGATCGGCGTCTTCCAGACGTATCAGCCCGAGAACGACCCGGTGAGCGACTGCTACGACGTCCAGCCCGGCGACTTCGGCCTCCACCTCCTCCTGGACGCCGGCGACCGCAACCTGCCGCACGTGACCAGCGCCGTCTTCCCGGCCCTGCTGCGCCACCTCTTTACCGACCCGTCCCGGACCCGCATCATCGCCGAACCGGACATCCGCAACACCCGCATGATCACCCGCCTGCGGAGGGAGGGGTTCGAACTCGGCCCCGAGATCGAACTGCCTCACAAGAAGGCCCAGCTGACCTTCCTCCCCCGAGCCGCCTTCCCGCCGGCCCAGCCCGACGTCCCGCTGTGACCCATCGCTGTCGAACGGGGACTGTCAAGAAAACGGTGTAACTCGATCTTGTTGAGGGTTAGTTGCGGCCTGCGGTGAGCCGTCCTTCGAAGGCGAGGTCGAAGGCGTTGAGGGCGGGTTTCCAGCGGATGGTCCAGCGGCGGCGGCCAGCGCCGGTCGGGTCCAGGGCCATCACGGCCAGGTAGACGCATTTCAGGGCGGCCTGCTCGTTCGGGAAGTGCCCGCGGGCCCGGACGGCGCGGCGGATGCGGGCGTTCACGCTCTCGATCGCGTTGGTGGAGCAGACGACCTTACGGATTTCGGCGTCGAACGCGAGGAACGGCACGAACTCGGCCCAGGCGTTCTCCCAGAGCCGGACGATCGCCGGATATCGCTCGCCCCAGGCCTCAGCGAACTCCAGGAAGCGCTGCTCGGCAGCCTGCTCGGTCGGTGCGGTGTAGACCGGCTTGAGTGCCTTGGCGATGGCGTCGTAGTGCTGGCGGCCGGCGTATTTGAACGAGTTGCGCAGCAGGTGCACCACGCAGGTCTGGACCACGGTCTTCGGCCAGACGGTGTTGATCGCGTCAGGCAGCCCGGTCAGGCCGTCGCAGACGGCCATCAGCACGTCCTCGACACCACGGTTCTTGAGCTCGGTGCACACGCTGAACCAGAACTTGGCGCCTTCGCCGCCGTCGCCAGCCCAGAGCCCGAGGATGTCGCGGGTGCCCTCGGCGGTGACCGCGAGGGCGACGTAGATGGGCCGGTTGGCGACTTTGCCGTCGCGGATCTTGACGTTGATCGCGTCCAGGAAGATCACCGGATAGACCCTGTCGAGGGGCCGGTTCTGCCACTCGGCCATGCCGTCGATGACCTTATCGGTGATCGTGGAGATCGTCTGGCGCGAGACGTCGGCGCCATAGACCTCGGCCAGGTGAGCGCTGATCTCCCCGGTGGTCAGGCCTTTCGCCGACAGCGACAGGACCATGTCCTCGACACCAGTCAGCCGACGTTGCCGCTTCTTGACGATCTGCGGCTCGAACGAGGCGTCGCGATCGCGCGGCACGGTGATCTCGACCGGGCCGACATCGGTCAGCACGGTCTTGGCCCGGGTCCCGTTACGGGAGTTGCCGCCGTCTTTGCCGGCCGGGTCGTGTTTCTCATAGCCGAGGTGATCGGTGATCTCACCATCGAGGGCGGCTTCGATCACTCGCTTGGTCAACTGCTGCAGCAGACCGCCTTCGCCGGTCAGTTGCAGGCCCGCTGCGCGGGCCTGCTCGACCAGCTGGCCGACTAGCTCGGCATCCACGCCTTCCGGGGTGGTTGCCGGATCCTTCTTCTTGGCCACCGCCGAAGTATCCACGGTGGCATCGATCGTCACGGTCATCTGGTGTCTCCTTGATCAGGAGTTACACCGTTTTTCTTACAGTCCCGTCGAACGGGCCGCGGGACGGCCATGGGTCACAGCCGGGTTCGTAGAGGTCGGATCGGTGTGTAGGCGGGGCGCCGGGAATTAGGGTGGCGGGATGGAGTTTCGGGCGGAGTTGCAACGCACGGGCGGGACGACCACCGGCTTCCAGGTTGCCGACGCGATCGTGGAGGGGCTCGGCGGCGGCGGGCGGCCCAAGGTCGTCGTCAAGGTGAACGGATACGAGTTCCGGTCGTCGATCGCGAAGATGGGCGGCGACTACTGGCTGGGTGTGAGCGCCGAGCGGCGTAAGGACGGCGGCCTCGAAGGCGGCGAGACCTACGACGTCGTGGTGGAGCTGGACAGCGCGCCCCGGACGGTCGAGGTGCCGGAGGACCTGGACGCGGTGCTGACCATGGAGCCGCACGTCAAGGCGTTCTGGGAGAGCCTGTCGTTCAGCAATCAGCGCTGGCACGCCGAGCAGATCACGTCCGCGAAGACACCGGAGACGCGGGCGCGGCGCCTGGCGAAGTCCCTGGAGATGCTGCGGGCCGGGAAGGCGCGCTAACGGGTCGGCCGGTACGCCACCTCCGGGTCGAGCAGCGCCACCCAGGACGGGCGGTACGCGGGAAGGCGGCCGTCCATCTCCTCCTGCAGGTTCGTCCGCCACGGGCCGGACACGCCGTCGTCGTGCCACCAGGCCGGCCACGAGTCGTACCGCCGCTCGATCTGGACTCCGCCGGCACTCGTCTCGATCCGCAGGTAGAGCCACCGCCCGTACCGGGGGTCGGACTCGGCGCGGCGCAGGGTGCGGACGAGTTCGGTGAGCCGCCGGAAGCCCGCGTAGCGTTCCGAGCCGGGTTCGTCGGCGGGCGGCAGCGAGCCGGACTGCGCGCTGAAGCTGGTGGCGTCGGCGTAGGCGAGGAGGGTGCAGCGCCCGTCGCCGGCCGGTGAGTGTTCGCGCAGCCAGAGGATGAGGGCTTCGAGCTCGTCGGTGTCCGGTGGCGCGGGACGGCGGAGTTCGGTGGCGTCCTGCATGGCGGCCCAGACGAGCCGGTCGTGTTCGCCCTGGCTGAGCCGGCGGACGCGGCGCATCGGCGGGCGTCTTCCGGGCGGGATGCGGGGCGCCGACGAGCCGGGGACCAGGCCGGCCCGGGTGGCGACGGCGAGGGCGGCCCCGGTGTCCACGGCGTCGCCCAGTAGTTCGCGGAGGCCGTCGGGGGTGAGCTCCGCGCGTACCGCTAAGGCGAGCAGGCGGGAAGCCGCCTCGCGGGACCCACCCGGACCTGCCGCAGCGAGCAGCGCCGTGATCGTGTTGTCGGCGGTGAGCAGGGGCTGGAGCAGGTCGGTCATGCCGTCGAGGAGCCCGTCGTGGTAGCGGACCCGGGACCATCGGCCGTTCTCGTGCCAGATGACGAAGCCGAGGGTGAGCGGGGTGAGGTCGTCCCAGGGCAGCCAGTCGGGGGCGCCGGTGAGCAGGTCCAGCTGGTCGGCGGAGGGTGAGGTGGAAGAGGAGCCGTACAGCACGGCGCGTCTGCCGTCGAGCAGGGCGAAACGAGCCCAGCCCGTGTCACGGTCGTCGAGTGCGGCGCCACGGTCGTCGATCGACCACACGCCGGCGTGGCCGAGGCCGGTGAGGGCGGCGCCCAACGTAGCCCAGCGGGTCCAGAGCAGTCCGGGCGCGGGCAGGTCCACGTCGGTCAGCATCCGTCCACTGTGCCAAACGAACGTCGATGGTCGTCACCCCGCCCGCCGGGTTGCGGCTTCGTTGTAGCCGGGTGCGATGCGGGTGCTGTCCGTCAGCGCCGCGATGAGCAGGCCGAACGGATCGGTGCAACTGTCACCGACTCGGAAACGGATTATGCTGCTCCACGTCTTCGGCACGCTCGGCGCCGCCCTGTCCATGTCCATCGCCTGGCCCCAGGTCTACCGGTCCTGTGTGCGCCGCCGCACCAGCGGTCTGTCCGCCACGGCATGCATGCTCGGTGTCGCGATGCCGCTGGGGTGGGTCACCTACGGTCTGCTGATCGGTGACCCGTTCCAGGTCGTCACGAACGTGGTCAGCTCGAGCACCGGCGCGGCGATCCTCCTGGCCCTTCTGATCACCCAACCCCATCTTCGTACGCGGAAAGCCCTGCTCACCAGCGCGGGCACGGCGGCGGGCGTGCTCGCAGCCGTGATGATCATCGCCGCGCTCGCTGCTCTGCCGCAGGTCAGCGGCCCGGCGGCGGCGGCGACGCTCGGCTCGGTGCTGGCCTGCGTGTCGTTCGTGTCGGCGATCCCGCAGCCGCTGGCCCTGCTCCGCGACCGCAACCAGGACCTCTCCGGACTGTCCCCGCTGCGCTGGCGTCTCGCCGCGGCGGCCTGCGCCTCGTGGCTGCTGTACGGCGTCGGCGCCGGTCAGCCGGCCGTCTGGGCGTCCGCTCTGGTCGGCCTGACCAGCGCCCTGATCGTCAACGGCGTGCTGATCGCCCGTGCGCCGCGCCGCGCGAAGGCGCCGTCGGCCGCGCCGGTGACGTGGCGGCACGAGGTCGTGACCCGCAACCTGGCGACAGCCGGCGTCTGACCGATATTGACCGTAAGGGGGTCCCTCTCAGGGGGACCCCCTTCGCGTGCATCGGCCCCCTACGATGCGTGGCGTCTGAAGAAGGGGGGCAATGCATGCCCATTCCACGATCGCGTTTGCTGGTCGCCGGCCTCGCCGGACTCGCCCTGACCGTGAGCGCGTCCGTTCCCGCCAGCGCATTCGCGCCGCAGGCCGCGGCAGCGAAGCCGGCCAGTACCAGCAAGACCGAGAAGAAGCGTCTGGACAAGCTGAAGACGCCGAAGCTGGGCTGGTACAAGTGCTACCAGATCGCCGAGTGCGCCACCGTGAAGGTGCCGCTCGACTACGACAAGCCGAAGGGCGCCAAGACCGAGATCGCGGTCCTGCGGGTCAAGGCGAAGAACCAGAAGAAGAAGATCGGCAGTCTCTTCCTGAACCCGGGTGGACCGGGTGGTTCGGCCACCGACTTCGCGCTCTTCGCCCCGAACTTCCTGAGCGACTCGGTCCTCGAGCGCTTCGACGTGGTCGGCGTGGACCCGCGCGGCATCGGCGCGAGCGCCAACATCAAGTGCTTCAGGTCGGTCAAGGAGCAGACCGCGGTCTTCGCCGGCATGAACGTCGCCTTCCCCCTCGGCAAGACGGAGGAGGCGAAGTACGTCAAGTCGGCGAAGGCGTTCGGCAAGAGCTGCTCGACCACCGGCAAGACCCTCGCGGGCGCGATGTCCACGGCCGAGGTGGCCCGCGACATGGAGCTGATGCGCCGCGCCGTCGGTGACAAGAAGCTGACCTACCTGGGCTTCAGCTACGGCACCGCGCTCGGCCAGTACTACGCGAACATGTTCCCGGACCGGTTCCGGGCGATCGCCGTCGACGGCAACATCGACCCGCGGCAGTGGGTGGGCGCCGGCAAGAGCGGCAGCCGGATCCTGGACGCGCGGATGAAGTCGGCGGACGGCGCGTACAAGGCCCTGCAGGAGATCCTCAAGCGCTGTGACAAAGCCGGCGAGGAGTTCTGCGAGTTCGCCGCCGGCGACCCGGTGAAGAACTTCGCGTCGATCGCCAAGAAGCTGCGCGCCAAGCCGCTGGTGATCTCCGACGAGTTCGGCACCTTCAAGATCACCTACGCGGACTTCGTGGGCGCGGCGCTCAGCTCGCTCTACGGCACCTACGCCGGCGAGGAGATCGCCTCGCTGGCCGCCTACGTCGACGACCTCCAGCGCAAGACGTCCGGCGCGGCCGAGGCGCGGGCCCAGCTGCTGCAGCGCATCCGGGCCGCCAAGTCGGTCGGGTTCGACTTCCCGTACGACAACGGCTTCGAGGCGCAGAGCGCTGTCATCTGCACCGACGGCAAGCACCCGAAGTACGCCAGCTCGTGGCCGGCCTCGACGGCGACCCGCGACATCGTGGCGCCCTACTTCGGCCGTGCCTGGGGCTGGCTGACCGCCCAGTGCGCCACGAACACCTGGAAGGTCAAGGACGAGGACGCGTACCGGGGACCGTTCAACTCCCGGACCGCCAAGCCGGTGCTGGTCGTCGGCAACTACTGGGACCCGGCGACCAACTACGCCGCCTCGGTCTCGTCCAGCAAGCTGCTGCCGAACTCGCGCCTGCTCAGCAGCGACAACTGGGGGCACACCGCGTACGGCAGCGGCGTCTGCGCCACCAACGCGATCGACGCCTACCTGCTCAGCGGCAAGCTGCCCGCCAAGGGCACCGTGTGCAAGGCCGCCCACCAGCCGTTCACCACGAAGATCCCGACCGATCCGGGTGACCTCTCGGCGAACGCCACGAAGGCCGCGAAGCCCGGCAAGCAGCTGCCGCCGGTCGTCGCGCCGAAGCCGGTCTCGATCCTGACCGGAGGACTGGTCGGCTGACCTGTCGTGGGGGCGGCCGTCAAAGGGCCGCCCCCACGACAGGACCCGGCTATGAACGCCAAGCCGCCAGGGTGGTCGAGCCCAGCCGCGCGCCGGGCCCGGCCACCAGGGCGCCGTCCTCGACGTCCGCGCCCATCCAGCCGCTGCCGGCCGTGGAGCCCAGCTCGCCGATCGTGACCACCTCCGGGCCGGCGATCTCGACGATGCCGTTCACCGGCGCGCCCTCGGCGATCTCGACCAGGTACGCCACCAGATCGGACAGGGCGACCGGTTGCAGCCTCACGTCGGGGCCGCTGGTGCCCGAGCCGACGACCGTGTCGAGGAACTCGAAGAACTGGGTGGCTCGCACGATCGTGTAGTCGACGCCGCCGGCCTTCACCGCCGCCTCCTGGCCGAGCTTCGCCCGGTAGTACGGGTGCGCCTCGCCCGGCTCCAGCCCGACGATGGAGAGCACGACGTGGTGCCCGACGCCGGCCGTCCGCTCCGCCGCGGTCAGGTTCTCGGACGACTCGCGGAAGAACTGCGCGGCGGTCCCGTAATCGGGCGCGTTCGTCACGTCCACCACCACGTCGGCGCCGGTGAGGACCTCGTCCACGCCCTTGCCGGTGATCACGTCCACGCCCGTCGACCGGGATGCCGGAATAGCCTCGTGCCCCCGCGCCCGCAACGCCTCGACCAGTAGTCTCCCGGTCTGGCCGGTGCCGCCCACGATGACTGCCTTCATGATCGCTCCCTTGTTCGTGAGGTCATGAGGAGGACGAGTCACGGCGGCGGAGTGTGACAGTGAGGGGCTTCACACCCGCCGGGGCAGCTCCTCCTGCGCGGCCGCCAGCCAGTCGAGCGCGTATTCCAGATCGGTGGCGGCAGCCCGCCGGCGGTAGGAGCGATCGGCCCGGGCCGCCACCGCGCAGGCTTCGATCCGGCGGCGCAGCGACGCGTAGAGGTAGGGGTCGTCGATCGCGGCCGGCCCCGATGCCGGCCGTCGTCGCACCGATCGCACGACGGCCAGGAGGAGGAACGCGGCCGGCACTCCGGCAGCGGACGCGGCAGCGAGAAGAAGCGGATCACCGTCACCGACCAGAAATAACGGAAAAATCCCGGAAAGTAGTGGCAGTACGGCCACTCGGACCGGCCTCCTGTATCGCCGCCGCGCCCGCCGGACGTCACTGAGGACACTCCCGAGCCGGGCGAACCCCACCCGGTCGGGACGGTCAGCGGACCAGTCCCGGACCTGCGCGTCCCTCACCACGGCCGCCAGCTCCCGCTCGATCCGCGCGAGCCGGGGCGCCGCCCGACCGGCGAACGGATCATCCCGATGCCGCACCGCCCTCACCCCTTGGCCAGGTCGTGGAGGTATCTCTCCAGGCAGTCGATGCTCTGGCAGAGCAGCAGATCCGCCTCGGCCAGCCGCCGCGTCACCGGATCGACGCGGGCGGCGAACGCCAGCTCCGGCGACGTCCAGCGCTTCGAGCCGACGTGCCGCAGGGCGGCCGAGACGAGCCGAACCCGGGTCTGGGCCAGGAAGTCCGGCACGGTGATCAGAACCGGACCCGGAACCTGTGGCATCGGCAGCCGGGCGAGTCGGCGCCGGCCTAGTGCCATCCGGATCCGGCGGCCGGCCCACGGCGTCACCGCGGCGACCACGAGCAGCGCCGGCACCGCGGCGATCAGGGTGCCTGTGGTGCCCAGTCCGGCGGCGCGGGCGGCGCCGGTGGAGACGAGGACCGCGGCGAACGAGACGGCGCCCATGACGAGGGCCTGCGCCGGCATCGAGACGACACCCGCGGCCTCGGTGAGGACGGCGTCGACGGCGGCGAGGCGGGCGCACGCCGAGCGGATCCAGAACTGCCCGAACTCACTGGCGACGCTGACCTCGGCGAGGGCGTGCGACACGGCCGTCCGCACCGCGTTCAACTCCGCGTGCAGCGCTGACCCCGGCATATCCCGAGCGTCGCACCGATCACCCCCGATCCGGATCCCCTCGGCAGTGTCAGTTTTCCGCCAATAGAGCGATGGCCTCGGCGGGGGTGGACACCACGGGACCCGGCGGCAGCACGGGCCGATCCACCATCACCACCGGAAGGCCGAGTTCCCGGGCCGCCACCAGCTTCGCGTCCGCGCCGCCGCTGTCCTTCGTGACGAGCACGCCGATCCGGTGATCGGTCATCAGCCGCCGCTCACCGTCCACCGTGAACGGTCCCCGGTCGAGGATCACCGAGAGCCGCCGCGGCACGATCCCGTCCGGCGGTTCCACCGAGCGCGCCAGGAACCAGCAGCCGTCGAGTCCCGCGAACGCCGCGATGCCCTGCCGTCCCGTCGTCAGGAACACCCGGTGGCCCAGCTCCGGGATCAAGCCGGCGGCGGCGTCGAGCGACGCGACGCGGTGCCACTCATCGCCCGGCGAGGCGATCCAGCCCGGTCTGCGCAAGACCATTCGCGGTACGCCGGCACTCCTGCTCACTGGGCCGTGACCTCGAACATCCCCGCAGGCCAGTGCCGCATTCGAGGTGATCGTCGCAGCGAACGGATGCGTCGCGTCGATCAGCACGTCGATCCGCTCGTCCCGCAGGAACGCGGCCAGCCCCGCGACGCCGCCGAACCCGCCGATCCGCACCCGGCCGGCCGGCAGCAGCGGCTCCCGGGTCCGCCCGGCCAGCGAGCTGATCACGTCATGACCGGCTTCGACCAGCAGCGTGGCGAGCTGCCGGGCGTCCGACGTGCCGCCCAGCAGCAGGATCCTCACGACCGGCAGCGATCGGCCGAGTAGAGGTGGCTGTCCGGGAACTGCCCGGCGGTCAGCGCGGCGCCCACCACGATCACGGCGGTCCGCTTGATGCCCGCGTCCTCGACCCGGCCGGCGATGTCGGCGAGCGTGCCCCGCACGATCAGCTCGTCCGGCCGGCTGGCCCGCGCGACCACGGCGACCGGGCAGTCCGCGCCGTAGTTGCCGACCAGCTCCGCCACCACCGCGCCGATCCGCTGGACGGCCAGGTGGAGCACCATCGTGGACCGGCTCGCGCCGAGCGTCGCCAGATCCTCGCCCGGCGGCATCGCGGTGGCCCGTTCGGCGGTCCGGGTCAGGATCACGGTCTGCGCCACACCCGGAACCGTGAACTCGCGTCCCAGCGACGCCGCGGCGGCGGCGAAGGCGGGGACACCGGGCGTCACGTCGTACGGCACCCCGGCCGCGTCCAGCCGCCGCATCTGCTCGGCGACGGCGCTGAACACCGACGGGTCGCCGGAGTGCAGCCGCGCCACGTCGTGACCGGCCTCATGAGCGGCGACCATCTCGGCGACGATCTCGTCCAGGTTCAGGTTCGCGGTGTCGACCAGGCGGGCGCCGGGCGGGCACGCTTCGAGGAGCTCGGCCGGGACGAGGCTGCCGGCGTACAGGCAGACCGGCGCCGCGGCGATCAGCCGGTGCCCGCGCAGCGTGATGAGATCGGCGGCGCCCGGTCCGGCGCCGATGAAGTGCACTGTCATGGGAGGACCACCGACCAGATCGTGACGGGCATGAACGAGCGCCAGCCGGTGAAACCGCCGACCGGCGAGCCGCGCTGCACGGTGAGCCGGGTCAGCTCACCGCCGTGCTTCGCGTACGCGGCGGCGAGGACCGCCTCCGACTCGACGGTGACGGCGTTCGCGACCAGCCGGCCACCGGGTCGCAGCGCGGCGAGGCAGCGATCCAGGACGCCGTCGCGGGTCACGCCGCCACCGATGAAGATCGTGTCGGGCTGCGGCAGCCCGTCGAGGGCCTCCGGCGCCCGGCCGTGCACCACCCGCAACCCGGGGACGCCGAGGGCTGCCGCGTTCGCGGTGATCGTGGCGACCCGGTCGGCGGACGACTCGATGCCGATCGCCCGGCACGCCGGGTGGCTGCGCATCCACTCGATGGCGATGCTCCCGGAGCCGGCTCCGACGTCCCACAGCAGCTGTCCCGGCGCCGGTGACAGCGCGGCGAGTGTCACCGCCCGGACTTCACGCTTGGTGAGCTGGCCGTCCCCCTCGTACGCATCGTCGGGAAGCCCTGGCACGCAGGAAGCCGGCGGCCCGTCGCCCAGCTCGGCCGCGACCACGTTGAGGGGATCGCCGGGCGGCAGCACCCAGCCGCCGGCGGTACCCGCGACGACCCGCTCGCCCGGCCCGCCCAGCTGCTCCAGAACGGTCAGCGACGCCGACCCGTAGCCACGCTCGGTCAGCAGCGCGGCTACCGCGGCAGGCGTGTCCGCGCCGGTGGAGAGGATGAGGAGCCGCCGGTGCGGGTTGACCCAGCGATGAAGGATCCCGGTCGGGGCGGTGACCAAGCTCACCACGTCGGCGGAGGCCAGATCCCAGCCCAGCCGGGCGGCGGCGAGGGAGACCGACGACGGGTGCGGCAGGACGGCGATCCGCTCCGGGCCGAGCAGCCGGGCCAGCGTCGAACCGATGCCGTGGAACATCGGGTCGCCGCTGGCGAGCACTGCCACCCGCCGGCCGCGTTCCGCTTCCAGCAGCCCGGGCAGGGCCGGGACCAGCGGAGACGGCCAGGGGACACGGCGAGCGGCGATCGAGTCCGGCAGCAGGCCGAGCTGGCGCGAGCTGCCGAAGACGGCGTCGGCGGCGGCGAGCGCGCGTTGCGACGTACCGGAAAGGTCTGACCAGCCGCCGGCGCCGATGCCGACAACCGTGACCACCTCCGGGTTCTCCATGCGGGCAACCTATCCCGATCCCGCGGATCGGAATTTTCCGGAGGGTCGTTGAGCCAACCGGCGATCAGGCGCGTACCCATCTCTGACGGCTCCTCGCCGACCGGGGTCGTCACGTCAGCCGCAGGGGGTGGCAGACGCCGTGAGACGACTGCTGGCAGGTGAGGACGACATGGCCATACCGGCCTACCAGGACCAACGCGAGCTGCCCGACGACGACGGGTATTTCGCGGATCTGCGCTCCGACGGCCCCGGTTTCGACAGGCCCGGTTGGGACAATCCGTCGATGCCGCCTTGGCCGGCTTCTTCGCAGGCTGATCCCTATCGCCGCGACGAAGCCGCCGATCCGTACCGCCGCGGCGAAGTCGTCGTGGAGTCCCTCACCGACCCGACCGGCTGGAAGGCCGGAACCGGCGTCCCGATCCCCGACGACCGTCCGCCCGCCGAGGCGACCAGTGGCAACCGGCTGCTCACCGTGCTGCTGTTCTTCTCCGGCCTGGCGACCAGCATCTCCCTCTGGCTCTTCAACACCCAGGCCGGCGCGGTCAGCGACACCACCAGCATGATGCTCGCGGCCGGTCGTATCACCGGCGTGATCGGCGGCTACCTGCTCTTCATCCAGCTGCTCATGATGAGCCGGGTCTCCTGGCTGGAGGAGTGGGTCGGATCGCGCGACCTGCTGCGCTGGCACCGCTGGCTCGGCACCTCGCTGCTGGCCGCCGTCGTCGGCCACGTCGTCTTCATCGTGTACGGCTACGCGCTCACCGCCGGGACCGGCGTCGTCGAGCAGGGCTGGACCGTGATCACGACCTTCCCCGACATGATCAGCGCCACGGTCGCGACAGTGCTCCTGGTGCTGATCGCGCTCACGTCGATCCGATTCATCCGCAACGTCCTGCCGTACGAGCTCTGGCATCTCCTGCACCTGGCCGGCTATGCCGTGCTGCTGCTCGGGTACGCCCACCAGATCTCCGCGGGCGCCGACATGAGCGGGAGGTTCGCCTCGGTCTTCTGGCCGTTCCTCGGCTGCCTCACCATCGCGGCGCTGTTCTGGGGCCGCGTCGTCGAGCCGGTCTGGCTCAACGCCCGGCACCGGTTCACCGTGGCCGAGGTGGTCGGCGAGGGCGCCAACACGTTCTCGATCTACATCGAGGGCAAGCGGCTCGACAAGATCCCGGTGCAGGCCGGCCAGTTCATGCGCTGGCGGTTCCTCACCGCGAACGGCTGGTGGCAGTCGCACCCGTTCTCGCTCTCCGCCGCCCCGAACGGCCAGTGGCTGCGGCTCACCGTGACGATCGCCGGCGGGCACACCGCGAAGCTGGCGACGATGCGGCCGGGCACCCCGGTCTGGGCCGAGGGGCCGTTCGGCACGTTCACGGCCCAGCGTCGTACCCGCCGCCGTGCCCTGCTGATCGCCGGTGGCAGTGGCATCGCCCCGATCCGGGCGCTGCTCGAGGACATGCCCGCCGACACCATCGTGATCTACCGCGCCAGCCGGCCCGACGAACTGGTCTTCCGGGGCGAGCTGGAAGACCTGGCCGAGCAGCGGGACGCCTGGGTGCGGTACATCGTCGGCGGCCGCAACGACCCCGGCCCGCGGCGGCTCTTCACCCCCGAAGGGCTGCGCGGCCTGGTGCCGGACGTCAACCGGCGTGACGTCTACCTCTGCGGCCCGCCCGGACTGGTCAACGCGGCGGTCGGCACGCTGCACGACCTCGACGTGCCGCAGAGCCAGATCCACCTCGACCCCTTCGAGTTCTAGACCTTCTGGGAGTTCGGAATGCGACGTAGTACCGCAGCTGCTGTCGGCACCCTCACCGGCGCGGCCCTGATCCTCGGGGTGCGCCTGAGCGTGCAGCCGCCGGACGCGCCGGTGGCGACCTCCCCGGTGGCGCAGGAGGCCCCCGCCGACGGGGACTCGGGTGACTCGGAGGAGGCCGCCGCTGAGCCCTCTCCCTCGGCCAGCAAGAAGGCTTCCAAGAAGAAGGAGGCCGCTCCTGCCGAATCGCCGGCCGAAGAGGAGGAGGCCGGGCTCAAGGCCGGCACCTACAAGGGCAAGGCGGCCCAGAACGAGTACGGCACCGTCCAGGTCACCATCAAGATCAGTGGCGGCAAGATCTCGGCTGCCGACGCCACGTACCCGACCGACGGCTTCAGCGGCACCATCAACCCGAACGCGGTGAGGAAGCTCGCCGCGGCCACCCTGCAGGCGCAGAGCGCCGAAGTGGACGGGGTGTCGGGGGCCACGTACACGAGCCAGTCGTACGTCGAGTCTCTTCAGGCCGCCCTGGACAAGGCGGGCGCGTAGGGTTCACGCGTGCGGCACGTCGAGCAGGTGATGGGTACGGCGGTCAGTATCGAGCTGGCCGACTCGGAGGACTCCGGCTTGGTCGATCTGGTGTGTTCGTGGTTTCACGAGGTCGATGCCCGCTTCAGCACCTACAAGCCGGACAGTGAGGTCTGCCGCTTCCGCGACGGCGCCCTGAAACTCCAGGACGCCTCACCGGACCTGCGGCTCGTCCTCGACCGCTGCGCCGACCTGTGGCGTGAGACCGACGGCTACTTCGACGCGTACGCCGGCGGCGCCCTCGACCCGTCCGGCTACGTCAAGGGCTGGTCCGTCGAGGTGGCGTCGCGCAAACTCGCCGAGGCCGGCTCGCGGCGGCACTACATCAACGCCGGCGGCGACATCCGGATGCGCGGCTCCGGCCCGTCCGGCCGGCCGTGGCGGGTCGGCGTCCGGCACCCGTGGGAGGCGGACAAGCTGAGCTGGGTGCTCGAACTCGCCGACGGCGCGGTCGCCACCTCCGGGACGTACGAGCGGGGGGCGCACGTCTACGACCCGCGCACCGGCAAGCCGGCCACCGGCCTCCGATCGGTCACCGTGACCGGCCCCGATCTGGCCGTGGCGGACGCCTATGCGACGGCTGCCCTGGCGATGGGCGAGACGGGGCTGTCCTGGCTGGCCAAGCGGGTGGCCGAGGGCTACGAGTCGGCGGCCGTCACCGATGACGGCCGGGCGTACACCTCCCCGGGCCTTCCCATCGCCAGGTGATCATTGGTGACATGACCACGCTGACGCCGGGGTACCGGCTGGCCGACGGACCGCCCTCGCTCGACGCCTATCTGGCGCTGCGCATCGACTCCGGCCTCACCCCGCCCTCCCGGGAGCAGGCCGCGGCCGGGCTCGGCGGCGCCTGGGCGGCGGTGCACGTGATCCACGAGGAGTCCGGCGCGACCGTCGGCATGGGCCGCGTGCTCGGCGACGGCGGCTGGTACTTCCACATCATCGACATGGCCGTCTCGCCCGATCACCAGCGCCGCGGGCTCGGCGACGCCGTGCTGACGGCCCTGCTCGAACGGATCCGCCGGGATGCTCCGGCCGGGGCGTACGTGAACCTGCTCGCCGATCCTCCCGGGCGTCGCCTCTATGAACGGCACGGGTTCCGGGAGACCGCGCCGCACTCGCTCGGGATGGCTCGCCGACTCGGTTAGGCGTCGCGTGCCCCCGGCCACGGACCCGGGGTTTCCGCCGTGCTCGTGCGAGGCGTGACATCGGTGCGGTAGAGGGTCATGCCCCGCGCCCGGTAGTTCGCCAGCGCCGCCGGTCCGTCCAGGCTGCACGTGTGCACCCACACCCGGCGGGTCGGCGACCCCTGCGCCCACGCCCTGCGCAGGCCCTCGGTGAGCAGGTGACCGCCGATGCCGAGCCCCGCGAACTGTGGCAGCAGCCCGAAATAGGCGATCTCCACCTCTTCCGGCGCCCGGCCGTCGAGCTCGATGTAGCCGGCGGGTGTTCCGCGTACCCACGCCACCCACGTCTCCACGCCCGGCGCCGCCAGCCAGTCGTGCCACTGCTGCCACGTCCACGGCAGCCGGTCCGTCCAGAACCAGTCCCCGCCCACCGCCGTGTACAGGAACCGGCTGAACTCCGGGCTCGGCACCTCCGCCCGCCGGATCTCCACCGGTTCCGCCGGCTCCCGCCCGGCCCGGATCTGCGCGGCGTCGGTCTGTTCCAAGTACCAGGTAGTCAGCTCCACACTCCCGATCCTGGCGCGTTTTCGCAGGTGACGACACGCCGGGGTACCCCGGTTTGGCGGCGGGCGGCATGACCGGCTAATGTTTTGTCCGTCGCCGGGACACACCGGAGACACGCGGACGTAGCGCAGCTGGTAGCGCATCACCTTGCCAAGGTGAGGGTCGCGGGTTCGAATCCCGTCGTCCGCTCGGAGCGGCCTGTTACTCGGGGCCACCTCGGTGGAGTGGCCGAGAGGCGAGGCAACGGCCTGCAAAGCCGTGTACACGGGTTCAAATCCCGTCTCCACCTCGCATGTTTTTCTGCACCACATGCCAGGGCGATTGGCGCAGCGGGAGCGCGCTTCCTTGACACGGAAGAGGTCACTGGTTCGATCCCAGTATCGCCCACAAGACCGGGGCCGGAGTGTGTCAGCCAGAAGCGCTGACCCAGCCGGCCTCGTTTTGTTTTGCGCGACTTCGTCGCGCTAGGCGAGGGCTTCGCCACCCGCACCCCATCTGCCGGGCTCACCCTGCGTGGATGGTCTCGCTGAAGGTGCCACGTCATCTGCGCTTGCTCCACTCGCGCTCGCCCAACCGAGCCGGAGCCGTCCCGCCGGGCGAGGGATCCCCAGTTCGCTCTGATCGAGCGGTCACCCTTTCCGCCGCTCGCTTGAGCCGTAGCTGACGTACTCACATCTCTGCGCTTCGGCACACGCCAGCCTGTTCGGCTGTCCCGCTTCCCGCGTGCTGTTGTGTTCCTGCGTCACCGCGCTTCCGCGTCCCGCAATTCCGCTCCGGCGCTGCGACCGGCACCGCACCTCGGGTCCGCCTTTGCCTGCGGCCCTCCTTGTCTGCGGCCCCTGACGGCGCGTCCGCCCCGCCTGCGCGTCCGCCCCGCCTGCGCGTCCGCCCTTGCCTGCGCGTCCGCCTGCGCTGTACTGCGTCGCACTCTCGCCAAGCTTCCATCGCAGATCTTGAGTGACTTTGTCCAGCGGGGTGGCGAGGATCGCTCAAGATCCGGCCGACTGCCGACTGCCGACTGCCGACTGCCGACTGCTGACTGCTGACTGCTGACTGCTGCCTGCCGACTGCTGAGCGCCGGCCGCCCCCTGCTGAGCGCCGGCCGCCCCCTGCCTCTGCCGCCGACCGCCGAGCGCCGACCGCCGACCGCCGACTGCCTACCGGTGACCGCCGACCGCCGACCGCCGGCAGAGGCAGGGGACGGGTGGCACGCGGGGGCGTGATCACCGGCGCGCGTTCACTTCCACGCCGCCCTCGACCTCGTCGACATGCTCGGCCGGCTGAACGCCGTACCCCCCCCGACGGCCTCAATCGAGCGACAGAACGCAATGGCACTGCTCGCCTGCTCCTGCACCGGCGGATTGGTGGAGGATCGTGGGGCCCATGACACCTGCAAGTTTCCGCTAAGCCCCGATGATCCAAGATCCCCCGGCACCCCTCGCGGGACTGTAAGAAAAACGGTGTAACTCCTGATCAAGGAGACACCAGATGACCGTGACGATCGATGCCACCGTGGATACTTCGGCGGTGGCCAAGAAGAAGGATCCGGCAACCACCCCGGAAGGCGTGGATGCCGAGCTAGTCGGCCAGCTGGTCGAGCAGGCCCGCGCAGCGGGCCTGCAACTGACCGGCGAAGGCGGTCTGCTGCAGCAGTTGACCAAGCGAGTGATCGAAGCCGCCCTCGATGGTGAGATCACCGATCACCTCGGCTATGAGAAACACGACCCGGCCGGCAAAGACGGCGGCAACTCCCGTAACGGGACCCGGGCCAAGACCGTGCTGACCGATGTCGGCCCGGTCGAGATCACCGTGCCGCGCGATCGCGACGCCTCGTTCGAGCCGCAGATCGTCAAGAAGCGGCAACGTCGGCTGACTGGTGTCGAGGACATGGTCCTGTCGCTGTCGGCGAAAGGCCTGACCACCGGGGAGATCAGCGCTCACCTGGCCGAGGTCTATGGCGCCGACGTCTCGCGCCAGACGATCTCCACGATCACCGATAAGGTCATCGACGGCATGGCCGAGTGGCAGAACCGGCCCCTCGACAGGGTCTATCCGGTGATCTTCCTGGACGCGATCAACGTCAAGATCCGCGACGGCAAAGTCGCCAACCGGCCCATCTACGTCGCCCTCGCGGTCACCGCCGAGGGCACCCGCGACATCCTCGGGCTCTGGGCTGGCGACGGCGGCGAAGGCGCCAAGTTCTGGTTCAGCGTGTGCACCGAGCTCAAGAACCGTGGTGTCGAGGACGTGCTGATGGCCGTCTGCGACGGCCTGACCGGGCTGCCTGACGCGATCAACACCGTCTGGCCGAAGACCGTGGTCCAGACCTGCGTGGTGCACCTGCTGCGCAACTCGTTCAAATACGCCGGCCGCCAGCACTACGACGCCATCGCCAAGGCACTCAAGCCGGTCTACACCGCACCGACCGAGCAGGCTGCCGAGCAGCGCTTCCTGGAGTTCGCTGAGGCCTGGGGCGAGCGATATCCGGCGATCGTCCGGCTCTGGGAGAACGCCTGGGCCGAGTTCGTGCCGTTCCTCGCGTTCGACGCCGAAATCCGTAAGGTCGTCTGCTCCACCAACGCGATCGAGAGCGTGAACGCC
This sequence comes from Actinoplanes sp. OR16, assembly GCF_004001265.1. Taxonomy (GTDB): domain Bacteria; phylum Actinomycetota; class Actinomycetes; order Mycobacteriales; family Micromonosporaceae; genus Actinoplanes. Next base: position 841,211 of record NZ_AP019371.1, on the reverse strand, counting down.
CGCATCCGCCGCGCCGTCCGGGCCCGCGGGCACTTCCCGAACGAGCAGGCCGCCCTGAAATGCGTCTACCTGGCCGTGATGGCCCTGGACCCGACCGGCGCTGGCCGCCGCCGCTGGACCATCCGCTGGAAACCCGCCCTCAACGCCTTCGACCTCGCCTTCGAAGGACGGCTCACCGCAGGCCGCAACTAACCCTCAACAAGATCGAGTTACACCGTTTTCTTGACAGTCCCCCCCTCGCTGGTCAGGGCAGACGGGCTGGTGACAGGTCCAGGTCGCGGTCGGCTTCGCAGGGGCGGCCGGGACAGAGGTCATTCTCTGCGGGGGATGTCCGGGGGTGGGAATGGGCCTTTGCTGGGAGCTTCGGCATCGGTGAAGGCGGTGGTTATGGATACCGGTAGCGGGGCGGCGCGCCCCTCCGGCGGGGGCTGGGTCACGTGGGTGGGTATAGCGGTCGCAGCCGTGCTCGGGGCTGTGGTGGGAGGGGTCGCGGTCTCGTCGAACGAGCAGACGGCGGCGGGTAGTCCAGGGGCTGTGCCGTTGCCGGGGACCGCGGAGACCTGTGCGGCGACCGGTGTGGCGGATGCGGTGCTGCCGAGCGTCGTGACGATCTCGGCGACGAACGGGCAGGCCGGCGGGACCGGATCGGGGGAGATCATCCGGTCGGAGGGGTACATCCTCACCAACAACCACGTGATCTCGCTGGCTGCGGACGGCGGGCAGGTCAGTGTGCTGTTCAACGACGGGCGGACCGTGCCTGCCGTGATCACCGGGCGCGACCCCAAGTCGGACCTCGCAGTGATCAAGGTGGATGGGCAGTCGAACCTTCCGGTGATCGCTTTCGGTAAGTCCGAGGACGTCCAGGTGGGCCAGCCGGTGGTGGCGCTGGGTGCGCCGCTGGGCCTGTCGAACACGGTCACGTCCGGGATCGTCAGCGCGCTGGACCGGACGATCGAGGTTCCGGGTGACGACGGGCAGACGGCGCTGCTGGTCTCGGCCGTGCAGACCGACGCGGCGATCAACCCGGGTAACAGTGGTGGCGCACTGGTGAACTGCGCGGGCGAGCTGATCGGTGTGCCGTCGGCGGGCGCCAGCATCCCGGACTCGTCGGGTGGCAGCAGCAGCGGCGACATCGGCCTGGGCTTCGCCATTCCGGTCGACCACGCCAAGGCGGTCTCCGACGAGATCATCGACACCGGGACGGTCACGCACGCGTTCTTCGGGTTCAGCCTGATCACGGTTCCGGCGACGCAGAATCAGCCGGGCGGCGTCTACGTCCGGTCGGTGGTGCCGAACGGCCCCGCCGCGCAGGCCGGCATCCAGCCCGGCGACATCATCACGTCGATCGACGGCAGCCCGGTCTCCTCGACGAACGACATCGCGGCGGTGACGCTGACGAAGAACCCCGGCGACATCGTCAAGGTCGACTACACGCGGAACGGCAAGACCGGTTCCGCACAGGTCAAACTCGGAGCGCAGCAGTAGTCAGATGTTCCGAACATCCGGATGACGTGAGTATCCTGGTGGGCATGGTCCGGCTCACCAGGGTGCAACAGCAGGCCCGCACGCGTTCAGTAGTGCTCGCGGCGGCCGCCGACGAGTTCCGCGAGCACGGCTTCGCGGATGCCAAAATCGATCGGATAGCGGCGCGGGCCGACCTCACGCGCGGGGCTGTTTACTCGAATTTCCCCAGCAAGAGGGCCCTCTATCTAGCGGTGCTGCTCGATGCGATGCCTGCGCCATTCCAAGATCTCCAGAATGCCCCAGAGGACGCCGCCGCGGAGTTCGCCCGCGCCTGGCTGGACCGCCTCCCGTTGGCAGGTGACTCGCCCGCCGACGGGAGGCTGCGGTCCCAGTCGCTCGCCAGCGTCTTCGAGGACGAGCCAGGGCGGACCGCATTGACCGGAATAGCCCATCTGGAGGCGCTGCTCCTGGCTACAGTTCTGGATCATTCGGTACGCCGGACAGCGCTGCTCTTGACGATGCTTCACGGCGCGCGAGAACTGGCCCGGTCGGCGCCCGGGTTCGGTGACCCGTTCGATGTGGTGGCCGCCTGCCGCCATCTGGCCGCGATGGACGTCCCGGGCGGCTGGGATCCGCCCTACCTGCCGTTCGTCGCGCCGGCGGCGCAGGTCCGGGCTCCCTGGACACCCCCGGAAGGCCTGACCGACGCCCTGACCGGCCGCCCCGCCGACCTGACCGGCGACGGCCTCGTGACAGTCCTCGGATCCGCTCGCCTGACAGCGGCCGAGGAGGCGGTCCGTTCCCGTGAACGCGCCACGATCGCGGTGGTGACCGCCGACCCCGCCGAGACCGGCGCACTGATCAGGCTGAGGATCGCTGAACTGACCGGTTGTCTGCCGAAGGCGACCTTCCCGTTCCAGCTGGTCTTCGACGAGCGGGGCATGATCGCCGCAGCGGTCGAGGCGGAGGTGGACGACAGCACGCAGATGGCGGTCCGCATCAGCGGCGGCCGGATCGTGGCCAGGGCGAGCGGCCGGGGCGCGGCCTACGCGGTGACACGGGAGGACCGATGAGCGACGTCCTGCACACCCTTCGCTGCATCGGTTTCGCCGAGCTGCCCCGGGTGGCACACGCCGCCGGCCTCAGCGACGCCGACACCGAGTCCGAGCTCATCGACCTCGCCGTGGAAGGGCTGGTCACCCGCGAGTTCGGTGGCTGGGGCCTGACCGATGTGGGCCGGGCCGAGGACGCTCGCCGGACCGGCGCCGGACTCGACGCGACGGGAGAGCGGGAGGCGGTCACCCGGGCGTACGAACGATTCCTGGTCCTCAATCCCGAGTTGCTCGACCTCTGCTCGGCCTGGCAGTTGAACGACCACACCGATCCGGAGCACGACGAACGGATCATCCGCCGCTTCGAGGACCTGGACGCCCGGGCCGGCGCGGTCCTGGCGGGACTGTCCCGGTTCGGGCGCTACCGCGTACGCCTGACCGCAGCCCTCACCGAGGTCAGAAACGGTCATCGGGAGCACCTGGCGGACAGCCTGGAGTCGTACCACGTGATCTGGTTCCAGCTCCACGAAGATCTCCTGGCGACGCTCGGGATCCCCCGGTGAGGTCGGCCAAGGAGGAGGGCCTGATCGTCCTGCGCGATCTCGGCCTGCCGGTGCCGCCGTGGCGGGCCATCCCGCCGGGAGGGACGCCGGACCGGAACCTCGGCGACGAGCTGGGCGGACGGGTGTCGGTGCGGTCCGGCGCGGCCGTCTCGATGCCGGGCATGATGGACACCGTCCTCGACGTCCGCAGTGATCAGCTGGCCGACGCCGTCCGCACGGTGGCGGCCTCCTGGGACAGCCCGCGTGCCGTCACCTACCGCGAGCTGCACGGCATCCCCCACGACCTCGGCACCTGGGTGATCGTGCAGACCATGGTCTTCGGCGACCGGGACGACGACAGTTTCTCCGGGGTGGCGTTCAGCCGGGACCCGAACACCGGCGCGCCGGGGTTGTTCGGGGAGGTGGCGCGGCGGGCGCGGGGTGACGTGGTGGTCGCCGGGGAGTCGCCGACGCTGCCGCTCGGCGAGCTGCCTTCCCCGATCCGTGAAGAGCTGCGGGCCGCCCTGCGCCGGCTGGAGCGGCATTACCGGGACGTCTGCCACGTCGAGTTCACGGTGGACGCCGGGAGACTCTGGTTCCTGCAGGTGCGGCCCGGTGGGCTGGCCGCCGCCGCGGTGGTCCGGGTCGCCGTCGACCTCGCCGACGAAGGCGTGATCGACCACGCGGACGCTGTGCTGCGGGTGCGGCCCTCGCACGTGCGGGCCGCTCGTACAGAAATGATTGGTTTCGGACATGGGCTCGAGATAATCGCCAAAGGCAGGGGCGCCAGCCCCGGTGTCGCCGCCGGACGGATCGCGGTGAGTGCGGATCGGGCCGTGCGGATGGCGTCGGACGGGCCCGTCGTGCTGGTCAGAACGCATACATCACCGCTCGACATGCACGGATTGGCCGCTGCCGCCGGGGTCGTCACCGTGCAGGGAGGACCGGCCAGCCACGCCGCGGTGGTGGCCCGTTCGATGGGGAAACCCGCGGTGGTCCGCGCGGCGATCGAGGTCGGGTCTGCCGAGGTACGAGCAGGGCAGCGCGTCATCGCCGAGGGAACCCTCGTCACCATCGACGGCTCCACCGGGGAGATCGTCCTCGGGCGTGCGCCGATCACTTCCAGACACGCCGACGATCACCTGCGGCGACTCAGGGAGTGGTCGGACCGAGGACCAGGAGATCCGGCGTCGGCGTCAGGTCGATGAGCGAGTCCGGCGACCCGATTGGTGCTGAGGCCGGCTCACTTTATCGTCGATGCATGACCACGACGACGCCCACGAGGTTCGGCCTGGACCGGGCGTGGTCCGAGAAGGCCGCCCGCCCGCTGCGCCTGGTGGCCGGCCCGGACGCCACGCCGAGCGCCGATGAGCTGGCCGCCCTGGCCGCCGGGCTGAACCGCCGCGACGACCTCGCCGACGCGCTGGTCCGGTCGATGAGGCCGGCCGACGTGCACCGGATCTTCGCGTCCGGATCGCTGGACGAGCTCGGCGACCTCTACACGGCCGTCCAGCGCAAGCCCGGCTGGGTCGACGACGACCTGGTGCGCCAGGGCGCCGAGGCCTGCCGGACGTTCGGGATGGACGCCGGGCTGGTCCTCGCGTACGGCTCCCTGCTCGGCGGCTACCGCACCGCCGCGGCCCTCGAACCGCTGGTGCGCACCGGGCGGCTGGCCGGTGGCGAGACGCTGCGCCGGATCAAGGAGACGTCGATCTGGTGGCGGGCCGTGACCGCGCCGGGCGGCCTCGAACCGGGCGCCGCGGGATTCCGGCTCACCCTGCACGTCCGGCTCATGCACGCCCTGCTCAACGCGCGGCTGGAAGCGGATCCGACCTGGGACCACGAGCTGCGCGGCCTGCCGATCAACCAGTATGACCAGGCCAGCACCCTCGGCGTCTTCAGCACCAGTTTCCTGCTGCACCTGCGGCTGCTCGGCGTCCGCGTCTCCGGTGCCGACGCCGCGGCCGTCATGCACCTGTGGAGCTACGTCGGCTGGCTCATGGGCGTCGACGAACAGTGGCTGCCGCACACCGAACGCCGCGGCCGCCGCCTCCTCTACCACTTCCTGTCGAACGATCCGCCGCCGGACGCCAACAGCACGGCCCTGGCCCGGGCGCTCATCCACATGGCCGACGACGTTCCCGGGTGGCGCGGCACGTACGAACGGGAGCGGGCGCTCTCGGTCAGCTGCTGGCTGCTCGGACCGGCCGCGATGCGCGATCTAGGGTTGCCGTACCGGCTCCCCTGGTACGGGCTCGGGCGCATCCTCGCCAACCTGGTGGTCAGCCACGGCGTGGGGCGGCTGCCGGGCGGGCGGTCGTACCTGCTGAACCGCAGCGAACGCCAGGCGCAGGCCCAGTTCAGTCGGTGGACATCAATCGATCAGCGAACGACACCAGCCGCTCGGCCAGCCCCTCATCCGTGATCATGAACTGGAGGCCGATCTCCGGGCCGTCCCTGTTCACCACCCGCGCCACCAGTTCCAGATGCTCGCCACCGCTGTCCAGCTGCACCTTCAGGTCGTGACCCTCGTCGAACTGCCGGCTGTCCGGCACCTGGCAGCGCAGGCCACCGGCGGAGACGTTCACCAGCACCGCCTCCACCGGGGCGATGCCCGGCCGGGTGAGGACGACCCGGCCGGCCGCCGCGATCCGGTCGTGCTCGCGGCGTTCCAGGCTCCCGGCCAGCCCGGCCATGTCCTCGATCCGGCCCAGCGTGGCGGCCATCTGCTCGGCCAGCCGGTCCATGAGCCGGCCCTGGTCGGCGGCGACCGATCGCAGTGAGGTGGCCGCGTCACCCACCCCGGCGATCCCCTCGATCATCGTGGTGATGGTCCGGGCCATCGCCGTGGTGTCGCTCTTCAGATCGTCGATCGTCCGGGTGATCTGGTCGGTCGACTCGGCGGTGTGGTTGGCGAGCTGCTTCACCTCGTCGGCCACGACCGTGAAGCCGTACCCGAGATCACCGGCCCGCGCCGCCTCGATCGTCGCGTTCAAGGCGAGCAGCCGGGTCTGGCCCGCGATGCCGGTGACCAGCGCCGCCGTCTCGGCCACCCGGCGCAGGCTCTCCTCCAGCGAGGCGATCACGTGCTCGGCGTCCTGGGCCTGCCGCACGATGGCCCTCGTGGCGTCGTCCGCGTCGCTGATCCGCTCGTCGATCAGATCCGACGCGCCGGTCACCTCGCCGACCTTGTCCTGCACCTGCCGCAACTCGTCGGCGATCACCCCGGTGGATTCGTCGATCACTTCCTGGGTACGCCGGCGGAACTGTGCCTCCGCCTGCCTCTGGTGCAGGAACCCCGCCTTCAGTTGCTGCTCACGGGCCTGCGCGGCGCCGGCGAGCGCGGCCTCCTGCTCGGCGAGCCGGCAACGGGCCACCTCCAGCGCGCGGCCGATGTCACCCATCTCGTCCTTGCCGGTGGGCACCGGCCGTGGCTCCAGATCGGCGGCGGCGATCGCGGAGACGGCCGCCACGTTCTGCCGCACGTCGTTGCTCATCCGCCACAGCACGGCGGCCGCGCACCAGAGGGCCAGCAGAAAGCCGCCGATGGAGATCGCCAGGATCACGCCGCGTTCCGTCCGGTAGGCGGCGATCCGGTCGTCGAGGAGCGCGGCGAGGCTCTCGTGCAGCGGGCCGACCGCCGCCACGGCCGCCGCGGCGGCCTCGGACGGGTCGGCCGGCCCCGGATCGTCGAGCGAGCCGGTGAGCACTGTGGCCAGCGCGCTGATCTCGGTGGCCAGCGCGTTCACCGGCGTGAGCCTCTGCCGGAGCTCCTGGTCGTCGGTGTTGGCGACGGCGGTGGCGACGTCGTTCTCCAGCGCCGCGGCGTAGCCGGCGAGCCGCCCGGCCAGCACCGCCTGCGACGCCGTGGTGAGGCCCGGCGCGGACGCCTGCAACGCGGCGAGCAGTGCCTGCGGCACCTGCACCACCTGGGCGTCCATCACGTAGAACGAGTCCAGATCCGGATCCAGCATCAGGTTCGAGTTGTTCCCGATCACCGACGCCATGGACGCCAGTCCGGATGCCGTGGCCAGGCGGTTCCCCGTGCTTCCGTCGCCGGCCTCCGGCACGGCGGACGCGGCCTCAGCGAGGTCCAGGTCCGGATGGGCGGCGGCGGCCTCCCGGATCGCTTCCAGATCCGTCGTACGGGCGGAAGCCGTCTCGGCCAGCGCCGCCAGCACCGGGCGGAGCGCGTCGGCACCGTCCCGTTCCCGCGTGCTGAAGCTGATGTCAGCACTGGTCACCCACGTGTACATGCCGGTCGCGAGCGCACCCGGCACGAGGAGCGCGAGCACCACCACGCCGAGCCGGGTGCCGGTGCGGACGCGATCGGTGACCGCGACCACCGGGCGGAGCAGGACGGGGACGCTCTTCACCCCCACAGTGTGTGACGATCAGGCGATGTATCAGGTGCGGATCGCAGTACGCGGATACGAACTCGACCTTCAAGGCCACGTGAACCAGGCCGTCTACCTGCAATACGGGGAACACGCCCGCTGGCAGTGCTTCATGGCCGCCGGCGTCACCCCGGACGTCCTCCTCGGCGCCGGCTTCGGCCCGGTGGTCCTGGAGACGACGATCCGCTACCTGAGAGAACTACGAGCCGGCGACGAGTTCAACGTCTCCTGCGCCTTCACGTGGGGCTCGGGCAAGACATTCCAGGTGGCCCAGGACTACGTACGCGTCGACGGCACCCCGGTGGCCGCCGTCACCGGAGTGGCCGGCCTCCTCAACCGCCAGACCCGCCGCCTACTGCCCGACCCCGCCACCCGCCTCCGCGAAGTGGCAAAGGACGCAACGCTGCTAGGCCTCTGACCGCAGGTCCCGCCCACTTCGCCGCGCTCGCCGCCCGCCCTCTTGTAGCCCTCGCCGCCCGCCCACTTCGCCGCCCGCGCCTTTGTAGCCCGCGCCGCCCGCCCACTTCGCTGCCCGCGCCGCCCGAGCCTTCGCTGCCTTCGCCGCCCTCCTACTTCGCGGATCTTGAGCGATTTTCGACACGGGAATGTGGGAGATCGCTCAAGATCCGCGAGGGGACGGGACGGAACGCGACGCGACGCGACGAAGGGAGGGGAGGGGAGTCGCGCCGCCTTCGGGTTATGAGCCGATCAGGTGCCGGTGCCCTGTTCGGTCTGGGTCTGGGACTGGCCATCTGGCAGGGTGCCGCCGGGGAAGCCCTGGCCGGTCGTGCCCTGCTGAAGCGTGCCGTTCTGAGTAGCGCCGTTCTCAGTGGTCCCGTTCTGGGTCGTGCCGTCTTGGGTCGTGCCGTTCTGTGTGGTGCCGTCCTGCGTAGTGGTGCCGTCCTGCGTAGTGGTGCCGTCCTGCGTAGTGGTGCCGCCCTGGCTGCCCTGGCCGAAGCCACCGCCGCCCTGGCCCTGGCCGCCGAAGCCGCCGCCACTGCCGAAGCCGCCGCCGCCTCGCATGCCGCCGTTGCCGGGGCCGCCCTGCTGGACCGTCACGCCCGAGGTGGACGAGCCGTCGCCGCCGGTCGCCGACATGATTCCGGCGGTCAGGCCGGAACTCGCTACCGCGGTGACCAGTACCGCCGCGGCGAGCACCAGTTTGGGACTCTTCGCGAATCGGTCCTTCACCGAGGCCTTCGACGGCGGCGTCCAGGGCGGCGGCGCGCCGGGACCGCTCATCGGCGGCGCCCATCCACCGGCCGGCGGTTCACCAGGCGTACCCGATCCGGCACCGCCCGCCGAAGGTTCACCCGCCACGGAACCGATCGGCGCGGAAGAGGCCGCCGGCCCCGCCGGAGTGCTGGTCATCTCCATGAGCTGTCCGGTACGAGCCCAGTCCGGCGGTGTGGGAACCACCTCAGCGGGCGTCACCGGCGCAACGATCGTCTCGGTCGCGGTGGTCGGTGCCAACGGCAGCGCCGCTGTCGGCTCTTCGGCGGGCTGGGGCGTCACCGCCTCGGGCGCCGCCTTCGGCTCACGCTCGGTGGCTGTCGGCGGGACGGAAGGGAAGGCCGCCGTGGCCGGTTCGGTGTCAACGGACTGCTCAACCCGTTCGTGCGTGCTCATCAAGGCTCCTCGACTGGTCACCGAAGACCAGCATCGGCACCGTGCATATGGGGAGTCTGTGACCACGGTGAGCTTCGACTGTGGTGTCGGCCCGGGAAGAACGCCGCCTCAGCCATCTGGCCATAGTCGCGCTATATCGGACTATTTCGTCTCGCCGGACGACCGGTGGGCGCGGCGGCGAGGGAGTGGGAGATTGTGTCCCGTGATCGACGATTCTTTGCAGGCGTATAGCGCCGGCCACGCTGACGGAGCAGTCCGGCACTGCGACCCCGCCCAGGCAGACCACCCCGAGACCGGCCCCGACTACCGCGTCGGCGTCACCGACGGTGGCGTCGCCGCCTTCCAGGCCGAGCTCCTCGCCGAGGTGCGCAGGCTCATCGGCGACCCGCAGTAGGGGACCCGCTTTGCGGCCGGTGGCAGCACTCGGCTAGTGTTTCATCCGTCGCCGGGAAGTTCCGGGGGCGTGCGGACGTAGCGCAGCTGGTAGCGCATCACCTTGCCAAGGTGAGGGTCGCGGGTTCGAATCCCGTCGTCCGCTCGGAGAAGGCTGTTGCTGATCTGAGCATCGGCCGCCACGGTGGAGTGGCCGAGAGGCGAGGCAACGGCCTGCAAAGCCGTGTACACGGGTTCAAATCCCGTCTCCACCTCGCAGGGTTTTGCACCGCACGGGCGATTGGCGCAGCGGGAGCGCGCTTCCTTGACACGGAAGAGGTCACTGGTTCGATCCCAGTATCGCCCACGAGACCGGGGCCGGAGTGTGTCAGCTGGAAGCGCTGACCATTCCGGTCTCGTTTTGTTTTGCGCGACTTCGTCGCGCTAGGCGGGGGCTTCGCCACCCGCACCCCCACTGCCGGGTGTCCTCTCGCTGCCTGGTTGCTGTGGAACGCCTGAAACCCCGGCCCGGTACGGGGGTAGAGCCGGGCCGAGGTTTCAGGAGTCTTCTGGTCAGCCGGGTTGGTTCGTCTCTTCGGCTTTCAGGTAGAGCTCGTAGCTGATTACCGCTGGGAGTTTGACCGCCAGCTTGCCCGCGGTGGTTCGGAGTTCTTGTTCGTAGGTGAGCAGGGCTCCCGTGGTGGGGTCGATCAGCAGGGTGTAATGGGTGGGCAGGCCAGTGTGGTCGGAGACCAGGGAGAAGGCCTCGCCCTCGCGGTTCTGGCTGTCGGTCGCCGTGCCCTCATGGGTGAGGCCCTTCAGGGACGCCAGGATGCGCAGGACGTTGGCCCTGGTCGCCGGGGTCAGCGCGTTCTCGCGGGCCAGGTCGGTGATGGCCACGACCGTCTCGGCGGGGCCGTTCGTGGTGGGGTGGCCGATCGTCAGCCAGTTCTGCAGGGCCTTCAGGTCCGTGGGCGGCTCGTCGGACCACATCGCGGGGAACCGGCCTTCGGCGAAGGACTGCGTCGTGGGGGTGGTCTTCTCACCCGGAGAGCCGCTGTCCTCCCAGGCCTCGCGGTGGGCCTTCGAGGGGAAAGTGGGCGCGCCGAGGGTGGTGATGGTCGTGCCCGCGTCGTCGCCGGAGCGCCAGGACTCGGTTCGGGTGGGGATCACGGCCGAGGTGACCTGCTCGTCGTCGATGCGGCTCCAGAGACTCCAGCTCTCGGTCACCAGGTGGTCGTAGGCGCCGGCGGTGGCGGGGCTCTTCTCGGCGCGGGCGGCGATCGCGGTGAGGATCTCGGCTGCCGAGCCCGCGTCACCCGTCTTGGTGATCACGAGCGGGGCCGGGGTTGCGTTGTAGGCGAGGCTCGGGGACGCGGTCAGGGTGACGGCGGTGGCCACGGCGCCGGCCACCACCGCGGCGGCGGCTGAGCCCCAGGCCAGTTTGCGGGCCGCCCGGGGACTGCCGGCGCGGCGGGCGTGGCCGTGCCCGGCCGAGGCCAGGATGCGGCGCAGGTCTTCGGCGCGGGCCTGCTCGGGGACGACCGGCTGGGTGTGCGCGGCCGGGTCGAGCGGCTTCACCAGGGCGCGGGCTTCCGCAGCCATTCGGGTCAGCATGGGTGCTCCTTCAGTTCAGGCCGGGTTGCGCGAGCAGGGCGGTGGGCGCGGTGTGCGGGGTCATCTCCCGGCGTAACCGCCGGCGGGCCCGGTGCAGCCGCATGGCGAACGTCGCGAGGGAACATCCCGCCGCGGTCGCCGCGTCCCGCGTCGACAACTCCTCCCAGGCGATGAGCCGCAGCGTCTCCCGGTCGGTCTCCGGAAGCCGCTCGAACGCCGCGGCGAGGACGGCCGCCGACGTCACGTCATCGGCGTGGTCGGCGGCGGTGTCGTCGCCCGCGTGGCCTGCGACCTTCTGTTCGAGCTGCCTGCGCCGCTGTACGCCGCGCAGTTCGTTGGCGAGGACACGCCGGGCGACACCGTAGATCCAGGGCAGGGCGGGCTCGGGCACATCCCCGATCCGCCGCCAGATCACCACGAACACGTCGGCCACGACGTCCCGGGCTGCGACGTCGGAAGCGCGACGGACCACGTACCGCTCGACGTCGGTGTAGTGGCGCTCGTAGAGGGCCGTGAACCGTTCCTCGTCAGTCGTCATGCAAACCTCCTGCCCTGCTTGTGTCCGGCCGCCCTCGGGATATCACCGCCGATCTTTCGAACTCGTGAATTGACCCGGATCCCGATCATAAGTCGGGTTCGCCACTTCTTCGCCCAGCGCAAGATCACCACAAATCCCCGGTGACTCCACGCTATTTCCGGACACCGCGTCGCGCGATGACCTTGTGGTCGGCGGAGGTCGTTACCAGAAGGCGTCCGGAAGCGACAGTGCTTGTGCGTGAAAATCCCGGCACTTACCGTGACTGGCGTCAATAACCACTGTGACACGGGGGAATAGTGCGCTTACGGGGAATGCTGGCCGCTGCGGCCGGAATCGTGATGGCAATGTCGATCGCGCCGGCCGGCGCCGCTCAGGCGGCAGCCGGTTTCAGTGGCGTGGCGAAATTCAAGAACAGCACGATCGATCTCAAGAAGGACGGCTGGGGATCGGCGCAGACCTGCGTCGTCCGGTCCAAGACCGAGGTTCAGTGCTACGCCACCGCGGCCGAGGCGGATCGCGCACTCGGCTATGTCCGCACGAACGACCCGCTGGTCAAGGCTGCCCAGAAGCAGCGGGCCTCGGGTGTGTCGGCGCAGGCCGCGGCCGCTGACCCGCCCGCTTGCGCCAATGGCTGGCTCTGCCTCTGGGAGCACATCAACGGTGGCGGGCGCCGGCTCATCTTCAAGGACGAGTATTGGCAGAAACTCAGCGAATACGCGTTCGAGAACACTCTCTCGTCGTGGCGCAACAACCAGGGTGCGAACGACACCGGTGGCATTTTCGACGGCGCTTCCGGCGGATTCGGAACGCGGACTCTCTCCTCCAGCACCTATAACTCGAATGTCGGCGCGACGTTGAACGACAAAACCGATCAGGTTCTGGGCTGAAAGGGAGGGTGACAATGAGGAAGAACAGTTTCCGTATCGTCTTCGCGACCGTCGTGGCCGGCTTCCTGATCGCTCCGGCGAACGCGGCGCTGGCCGGAGTGCCGGCCCCGTCCGCGCCGCCGGCGGCCGTCACCGCCACGGCCGGCAAGGCGTCGAGCGGCAAGGGTCTCGCCACGTTCAAGGGCGCGACGATCGACCTCGCGAAGGGCTGGGGCGGCGCCCGGTCGTGCACCGTGAAGGGCCCGGGCGACGTGGAGTGCTTCGCGACCATCGCCGAGGCCGACGCAAAGTCCGGGTACAAGCGTGAGACCGACGCGCTGGTCGTGCGGGCGAAGGCCCGGGGCCTCGCGACCGCCGCGCTGCCGACCTGCGCGGACCGCTACCTCTGTCTCTACGAGCACATCAACGGTGGCGGCCGGCGTCTGCAGTTCGCCAACGAGTACTGGCAGAACCTCGACGACTACGGCTTCGCCAACACGATGTCGTCCTGGCGCAACAATTCGTACGCGGACGACCCGGGCAGCGTCCGGGACAAGGGCGGCAAGGGCCAGCTGGACATCTCGCCGCGGACGTACTCCTCGAACATCGGCACGTTCTGGAACGACACCGCCGACGAGGTGTACGGCTGAGAGCATCACACCGGCGCGGCGACGCGTCACCGAAGGCCGTCCGGGGTCCCGCCGGGCGGCCTTCGGCGTCACCCGGGAAGAACGGGGCGGTCAGCCGTACAAGGGAAGTGCGGAAAGCCCCGGCCCGGACCGGGCAGGGGCTGCGGGAACGGCGGCGGCCGGTGATCGGGGGGCTGAGGCTGGCCGATCACCGGCCGGGCTGCCGAGCGTGGCGGACCGAGGTCAGCCGATGCCGATGTTGTTGTGGGCGGCCACCGGGTAGTAGTACCGGTTGCCGTCGAAAACGGCGTCGTAGCCGTTGACGAGGAGGTTGGCCAGGGACTGCGGCGGCGGGATCGGGCCGTTGCGGCACTCGGCCCAGCCGTTGAGGTCCGTGGTCGCCTCGCACATCGGGAAGCGCTCGCCCGTCGTGACGAAGTTGACGATCAGGTTGGGGACGGGACGACCGCCGACCGTGATGAACCGGGCCTTCAGGCCGAGCGTCTCACGGGCGATGATGTCCATGGTGCCGTAGTACGCGGTCGCGATCAGACGCTGCCGCTGGAAGTTCGGTGCCGCCTGGGCGGGCGCCGGGTTGACGGCGACGAAAGCCGCTACCGCGGCCGCCGCGGCCAGCCACCGCTTGGTCGTTTGCTTCATGGCGCAGAAAGCTAGGCGGTCCGCAGCCGTTCGGCAAAACGCCGCACTCACGAGTAGTCAATCGCCACCGGAATGGGTAGAACTCCGTAACCTCTGCCGTGCCGGCGCGTTTCCCCGCGCGTCGACGATTTCCGCCGCGATGCCTGGAGAGGCGTCCCGGGCAAGTGTGCTGCGGATCATCGAACTCGCCCGACACCTTCCGATTCCCGCTCCGTTGAGTAGGAGTGCGTGTCGTGCGGAGGGGGGATCGAGATTGGTATCAGGAATGAATTGACAGACGTGATGAATTCGGGCGGGCAGTCGACGCATATTCCCAGCTCAGAGTGGGTCTGGTATGCGTAGGTCGCTGCCTGCTTTCCGGCCGGGCCGTCAGGCACCGTAAGCATGGGGACTTCAGTGGATATAGCGATCGTCGGCCTTTCTTGCCGTTTTCCGGGCGCTCGCGACGTTACCGAGTTCTGGGCCAACTCGTTGAACGCTGCCCACCAATTCCGGCCGGTTCCGGCGGACCGCTGGAATCACGAAACATTCTTCTCGACCGACTTCCGTGAGAAGTACGCGACATACACCGACCGGGTGGCTTTCATCCAGGACGTGGAGCGGTTCGCCGCCCTGCACCACCGCATTCCGCCGCGCCGGGCGAAGGCCATGGACCCGCAGCACCGGTTGCTCGTCGACCTGGCGCGCGAGGCCGTGCAGGACGCCGGCTGGGAGCGGAAGGGCGACTTCGACCGGGCCCGTACCGGGGTGTTCGTAGGGCTCAGCTCCTCCGACTACCGGGACATCGCCGGCGCCCGGGTCATCGCGACCATGCTGGCCGACGGCTCGCTGCCGGGCGGCGGGCACGACCCCGCACTGATCGAGGCGGTGGCGGAGGCCGCCGCCGCGATCGAGCCGGCGCAGTCCTTCTCGCTCGCCGGCAACCTGCTCAACATGGCGCCCTGCACGGTCTCCGAGCTGCTGGACCTGGGCGGCCCGGCGTTCGCCGTGGACGCGGCCTGCTCCTCGGCGATGGTGGCGCTGCACGAGGCGGTCAACCACCTGCGCTCCGGATCGTGCACCACCGCCCTGGTCGGCGGGGTGTTCATCAACATGACGCCGAGCGCGCTGATCGGCTTCTCCCGGGTGGGGGCACTCTCCGCGGCCGGTGTCTGCCGGCCCTTCGACACCCGCGCCGACGGCTTCGTGCTCGGCGAGGGCGGCGCCATCGCGGTGCTGCGCCCGCTGCAGGACGCCGTGGCCGCCGGCGACCGGGTCTACGCGGTGCTCAACGGCATCGGCACGGCGAACGACGGCCGTGGCGCCGGTCCGATGACGCCGAAGGCCGAAGGACAGGAAGCGGCGATGCGGGCGGCGTACCACGACGCCGGCCTCGAACCGGGCGCCATCGACTTCCTGGAGGCGCACGGCACCGGCACCTCGGTCGGCGACCGGGTCGAGGTCGAGGCGATCCGCCGGGTCCGCGAGGGCAGCACGAGCCGGCCCTGCTACCTCTCCTCCGGCAAGGCGATCATCGGGCACACGCTGCCGGCCGCCGGCGCCGCCGGGATCCTCCGCGCCTCACTGGCCCTGCACCACAGCACGGTCCCGCCCCAGCCGGCGATCACCGAGAACGCCGACCTGCCGCTGGCCGAGGCCGGCCTGCGGATCACGACCCGGCCGCGGGAGTGGCCGGAGGTGGACGGCGACCGGCGCCGCGCCGGTGTCAACTCGTTCGGGTTCGGCGGCACCAACGTGCACGCCGTGCTCAGCGAGGCGCCGGACCGGCAGACCGAGCCGGACGGCCCGGACGCGGACGGGCGGCCCTGGCTGGTGCTGGTCACGGCCGGCAACACGGAGCTGCTCTCCTCGTACGCCGAACGCCTTTCCACGATGGTCTCCACCGACCCGGCCCTGACGCCCGCCGCGGTGGCCCGGACGATGGCCACCCGCCAGGCGCTCCCGGCACGCCTCGCCGTCATGTGCCGGACCCGGGCGGAGCTCGCGGCCCGGCTCGCGCTCGCCGCGCAGGAGCTCTCGGCCGGAACCCTGGGCCGGCTCGGGCCGGGCCTATACGCCTCGGCCGCGCCGCTCGACGAGGAGGGCCGCAAGCTCGCCTTCCTCTTCCCCGGGCAGGGTTCGCTGCGCCCCGGCGTGCTGCGTGACCTGGTGGAACGCTTCCCGGTCTTCGCCCGGTACGCAGGACCGCTCGCCGAGACCGTCGACAAGCGCACCGGCGTCGCCGTCTCCGATCTGCTCTGCGAGAACCCGGGTCCGGGCGCCGAGGAGCAGGTCAGCGCGACCCGGATCTGCCAGCCCGGCCTCGGTGTCACCGGCATCAGCATGACCCGGCTGCTCGCCGACTGCGGCGTCACGCCGGACGTCGCCCTCGGGCACAGCGTCGGCGAGCTGGTCGCGGCCGTCGCCGCCGGCGCGCTCAGCCCGGAGGACGGCCTGGACTTCCTGATCGAGCGCGGCGCCGCGGTGACCGCCGGTCAGGAGCCGCCGCCCGGGACGATGGCCGCGATCAAGGCCGACGCCACCACCTTCGAGGAGCTGCGTTCCGGCATCCGGGGTGTCTGGGCGGGCTGCTACAACCACCCGGCGCAGACCGTCGCCAGCGGTCACCGCGATGCCGTGGCGCACCTGGTGGAGCGGTGCCGCACCCGGGGTGTACCGGCCGTCGAGCTGCGGGTGTCGCACGCCTTCCACTCGCCGCTGCTGGCCGAGGTGGACGACCGGGTCGCCGCGTACGCCGCCGGTCTCGCGGTACGGACCCCGGCCGCACGGTTCGTGTCGAGCGTCGATGCGAAGGCGCCGGCCGAGCCCGGCACGCTGCGCGAGCTGTGGGGGCGGCAGACGTCCTCGCCGGTGTTCTTCCGCGACGCCGTCGACACGGCGGTCGAGGCGGGCGCCCGGATCCTGGTGCAGGTCTCCTCCGGGGACGCCCTGCTCGGCATGGCCGCGCAGATCCCGTCGTCCGCGCCGCTCGACAAGATCACCCTGATGCCGGCCGAGCCGGACGGCGGATATGCGCTGCTCGAAGGCCTGGGACGGCTCGCCGTCGCGGGTGTGCCGGTGGACCTGACCCCGCTCTTCGCGGGCCTCGGCGTACCGCTGCTGACGCTGCCGCCGTCGCCGCTCGCCACCCAGCACTACTCGATCCGCCGCGCCGCCCGTGAGGACGGGCCGCGGCGGGCCGCCACCCGGGCGGGCCGTCCGGCGGCCGTGGCCGTGCCGGCGGCACAGATCGCCGAGATCGAGGTCCGCGAGCCTGCGCGCGTGGCGCTGCCGGTCGCCAGAAGGAATGGAGATTCGACGCCAGTGAACGACGTCATTTCGCTGATGCGGGAGCAGCTCGAGGTCCTGCGTGGTCTCGGTACCACCCCTCAGCTGCCCGTTGGTCCTGTTTTTCAGGAGAAGCCGGCGATCGAGGCCGCGCCGGAGCCCCGCGTTGCGGTCCCCGCGCAGAAGGCCGTGCAACACGACGGCGGGCAGATCGTGTCCGAGATCGCGGTGATGATCGGCAAGATCTCCGCGTACCCGTCCGACCTGGTCCGCGCGGATCAGACGTTCAGCGCCGACCTGGGCTTCGACTCGATCATGACAGCCGAGCTGGTCTCCGCGGTGAAGCGCCGCTGGCCCGACCTGGAGCTGGACCCGGCCGAGGTGTTCGAGGTGACCACCGTCGGTGAGCTTGCTCAGGTGCTGTCGGCGGCCCTCGGCGGGGCATCGGCCCCGGCGCTCACACCGTCAGCCGCCGCGACGCCGGCCCCGGCGCACGCCGCACCGGCTCACGCGGCGCCGGTCGTCGTGTCGCCCGAGCGTTCCCTGGTGGCGCCGCCGCGCAAGGAGGTCGCCGATGTGGCCTACCTGCCCGAGGTCGTCGAGTTCCAGCGCCGGGGCGTCATGCTCGACCGGGTCGGCGTCACCAACCCGTACTACCTGGTGCACGACAGCGTGATCGGCCGGGGCACCAAGGTCGGCGGCCGTCAGCTGATCTCCTTCTCCAGCTACAACTACCTCGGCCTGACCGGGCACCCGATGGTGGCGTACGCGGTGAAGGAGGCCGTCGATCGGTACGGCTCCTCGGTCTCCGCGGCCCGCATCCTCTCCGGCAACCGGGCGCTCCACGACGAGCTGGACCGGGCCCTCGCCGAGCTGGTCGGCGCCGAGGACGCGATCACCCTGATCGGCGGGCACTCCACCAACGTCAGCGTGATCGGCCACCTGGTCGGCCCGGACGACCTGATCGTGCACGACGCGCTCGCCCACGACAGCATCCTGCAGGGCTGCCGCCTCTCCGGCGCCAGCCGGCAGCCGTTCGCCCACCAGGACTACGCGGCCCTGGACGCGTTGCTGACCCAGACCCGGGACCGGTACCGCCGGGTGCTGATCATCGTCGAGGGCGTCTACAGCATGGACGGCGACATCTGCGACCTGCCGGCCCTGATCGCGCTGAAGAAGAAGCACGGCGCGCTGCTCATGGTCGACGAGGCGCACAGCATCGGCGTGCTCGGCGCCCGGGGCGGCGGTGTCGGCGAGCACTTCGGCGTGAACCGGGCCGACGTGGACGTCTGGATGGGCACCCTGTCCAAGTCGCTGGCGAGCTGCGGCGGGTACATCGCCGGCCGGCACGAGCTGATCGAGTACATGCGGTACACGCTGCCCGGCTTCATCTTCAGCGCCGGGATGAGCCCGGCGAACGCGGCCGCCGCGCTCGCCGCCCTGCACATCCTCCGCGAGGAGCCGCAGCGGCTGGCCGCGCTGCACAACAACTCCGCGACCTTCCTGCGGCTGGCCCGGCAGGCCGGCGTGGACACCGGGACGAGCGAGGGCACCCCGGTCGTCCCGGCCATCACCGGCGACTCGATCAAGGCGCTGCGGCTCTCCGACACGCTGCTGAAGAACGGCGTGAGCGCCAACCCGATCCTCTACCCGGCGGTCAAGGAGAAGCTGGCCCGGCTGCGGTTCTTCATCACCGCCGAGCACACCACGGAGGACATCGAGAACACCGTGGACCTGCTGGCCCGCCACCTCGACCCGGCGACAATGCCACAGCCCGCGTGAGCTCACGATGACATCGGTTACCCCTCGGCCGGCGGCGAAGACCGCCCGGCCCACCGCGACCACCGGCCCGGCTACCGGGCCGGTGGTCCGGCTCGTCATGCGCCGCCCCAGGTCGGTGCTGGTCGTCGCGATGCTGCTGGCGGTGGCCGCCATCGTCTTCAGCGGTGACCTGATCGGATCGCTCAAGACCGGGGGCTTCGACGACCCGAGTTCGGAGTCGGTCCGCGGGCGGCACGGGCTGGCGCAGCACTTCCACGCGGCCGATCCGAACCTGGTCGTGATGATCTCCAAGCCGTCCGGTTCGGTCGACGACGATGACGTCGTCGCGCGGGCCTCGGAGATCTTGGAGCGCCTGTCCGGCACGCCCGGTGTGACGGTGGTGGGCGCCTATTGGAATCCCCGGAAACCCGTTCCTCAGCTGGCCGGTCGCGACCATGACAAAGGGGTCATCCTCGCGCGTGTCGACGGTGACGAGGACGTCAGCGCGCGTCGCGTTTCCGATTTACACGATCTATCAGGGCGATTCGGTACGGTCGAAGTCTCGTTCGGTGGCCTGACCCAGGTCAACAATGACATCAACGAGCAGGTCACCACCGATCTCGCGCACGCCGAGGCGATCGCGATCCCCATCACTCTCGTGCTGTTGCTGCTGGTCTTCGGCACGGTCTGGGCAGCCGGGGCGCCGCTGCTGATCGGGATCTTCTCGATCCTCACCACCCTCGGCACGCTGCGCCTGCTGGCCGTCTTCACCGACGTGTCGGTCTTCGCCGTCAACATGGCGACGGCGCTCGGGCTCGGCCTGGCCGTCGACTACAGCCTGCTGTTCGTCTCCCGCTACCGGGAACAGCGGCTCCGCGACACGGACAAGTTCGCCGCGCTGGCCACGACGATGCGCACGGCCGGGTCCACCGTCGTGTTCAGCGCGGCCACCGTGGCGGTCGCGCTCTGCAGCCTGCTCGTCTTCCCGCAGTACTTCCTGCGCTCGTTCGCCTACGCCGGCATCGCCGTGGTGATCGCCACGGTCTGCGCCGCCCTGATGGTCCTGCCGGCCCTGCTCGTGCTGCTCGGCGACCGGATCGACAAGTGGCCGGTGCTGCGCCGCCGCACGTCCGCGGGCGGCCATGCGCCGTTCTGGGGGCGGGTCGCCGGCCACGTGATGCGCCGGCCGTTCCTGACCGCGGTGCCGGTGATCCTGGTGCTGCTCGCCCTGGCCGCGCCGTTCACCCACATCAAGTTCGGCATCGCCGACGACCGGGTGCTGCCGAAGGAGGCGGAGAGCCGGGTCGTCGCCGACGCGATGCGTACCGAGTTCGCCGGCACCGGCAGCGGGGCCACCGTCGTCGTGGCCGAGCGGTGGGGGACCGGGACGAACGGCATCGGGCGGGCCGCCGTGTACGCGGCGCGGCTCTCCCGCGTCGACGGAGTCGCCCGGGTGGACAGCATGGCGGGGGCGTACGTGCACGGGACCGCCGTGCCCGGTGCGATGAGCGCGCACCCGCGCACGTTCGCCTCGGGGAAGTGGGCGACCTACTTCTCGGTGCTCAGCGACGTGGAGCCGTACTCCGCGAAGGGCGCCGAGCTGGCCCGGGCGATCCGGGCCGTGCCGGTGCCGGCCGAGGTGCCGGTGATGGTGACCGGACCGGCCGCGCAACTGGTCGACATCACCGCCTCGATCGGGGGCCGGCTGCCGCACGCGCTGATCCTGATCGCGATCACCACGTTCGTGCTGCTCTTCCTGCTGACCGGCAGCGTCCTCCTGCCGATCAAGGCGCTCGTCTTCAATCTGCTCACGATGAGCTCGGTCTTCGGCGTGGCCGTCTGGATCTTCCAGGACGGCCATCTCGCCGGGGTGCTCGGCTTCACCGCGACGCCGCTCACCGTGGCGATCCCGGTGCTGCTGTTCTGCGTGGCGTTCGGGCTGTCGATGGACTACGAGGTCTTCGTGCTGTCCCGGGTGATCGAGCGGCATCGGCAGGGGGCCGACCTGCGTACGGCGGTGGTGGAGGGGCTGTCGCACAGTGGCCGGGTGATCAGCGCGGCGGCGGCCATCCTGTCCGTGTCGTTCCTGGCGATGCTCGTCTCCGGGGTGTCGTTCATCCAGTTCTTCGGCCTCTGCGCCGCGCTCGCGATCATCCTGGACGCGCTTCTGGTGCGCCCGGTGCTGGTGCCGGCGTTCATGCGTCTGCTGGGCCGGTGGAACTGGTGGGCGCCGAAGCCGCTGCGGGCCCTGCACGCACGGATGGGCCTGCGCGAACACCACTGAGGCGCGAGGGGTCCGGCGTTTTTGTCGGACCCCTCCGATACAACTACGCCTCATGAGCATCCCCTACGAGCGCCGCAGCGCGGCCCCGGTCATCGAGCCGGTGCGGCCGCGCAAGCTGGCCAAGGTGCCTTTCCTGGAGCTCGCCGAGGGCCGGCTGCAGGGAGTGGTGTCGAGCGGCTCCGACGTCTCCCGGGTCTACGTCTCCTCGATCACCGCGGGCGATCACGGCCTGAGCTGCAACACGAACAACAACCGCCCGTGCGGCGGCCTGAGCGGGTCCTACCCGTGCAACCACCTGCGCTCGCTGCTCGCCGAGGCCACCTTGCAGTACGGCGCCGATCGGGTCGCGCGCTACCTGCGGATCGAGGTGGCCGACGGCGCCGACCTGATCACCGGTCTGCACCCGGTCGCCGCCCCCAACCGGGCGGCCGAGGTGTTCAGCAGCTTCCTGCGCCACCTGTCCTATCTGGAGCTGCCGCCCACCACCGATCCGCTGCCCGAGCTGCACTGGTTCCCGGCCGCGGGGGTGGCGCGATGATGCTCGCCGACGCTCTCCGCAGCCGGCCGTCCGGTCTGGCCGAGGCGCTCGCCCTGACCGACGGCCTCGACGACGCCCTCGTCCACGGCCTGGCCCGCATCGACGAGGAGCGCGCCGCGTCCCTCGAGGCGCTGACCGTGGCGTTCGCCGGCTCGCCGCTCGCCGAGCGGGTGACCGACTCGATCGGCAAGATCATCGCCGGGACGGTGACCGACGAGCACCTGGCAGTGCTGGCCGGCTGCCGCGCTGCCCTGTTCGGCGCTGTACACGACGCGCTGCTCGCCCCGTTCGGCCGCGAGCGGCTGCCGTCACCGGCCCCGGTGACCGGCCCGGTCCTGGTCGCCGGGGGCAGCCGGTCCTGGCTGCGGGAGCTGGCGATCGCCGGTTGGCGCGGGGTCGACCACGAGCTGGCCGCGGCCGGTTCGCCGGCCGTGCAGGCGCTGCTCGCCGACCCGGCAGCCGGTCGTCTCGCGGTCCTGCTCGACGGGTTCGCCGCCGAGCTGCGGGCCGCCGCCCCGGTCGCCACGCTGGACCGGGTCCCGGTCCGCCGCTGGGCCGACCTCTGGTCCCGCGCCCTGCTGCTCTCGCAGGACGCCGGCCCTACCCGGGGTGCTTGGCCGGCGCAGCCCGGCGAGCCCGTCGACGGCCGGTTCCTGCTCCTCGGCGCCGACCTGCACGAGCACCCCACGGTCTTCCGGGTCCAGGCGCACGGCCTGCTGGAGACGGCAGGGGGAGAGGTGCGGCTGGTGCGCGTCTCGGTGGCCGCGCCCAAGGTCGAGACCATCACCGGCCCGGCCGCGTGGCGGATGCTCACGGCGTTCCCGGTCCTGCGGGGCGTGCTGGCCGGCCACCTGTCGGCCCAGGTCAACGGCCTGACGCTGATCGGCGGCGACCTGATCTGGGACGAGTCGCGGGTCACCCCGGGCGAGCCGGCCGATCCGTTCGCGACCGCCCGGGTGCTCCTCGGCGACGCGACCGCCGCGTCCGTCCCGCCGCTCGACCGTCACCCGGCGCTGATCGCCGAGCCGGTCCTGCTGGAGGGTTACACGCCCGGCACCGACGCGTTCGACCTCGACGGCGTCACCCTGCCGGTCGACCTCGACCGGCTGCCCGCCGCGGGTCCGATCACCCCGGCCCTGGTCGCCGCGTCCACCACCTGCATCGGCCTGCTGCGCTGGGACGCCGGCCGGTGGTCGGTGCAGCCGCTCGCCGTGCAGGCGACGGTGAAACGCAAGGCGGTCACGGCGTCCACCGCCGACTGGGCGCTCGGCCCCACCGAGGCGAAGGCCGCGAAGGCGGAGGCGGCCGCCGGCACGGCAGTCGACGTGCTGCGCGAGCGAGCGGGAAGGCTGCTGCGCAAATGACCACAGCGGAAAACCGGCGTCAGGTCCTCTACTGGCGACTGCTGGCTAGGCTCTTCGACCCCGACGAGCAGCCCGCCCTCGAGTCCGGGAGCGTGGCGATCGTCGACGATCTCGGCCTGCCCGCCGCCCTGCTCGACCCGTCCGTCTCGGTGGACACCGTGGTGCAGCGGTTCCCGCAGCTCGAGGCGGAGTTCGAGGGCCTGCTGAGTGGCGCCTCGGACGAGAGCGGCGCCGGCGACGAGGTCCGTCGTGCCGCCCTCGTCTCCAAGCTGCTGCTCAACGTCTTCGGCACCGGTCAGGGCAACGTCACGGCGGGTCAGCTGGCTCGCTGGCAGGCCGATGCCGGCTGGTTCGAGCGGGCGCTCGGCTGCCGGCCCGGCACGCTGCGCGGACGTGCGGCGGGTGGGCATCCCGTGCCGGGCGGCGGCTCCGGGAACGGCGGCTCCGAAACCGGCGGCTCCGAAACCGGCGGCTCCGGGGACGGCGACTCCGGGAACGGCTCCGGCAACGGTGGCGGGAGCGCCGCCGGGACCCGGCCGGGCAGCGGCTTCCCCGTCGACCTCGGGCCGTCCCTGGCGGCGATCGAGGCCGACCTGGTGAGCCGGATGCGGCTGCGGGAGGTGCTCGCCGATCCCAAGCTGGCGAAACAGCTCACTCCGAGCATGTCCCTGATCGAGCAGTTGCTGCGCGACAAGGACAATCTGGACGGTGTGGCGCTCGCCAACGCGAAAGCGCTGATCCGCCGGTTCGTCGACGAGGTCGCCGAGGTCCTGCGCACCCAGGTGGCGCAGGCCAGCACCGGCACGATCGACCGGTCCATCCCGCCGAAACGCGTCTACCGCAACCTCGACATCGACCGCACGATCTGGAAGAACCTGCCCAACTGGGACCCGGAGGAGGAGCGCCTCCTCGTCGACCGGCTCTACTACAAGCAGACCGCGAAACGGATCACCCCGGCCCGGCTCATCGTGGTGGTCGACCAGTCCGGCTCGATGGTCGACGCGATGGTGAACTGCACGATCCTCGCCTCGATCTTCACGGGCCTGCCGAAGGTCGACGTGCATCTGGTCGCCTACGACACCCGGGCGCTCGACCTGACGCCGTGGGTGCACGACCCGTTCGAGGTGCTGCTGCGGACGAAACTGGGCGGTGGCACCGACGGCACCGCCGCACTCGACCTGGCCCGGCCCAAGATCACGGATCCGCGCAACACGGTCGTCGTCTGGATCTCCGACTTCTACGAGTGGAAGGAGCAGGCCGTCTTCGACGGGATGGCCGCCATCCACCGCTCCGGCGCCCGCTTCATCCCGGTCGGCTCGGTGAGCAGCGGCGGGCAGCAGAGCGTCAATCCCTGGTTCCGCCAGCGCTTCAAGGACCAGGGCACCCCGGTCCTGTCCGGCCGCATCGCCAAGCTCGTCGCCGAGCTCAAGAACTTCCTCGCCTTCTAGGAGACATCCCCATGACTGACATGCTGCGCGCCCCCGCCGAGATCAAGTACGCCGAGGAGCTCGACTGGCTGGAGTCGATCGACGACGGGCCGAAGCCGTTCTCCTGGCGGCTCAGCCCCAAGATGGTGCGCCTGTTCATCCTCGGCTCGGAGCGCGCCGACGGCCTCGACCGCGAGATCAGCCCGAAGTGGTTCGGCGACCGCAGCTTCGTCGAGCGGTCGATCGTCACCCTCGCCTCCGACCGCGGCCTGCTGCTGATCGGCGACCCGGGCACCGGCAAGAGCTGGCTCGCCGAGCTGCTCGCCGCCGCGATCAGCCGCAACTCCACGCTCGTGGTGCAGGGCACCGCCGGTACCACCGAGGACCACATCAAATACTCGTGGAACGTCTCGATGGTGATCGCGAAAGGCCAGTCCCGCGCCTCGATGATCCCGTCGCCGATCATGACGGCGATGGAGAACGGGGTGATCGGCCGCTTCGAGGAGCTGACCCGGTCGACGAGCGACGTGCAGGACGCGCTCATCTCGATCCTGTCCGAGAAGTACGTCTCGATCCCCGAGCTCGACTCCGACAACATCGTCTTCGCGAAGCCCGGCTTCTCGATCATCGCTACCGCGAACAGCCGGGACCGGGGTGTCAACGACCTGTCCTCCGCGCTGAAGCGCCGGTTCAACTTCGTGCGCATCCCGGTGGTGACGAACAAGAAGAGCGAGGCGGAGATCGTCCGATTCCGGACGGAAGAGCTGCTCCGCCGGCACAACATCGAGCTCGAGGTCCCGCCGACCCTGCTCGACGTGCTGCTCCAGAGCTTCGCCGACCTGCGCGCCGCGGCCGGCTCCGCGACGAGCGACGACGAGCGGCTGGAGTCGGCGCTCTCCACGGCCGAGCAGATCGGCGTGCTGGAGGACGCGATCCTGCACAGCAACTTCTTCGGGGCCGCGACGCTCACCGCCGAGGCGCTGGCCGGCTCGCTCGTCGGCTCGCTGGCCCGGCGCAGCCCGGAAGACCTGGCAATCCTGAACAAATACTGGCACGGCGTGGTCGAGCCGCGCAGCCGGGAGAACGGCGGCGAGTGGGACGGCTTCCTCGAGGGCGGCCGCCAGGCGATCGCGACCCTCTCATGAGCAGCCCCTTCGACTCGCTGCGGGAACAACTGCTGGGCGCGGCCGAGGAGCTGGCCGGCGGCCCGGCGGCGCTGCCGGAGATCCTCGCCGGGATGGTCGACGACGTCGCGTTCGCGCTGCGCGAGCCGCTGGAGATCTTCCCGGTCTGCCACCACTCGCCGGCCTCGGCGCTGGCGATGGCCCGCCGGCTGCGCGAGAAGCAGCCGAAGGTGATCTACCTGGAACTCTGCGAGGATCTGGCCCCGCTCCTCACCGAGCTGCGCAACTGCCGGCTGCCGGTCGCGCTCCAGGCCTTCGCCTCCGAACTGGACGGATTCCCGGTCGAGTCGGCGCCGCTCAGCGTGGTCGCGCCGATCACCGAGGCGTCCGCCGAGTACCAGGCGATCGCCTACGCGCTGGAGACCCCGGGCGTGGAGCTCGTGCTCGTCGACAGGTCCACCGACCACGTCTTCCAGTGGCAGCCGTCGGTGGAGGCGCACTTCGCCGGGGAGCCGGAGGACGATCTGCACGGCGACGCGGTCGGGGTGGAGATCGGCGATCTGCGGCCGCGCTTCGCCGAGCTGGAGGAGCACCTGCTGCACCACGGCCGGGTCCGGCACTGGTCGGAGTGGTGGGACCAGTACGTCGAACAGCCCCTCGCCGGCGCCGACCACGAGACGTACCGGCAGGTCATGGTGATGGTCGGCAGCCTCTTCCGCCGGCTCGCACCGCACGACTCACGGCGCTTCGCGACCGATGAGGACCGCGAGCGGTTCATGTGGACCCGGATCCGCGAGCACCTCGCGTCGTCCGGCGCCGACCGGGCCGACTGCCTCTTCGTCTGCGGCGCCTTCCACGCGTCGAGCCGGGTTCCGGAGGCGGGCTCGGAGCCGGGCACGCCGGACTTCCCGATCACCGAGCCGACCGCGACGAAGTGGCTCTACGGGCTGATCCCGTCCAGCCACTCGGCGATCGAGGCGCAGTTCGGCTTGGCGCCCGGCTCGGTCTCGATCGCGGCGGCGGGCTGGCAGAAATCCCTTCTCCGTACGAAGGTGCGCCCGTTCGCACTGGCCGGCCAGAAAGGCGGCCGCGCGAAGAAGAAGACCCCGGCGCCGGCGGTCACCGCTCCGGCCGGGCCGGTCACCGACCAGCTCAGCGACTACCTCTCCGGTCCACCGGCGCTCGACGGGCTGGACGAGGAGGAGCTGCGCGGCTGGTGCGTCGACATCGTCCGGCTGGCCCGCCGCAACGGTTACCTCGCGAGCACCGCCGACGCGATCGCGGTCTTCGAGACGTCGGTGCTGCTGGCCGGGATGCGGGGGCGGCGGCGGCCGACACCCTACGACTTCCAGGACGCGGCGGTCACCTGCATCGAGAAGGACGCCGTTCCGGGGCGGCGCGACGTACGCCGGCTCTGCGAGATCCTGCTGGGTGGCGACCGGATCGGCCAGGTGGGCTACGACGCCCTGCCCCCGCTGGCCCGCGACGTCCACGACCGGCTGGCCCCGCTCGGCCTCAACCTCGAACAGCGGACGATCCAGCGCGCCCTGCTCGACCTCGCCGCCCGCCCCGAGCTGGCCGCCTGCTCGCAGATGCTCTGGATGCTGCGGTACCTGCTTCCCGACCAGGCGGTTCGGCCGATCATGGGCTCGCGGCGGCTCGGTGAGAAGCACATCCAGGAGAGCTGGGATCTCGACCTCGGCCGTCACCAGCGGACCGTCATCGAGCTCGGCTACGAGGGCGTCACCGTCGAGCAGGTGCTGGAGCAGCGCCTGCGCCGGTCCGCCTGGGACCCGAAGGCGACGGCCGCGACGGCGCTCAAGGCCGTCGAGGACTCACTGCTGTTCCTGCAGAGCCCGCGGCTGACCGAGGAGCTCGGCGCCCGGGCGGTGGAGCTGCTCGCCGCCGAGCGCACCGTCGACGAGGCGCCGGCCGTGCTGCGCCGGATCCGCCGGCTGATGGCGCACTACCGCGCGACCCGGCCGGTGCTGCCGGGGTGGTGCGAGCGGTTCGTGACCGAGGGGTACGCGCACTACTGCACCCTGCTGCCGACCGCCTTCGTCGACGAGGACACCGGGGTGCGGCAGGTCGGGGCGATGCTCGGGTTCCTGTTCAGCATGGAGAGCCTGGCGTTGTCGCTGGGCTGCGACCGGACGCAACTGGAGCTCGCGGTCCGGCAGTCGCACCCGGAGACGCCCGCGAAGCTGGCCCTGCTCTGGTCCGCCCGGCACCAGCTCGGCGACCTCCCGCTGGCCGATCTGCGTGTTCGGGTGGACGAACTGCTCGGCAACCCGCTCGTGGTGCCGGCGTTCCCGCAGTACGTGAGCGGGTTCGTGCAGGCGCTCGAACCGGTTCCGCGGCTGGCGCCGTTCGTGGTGGAGACGCTGTCGAAGGCGTTCGGCCGGTTGCCCGACCCGGTGCTGCTCCCGTGGCTGCCCACTCTGATCACCACCCTGAAAGCGCAGGCGGCCGAGCTGGTGCCGGTGCTGACCAGGGAGGCGGGCCGGACCTTCCCCGGCGCCCTGCCCGCGATCGACTCGTGGACGCCGCCGTGGCATGCCCGCCCCGCTGCCCCACCCCGGGCGGATCGTCCGGGATCGGCCGGCAGTCCGGCGTTCGCGCTGCTGGCAGCCCACCCCGGCACGACGGACTCGCTGGCGGCGCTGCTCGGCTGCGAAGGAGAGTGGTCCGCGCCGGTCGAGTCGGACGTGGTGGCGGCGCTGCTGGCTGCCTACCCGGAGACGGCGGAGGCGGTGACCGGCCTGATCACCGCCTGAGGAGGCTGGGGCCCAGCGGCGGGACAAGGGGCTGCGCCAAGCCCCGCCGCCGGGAGTTCTGTGGTGCGGAGCCGGCCCGTAACCCCCCTGGCCGGACCGGCCCCGCACCCGCTGGAGTGGTGGTCTAGAGGACTGCGCAGTTGGTGCCGTTCAGGGCGAAGGCGGCCGGGGCCGGGTTGCCGCCCGTCGCGCTGCCGAGGAAGCCGAAGGACGCGGTGCCGCCCGGGGCGATCGCGCCGTTCCAGGACGCGTTCGTGACGGTGACGTCGGCGCCCGACTGGGCTACCGAACCGTTCCAGAGCTGGGCCACCTGCTGGCCGCCGGCGAACCGCCACGCCAGCTTCCAGCCGCTGATCGCCGCCGTGCCGGTGTTCGCGACCTTCACGTCACCCTGGAATCCGCCGGGCCAGCTGCCGGTGACCCGATAGGTGACAGCACAGGTGGAGGAACCCGCGGACGGCGAGGAGGAAGGCGAAGACGACGGCGAGGACGAGACCGACGGCGACGGCGAGGTGCCGATCTTCGACGGGTCGGCCACGCCCCAGTACGCCGGCTTCGCCTGCAGCCGGGTGTCGAACAGCAGCGGCGCGTCCTTGCGGGTCACCGGGAACGTGTCCAGCCAGGTGTTGTCGTCGGCGAGCCCCCACAGCGTCACCGAGGTGATCTCCGAGGCGTGTTCGCGGAAGAGGGCGAACATGTCGCGGTAGACGTACGCCTGCTGGAGCAACCGGTCGGCGGGCGGTGCCGGGAACGTCTCGCTGCTGTTCGTGTAGATGCTGACGTCCATCTCGGTGACCTGCTGCTCGACGCCGAGCGGGGCGAACTTCTCGATCATCGCCTCGGTCTCGGCGATCGAGGGCCAGCTGACGTTGATGTGCATCTGGTGGCCGACACCGTCGATCGGCACGCCTTCGGCGCGGAGCTGCGCGACCAGGTTGTACAGCTTGTCGCGTTTGGCCGGGACGTTGGTGTTGTAGTCGTTGATGAACAGCTTGGCGTCCGGCAGCACTTCGCGGGCCACCCGGAAGGCGGTCCGGATGTAGTCGAGTCCGGCCACGGTGTACCAGGTGGAGCGCCGCAGCCCGTCCGCCTGGTTCTCGTCGATCACCTCGTTGACGACGTCCCACACGCCGATGTCGGAGCCGTAGTGCCCGGCCACGTTGCGGATGTGGTTCTCCAGCCGGGCGAGCAGCAACTCCTTGTCCTCGGCGGTCGCGGTCATCGGCTGACCGTCGGCGCCGGTGAACACCCACGACGGCGTCTGGTTGTGCCACACCAGTGTGTGTCCCCGGATGGCCAGCCCGTTCGTCTCGGCGAACGCGATGAGGGGATCGGCCTGGGCGTACGAGAAGGTGTTCTCCGTAGGCTCGGTGGCATCCCATTTGAGGGCGTTTCCCGGAGTCACCGAGGTGAAGTGCCGCTTCAGGAGCGAACCGTGATCCCCGATGATCTCCGCCCCGGTGATCGCGGCGCCGACGGGAAACTCCGGAACCACGTCCTTGACGGCCGGGATGTCGGTCTGGATCGGCAGCGACGGCACATAGGAAGCGGTCACGTCGTCGAGGTAGAACGAGCCGGTCGTCGACGCCGTCTCCACGTAGATCCGGAGGAAGTCGACGTCGGTGGCGAGCGTGTACCGCCCGGTCAGGTTCGTCCAGCCGCCCGAGATGACCGCCGTGTTGCCGACCACCTGGTCGTAGGCGGCGACCTCACCGGTCCGGCGTTCCACGCTGAGTCGCGCGCTGTCCGAGCCGGACTCCATCCGCACCCAGGCGGAGATCGTGTAGGCGGTGCCCTTCTCGAACGTGCCGAGCACGTCGTGCGACGGACCCTGCCAGGCCGCGGTGCGCCCGCTGATCGCGAGGCTGCGGGTGCCGCCGTGCGCGACGGCGGTGCTGGAGGCGATCGTCTCGGCTGACCGGCCGGTCCAGCCCTGGCTGGTGCCGTCCTCGAAGTCGCTGGTCAGCACGGTGATCGGGGCGGGATCTCCGGCGGCGTTCGCGGTGGTGGCGACGGTGACTGCGGCGACGGGGGCCGCGACCATGAGGGTGGTCACGGCGAGCCGCGCGAGAGCGCGCATCTGGGTGGTCCTTCGCGTGAGGGGGTACGCGGGGAAGCTCGGGGAAGCGACGCTCATCGTGACATGGGAGCGCTCCCATTTCAACGCGGTGACGGAATTGTTTCCGGCGGCGCTGAGAACGGCGAGGAGGACTCTTGACACACCCACCCGACGCCGACGCGATCCGGCTGATGATCACGTGCCAGATCCTGATCCTGGAACGCGGTGAGGAGAGCCTCGGCGAGGACGCCGCCGCGATCGCCGGTTTCGTGCTCGGCTCCCGTCCGCCACCCCCGGATCTGCGCGTCGAGCCGGCCCTCACGTCGCTCGCCGCCCGGCTGCTCCGGGAGTCCGATCTGGACCCGGACGAGGTGGCCGCGATCGCCGACCGGGTGATCGAGGAGTCCGGCGACGAACTGGAGCGGCTCCGCGAATCACTGCGAATGGTGCGGCACGGGGAACGCCGTGCCCGTTGGTGGCGACGACGTCGTCTTTAAGTCGATTTGGAACTATCTGCGTTCGGGAAACCATTAGAACTCTCATGGCGAATTCTTAGGAATCGCTTCTAGCTTTGAGTAATGCAGACTCTGGCGGTCGTGCCGTGATGACGGTTCTCCGCCCGGAGGGCGGCCCCGTGCAGGATCCGCCCCCGGCGGGGAGCGTGGATGGGCAGGGGGAGGCCGAGCAGCCGGGGAGCGGGCAGCCGGGGAGCGGGCAGCCAGGGAGACGGTGGAACACGCCGGAACGGCGTCGCCGCGTCATCGTGGCGGTCGCCGTCGTCTGGGCGGTGGCCCTCACGGCGCTGGTCCTCGTACAGAATGGGGGTCAGTCCGAAGAACCTGCCGCGACCGCCCCCTCGGCCTCGCCGTCCGCTTCGGACGCGCCCCTCACCGTCGCCGAGGTCGCCCAGGCGCTGACGCCGTCGGTCGTGGTGATCGAGACGACCGGCCATGACTCGCAGGACCGCCTCGAGGCGGGAACCGGCACCGGCGTGATCGCCAACGCCGACGGCACGATCATGACGGCGGCGCATGTGATCGACGGCGCCGAGTCGATCAAGGTGACGTACGCGGACGGCACCAGCTCGACCGCCGCGATCGCCAGTCAGGACGACGAGCAGGACATCGCCACCATCACCCCGGAGAAGCTGCCCGAGACGCTGGTGCCGGCCGTGCTCGGCGGCGGCGTGGCGGTCGGCGAGGACGTCGTGGCGATCGGCAACCCGCTCGGCCTGGCCTGGAGCACGAGCAGCGGGGTCGTCTCCGGGCTGGACCGCAAGCTCGACCGCGACGACTCGGACGACATCGCCGGCCTGATCCAGTTCGACGCGGCGGTCAACCCGGGCAACTCGGGCGGGCCGCTGATCAACACGCTCGGGCAGGTGGTCGGCATCGTCGTGGCGCTGGCCAACCCGACCGACGCGGGCACCTTCATCGGCATCGGCTTCGCCGTCCCGATCGGCGCGGCCCTCGGTGGCGGCGGCGACGGCGACGGGCAAGCGCCGCCCCTCTAGCGACAAAGGACGGTTTCATGAGCTGGACCGACGCGCCGGCGGTCACCGCCGGGCCGATCGAGAAGGTGCTCTACGAGGTCAAGAAGACCATCGTGGGCCAGGACATCCTGCTCGAACGGCTGATCGTGGCGCTGCTGGCCCGCGGGCACATCCTGGTCGAGGGTGTCCCCGGCCTGGCGAAGACCCTTGCCGTGAAGTCCCTCGCCGAGGCGATCGGCGGAGACTTCCACCGTGTCCAGTTCACCCCCGACCTGGTGCCGGCCGACATCGTCGGCACCCGGGTCTACCACCAGCCGACCGGCGAGTTCCAGGTGCAGCTCGGCCCGGTCTTCACCAACCTGCTGCTCGCCGACGAGATCAACCGCGCGCCCGCCAAGGTGCAGTCCGCGCTGCTCGAGACGATGCAGGAGCGCCAGGTCACTATCGGCCGCGAGACGCACAAGCTGCCGAACCCGTTCCTCGTCATGGCGACGCAGAACCCGATCGAGAACGAGGGCGTCTACCCTCTTCCCGAGGCGCAGGTCGACCGCTTCATGATGAAGGTGGTCGTCGGCTACCCGTCGCTGACCGAGGAGTTCGTGGTCGTCGAGCGGGCTCTCGCCCCGGCCGCCGTGATCCAGAAGATCATCGACCCGGCCACGCTGGTGACGCTGCAGCAGGAGGCCGACCGGGTCTACGTCGACCCGTCGCTCATCGACTTCGCCGTGCAGCTCGCCCACGCCACCCGGGAGCCGGCCCGGGTCGGCCTCACCGACCTGGCTCGCTACGTCACGTTCGGCGCCAGCCCGCGGTCGTCGATCAGCCTGGTGCTGGCCGGCCGGGCGCTCGCCTACATCCGCGGCCGGGAATACGTGGTGCCCGAGGACCTCAGCGACCTCGCGCTCGACGTGCTGCGCCACCGGCTCGTGCTCTCCTACGAGGCGCTCTCCGACGAGATCACCCCGGACCTGATCATCTCCAAGATCCTGGCGAATCTGTCGTTCCCCGAGCCGCGGGGTCGCTGAGGAGATGGTGACCGCCCCTGACCGGTTGCTGCGGCGCCTGGAGTGGAGACTCGGGCGCCGACTGGACGGGCGCCTGCAGGGCGCGTACCGCACGGTGTGGCACGGCACCGGGCTCGACTTCACGGATCTCCGGTCGTACACGCCCGAGGACGACGTCCGGCACATCGACTGGAACGTGACCGCCCGGCTCGACGAGCCGCACGTCCGGCAGTACACCGAGGACCGGGAGATGACGGCGTGGTTCGTCATCGACCGTTCGGCGTCGATGCGGTTCGGAGGCCACGAGGGCAAGCAGTCGGTCGCCGGTGAGCTGGCGATCAGTCTGGCGCGGCTGGTGGCGCAGGGTGGTAATCGCGTCGGTGCGGTCCTGTTCGACAACTCCGACAAAAAGGTTATTCCGCCGCGTGGCGGTCGGGATCAGATCCTGCGCATCGCGCGGGAGTTGACCAGCAGCCCGGCCGGTGCGCAGGCTCGGTCTTCCGGCGACGTGACGGATTTGTCGGAGATGCTGCGCCTGGCTGCCACGACCACCTCGCGCCGACGGAGCCTGATCTTCGTGATGTCCGACTTCATCGGCGACCCGGGCTGGGAGCGTCCCCTCGCGATGCTCACCCACCGCCACGAGGTGGTGGTGATCCGCGTCGTCGACCCGGCCGAGCTGGAGCTGCCCGACCTCGGTCTCGTGCTCGTGGAGGACGCCGAGACCGGCGAGCAGATCCTCGTCGACACCAGTGACCCGCTGCTGCGCAGCCGGCTCGCCGAGCAGGTCGGCGCCCGCGAGGACACTCTCGCCGCGGCGATGCGCAAGGCGGGTGTGCGCCCGCACCGGGTGACCACCGATCAAGACCTGCTGGCCGTACTGATCGACATGGTGAGGCGGTCCGGCCGATGAGCTTCCTCAACCCCCTCGTCCTGGTCGCCGCGGTGCTGGTGACCGCCGGGGCCGCCTACGCGTACGTCGTCCTGCAACGCCGCCGGGCCGCCGCTCTGACCGCTGCCGGTTTCGGGCATCTGACCGGCGGCCGGCTGCGGCGGCACCTGCCGTACGCCCTGCTGCTCGCCGCCCTCCCGGTCATGCTGATCGGCCTGGCCCGCCCGCAGGCGCAGGTCGCGGTGCCGCGCGTCTCCGGGACCGTGCTGCTCGCCTTCGACGTCTCGAACAGCATGTCCGCCACCGACGTGGCGCCGAGCCGGATAGCCGCAGCTCAGACCGCCGCCACCGGGTTCGTCGAGGAACAACCGGACAGTGTGGACGTCGGCGTGCTGGTCTTCGGCGACCAGGCCCTGCTCACCCAGGAGCCGACCGCTGACCACGCGGCGGCGACCGCGGCGATCCAGCGGGTGAAGGCGAGTGGTGGCACGTCGCTGGGCCAGGCGATCTTGGTCAGCTTGAGCACCATAACCGGCAAACCGGTCACTCTGGATAGTGTGGATCTTGGATACTGGCCGTCCGCCACGATCGTCGTCTTCTCCGACGGTGAGGAGACCGGCGGCCCGGACGTCCAGGCCGCCGCGGAGCTCGCGGCCGCCGCCGGCGTGCACATCCAGACCGTCGGTGTCGGCACGGCGAAGGGCGGGACCGTCGAGGTCGACGGCTACCAGCTCAGCACCGCGCTCGACGAGTCGCTGCTCACCGCCGTCGCGCAGGTGACGGGCGGCACCTACCACGCGGCCGGTGACGCGGCCACGCTCGCCGACACCACCAAGTCGATCGACCTGCGCCTCACCACCGAGAAGGAGCCGCTCGAACTGACCGCGCCGTTCGCCGCGGCCGCCCTGCTCCTGCTCACCCTCGGCGGACTGTTGAGCACCCGCTGGCACGGAAGGATCGTCTGATGTCGCTGAGCTGGCCGTGGGCACTGCTCGCGCTCCTGGTCGTTCCGTTGCTGCTGGCCGTCCGCTGGCTGCTGAACCGCCGCCGCAAGCGCACGGCGGTCACCGTCTCCAGCGTCGCCCTGATCCGGGCCGCCATCCCGGGCCGGACGGCGTGGCGGCGGCGGGTGCCGGTCTGGCTCTTCCTCGCCGGTCTGCTGGCCCTGGCCGGCGCGGTGACCCGTCCGCAGGCCTCGGTCGCCGTACCGTCGAACAACACCACGATCCTGCTGGCGATCGACGTCTCCGGTTCGATGTGCAACACCGACATCGCCCCCAACCGGCTCGCCGTGGCCGCCGACGCCGCCCGCGAGTTCGTCGAGGCCCAGGAGGGCGAAACCAAGATCGGTCTGGTCGCCTTCTCCGGCATCGCCGGCCTGCTGGTCCCGCCGACGACCGACAAGCAGCCCCTACTCGACGCCATCGCCACCCTGAAGACGGCCCGTGGCACCGCCATCGGCCAGGCCATCCTCACCTCGGTCGACGCGATCGCCGAGACGAACCCCGACGTGCCCGCGACGGGCGCTTCCCCCGAACCCTCCACGTCCGAGGACTACCAGGCCGACACCATCGTCGTCCTCACCGACGGCTCGAACACGACGGGCGTCGACCCGGTCACCGCCGCCCAGGAGGCGGCAGCCCGCCGCCTGCGCGTCTACACGATCGGCTTCGGCACCACCGACCCTCAACAGCTCGTCTGCACGGCCGACCAGGTCAGCGGCGACTCGCCCTTCGGCGGTCAAGGCTTCGGCGGCAACGGCAACGGCTTCGGAGGCGGTTTCGGCGGCAGCCGCGGCGGCGCCCGCGAGATCGACGAGGACGCGCTCACCCAGGTCGCCGACCTCACCGGCGGCCGTTACTTCCAGGCCGAGGACGCCGAACAGCTCACCGGCGTCCTGGCCGACCTCCCCAGCGAATTCGGCCTGACCAAGCAGAACGTCGAGATCTCCGCCTGGTTCATGCTGGCCGGCTTCCTGCTCGTATCCTCGGGCATCGGCCTGTCCCTCTGGTGGAACAGGGGCCCGGTCCGTCGTTGATTCCCCTTTCCTCGTACGGGGATGGCGGCACGCCCCAAAGCCCTGTTTCCCGGTCCCGTGGCGCAGGTGTGGTGCGCCACGGGACGGAGGTGGTGCGGGTGGGGAGTGCTCAGGTCGTACGAGGAAGGAATCAAAGGCGTTGCAGTTGGGTGACCACCATGGCGATGGCGAAGAAGCCGTAGAAGCCGATCGCCAGGATCATGCCGATCAGGCGCCAGCCGCGCAGGCGGATCGCGGTGGGCAGGTCGCGGGTGTTGAGGCGGACCAGGAGGATCGAGTAGAGCAGGGTGACCACCGAGGCCGCGCAGGTGGAGACGATCAGGAGGCCTAGGGGCTGGGTGAAGCCGGCCAGCAGGATCGCGGAGCCGAGGACGATTTCGGCCCAGACGACTGCCAGGTAGAGGCGGGGCTCGGTCCAGCGTGCGGAATCGGTCAGGTAGGTGCGGCGCAGGAAGTCGGAGGCGAGCCGGCCGATGATGTCGAGCAGGCCCATCGCCGCCGCCCAGAGGGAGACTGCCGCGACGGCGAGGAAGAGCAGGCGCAGCCAGCCGCCCACTTCGGCGGAGAAGATGTCGCCCTGGATGCGCAGGAACGACGGATCCGATTTGAGGTCGGCACGGCCGAAGAGCGTCTCGTAGGCGAGCAGGCTCATGATGCTGATCGTCACGAAGCAGACCGCTACGAAAGTGACCAGGTGCTCGGTGTTCGCCCGCTTCCACCAGACCTTCCAGCGGGCCATCGAGGTGTCGTCGATCGGGAACTCGTAGCGGTCGGCGCCGGCCGCCTCCTCCTGGCCGGTGATCGGGGAGATCAGGCGAGGCACGTGCGCGCCCATGCCGTAACGCTTGTCGCGGATCCAGTTGCTGAGGACCAGATTGTGTACGCCGCCGGCGCCCGCAGCACCGATCGCACTCAGGATGAGAGTGAACGTGATGCCATCGGGGATCTGACCGAATTCAGTCACGGTGGCTTTGGCGCCGTCTCCCCAGGTGCCCAGTGAGATCACGAAGATGACGACTACGGCGAGGAAGAAGAGGGTGAGCGCGACCTTGACCGCCTCGACGCGTTCGACGGTCGTGTAGATGACCTTGGAAACGGTGAGCAGGAGACCGACGATCACCAGCGTGGCCACGGTGATCCAGACCGGGTCGCCCGCACCGATCAGATAGGTGAAGACGGTCGAGCCGCTGGTGGCCCAGCCCGGCCAGACGTACTGGAAGGCGCCGGCCAGGCAGATGATGATGCCCCAGCCCTTCCACCAGCGGGAGAAGCCGGCGAGGGCGGTCTGGCCGGTCGCGAGCGTGTACCGCTCGATCTCCATGTTGATGACGAACTGCACGGCGAGGGTGGTGAAGGCGAGCCAGAGCAGGCCGAGACCGCCGATCGCGGTGAGGTACGGCCACAGAATGATCTCGCCGGCGGCCATGCCGATGCCCACGGCGACGATGCCGGGACCGATCATGCGGCGGAGGGATAGGGGTTCGGGGAGTTCGCGGGTCGTCGTGTCGGTGATCATGTGAACGCTCCCGTTCGGCTTTCTCAACCGCGCCGCTGGAGGAGGACGTCCAGATGGCGCAGCATGCGAGGGATGTCGGGGGTGGTTCCGGTGAAGAGCTGGAAGGCGGCGGCCGCCTGGTAGGCGCACATCGCCGTCCCGCCCAGCGTGCGCAGGCCGGCGGCACGGGCCGCGCGGAGCAGCTCCGTCTCGACCGGCATGTAGACGATGTCGGCGACCCACAGATCGGGGTTCCGGTTCAGGTGCTCTGCGGGCAGCGGGATTCCGGGGTGGTGGTGCATGCCGATCGGGCTGGTGTTGATGAGTCCGTCGGCGGTTTGCAGGCTTTCGTAGAGGTCGCCCGCTGGTCTCTGTCCAATCTGCTGCGATAGATCGCGACTTCTGGTCGCGTCGGGATCGATGATGTCCACGGTCGTGGCACCGAGTTCCAGCAAGGCGTGCGCCACTGCCGCGCCGGCCCCGCCCGCTCCCAGCTGCACGACGTGCCGGACCGGAACGTCGGGCAGGTTGGCGCGAAAGGAGCGGAAGAATCCGTACGCGTCGGTGTTGTGGCCGAACCGCTTGCCGTCCCGGAACACCACGGTGTTGACCGCCCCGATCGCGCGGGCCTGCGGCGAGAGGTCGTCGAGCAACCCGATCACCTGCTGCTTGAAGGGGTGGGTGATGTTGACCCCGGCGAAGCCGTCGCGCTCGGCGTCGTCGAGGGCCCGGCCGAGGTCGGGGGATTCGAACAGGGTGTACGTGAGGTCGAGTCCCTGTGCCTGCCCTTCCGCCTCGTGCAGGGCCGGTGACAGCGACGTGCCGATCCCCGATCCGATCAATCCGCATCGGCAATTCGTCATGTCACACCCCTGGGCGGTCAATGTACTAACTGGTACGTTAGTTATCGGGTGTGACGGGGACCACTGTCAAGGCCCACGGCAGACTTGCCCTCATGACGCAGGAGAAACCGATGCTGGGAGTGCGGCGGCGCGATGCCGAGCGCACCCGTGCCGAGCTCATCGAAGTAGCCACCGAGGAGTTCGCCGAGCGCGGTTACAGCGGTGCCCGGGTCGACGAGATCGCCGACCGGACCCGGACCACCAAGCGGATGATCTACTACTACTTCGGCGGTAAGGAGCAGCTCTACCTCGCGGTCCTGGAGAGGGCCTATGCGGAGATCCGTGCTGCCGAGCGGGCCGTGGACGTCGACCATCTCGACCCGATCGCCGCGGTCCGCAAGCTCGCCGAGGTCACGTTCGACCACCACGAGGCGCATCCGGCGTTCATCAAGCTGGTCGGGGTGGAGAACGCGCAGCACGCCAAGCACATGAACCACGTGGCCGGCCTCGTGGATCTCAACAGCTCGGCCGTGGCGGTGCTGGGTGGGATCTTGGAACGCGGCGTCGAACTGGGCATCTTCCGCTCCGATGTCGACGCGCTCGACGTGCACATGCTGATCAGCTCGTTCTGTTTCTTCCGGGTCGCCAACCGGCACACGTTCGGCGCGCTCTTCGACCGGGACCTGCTCGACCCGGCGCGGCGTGACTTCTACCGGAACATGCTCGGCGACCTGGTCACCGGATATCTACGGATGAAGGAGGATTGATGCGGCGCTCGATCGCTACGGTCTGCGTGTCCGGAACCCTCGACGACAAGCTCACCGCTGCTGCCGCGGCCGGCTTCGACGGCATCGAGATCTTCGAGAACGATCTCGTGGTGTCGCCGATGTCGCCCCGGGAGATCCGGCAGCGCTGTGCCGATCTCGGGTTGGCGATCGAGCTCTATCAGCCGTTCCGCGATTTCGAGGCGGTCCCCCCTTCACTGGTGAAAGCCAACCTGGAGCGGGCACGGCGCAAGTTCGACGTCATGAACCAGCTCGGTGTTTCGACGATCTTGGTGTGCTCGTCGGTGCACCCTCTGGCTGTCGATGACGATGAGCTGGCAGCTGCTCATCTATCGGAATTGTCCGATGTGGCGGCGGAGAGTGGCGTTCGCGTCGCCTATGAGGCCCTCGCCTGGGGACGCCACGTGTCCACCTGGGACCACTCGTGGCGGATCGTCCAGCTCGCCGATCATCCGGCACTCGGGCTGTGTCTCGACTCGTTCCATGTGCTGTCGCGGGAGGTGCCGCCGGACGGCATCGCCGGCATCACTCCCGGGAAGATCTTCTTCTTGCAGCTGGCGGACGCGCCGTACCTGCGGATGGACGTCCTTCAGTGGAGCCGCCACCACCGGCTCTTCCCGGGGCAGGGCAGTTTCGATCTGGCCGGGTTCGTGGCGTTGACGCAGGCCGCGGGCTATGACGGTCCGCTGTCCTTGGAGGTCTTCAACGACGTCTTCCGGCAGTCGGATCCGGCGCGGACGGCGGTGGACGCGATGCGTTCGCTGATCGCGCTGGAGGGCGGTCAGCCTTCATCGCCCGCCTTGACGGGATTCGCCTTCACCGAACTCGCCGTCGACGGCACGTCCGGCCCCGCGCTGCGATCCGCCCTGCGCGGCCTCGGGTTCGCGCACACCGGTCAGCACCGCACCAAGCCGGTCGAGCTCTGGGAGCAAGCCCGCTGCCGGATCGTCCTGAACAGCGCCGTCACTCGCCCGCAGGACGCCACGATCACCGCCTTCGCCGTGACCTCCGCTGATCCTTCCCAGTCACTCCAGCGTGCCGAGGCACTGCGGGCCCCGGCCCATCCGAACGTCCGCGAACCGGGCGAAGCGGAGCTCGCCGCGATCACCGCCCCGGACGGCACCAGCATCTTCGTGACCGATCCCGGCAACGACTGGCGCAACGACTTCCTGCCGACCGGCTCGGTGTCGACCGGCGCGGGCCTGCTGACGACCGACCATCTGGGCCTGGCGCAGCCGTTCGACAACTTCGACGAAGCGGGCCTCTTCTACCGCTCGGTGCTGGGCCTGGAATCGCTGGCGACTGAGGAGTACGCCGCACCCTTCGGCCTGATGCGTTCCCGCTCACTGGCGAACGCCGATCGCAGCCTGCGCCTGGCCCTGACCGTCGCGCTGCTGCGCCGAGGCGACTGGGCGCCGGCCGTGTCCGATCCTCAGCACATCGCCTTCACCACGACCGACATCTTCGCGACCGCGGCGAAGCTCTCCCTGCCACCCTTGTCGGTATCGGACAACTACTACGAAGACCTGATCGCCCGCTTCACGCTGCCCGAACCGTTCGTCGCCTCCCTGCGAGCCCACGGCATCCTCTACGACCGCGACCCGTCCGGCGGCGAACTGCTCCACCTCTACACCCCGGTCCTGGGCGGCCGCGTCTTCTTCGAGATCGTGGAACGCCGCGCCGCCTACGACCGATTCGGCGAGTCCAACGCCCCGGTCCGGATGGCCGCCCAGCGCCACAGCCGCTTGCACGGCGCCTCCGCCGGTGGGATCGACGGAGGCGGCGAGCGCGTCCGCTAGGCCGGGCGGCGCCGGCGGGTCCAGGAGAAGCCGATCAGGCCGGTGATCGCGGCCAGCACACCGCCGCTCACCGTCCACACCCAGCGGGAGGAGAACTCCGGCACCCAGTCGGCGGAGAAGGCGCTCTCGGTGGGCTCGGCCGACGCCGACACCACCGGCGCCGCCGTCAGGACTTCGCCGGGACGGTTGACCGGCACCAGCGGCGCTTCGAGTTCGCCCTGGTCGGCGCCGGTGTCACCGGCCGGCGCGGTCAGGGTCAGGCCCACCTTGATCGGCAGGCCGAGGTCCTGCTCCGGGAGTTCGGTGCTGGAGAGCCGCACGTAGTAGGTGCCGGGCAGCGGGTCGCCGTCCCACGGCTC
Organism: Actinoplanes sp. OR16; assembly: GCF_004001265.1. Lineage (GTDB taxonomy): Bacteria > Actinomycetota > Actinomycetes > Mycobacteriales > Micromonosporaceae > Actinoplanes. Next base: position 800,138 of record NZ_AP019371.1, on the reverse strand, counting down.
GGCCCACGACCGGATCTGCCGCAACCGGCAGCCGAGCGCCAGCGACGACGCGCCGGTGTCGGCGACCGGGCTCTGCTCCCCGGCGACGCAGGCCTGACGCCGGCGCAGGCCGTCGAAGACCTCGACGGTCCACGCCTGCGAGCCGGTACGGCCGGAATCCGGGAGTGTCACCGTCGCCGCGAGCGTCGGATTCTGCCCCGCGGACGCGCTGAACGACCAGTACAGGTAGTCGCCGGTCACCGCGCTGACGGTCGCCGGCTGATCGGGGGAGATCGCCACCGCGGTCAGGAACGACGTGCCGGCGCTGCTCACCGCGGGCGCCGGGGAGGGAGTGGCGAACCCCAGGGACAGGGTCGCGGTTCCGAGTACGGCCACGGACGCGGCCAGATGAGCGATCCGCATGTCAGTTCTCCCTCCAGGTGGCGACCCACCAGCGGGTCAGCCAGCCGGCCAGCACGCCGGCCACGAGGCCCGCGATCGCGAGCACGAAGAGCAGCAGCCAGCCGCGGCCGAGGCCCGGGGCATCCGGGGCCTGTGAGGCGTCGACCAGGTCGACGCTGAGTTCCAGGGGCATGCCGGGGGCGCCGGCAGCGGTCTTCGAGGCGAATGAGTTACTGATGATCAGGCAGGTATCCGATTGCTCGGAGATGTCACCAGAAGACCACCTCAGTCCGGCCGACAGCACGTCCGCCCGCCCACTGCCCGCGTCGACTCCCCGGACCAGCTCGCGGCCATCCGTCGTGGACGCCTTCAGCAGCACCCCGTAGTCACGGTTCAGCTCGCGGTCCAGGGCGATGCTCACCGACGCCCGCAGCTCCTGGCCCGGCTGCACGGCGACCCGGTAGTACCGGTGCTCGCCGATCAGCTCCCGATCCGTGTAGACCCCGGCCGTCAGCCACGGCGCCTTCGTGCAGTCCTCGGCGCCCGCGACGGTCGCCGGCACGACCGGTGGCGGCAGCGCGGCACGATCGACCACCTGCTTGATCCGCTCGGTGAGCTGCTCCTCGCTGTCCGCCGACGCATAGGTGCCACCGGTCGCCGTCGAGATGCAGACCAACTGCTTGCGGGTCTTCTCGTCGGGGGTGAGGCCGAGCGTGTCGACGACGAGGCTGGTGCCCTTGGCTGCCAGTTCGCGGGCGACCGTACACGGGTCCGGCGGGGTGCAGGTGTCCTCGCCGTCGGTGATCAGGACGATCCGGCGTACCGAACCGGTGTCCCCGAGATCCTCGGCCGCCTTGCGCAGCGCCAGCCCGATCGGCGTGAACCCGGTCGGCTTCAGGGTGGCGATCGCGTTCTTGGCCGCCACCCGGTTGACCGGACCGACCTCGACGATCTGCTGGGTGTCCTTGCAACCCACCTTCTTGTTCTCGCCGCCGTAGGTCGCCCCCAGCACGCGGATCCCGAGCTGGGTGGTCTCCGGCAGCGCGTCGACGACGTCGTTGAAGGCCTGCTTCGCCACCGAGATCCGCGTCTGCCCGTCGATGTCCGCGGCGCGCATCGAGCCGCTGACGTCCAGAACGAGCTCGACCCGGGGCGGTTCCACCTGAGTCTCCGGCACTTCATCGGCTTGAGCAGGCGAAGCGCCCAGCGCTACATTAGCGGCGATCAATCCTATTGCTGCCACTATGGACAGTTTCTTGTGGATCACGCGGCAAGATCATAAACACCGCCTTCCCCTGTACGCACAACCGCCCTGCCTTTCCCCCTCCCCGCCGGCGACCCTTCCTCGCAGCCGACCCGGGCACCCCGCCCGCGCCCTCACCCACCACAGCCCTCCAAGATCGCGAACAGCGGATCCCCGGCTGTACCGGAGAGCGGCAATCCGGGCATGAGGGCAGCCCTGACGTACAGCCGGACAGCTCGGATCGAGCCGCCAACGGCGGCCGCTGGCAGGGACCCGCAACGCACTCCAGCTCCCCAGGGTCATTGCCGGGTAGCGCGTCGAATTCGGGCGTGGACTGCACCCGAACTGCGACACGCAGCCGAGCTTCCCTGAGTCAACGGGCGGCCAGCGCACACTCCGTGGTGCCGTGGTGCCGTGGTGCCGTGGTGCCGTGGTGCCGTGGTGCCGTGGTGCCGTGGTGCCGTGGTGCCGTGGTGCCGTGGTGCCGTGGGGCCGTGGGGCCGTGGGGCCGTGGGGCCGTGGGGTCGTGGGCTGCGGGGGCGTCGGGCCGTGGGGCCGTGGGGCCGTGGTGGCGTGGTGGCGTGGTGGCGTGGGCCATGGTGCGGTCGTGTAGCAGTGGCGGTGAGCGGGCGCGCATCCGGGCCCGACGGGCGGTGAGCCAACGCGAACCATTTGTTTGTGCGCTGGCGGCCCTGATAGCGGCGATGAGCGCACGCGGTGGCGATGCGTGTGCGCTGACCGCCGCCGCTGAGGTGATCGAGCTGACGCAAGACGGCCGTGTCGCAGGTCAGGTGCGGGCCGGGCTGTACTGCAGAGGGACAATTCGGGCGTGGTGACGGCTCTGGTGTGCAGCCGGGCGGCCTGACCTGTGGTCGACCGTCGGTGGGGCTTGTTGTGGCTCGTTGCTGTGTCGGCGGCCGGGCGGCGGTGGCGACGCGTGTGCGCTGACCGCCGCCGCTGAGGTGATCGAGCTGACGCAAGACGGCCGTGTCGCAGGTCAGGTGCGGGCCGGGCTGTACTGCAGAGCGACAATTCGGGCGTGGTGACGGCTCTGGTGTGCAGCCGGGCGGCCTGACCTGTGGTCGACCGTCGGTGGGGCTTGCTGTGACTCGTTGCTGTGTCGGCGGCCGGGCGGCGGTGGCGACGCTTGTGCGCTGACCGCCGCCGCTGAGGTGATCGAGCTGACGCAAGACGACCGTGTCGCAGGTCAGGTGCGGGCCGGGCTGTACTGCAGAGCGACAATTCGGGCGCGGTGACGGTTCTGGTGTGCAGCCCGGGCAGATTCGGCGGAACGGAGACGAGGCGGGACGGGGACAAGGATGGGACGGGGCGGAAGGGGCGGACGGGGGCGGGGAGTCAGCGGAAAGCGGCGTGGCCGGTCAGGGTCTGGCCGATCACGAGGGTGTGGATCTCGGAGGTGCCTTCGTAGGTGAGGACCGACTCCAGGTTGTTGGCGTGCCGCAGGGGCGAATACTCCAAGGTGATGCCACTGCCACCGAGGATGGTGCGGCACTCGCGGGCGATGGACAGGGCCGTGCGGACGTTGTTGAGCTTGCCCACGCTGACCTGATGCGCCCGGAGCTTGCCGGCGTCCTTGAGGCGGCCCAGATGGAGGGCGAGGAGCAGCGACGTGTTCAGGTCGACCGCCATGTTGGCGAGTTTCTCCTGGGTGAGCTGGAAAGCGGCGATCGGCCGTCCGAACTGGACGCGGCTGCCGGCGTAGTCGAGGGCCACGCGCAGGCTGTCGCGGGCGGCGCCGGCCGAGCCGAAGACGATGCCGAAGCGGGCCTCGCTCAGGCAGCTCAGCGGGGCGCCGAGTCCTGTGGCGCCGGGGAGCTGGGCGGACGCGGGGAGGCGGACGTCGTCGAGGATCAGCTCACCGGTGATGGAGGCGCGCAGGGAGAGCTTCTGCTTGATGGTGTTGCTGGTGAAGCCGGGGGTGCCGCGGGGTACGAGGAAGCCCCGGATTCCCTCGGACGTCTGCGCCCACACGGTGGCGACGTCGGCGATGCTGCCATTGGTGATCCACATCTTGGTGCCGTTGAGGATCCAGTCGTCGCCGTCGCGGACGGCCCGGGTGCGCATGTTCGCCGGGTCGCTGCCGAAGTCGGGTTCGGTCAGGCCGAAGCAGCCGATCGCCTCGCCGGCCGCCATCCGGGGCAGCCACTCCTGCTTCTGTTCCTCGGAGCCGAAACGGTGGATCGAGTACATGGCGAGCGATCCCTGCACGGAGACGAAACTGCGCAGGCCGGAGTCGCCGGCTTCGAGTTCGAGGCAGGCCAGCCCGTACGCGACAGCGCTCGTGCCGGCGCAGCCGTACCCGTCGAGGTGCATGCCGAGCAGGCCGAGTTTGCCGAGCTCCGGCGCCAGTTCGCGGGGGAACGTACCCTGCTCGAACCAATCGCCGATGTGCGGGCGCACCCGGTCCGCCACGAAGCGGGCCACCGTCTCCTGGATCTGCCGTTCCTCTTCGCTGAGCAGGCCGGCGACATCGAGCAGGTCGAGTTGGTCAGTCATACCGAGGATTGTGCACCCCCAGTAACCGATCAGCGTCCTCTCAGCGTGATGATCTAGCCTCAAGATCATGACTGCGGTGGCGGGCGAAAGATCATGACTGCGGTGAACGACTTCATCGACCCCGGCATACGGGAGTCGATCTCCGGCTTCCTGGAGGACGTGGAGTCCGGGCTGCGTGCCGCGGTGACCAGTCCGGAGCCGCTGATCTCCGAGGTCGCCGCGCACCTCGTCGAGGCCGGCGGCAAACGGTTCCGCCCGCTCGTCGTGGCGCTGGGCGTGCAGTTCGGCCGGGACGAAGGCGCTCGCGGCGGCGGCCGGGACGAGGCGGTCGTCATGGAGCTGACCCACCTGGCCACGCTCTACCACGACGACGTCATGGACGAGGCGCCGATGCGCCGGGGCGCCGCCAGCGCGAACTCGCGGTGGACGAATTCGATCGCGGTCTACGTGGGTGACTACCTTCTGGCCCGGGCGGCTGCCATCGCCGCCGGGCTGGGCGAGGAGGCGGTGCGACTTCAGGCTCGTACGCTGGCCCAGCTCGTGCGAGGACAGCTCGCCGAAACCGTCGGGCCGCGTGGCGCCGATCCGATCCGCCACCACTTGCGGGTCATCGAGGACAAGACGGCCTGCCTGATCGCCACGTCGGCGCGACTCGGCGGTATGGCGGCCGGGTTGCCGCGCGAGCACGTCGACACCCTGGAGGCGTTCGGCACCTCGATCGGGATCGCCTTCCAGCTCTCCGACGACCTGCTCGACATCACGTCGGAGTCGGAGCAGTCCGGCAAGACGCCCGGCACCGACCTGCGTGAGGGCGTGCCGACGCTGCCGGCCTTCTACGCGCTCGCGGCCGGCGACACCGGAGCCGACTCGCGGCGGCTGAAGGAGCTGCTCACCGCGGGTCCGCTCATCGACGACGAGCTGCACGCCGAGGCGCTGTTCCTGCTGCGCGAGTCGGCGGCGCTGAAGCAGGCCCGGGAGACCGTGCACGGCTATGCCGAGGATGCCCGCCGGCACGCCCGGGCGCTGCCGGCCGGAGCGCCCCGGCGCACCCTCGAATCGCTGTGCCGTTACATCGCCGACCGGACCGGCTGACCAGGACGGGTGACCAGGGCGGTAAGCCGTTTCAGTGATACCCGTCACCGAAGGGGGTCAGTACCGTTTCCGGCATGGTCGGCCTCCTTGAGCGGCTCAGCCCCGGCGACCACGCCTGTCTGGTCGCCGGTGACGAACCCGCATTGACCCGCAGCGTGGCCGCGTACATCCGGACGGGTCTGCGCGCCCGGCAGCGGGTGGTTCATCTCGGTCGGGGCGAGCACGTCATCGCCGAGCTCGTCGCGCAGGGCGTCGACGTGCGGTCGGCGCTGGCGGCCGGCCGGCTGCGGATGAGCTCGGCCGCCGGGGAGTACGTGCACGGCGGCCACTTCGACGTGGACGCCGCGGTGGCGCATTTCCGCAGCCAGGCCGAGCAGGCGCGCGCGGACGGGTTCGACGGGTTCCGCGCGTTCGGGGACATGTCGTGGGCGGCCCGGGCCGGGCGTACGGCGTTGCTCTCGCTCTATGAGAGCCGGGTCAACCGGATCTTCGCCGACGGCTTCGCGATGGGTGTCTGCTTCTACGACCGGCGGCTCTTCGGACCGGCCCAGCTGCGCGACATCATCCGCTCGCACCCGTGCACGATCACCGCGCACACCGATCCGGCGGCGGTGCCGCTGCTGCGTGCCGTCCGGATCGTCACTCCGGACGGGATCGGCGTCCGGCTGGAGGGCGAGGCCGACCTGTCCAACCGGAACGCGTTGATCACCGTCCTGGAACACCTGGCCGAGGACTGCGGCGCGACGCTGACCGTCGAGGTGACGGCGCTGCGATTCGCCGACTCGGCCACGGCCCGCACGCTGCTGCGGGTGGCGCGCGGAGGCCGGCGGACGCTGCGGGTGCTGGGCTGCTCGGCCGCGCTGCGCCGCCTGTTGCTGCTGCACGGCGCCGGCCCGGACGTCGAGTTCCGCTAGCGCCGTTCAGAGGAGGGCGACCGCCACCTCCCGCCGCGCGGCGGTCTAGTAGAAGTCGCCGGACACGTCGAGTGCCGGCCTCGACGCCGTCGACGCCGTGATCGTGTAGGTGTCGGCGCCCGCGTTCCGGCCCTCGCCCGGGTAGGTGTACTTCGCCGTGAAGGTGTACTCGCCGGGCGCGAGGGTGTCGGCGGAGGAGAGCGTGAACCGGTAGAGGTAGGCGTCCCCCTCCTCGGTGACCGAGGTGGTGACGCTGCCGCCGGGCGTGCGCTTGGTGGCGCCGCGAGGGACGAACCCGTCGGTGCGGGCCACCCGGATGACCACGTCGAGTGCTCTCAGTTCCTCGGTCGTCTTCAGGGTCACGACGCTGGAGCCGTCGACGACGGAACCGTCCGCCCACAGGGGTTCCGAGATCCGCGAAGCGGACGGCGACGGCGGAGAGGTGGCCGGCGACGGTGACTCGACGGCCGGCGCTGCGGGCACACCGGACGGCGACTTCGGTGACGCCGGTGACGGCGCCGTGCTGGACGACGCCGACGGGGTGCCGGCGGCCGACGGGGAAGCGGCCGCGCTGGGAACGGCCGCGCTGGGAACGGCCGCGCTGGGAACGGGCGCTGGCGGGGCGTCGTTGTTCCCCGCCAGGGCCCAGTTCGCGACGCCACCGGCGGCGAAGAGGGCGACCACGGCAGCGGCGGCCGACGCCATCCGGACCCGGGAGCCCTGGCGCCGGCGGGTGACCGGTTCGCGGGTCGTGGACATGGCGATCCGGCTGAGCATCGCCTCGCGGTCCGGGTGATGCCGGTCGGCTTCGGCGCGCAAGGAGGCGCGTAGGGAAGCGCGCAAGGAGGCCTGCGAAGAGGACTGGGAGGAGTCCTGCGATGAGCCCCGCGAGGACGCCCGCATGTCGTCGTCGGAAAGTCTCATCGCGCCGCCTCCCACCCGTCGAGCCGTGCCACGCCGCTGTCACCCAGAAGTTCGGCAAGTTGCTTCGCGCCCCGAGAGGTCGAGCTCTTCACCGCGCCGACGGAGATGCCGAGGATCGTGGCGACCTCGCGTTCCGGCAGGTCGAAGGCGTACCGCAGGACCACGCAGGCACGCCGCCGATGGGGGAGCCGGCGCAGCGCGCCACGGACGTCCAGCACCGCGGGGAGGTCGCTCTCCCGGGACCGCCGGAACGGCTCGAGCGAGAGCAGCCGTTCCCGTCCCCGCCGCCGGACCCACTGCCGGGCCAGGTTCATCAGGATGCCGTGCCCGTACGCGGCCGGGTCGTCGGCCGCGGTGACCCGGTCCCAGTGCCGCCAGCACTCGGTCAGGGCGTCCGCGGCCAGGTCGTCGGCGACGTCGGACTCGCCGGTCATCAGGAAGGCCAGCCGGGACAGGGAGGCGTGATGCCGCTCGAAATACGCATGGAACGCGCTTTCGCGCATGACCGAACCACCTCCCTGGACCGGCAGACGTTAGAGATCGGCGTCGCCGGAGGCAAGGCGATGAGACCGGATTATCACCGGACGGAACCGTCGTCGCCGGGTGAGGGTCACCCGTACAGGATGAAAAGCACCTGTCGGAGCAAGCGACAAACGTCGAAGTTGGGCAGTTCGAAACCTTGACGCGGCACAATGGCGGCATGGATCTTCGACAGGGCATCGGTCTTCGCAAACTCGGCAAGACCGTCGATGAGTTCCAGCAGGACCTGTTGAGCAACCTCTACTTCCGGCGCGGCACCACGGTCGAGTCGGCGAGCATGCGGGATGCGTACGAGACGCTCTCCCTCACGGTTCGCGACCACCTGGCCGAACGGCGGGCGCGCACCGCGGCCGCGCACTACGCCAGCAACCCCCGCTGGGTCTACTACCTCTCCGCCGAGTACCTGCTCGGCGCCCAGCTCGAACAGAACCTGCTCTACTCCGGCACCGGCGAGATCGCCGCCCAGGCCGTCAAATACTTCGGGCTCAGCCTGGAGGACATCGAGGCGCTCGACATCGAGCCCGGCCTCGGCAACGGCGGCCTGGGACGGCTCGCGGCCTGTCTCGTCGACTCGATGGCGACCCGTGACATCCCGGCCGTCGGCTACGGCATCCGCTACGACTTCGGCATCTTCAAGCAGTCGATCAGTGAGGCCGGGCAGGCCGAACGCCCGGACGACTGGGCCTTCCAGGGCAACCCGTGGGAGTTCCCCGCGCCGGACGACAGGCAGACCGTCGGCTTCTACGGGCACACCGAGCCGGTGGCCGGATCCACGATCCGCAAGCAGTGGGTTCCCGGTGAGATCGTGCTCGGCGAGCCCAGCCACATGCTGGTCCCGGGCTACGGCACGGAGACCGTCAACATCGTCCGGCTCTGGCGGGCCCGGGGCAGCGAGGCCTCGTTCGACCTGAGCCGCTTCTCCGCCGGGCAGTACGCCGAAGCCGTGCAGGAAGCCGTCCGCGCCGAGAACATCAGCAAGGTCCTCTACCCCGACGACAGCACCGAACTCGGCCGGGAGCTGCGGCTCAAGCAGCAGTACTTCCTGGTCTCCTGCTCGCTGCGGGACATCGTCCGGCGGTTCCGGCTGCGGAACGAGAGCTGGGACGACTTCGCCGAGAAGACCGTCATCCAGCTCAACGACACGCACCCGACGATCGCGATCCCCGAGCTGATGCGGTTGCTCGTGGACGAGTACGACGTGGAGTGGGACCGGGCCTGGTCGATCACCCGGCGCACGTTCGCGTACACCTGCCACACCCTGCTCCCGGAGGCCCTGGAAACCTGGCCGGTGCACGTCTTCGAGCGGCTCCTGCCCCGCCACCTGGAGATCATCTATCTGATCAACATGCTGTTCCTGCGCGAGGTCGAGGAGCGGTTCCCCGGTGATGCGGACCGGGTGCGCCGGATGTCGATCATCGGCGAGGAGGGCGAACGCCGGGTACGGATGGCGAACCTCGCCGTGGTCGGCACCGAAGCCGTGAACGGCGTCGCCGAGCTGCATTCGAAGCTGCTGCGGGAGACCGTCCTCAACGACTTCGCCGACCTGTGGCCGGCCAAGTTCCAGAACGTCACGAACGGCATCTCGCCGCGCCGGTTCGTGAGACTGGCGAACCCGCGCCTCTCCGACCTGATCACCGAGTCGCTCGGTGACGACGGCTGGCTCACCGACCTGGAGCGCCTCGCCGAGCTGGAGGCGTTCGCCGGCGACGCGTCGTTCCAGGAGCGCTGGCGGTCGATCAAGCGGGTCAACAAGGTGGACCTGGCCGTCGGCGATCCCGACTCGCTGCACGACGTGATGATCAAACGGTTCCACGAGTACAAGCGCCAGCAGCTCAAACTGCTGCACATCATCACGCTCTACCACCGGATCCGGGCCAATCCGGGCGCCGACTGGGTGCCGCGGACGATCCTGTTCGCCGGCAAGGCGGCGCCGGCCTACCACGCGGCGAAGAACATCATCCGGCTGATCAACGCGGTGGCGGCCACGATCGCGGCGGATCCGGTCGTCTCGCCGTACCTGAAGGTGGTCTTCGCCGAGAACTACAACGTCACCCTCGCCGAGAAGATCATCCCGGCCGCCGACCTGAGCGAGCAGATCTCGCTCGCCGGCAAGGAGGCGTCCGGCACCGGCAACATGAAGCTCGCCCTCAACGGCGCGCTCACGATCGGCACGCTCGACGGCGCCAACATCGAGATCCGGGCGCGGGTCGGCGCGGAGAACTTCTTCCTGTTCGGCCTCGACGCGTTCGAGGCGGCCGAGGCCCGGATCGCCGGGTACCGGCCGTGGGAGTTCTACGAGCAGGACGCCGAGCTCCGGCAAGCCATCGACGCTATCAACGCGGGCGTCTTCGGCGGCGTCGGGCACGAGGTCGCGGACTCGCTGCTCGGCCACGACGAGTACCTCACGCTCGCCGACTTCCGGGCGTACCTGCAGAGTCAGGAAGAGGTCGAGCGCGCCTGGCGCGACCAGGACCGGTGGACCAGGATGTCGATCCTGAACACGGCCCACAGCGGCTTCTTCTCCGCGGACCGCACGGTCGCCGACTACGCCGCCCGCATCTGGCGGGTGTCTCCGGTCCCGGTTCCCAAGGACCATTGAGACCTCGATCCCTCGTACGGGGGAAGCCCGCACCCGCCGGGCTTCCCCTTCTCCATCGAGCGGGCGACTGCGGCTTGAGAGGCGGATCCCGGTCACCCGGTCGGGCGGGCGCAAGCGCGTCGGGGAGGATGGGGCGGGCTTGTCGCGCTGAGGTCGGGAGTGGGTGTGCTGGAGAGGCTGCTGCCGGCGGCGGTCCGGAGCGCTGAGGCGTTCGGTGACGATCCCGGCGAGCCGTGCTTTCCGGGGGAAGAGGACCTGGTCGCCAGCGCGGTGCCGGGGCGGCGGCGGGAGTTCGTGACCGCACGGCGATGTGCCCGGGAGGCGCTGGCTCTGCTCGGCCGGCCGGCCGTGGCGATCCGGCCCGGGAGCAGGCGGGAACCGCTCTGGCCGGACGGGATCACCGGGAGCATCACGCACTGCGCCGGATACCGGGCCGCGGCGGTGGCGCTGCGGTCCGAGGTCGCGAGCGTCGGCATCGACGCGGAACCGCACGCGCCGCTGCCGGTCCGGGTGCTGCCCGCCGTCACCACCGAGGCCGACCGGGAGCATCTCGCCGGCCTCGAACCCGGGACGCACTGGGACCGGCTGCTGTTCAGCGCCAAGGAGTCGATCTACAAGGCGTGGTACCCGATCACCGGCCGCTGGCTGGGCTTCGACGACGTGACGCTGACGATCGAGCCGGCCGCCGGGACGTTCACCGGGCGGATCCACGTCGACGCGCCGTTCGACGAGATGCACGGCCGGTTCGTGATCGACCACGGCCTGGTGGTCACGGCGGTGCTGATCCCGGTCTGACCCGCGGCGGATCGCGGACGGGGTCAGCGCTGCCGGCGCTCCGGGCGGCCCGGGTCGGCGCCGGCCACCAGGCGGCGGAGGCGGTGGGCGACCCGGCGGCGGCCCGCCTCCTGTTCTTCGGCGGCGGCCCAGCCGGCGGCCAGGTAGTCGCCGACGACGCCGTCCGGCTGGTCCAGACTCTCCCGGGCGGCCAGCAGGCGGGAGCCCCGGGGGAGCAGGCCCGGGTCGCGGCCGGACCGGTCCCACTCCGCTGCCGCCTCGGTGATCCGGTGCTGGAGCACCGCATCCTCGCGGGCCTCGGCCACCCAGCCGGCGAGCCGTGGCCAGTGGTGGAGCAGGGCGTCGTGACTGATCTCCACGGTGTCCGCGCCGACCGTCACGAGGCGGGCGCGGACCAGGCGGCGCAGCACGAGGGAGTCGGCGGCGGCGCGGTCGGCCCGTCGGCGGACCACGGTGCCGTTCGCCGTCACCGCTACCAGTTCGAGCAGCGCCTCGCGCAGCCGGTCCCGCTCGTCCGGTGACTGTTCCCGGTAGATCCGCTCGGCCGTCTCGGCGATCGCGTGCCGGATGCCGCCGGTCTCCCGGTACGCGCCGACGGTCAGCCGGACGCCCTCACGTCGATCCCAGGTGGCGCGCAGGGCGTGGGCGAGCAGGGGCAGGGAGCCCGGCTCGTACGGGCGCCCGTCCTCGGCGCCGAGATCGCGCAACAACAGGCCGGGCAGGCCCGGCTCGACGCTGAGGCCGGAATGCTCGGCGGGCTCGACGACGGCCCGGCGGATCGCGTCCGCGCCGAGCGGGCCGACCACCATGTGACCGGCGGTCAGGACCTTCGCGAGCGGCGGCAGCTCGACGCAGTCCTGGTAGAAGTCGGAACGGACCGCGATCACGACGAGGGCCGGCGCGGCGCTGGTCAGCTCGGTGACGTAGGCGAGGCGCTCGGCCGGGTCGGCGCACTGCGTGAAGAGCTCTTCGAACTGGTCGACCACGATGACGGGCCGGCGCCCGGCCGCGGTCGCAGCGGCGGCGAGGGCGGCGATCGACGGATCATCCTCAGTGGAGTCGTCCGGCCGCGACTCGTCCTCAGGTGCGGGGATCAGGGTTCGTATCCGCGTTCGGAGCCTCGCTGTCGGACGTACGCCCGGATGGACCAGAACCCACGGCCAAGCCGCCGCCTGCGCGCCGAGCGCGCCCGACGCCAAGCCGGGCAGAAGTCCCGCCCGGACCAGCGACGATTTGCCCGCGCCGGAGACGCCCGTGACGATCAGCGGCGGACCGCCGGCCGCCTGCTCGGCGAGGTGGCCCAGCATCTCGGCGATCTCCGGTTCACGGCCGCGGAACCAGGGCGCGTCCTCGGGTTCGAAGTGGACCAGACCGGGATAGGGCGGCACCGCGCCACCCGGCACGTCGGCCGGCACCGCGTCCCCGGCCGGGAGCTGCTCGCGGGTGAACGCGACCAGGTGGCGGCGCATCTCGTCGCGCTCGCGGCGCAGCCGCAGGCTCCGGGTGGCGAGCTGCCGGCGCAGGCGGTCCGCGCTCTCCCGGACGTCGGTGAGCATCCAGCGCAGCTCGGGAACGCCGAGCCCGATCTCCTGGAACGCGGCCTCCAGCACCCGCCGCAGCTCGTCGTCGGTGGCCGCGGCCTCGGCGAGCGCCGTGTTGACCGCGTCCGCGGCGCGCAGCACCCGGGAGATCTCCTCGTGCAGCGCACGGCCGTTCTCGCCGGTGGCGGTCAGGCGGGGTAGCAGGCGGGCGGCGAACACGGAGCGGCCGGCGCCGGGGTCCGTCCCGGCATCGGCCATGAGGTCGGCGAGACGGTCACCGCTCGACTGATCGAGAACGGTCGGCGGGACTGCGGAGGCGGTCAGGAGTGCCAGAATCGCGTACGCGCCGGCGCCCTCCACCCGGGACCCGGTCTGCCGGACCCAGGCGCGCACACCCTCCCTGGCCTGCTCGGCCGCGGCTTCCCGATCATGGTCGTGCACGTTGGCCGTCCCTCGTGGCATCGACACGCATGAAGGTTCCATGATGGCACCAGCGTGCGAGAGTGGCGCTGTCCTCGTACGGTGAGACCGTGGCGAATGCTCTGAGTGACACTGCGGACACGGAGCGTATAGATGTCATCGGTCGCCGGCCCGTAGCCTGGTGGCCGGTCGGCCTGATCGCCGTCGGAACCACGCTGCTGCTCCTGATCACCGCGAGCCGGTACGACTACCACCGCGACGAGCTCTACTTCCGGATGCTCGGCCGGCACCTTCAGTGGGGATACGTCGACCAGCCGCCGTTCACGCCGTTGCTGGGCCGGCTCGGCATCGAGATCTTCGGCGACACGGTCTGGGCCATGCGGGTTCCGTTCGCGATCATTCTCGGACTCGTGGTGCTGCTCTCCGCCCTCATCGCCCGCGAGGCGGGTGGGGGCGCCGCCGCCCAGACGATCGCCGCTGCCGGGGTGGTCAGCGTGGTGCCGCTCTCCGCCGCGCACGTCGCCTCCACCGCCGCCCCGGACCTGCTCGTCTGGCTCGCGGTGATCCTCTTCGTGATCCGGGCGCTGCTCGGCGGCCGGGAGCGGGCCTGGCTCGCCGCGGGCGTGACGGCCGGGCTCGGCCTCTACAACAAGCACCTCATCGTGCTTCTGCTGCTCTGCCTCGGCACCGGGCTGCTGATCGCCGGTCCCCGGGAGGTGTTCCGGTCGCGGTGGCTCTGGGCCGGGGTGGTCGCGTGCCTGCTCGTCGGCTCACCCAACCTGATCTACCAGGCGGTCAGCGGCTTTCCACAGGCCGAGATGGCGGCCGCGATCGCCGGGGACCGCCCGCTGCTGATCCCGATGCAGTTCGTGCTGCTCATCCTGCCGCCGGTGTGGATCGCCGGGATCGTCGTGCTGCTCCGGGACCGCCGGCTGCGGGCGATCCGGTCGCTGGCCGTGGCGTATCCGCTCATGCTGCTCCTGCTGCTGGCCATGGGCGGGCAGTCGTATTACCCGATCGGCCTGCTGCTGGCGCTCTTCGCGATCGGCGCGGTGCCTGCCGGGCGATGGGCGACCGGCGCCAAACGGTACGTCACCGGCATCGCCGTGGCGGTCTTCGCGCTGCTCGCGATCGTGTCGTCGCTGCCGGTCCTGCCCGAGGACGAGATCGGGGAGAGCGGCATCGCCGAGGTCAACGAGACCGTCGCCGACCAGATCGGCTGGCGCGACTACGTCTGGCAGATCGGCGGCGTCTATGCGGGGCTGTCCGAGGCCGATCAGCGCAAGGCGGTGCTCTTCACCGGCAACTACGGAGAAGCAGGGGCATTGGATCGGTACGGGCGGTCGCTCGGCCTTCCGGCCGTCTACAGCGGACACAACGAGCTGCGCCACTTCGGCCCGCCGCCGGACGGCCGGACCGTCGTCGTCGCCGTGCTCCAGGCGCCACCCCGGCACCTCGGCGAGTGCTCGGCGGAGGCGCGGCTGCGCAACACCGCCGGGGTGGTGAACGAGGAACTCGACGCCCAGGTCTACGTCTGCCGGCTCGATCAGCCGTGGAGCGTGATCTGGCCCCGGCTGGCGCACTACGACTGACGGCGTTCCGGAGTCGTCAGATCTGACGGTTCCGGCCGGCCAGGGCGCCGGCGATCATCTGGGGGATCGTCAGGGCGACCATGACGGCGAGCGGGGCCTTCCAGCTGTCGGTGGCGTCGTGCAGCGCGCCGACCACGAACGGGCCCGGGATCGCGATCAGGTAGCCGACGCTCTGGGCGAAGGCGGACAGCTTCACGACAGTGGCCGGTGAACTGCCGCGCAGCGCGATCATCGTCAGGACCAGCGGGAACGCCGTGTTCGCGATGCCCAGGAAGACAGCCCACAGCCAGGGCGCGGCCGACGGAGACCAGAGCAGGCCGCCCCAGCCGGCGATGCCGAAGACGCCCAGCGCGACCGCGATGGCACTCTGGCTGCGCACCCGGCCGGCCACCGAGGAGAGGATGAAGCCGAGCGGCACCCCGAGGAACGACGTCGTCGCGAAGAGCACGCCTGCCGTCGACGCGGAGATCCCGGCGTCCCGGTAGATCTGCGGCAGCCATCCGATGATCACGTAAGCGGATGTCGACTGCATGCTGAAATAGACCGCCAGAGCCCACGCGACCGGGTGGCGGGTCACCCGTACCGGCGAAGGCCTTTGATCTGGATTGTGGGTCTTCGCCCCGTTGCGGGCCATCAGGATCCACGGCGGGAGCGCGACCACCGCGGCCAGCGCCCAGCAGGCCAGGCCGAGACGCCAGTCGTCGCCGAACGCGCCGGTCAGCGGCACCGTCGCAGCGGCCGCCGCTGTCGCGCCGATGTTCAGCGCCACCGTGTAGAGACCGGTCACCGTGCCGACCTGGTCCGGGAAGAAGTCCTTCACGACCGACGGCAGCAGCACGTTGACCAGGGCGATACCGGCCAGGGCCACCGCGCTGAGCAGCAGGAACAGTGCCGAGTCGGCGGCGAAGGAGCGGGTCGCCAGGCCCGCGGTGAGCAGCGCGAGACCACCGAGGATCACGCGAGCGGCGCCGAAGCGCCGGGCCAGGCGGGGCGCGGCCAGGCCGATCGCCGCGAAACACACCACCGGTACGGAGGTGAGCAGGCCCGCCACGGTCGTGGACATCCCGAGGCCGGTGCGAAGTTCGGTGAGCACCGGACCCACGCTGGTGACCGCCAGACGCAGGTTGACCGCCGCCAGCAACAGCGCGATCAGGATGAACAGCCGACCCTGGCGGCGCGTTACCGCCCGCTCCTCAAGTAACACCACGGAAACATCATGGCCCCGGTCCGGGGCGTTCCGCCTCGCCAGGTGTGTACGGTCACAGCCGCCACCCGGTGCTTACACAGCGGCAGGCGTCTCCTGCTCACGGTCGGTCTGCTCGTTGAACTCCCTCTTGCTCGACTGCCAGCCGTCCTCGTTCATCCCGTTGCGCCAGTAGCCGGAGATGGAGAGCTGGTCCATCGTGAGGCCGCGGTCGTGACGCAGGTGACCGCGGAGATCGCGGACGAAGTTCGCCTCGCCGTGCACGAACGCCTGGACCCGGCCCTCGGGGAAGTCCATGCCGCGGACCTCCGGGCAGAGCAGCGAGCCGACCGGGCGGCCACCGCGGTGCAGCCAGGTGATCTGGGCGTCGGCCGGGGTGTCCAGCTTCTGCTCCTCGTCCGGTCCCTCGACCTCGAGGATCGCGCGGACCCGGGCGCCGGCGGGCATGCCCTCCAGCGCGGCGGCGATGGCCGGCAGCGCGCTCTCGTCACCGGCGAGCAGGTGCCAGCCGGCGTCGGCGTCCGGGGCGTAGCCACCGCCGGGGCCCATGAACCGGAACGGGTCGCCGGGCTCGGCGCGGGCAGCCCACGGTCCGGCGATGCCGCTGTCGCCGTGCACCACGAAGTCCACCCACATCTCCGGGACCTCGGGCAGCCACTTGCGCACCGTGTAGGTCCGGACCACCGGCCAGGCCTCGCGCGGCAGCGTCTCACGGATCACGCCCATGTCGAAGGGGTCCGGATAGTCGGTCCCGGGCTGCGGGAACAGCACCTTGATGTAGTGATCGGTGAACTGTCCGGCCGTGATGCGGGAGAGTGCCTCTCCGCCGACCACCACGCGCACCATGTGCGGGGTCAGTTGCTCGACCCGGGTGACCACGCCCTCGTGAGCCGGTCGCGCTGGTCTGGTCGCCATACTGCACCTCATCTACCTGCCCGGACGGTCTACCGGGAGGTAAGGCTACCCTTATGGATGCTGAAGTAACGAAGGCGGCTGTGGAAAATCCCACAGCCGCCTTCGTCGTCGCTCGGTCAGCTCGCCCTGGTCATCGCCAGCTGTTCCGGGGGCGGTTGCGGACCAGGGCGGCCACGATGAGGCCGGCCAGCAGGAGCACCGCGCCACCGCCGACCCAGGCGATGTTGTTCGCGATCAGGCTGATCGGGCCGCTCTCCTCCGGCGCGGGCGGCTCGGCCTGCGGGTTCGTGTCGGCCGGGACGTACTCGATGTCGTCCGGAGCGCCGTTGTCGCCGGCGCCCGAGCCGTTCTCGGTGTCGTCCTCGGTCGTGGTCGCGGCCTCGGTCGTCGCGGACGGCTTCGGCTTGGCCGCCTTGGTCGTGGACTTCGGGGTGGCCTCTTCCTCAGCCGACTCCGTGGCCGACTCCTCGGTCGATTCCTCGGTGGTCGCCGACTCGTTCCCGGAGTCGCTGTTCGAACCCGAGTTGTTGTTCGCGGAGACGTCGTTGTCGTCGTCGTCCGTGTTCGTGGTGGTCTTCGTCGTCGCGTTCGTACGCGGGGTGGCCGTCGTGGTGCTCGGCTTGACGACCGTGGAGTTGGGCTTGGCGGTCACCGTCGAGTCGGGCTTGGCGGTCGCGGTGGCCGCGGGCTTGGTGGCGGCCGGCTTGCTCGGCTTCACCGTGCCGGTGTTGGTGTTGTTGCCGCCGTTGTTCCCGCCGCCGGCGTTGTTGCCTCCGCCGTTGTTGTTGCCGCCGCCTCCGTTGTTGCCTCCGTTGTTGCCTCCGTTGTTGCCGCCGTTGTTGCCGCCCCCGTTGTTGTTGCCGCCACCGTTGTCGCCGCCGGCGGCGCGGACCGTGATCCGGACCGAGTCGAGGGCGGGCGTCTGGTTGGCGCGCTCCATCATCGGGATGCGGTGTGAGCCGTCACCGGCCCACGACGAGCACTGAGCGGTGCCCTCCTGCGGCAGTCCGGGGACCTGGATGGTCACGGTGTCCGGGTCGGCGCCGCCGCGCCTGTCCTCGGTCGCGACGAAGAACGCCGGGACCGGCTCCGGGGCGGGCGCCTCGTCGGTGCTGGTCAGCATCCGGCACGCGGTGTGGAAGTGGCCGCGGACCAGGCCGTTCTGCAGAACGCTGGATTCCACGTAGTAGCCGCCCTGGCCGGCCGCGAGGAAGCGGTCCCGGATCAGGTTGCGGGTGCTGATCTGGAGCGTGAAGGGCGTCGCGACGTCCACGTTGCGGGGTGCCTGGGTGATCAGCAGCGTCGGGTTGTTCGCGGCCGCGCCGACCTCACCGAACTCGGTGGAGACGCACCGGTCGCCCTTCTGGAAGCCGTCGTGCGCCTCCAGCCGGCTGTCCACACAGGTGTCGGTCAGGATCGTGAGGTTGTTCCCCACCACCTTGCCGGCGCCGCTCTCGCCGGCACGCGTGGACGGATTGTCCTCGGCATAGGAGAGCTGAGTGAAACCGATGACACCGCCGACCGCGGCGAGAACTGCTCCGGCGGCCAGAAGCCGGGTGCGTCGCATGACGAGACCTTCTTTTCCCCGAGTTCTCGGATTCTCGGAATTCGGCGCGGGTTGCGCGCCGACGCCCAGACGTTAGGAGGAGGTCTCACAGAAATCAATTCCGCGCAGGAACTTGAGGAATTCTTATGCCGAACTTAAAGAAAAAATATGGATCGGATCTTGAACCCCCGGCATCGGCCGTTCGGATGATGTCCCCGGTTCAAGCGATCTTGCAGGAACGACGCTGAGCTGGAAGGTTACAACAACAGCCTGTGAGCCGGTAGTTTCTTAACGGAACCAGAGCCCGCGCGCCGAGAATACGTCCTTGAGGACGTCAATGCGGTCGGTCATGATGCCGTCGACGCCCATATCGAGCAGCGTATTCATCGTTTCCGCATCGTCTATCGTCCAGATGTGCACGGCAAGGCCGAGGCGGTGCAGATAAGCGAGGAATCGCGGAGTCAGCACGGTTATCCGGCCGTGCCGCACCGGGATCTGCGCGGCGATGGCCGAGGCGGGGACCCGCAGCGGCAGCCCGGCGGCCGAGGCGATCCGCAGCCGGGCCACCTCGCCCATGCCGAGCGAGGTCGCCACCCGAGGGCCGGCGAGCCGGCGGACCCGGGACAGCCGGCGGTCGCTGAACGAGGCGAGCAGGACGCGGTCCTCGCCGCCGGTGCGGCGTACCGCCTCGACGGCCGGCTCGGCGACCGCGTCGGTCTTCACGTCGACGTTGAAGCGGATCTCCGGCCAGGCGTCCAGAACCTCCTCGAGCCGGGGCACCGCCGCCGCGCCGCCGACCCGCACCGTGGAGAGGTCGGCCCAGGTGAGGTCGGCGACCCGGCCGGGACGGCCGGCCACCCGGTCCAGGACGGGATCGTGGATGACGACCGGGACGCCGTCCGCCGTGGCGTGGACGTCCGTCTCCACGTACCGGTAGCCCAGCTCGACCGCCCGGAGGAAGGCCGCCGCCGTGTTCTCGTCGCCCTCCGCGGCGCCGCCGCGGTGCGCGAAGGCGAGCGGCCGCGGCCCGTCCAGATACGGATGATCCACGCGAGGAGTATGCCGGGCTTTGTTGCGCATAGGTAAAAGACCCGAAGGCCCATTGACCGGCGCCATTCACGTGAAGATCCTGTCTTCGCGAAGACCACGGGAAGGAGGTGGGTTGCGGTGCGAACGTGTCCGGTGCGCCCGAACACCATCAAGCGCCGTCACGTCGCCAGGCGGTTCGGCGCGCGTCCGCGGGCCCGGCTGCGGATCATTCCGCGCTGGCCCCGGCTGCGCTGGTCCGCCCGGCTCTCCCAGACCCGCTGACGATGCCCGGGCCGAAGGTCGTCGTGATCGGAGCCGGCATCGTCGGCTGCGCGCTCGCCGACGAGCTGACCGGTCAGGGCTGGACCGACGTCACCGTGCTGGAGCAGGGGCCGCTCTTCAGCACGGGCGGCTCCAGCTCGCACTCGGCCGGCCTGATCGTGCAGACCAGCCCGTCCCGGACCCTGTCCCGGCTCGCCCGCTACACCGCCGACAAGTACGCCGAGCTGGGCTGCTTCTCGCCGGTCGGCAGCCTGGAGGTGGCGGCCACCCCGGAACGGCTCGCCGAGCTGCACCGGCGGTTCGGGTTCGGCCAGTCCTGGGGGATCGGCTCCGCGGTGCTCGACCCGGCCGCCTGCAAGGAGCTCTTCCCGCTGCTCGACCCGGCCCGGATCCTCGGTGGGCTGCACGTGCCGTCGGACGGTGTCGCGGCGCCGGTCCGGGCGGCCGAGGCGCAGGCCGCGCGAGCCGCGTCCCGGGGCGCCCGGTTCATCGGCAACGAGCGGGTCGTCGCGGTCCTGCGGCAGGGCGACCAGGTCAGCGGGGTGCGCAGCGCGGATGCGGCGTACCCGGCCGACGTCGTGATCAGCTGCGCCGGGTTCTGGGGGCCGGCGGTCGGTGAGCTGGCCGGTGTGGCCGTGCCGATGCTGCCGATGGCCCACCAGTTCGTCCGTACCACCGCCGTCGGCGCCTCCGCCGGTCTGCCGGTGCTGCGTCATCCGGACCGCGGCCTCTACCTGCGCGCCTACGGCGAGCACCTCGGCGTCGGCGCCTATCTGCACGAGCCTCTCCCGGTGGACCTCGCCGACGTTCCCGAGGACAACCGCCCGGCGATGCTGCCGTTCACCTCCGGAACCTTCAAGCAGTCCTGGTCGGCGGTGGCCGAGCTGATCCCGAGCCTGTCGCGTACCGCCCTCGAGGAGGCGTTCAACGGCGTCCTCGCGGTGACGGCGGACGGTTTCCCGCTGCTCGGCGAGTCCCGGGAGCTGCGCGGCCTCTGGATCGCCGGCGCCGTCTCGGTGACCCACTCGGCCGGCGCGGCGAAGGCCCTCGCCGAGTGGCTCGTCGACGGCTATCCCGGCATCGACCTGCACGAGTGCGACCTGAACAGGTTCGATCCGGGCCGGTTCGCCCCGGCCTACGTGCGCCGGGCGGCGACCCGCGCCTACACGAGCACGCTCGGCATCGTGCACCCGCAGGATCCGCCGGCGGTGCGCAACCTGCGGCTCAGCCCGTTCCACCCGCGGCAGGCCGAGCTGGGCGCGGTCTTCGGCGAGGTGGACGGATGGGAGCTGCCCCTCTGGTACGCGACGAACCCGCCCCCGGAGGAGATCCGGTCGCGGGACGACTGGTCGGCGCGGCACTGGTCGCCGATCGCCGAGACCGAGGCCCGGCAGACCCGCAAGCGGGTGGCCGTCTACGACCTGACCGGGCAGACCCGGATCGAGGTGACCGGACCGGCTTCCTTCCTCACCGGCCTCACCAGCAGTGACGTCTCGCAGGACGGGGTGACGCGCACGCTGCTGCTGGACCCGGCCGGCGGCATCCGTGGCGACGTCACGGTGGCCCGGCTCGCCGAGGACCGGTTCCTGGTCATCGGCGGCCCGCTCGACCTGGACCTGCTGAGGCGGCGGGCGCCGGCCGGGGTGACCGTCCGGGACGTCACCGGCGGCACCTGCGGGCTCGGCGTCTGGGGCCCGCGAGCGCCGGACCTGCTCCGATCGCTGCGGTCCGGCGGCTACCTCGGCATGGTCCCGGTGACCGTCCTGCCGCTCTCGGCGGTCGGTGAGCCGGGCGCGGAGATCTACACCGAGGCGCAGTACGGCCTGCGTCTCTGGGACACGATCGGGGAGGCCGGGCGCGAGGCGGGGCTGGTCGCGGCCGGGCGGCTGGCGTACGAGAGCCTGCGGATCGAGAACGGGCGCCGGGCCTGGGGCGTGGATCTGACCGGTGAGGACGACCCGTACCAGGCGGGGTTGGAAGCGCTGGTGCGGCCGGGCGCCCGCCCGGCGACGCTGCCCGACCGGCGGCTGGCGAGCCTGCGGATCGAAGACACCGGCGAGGTCCCGCTCGGCGGCGAGCCGGTGTACGCCGGCGGCTTCGTGGTCGGCCACGTGACCAGCGCCGCGTACGGCTGGACCGCCGGCGCCCCGATAGCGCTCGCCTGGCTGCCCGCCGCCCTGTCCGTCCCCGGCACCCAGGTGGAGATCGGGTACTTCGACCGTCGCCTGCTCGCCACCGTCGCCGCGGAACCGCTCGTCGAGCCGATGGAAAACAAACGAGGGTAATTACCCCAGACTCGGACACACGACTCCATGGTCTGCCCTACCTTAGGCCAGGTTCTACTCGGGCAAATCAACTGAAATGGAGCAACTCGTGCGTTCGTCAAGACTCGCGCGGGGCGGCCTCCTGGCCTCTGCCCTGCTCTCGATACTGGCGACGGTGAACGCCGCCGGAGCCCAAGCCGCCGACGGGACGATCAAGCCGCTCGACGCCGGATACGCGGAGTCGATCGCGCTCAACGGCACCGCCGCGGTGACCTCGGACCGCGGCGACCGCCGGGTCATCGCGCTGACAAACGGCAGCTTCAAGCAGGCCGGATCGGCCTGGTCCACCAGCAGGGTCGATCTCACCGCGTCCTTCGAGACCACGTTCACGGCGCACCTGCACCACGGCAAGCCCGGTGCGGACGGCATCGCGTTCCTCGCACAGGGCGCCGGCCCGCGGGCGCTCGGCGGCTGGGGCGGCGGTCTCGGATACCGGGGCATCGCCAGGAGCGTGGCGGTCGAGTTCGACACGTACCAGAACACGACCGATCCGAGCAGCAACCACCTCGCCGTGGTGCTGGGCGGCAACCCGGACCGGCACGCCGCCCTCGCCGAGTCGTCGATCCCGCTGTTCGGCAAGCCGTTCCACGCCCGGGTCCGGTACGACGCCGGGGCGCACAACCTGAAGGTCTACGTGAAGGCGAAGGGCTCGCCCGAGCAGTTGCTGCTCGATCACGGCGTCGACCTGGCCCGCAGTGCCGGGGCCGCCAGCGGCTGGGTGGGTTTCACGGCCGCGACCGGAGATGTCACCGCACGGCAGGACGTCTACGACTGGACCGTCGACGCGCCTCTCGCTTGAACCTGGTCTGATTTATCCTGACATAGGAGTAGAAGTCTGATGCCCACGGTCGACCGTGTGCTTTCCGAAGAAATCACGGAGCCCACAGCTCCGAAAAACGCAGCTCCGAAGAACGCAGCTCCGAAAAACGCAGCTCCGAAAAGCGCAGCTCCGACGGTCAGCGTGATCGTCCCGGCGCTGAACGAGGCCCGCAACCTGCCGCACGTCTTCGCGCGGCTCCCGCAGGTGGACGAGATCGTGCTGGTCGACGGGGGGTCCACGGACGACACCGTGGCCGTCGCCCGCCGGCTGTGCCCCGACATCCACGTGGTCCGGCAGAACCGCCGCGGCAAGGGCAACGCTCTGGCCTGCGGGTTCGCCGCCGCCACCGGCGACATCATCGTGATGATCGACGCTGACGGGTCCACCGACCCGCTGGAGATCCCGAGCTTCGTCGAGACGCTGCGGGCCGGCGCCGACTTCGCGAAGGGCTCCCGCTTCCAGCCCACCGGCGGCAGCGCCGACATCACCCGGTTGCGCCGGGCCGGCAACAAGTGCCTGAGCGTGCTGGTCAACATGCTGTTCGGCACCCGGTACAGCGACCTCTGCTACGGGTACAACGCCTTCTGGGCCCGCCACCTCGACATCTTCGATCTCGACCACACGTCGCCGGCGCCGGACCGCGCCGACGGCCGGCTCTGGGGCGACGGCTTCGAGATCGAGACCCTGCTGAATCTGCGTGCGGCCCGTGCCCAGCTGGAGATCGTGGAGGTGCCGAGTTTCGAGCACTCCCGCATCCACGGCGTCAGCAACCTCAACGCGCTCACCGACGGCATGCGGGTGCTGCGGACCATCGCCCGCGAATGGCGTCCGCGCCGTCGTGCCGCCCGGACATCGCGGAACGGGGCACGCGTCGGATGAGGATCGGCATCGTGGCGAACGCGTACCACCCGGACATCGGCGGGGTGGAGACCCACGTCAAGCGCCTCTGCGCCGGTCTGCTCGCCGCCGGTGACCAGGTCGAGGTGATCACCCAGCACCGGTCGCGTTCCGAGGAGACCGTCGACGGCGTGCTCGTCCGGCGGTTCCCGCTCACCGTTCCGGCGGGCGACTACCGCCTGTCGCTCCCGCTCTGGCGGTGGCTGCGCCGGAACGCCGACGCGTACGACGTCCTGCACGTGCACAGCTATCACGCGCTGGCCGCCCTCTGCGCCGCCCAGGCGAACACCAGCACGCCGATGGTCTTCACGCCGCACTACCACGGCACCGGGCACAGCAGGTTGCGGGCCGCGCTGCACCCGGTCTACCGCCCGTTCGGCCGGACCATCCTGACCCGGTCCAGCGCGGTCGTCTGCGTCACCGCCGCCGAGCGTGACCTGCTCCTGCGGCACTTCCCCGAGGTCACCGACCGCACGGTGATCATCCCGAACGGCACCGACCCGCGCCCGGCCGTCCCGGTCGTGCCCGCCCAGTCCCGCCGGATCCTCTGCGTCGGGCGGCTGGAGCAGTACAAGCGGGTCGATCGGGTGATCCGGGCGATGGCGCACCTCGGTCCCGATCACCGGCTCGACGTGGTCGGCACCGGACCAGCGGCCGACCGGTGGCGTCAGCTCGCCGCCCGGCTCGGCCTCGCCGGTCAGGTCGTCTTCCACGGCCGGCTCGACGACGCCGCGTTCGCGTCCTGCCTCGCGCAGGCCTCGGCGGCGGTCTCCGCCTCGGCACACGAGGCCTTCGGCATGTCGGTGGCCGACGCGCTCGCCGCCGGACTGCCCACCGTGGCCGCGCCGATCCCGGCCCACCAGGAGGTCGCCCGGCTCGCCGGGGACGGCGTCTGGCTGCGCTACGCCGATCCGGACGACGAGGCCGACCTGGCCGCCGCGATGATCGAGGCGACCTCGGCCGGGCGCAAGCGTCCCGCCACGCTGCCGACCTGGGACGACGTGGTCGCCGGCATCCGCCAGGTCTATTCCGCCGTCACCACTGCGCCCTGCTCCGCGACGCAGCCGGAGGCCGTCGGCTGATGACTGCCACCACGGCCGGTGTCGATGCCGGCCGGTTCCTTCGAGCCCGTCTTCCCGGCGGCCGTTTCACGTCCGGCGGCGGGGAGACGGCCCGGTGTGCGCTCACGCTCTCGGTGGCGGCGGCGGCCGGCGCCGCCGCGCTGGTGATCGCGTACCGCCGGGCCGCATGGGGCGAAGGAGGTCAGTTCGGCTTCTTCTGGGCGGGCATGTTGCTCTTCGCGCTTCCCGCGGCCTATTTCGCCGTACGCCGGAACGCCCGACCACTGACCAGGCTTGCCGTGCTGATCGGCTACGGCTGCTTCACGTACCTGCCCAAACTGCTCCGCAATCCCTCCGGACCGCTCTACCACGACGAGTACGCGCACTGGGGTCAAGCCCATGACATCCTCCTCGACGGCCGGCTCTTCGAGCAGAACCCCATCGTCCGGGTGATCGGTGACTACCCGGGTCTGCACGCGACCGTCTCCTCCCTCGCCGCGCTGACCGGCCTCACCGTCTGGCACGCCGCACTGCTGCTGCTCGTCACCGCGCACGTGCTCGTCCTGCTCGGCATCGCGGTCGTCGCCGGTCAGCTCTGGCCGGACCCGCGGGTCGGCGTGGCCGCGGCGTTCGTCTACAGCCTGAACAGCTCGTTCCTCTTCTTCGACACCCAGCTCGGATACGAGTCCCTGGCGATCACCGTGCTCGTCTGGGCCCTGGCCGGCGCTCTGCGCGCGATGCGGGCGGCGACCACGGGACGGCGGCTCGGCTGGGCGGCGTTCACCCTGATCCTCGCCGTCGCGACGGTGGCGACCCACCACCTCACCGCGATCTGGCTCACCGGCATCCTCGGGCTGCTCGCGGTGACCTGTTCCTTCACGGCGTTGCTCACCGTTCCTCGGACGGCGTGGGCGCTGACCGCCGGGGTCGCGCTGGTCACCGGCTGCTGGATGGGCGCCGTCGCACCGAGCACCGGCAGTTACCTCGATCCGTACCTGGGCCGGGCGCTCGGCCAGTTCAGCGGCCTGGCCGGCGGAGGTTCGGGCGGCCGGACCCTGTTCAGCCAGTCGATCGCGCCCTGGTGGGAGCAGTACACCGCGTACGCGGCGCCCGGCTTCGCCCTCCTCGCCATGATCGGCGCGACCGCGCTCTGGTGGCGTCGCCGGCACACCGCCGACCCGTTCACCTCGGCCGGCGTCGCGGCGATGCTGCTGGTCGGCGCGCTCTACTTCCCGGCCACGCTGCTGATCCTCACCCCGGCCGGGGCGGAGGGCGCACGACGGTCGTGGGCGTTCAGTTACCTCGGCCTCGCGATGGCCGTCGCCCCCTTGATCATCGCACTCCTGGACCGTCCGCATCGGATCAACCGGGTTTTCCGTGGATCAATCCTGCTGACCGCCTGCGCGCTCATGCTGGTCGGGAACAATGCGGCCGGGATGAATCCGTCGTACCGTTTCCCCGGACCGCCGGTCTTCGGCTCGGACACCCGGGCGGCCACTCCCGAGGTGCTCGCGGCTGCCGCCTGGCTGCGGGAGACGCAGGGCAGGGAGACGAGGCTCGTCGCCGACCGTTACTCCGGACTGATCTTCGGTTCGTACGGGGAACAGGAACCGACGACCGGCTCCGCCACCTTCCCGGCCTACGACCTCTACCTGGCCCGGCCCGGGGAGCCGATCTCGCCGGCCCTGCTGGAGCAGCTGCGCAGCTGGCGCTTCGAGTTCCTCGTGGTGGACCGGCGGATGGCCAGCCAGGTGCCGGACATCAAGATCTACTTCGAGACGAACGAGCCGATCCCGCACGACGGCCGCCCGGCGTTCACCGAGGCCCAGCTCACCAAGTTCGACACGATGCCCTGGCTCATCAAGATGTACGACGGCCCGAACGTGGCGATCTACCGCTTCGACTTCGCCCGTCTCGGGAGTATGCGATGAGGACGATCCGGCTGACCCTGCTCACCTGCGCCGCCCTGGCCGGAGTCCTCCTGGCCGCCGGCCGCCCCTGGTACGCGGTCCCGCTCTGCCTGTTCGCACTCCTGGCCCTGGGCGAGCTGTCGCTGCGAGCACTGCCGGGCATCCCGCCCGAGCAAGGCCTGCCGGCGGCCCGGATCGGCATGGCGGCGATAGCGGGCCTGGTCACGCTGCCCTTGGTGGCGTTGTCCCTGCACGCCTGTGGACTGCCCGTCCGAACCACCCCTTTGGTGATCGGCGAAACCGCGGTGGCCCTCGTCGCGTCGGCAGCCACGTTCTTCCGCGAACGCCGAGTGCCGGCCACCGACCCCCACCAAGCCGACCCCCACCACGCCGACCCCGGCACCACCCATCGAGGCGGCCTCCCGTCACAACGCTCAGCCCGCAGCACCAACCCGTCCTCCGCCAGCCCAGCCTCCGCCAGCCCAGCCTCCGCCAGCCCTTATGCCGAAATTTCACGAGAAACCGGACATGACTCGGCTGGAGAGGGGCCCCGGCGTGGGGGATTCTGGCGCACCGGGGTAGCCGTACTCATCCCTGTGATCGTCGCTCTGGGGGTCGGCGGGATGGCGGCCCGGATCTATGAGGCGGCGCCCCGGCCGTCCGAGCCCGGCTATCTGAGTGTCGCCCTCGGTGGATGGGCTGCGGGGATCGAGGCGCCGGTGACGGTTCCCGGGCGAGGGCTGGCCGTTCCGGTTCGGGTCACCAGTTCCGGGATCGGGGAT
Source organism: Actinoplanes sp. OR16 (assembly GCF_004001265.1). Lineage (GTDB taxonomy): Bacteria > Actinomycetota > Actinomycetes > Mycobacteriales > Micromonosporaceae > Actinoplanes. The sequence continues at coordinate 772,810 of NZ_AP019371.1, read as the reverse complement.
GTCACGACGACGGTGCGGCTCCGGGTGGGGGGACGGGTCGTGGCGGCCAAGCGGGTGACGGTCGCGGCTGACACGGTCCGGTCGTTCACGGTTCGGGTGCCGGCCGTACCTCAGGACGGTTGCCTGCATCCCGTGAACATCAGCGTCGGCAGGATGAGCGCCGGGTTCTACGCCCGCGGGCCGGTGACGGTCCGGACGCGGACCGCAGCCTTCTCGAGGAGCGGCGCCAAGTGCTGACCCGGGTGGTGACACGGGTCGGGCGGGATTCGCTGGCTCGGAACAGTCTGCTGATCATGGCGACGACCGTGGTGAACGGCGGGCTCGGCTACCTGTACTGGATGCTCGCCGCCCGGTGCGTGCCGGCCTCCGAGATCGGTACGGCCACCGCGCTGATCTCGGCGGCCACCGCGGTCAGCATGATCGCCAACCTCGGGGCCGGCCACATGTTCATCCAGCGGCTGCCCGGCAGTGACACGGCCGGCTGGTCGCGGATCGTCAGCGGCGGACTGATCTTCGGGTCGGCCGCCACCGCCGCCGCGGCCGCCGCCGGGGCGATGATCGTGCCGTCGGTGGCGGACAACTTCGGATTCCTCGGTGGACTTCAGGGCGCGGCGGCGCTGGTCTGCGCGGCCGTGGCGGTGACGCTGACGACGCTGCTGGACAACGTCTACGTCGCGCACCGGGCCGGGCACGGCATGCTGGTCCGCAACCTGGCCGTGGCGAGCGGCAAGATCGTGGCGCTCTTCGTGATCCTCGCGTACCCGGTCCCGGGCGTGGACTGGGCCGAATCCGTGCTGCTCTCGTGGACGCTGCCGACGCTGCTGGTCAGTGCGCTCACCGTGGTGGCCGGACCTCGGCGGCTGCGTCCCGGCGCCCGGCTGCGGCCGGCCGGGATCGCCGCGGAGCTCCCGCATCTGTGGACGGCGCTCACCGGCCATCACCTGATCAACCTGTGCCAGGCCGGGCCGGCAGCGCTGCTGCCGGTGCTGGTCACGGCCCGGCTCGGTTCGGACGCCAACGCGCACTTCTACCTCGCCTGGATGACCGCCTCGATGCTGTTCATGGTGTCGCCGGCGGTGGCGTCGGCGCTCTACGCCGAGCGGACGAACGACGGGCGGGTCGGTCTCGCGCGGGCGGCGGCCGTGGTGCTCGCCGTGGTGGGCGGGCCGGCCGTCGTGCTGCTGGTCGCAGGGGACGCGATCCTCGGGCTGTTCAGCGCCGGGTACGCGGCCGAAGGCGGCACGCTGCTCAAGATCCTCGTGGTGGCGGCTCTTCCGGACGCGGTCGCGAACCTCGCGGTGGCGCACTGGCGGTCGCAGGGGAGGTTCCGGCTCTGCAGGCGACTCAACGCCGTCCGCGCGGTGTCGTGCCTGCTGCTCACCTGGCTGCTGCTGCCGTCGCTCGGGGTGACCGGCGCGGGCGTCGCGTGGCTGGCGGGACAGACGGCGAGTGCGCTGATCGTGGGCTTCCTGGCCGCCCGGAGATCCGTGCGTCCCGGGTCAGGACGACGAGCGGAGGGTTTCCGATGAGAATTCTGCACCTTTCCAACCTTTATGCGCCGGTGATCGGCGGGCTGGAACGCAGCATCGCCACGAGCAGCGAGGAGATGGTGCGGCGCGGCCATGAGGTGACCGTGCTGACGCTCGCGACACCGGCGGCCCCCGACGACGAGGAGATCAACGGAGTACGCGTGCTGCGCGTGCGCAGCATCGCGAACACCATGATGCCGGGCCTCAACGCCGACACCGCGAAACCGTTCCACCCGACGATGCCGGACCCGCTGACGACATCGGACATCGCCCGCACGCTGCGGACGCACACCTTCGACGTGGTGCACAGCCACGACTGGCTGATGTACAGCTACCTGCCGCTGCGCGCCGGCCGGCTCGGGCTGCCGCACGTGCACACCGCCCACGACTTCGGGCTGACCTGCGTGCGCAAGACCTTCTCCCGCAACGGCCGCCGCTGCACCTCCGGACCGAGTCTGGCCCGGTGCGTCGGTTGCGCCACCGCCCAGTACGGCCGCCCGCGCGCGGCAGTGCTCACCGCCGGTCTGCGCAGTCACCGGCACAAGGGCATCGACACGCTCACCGCGATCTCGTCCTCGGTGGCCTCGGCGCTGAACCTGGCCCGGCTGCCCGGCGAACTCCCGGTGCGGGTCCTCTCCAGCCTGGTCCCCGACGGCCTGGACGACCTGGCCCGGGACACACCGCGGCCGGAGTGGCTGCCGGACCGGCCCTACCTGCTCTTCGTCGGGCAACTCGGCCTGCACAAGGGCATCGACGTGCTGTTCACGGCCTATCGGCGGCTGGTCACCACGATGCCCGACGCTCCGGGGCTGGTCTGCCTCGGCACCCGCCGGCACGACACCCCGCCGATCCCGCCCGGCGTGGTGGTCCGGCACGACGTCCCGCACGCGCAGGTCATGGCGGCCTGGCACGGCGCGGCAGCCGGGGTGGTGCCGTCGTTGCTGGAGGGGATGGGCCAGGTCGCGGTCGAGGCGATGCTGGCCGGCGCGCCGCTGGTCGCCTCCGCGTCGGGCGGCCTGCTCGACGTGGTGCACGACGGCGTGACCGGGTTGCTCGTCCCGCCCGGCGACCCCGATCTGCTGCACACCGCGCTGGTGCGGGTGCTCACCGACCGTGACCTGGCGGGCCGGCTGCGGGACGCCGGTCACGAGCGTGGGCTCGACTTCACCGCCGCCCGCGTCGTCCCCGAGATCGAGGAGGTCTACCGTGACTGCATCGCCCATGCCGGATGAACAGCGGATTCGTGTTCTGGTCGTCGGCTCCGGCTGGCGGTTCCTCTCCGGGATCAGCTACTACACCTGCCGGCTCAGCAACGCGCTCTCGTCACGCTACGAGGTCGGCGCGATCCTGATGCGCCGGCTGCTGCCGGCCCGCCTCTATCCCGGGCGGGAGCGGGTCGGTCACTCGCTTGCCGACTTGCGCTATTCCGAGGATGTACGGGTATTCGACGGCGTGGACTGGTTCGCGGTCCCCTCGCTGGTCCGGGCGGTCGGGTTCCTGCGCTCGTTCCGGCCGGACGTGCTCGTTCTGCAGTGGTGGACCGGGGCGGTGCTGCACTCGTACCTCGCCCTGGTCCTCGCGGCCCGGGCGCTCGGGATCCGGGTGATCGTGGAGTTCCACGAGGTGCAGGACACCGGGGAGGCGCGGCACGCGTGGGCCGCCCGATATGTGCGGCGCTGCATCAGGCCGCTGCTGGACCGGACCGACGGTGTCGTCGTGCATTCGCGCTTCGATCTGGCGGCGGTCTCCGAGATCTATGGCATCGCGGACATGCCGGCGGAGATCGCTCTGCACGGGCCGTTCGATCATCACGAGCCGGTGGCGCGGCGCCCCGGGCCGGACGGGATCTGCCGGCTGCTGTTCTTCGGGACGATCCGGCCGTACAAGGGGCTCGAAGATCTGATCGAAGCATTCGCCGGACTCGGGCCGGGCTACCACCTCACGGTCGTGGGGGAGACCTGGGAGGGCTGGACGCTGCCCGCCGAGATGATCGTCGACTCGCCGGTCCGGGACCGGATCACGTTCGTGAACAGGTACGTCGCGGACGCCGAGGTGAACGACTTCTTCGCCGGGGCGGACGTGGTCGTGCTGCCGTACCGGCGGAGCTCGGCGAGCGGGCCGCTGCACATCGCGATGAGCCACGGCGTACCGGTCGTGGTGACCGGGGTGGGTGGTCTCGTGGAGGCGGCCTCGGAGTACAGCGGGACGGTGTTCGTACCACCGGCATCACCGTCCGACCTGGCTCTCGGCATCGCGAAAGCCGCCGGCCTGGCAGGCCGGCGGCACGCGGATCCGTCCTCCTGGTCGAAGACCGTGGACGCCTATTCACGACTGTTCGCTCAGTTGGACAGCACCACGTCGTCGAACCAGACCGAGCCGGCGTTGTCGCCCGACTTGAGGTGAAGCTGCACGCTGGCCGCGCCGGCCGGGGCCACCGCGTCGACGGTCAGCTTCGTCCAGTTGCTGGTGCCCTTCGCGACCTGCTTCGAGCTGCTCTGGCCCAGCCACTTGTCGTTGGCGTCGAACCAGCTCAGCGCGATCTCGTTGGCACCGGTCACGCCGGCGCCCTTGGCCCAGGCCTCGGCGTGCCACTTCTGGCCGGGGAGCACCGGGTTGACCGGGGCGGTCCGGACCGACGGCAGGCCGGCGGTGGTGCGGCCGGTGTCCGAGAAGCGGGCCGAGCCGGAGCCGGTGTGGGCCACGTCCCGGACCCGGACTGCGGAACCCTGGTCGGCCAGGTACGGACGCCACGGCGAGTTGCCGGCCGACGCCTCGAAGCCGAGGTCGAGCACGCTGTTCGTGAGCGTGCCGCCGGTCCAGGCGGCACGCACCACGGCAGCCGCCGGCTTCGCGGTGCCGTCCGCCCGGTAGAGGCCGAACCTGTACTGCGCGGGCAGCTTCGACACCTGCGAGTTCGACGGGATCGCGCCGTCGCTGAAGTCGTTCAGCGTCCACGGCGCCACCGAGCCGACCTTCGCCACCTGTGCGGCCCGGAACACCCGGGCCAGGAACGCGGCCTGCTCACCCTCGCTGCCGGAGCCGGTCGCGGTGGTCACACCGGTCTCGCCGATCACGATCGGGGCCGGGCTCACCGCCGACTGCGCCTTACGGATCTCGGCGAGTGAACGCTCCGAGTTCCCGTAGAAGTGGAAGTCGTAGTAGTCCAGCGGGGTCGCGGTCAGCGCCGACTTGATCTTCGCCATCGCGGGGGCGCCGCTCTGGCCGTCGACGCTCAGCGTCAGCGGCATCTGCGGAACGGACTTCCGGACCGCCGGGATGAGCTGCTTCACCCAGGCCACGGCGGCCGGGTCGTTCGGGTTGAACTCGTTCTTCAGCTCCACCGAGATGACCCGGGGGTCGCTCGCGTACGGGGCCAGCACCGCCTTCGCCCAGGCGGTGCTGCCGGCCGCGTCGCTGTAACCGGCCCACCAGTCGAAGAGGGTCAGCTTCACGGTCAGGCCGTACGAGTCGGCGATGTTGACGAACTTGCGGAGCCGCTCTGTGTACTCCGCCTTCGGACTCGGGTAGCCGAACGCCTGCGGGAAGACGATCACCCGTACGTTGTCGGCGCCGAGCGCGGCGGCCTTCGCCAGGTCGGCGTCGACCCGGGCGGCGTCGAACGAGGTCCACATCGCGGACCAGCCCGCGTCCGACGGGTAGTAGTTGATCGTCTTCGCGGAAATGGTGGCGGCGAGGCGGCTCGCCTTCGTCGCCACGACCGAACCCTGAACCTTGACGGCTACGGCCGGCTTCACGCCCTTCGGCGCGGGTGCCGGCTTCGTCGCGGCCGTGGCCTCCCCGGCCGGCGTCACGACGGCGAGGAGCAGCGAGGATGCGAGGATCGCTGCGCGGCTGCGAACAGTCTTCACGGAGGCTTCAGCCCTTCATTCGGCGGTCTCTACGGTCTGGCCCCTCCATTCGGTTGATGTGGGGGTGGACCACAGGCTTCCGTCGATGCAGTGCGGTTGCGAACGCGGAGCGGACAGGTGCACAGCCTTCATTCCCCGGACGGTGGCCGATGGTGCGCCGGCTCACCCGCCCGGGAATCTTCGGACTTTTCCCTGGTCAGGCCGGGTAGTGCCGGGGGGTGTAAACCAGCCGGCCACCGGCTGACACCCGAGTCTGCGACGAACCGACGATGAGCAGGCAGCGCATGTCGACCGTGGCCGGGTCCAGATCGGCCAGCGTGGTGATCCGGACCTCCTCGGCCGGGCCGCCCACATCCCGGCCGACCACCACCGGGGTCTCGTCCGCCCGGTGCTCCAGCAGCAGCTTCCGTGCGCGGACCAGCTGCTCGGTGCGGGTCTTCGACGCCGGGTTGTAGATGGCGATCACCAGGTCGGCGGCGGCCGCGGCCTCCAGCCGCTTCTCGATCACCGACCAGGGCTTGAGCCGGTCCGACAGCGACAGGATGCAGAAGTCGTGCCCGAGCGGGGCGCCGGCCCGGCTCGCCACCGCCTGCGCCGCCGTCAGTCCCGGCACGATCCGGACCGGCACGTCCTGCCACTGCGGGTCCTCGGCCGTCTCCAGCACCGCCGCCGCCATCGCGAACACACCCGGATCCCCCGACGAGACCACTGCCACCCGGCGGCCCCGCTTCGCCAGATCCAGGGCGAACGCGGCACGCTCCGCCTCGACCTTGTTGTCCGAGGGGTGGCGGCGCTGGCGCGGGTTCGCCGGGACCCGATTCACGTAGGTGGTGTAACCGATCACGTCGTCGGCGGCGGCCAGGGCGGCGCTCGCCTCGGGGGTGAGCCAGTCGCGAGGCCCAGGCCCCAGCCCGATGACCGTAACGGTGCCGGGGCTGCCCTGAGCGCCGTCCTTTTCCCGCACCGGCCCGGCTTTCGAGTCCCCGAGCGCCTTCCGAATCCCGGGCGCGCTCCCGCCGTCCTCCGGCATCCCCGACTTGTCGGAGATGCCAGGCGACGCAGCGGAGAATGCGGCGGCGGCCGGGCTCGGTAGCAGGGCGAGGGAGAAGTACGGGACCGAGTCGGGGTCCACCTCGCTCAGCGGCACCGACCGTTCTCGATCAGTGGTGGCGCGTTCCACGTACCACGCGTCGCCCAGACGGCCGGCCTGCTCCAGCGCTTCGCGGACGCCGGGGAAGGTGCGACCCAGCTTCATCACGGCGGCCGAGTCCGTGGTGGACAGGCGGGCCGCCAGCTCGGCGGGTGGCAGCGTGCCGGGCAGGACGGTGAGGATCTCGTCGCGTTCCATCAGCGGGCGGCCGAGGACGGCCGAGGCGGCGCTCACCGAGGTCACGCCCGGGACGACCGTCGCTTCGTAACGGCCGGCCAGCCGCTTGTGCATGTGCATGTAGGAGCCGTAGAAGAACGGGTCGCCCTCGGCCAGCACCACCACGTCACGGCCGGCGTCCAGGTGCTCGGCGAGGCGGGCGGCGGCTTCGGCGTAGAACTCGTCGATCGCGCCCTGGTAGCCGCCCGGGTGATCGGTCGTCTCGGTGGTGACCGGGTAGATCAGCGCCTCCTCGATCTGCCCCTCACGCAGGTAGCCGGCGGCGATCGCACGGGCGTTGCTGCGGCCGTGCCGGGCAGCGTGGTACGCGATCACGTCGGCCGCCGCGATGAGCCGGGCCGCCTTCACCGTGACCAGTTCGGGGTCGCCGGGGCCAAGCCCGACACCGTAGAGCCGGCCGGGCTGGATCGCGTCGTTCGTCATTCCGATATCCGTCTTTTCCGTTTTCGAAAGGGGGCTTACTCGGCTTCGGAGGCTATGGCGTTCACGGCGGCCGCCGTCATGGCGCTGCCCCCGCGGCGACCGCGAACGATCAGGTACTCCAGATCGGACTCGGCCAGCGCCTCCTTGGACTCGGCCGCCCCGATGAAGCCGACCGGGATCCCGAGCACCGCCGCCGGCCGGGGCGCGCCCGCCTCGATCATCTCCAGCAGCCGGAACAGTGCTGTCGGCGCGTTCCCGATCGCCACGACCGCGCCGCCGAGCCGGTCACCCCAGAGGTCGAGGGCGGCGGCGCTGCGGGTGTTGCCGATCTCCTTGGCCAGCTCGGGCACGGAAGGGTCGCGCAGCGTGCAGATCACGTCGTTCGCCATCGGCAGCCGCGCACGGGTGACCCCGGACGCGACCATCTGCGCGTCACAGAGGATCGGCGCGCCGTCGAGCAGCGCCTTGCGGGCGGCCGACACCACACCCGGGCTGTACCGCACGTCCTCCACGAGATCGACCTGCCCGCAGGCATGGATCATCCGGACCACGACGCGGGCCACGTCATCCGGCAGCCCGCTCAGGTCGGCCTCGGCCCGGATCGTGGCGAACGACCGCCGATAGATCTCAGCGCCGTCGCGCACGTACTCCATCAAGCCCTCCTCGCCGCCGCCACCGCATCCCCCAACTCCCGCGAAGCAGGGGAGAGCGGCACCGGCTCGTCACTGACAGGTGTCTCGCCGGCCGCACCCTGACCGACATTTCCGAAATGTCCGGCGGAGTTTCCGGCTCCAGCTAGGCCAGGCTCAGGCAGGCCGGGTGCGGGCAGGCCGGGTGCGGGCAGGCCGGGTGCGGGCAGGCCGGGTGCGGGCAGGCCGGGTGCAGGCAGGCCGGGTGCAGGCAGGCCGGGTGCAGGCAGGCCGGGTGCAGGCGGGCCAGATTCAGCCATGCCAGATTCAGGCAGGCCAGGGCTCGTGCCCGCGTGGGAGACCTGGTAGCCGTGGGGCGTCGCCAGCACTCGGACGTGACGCCCGGCCGGGCTGCCGCACGCCCGCTCGCAGCCGACCCAATGTGTGGGCAGGCCGTCGACGAAGACGGAAGCGGCCGTGGCGTCGGCTCGGACGTCGGCGTGGGACCTGGCGCAGCCGGGGCGGCCGGCGCAGGCGGTCACGCCTACCCACGGTGAGTCGGGGGACAGGGCCAGGCCGGCCGCGCTCAGGCGGTCCGACCAGGCGGCGGCCTCCTCGGGCGGCAGGTCGGTGACGAGCACTCCGCGCCAGGGCGTGATCACCAGGCGGGCGGCTTTTTCCAAGATCTTCAGGGGTACGGGTCCGAGCCTCCCCAACGGCACCAGCGCCCCGACCGCGACGAGCGGGCTGCCCGGCTGCTCCAGCACACCGAGGAGGTCACTGGGCTGGTCACTGGGCTCCGGCGCGCCGAGGAGGTCACTGGGTTCCGGCGCGCCGACGAGGTCACCGTGCTCCGGCGCGCCGACGAGGCCACCGGGCTTCAGGAACTCGACCGGGGTCAGCGCCTCGGAAGACGACGCACGCGGGATCGGGGTGAGGCCGAGAGCGGTGCTGACCCGGGCGGAGACCCGGGCCGGGCCGTCGGTCAGCTCGCGCAGGCGCCAGGCTGCCGGGCCGTCGCCGCGCTGCGCTTCGCGTTCGGCGAGGAAGGCGTGGGCGGCGGCGATCAGGGTTTCGACGACACGGTCCGGAGCGACGGTCAGCCCGGTGTCGTGACCTCCGAAGCGGATCGTGAACGACGACGGCGCCCCCGGAACGGCGAGGCCTGCGGGGGTGGCGATGTCGGCGTCGGCGGCGATGTCAGCGCGGGCGGGGACGGCGGCGAGGTCGGCGGCGAGGGGGACGTGGCCGATCGCGAAGAGGAATTTGCCGGGTAGGCGGGGTAGCTCGGGATCGGCGAGGATCGCGGCGTCCAAGCGGGAGATCAGGGCGCGCAGCGCTGGGGGAGCGAGGGGCGGCGCGGCGATGTTGCGTACCGGATCATGGGTCATCGAAGGCAGAAGGCCCGCCGCGCGCAAGCGGGTCGCCAAGGTCTCCGCCGCCTCGGCTCGCACGCCTCTGATCTGCAGGTTCGCCCGGGAGGTCAGCTCGAGACGACCATCGCCGCAGTCGGCTGCCAGCTCACGCAGAGCGTGCATCTGATCGCCGCTGAGGACGCCCGCGGGCAGCCGGACACGCGCCAGGAGCCCGTCGGCCGCGGCATGCAACCGCAGCGCGCCGGGGCAGGCGTCGGTGTCGGACTGCCGGAGGGGTGCCACGGCCCGGATACTACGGGCGGCCCCCGACAGACCGGCATCCTCGGGTCGGGAGCGTCACCCCACCTTGACGCAGAGCCGTGACGTTCGGAAAGGTGGGAGGTCTATCAGCGGCGAAGCCGCGGAGGAAGCCGGTGTGATTCCGGCGCGGTCCCGCCACTGTGACCGGGTCATCGATCCGGAAGTCAGGAACTCCGTTCGCCGTCATCCCAACTACCACGGGGCGCGGACCCCGAGGGGGAGCGCGACGCGTGTTTCTGCTGCTGTCCACGTCCGACACCGACCTACTCAGCGCCCGGGCCAGTGGCTCCGCGTGGCGTCTCGGCAACCCGGCCCGGACCGCGGTCTCCGACCTTCCCGCCCTGCTCGACGGCGTCGACCTGGTCGTCGTGCGCATCCTCGGTGGCCGGCGGGCCTGGGAGGAGGGCCTGGACGCGCTGCTGGCCGGCGACGTCCCGGTGGTCGTCCTCGGCGGCGAGCAGGCCCCGGACGCCGACCTCATGAAACTCTCCACGGTGCCGGCCGGTGTCGCCGCCGACGCGCACGTCTACCTGGCCCAGGGCGGCGGGGAGAACCTGGCTTCGCTGCACGACTTCCTCTCCGACACGGTGCTGCTGACCGGCAACGGGTTCGCGCCGGCCGTCGAGGCGCCACAGTGGGGGATCTTGGAGCGCCCTTCGAAGGAGGCGCAGACCACGGTCGCGGTCCTCTACTACCGCGCCCACCACATGGCCGGGAACACCGCGTTCGTCGAGGCGCTCTGCCAGGCCATCGAGGCGAAGGGCGCCCGCGCGCTGCCGATCTTCACGGCCTCGCTGCGGACCGCGCCCCCGGAACTGCTTTCCGAACTGCGCACGGCGGACGCGCTGGTGGTGACGGTTCTCGCGGCCGGCGGCACCAAGCCGGCCACCGCCGGTGCGGGCGGCGACGACGAGGCGTGGGACGTCGGTGTGCTGGCCGACCTGGACGTACCGATCCTGCAGGGTCTCTGCCTGACCAGTTCGCGGGCCGCCTGGGAGGAGAGCGACGACGGGCTGTCGCCACTGGACGCGGCTACGCAGGTGGCGATCCCGGAGTTCGACGGCCGGATCATCACGGTGCCGTTCTCGTTCAAGGAGATCGACCCGGAGGGACTGTCGGTCTACGTGGCCGATCCGGAACGGGCGCTGCGGGTCGCCGGGATCGCGGTGGCGCACGCCCGGCTGCGGCACGTGCCGCCGGCGGATCGCAAGATCGTCCTGATGTTGTCGGCCTACCCGACGAAGCACTCGCGAATCGGCAACGCGGTCGGTCTGGACACCCCCGCCTCCACCGTCGCTTTGATCAAGGCTTTGAAGGAGGCCGGCTACCAGGTCGGTTCCTTCGACGACTACGACGGCGACGGACTGATCCACGCGCTGATCGCGGCCGGTGGGCAGGACCCGGACTGGCTCACCGAGGAGCAGTTGGCCGGCAACCCGGTGCGCATCTCCGGCATCTCGTATAAATCGTGGTTCGACACCATGCCTGCGGACTTCCGGGAGCGGGTGGAGCAACACTGGGGGCCGGCCCCGGGCGAGCTCTACGTGGACGGTGGCGACATCGTCCTGGCCGCCCTGCGCGACGAGAACATCGTGGTCATGGTGCAGCCGCCGCGCGGTTTCGGCGCCAACCCGGTCGCGATCTACCACGATCCGGACCTGCCGCCGTCGCACCACTACCTGGCCGCCTACCGGTGGATCGCCGGCGACTTCGAGGCCGACGCCGTGGTGCACGTCGGCAAGCACGGCAACCTGGAATGGCTGCCCGGCAAGAACGTCGGCATGTCGGCGAGCGACGGCACCGACGCGGCGCTCGGCGACCTGCCGCTGATCTACCCGTTCCTGGTCAACGACCCGGGCGAGGGGACGCAGGCGAAGCGCCGGGCGCACGCCACGCTCGTCGATCACCTGATTCCGCCGATGGCGCGAGCCGAGTCGTACGGCGACATCGCCCGCCTGGAGCAGCTCCTCGACGAACACGCGAACATCGCGGCCCTCGACCCGGCGAAGTTGCCCGCCATCCGGGCGCAGATCTGGACGCTGATCCAGGCCGCGAAGATGGACCACGACCTCGGCCAGGCACACCGCCCTGACGACGAGGAGTTCGACGACTTCATCATGCACATCGACGGATGGCTGTGTGAGGTGAAGGACGTCCAGATCCGGGACGGCCTGCACGTCCTCGGCCAGGCGCCGGTCGGCGAGGCCCGGATCAACCTGGTGCTGGCGATGCTCCGGGCCAGGCAGATGTGGGCCGGCAAGGTGGCGGCCCTGCCGGGTCTGCGCGAGGCGCTGGGCCTGTCGGAGGACGCCTCGACCGCCGAGACCGACGCGGTCGAGGAGCAGGCGCGAGCTCTGGTCACGGCGATGGAGGAGCGAGGCTGGCCGGTCGAGGTGCCGGCTGACGTGCTGGCCGCCGTCTTCCCCGATGCTGCTGGCTCCTCTGATACTGCTGGCTCGGGCGACATTCCGGAAAATTCGGAAATGTCCGGCAAGGCGACCGACGTGGCTCGGGTGCTGGCGTTCGCGGCCACCGAGGTCGTGCCCCGGCTCGCGAAGACGACCGACGAGATCACGCACGTGCTGCACGCCCTCGACGGCGGATACGTCCCGGCCGGGCCGAGCGGCTCCCCGCTCCGCGGCCTGATCAACGTGCTGCCGACCGGCCGCAACTTCTACTCCGTCGACCCGAAGGCGATCCCGAGTTCGCTGGCCTGGGAGACCGGTCAGGCGATGGCCGAGTCGCTGCTGAGCCGGTACCGCGCCGACCACGACGGAACCTGGCCGAAGTCGATCGGCATCTCGGCCTGGGGCACCAGTGCCATGCGGACCGCCGGTGATGACATCGCCGAGATCCTCGCGCTGATCGGCGTCCGGCCGGTCTGGGACCCGGCTTCCCGGCGGGTCACCGGCCTCGAGCCGATCGCCCGTGAGGAGCTGGGCCGCCCTCGTATCGACGTGACGGTCCGCATCTCCGGGTTCTTCCGGGACGCGTTCCCGCACGTGGTGGCGATGCTCGACGACGCGTTCGCGATGGTCGCCGAACTGGACGAGCCGGACAACTACGTCCGCGAGCACGCGCTGCGGGATCAGGCCGAGCACGGCGATTGGCGGCGGGCCACCATGCGGATCTTCGGGTCGCGGCCGGGGGCGTACGGCGCCGGGATCCTACCCTTGATGGACAGCCGGAACTGGCGGGACGACGCCGACCTGGCCGAGGTCTACGCGGTGTGGGGCGGGTTCGCGTACGGGCGGGATCTGGACGGTGTCCCGGCCCGGCCGGACATGGAGAACGCGTACCGGCGGATCGACGTGGCCGCGAAGAACATCGACACGCGCGAGCACGACATCATCGACTCGGACGACTACTTCCAGTACCACGGCGGCATGATCGCCACGGTTCGCGCGCTGACCGGGAAGGCGCCCGCCGCGTACATCGGCGACAACACCAACCCGGACCAGGCGCGGACCCGCAGCCTGACCGAGGAGACCGCGCGGATCTTCCGCGCCCGCGTGGTGAACCCGCGCTGGATCGCCGCGATGCGCCGGCACGGCTACAAGGGAGCGTTCGAGCTGGCCGCGACCGTCGACTACCTCTTCGGGTACGACGCGACCGCCGGCGTGGTCACCGACTGGATGTACGAGCAGCTCGCCGCGAGCTACGTGCTCGACCCGGAGAACCAGAAGTTCATGCGCGAGTCGAATCCGTGGGCGCTGCACGGCATCAGCGAGCGCCTGCTGGAGGCGGCCGAGCGCAAGCTCTGGGAGGCGCCGGAGCCGTCGACGATCGCGGCTCTCCAGCAGCTCTACCTGGAGACCGAGGGCGAGCTCGAGGACGGGCCCGCGTAATTCGCTTGTGTTCATGGGTGCCGGTAGTGAGGCTGGCTCCCATGATCGTGGAGCGTGAGCAACCCGGGCAGGAAGCCGAGATCCACGCGGTGACGCTTGCCGCCTTCGGCCGCCGTGCCGAGGCCGACCTGGTCGACAGGCTCCGAACCGACCCGGGCTGGATCCCCGAACTATCGCTTGTTGCGCGACAGATCGGGCAAGGTGACGCGCGGGCCGGCGGGCAGATCGTCGGCCATGTGGTCTGCAGCCGGGGTGCGATCGATGGCAAGCCGGCGCTGGGACTCGGCCCGCTCAGCGTCCACCCGGACCACCAGAAACGCGGCGTCGGATCGGCGCTCATGCACGCCGTGCTCGGCGCGGCCGACGCGCTCGGCGAGCCGGTCGTGATCCTGCTCGGCAACCCCGCCTACTACCACCGGTTCGGCTTCACGCTCGCCGACGAGTCCGGCATCACGGCGCCGGTCCCGGAGTGGGCGCCCTACTTCCAGGCGCGCCCTCTCACGAATTACCGGCCGTCACTGCGGGGCGGCTTCACCTATGCCGCCCCCTTCGACGACATTCCGGCGTAGCAGATAGGTGTCCATGATCCAGCCGTGCCGTTCCCGGGCCTCGGCGCGCGTCTTCACGATCTCCTCGGCCACCTCGCCGACCCGCCCGGAGGCGAGCAGCTCGTCCTCGGTGCTGACGTAGGCGCCCCAGTAGATCTCGGCGTCCGGGTGGGCGGTGAACGCCTGCTGGGCGTCGAGCATCACGACCACGTCGTCGACGCCCTCCGGCCAGCCCTCGTCGGCGAGTCGCCGGCCGGTCGTGACCTGGAACGGCCGGCCCACCCGGTTCAGCCCGATCCGGTGCTTCGCCGCGAGCGCCGAGACGCTGCTGATGCCGGGGATCACCTCGTACGCGAAGGTCGTCGCGCCGCGCCCCAGGATCTCCTCCAGGATCGCGATCGTGGAGTCGTAGAGCGACGGGTCGCCCCAGACCAGCAGCGCGCCGATCTCGTCCTCCTTGAGGTGCTCGGCGATCAGGCCCTCCAGCATGACGCCGCGCTGGTGCCGCCAGCCGGCGATGGTGCCGGTGTAGTCGGCCGGGGTGCGGTCTCGGTCGGGGTCGCGGCCCTCGACGATCCGCTTGTGCGGGTGCGAGTAGCCCCGGATGATGCGCTCGCGCAGGTCGATCAGGCTCTGCTTGGTCTCGCCCTTGTCGATCAGGAAGAACACGTTCGTCCGGCCGATCGCCTTCGCGGCCTGGAGGGTGAGGTGGTCCGGGTCGCCGGCGCCGATCCCGATCACGTAGATCTTCCGCATGAGGAGAAAGTCTGCCTCAGTCGCTCAGCAGCGGCACCGAGGGGGACATCGTCCGCCCGATCATCGAGCCGCGCCGCAGCGCATCCGACCCGAATCGCTCCCGCACCCGGTCCATCGCGGCGTCCAGCCGGTCCTGATCCTTCTCTTCGATCAAAGGCAATTCCAGCTGTACGTTCCCGGTGCCGTCGAGGTTGCTCACCGCGACGCCGACCAGTGTGAGACCACGGGTGGCGATCAGGGGTTGAGCCTCGTGGAGAAGCTCCTCGGCGGTCCGCAGGATCGCCTCGGTCTGCATCGTCGCCTTGAGCATGCTGCGGGATCGGGTGGCCCGGGTGAAGTCGCCGAAGCGCAGCCGCAGCGTCACCGTCCGCCCGGCCCGATGTGCCCGGCGCATCCGCCGGGTGACCCGGTCGACCAGTGAGGCGAGGATCGGCGTGACGTCGGCGTCCGGCGAGCGGCCGAGGGCGCACTGCGCTCCGATCGAGCCCCGGCGGTGCCCGGTGCTGACCCGGCGTGGGTCGCGGTTGTGGGCGAGCGCGTGCAGGTGCCGGCCGGCGTTGCCACCGAGCATCGCGACCAGGGCCGCCTCGCCGATCCGGGCCACGTGCCCGACCGTGTGGATCTGGCGTTCGCGCAGCTTGGCCGCAGTGACCGGGCCGACGCCCCACAGTTTCTCCACCGGCAGGGGATGCAGGAACGCCAGCTCCTCGCCCGGCTCGACGACCAGCAGGCCGTCCGGCTTGCCGGCCCCGCTCGCCACCTTGGCCAGGAATTTCGTCCCGGCCACGCCGACCGTGATCGGCAGCCCGGCCCGCTCTCGCACGTCGGCGCGCAGCCGGTGGGCGATCTCCACGGGCGTGCCCCGGATCTTGCGGAGGCCGTCGACGTCGAGGAACGCCTCGTCGATCGAGAGCGGCTCGACGATCGGCGTGGTGTCCTCGAAGATCTCGAACACCAGCCGGCTCGCGGCGGTGTAGGCGGCCATCCGCGGCGGCACCACGATCGCCTGCGGGCAGAGCGCCCGGGCCCGGCCCAGCGACATCGGCGTCCGCACCCCGAACGCCTTCGCCTCATAGCTCGCCGCGAGGACCACCCCGCCCCCGACCAGCACCGGGCGGCCTCGCAGCGCGGGGTCGTCGCGTTGCTCGACCGAGGCGTAGAACGAGTCGAGGTCGGCGTGCAGGATCACAATCGCAGCATAGTACAGGTGTTCTAATCATGGCGGCCGTCACGATGGCTGGAGTGAGTCCGGTGGGCTGAGTAATTTGAGGGAATCCCGAGGCGAGATTCTCGGTTTCTGAAGTTGAGTCACCCACGCTCAAGCCTTGGAGCCACCATCATGTTGCTCAGTACCCCCACCGTGCGCGAGCTCGAGCACCTCACCGCCCGGGTCTTCGCCACCCGCGAGTCCGGCGCGCGGCTCGACGCCTACCGCCGCGACGAGACGTTCTTCATCGACATCGACCTGCCGGGCGTCGACCCCGCCTCGATCGACATCACGGTCGACGGCGAGGTGCTGACCGTCCGCGCCGAGCGCAAGCGCACCGACGCGGAGTTCGTCGTCGCCGAGCGCCCGATGGGTGACCTCTCCCGCCGGGTCCGCCTCTCCGAGAAGCTCGACGTCGACCGCCTCGAGGCCCGCCACGAGAACGGCGTGCTCACCCTCCGGATCCCGGTCCTGGAGCGCCGGTCCCGCAAGGTGGCCGTCGCAACCGCCTGACGCGCCTGCCGCCGGCGCCTGACGCGGCCTGACGCGGCGTCCGCCGCCGGAAGCCGCCGGTTTGACGGCGGTTTGACGGCGGACGCCGGTCCGACGGCGGACCGGCGGCTCAGATCAGGGCGCTCCAGAACGGCACCGTGGGGCGCACCTGGCGGGATGAGGGCTCGCCGATGGCGAACTCGCGGTTCAGCCAGTCGGGCAGGTCGGCGCCGTAGACGACCACGTCGGTCTGGTAGATCGAGAGCACCGGGTGGCCGGCCAGGCCCGCCGGAAGGTAGCGGTGCGCGTAGAGCGGGATCATTCGCGGCGCGATCAGCAGACCCGTCCGCGCGGCCGCGAGCCGGTCGCCGAAGGCCGGGCCCCATCCCTCGTACCAGAAATCGTTCTCGGCCACGTCGAAGAGCACGCCCTCGACCGGAGCGGTGAGCGCGGCCCGCAGCCCGGCCCGGTCCGGTGATCGCCAGTCCGGCCAGCCGACGCCGGTCGGCAGGCCCGCGGCGAGGAACTCGCGGTGGTCCGGAGCGAACGTGAACCCGAACTCCCGCTCGATGCCGGCGAGTTCGGTCTCGGACAGGCCGGGCGCGATGGCGAAGCGGCCGGAGGCGGCGAGCAGTTCCGCGGCGGTCACTCGGCTACCTTATCCAGCGAGGCGGCATACATCGAACGATGTACGTCGTACGCGGGAGGAGTCCATGCGATCGCCATCGGCGGGACGACGCGCCGACCGGCCGGAACTCCCTAGCGTTCCGGACATGGTCACCAAGAGGTTCACCTATGCGGCAGCGGCTCTCACCCTGGTCGGCGTGCCCGCGGGGATGGTGATGACCGGCGGCGACGTGGACAGCGTCTTCACCGGTCCGCTCGCCGTCACGCTCGCCCTGCTCGCCCTCGGCATCCGCCGCCGGCCCCGCACGATCCTGGTCCTCTCCCTCCTCTGCGTGTTCGCCCAGCGCAGCTCCTTCCTGATCGAGGCCGGCGGCGTCTGGCCGGCCACTGCCGCCTTCGCCGGGGCGGCGCTCGCCGGGCGGACCCGGTTCGCCGTCGTCGCCGGATCGCTGGCGTTGCTGTTCTGGACGAGCTGGGACGCGACCGTCGCCGGGCGCCCCGCGGATTGGGTGTTCGCCCACTCCGGCGCGGAGGCCCTCTGGCTGGCGGCCGTGCTGGCGGGCGTCACGGCGTACAAGAACGCTGTGGGCTGGCGCACCGAGATGGCGCACCGGATCACCCAGGACGAGGCGCAGCGAGAGATGGACGGCCGCCGCAGGCGGGCCGAAGAGCGCGTGGAGATCGCCCGCGACCTGCACGACGTGGTCTCGCACACGCTCGCCGTGGTGGGTGTGCACCTGAACGTCGCTCTGGATGCCTTCGACGCCGAACCGGAGGAGGCGCGGGCGTCGCTGAAGCTCGCCCAGGAGGTGCGCAACCGGGCGATGACCGACCTGAAGACGCTGGTCGGCGTGCTGCGCGAGGGCTCGGTTCCGGCGCTGGAGAGCCTGGACGGGCTGGTCGAGCAGGTGCGGACCGCCGGTCTCGCAGTGTCGTTCAACGAGTTCGGTGATCCGGTGGAGGTGCCGGCGCCGGTCGCGACCGCCGTCTATCGCGTGGTACAGGAGGCGCTCACCAACACGGTCCGGCACGCTTCCCAGGCGACCCGGGCGGTGGTGACGCTGCGATATTCGCCGACCCGGGTCGTGGTGGACGTCCGCGACGACGGGACCGGCCCGGACACGGTCGTCGACGGGCACGGCATCGCGGGGATGAGAGAACGAGTCGCCGCGCTGGGCGGGGCGCTGACCGCCTGCCCGGACAAGTCCGGATTCGTCGTACGAGCCAGCATCCCCGTCGGAGGCTAGAAGTGCCGATCACCGTCCTGCTCGCCGACGACCAGCATCTGGTCCGCGCCGGATTCCGCAGCCTGCTGCGCCGCGGGCGGGACATCGAGGTCGTCGGCGAGGCGTCCACCGGTGACGAGGCGGTGCGGGCCGCCCGCAAGCTGACCCCCGACGTGATCCTGATGGACATCCGGATGCCCGGGATGGACGGCATCACCGCCACCTCCCTCATCCTGCGAGAGCTGGCCTGCAAGATCATCATCCTGACGACGTTCGAGACCGACGAGTACGTCTTCTCCGCGCTCGCCGCCGGCGCCAGCGGATTCCTCACCAAGGAGATCGACCCGGACGGCCTGCGCACCGCGGTCCGGGTCGTTGCCGCCGGGGACGCGCTGCTCTCGCCCAGCGTCACCCGCCGGGTCGTCGGGCAGTTCGCCCACCGCCCGGTGCCGGCCGCGGCGAAGCCCGGCGGTGACCGGCTGGCCGTGCTGACCGACCGGGAGCGTGAGGTGGTCCGGCTCGTCGCCACCGGGCTGTCGAACGACGAGATCGCCGCCCAGTTGGTGATCAGCCCGCTGACCGCGAAGACGCACGTGACCCGGGCGATCGCGAAACTCGGCGTGCGGGATCGCGTGCAGCTGGTCATCGTCGCGTACGAGGACGGTCTGATCTGAGTTTCGCTAAGACCGGGGTCTGGATGCCCGATGTCCCGTTTGACCACGGGATATGGAGGCCGCGATGGCACCGAGCTCCACCGCAGCACGCCGCTGGGCGCGCGCCTGCGCCCTCATCGCGTCCCTGATCGCCGTGGTCGTGGTGCTGCTCTCCGCGGGCGACCCGGCATCCGACCGGGTCGTCTCGCTCACCGCGGTGCCGATCGCCGCCGCTGCCGCGGCTGCCGCCTGCCTGTGGCGGTCCCTGCGGTTCACCGGGCGGACCCGCTGGGGCTGGGCCACGCTCGCGGCCGGCCTGCTCTGCTGGGGTGCAGGCCAGTTCCAGTTCCTGATGAGCATCGGCCCGGCCGTCGAGCCCGGCCCGGTCAAGCCGGGGCTCACGCTGATCGGCATGGCCGTCCTGGTCCCGGCCGGTCTGCTGATCATGCCGAGCAGCTCGCAGCCACTGGTGAACCGGATCCGCAGCGTCCTCGACGGCCTCATGATCGCTACGTCGGTCATCCTGGTCGCCTGGGTCTCCACCGCCGAGCTGATCACCGACGCCGGGGTGGGCCTGCCGTTCTACCTGACGCTCGCGTTCCCGGTCGGCGACATCGTGATCGCGACGATGGCCGCGTACATGCTTCCCCAGCTGCGCCGGCGCCACGGCTGCGGCGCCGACCTGGCGCTGTTCGCCGCCGGCATGCTGGCCTTCGCGATCTCCGACATCGGGTACGCCTACCTGCGCCTGGTGCACGACGACGGCGTCGGCCGGCTGCTCGATCTGGGCTGGCTGGCCGGGTACGGCCTGATCGTGGCGGGCGCGCTGCGTCCCCGGGTGCCCGCCGTCCAGCCGATCAACCTGCCGCGCGGCATCCTCGGCGGCGCGGTGATGATGCCGTACATCGCGGTGCTCGCCGCCCTCGCCGGAAGCGTGCTGTTCCACGTCTCCACCGGGCACAGCCACCCGTTCGTGGCGTACGCCCGCTCGTTCCTGATCCTGCTGATCGTCGGCCGTCAGCTGCTCACCCAGCTGGAGAACAGCAGCCTCACCCGGCACCTGGAGAAGCGGGTCGCCGACCGGACCGCCGAGCTGTACGCCCGCGAGCAGCAGTTCCACGCCCTCGTCCAGCAGAGCTCCGACGTGGTGACGGTGGTCAGCCCGGACGCCGACGTGATCTACCAGAGCGAGTCTGTTCAGCGGATCTTCGGGTACACGCCGCGGTTCCTCACCGGCCGCCGTCTCACCCAGCTGCTCGACCCGGCGTCGGCGCACCGGCTGGCCCAGGCGCTGCGGCAGGTGACCGGGCGCCCGCACGCCACGACCGTGCTCGAACTGACGGTGCAGCATCGGGACGGGCGTACCCGCGAGGCCGAGATGACGATCACGAATCTGCTGGACGACCCGCACGTGGGCGGCCTGGTGCTGAACACCCGGGACATCAGTGAGCGGATGGAGCTGCAGGAACAGCTGGTGCACGAGGCGTACCACGACTCGTTGACCCAGCTGGCGAACCGTGCCCTGCTCCGGGACCGGACGGCCGCCGCGCTGGAGAACTCGACCGAGGTGACCGTGCTGCACCTCGACCTCGACGGGTTCAAACGGGTCAACGACAGCCTCGGGCACCTCGCCGGCGACCAGTTGCTCGTGCAGGTCGCCGACCGGATCCGCTCGTGCGTGCGGGACGGTGACGTGGTGGCCCGGTTCGGCGCGGACGAGTTCGGCGTGCTGATCTGCGGGGACGGCGCGGAGGCGGTGGCGCGGCGGATCCTGGACGATCTGGAGGAGCCGGTCAGCGTGGGGGAGCGGTTGATCCACGCCCGGGCGAGTATCGGCCTGGCCGGCGCCCACCTCTCTGACATCGCCGGCATGTCGGTCGGCGAGCAGGCGGAGCAGATCATGCGGGACGCCGACCTCGCGATGCACCACGCCAAGGCGGCCGGCGGCGGCGTCTTCGCCGGGTACCGGCCCCGGATGCGGGACGGGCTCATCGAGCGGCTCGAACTGGAGAACGACCTGCGCGGCGCCCTGGAGCGCGGCGAACTGCGGCTGCACTACCAGCCCACCGTCGACCTGGCGACCCACGAGGTGGTCGGCTTCGAGGCGCTGGTCCGCTGGCCGCACCCCACCCGCGGCATGATCAACCCGCTGGACTTCATCCCGATCGCCGAGGCCACCGGCCTGATCGTGCCGCTCGGCCGCTGGGTGCTGCACGAGGCGTGCCGCCAGGCCGTCGAGTGGAGCAACGCGGCCGGCGGCAG
The DNA here is from genome assembly GCF_004001265.1 of Actinoplanes sp. OR16. Taxonomy (GTDB): domain Bacteria; phylum Actinomycetota; class Actinomycetes; order Mycobacteriales; family Micromonosporaceae; genus Actinoplanes. The sequence continues at coordinate 751,678 of NZ_AP019371.1, read as the reverse complement.
GCCGCTGAAGATGTCGGTGAACGTGTCGGTCCGCCAGTTCGACCAGGCCGGTCTCCCCGAGACCGTCGCGGAGATCCTCGCCGAGACCGGCATGCCCGCCGACCTGCTCTGTCTGGAGATGACCGAGAGCGTCCTGATGACCGACACCGAGTCCAACCTCGAACAGCTGGTCCGGCTCAAGGCGCTCGGCCTCACCCTGGCGATCGACGACTTCGGCACCGGGTACTCGTCCCTCGCCTACCTGCGCCGCTTCCCGGTCGACACGCTCAAGATCGACCGCTCGTTCGTGGAACGCCTCGGCGTGCTCGCCGACGACACCGCGCTCACCGACACGATCGTCCGGCTCGGCAAGAGCCTCGGCATGGCGACCGTGGCCGAGGGGATCGAGGACTTCGGCCAGCTGGCGGCGCTGCGCGAGATGGGCTGCGGGTTCGCCCAGGGCTACTACTTCTCCCGGCCGGTCCCGGCCTCCGAGGCGGGCAGGCTCTTCCTGGAGGGAGCACCCGCCTGAAGATCAGCCGTAGCCAAAACGCGAAACGAGCGTTCCTCTGAAGTGTGGGCGGGTTGAAGTATGTGCCGCACGTGGCGGCCGGGGTCGCGGTGCTGGCCGGGGTGTTCATGCCGGGCCGCCAGGAGCCGGCCGAGGCCGAGGCGGCGGCCGGCCGGATCGGTCCGTCGATCGTGCGGATCATGCCGTTCGGGGACAGCATCACGGTCGGGACCGGGTCGCCGGGGCGCGACGGCTACCGGATCGAGCTGCAGAGCCGCCTGGTCCGGGCCGGGCTGGCCTTCGACTTCGTGGGCTCGCAGACCACCGGCACCAGCCGCGGCGACGCCGACCACGAGGGACACGGCGGCTGGACGATCGACCAGCTGACGGTCCCGGCCGGCGCCTGGGTGTCGGCCGCGCGACCGGACATCGTGCTGCTGCACGCCGGCACGAACGACGTGACCCGGCTCGAGAAGCCGGCCGTCACCGCCGCGAAGCTGTCCCGGCTCATCGACCGGGTCCGGGACGGCGCTCCGGACGCGGCCATCTTCGTCTCCACGATCGTCGGCACCGCGGTCCCGGCCGAGAACGCGGCGAACCGGGCGTACAACCGGCTCATCCCCGGCGTCGTCGCGGGCAAGGACGCGAACGTGCACTTCGTCGACCAGGCCGCGGTCGCCGGGCTCGACCTCTACGACAACCACCATCCGAACGGCTACGGGTACAGCAAGATGGCCTACGCCTGGTACCGGGCGATGCGCGCCACCCTGCGCCCGGACTGGCCGGAGACCGCTGACCCGTCCGCCACCCGGCGCAAGTACCTCTGCCGTTACCTCACCGTGCGCGTCTGCGGCTGGTGGCATCTGCGCACCGTCGTGACGCCGGCCGGCGCCTCCGAGGAGATCTGGCAGATCCGCCGTCCGATCTCCGAGCCTTATCTCGTACGCTCCGCCGGACGTGCCGAGATCCGCACCCGCCGCACGATGGTGTGGTCCAGCACCTGGGCGTGACGGCCACTAGTGTCGGACGCATGGGCGCTCTCGAAGACGCGTGGGAACTGAGCCGGGCCGAGACCGGGCTGGCCATCGTCTCGACGGTCCGGGCCGACCTGACGGTGCAGTCCACGCTGGTCAACACGGGCCTGCTCGCGCACCCCGCCGACGGGACGCCGGTGCCCGCCTACGACCGCACGATGGCCGAGCAGCGCCGCACCGCCGTCCTGATCACCCCCACCCGCTTCTACCCGGCCTCGTGAACTGAGAGAAGAGGGGCCCGAGCACTCACTCAGGTCGCGCGGCGTGTGGCTCGCGGTCCGGACGCGCAGCGGCCGGCGAGGAACGCCGGGCCCTCGGCGTGAGCGACGGTCCGTATCACCCACCCCGATGCGACATCTTTAAGTCTGTCTGATTCCGGCTATTGATCAACGCCGATCGGGTGGACCATCGGGCGATGGCTGAGGAGTACGAGGAGGAGCGAGCCGCCGGTCCGCATGATCCTGGGGCCGGTGAGGACTGGGCCGGCGCTGACGTGCCCGATCCGTGGGAGGAGGGGGCGGATGGCCTGGACCCTGGTTCCGTGCCTGAAGAGTCTGCGTAGCGAGTTCAACGCGCTGGCCCCGGCGCGGGACAAGAGCAGCGACGGGTCGATCGGGGACAGCTCGCACGCCGGGCAGAAGTCAGATCACAACCCGGATGAAACGGGCGCCACGCCGTATGAGGACGCCGACGGCCGCAACGAGGTGCACGCCATCGACGTCGACTCGGACCTGCGGAAATCCGGCTGGACCATGCTCCGGGCCGTCGAGATCATCGTGATCCGGCACCGGGAAGGGCGGGACGACCGGCTGCAGAACGTCATCTACAACCGCCGGATCTGGTCGCGGTCCTGGGGATGGACGGCACGGGAGTACACCGGGGCCAGCGCACACACCGAGCACGCCCACTTCTCCAGCCGGTACACGACCGCGCAGGAGAACGACACCAGCCCGTGGGGGCTGCTGGAGGCCGACGTGACGAAGAGCGAATTCACCGCCTGGATGACCGAGTGGGCGCGCAGCAAGGCCGGCAAGGAGGCGATCGCGCAGGCCGTGCTCACCTACGACCCGGGCAAGGACGCGTCCGGCAGGATCCCGGCGGGTGGCATCGTCAATCCGGGCTCGGACGCGCCGGGCAATCCGACGATCACCGGCTCGTTCGCGCTGAACCGCGCCGCCGTCGCGGCCATGCTGGGCTACGAGATCCGGGCGAAAGTGGACGAGTTGCTGAAGGGCCAGAACTCGGCTGATCAGAACCCGGGCTAGTTTGAGGGTGTGCTGATCAGTTTCGGATTGCCGGTCTCGGGAGCGTGGGCCCGGGCGGAGACGCTCGCCGCTGTCGCGCGGCGGGCCGAGGAGCTCGGGTACCACGGTCTGTGGGCGTTCCAGCGGCTGCTCGCCGGCCGCGATCAGGATCTCGCGCCGGTCTACCGCAGCGTGCTCGATCCGACGGTCGCGCTGACCTGGGCGGCGGCTGCCACGAGCCGGATCCGGATCGGTGTCTCGGTGATCAACCTGCCGTACATCTCGCCCGCCTACCTCGCCAAGCAGGCCGGCACTCTCGATCTGCTGTCCGGCGGGCGCCTCGATCTCGGGCTGGGCAGTGGGTGGTCGGAGCCGGAATTCGTGGCGACCGGTTCTGATCCCCGGCCGCGGGGTCGGCGGATCGAGGAGTACCTGAGCGCACTGCGGACGATGTGGGCGGGCGACACCTCCGGATTCAAGGGGGCGTTGTACGAGGTTCCGCCCGGAGTGATGGCACCCCTGCCCGCTCAGCCGGGCGGGCCGCCGATCCTGCTCGGCGGCACGGCCGAGGTCGCGCTGCGGCGGGCCGGGCGGATCGCCGGCGGGTGGGTGAGCAGCAGCCGAGCCGACCTGGAGGACATCGCGCGGGGAGCGCGCATCGTCCGGGCGGCGGCCGAGGAGGCCGGCAAGGACCCTTCGGCGGTACGGGTGGTGGTGCGTGGCGCGATCAACTCCGGAACGCTGTCCGGCACCTGGTCGCAGATCCGGGACGGGGCGCGGCGATACGCGGAGGCCGGCGCCACCGAGCTGTTCTACGACCCGAACTGGGATCCGCGGATCGGCAGCCCGGACGCCGACCCGCGGATCGCCGCCGAGCTGGCCGACGAGATCCTCACGGAACTGGCGCCCGGCTGAGCCGATACATTCTGCCGGTGGACCATCGATCTCCGAACGTCTACCGGACCCGCTCCGGGACGAACCGCCGCCGGGTGCTGACCGCGCTCGGCGGGGTCGCGTTGCTGCTGGTGGGGTACGCGATCGGCCGCTGGCAGGACACGCCGGCCGACCCGGCGGTGGTGCCCGTGGCGGCCCCGGTCACCAGTTCGCCCGCCGCCGAGTCCCCGGCCGCGCCCACCTCGGCAGCCCCAGCCTCGACAGCCCCAGCCTCGGCGGCCCCGGAGCCGGTCGACTATCCGGTGATCCAGGCGGAGAACGCCACCGAAATGTCCGGCATCCAGACGCAGGAGACCGGTGACGAGGGCGGCGGGCTCAACACGGCCTGGATCACCCGCGCCGATCATCTGCGGTTCGACAACCTGGAGTTCGGCGAGGTGCCGGCGACGAAGGCGAAGCTGCGGATCTCCTCGGCCGTGGGGATCGCCGGCGGGCGCGTCGAGATCCGCCTGGACAGCAGGGAGAACGCGCCGGTCGGCGAGGTGGCGGTGACCGACACCGGCGACTGGCAGACGTTCACCACCAGCGTGGCGGCCCTGCAGCCGATCACCGGGACGCACACGGTGTTCCTGACGTTCGCAGCGCCGGACGACACCGAGTTCGTGAACGTGAACTGGCTGCAGTTCGCCCACTGACGCCGGTCGTCAGGCCTGAGACTCGCGGCGGGCCTTGGCGCGGCGTTTGCCCTCGTGCATGGCCTGGACGCGAGCGACCGGGATGGTGTGGCCCTCGTCGATCAGGTCCTTCGGCAGTGGCCGCGGTCCGGGCAGCGCCGCGGCCCACGGGTCACGGCCGCCGAGCAGGCCGGGCACGGTGTGCACGGTGAAGTCGGCCGGAGTCACCGCATCCAGGTCGGCCCAGTCCAGCGGGAACGAGACCGGGACGCCGGGCCGGATCCGCGGGCTGTACGCCGCCGCCACCGTGGCGCCGCCGGCGCGGGTGGCGTCGAGGAACACCTTGCCGTGCCGGTCCTCGCGGATGAACGCGGTGGTGGCGAGCGCCGGGTCGAGCCGTTCGGCGCGGGCTGCCACGGCACGCTGGGCTGCGGCGACGTCCTCCGGGGCGGCGTCCGCGTCCAGCGGGACGAACACGTGCACGCCCTTGGAGCCGGAGGTCTTCACGGCCCCCGGGATCCCGGCGTCGATGAGCACCTGCCGGACCAGCCGCGCGGCGGCGACGGCGAGCCGGAAGCCGCTCGTCCCGTCCTCACCCTCGGGCGGGTCCAGGTCCATGATCAGGTGGGTGGGGTGGTGGGAGCCGGCGAGCATGAGGCCGGGGTGGTACTCGACGGCCCGCTGGTTGCCGAACCAGATCAGCGTCCGCCGGTCGTTGCCGAGCCCGTAGACGACCTCCCGGTGCGAGGCGTCCGCCCAGATGCTCGTCCGTGGCACCCAGTCCGGTGTGTACTTCGGCAGGTTCTTCTGCATGAACCGCTCCGGCTCGCCCTTGCCCTTGGACAGGATCCGGATCACCGAGAGCGGGCGGTCGCGCAGCACCGGGACGAGCCGGTCCGCCATGACGTCCAGGTAGTCGACGAGGTCCCGCTTCGTCGCGCCGGCGCCGGGGAACAGCTCCTGGTCCAGGTTGGTCAGCTTGACGCCGTCGCGCTCTTGCGCAGCGTCCTTCGCAGCAGCCATCGCCCCATCGTGCCGGAAAGCGTCTATTCCTGCTTGACGAACTGGGTGGCGGCCGCGGCCAGCGACTTCTGCAGGGCAGTGGTGCTGTGGTGGTTGGTGGAGTACGCGCTCAGCGCGCTGTTCACGGCGTTCTGCCAGGCCTGGGAGCAGGCCGAGCCGTGCGCGCAGGACGGGACCGGGGTGGCCGACTTCCAGTCCTCGACGGCCGCCAGCTGATAGGCCGAGAAGCCGTCGGTCGGCGTGTCGGTCCGCGCCGGGATCGACCCCTTGGCCGCGTTGAACGCCTGCTGCCCGGGGGCCGACCCGACGGTGGCCAGCCAGCACGTGGTGCCGTCCGGGTTGGGCGCGCCGGTCGCGAGCACGAACGAGTCGGCCAGCCACTGGAAGACGTCGCCGTTGCCGGGGAACGTGAACCAGTCGTACGCCCGGAAGCCCTTCGCCGTGAGGTCGGCGGCCTCCCAGTCGCCCATCACCTGGTAGCCCGCCTTGCCGTCGATGAGCAGGCGTTCGGCGTCCGGCCAGTCCATCGCGTCGCGGTCGGCGTTGCTGTACTTCAGCAGCTTGGCGAAGTCGCGCAGCCCGGCCGAGACCGCGGTGCTGCTCCAGCTGGTCTCGCCGGTGAACAGCCCGGAGAACCTCTCCGGGCCGAGCTTGGTGATGAGCACGGCTTCGAGGAGCATGAGCTGGGTCCAGTCGCGGCCGAGCGCGAGCGGCGACTCGATGCCGGCCTTCCTCAGCTTCTCCAGGTCGGCCAGGAACGCGGTGATCGTCTTCGGCGTGGTGTGGATGCCGGCGTCCGAGAGGACCTGCGGATTCGCCCAGACCACGTTGGCCCGGTGCACGTTCACCGGCACCGAGTAGATCTTGCCGTTGACGGTGAGGTCGTCGATCAGTCCCTGGGGGAGCGCCTGGCGCAGGCCCCACGCCTGGAATTCGCCGGTCAGGTCCTCGACCCGGCCGGCGTCGATGTACTCGGAGAGCTCCGCGCCGGCGTGCACCTGGAACGTGTCCGGCGGGTCGTTCTGGGTGAGCCGGGCGGTCAGCACCTGCTTGGCGTTGATGCCGGCGCCCCCGGCCACCGCGCCGTCGATGAACTGCTGGCCCTGGCACTCCTCGGCGAATTGGCCGACCAGGGCGTCCAGCCCGGCCTTCTCGCCACCCTCGGCCCACCAGGTGAAGACCTCCACCTTCGAGGCCTCGGCGTCCTCGTCGCCGCCACTGCACGCGGAGGCCGCCAGCAGCAGGATCACCCCGGCGGCTGCGGCCAGGACACGTCGCGTGTGACGTCCGACCAAACCGGTTCGCATCACGGCCCCCATCATCGAAGTTCGGGAGTACCGTGCCGCCCGGCGTACAAAAGTGTCAACTCATGACACTCACCCGCAGAGCGGCCATATGGATCTTGACCTCGGCAGATGCCGCTCCCACCTTGGTTACCCTGCAGTAGAGATCACAATCAGGCGGAAATTCGGCATGACCATTGGTTGAGCTTTACTGCTAATTCGTTCGTGGTACGTCAAACGGGCCATAGCTCGCGGTCTATCAACATAGCCACAATCGAGGCATGACCGCACCGGGCGACCTCGTGATCCTCGCCGTCCTGCTCTCGCTCTTCGTGGCCTGCTGCGGATATGCCGCCGGCCGGATCCACCAGCGGCGGCAACACGGCGCGGACCGGGCCGAGGCGTACCGGAGCGGGTACGCGACCGGCACCCGCAGCGTGTTCAGCATGGCCGCGCGGCAGGCGGGACGCCGGCGTGAGCGGGTCTCCGCGCGGGTGGCCATCCCCCGGCCGGTGAGCCCGCGGCCCTCGACTCCGGAACCCGCCGATGCCGTCGCGGAGACGGGATCGCCCTCGCACGGTGCCGATCCCGTACCGCAGGGGGGTTTTCCTGCTCCTGCGCCGCATGCCGGGCCTGGCATTCCGGAGCCCGCGGCGCCCGGTGGGGTGACCTATTCGTCGTTGCCCGATCCGCAGTGGGCGCCTCAGCCGCATGTTCCGGAACAGAGGGCGGGCAAGCACACCGTTCCGGAAGAGCTGGTCAGGGCCGCGACTTATCGGCTGGCGCCGGACCGGGTGGCACGGGCGAAGGTGGTCAAGCCGGACGAGTAGCGGCCTCCACCGCCTCCTTGAGGCCCCGGGCCGCCAGCCGGTCGGCGCGCTCGTTCTCCGGGTGACCGGCGTGCCCCTTCACCCAGTGCCAGCTCACCTCGTGCCGCCGGACCGCCGCGTCCAGACGCTGCCAGAGGTCCACGTTCTTCACCGGCTGACGGGACGCGGTCTGCCAGCCGTTCGCCCGCCAGCGGGGCAGCCACTTCGTGATGCCGTCCCGCACGTAGACGCTGTCGGTGTAGATGTCGACGGTGAGCGGCGCGCGGTTGAGTGTCTCCAGCGCCCGGATCGGGGCCATCAGCTCCATCCGGTTGTTCGTCGTCGGATTCGCCTCGCCACCGCACAGGTCCTTCTCGGCGTTGCCGTAACGCAGCACGGCGCCCCAGCCGCCCGGCCCGGGGTTCGGCGCGCAGGCGCCGTCCGTGTAGATCTCCACGACCGTGCTCATGGTCAGTGAGGATAAGGGTGAGGCATTGCATCCCGTGGGACTGCCGTGACGGGCCCTTCCAGGTCGCCGCCGTAAAGTGGCTACGGGCGGCGATTCAAATCCGAGAACGGGCGGAGCTCAATGGTGGGTGCGGTCGAGGTGAGAGACGCCGTGGTGCGCTACGGCGAGAAGACCGCCGTCGATGGGGTGTCCCTGAGCCTTCCCCGGGGACGGGTGCTGGCGCTGCTCGGCCACAACGGCGCGGGCAAGACCAGCCTGCTCCAGGTGTGCGAGGGGTTCCGGCGGCCGGACGGCGGCTCGGCGACGATCCTCGGGCTCGACCCGGTCGGCGACCACGACGAGCTCATGCCCCGGCTGGGGATCATGCTGCAGTCCGGTGGCGTCTACCCGTGGGCCGCGGCCGGCGAGATCCTCGAGCTGTTCGCGTCGTTCGCGGCGAACCCGCTCGACACCGGGATGCTGATGGACCGGCTCGGCCTGCGGAAGGTCGCGCGTACCCGGTTCCGCCGCCTCTCCGGTGGTGAGCAGCAGCGGCTCAGCCTCGCGGTGGCCCTGGTCGGCCGTCCCGAGCTGGTCTTCCTCGACGAGCCGACGGCCGGGATGGACACCGAGGCGCGGCACACCACCTGGCAGCTGATCGAGGAGTTGCGCGCCGACGGCGTCTCCGTGCTGCTCACCACGCACCTGCTCGACGAGGCCGAGCGCCTCGCCGACGACGTGGTCATCATGCGCAACGGGAAGGTCGCCGTCACCGGGACGCCGGCCTCGCTGACCGCCGCCGCGGGGATCGACCTGCTGGAGGTGCGCGCCGACGCCGGCCTGGATCTCACGACCCTCCACCGGGACGTCACCGAGACCTCCCCCGGCGAGTACGCGATCACCGGGTCGCTCGACACGAAGGCCCTCGCCGACGTGCTGGGCTGGTTCGCCGACGCCGGAGCGCACGTGACCGCGGTGAGCAGCCGCCGGCGCACGCTCGAAGACGTCTACCTCTCGTTGACCTCTGATCTGGTGGGAGCCCCGAAGTGAGCGCCGGAACCTTCGCCCCAGCGCCCGGCCGGGCCGCCATGCGGACGATCATCGGCAAGCAGATCCGGATGGAGCTGCTGCTGACCGCCCGGCGCGGCGAGGCGGTGGTGCTGGCCATGGGCGTGCCGCTGCTCGTGCTGCTCGGAGCCGGCCTCTTCGAGGTGACGAACCTGCCGACCGACGACCGGCTCGGGTTCGTCGTGCCCGGCGTGCTCGCGCTGACCGTGATGTCGACGGCGTTCACCGGGCAGGCGATCACCACGGGTTACGAGCGCAGCTACGGCGTCCTCAAGCGTCTCGGCGCCTCCCCGCTGACCCGGCCCGGCCTGCTGCTGGCGAAGACCGCGGCGGTGCTGGTCCAGATCGTCCTGCAGGTGCTGATCCTCGGCGCGGTCGGCTTCGCGGTCGGCTGGCGCCCGCACGGCGACCAGGTGCTGCCCGCCGTGGCGGTGACGGTGCTCGCCGCCGCCGGCTACAGCGGCCTCGCCCTGTTGCTGGCCAGCGTGCTCAAGCCGGAGACGACCACCGGCGCCGCGACGCTGATCTACGTTCTGATGCTCTCCGTCGGCGGCATCATGTTCGCCGCCCCCGACCTGGGCACCGCGGGCTGGTTCCTGCTCCCCCTGGCCGCGCATGCGGAGGCCCTGCGGGACACCCTTCTGTACGGCACGTCAGTCCCGTTCACCATCTGGCTGAGCCTGGGCGCCTGGGCCGTCGTGTGGCTGACCGCCGCGGCCCGCAACTTCCGGTGGGAATAGGCCTCTGTCCATCGATCGGTTGACAGCCGATGACGGCCGCACGGTCGTCCCGTCCTCCTTTGCGGAGACGGCACGATCAGATGCATGGAAGCGATCGAGGTAACCGGACTCCGGAAGACCTACAAGGACCGTGACGCGGTCGCCGGCATCGATCTGGTCGTGGCGCGTGGCGAGATCTTCGCGATGCTCGGGCCGAACGGCGCCGGCAAGACCACCACAGTGGAGATCCTGGAGGGCCACCGGCGGCGGACCGGCGGCGACGTGCGGGTGCTCGGCGAGGACCCGGGCACGGCGGGCTCGGCCTGGCGGACCCGCATCGGCATCGTGCTGCAGGACGCCGACGACGCCGCCGATCTGACCGTCCGCGAGATGGTCCGGCACATCGGCGGCTTCTATCCCGACCCGCGCTCGGCCGACGAGGTGATCGAGCTGGTCGGGCTCACCGCCAAGAGCAAGAGCAAGATTCGTACGCTCTCCGGCGGCCAGCGTCGCCGGGTCGACGTGGCGCTGGGCATCGTCGGCCGTCCCGAGCTGCTCTTCCTCGACGAGCCGACCACCGGGTTCGACCCGGAGGCGCGGCGCCGGTTCTGGGACCTGATCCGCCGGCTGGCCGGTGACGGCACCACCATCGTGCTCACCACGCACTACCTGGACGAGGCCGAGGCGCTGGCCGACCGGCTCGTGGTGCTGGCCGGCGGCCGGATCGTCGCCGAGGGCACCCCGGCCACGCTCGGCGGGCGGTCCGCCGCTGCCGCGCAGGTCCGCTGGCGCTCGGAGGACGGGACGGCGCACGAGGAACAGCACGAGGACCCCACCGATCTGATCCGCCATCTGGTCGCCACCGGGGCGGACCTGACGACGCTCACGGTCACCCGTCCGACCCTGGAAGACACCTACCTCCGCCTGATCGGGGAAGCGCGATGATCGCCGTCAGTCTCAGCCGCGGGCACGTGGAACTGCTCCAGTTCACGCGTGACAAGACCGCGCTCGTCTTCACGTTCCTCTTCCCGGCGATGCTCCTGCTGCTCTTCGGAACGATCTTCGGGGACGATTACACCGACTCCGGAGTCAGCGCGAGCCAGGTCTTCACCGCCAGCATGATCGCGTACGGGGTGCTGAACACCGCGTTCGTGACGATGGGCTCGGGGCTGGCCCTGGACCGGGAGGACGGCACGCTCAAGCGTCTCCGCGGGACTCCGATGCCGGTCTCCGCGTACCTGATCGGCAAGGCTCTTCTGGTTCTCGCCCTGAGCCTCGCCGAGTCGGCGCTGCTGATCCTGATGGGCGTGCTGGTCTTCGACATGCCGCTGCCGGACGCCCAGCACTGGCTCACCTTCTCCTGGATCTTCCTGCTCTCGGTGATCGCGTGTTCGCTGCTCGGCGTCGCGGTGAGCGCGCTGGTCCGCAACGCCCGCAACGCCGGCGGCATCCTCAATGTGCCGGTGGTGGCGCTGCAGTTCATCTCCGGTGTCTTCATCCAGCCGATGAGCCAGCTGCCGGACTGGCTGATCACCGTCGCGTCGATCTTCCCGGTGCGCTGGATGGCCCAGGGCTTCCGGTACGTCTTCCTCCCCGAGGCGGCGCAGAACCAGGAGCTCGACGGCTCGTGGCAGCTCGGCACGGTGGCATTGGTCCTCGGCGCGTGGTGTGTGATCGGATTGCTGCTGTGCCTGAGGACCTTCCGGTGGAACAACAGCGAGCGGTGAGCTCCTCGCCTCCGGCGCTCTGGCTCTGGGACGTCTACTTCGCGGTGGTCGCGGTCGCGGTGTCGGCCGCGATCGTCATGGTCGACGGATACTCGGCCGCTCTCCGGGCCGGTGCGATCGCCGCGATAGCCGCGATGGCGGTCCTGCACGTCGCCGCCGGGCACGCGCTGATCCGGCGGGAGGCGGCGAACACCCCGGCCCTGCTGGTCTGCCTGGCACAGTTGCTGCTCTTCGCGGTGGCGATCGTCTGCGTGCCGGTGTCGACCTGGCTGATGTTCGCGGTCATTCCGATCTTCTTCATGCTGGTCCCGCTGCGCCCGGCGATCGCCCTGGTGGTCGCCGCCAACATCGTGCCGGTCCTCGCGGAGCTGCGGGCCGACCCCGGTGGCATCGGCATCGACCTGGTGATCGCGGCGATCTCCACGGGCTCTGGGGTCTGCATCGGCGTCTGGATCACCCGGACCGTCGAGCAGAGCCAGGAACGGGCCCAGCTGATCGCCGAACTCTCGCAGAACCGCGCCGAACTCGCCCGGCTCTCCCACGAAGCCGGCGTCGCGGCCGAGCGGAACCGGCTGGCCGGCGAAATCCACGACACCCTCGCCCAGGGCTTCACCAGCATCATCACGCTGATTCAAGCGGCCGACCCGGGTCTGCGGGACGAGCGTCTGGCGCTCGCCGTGCGTACCGCCCGGGAGAATCTGGCCGAGTCGCGGGCGCTCATCGCGGCTCTCTCACCCGCCGCCTTGGCTTCCGCTTCACTGCAGGAGGCGGTACGCCGTCAGGCCGCCCGCTTCAGCGAGGAAGCCGGCGTGCCGTCGACCGTCCGGATCACCGGCGACGTGCGGGATCTGCCCACCGCTGTCGAGGTCGTCCTGCTGAGGGCGGCGCAGGAGGCGCTCACCAACGTGCGGCGTCATGCGGGCGCTCATGAGGTGGCGGTGCTGCTGGCTTTCTCCGCTTCCGCGGTCCGGCTCGTGGTGCGAGACGACGGTTGTGGCTTTGATTCCTCCTTAGCGGGAGGTTTCGGACTTTCCGGCATGAAAGACCGCGTCATTCAGGTCGGAGGGGCGCTCACCGTGCACTCCTCCGGCGGCACCACCATCGAAGTGGAGATTCCCGCGTGATCCGGATACTGCTCGTCGACGATCACCCCGTGGTGCGGATGGGCCTGCGCGGCATGCTCGACGCCGAACCCGGCCTCACGGTGATCGGCGAGGCGTCGTCCGGCACGGAGGGGGTGGCCCGGGCCGTGGCGCTTCAACCGGACATCGTGCTGATGGACCTGCGGATGCCCGGCGGCGACGGGGTGGAGGCGACCGGCAGGATCCTGGCCGAGGCGCCCGGCGTCCGGGTGATGGTGCTGACCACCTACGAGTCGGACCGGGACATCCTGCGGGCCATCGAGGCGGGCGCCTCCGGATATCTGCTCAAGGACGCGTCGCCCGCTGAACTCGCGGACGCGGTCCGGGCGGCGGCCCGCGGGGAGACGGTTCTGGCGCCGAGCGTGGCGTCGACACTGGTGCGGCAGGTGCGTACGCCGGCGCCGCCCGCCCTGTCGGCCCGGGAGACCGAGGTCCTGCGTCAGGTGGCGGCCGGCCTCACCAACGCGGAGATCGGCAAACGGCTGTTCATCTCCGAGGCGACGGTGAAGACGCATCTGCTGCGCATCTTCAACAAGCTGGACGTGGCGGACCGCACGGCGGCGGTGACCACAGCAATGCGTCATGGGTTACTTGAGGGCGATTCGACTTAAAAAACCGTTCTGCCGGTAAGGGGACGTTACGCCGGTTAGATTACGGAAGGCGCGACCTCATGCCGGATCACGATCCGGTGTTTGCGCTGCTCATTACCGGTTCCCCGGTGTCTGAGCGGCCTCCTCATTGTGCGGCCCTCAGGCGCGGTACCCGAACAGGCAAACCCGTCGTGAGGCGGGGGCGCAAAGCCAGGGGCCTCCCCGAACGGAGGTAGCCCAGCCGCCGAAGGAGAAAGAAACACATGCGCTATCCACAAGCCCATGCGGCCAAGAGCGGCTCGATTCCGTTCGCGCTGCGTGGCCCGAGGTCCATGCGAAAGGTCCTCTCCGTCGCCGTCGCAGCAGCGGTTGGACTGGCCCCGACGGTCATGTTCACATCCCCGGCCTACGCGGATCCGGCTGTCATCCAGGTCAGCACCGCGACCGCCACCGAGGGTGGCGATCTGCAGTTCACCATCACCCGGGCGGCCAGCCCGGACAACCTCGCCGTGAGTGTGTCCCTGAGCCTCGCTCCAGGTGAGGCGCCCGCCGCCACGGCGGGCTCGGACTACGTGAACTCGGTCCCGAGTTCGGTCTCGGTCACCGGCACCGGCGCCTTCTCGCGGACCATCACGGTCCGGACCATCGACGACGCGCTGTTCGAGGGAAGCACCCCGGAGACGGTGGTCCTCACCGCCACCCCGGCGGGCGGCTCCGCGATCGAGAAGATCGGCACGATCAACGACAACGACGACGCGCCGGGCTACACGATCACCTCCAACAGTCCGGTGACCGAGGCGAACGGCGCGAAGGCGGTCATCACCGCGAAGCTGGACGCCCCGTCCGCCTTCGAGACCGTGGTGACGCTGTCCACGACGCCGGGCACCGCCGCCACCGGGGCGGGCCGCGACTACACCGACATCGACCCGGACCACGACACGATCACCATCGCCCCGGGCAAGACCAGTGGCACCCTGGACATCCCGATCGGCAAGGACAACACCCGGGACTCCGCCGAGACGGAGAACTTCACGGTGAACGCGTCCGCCGAGGCGGCGAAGGTCGCCGCGCCGGCGAACACCTCGGCCCAGGTGAGCATCGTCGACATCGACCCGCTGCCCAAGGTCGACATCGACGACAGCGCGGAGACCGACGGCAGCGAGGCGGACGGGTCGGTCGCCGTCCCGCTGAAGCTCAGCCACGCGTCGGACAAGAACGTCACGGTGCGCTGGGACGCGGGCGCTCCGGCCGCGAAGGTCGAAGGCCACGAGCCGGCCACGCCGGGTACCGACTTCGCCTACCCGGCGTCGACCCAGCGGACCGTCACCTTCCTCCCTCGCGACGTCGAGGAGGACGCCAGCATCTCGATCACCGACGACTCGCTGTTCGAGGCGGACGAGGACTTCGGCATCTCGCTCGCCAGCCCGACGAACGCGGAGCTCGGCACCGAGTCGAAGCTCGACTTCACGATCCTCGACGACGACAGCGGGGAGAAGCCGACCGTCACCATCGAGACGGCGTCGGTCGACGAGGGCAACGCCGGCCGGACGGCCCGGACCATCACGGCGAAGCTGGACAAGCCGTCCGGTAGCCCGGTGAAGGTCAACTACACGGTCGAGGCGAGTGGCACCGACCCGGAGGACGCCTCGCCGGTCAAGGACTTCGTCGCGAAGACCGGGACGCTGACCTTCCCGGCCGGATCGACCTCCCAGACCTTCACGGTCGACATCGTGGGCGACACGATCGACGAGCAGAACACGACCGGGGACGGGCCGGTCGACGGCGAGTTCTTCAAGGTCGACTTCTCCGGGCCGGTCAACGTCCTCCCGGGCTCGGCGGCCGAAATCCTGATCAAGGATGACGACGACAAGCCGAAGGTGACCTTCGACGACATCAAGCTGCCGGAGGGCAACGCCACCACGGCGGTCCTGGTGCCGGTCAAGCTCAGCAACGCGAGCAGCCACGCGCTGACCTTCGAGTTCGAGGACGCGGGCACGGGCACGGCGCAGAGCACGGACACCGGTGTCGGCGGTGGCGACTACACGATGGGTGGCGCCACGATCGTCGTCCGGCCGGAGACCACGTCCGGCTTCGGCGTCATGCTGCTGAACGGCGACCAGATCAACGAGATGGATGAGACGCTCAACCTCTCGCTCACGCCGGACAGCGACAGCGACGACTACCTCTACTCGAGCGCGGAGGAGACCGCGACGGTCTCCATCGACAACGACGACAAGGCGCCCGAGCTCAAGATCAACGATGTCACCGGCCAGGAGGGTGAGAGCGTTCCGGCCACCGCCACCGTCACCGGCGTCTCCGACCAGCCGATGACCGTGACGGTCACGTTCGCCGGCGCCTCGGTCAAGGGTGCCAAGGCCGCCGACGCCGCCGACTTCACCAACCCGGGCAACCAGACCATCACGGTCGACCCGGGCACGGAGCCGGGCAGCCAGATCCCGATCGCCGACGTCCTGCTCACCGACGACGAGGCGAACGAGCCGAACGAGACCATCCGCGTCAGCGGGACCAGCCTCGGCAACTTCGGCACGGTTCTGGAGGGCTCGGTCACCATCGCGGCCAGCGACGGTGGGAAGCCGGAAGAGCCGGGCGCGCCGACGATCACGACGCCGGCCGCGGCCATCAAGGGCGCCGGGAACGCGACGATCTCCGGTAAGGCCAAGGCCGGCGCGACGGTGGACCTGTGGGGTGCGCCGTTCGGCTCGGACGCCAAGCCGGCGAAGATCAAGTCGGTAGTGGCGAACTCGTCCGGGGCCTACACGTTCACGCACAAGATCAGCCAGGGCTTCATCTTCCAGACCTCGGTCGGGGAGCTTGTCTCGAAGCAGCTCGCGGTCCGCGTGACGCAGGTTCCGGCTCTCACCGCCACCTCGCCGAGCAAGGGCAACTTCACGGTCACCGTCACCGGTAACCCGAAGGCCGCCGGCCAGGACATCCTGGTGCAGAGCTGGGTGAGCGGCGAGTGGAAGACCGTCTACAAGGGCAAGACCGCCGGCAACGGCGTCTACAGCATCAGCAAGAAGCTGACCAGCGGAAAGTCTCTGACGTTCCGGGCGTTCGTCGCCGGTGACACCGGTGTCGGCATCCTGGGCGGCTGGAGTGCTTCCAAGAAGGTCACCGTCAAGTAGTCCGCGGTTCGTATGAAGGGGGCGGCCAGGTGGCCGCCCCCTTCTCCGTCAGTCCACCTCGACCACGGCCTGCGCGAACTGCGCCGAGTAGAGCCGCGCATAGGCCCCGTCAGCAGCGATCAGCTCGTCGTGGGTGCCCTGCTCGACGATGCTGCCCTCCTCCATCACCAGGATCACGTCCGCGTCGCGGATGGTGGAGAGCCGGTGGGCGATCACGAAGCTGGTACGCCCGGTCCGCAACGTGTTCATGGCCCGCTGGATCAGCACCTCGGTCCGGGTGTCGACCGAACTGGTGGCCTCGTCGAGGATCAGGATGCTCGGCTCGGCCAGGAACGCCCGTGCGATCGTGATGAGCTGCTTCTGGCCGGCGCTGATGTTCGAACCCTCCTCGTCGATCGTCGTCTCGTAGCCCTCGGGGAGCATCCGGACGAACCCGTCGACGTGAGCGGCCTCGGCGGCCCGTACGACCAGCTCGTGATCGTGCGAATCCGGGGAGGCGCCGTACGCGAGGTTCTCCGCGATGGTGCCGCCGAACAGCCAGGTGTCCTGCAGGACCATGCCGATCTGCTCGCGGAGCTGTTCCCGCGGCATCGTGGCGATGTCCACCCCGTCCAGGGTGATCCGCCCGCTGGTCACGTCGTAGAACCGCATCAGCAGGTTGACCAGGGTGGTCTTGCCGGCGCCGGTGGGCCCGACGATCGCCACTGTCTGACCCGGGTCGACGGTCAGCGACAGGTTCTCGATGAGTGGCTTGTCCGGCAGGTAGCGGAACGAGACGTTCTCGAACGTGATCCGGCCCTGCACCGCGGGCATGTCGACGGGCGCCGGGTCGGGCGTCTGCTCGGGCGCGTCGAGCAGGGCGAACACCCGCTCGGCCGAGGCCACGCCGGACTGCACCAGGTTCGCCATGCTGGCGACCTGGGTGAGCGGCTGGCTGAACTGGCGCGAGTACTGGATGAACGCCTGCACGTCGCCGAGTGTCAGCGTGCCGGACGCCACCCGCAGGCCACCGACGACCGCGACCAGCACGTAGTTGACGTTCGAGATGAACATCATCGCGGGCTGGATCAGGCCGGAGATGAACTGGGCGCGGAAGCTGGACGCGTACAGCTTGTCGTTGTGCTCGCGGAACGTGTCGGCGGCCTCCTGCTGCCGGCCGAAGACCTTGACCAGCGTGTGGCCGGTGAACATCTCCTCGATGTGGCCGTTCAGCTGGCCGGTGGTCTTCCACTGCGCCACGAACTGCGGCTGCGACCGCTTGCCGATCACCGTGGTCAGCCAGATCGACACCGGCACGGTGACCAGGGCGATCAGCGCCAGCAGCGGGGAGATCCAGAACATCACGCCGAGTACGCCGACGATCATCAGCAGGGCCGTGACCAGCTGCGCGAACGTCTGCTGGAGGGTCTGCGCGATGTTGTCGGTGTCGTTCGTGGCGCGGCTCAGCACCTCGCCGCGCGCCTGCTTGTCGAAGTAGGAGAGCGGCAGCCGGGCCAGCTTCGCCTCGACCTGGTTGCGCAGGTCGAAGACGGCGGTCTGCACCACGCGGGCGGTGATCCGGCCCTGGAGCACGCCGAACACCCAGGCGAAGAGGTAGATCACCGCGACCCAGAGGAGGATGTGGCCGAGTTCGGTGAAGTCGATGCCCTCGCCCGGGATCGCGCCGGAACCGGACACCAGGTCGGCCTGGCTGCCCTGACCGCGAGCACGCAGGGCCTCGACGGCCTGGTCCTTGGTGAGGCCGGCCGGGAGCATCTGGCCGATCACGCCATTGAAGATCACATTGGTGGCCTGGCCCAGGAGGTACGGGCCGAGCACCGAGAGCGTCACGCTCACGACGCCGAACGCCAGCACCGCGCCGACCAGGGCACGCTGCGGCTTGAGCAGGCCGAGCAGGCGTTTCGTGGAGCCCTTGAAGTCCTGCAGTTTCTCCGGCGGTCCGCCCGCCATCATCATCCGGGCAGCCGGTGGGCCACCCATGGGCCGCGGTTGCGGCCGGTTCTCGCTCATCGGGTGACCGCCTCCTTCTCGGTGAGCTGGGAGAGGACGATCTCGCGGTACGTCGGGTTGCTGCCCATGAGCTCGTCGTGCGTGCCGGTGCCGACCACCTTGCCGTCGTCGAGCACGATGATCCGGTCGGCGTCGCGGATGGTGCTGACCCGCTGCGCGACGATCACGACGGTGGCCTCCTGACCTCCGTCGGCCGTCAGATAGTCGGTGAGAGCCGCTCGCAGCGCCGCGTCGGTGGCGTAGTCGAGGGCCGAGAACGAGTCGTCGAAGAGGTAGATCTCCGGGCGGTGCACGAGCGTGCGGGCGATCGCGAGACGCTGGCGCTGACCACCGGAGACGTTCGTGCCGCCCTGGGCGATCGGGGCGTCGAGCCGGCCCTCCATCGACTCGACGAAGGCCTTCGCCTGCGCGATCTCCAACGCCGTCCAGAGTTCCTCGTCGGTGGCGTCCGGGTTGCCGTACCTCAGGTTGGAGGCGATCGTGCCGGTGAACAGATAGGGCCGCTGCGGGACCAGGCCGATGGTGCGGGCCAGCAGATCGGGATCGAGGTCGCGGACGTCGACGCCGTCCACGAGGACCGTCCCGCTGGTCGCGTCGAAGAGCCGGGGGATCAGGTTGAGCAGTGTCGTCTTCCCGCTACCGGTGCTGCCGATGATCGCTGTGACTTCACCGGGACGAGCTTTCAATTGTACGTCGGAAAGAACCGCTGCCTCGGCCCCCGGGTACCGGAAATCCACGTCCCGGAGTTCGAGCTCACCGTGTCGCGCCAGCGTGGTGACCGGCTCGGCGGGCGGCGTCACGCTGGTGTCGGTGTCCACCACTTCCTTGATCCGCTCAGCGCAGACCTCGGCGCGAGGGATCATCATGAACATGAAGGTCGCCATCATGATCGACATGAGGATCTGCATGAGGTAGCTGATGAACGCCGTCAGCTCGCCGACCTGCATGCCACCCGAGTCGATCCGGTGACCGCCGAACCAGACCACCGCGACGCTGGAGATGTTCACGATCAGCATCACGGTCGGGAACATCAGCGCCATGATCCGGCCGACCCGCAGCGAGACGTCGGTGAGGTCGTCGTTGGCGACCTCGTAACGCTCCCGCTCGTGGTCGTCCCGGACGAACGCGCGGATCACCCGGATACCGGTGATCTGCTCGCGCATCACCTGGTTGACCCGGTCGAGACGCACCTGCATGAGCCGGAACAGCGGCCGCATCCGGGTGATGATCAGGCCGACCACGGTGATCAGCAGGGGCACGATGACCAGCAGCAGCGAGGAGAGCGGCACGTCCTCCCGCAGCGCCAGCACGATGCCGCCGACGCACATGATCGGCGCCGACACCATCAGCGTGAAGGTGAGCAGCACCAGCATCTGGATCTGCTGCACGTCGTTCGTGGTCCGGGTGATCAGCGAGGGCGCGCCGAACTGGCCGACCTCGCGGGCCGAGAAGGTCTGCACCCGCTCGAAGATGGAGGCGCGCAGGTCACGGCCGACCGCCATGGCCGTGCGAGCGCCGAAGTACACCGCCACACCCTGAGCAGCGATCTGGACCAGCGTGATGCCGAGCATGCCGGCGCCGACCCGCATGACGTAGCCGGTGTCGCCCTCGACCACGCCGTTGTCGATGATGTCGGCGTTGAGCGCCGGTAGGTAGAGCGTCGCCAGCGTCTGCAGGAACTGGAAGAGCACCACGAGGGCGATCTCAGTTCGGTACGGACGCAGGTGGACGCGAAGTAGTCTGATCAGCACGTCGCCTGATCCCCCCGCTCCGTTTCGGTTGTCAGAATTCCATCCAGTAGCAGTGCGGCCAGGTCGGCGCCGCTGAACGTCTCCGGCTCGCCGAACGGGCCGAAGGCGTCGGCGCCGCAGTTCAGCAGCAGCAGACGGGTGGCCCGCTGCACCGAGACCCGCAACCGGTGGGCGTCCGGCGCGAAGACGCCCTCCACCGCCTCGCGCAGCCGCTCGCGGGCCGCCACCATGCGTTCCTGAGCGGCCGGGTCGGGAGCGCTGAAGATCAGCCGGCGGGCCGCGCCCATCAGGTGCGCCTGCTCGGTGAACCGCCGGTGCACCAGCTCGGCCGTGATCGCGACGCGCTCCCGCAGATCGGCGGCGGGATCGATGGCCGCGATCCCGTCGAGCGTGCCCTGCGGGTCGAGCGCCTTGATCATCGAGCAGACCACGAGCTGGCTCTTGCTCTCGAAGACGCCGAAGATCGTGCCCTCGGCGACCCCGGCGGCGTGCGCGATCTGCCGCGTGCTGACGTCGAGGCCGTGCTCGTGCAGCAGGGGGATGGTCGCCGCGATCAGCGCTTCCCGCCGCTCCTCGGGTGCCATGGCGGGCACGCGCCTGCGCCTGTTCTCCATGCCGGCCAGCCTAATGAGCGAGCACTCACTCATCCACTGACTTTTGTCATGGGTGGGGCGGTCGAACCGGATCGGCGGAAGAGGCGTATCAACAGAATGTGAGCGACGAAAAGCCGTACCGCCGTGTAGCAAGGCACCTGACCACCGGTTTTGCCGCAGTCCTGGTCTTCCTGGCACTCATCGTGCCGGACCAGATCTTCCGGCTTCCGCCCGGTAATTCGGCCTTCACCGCTCTCCTGCGAGTCCCGGTCGAGGCTCTGGTGGCCGGCGCGATCCTGCTCCTGCTCCCGGTACGGGGGCGCCTCGGCCGGGCCCGCACGCCGATCGTCATCGGGCTGGGCGTCCTGCTCGGCCTGCTCACCGTCGTGAAGTTCATCGACATCGGGTTCTTCGCGGTGCTGGCCCGCCGGTTCGACCCGGTCCTCGACTGGATCCTCGTCGACGACGGCTTCAACTTCCTCACCGACTCGATCGGCAAGCCCGCCGCGATCGCCGCGGCCGCCGGCGCCGTCGTCCTCGCCGCCGGGCTGGTCACCGGGATGGCCTGGGCGGTCCACCGGCTGGCCGGCGTCATGACGGCTCACCGTGCCGGGGCCTGGCGGGGCCTCGGCGCGGTGGGCGCCGCCTGGGTCGCCCTCACGGCGCTGGGCTTCCAGCTGATCGGCGGCATCCCGGTCGCGTCGTACACCGCCGCCGAGCTCGCCGCGCACACCGCGCTCGCCCTGCCGAACGACCTGCGCGACCGGAAGCGGTTCGCCGAGGAGGTGCAGGTCGACGCGTTCCGGGACCGGCCCGCCGACCAGTTGCTGACCGCGCTGCGGGACAACGACGTGGTCGTCTCGTTCGTGGAGAGCTACGGACGGGACGCGGTGGAGAACCCGCAGTTCAACGGCGCGGTGCTGGAGAGTCTCGCGGCGAACGGCGGCAAGCTGGCGAAGGCCGGGTTCGCGTCCCGCAGCGGATACCTCACCTCGTCCACCGCCGGCGGCGGCAGCTGGCTCGCGCACGCCACGTTCCTGTCCGGCCTGTGGATCGACAACGAGCAGCGGTACCGCAGCCTGGTCTCCACCGACCGGCTCACCCTGACCAGGGCGTTCGCGAACTCCGGGCATCGCGCGGTGGGCGTCGAGCCGGGCATCACCTTCGCGTGGCCGGAGGGGCGGTTCTACGGCTACGACCACATCTACGACTCGCACACGCTCGGCTACAACGGCCCGGCCTTCAGCTGGTCCACGATGCCCGACCAGTACGTCATGTCGGCGTTCCAGAAGCTCGAATACGCGAAGAAGGACCGCGGGAAGCTGCTCGCCGAGATCACGCTGACCTCCAGCCACACCCCGTGGGCGCCGGTGCCGAGCATGGTCGGCTGGGACGAGGTCGGCGACGGCAGCGTCTACGGCCCGATGGTCAGCGGCGCCGTATCACCGCAGAGCCTGTGGAAGGACGGCGACCGGGTCAAGTCCGAGTACGCCCGGTCGATCGCCTACTCGCTGGACAGCCTGCTGGGTCACGCCGCCGAGTACGGCGAGGACGACCTGGTGATGGTCTTCCTCGGCGACCACCAGCCGGCGCCGGTGGTGGTCGGGCAGAACGCCACCCACGACGTGCCGATCACGATCGTCGCGAAGGATCCGAAGATCTTCGAGCGGATCGCGTCCTGGGGCTGGACCGACGGGCTCAAGCCGGCCCCGGACGCCCCGGTCTGGCGGATGGACACCTTCCGGGACCGGTTCCTGACCGCTTTCGGCCCGGACGGCGACCCGCACTGACATTCCTCCACCCTGGACCGGCCGGCCACAACGCCCCGTGGCCGGCCGGTTCGCCTCTTCCGGCGCTCAGTCGACGATCTCGATGACCTGGCCGGCCGGCAGGCGCGGCGTCTTCGGCGGCGCCGAGTGGGCCGGGTCGAGGCTGCCGAGCCGCAGCGCGAGGAACGGCCAGCCCAGGCCGCCCAGCATCTCCCGCAGGGCGACCCGGCTCGACGGGATCTCCACCGGGCCGCTGAGCGGCAGGAGGCTCACGGCCTGCTCGGCGGCGGTCAGCCACAACCGGCTCAGCGCCTCGCCACCACGCAGCCAGTCGACGGAGTCGTCGCCGGTGCCGTAGAGGACGGCGTACGTCGCGCTCCGATCGTGCCCACCGCCTGCCGCGAGCGTCCCCTTGGCCTGGAAGTCACGCTCGGCGACGGTGGTGAGCGGCAGCTCCTCGGGAAGCGCCGAGGCCGGGATGCCGGTGCCGTCCTCGCGCTCGCCGCCGACCCAGTTCGCCATCTCGGCGCGCAGGCGCTCGTCGGTGTCCTGCGCCTTCTGCGACTGCTCGACCGCGACGGCCAGTTCGATGACCTGGTCCCGGTTCAGGACGTGCAACCGGGCGCCGCCCTCCTCGGCGGCCTTGGTCAGGAACGTCAGCACGCTCTCCGGGACGGCGTCGTCGGTGACCGTGCGCCGGTCGGTGCGCCGGACCTGCAACATCTGGAAGTGCCGGGTGGCCTCGGGCCGGATCGGCTCCCGCTCGGTCAGCGTGATGATCGCCAGCGGCCCGTTCTCCGGGGTGTCCGGCCGGGAGATCTCGTAGCGCCAGCCCTCGGCTTCGAGCGCCACCTGGGCGTGGTGCAGGGCGGTGCCGCAGCTGAGCAGCAGCATCCGGCCCTCCGGGTCCTGCTCGGTGAGTTGCCGCTCGGTCACGCCGAAAAGCCGGAGCTCACCGCTCTGCACGACCCAGCGCCACGGTTGAGTGTTGTGGATCGAAGGAGCGAATCGTGCAGCGTCCGCAGCCTGCACCAGGGCCTTCTTGACCTCTTCCGCGTTGCTCATGACACCAGTATTCCCGGTACCGGGTGCTCCGAGCACGGCCTTCAGACCCTAGTCTGCCCAGGTGTTCTCAATTGATCTAGGCGACGGCGCGGAGCTGCGGCCGCTCGAGCCCTGGCAGGCCGCGGAGTTCCTGGCGCACATGGATCGGGCCCGGGAGACGGTCGACCCGTGGATCCCGTGGGCGAGCATCAGCACCGACCTGGAGAGCGCGACGGCGACGCTGCGCCGGTACGCCGACAGGCAGGCCGCCGACACCGGCCGCCTCTTCGGCATCTGGCGGGACGGCGTCCTGGTCGGCGGAACCATGTTCGTGGCCTTCGACACCGGATCCGGCAACTGCGAGATCGGCTGCTGGCTGGAGCCGGCCGCGACCGGCCGTGGGCTGATCACCGCGGCCGTCCGGGTGCTGATCGACTGGGCGTTCCGGGTCCGCGGCATGCATCGGGTGGAGTGGCACTGCGACCCGCGCAACGTGGCCAGCTCGAACGTGGCCCGCCGGCTCGGCATGACCCTGGAGGGCACGCTGCGGGAGGCGTACCCGTGGAAGGGCACCCGCCGGGACACCGAGATCTGGGCTCTGCTGAATGCTCACTGAGCCGTCCCGCACCCACCGGCGGGAGGACGGCCGCGACGTCCCGCTGCTGCTCTGGCGGTTCCCGTCGTCGCTGCTCGCCGCGTCGACGGCGGTCCTCGGCGGGGGTGTCGGACCGCGGGAGTGGCTGATCAACGCGAGCGTGCCGATGTCGTACTCCCGGCCCGACCCGGACGCGCACCTCGCCGAGCTCGCCGGGAACCTGGGCCTCACCGGCGCCGGCGTCGGCCTGATGACCGGAGTGGACGTGGCCGACGTGGTGTCCGCCGGCGACGACGGCGTGCGGGTCTGGGCCACCGTCGGCCTCGGCGCGCCGATCCCCGCGTCCGATCCCGGCGCGGCCGGCTTCGCGCACCGGCCGGGGACGGTGAACATCGTGGTGTGGGTGCCGGAACGGCTCGGCGACGGCGCCCTGATCAACGCGGTGGCGACCGCCACCGAGGCGAAGGCGCAGGCCATCGGGGATCTGGGCCTGGCCGCGACGGGCACCGCCACCGACGCGGTGGTGGTGCTCTGCCCGCTCGGCGGCCCGGTCGCCGCCTACGGCGGGCCGCGGTCGCGGTGGGGCGCGCCGATGGCCCGGGCGGTGCACCGGGCCGTGCTCGACGGCGGCGCGGTCAACCTGGCGACCGGCCGCTCCTGGTCCTCGCGTTCCTGATCCGGGCTAGGGCCTCAGCACGCCCGTGTCGGTGAGGATCCGCTGCGCGCCGCCCTCCCGCAGGTAGTCTATGAAGATCGTCGTCTCTGGCGCCGTGTTCAGGGCCGCGATGGTCAGGCGGCCACCGGCGAACGTCCCCGGCTGCCCGGAGACGGCCACCCCGTCCAGCGCCGCCGGGTCGTCGGTCGCCAGGACGTCGGCCGCCTGGCCGGCCAGTTCCGCGTTCGTCCCGTAGCCGAGGACCACCTCGGCCTGCGGATTGCGCGCCTGGAAGTCGTCCCGGATCAGGTCGAACGTCTTCCGCAGGGATTCCGACGCGAAGACCTCGACCCGGCCGATCGCCTCCGGCGCGAGGCTGGTGGCCGGAACGCCGCCGCCACCGTCGGCGTTCCCGGTCGCGGCCGGTTCCGTGCCGCAGCCGGTGAGTGCCAGGGCGCAGGAGATCAGGATGACCGGTAGCGATTTCACTCGGGCGCCTCCGCTTCATGGGTGCTGTCGGCATTTCGACGCTAGTGGCGGGAGTTCGGTGCCGTACCAGCGGAAATAGGCACGAAAGAACCGACAAATTCGGGTGAATCGCCCTGCGCTGAGGGCGTTGCGCACGTCACTCCGACCCTCCATGCTGGTGGGCGTGCCCGAACGCATCGCCGAAGTCACCGCCCTGCTCGCCGAGGTGCTGGCTCCGCGCGCGCCCCTCACCGTGATCGTCGACGGCGGTGATCCCGGCGCCGCGGCAGCGTTCGCCTCACGCCTCGCCGCCGCGTTCCCGTCCGCGTCCCGGGCCTGGAGCATCGACGCGGTCCTCGGCCTGACCGGTCCCGGTGGCGGCCTGTCCGACTCGGCCCTCAACGTCCTCGAACCGGCCACCGACCGGATCCTGGTCTTCCTGCGCGGCGGCCCCCGTCACCGGTTCGCCGAGGGCGGCGGCGAGCGCCGGGCCCAGGTCGTGATCGACCACCGCGACCCGGAGTGGCCGGTGATCAGGCAGATCGACCCGGACCTGGCCGACCCCGACCGGTGGTACCTCTCCGAGAGCCGCGCCTTCTTCGCGGCCAAGGCGGCGAGCTGGGACGCCAAATTCTCCGACGACATGCCCCGGTACGCCGAAGCCGTTCGCCTCGCCGGAGTCCAGCCCGGCGACGTCGTCCTGGACGTCGGGTGCGGCACCGGCCGCGCGCTGCCGGCACTCGCCGCCGCTGCCGGACCCACCGGCCGGGTCCTCGGCCTCGACTTCACCCCCGAGATGCTGGAGCAGGCCCGCAAGGACGGCCGCGACGAGTGCGCCGCCCTGGTCCTGGCCGACGCCCGCCGCCTCCCCGCCGCCGACGCCTCCGCCGACGTGCTCTTCGCGGCCGGCCTGGTCCACCACCTGCCCGACCCGGTGGCCGGCCTCGCCGAACTGGCCCGCGTCACCCGTCCCGGCGGCACGCTGGCGATCTTCCAACCGACCGGCCGCGCGCAGCTCGCCGCCCGGCACGGCCGCACCCTGCGACCCGGCGAACCGCTCAGCGAGGAACGCCTCGGCCCGCTGCTCGCCGGCGCCGGGTGGGAGCTGCGCGACTACGAGGACGTCCCGGACCGCTTCCTGGCCCTCGCTGGCCGCTGCTGACGCCCTTCGATAGCCTTCGGTCCCGTGACCGACGTCAGAATGCTCGCGCGCCGCTGGGCGGAGGTATGGACCCGTGCCTGGCCCGCGCAGGACGTGGAGGCGATCACCGCCCTCCAGGCCGAGTCCGGTGACCACTATGCGTCGATGTTCCGGCGGTACTCCGGAAGAGCGGGGCTGCGGGCGTACCTCCAAGAATGTTTCGCCGAAGAGAAGCGCCCGGCGGAAGTCCGGTTCGCGGAACCGCTGGTGGACGGCGACACGGCCGCGGTGGAGTACTGGGCGGTCATCCACCCGGGCGACGAGCCGCTGACCATCTCCGGCTGCACGGTGCTGCGCTTCGGCGCCGACGGGCTGGTCGCCGAGTCCCGCGACTACTCGCACGCGACGCCCGGCCGTTCCGAGCCGGCGCCGGAGGTGTTCGGGTGATCTCGCTGGACGACGACCTCGAACCGCTTGCCGCTCTCGTCGGGGACGCCCGGGTGGTCGCGGTGGGGGAGTCGGCCCATCACGTCCCGCAGTTCTGGGAGCTGCGCAGCCGGGTGGTGCGCTTCCTCGTGGAGGAACTCGGCTTCACGGTGGTCGCCGTGGAATCCGGGTTCAGCGAGGGTCTCGCGGTGGACCGCTGGATCCGCGGCGGGGAGGGCTCGCTCGCCGAGGTGGCCGAGACGGGCATGACCTACCGGCACGGCCGGCTCGCCGAGGAGCGGCAGTTCCTGGCGATGCTGCGTGAGCTGAACGAGCGGGGCACCCCGGTCGCCTTCGCCGGCATCGACCTGCCCGGCGACCTGGCCTCGATGCTGCCGGCGCTGGAGAGCCTGGGCCGCTACCTCTCGACGGTCGGCGATCCCGGTGCCGCGGAGCTTCTCGAGCGGATTCACACCCACGCCATGTCGTACGCCGGACCGCACACGGTTCCGGCCTTCCTCGCATATCGGGCGATGGCCGCTGCGGATCGCAACGAGCTGACCGCCCTGCTGGCCGAGCTGTCCGCCCGCTTCGACGCCGATGGCCCGCTCTATCGACGCAGCTCCGGCCCCGCGGCGTTCGCTGTCGCCCGGCACGAGTTGCGCCTGGCCGTCCTGCTCGACCAGGCGCTGCGCGCGCAGTGCGCCGGCTCGCTCCTGCCGAACGTCCGCGACGCCGCGATGGCCGAGACGACGCTGGGCCTGTTGTCGAGAGCTCCCCTGCGGATCTTGAGTGATGTTGTGTCTCGGGGTGTGCAGGATCGCTCAAGATCTGTGAGTGGTGGCGGTGGTGGCGGTGGTGGCGGCGGTGCTGGTGGTGGCGGCGGCGCTGCTGGTGGTGGCGGTGCGGGTGGTGGCGACGGTGCGGGGCTTCAGGCGTCTTTCAGTGGCCGGGCCGGTGCTTCCCCGCGGATCTTGAGCGATGTCGTACCTCCGGGTGTGCAGGATCGCTCAAGATCTGTGAGTGGCGGCGGTGGTGCGGGTGTCGACGGTACTGGTGGTGGTGGCGGTGCGGGTGGTGGCGACGATGTGGGGCTTCAGGCGACTTTCAGTGGCCGGGCCGGTGCTTCCCCGCGGATCTTGAGCGATGTCGTACCTCCGGGTGTGCAGGATCGCTCAAGATCTGTGAGTGGCGGCGGTGGTGCGGGTGTCGACGGTGCTGGTGGTGGCGGCGACGGTGCGGGGCCTCAGGCGTCTTTCAGTGGCCGGGCCGGTGCTTCCCCGCGGATCTTGAGCGATGTTGTACCTCGGGGTGTGCAGGATCGCTCAAGATCTGTGAGCGGCGGCGGTGCTGGTGGCGGCGACGGTGGCGCTGGCAGCGACGGTGCGGGTGGTGGCGACGGTGCGGGGCCTCAGGCGACTTCCAGCGGCCCAGCCGGTGCTTCCCCGCAGATCTTGAGCGATGTCGTACCTCCGGACGTGCAGGATCGCTCAAGATCTGTGGTGGCGAGTGGGGAAGGGCCGCGGGTGGTGCTGCTGGCCGCCAACTCGCATCTGCAGCGGGTGCCGTTGCGGCTCGGCGAGGTCGAGGTGCCGGTGCTCGGCAGTCATCTGGCCGAGGCGCTGGGGGACGATTTCGTCAGTATCGCGGTCACCGCTCAGGGCGGGCGTACTCCCACGCGCCGCCCCGCGCCGGACGAACCGGGTGGGGTGGCGATCGTCGAGGTGGAGCTGGCGGCGCCGGCCGAGGGGAGCGTCGAGGCGCTGGCGGCCGGGCATCCGGGTCCCGTGCTGGCCGACCTGCGGCCGCTGCGGGGTACCGGCGAGGGGCCGCGGCGGCTGCGGGTGCTGGACTCGTGGACCGAGGTGCCGGTCGCGGACGGGTTCGACCTCGTCGTCACGCTGCCGGAGATCGGCTGAGTCAGGACAGGTGCTTCAGCTCGGCGGTCAGGAGACCGGTGAGGTAGTCGTGGCGTTCACCGCCGGCCGGGATGCCCCGGCTCGGACCCTCGGTGAGCATCAGCGTGTAGAGGTGGACGCGGTACAGCGCCAGCCGGACGAGCGCGGCGCTGGTCCACGGCTCGGTCCGGGCGTACCCGGCCAGGAAGG
This sequence comes from Actinoplanes sp. OR16, assembly GCF_004001265.1. Taxonomy (GTDB): domain Bacteria; phylum Actinomycetota; class Actinomycetes; order Mycobacteriales; family Micromonosporaceae; genus Actinoplanes. The sequence continues at coordinate 722,827 of NZ_AP019371.1, read as the reverse complement.
GATGCTCCGGCTCGTCCTCGATGCGCCGGAAGAGGGCGGGGGAGACCAGGTCGAGCAGCGGGTCGCCGTAGAGAAAGCGTTCGCCGTCGACCACCCCGCTCAGTGAGCCGTCCGGCGCCACCAGCACGTTCCCGTCCCACAGGTCCCAGTGCAGCAGCGCGGGCCGGGTGACTTCGGCGAGGGCGTCGTGGTGGCGGGCGAGGAGGCCGTCGAGGGATGGCAGCGGCACGTTCCAGTGGTCGGCGTCGGCGCGCAGCTGATCGACCATCGCCGCGAAGACGGCGGGCCAGGATTCGCCGGACGGGCGGTCGCCGGTGTAGCCGAAGCGCGGGCCGGTCACCGTCTGCACCCGTGCCACGGCGGCGCCCAGCTGCCTGCGGGCCTCGGGGGAGTCGCCCTCGGTGAGCGGCCGGCCGGGCAGCAGGGTGGTGATCAGCCAGGACGGTTCGGCGCCGAGGGCCGAGGTGGCCAGGACCTCGGGGACGGGCACACCCGGCACCTCGGCGCGGACGATCCGGAGATACTCGGCTTCGGCCGGCAGCAGCTGCCGCTCGTACCCCAGAAGGGGAGCCTCCGGCGGAGGTCCCACCTTGACCACGACAGCATCTCCGGAGCGGAGAGTGGCCCTCCAGACGGTGGCGAAACCACCCCCGGTGAGCTCGGCGCCGGCGCTGACATCGCAGCCGAGGCCTTCGCGGACGATCGCGGCGACGTCGTCGAGGGTGAGAGATCGCTGAGTCGGACTGCGCATGACAGGCATTGAACAACAGGCCGTCCCGGCAGCGTGTCTGCCGCCACGGGTCGAGGGTGTCGCCGAAGAGAGGACGGCGTGCAAGGCTGCTAGGGGGCTTCACGCAAGAGCACGGAAAGAGCGGGGAATCGGTCATGGGGATGGTCAAGGTCGTGGGGCTGGTGCTGCACCCGCGCCGGGACTGCGGTTCGGCAGTCGACACCATCGTGAACTGGGCGGCCGATCGGGGCGTGACGGTGCTCGGCCTGCCGGACGAGATCACCCGGATCGCCTGCAGCGCGGTCGCCGTGTCGCAGGAGGAGATGGTCGAGCGGGCCGGGCTGCTGGTCAGCCTGGGCGGCGACGGCACGATGCTGCGGACGATGCGGCTCGTCGAGGGCCGCAAGACGCCGGTGCTGGGCGTCAACGTGGGCCGGCTCGGGTTCCTCGCCGAGGTGGATCTGCCGGATCTCAGCGACGCGCTCTCCGCGATCGACGAGCACGACTTCACGGTGGAGACGCGCACTGCGGTCCGCACGGTGCTGCCGGACGGCCGCGCGGTGACCGCCTTCAACGACATCGCCCTGGTCCGGGTTCCCGGGCACGGTCTCGCCGCGGTCGGCATCCGGGTGGAGGAGCACGGGTTCGTCAACTACGCCGCCGACGCCGTGATCGTCTCCACGCCGACCGGGTCGACGGCGTACAGCTTCTCGGCCGGCGGCCCGATCGTCTCGCCGAACGTCGAGGCCCTGATCGTCAGCGCGGCCGCGGCACACTCGTCGTTCAACCGCTCGCTGGTGCTGGACACCTCGGAGAAGGTCAGCCTGGACGTGCTGCCGACCAGCGGCCGCCTCGCGATCGAGGTCGACGGCATCATCGAGGGCTACGCCGAGCCCGGCGCCCGCCTCGACATCCAGCCGCTGCCCGGCGCCGCCCAGGTGATCCGGTTCGGCCGCACCTCCTTCTACGAGCGGGCCCGCCGCAAGCTCCGGGTCGAGGGCAGCGCCCAGGTCGGCTCCGGCGACGTCACCGACGCGGTGGTCGTCGACAGCTTCGAGCAGCAGCGCTACGAGGTGGTGCTCGGCGGCGAGGTCGCCGGGATGCTGCACTACCGCCGCCACGGTGACCGGATCGAACTGCTGCACACGGAGGTCGACCAGGCGTTCTCCGGCCGCGGACTGGCCGGTCGCCTGGCCGCCGCGGCACTTGCCGACGCCCGTTCCCGATCCACACCCGTCACTGCGACCTGCCCGTTCGTCGCTGGATATCTAGAACGACACCCCGAGCTGAGGGACTGACCCATGGGCCATGCCGCGATCCTGACCGTCGACGACGACCCTTCCGTCTCCCGTGCCATCGCACGCGACCTGCGCCGCCGCTACGGCGACCAGTACCGGATCATCCGGGCCTCGTCCGCCTCCGAAGCCCTCGACGTGCTGCGCGAGCTGAAACTCCGCGGCGGCCGGGTCGCGGTCATGCTCGCCGACTACCGGATGCCGCAGATGAACGGCATCGAGTTCCTGGAGCAGGCGATGGACCTGTTCCCGCACGCGCGGCGGGCCCTGCTCACCGCGTACGCCGACACCGACGCCGCGATCCAGGCGATCAACGTGGTGGACGTCGACCACTACCTGCTCAAGCCGTGGGACCCGCCGGAGGAGAAGCTGTACCCGGTGATCGACGCTCTGCTCGACGCGTGGCAGGCGACCGGCGACACCGAGCTGCCGGACATCCGGGTGGTGGGCCATCGGTGGAGCGAGCCGTCGTACCAGATCCGGGATTTCCTCGCCCGGAACCTGGTGCCGTACAAATACTTCGGCGCCGACGAGCCGGAGGGCCGCCGCCTGCTGGAGGCGGCGAACGCCGGACCGGAGTCGATTCCGCTGGTGGTGACGGCCGACGGCAAGGCGCTGTCCCAGCCGAGCGTGCAGCAGGTCGCCGAGGCGGCCGGGCTCTCCACCACGCCGGGCCGGGACTTCTACGACCTGATCATCGTGGGCGGCGGGCCGGCCGGTCTGGGCGCTGCCGTCTACGGCGGCTCGGAGGGCCTCAAGACGCTGCTGGTCGAGCGCCGCGCGGTCGGCGGGCAGGCCGGGCAGAGTTCCCGGATCGAGAACTACCTCGGCTTCCCGGACGGGATCTCCGGCGCCCAGCTCACCGAGCGGGCCCGCCGGCAGTCCGACAAGTTCGCCGCGGAGACGCTGAACACCCGGGAGGTCGTCGGCCTGCGGGCGGACGGCTCGGCGCGGACGCTGACCCTCGCCGACGGCCGGGAGATCTCCTCGCACGCGGTGCTGCTCTCGACCGGCGTCTCCTACCGCCCGCTGGTGGCCGAGGGTATCGCCGACCTGACCGGCTCGGGCGTCTTCTACGGCTCGGCGTCGACCGAGGGCCCGGCCTGCGCCGGCACCGACGTCTACATCGTCGGCGGGGCGAACTCGGCGGGTCAGGCCGCGCTCTTCTTCGCCAAGTACGCGCGGAAGGTCACCCTGCTGGTCCGCGGCGACTCGCTGGAGTCGTCGATGTCGTACTACCTCATCCAGCAGCTCGCCCGGATCGAGAACATCGAGGTCCGTACCCGCTGCGAGGTGATCGGCGCGCACGGCGACGGGCACCTGCAGGCGATCACGATCTGCGACAGCAAGGACGGCACGAAGAAGACCGTCGAGTGCGGATACCTCTTCGTGTTCATCGGCGCGGAGCCGCGGACCGACTGGCTCGGGGACACCGTCGCCCGGGACGAGAAGGGCTTCATCCGTACGGGTCCGGATCTCGTGGCGAACGGCGAACGCCCGCGGGGATGGGATCGGGACCGGGATCCGTTCTATCTGGAGAGCAGTGTCCCCGGCATCTTCGCCGCCGGCGACGTCCGGGCCAACTCGATCAAACGGGTGGCCTCGGCGGTCGGCGAGGGAGCGATGGCCGTCGCGCTGGTGCATCGTTACCTGGAGGCGCAGTAGTCATGACCACCGAAACCGAAGAGATCCGGCTCTCCCCCTGTGAACCGGGCCTGCTCACCCCCGGCGAGCTGCGCACGCTGTTCCTTTTCGAGAAGCTGACCGACGAGCAGCTGACCTGGCTCGCCGAGCACGGCTGCACCATGAGCGTGCCGGCCGGCGGTCTGGTGCTGCGCGAGGGCGACCCGGCCGAGTCGTTCGTCGTGCTGCTCACCGGCACCGTCGTACTCACCCGCCGGGTCGGCGCCGACGAGGTCGAGACGAACCGCACCGAGCAGCGCGGCGTCTACATGGGCGCCACCCAGGCCTACCTTCGCGACGACGGGGTGCCGCGCAAGTACATGGGCTCGATGCGGGCGCTCTCCGACAGCGAGTTCTTCGTGCTGTCCGCGTCCGACTTCGGCTCGCTGATGCGCGAGTGGTTCCCGATGGCGATCCACCTGCTCGAAGGTCTCGCCTTCGGGATGCGCAGCTCGCAGGCGGCGATCGGCGAACGGCAGCGGCTGGCAGCGCTCGGCGCCCTCTCCGCCGGCCTCATGCACGAGCTGAACAACCCGGCGGCGGCAGCGGCCCGGGCCACCGGCGCGCTGCGTCAGCGGGTCGCCGCGATGCGGATGAAACTCGGCAAGCTGGCCGCCGGCAAGGTCGCCCCGGACCGCCTGGTCGCGCTGCTCGAACTCCAGGAGGAGGTCATCGAGCGGGCCGCGAAGGCGCCGGCGCTCACCGCGATGCAGACCGCCGACCTGGAGGACGAGCTCGGCGACTGGATGGACGACCACGGCATCACCGGCGGCTGGGACGTCGCCCCGGTCTTCGCGCAGGGCGGCATCGACACCGAGTGCCTCTCGGAGATCGAGCAGCGCCTCGCCTCCGCTGAACTGCTCGACCAGGCGATCCACTGGATCGGGTACGCGCTGGAGACCGAGCAGCTGATGACCGACATCGAGGACGCGTCCGGCCGGGTGTCGTCGCTGGTGTCGGCCGCCAAGCAGTACTCGCACGTGGACCGTGCCGCACACCAGTGGATCGACGTGCACGGTGGTCTGGACAGCACGCTCGTGATGCTCTCTCACAAGATCGGCGAGGGCGTACGGGTGGTGAAGGACTACGACCGGACGCTCCCGCAGGTCCCGGCCCACCCCGCCGAGCTCAACCAGGTGTGGACGAACCTGATCGACAACGCGGTGCACGCGATGGCGGGGCAGGGGACGCTGACGATCCGGACGTACCGGGAGGCCGACCGGGTGGTGGTGTCGGTCGGCGACACCGGGCCGGGGATGCCGCCCGAGGTGCGCAAACGTGTCTTCGAGCCGTTCTTCACCACGAAGCCGGTGGGCGAGGGGACCGGCCTGGGACTGGACATCTCCTACCGGATCGTGGTGAACGGCCACGGCGGGGACATCTCGGTGCAGTCCCAGCCGGGTGACACGGAGTTCGTGGTGCGGCTGCCGATCGCCGAGCCGGCGTCGGCATAGGGGTCAGAGCAGGCCGCGCACGTAGGCGGCCTGCCCCGCGTGCTGCACGTCGTCGTCGATGATGCTCACCAGGCGGACGCCGAGGGTGACCGGCGGTTCCCAGTTCGCGTCGATCACCCGGTCCAGGTCCGCGGGAGTGACGCCGCGCAGGTAGTCGAGCGTGCGCGCGTGCACCGCCGCGTAGTAGTCGGCGAGCGCCTGCCAGTTCTCCGGCTGCACCGCGGCGACCTGCTGCGGCGAGTGGCCGTAACCGTGGTCGGACGGGTCCGGCTTCAGGCCGAACCGGGGCGCCCACTCGCCGCTGATGTAGACCTGCTCGGCGCCGGTCAGGTCGGCGATCTGGGCGTCCTGACCGCGGGCCAGGTGCCAGACCAGCCAGCCGATCGTGTTGGCGCCGGGCTTCGGCGCCCAGCGCAGCTGCGACGGGGTGAGGTCGCGGACGGCGGTGTCGACCAGTTCGGGAAGGCGGCCGTGCGCCTCGATCAGGATGTCGGTGGCGTTCATCGTCACTCCGTGCCTTCCTGGGCGCCGGTGGTGCCGGCCCCGCTGTCGATGCTGCCCGTGTCGCTCTTCCCAGAACCGGAACCGGAGTCGGACCCCGAGTCGGCGCCTGTGCCGGCACCCGGATCCTGAGTGGCCGGATCTTGAGTGGCCGGATCCTGGGTGCCGGTGTCGCCGGATCCGGTGCCGGGATCGGTGGTCGCATCGGGGTTCGGGGTGGTCTCCGTCGCGTCCTCGGCCGGCTCCTGCGTCGCTCCGTCGGTCGAGGTGGTCGCCGGCGCGGGTTCCTTCTCCTCCGTATTACCGGACTTCTCCGGCGAGTCGCCACCGTTTCCGGAGAGCTGGAACAGGGTCGGGCTGCCGCCGTCCCCGCCCCGGGTGGCGTCCGCCGCTGACTTGCCGGTCAGCAGTTCGGCGGCGGTCAGCGTGGCGAGGCCGAGCACGAAGAGAGCGCCCGCGACCATGGCGACCCGCTTCCAGCGGATGGTGCGAGGGGCGTTTCCGGACGGCGGCTCTTCGGCGGCCGCCACTTCCGGCGTGCCGACGGCGGCCTGAGCGGCCATCGGCGTCGTGACGAACGCGGACTGCAGCTTCTTGGTGCCGTGGTCCAGATAGCGGTGATAGACCTCGGTGCCGATCGAGCTGATCAGGCTGGCCACCGCCGCGCCGATCACCGTGCCGGCGACGCCCAGGAACGAGCCGACCACGGCGGCCGAGACGGCGGCGAGAGTGCCGGCGATGGTCTTCGGGATGTCGATGTTCGACCAGATCCGAGGCTGCGCGAGGTCGGACATTTCCCTCCTCTGGGAGTATGGGTGTCAGCGCCAGCTTCTGCCCTTTACCGCCACCCCCAGGGATAAACCTCTATCCCTGCCGCCCGGCCAGAGCGAAGCGCGACGCGAGGGCCTCCCGCAGCGGCCGGATCACGATGCCGTCCTCCTGCTCCATCTTGCGTCGGGCCAGGCGGCGGGTCCGCAGGATGCCGAGGACACCGATCGCCGCGACGCCGAACTGCACCGACATGGCGACCCGGAAGTCGTCGATGTGATAGTCGGCACTGCCACCCGTACGGGCGTCCAGGACCAGCCCGATCAACAGGATGGAGAGCAGCGACGCCACGAAGCCGCCGACGTTCACCACGCCGGTCGCGGTGCCGAGCCGGCTGGGCGGGTTGAAGCTGCGGGCGTAGTCGAATCCGATCATCGACCCGGGGCCGCCGAGGCCGAGCGCCACCACCAGCAGCACGAGCAGCGGCATCGGCGCCTGCCCGGGCCACGCCAGGACCAGGGCCCAGGCGCCCATGTTCACGGCGACGATGCCGAGCACCAGCAGCGAGCGGCGCAGCGGGAACCGCTGGGTGAGCATGCCGAGCACCGGGCCGGAGGCCATGCCGGTCAGCACGAACACGATCAGCAGGGTGCTGGCCGTGCCGCGGCTCAGCCCCTCGCCGGCGATCAGGAACGGCACGCCCCACATCAGGGCGAAGACGGTTCCGGTGAACTGGGTGGTGAAGTGGGTCCAGAGTCCGAGCCGGGTGCCGGGGTGCCGCCACGCGCCGGACAGGTCGGCGCCGAGCCGCTGCCAGGTGACCGCGCTGCCGCTGTTGACCCGCCGTTGCGGGGTGTCGTGCAGGGCCGCGAAGGCGACCAGCGCCACGAAGACCCCGGCGGCCGCGGCGCCACCGAACGCGATGGTCCAGCCGGGGCCGGCGAGCAGGGCCGCCAGCGGCACGGCGGAGAGCACCTGTCCGATCTGGCCCACGATGCCGGTGACCTGGGTGAGCACCGGGACACGCCGGGGCGGGAACCAGTGCGGTACGAGTCGCAGCACGCTGATGAACGTCATCGCATCACCGGCGCCGACCAGCACCCGGGCCGCGACGGCGCCCGTCACGTCGTCGCTGAACGCCATGAGCAGCTGCCCGGCGGCCATCAGGAGCGCGCCGGAGAGCACCAGCCGCAGCGATCCGAATCGGTCGAGCAGCATCCCGACCGGGATCTGCAGGCCGGCGTAGACCAGCAGCTGGAGAACCGCGAAGCTGGCGAGCGCGCTCGCGCCGATGTCGAACCGGTGCTGCGCGTCCAGCCCGGCCACGCCGAGCGAGGTGCGGTGCAGGACGGCGACGACGTAGGCGGCGAGGCCGGCGGACCACACGGCCCAGGCCCGGGTTTCGGGACGCAGGCGCATGGCTCGCCTTTCAGCCGGAAGTCAGGATCCTCTCAAGCCTTTCTCGGCCGGCCTCCCGCGACAACGTGCGCTTGTTCACTGATCCTTCTTCACCGTGACTCCTTCTCCACCGTGACGAGGTGCGTCTCCAGCCACGCGAGCACCTCGCGCAGGTACTCCGCCCGCGACGACCGGTGCAGCAGCTCGTGGCCCTCGCCGGGGAAGAGCAGGTAGCGGTGCTCGACCCCGCGCTCGGCCAGGGCCTTGACCACCTGTTCCGCCTCGATCACCGGCACGTTGCTGTCGTTCTCGCCGTGCACGACGAGCAGCGGCGTGCGCAGCCGGTCGATGCGCGTCATCGGCGACAGATCACGCAGCAGGTCGGCGTCGCGGACCGGATCGCCGTACTTGCTGACGGCAGCGGCGGCGATCCACGGCTCGGTGTGCCGGTAGAACGTCTCGAAGTCGGACATGCCGCACACGTCGATGCCGACGTCGAAGAGATCCGGGAACGTGGTCAGCGCCGCCAGCGTGAGGTAGCCGCCGTAGGAGCGGCCCATGCAGCCCAGCGAGGTGCTGACGCCGGAATCGCGGAGGTAGCCGGCGCACGTCCGGACGTCTTCGATCGCCGCGTACCGCAGCGCGCCGTTGTCGGCGTCCACGAAACTCCGCCCGAATCCCGACGACCCGCGGACGTTGGCGGCGAAGACGGCGATGCCCCGGTTCACCAGCGACTGGAAGAGTGGGCCGTGACCAGGCCTCTCCTGCGCTTCCGGGCCGCCGTGCAGCCAGAGCACGGTCGGGTGCGGCCCGGCGGTGCGCGGCCGGAAGAGCCAGCCGGTCAGCGTGAGCCCGTCGTGCGCCGGGAAGACTTCCAGGGTCGGCCGGACCGCATCGGGCGCCGCGGCGTCCGCCGAGACCGCGCTGACCCGGCCGGTCGCGCGATCCCAGACCCAGACGCCGTGCGGCTGCCCCGGCCCCTCCGCCGTGAACGCGAGCGTCGATCCGTCGAAACTCCACGCGAGCTCGCCGACCACCAGGCCCGGCAGCGGCGAGATCAGCTCCGGGACGCGATCACCGTCGTGGTCCAGGCCGATCAGCGCGACCTCCGACTCTCCGCCACGCACGTTCCACAACACCGCGGAGGTACGCCCGTCGGCCGTCACCGCGAAATCCTCGACCTCACCGGGAGACATGCCGACCGGCTCGTCGGTGGCCGAGCGGTCCGTGACCGTTCCGGCGGCCGCGGTGGGAGACCTCTCCTTCATGGCGAGCCGGGCCACGCCGGTCGGCCGGTCACCGGTCATCGCCTCCACGGCGTCGCCGTCGATCCGCAGCAGCACCGGGCGCTCGCCGTCCTGGCTGAGCGCGTAGACGCAGCCGCCACCGGGACTGAACACGGCCCGCTCGCCCCGCGTCACCGGCTTCTCCACGCCACTGCCGAGATCGCGCAGCACGATCTCCCGCGCGCCACGGGGTCCGTACCGCAGAAGCGCGAAGCGCCCGGCCGGATCCATGTCCAGAAGCGCGAGAAGCTCTCCCCGCGCGACCACCGTCCGGGTCTCCTGCACCACGTCGATGAGGACCGCGGTGGTGAGGTTCTCGGTCAGCGCGAGCACCGGCCGGCCCGGCAGCCAGCGCATGTTCTCCGCGGTGTCCGCGCCGAACCCGGCCACCTGGTGCAGGTCGGAGCCGTCCGGCCGGACCAGCCAGATCTCGTGCCGGGGTGCGCCGCCGGGAGTGATCTCGCAGGCCAGCCAGCCGCCGCCGGACGACCAGCGCACCGCGGCGACCGGCTCGGGACCGGTGTCGACCCGGAAGGTCAGGTCGCTGCCGACCGGCTGCACCCAGACGGCCGGGACACCGCCGCGGTCGGAGACGTACGCCAGATGCCGGCCGTCCGGGGAGAGGGTGGGTGACCAGTTGCCGGCGACCTCCGACTCCTGCCGGGGGCCGGATGGATCACTCCAGCCCACCGGTAGCACGGTGACATCGACACGGCTGAGCTGACCACCCATCCAGACCTCCTAGATCCCGTTCTCCTGCAACCACATCTCCAGCAGCGCGAGCTGCCACAACTGATTCGCCCCGAGGGTCGTGCGCGGCGTGTTCGGGTCGGCCAGCAGCGCCTCGACGTACGCCGGGCGGAACAGCGCCCGGTCCCGCGCGGCGGGCGCGGACAGCGCGTCGCGCACCTTCTCCAGCATCGTGCCTTCCAGATGCCGGATGCCGGGAACCGGGAAGTAACCCTTCGGCCGGTCGATCACCTCGTCCGGCACCAGGCCACGGGCCGCGTCCTTGAGCACCCCCTTGCCGCCCTGCGCCAGTTTCACCTCCGGCGGGCACGCCGCCGCGAACTCGACGAGCTCGTGATCCAGGAACGGTACGCGTGCTTCCAGGCCCCACGCCATAGTCATGTTGTCGACCCGTTTGACCGGATCGTCGACGAGCATCACCTGCGAGTCGAGGCGCAGTGCCGCATCGACCGCAGTGGTGGCGCCCGGCCGCCCGAAACTCTCCCGCACGAACTCCAGCGAGGGATCGTTCTCGGTCAGCCACTCGGGGTTGAGCTGTCGTGCCAGATCGCCGTGCGGCCTGTCGAAGAACTCCTTCGCATAGGCCTCGACGGCCTGGTCGCGCGGAACGCCGGCGAGGGGCGGGTACCAGCTGTAGCCGGCGAGGATCTCGTCAGCGCCCTGCCCCGATTGTACGACCTTGACCTGCTTCGCCACATCTTCACTGAGCAGGTTGAACGCGATGCAGTCGTGGCTCACCATCGGCTCGCTCATCGCCGCGACGGTCCGCTCGACGGCCGGCAGGAACCGGTCCCGTCCGATTCTGATCTGGTGATGCTCGGTGCCGAACTTCTTCGCGACCAGATCCGAGTACGCGAACTCGTCGCCGCTCTCCCCGCCGCCCGACTCGAATCCGATGCTGAACGTGGTCAGCCCGGTCTGCCCCTGCTCGGCCAGCAGCGCCACGATGAAGCTCGAGTCGAGACCGCCGGAGAGCAGCACCCCGACCGGCACATCGGCGACCATCCGGCGCTCGACCGCCACCCGCAGCTTCTCCCGCAGCTCAGCGGCCCAGTCCGTCTCCCGGGCGAGACGGGTGTGGCTCGCCTCCCAGTAGACCCGCTCGGTCGACGTCCCGTCCTTGCGGATCACCCGGACCGTGGCCGGTGGCAGCTTGCGTACCCCGGCCAGGATCGTCCGCGGCGCCGGCACCACCGAATGGAACGTCATGTAGTGGTGCAGCGCGACCTTGTCGATGCTGGTGTCGACGCCACCGGCCGCGAGCAGGGCCGGCAGCGTCGAGGCGAACCGCAGCCGGCCCGGGGACTCGGCCAGGTAGAGCGGCTTGATGCCGAGGCGGTCGCGGGCCAGCGTGACGGTCCCGGAGCCGTGCTCGGCGATCGCGAAGGCGAACATGCCAAGGAACCGGGTGACACAGTCGGCCCCCCAGCGGTGGAACGCCTTCAGGATCACTTCGGTGTCCGAGTGCGAGCGGAAGCTGTAGCCGTACGACTGAAGCTCTTCCCGCAGTTGCCGGTAGTTGTAGATGCAGCCGTTGAAGACCACGGTGAGGCCGAGCTGCTCGTCCGTCATCGGCTGGCCACCGGCGTCCGAGAGGTCGATGATCCTCAGCCGCCGGTGGCCGAACGCCACACGCTCTCTCGCCCACAGTCCTTCGCCGTCCGGACCTCTGCTCTCCAGGCAGGGCAGCATCCGGCGGACCGCATCGGTGTCCGCGGATCGGTCGCCGTAACAGATCTCTCCGGCGATCCCGCACATGTGAATCCTCCTCAGTTCATCCCAACAGCCAGGTGTCCTTCGAGCCGCCGCCGCGCGAGGAATTGACGATCATGCTGCCCGCCGGGGCGACCCGGGTGAGCGCTGCCGGGGCGACGGTCGAGTGCTTCCCGGTGAACACGAACGCGCGCAGGTCGACGTGCCGCGGCGCGAGCCGGTGACCGTCGAAGACCGGGTGCGTGGAGAGCTGCACCAGCTCCTGCGCCACCCAGCGGTGCGGCGCCGTCTGGATCTGGCGGCGCAGTGCGGTCAGCTCGTCGGCGGTGGCGTGCGGGCCGATCACGATCCGGTCGCCGCCGTAGCCGTCGACCGGCTTGCAGACCAGCTCGTCCAGGCGGGACAGCACCTCGACCCGCTGATCCGGGATGCCGCACAGATAGGTCGTCACGTCCGCGAGGATCGGCTTCTCCCCGAGGTAGTAATCGATCATGCGAGGCACGTAGGCGTAGATGGCCTTGTCGTCGGCGATGCCGTTGCCCAGCGCGTTCGCCAGCACGACGGTGTCCGCGTGCAGGGCGGCGACCAGGCTCGGGCCGAGCGGCATCCCGTCCGCGCCCGGCGAGTGCACCAGGCTGTCCTCGCCCATCCGCAGATAGATCACGTCGACCGGGTGCCGGTGGCCGTCGCGCAGGCGCCAGACCCGGCCCTCGTCGACGAAGAGCTCGGTGCTGCGGACCACCGGGACGTCCATCGCCTCGGCCAGCATCCTGTGCTCGAACCAGGCCGAGTCGTCCGGTCCCTGGCTCAGCACGACGAGGGCGGGATCGTCGCCCGCGGCCGGGCCGGCCGCCTCCAGCAGCGCCCGCTTCAGCAGCTTCGGGGTGTCCTCGACCGAGATCAGGCCGGCCGGCCGGGGCAGCTCGGGCAGGACGCTCCAGGTCAGACGGCGGTTCTGCATGGCGTACGCGATGCCCGACGGCACGCGGAGGTTGTCCTCGAGGACACGCCATTCCCCGGTCACCGAGTCCTTGACCAGGTCCACGCCCGCCACCTGCGTGCGCACCGCCCGGCGGTGGATCAGGGCGCCGCTGGCCCGCAGCTCGGGCGAGCCGTTGACGACCCATTCCGGGAGGACGCCGTCGCTGACGATCTGGCGGTCGCCGTACACGTCGTTGAGGAACGCGTCGAGCGCCTGCACCCGCTGGGTGAGACCGGCCCGCAGGTGGGCCCAGTCGGATGCCGGGACGAGCCGCGGCACCAGGTCGAACGGGAAGAGCCGGGTCGCCGCCTCGCCGGCCACGCTGAACGTGATCCCGCGGGCCCGCTGCTCGTCGTCCCGCTTGTCCTCCCGGTGCCGCAGTCCGGTCGCGCCGAGCGCGGTGAGCACCGGCAGGATCCCGGCGTACGCCGGGTCGACCCGCCCGTCCGGGAACGCCTCGTCACCGGCGGCACCGTACGTCTCCAGCCGCGCCGGCTCCGGCATCCCGGCCGGTCCGGTGCCGGTCACGTTGCCCCGGGTGTCCGCCACCAGCAGATCCACTACGTCGGCGAGCCGGCCACGGCGGGCCAGCGCACGCCGCTGCCGAGCCGCCGAACTGCCCCGGCTCAGCGCCCGCAGCGAGAGATCGAACACCTGCTCCCAGTCGCCCAGCTCCTCCAGCTGCGGGCGGAGCTCGCCGATCAGGCGCTCCACCGCCGCCGCGGCCGGAATCGGGACCGGCGAGCGCGGCAGGTCCAGCAGGTCACCCTCCAGGCCGGACCGGGCGGCCCGCCACATCGCGGCCCGGTGCAGGGGCGGCCGGGCGGCGGGCATCGGCTCGCCCGCCCGGTGCTGCTGGCGGGCCCGCAGCACGAGGGCCCGGAACAGGCCGGCGATCAGAACGACCGTCTCGGTGTCCGGGCTGGCGTCGGTGACCCGCAACTCGACCGTCGGCACGTGCGCCGACGGCCGTACGTCGAAATAGACCATCTTCGGGTCGCTGATCGTCCCGGAGGCGATCAGATCGCTGACCAGCTCCTCGTGCTCGGCCGCGGACTGCAGCGGGCCGCTGTCGCCGGCCGTCGGCCAGCGCATCCAAACTAGGGAGCGGACGCTGGCGTACCCGGAGTCCTCGCCCATCCAGTAGGGCGAGCTGGCCGAGAGTGCCAGTAGCACCGGCAGCACCGGCGACACCCGCTGCGCGACGGCGACCGCCTCGTCCCGGTCCGGGATCCCGACGTGCACCTGGGTTCCGCAGATCAGCTGCTCCCGGACGAGCATCTGGTATTCGTGCAGCATCCGGTGGTAGCGGGTGGTGGGCGTCACCGGCAGCCGGTCCAGGTCCACCAGCGGGACCGTCCCGGACGCGACGAGGCCGAGACCCAGCGACTCGGCTACCGCGATGGCCGTACGCCGGCGCCCCGTGATCCCGTCCCGGAGACCGTCAAGGGTGGCGCTGACCGGTGTGTTCGTCTCCACGACCGAGCGGTGCAGCTCGGCGGAGAACTGGCTCGAGTCCAGCTGGTCGAGGATCTCCGGAGCCCGGGGTACGAGCTCGCGGGTGGCCAGATCGACGACGTGCAACTCCTCTTCGACACCTAGGGTGAGCTCGTCGGGACCCTTCCGTTGAACAGGGACTGGTGCCTGAAGGGACTCCGTCATCGACCGCCTCCGCTTTCGCCTGATTTCCTGGCGAGCTTTCCCATCTCATGTAGCGAATCTGTGACGTGCCCGTTTCGCGCTCTCGTCAAGCATCTTCCGGGTGTGAGGTCGACCGGCCCGTCCGGCACGTGCCGGAGATGTGTAACCTCGGCCGGTGGCTGGTGTTCAACCTCGGAGGTCCTGATGAGCAGCGTCGTCGTAATCACCGGCTCCGCCGGACTGATCGGGTCCGAGGCGGTCCGGCACTTCACCGGGCTCGGCATGGACGTGGTCGGCCTCGACAACGACATGCGCGGCTACTTCTTCGGCGCCGACGGCTCCACCAAGGGAAACCTGGAGCGGCTGACCAAGGAGGTCGGCGCCCGCTACACCCACCACGGCATCGACATCCGTGACCGGGACGGCCTCGACAAGCTCTTCGCCGGCCTCGGCAAGAACATCGGCCTGGTGATCCACGCGGCCGCGCAGCCGAGCCACGACTGGGCCGCCCGCGAGCCGTTCACCGACTTCGACGTCAACGCGGTCGGCACGATCAACATGCTCGAGGCGACCCGGAAGCACGCGATCGACGCGCCCTTCATCTTCACCTCGACCAACAAGGTCTACGGCGACCTGCCGAACTCGCTGCCGCTGATCGAGCAGGAGACCCGCTGGGAGCTGCCGGCCGACCACCAGTGGTACGAGGGCATCGACGAGACCATGTCGATCGACCAGTCCCTGCACTCGGTCTTCGGCGCTTCCAAGGTCGCCGCCGACGTGATGGTCCAGGAGTACGGCCGCTACTTCGACATGCCCACCGCCGTCTTCCGCGGTGGCACGCTCACCGGCCCCGGTCACTCCGCCGCCGAACTGCACGGCTTCCTGGCGTACGTCATGCGTTGCGTGATGGAACAGCGCCTCTACCGGATCTACGGCTACAAGGGCAAGCAGGTCCGCGACGCGATCCACTCGTCCGACCTGGTCTCCGCGTTCGAGGCCTTCCACGCCGCCCCGCGCGTCGCCGAGGTCTACAACATGGGCGGCGGCCGCACCTCCAACTGCAGCGTCCTCGAGGCCTTCCAGATCGCCTCCGAGATCGCCGGCGTGGAGGCGAAGACCGAGTACGTCCCGGAGAACCGCATCGGCGACCACCAGTGGTGGATCAGCAGCACGGCCCGCTTCGAGGAGCACTACCCGTCCTGGAGCGTCAAGTACGACGTACCGATGATCCTCCGCGACATGCACGAGTCCAACAAGGACCTCTGGAAGGCCTGACGAGCCTCCTCCCAGAAACCCACGGCCCGGTTTTTACGCGGCCGTGGGTTTCTGTCGTTGCGGGGCCTTGACCAGTGCACGAGCCTGCGGCCGGGGTAGCGGCGGCCGTAGCTGAAGCACGTTGTGGGTCTGGCCCGAGGTGTCTGGGCTACGGCTTGGGTGGAGGGCAGTGAAGGGGGAGGTGTGATGGGGCGGCTATCTGGGGCGGAAGGGTTCAAGCGGGGCGAGGAGCGGCTTGAGCGATATCTCGGAAAAAACGGGTTAGAGCGGGTGGCCGGTGTGGTTGCGGGCTTACCTCTAGGAGGGCCGATCGATTTGTTGGAAAGAAGGTCGCGGACCCTAAGAAATTCGGCGGGAGGGCCTCCTCGGCGGAGGACTTGCTGAAGGATCTTGCATGGGAAGCTGAGATGCTGCTGAGTGCCAGGCGGCAGTTTGCTGTGTTTTGCAAGTAAGGGCCGGTTGCGTAATGACCCGTTAACCAATATTCGGTATTTTGCTGAAATGTCCGACTTGACGCAACTGTTGCGCCGGGACTTGCCGGCGTCCATCGTCGTGTTCCTGATCGCCATCCCGTTGTCGCTGGGTATCGCCGCGGCATCCGGGGCCCCGCTCCTGGCGGGGTTGGTCGCCGCGGTTGTCGGCGGCATCGTCGCGGGCGCCCTAGGTGGCGCTCCACTACAGGTGAGCGGCCCCGCGGCCGGCCTCACCGTGATCGTCGCCGGAGCCGTGAGCGACTTCGGGTTCGCCGGTACGGCCGCCATCGTCGCGGTCGCCGGGCTCGTCCAGATCCTTCTCGGCCTGACCCGTATGGGGCGGGTCGCTCTCGCACTCTCACCCGCCGTCGTGCACGGCATGCTGGCCGGTATCGGCCTGGTCATCGCGCTGAGCCAGGTCCACGTGATGCTGGGTGGCGCGCCGCAGAGTTCCGCCTGGGCGAACCTGCGGGACCTGCCGGCGCAGATCGTCACCCATCACGGGGCGGCGGCGCTGCTGGGGGTCGCCACCGTGGCGATCCTGATCCTCTGGCCGAGGCTGGTGAAGATCTCGCTGCTGCCGGCGGCACTGGTGGCGGTGGTGTCGATGACGGCGGTCGCCGCCGTGACCGGCGCCGACGTGGTGCGGGTCAACCTGCCGGACGAGCCGCTCGCCGGGCTGATCCGGCCGGCCTGGCCTGATGCGCCGGTCCGCGCGATCGTCGTGGCGGTGATGACGATCGCCCTGGTGGCGAGCGTGGAATCGCTGCTCTCGGCGGTCGCCGTGGACCGGATGCACGACGGCAAGCGGGCCAACCTGAACCGTGAGCTGGTCGGCCAGGGCGCCGCGAACACGGTGTCCGGACTGCTCGGCGGCCTGCCGGTGACCGGGGTGATCGTGCGGTCGTCGACGAACGTGGCGGCCGGCGCGCGTACCCGGGCCTCGGCGATCATGCATGGCCTGTGGATCGCGGCGTTCGTGCTGCTGTTCGCGGGCCTGCTGGAGACCATCCCGATGGCGGTGCTCGCCGCGGTGCTGATCGTGGTGGGTCTGCGGCTGGTGAGCCTCGCCCAGATGAAGACCTACGCGCGGCACCGGGAGCTGCCGACGTACCTGGTCACGGCGCTCGGCGTGGTCTTCACCGACCTGCTGACCGGTGTGGCGCTGGGCATGGTCACGGCGGCCCTGATGATCCTCTGGCGGCTCACCCGCTGTGAGATCCGCCGGGTGCCGAAGGCCCCCGGCCAGTGGCTCGTCACGATCACCGGCACGCTGGCGTTCGTCGAGTCGGCGCGGCTCACCCGCGAGCTCGGTGCGCTTCCGGCCGGCGAGGAGGTCGACGTCGAGCTGCACCTCGACTACCTGGATCACGGGGCGTTCGAGACGATCCGGGACTGGCAGGAGGGCTACGAGCGGGCCGGTGGTCAGGTCCGGATCCGGGAGGTGCACGACTCCTGGTTCCACCAGGCGAAGTCCGGGCGGCTGGGCGGCGGCAAGCGTACGCCCCGGCTGGTCGGTTCCTGGTCGCGCTGGCAGGGCATGGACCACCAGCGCCGGGACGCGATGGCCGCGGGGATCGCCGAGTTCGAGCGCTCGGTGGCGCCGCTGGTCCGGCCGCACCTGGCCGACCTGGCGCGGGACGGCCAGCGGCCGGAGCAGCTGTTCATCACCTGTGCGGATTCGCGCCTCGTGCCGAATCTGATCACCGCGAGCGGTCCGGGTGACCTGTTCTGCGTGCGCAACGTCGGAAACATCGTGCCGCACAGCGAGAAGGCCGACTCGTCGGTGGGTGCTGCCGTCGAGTACGCCGTCGACGTCCTCGGCGTCACCACGATCACGGTGTGCGGCCATTCCGGGTGCGGCGCGGTCCGGGCATTGATGAGCGATGCCGCACGGCGGGGGTCGGCCTTGGGCGATTGGCTTTCGCTGTCGGGTGTACGTTTCACCGACCCGAGCGATGAGCAGCTCTGCTGCACCGAGAACGTGACGCAGCAGATCGTCAATCTGCGCACCTACCCGGCGGTCCGCGAAGCCGAGGCGGCCGGCCGCCTGCGCCTCACCGGGATGTACTTCGACCTCGCCGAGGCCCGGATGTACGAGGTGGACGCCGACCTGGGCGCCCGCCCGGTGACCGCCGCGGAGACGACCGGCGCGAAGACCGGGGAGAACGCCGAGGCGAACCGGGACGACGACCTGACCGGAGCCGCTGCCTGACCGGTGGCGGCCAGCACCTCTGAACCGCTGCCGGGGGAGCAGTGGAGAGATGAGCCCGTGCCGTCGGCACGGGCTCATCGCGTACCGGGAGATCAGTTTCTGTTGATCGTGAAGGTGCTCGTCGGGTTCTCGATGTCGCGGTAGTTGCCGCTCATCTGCAGGTTGGTGAAGGTCGCCGAGCCCACCGCCGGGCCCTGACCCGCCTCCGGCATCGGGTTGGCCCAGATGCCGTAGCCGGACTTGGCGTCGTACGCGTCGCCGCTCTTCTGCGCGCCGGTGATCGTGATGTTGGTGAAGACGGTGTCCTTGATGATGTTCTGCGGCTGACCGCCCACGTAGTTGGTCTGGAACATGATCCCGGAGTAGGTCGGGTCGACGATGTCGACGTTGCTGACCCGGATGCCCTGGAATACCTTCGACGCGCTGAACAGCCAGATCGCCGGGAAGACCTGCGCGCCCCAGAAGTGGCCGCCGGCCCGGACGATCGAGATGTTGTCGAACGTCGTCGGCGGGGAGGCGCCGAAGCCGTTCATCGGGTACCCGAAGTCGAGCGAGCTGATCGTGATGCCCGAGTAGACCAGGGTGTCCGCGATGTAGATGTTCTTGAACGTGTTGGCGTAGCCGCCGTAGACCGCGACGCCCGCCGCACGCCACGTCAGGATCGACGTGAGGTTCGAGAAGACGTTGTTGATCTCGTCAGCGCCGCCGGCGTCGATGGCCGAGAAGAGCGCGAAGCTGTCGTCGCCGGTGGCCCGGGCCTCGTTGTTGTCGACCAGGTTGTCGGTGCTGCCGTTGGTCATGTTGACGCCGTCGGCGAACGTGTTCCGGATCCGCGAGTTCGTGATCTTCATGCGGTCGGTGTTGGCGCCCCAGTAGAGGCAGACCACGTGCTCGGCCCAGATGTTGTCGATGGTGATGTCGGCGACGTTGGCGAAGTCGAACACCTTGCCGGGGCCGTCGATGCGGATCGTGTAGTTGCCGAAGAACGCGAAGTTCGCGAACGTCGAGCCGTTGGCGGTGGCGTCGGCCCGGAAGCCGGCGTCCGTCTCGCTCTGCGACGCGGGCGTGAAGAACCTGGTGTACCAGGGCCCCGCCCCGACGACCTTGACGGCCTTGCCGTAGACCTGGAACTTGTTCGAGGTCTGGTAGTCGCCGGCCGGCAGGTAGACGCCGATCTTGGACGAGTCCTGGCGGGCCGTGTCGAGCGCGTTCTGCACCGACTGCTGGTCGAAACCGGCCGGGACGACGTACTTCGAAGCGTCCGGATTACCCAGAGGCGCGACCTGCTCGGTGTTGATGAAGTCGATCGCGATCGGACCCGAGTTCGCGGCGTCCTTCTGCAGCTTGATCGTGCTGCCCGCCGGGAACGAGCCGGTCAGCAGGATGTTCGCCTCGTCGTAGATGTGCCGCGGCCCGGTGCCGGAGTTCTGCGGGCTCGCCTCGTTGCCGTAGAGCCAGGCGAACCGCGAGGTCAGCGGCAGGGTCTTGTTGAGCGAGCCGTTGACGTACACGTTGATCGAGCTGTTCGAGCCGTCCGGGATCGAGAAGCGCGCGACAACGGTGTTCGTGGCGGCCCGGGTCGTCCACTGCACGTAGGCGCCGGTCTGGTTGAGCGTCACGGCCTTGCGCCCGGACGCCTCACCCGCGAGATCACCGACGGTACGGTTCGGGCCGACGGTCGCCGCGCCCCCGCCGATCTGACCGTCCTCCGCCTCGTAGAAGTCGAACGGCATGTTGGCGCCGCGACCCACGAAGAACGGCTTCTCGCTGGTGTTGTTCGCCTGCTTGACCGGCAGCTCGTTGCCGTCGTTCGCGATCACGGTCCGGACCGTGTACCGGCCGTTCGCCGCGGTCCAGGTGCCCAGGTTGATCGCCGGCGAGGAGGCGCCGGCGGCGAGCGTCCCGGTCCACGACCCGGTCAGCGTACGAACCACCGTCGAGCCGTTCAGCACGGTCAGCGTGACGTTGTGCGCGCCGCCCGCCGACGCGGCCGAGCCCTGGTTCCTGAGCGTCACCGAGAACGTGACGGTGTTGCCGGCCGCCGGGGTGCCGGGGGACCAGCTGACCGCCGAGGCGACCAGGTCGGAGCTGCTCACCGGGGTGACCACGAGCGCCGACGGGTGGGTCCAGGAGTTGTTCGCCTCGTTCGTCTCGAGGATCGTGTTCGCCTCGTCGACCTTCGCCGACAGCTGGTAGCTGCCGGCGTCACGGGCGCCGATGCTCGCCGACACGGTTGTGGACGACCCTGCCGCGAGTGCGGGGACCGCCACAGTGCCGGCTTTCGACGTACCCAGATAGAAGTTGACGGTGGATGCGCCCGATGCTGCTGATCCCGCGTTCCGGACCGTCGCCGACGCCGTGATCGCGTCGGTCTCCACCGGCGCGGCGGGCGTGAACCCGGTCGAGGTGATCGTCAGGTCCGGGTTGGGCGCCCACGAGCCGTAGGCCTGCACCTCGGCGACCTGCCCGCTCGGCGCGCCGGAGTTCGCGGTGAAGGAGAGACGCAGGTCGGCGGCGGTCGCGCTGACCGGGATGGTCACCGTGTTGGCGGTGGAGGGATTGAAGGTGTACGTGGCGCTCGCCTTCACCGTCGTGAAGGAGGAGGACGACTGCTCCCGGCCGAGGACCGCGAACGTCTGGGTCCGCGTCCCCCACGCGCTGCTCGGGTTGAGCTTCACGACCACCGAGGTCAGCGCGGCGTTCGCACCGAGCTTCGTGGTGAGCGTCGCCGGGTACGCGCCGCCCTCCCAGTAGGTGCCGGTGTCCTCGTCGTTGGCGTTCGTCGCCACGAACGTGTGCACCGTCGACGAGGCCTCGATCGGCTTCTTCGCCGCCAGGTTCGTGCCGGACGGCTCGGGCTGCGGGTCGGGATTCCCGCCGCCGGTCGGGCCGTACAGCTCCAGCTCGGACAGCTGACCGGCCGGCCAGCCGGTGTTGCCGGTGAACGTGAGCCGGACGTAGCGCACGTTCGCCGTGGTGAAGTCGACGGTCACGGTGTTCGCGGAGGACGGGTTGAAGACGTGACCCGCACTGGCCTTGAGCGTGCTGAACGACGATCCGTTGGTGCTGCCGGTGATGGACAGCGTCTGCGTGCGGGTGGCCCACGCGGTCGCCGGCGGCAGCTTCAGGACGGCCTGGTCGACGTCGGCGGCGGCACCGAGGTCGACCTGGATCCACTGCGGGAAGGCGTTGTTCGCGCTCTCCCAGTAGGTGTTCGCGTTGCCGTCACCGGCGTTGCCCGCGCCGTAGACGTCGGAGGTGCTGCTGGCGGTGAAGGCCTTGCCTGCTGCGAGGTTGGGTCCGGCGGCCGAGGCTGCCGGTGCGTGTCCGAGAGCTGCCACGATGCCCGCGACGACCGCGAGCACCCTTAGTCGAGACATGGGAGCGCCTCTCTGAAAGGGGGACGGGGGTGCTGCACGCCGGGCGTCAGCGGCGGTGGAACCTCTGACGCCCGGACGACTATGGGATTCGCAGCCAGGCGGCGGTGTCCGGGGGGAGGAGACCGCCGTCCTCGAGGGGCCCGCTGAGCAGCAGCGGGGTTGATCCGGCCGGCAGCGCGATCGGGTGCGCGGAGAGGTTGAGGACGCAGGCGAAGTCCGGCCCGCGGGTGTAGGCGAGGACGTCCGTATTCATCGGGATCCAGGCCATTTCGGGTGCATGGAGGCCCGGTTCGGCGCTTCTTACGGAGATCGCCTGGCGATAGAGCTCCAGCATCGAGCTCGGGTCGCCGGTCTGCGCCTGGACCGTCCGGTCCTTCCACTCCGCGGGCTGGGGGAGCCACGGTTCCCCGGTGGTGAAGTCGAACGGCGGCTCGTCGGCCGACCACGGCAGCGGCACCCGGCAACCGTCGCGGGTGTGGCCGCGCCGGGCGTACATCGGGTCCTGGATGGCGTCGACTCCGATGTTCTCGTTCTCCCAGAGGCCCAGCTCCTCGCCCTGGTAGACGTAGGCCGAGCCGGGCAGCGAGAGCGACAGCAGTGCGGCGGCCCGGGCCCGGCGGGTGCCCAGTTCCAGGTCGACCGGGGTGCCGTCGAGGTTGTTGTCGAAGCTGAACGTGGTGTCGGCGCGGCCGTACCGGGTGACGTGCCGGGTGACGTCGTGGTTGGACAGGACCCAGGTGGCCGGCGCGCCGACGGCGGCGTGCGCCTCCAGCGTGCGGTCGATGCAGACGCGCATGAGCGCCGGATCCCAGGCACAGCCGAGGAAGTCGAAGTTGAACGCCGCGTGCAGCTCGTCCGGCCGCAGATAGTTGGTGAAGCGTTCCACCTCGGGCATCCAGACCTCGCCGATCAGGGCGCGGTCCTCGTACTCGTCGGCGACCAGCCGCCACGCGCGGTAGACGTCGTGCACGGCGTCGAGGTCGTGGAACGGGTGCGGCGCGCCGTCGGTCACCTCGGGCAGTGCCGGGTCCTTGAAGAGCAGAGCCGCCGAGTCGATCCGGATCCCGTCGACGCCCCGGTCGAACCAGAACCGCAGGATGTTCTCGAATTCCTCCCGGACCACCGGGTGCTCCCAGTTGAGGTCGGGTTGCTCCGGGGTGAAGAGGTGCAGGTACCAGTCCCCGTCGGGTACCTGCGTCCAGGTGGTGCCGCCGAATTCGCCGGACCAGTTCGTCGGCATGTTTCCGTCTTTGCCGGGTCGGAACCAGAAGTAATCCCGCTCGGGTGCCGTCGGTGACGCCAGCGCCGCTTTGAACCACGGGTGCTCGCTCGAGATGTGGTTCGGGACGATGTCCACGATCAGCCGGATGCCCATGGCGTGCGCCTCGGCGATCAGCGCCTCCGCCTCGGCCAGGCTGCCGAACACCGGGTCGATGTCGCGGAAGTCGGCGACGTCGTAGCCGGCGTCGGCCATCGGCGAGGGGTACCAGGGGCTCATCCAGATGGCGTCGACCCCGAGGTCGCGCAGGTGCCCGAGGCGAGCGCGGATGCCGCCGATGTCGCCCACGCCGTCGCCGTTCGAGTCGGCGAAGCTTCGCGGGTACACCTGGTAGATCACCGCGCTCTTCCACCACTCGGATTCTGTGGACACGGGCACCTGCTTTCTGCGTTCGTTCGTTGTGGAGCGTGTTCGACCTGGCAGACGTCGTTGTCCGCCACCATAAAAACCGATTTTTCAGCCTTTGAGGCTGCCCGTCGTCAGACCGGCCATGATGTTGCGCTGGAAGATCAAAAAGATGATCACCGTCGGGATCGCGGCGATGACCGAGGCGGCGATGACCACGTTCATCGGGGTGCCGCCGGCGAAGGCGTAGATGCCGACGCTGACCGTGCGGGTCTCCGGCGACGGCATCACCAGCTTCGGCCAGAGGAAGTCCTTCCAGACCGCGGTGACCCCGAAGATCGCGACCACGCCGAGGATCGGCCGGGACATCGGCAGGATGATCGACCAGAGCGTGCGCAGCGGTGATGCGCCGTCCACCTGCGCGGCCGCCATCAGGTCCTCCGGGATCGAGTCGAAGAACCGCTTGAGCAGGAAGATGTTGAACGCGTTCGCCACCAGCGGCAGCCAGATCGAGAACGGCGAGTCGAGCAGGTTGATGTGCAGGATCGGCAGGTCGATCACCGTGACGTACTGCGGGACGATCAGCACCATCGCCGGGATCATCAGCGTCGCCAGCATCAGGCCGAGGATCGCGTTGCCGAAGACCGGCCGCAGCTTGGACAGCGAGTACGCCGCCGCGGTGTCGAAGACCAGCTGGAAGAAGACCGCGCCGGCCGCGTAGTAGAAGGTGTTGAAGAGCAGCTTGCCGAGGGCCAGGTTGTTCCACGCGTCGACGTAGTTCTGCGTCTGCGGATCCTGTGGCCAGATCGTCGGCGGGGTCTGGGCGATCTCCTGGCCGCTCTTCAGCGCGCCGGTGACCATCCAGTACAGCGGGCCGATGAAGACCATGGTGAAGACCGTGACGACGATCGCGAGCAGCGTCCAGTAGAGCACCTTGCCGCGGCCGCGCTGCAACTGCGCCTGGGAGATCAGGGTGCGGGTCATGTCAGCTGTTCTCCTTGGTGCTGAGCCGGACGTACACGGCGGAGAAGGCGGCCAGGACCACGAGCATGATCACGCCGAGGGCGGCGGCGCCGTTCAGGTCGTTCTGGAAGAAGCCGTGCTGGTAGATGAGGTACGCGACCGAGGTGGCCGAGTCCTGGGTGCCGGCGCCGTTCGCCAGGATCAGCGGCTCGATGAAGAGCTGCATGGTGGCGACGATCTGCAGCATCGCGAGCAGCGCCAGGATCAGCTTGGTCTGCGGGATGGTCACGTGCCAGATGCGTTTGGCGATCCCGGCGCCGTCCAGCTCGGCGGCCTCGTAGAGCTCGCCGGGGATGTTCTGCAGAGCGGCCAGGTAGATCAGGACCGCGCCGCCCATGTTCATCCAGGTGGACGCGATGACCATGGCCGGCATCGTCATGGTCGGCGACTGCATCCACTCCGAGGTGGGCAGCCCCACCGCCGACAGGACGGCGTTGAACAGGCCGGCCTCGCTGGGGTCGTACGCGTAGAACTTGAAGAGGAAGAGGGCCGAGGCCGGGGGCAGCATCACCGGCAGGTAGACGAGGACGCGCAGGTAGCCCTTGGCGTGGCGGAACTCGTTGAGCAGGATCGCCACCAGGAACGGCACCACGAAACCGAGCACGAGCGCGAGGGCCGTGAAGTAGAAGGTGTTCTTCCACGCGGTCCAGAAGCTCGGATCGGCGATGATCCTGGTGTAGTTGTCCCAGCCCACCCAGCTGGTCTCGCCGCGCCGCGTGCGCTGGAAGCTCATCACGACGCCGCGGATCATCGGGTACCACATGAAGAGGGCGAAGCAGAGGACCGCGCCGATCAGGAAGGCGTGACCGGTGAGGTTGTCCCGGATCTTGCGGCTTTTCTTCGACGCGGCCGGGGTGGCGGCGGTCGGCCGGGGCGGGGCCGGGGCGGTGAGGGTCGCCAAGGGGAACTCCTAGATTCAGCGAGGTGCGGGGGCCGCGGCCCCCGCACCCACGACGGTCAGCTACCAGCGGCCAGCAGCTGGTTGACCTTCTCCTCGGCGGTCTTGAGCAGGGTGTCGATGTTCGCCTTCGGGTCGGTCAGGACACCGGACATCGCCGAGTCGAGCACCGCGTAAATCGCCTGGGCGTTCTTCGGCTCGCCCTTGATCGGGACCGGGGCGGCCTCGAAGAGCGCGAAGTTCGCCGTGTCCACGTTGGCGTTCGCCTTACGCAGTTCGAGCTCCTGCTTCTGCGCCTCGGTGCCGTTCGCGAAGAGCAGCGGCTGCGGCAGGCCGACCGGGTAGTTCTGCGGCTTCTTCGTGGGGTAGTCGAACTGGCCCTTGCCCACGGTCAGCTTCTCGTACGCGATCCACTTCAGGCCGGCCTTGACCTGCTCCGGGGAGAGGTCCTTCTTGAAGAAGTAGCCCTCGCCGCCGCCGAGCGTGCCCTTGGCCGGGCCGTCCTGGCCGGGGAGCGGGGCCATCGCCCAGTCCTCGTACTTGCCCTGGAACTGGCTGACGATCGCCTCGGTGGTGTCCGGCGCGCCGATGAACATGCCGACCTTGCCGGCGCCGGCGTTGGTCAGCAGGTCGCCCCACTGGAGGAGCTGGCGGCTGCCCATGCTGTTGTCGCCGTACCGCATGTCCTTGAGGTTCTGCAGGACCTGTTTGCCCTCGGGGCTGTTGAACGCGGCCTTCTTGCCGTCCTCGCTGAGCACCGTGCCGCCCTGCGAGTAGAGCAGCGAGGTGAAGTGCCAGCCGCCGGTGTTGCCGGCGCTGTACTCCGAGTACCCGGCGATGCCGTCACCCAGCGCGGAGATCTTCTTGGCCGCCTCGCGGACCTCGGGCCAGGTCTTCGGCGGGTTGTTCGCGTCCAGGCCGGCCTTGGCGAAGAGCACCTTGTTGTAGACCAGGCCCATCGAGTAGTTCTTCACCGGCACGGCGTAGAGCTTGCCGCCGTCGGTGAAGACCTCCTTGAGAGCCGGGTCGACGCTGTCCCAGGTCGGGATGGTCTCGGCGTTCGCGTACTGCGTGATGTCCATGGCCTGACCGGAGTCCAGGACCTGCTGGAGGTCGGTCATGTACCCGTAGAAGACGTCGGTCATCGTGCCGCCGGCGAGGCGGGCCGTGAAGTCCGGCGGGTTGTTGCACTGCTCGCCGACGCTGACGCTCTTGATGGTGATGTCGGGGTTGTCGTTCTGGAACGCCGCGACGTCCGCGTTCCAGTTCGCCAGAAGCTCCTTCTGGGCGCCGACCGGCTGGCAGTCGACAGTGATGGTGACCTTGCCGCCGGCCTCCTGCCCGTCGTCGTCGCTCTTGGTGGAGCACGCCGTAAGGCTGAGCCCCAGGCCGGCCACGAGCGCTGCGGCCGCGACCTTCCGGTACTTCGGTACGGACATCTGTCCAGCCCTTCTATATCCACGACGATCGCTCTTCGCTGTGAGTGCAGTCACTGTAACGACGCCTACTTATTTCGGCAAGGTTTCGATCGTGCTCTGCAAAGAATCGACTTTGTGACGGCAGATCACGACAGCGCAGCGGTTTGCCCGGCTTCGGGCGACTAAAGACCAAGTTCAAGAGCCTTCGCGGTACGAAAAAAGGCCGCCGACTGCGGGAAGCAGTCGACGGCCTGATGCCGCTTACGTGAGATCGGTCAGTGTGCGGGTGCCGGCCCGGTCGAGCCGCGCACGGGTGGTCAGTGTGCCGGTGCCGGCCCGGTCGAGCCGCGCACCACCAGCTCCGGCTCGAAGAGCAGCTCGTCGCTGAGCACCCGGGCCTCCTCGATCTGGCTCACCAGGATGTCCACGGCGGCCTGGCCCATCGTCTCGATCGGCTGCCGGACGGTGGTCAGCGGCGGGTCGGTGCAGGTCATGAACGCCGAATCGTCGAAGCCGACCACCGACACGTCGGCCGGCACCGCCTTACCCAGCCGGCGGGCCGCCCGGATCGCGCCGAGCGCCAGCACGTCGCTCGCGCAGATGATGCCGGTGACACCCCGCTCGACCAGCTTGGTCGCTGCCACCCGCGCGCCCTCCATGGAGAAGCTGGACCGCTCGACCGAGGCCGGCTCGTCGCCCGCCACCTGGATCATCGCGGCCAGCTTGCGGCCGGACGGCACGTGCCCCTCCGGGCCGAGGACCATGCCGATCCGCTCGTGGCCCAGCGAGCGCAGGTGACCGTAGGCCTGCTCGACGGCGACCGCGTCATCGGTGGAGACGCGGGGGAATCCGAGCTCGTCGACGCCCGCGTTGACCAGCACGACCGGCAGCCCGCGCTCGGTGAGGCGCCGGTAGTGCTCGTGCGAGGCGTCGGTCAGCGCGTAGGACCCGCCGGCGAAGATGACCCCGGAGACCTGGTGGTCGAGGAGCATCTCGACGTAGTCGGACTCGGGCACGCCGCCGATCGTGCGGGCGCAGAGGGCCGGGGTGAAACCGCGCTGCGCGAGCGAGCCGGTGACGACCTCGGCCAGGGCCGGGAAGATGGGGTTCTGCAGCTCGGGCAGCACCAGGCCGACCAGGCGGGCGCGTTCGCCACGGAGTTTGGTGGGCCGCTCGTATCCGAGAACGTCGAGGGCGGTGAGCACCGACGTGCGGGTGGCCTCGGAGACGCCACTGCGCCCGTTGAGGACCCGGCTGACGGTCGCCTCACTGACCCCGGCCTTCTTCGCCACCTCGGCTAGACGTTTGGTCACGGCGGAATCCTACGTCAGATTCTTGCAAGAACTGAACAGCCGGAAGCGCTTCGAGGATCGTCAACCCGTCATGACTTTCGACACGATTCCATAACGGGCAGTCTCGATGTCGATTCTCTGCCCGCCCGTTCGTCAGAGGGGCACAGCAACCGAGCGAAGGGACCGATCCAGTCATGCGCTACGTCATGATCCTCACCGGCGACGAGTCGAACTGGCAGGAGCCGAAGATGCCGGAAGGCCTGATGGAGGAGGTCGGAGCCTGGTGGACCAAGTGGTTCGAGGCCGGGAAGATCGTGGAGGGCGGCGCCGAACTGCAGCCGACCAGCACGGCGAAGACGGTCGGCCCCGGGCGTGACGGCCGGGCCGAGGTGACCGACGGCCCGTACCTCGAACTCAAGGAAGTGGTCGGCGGCTTCATCATGCTGGAGGCCGACGACATCGACGAGGCGGTGGCGGTGGCCGCCGGATGGCCCGGCATCGCCGCGGTCGGCGACAAGGTCGAGGTCAGGCCGATCCTGGAGCGTTGAGCCGGGGTAGGCCGGTGAGGCGGCGGGTGAGGAGTTCGCGTTCGGCCGGGTTCGTGGCCAGTGCGAGCGCCCGCCGCGTCGCCTCGGCGGCCTCGGTGTCCCGGCCCAGCTTGCGCAGCAGGTCCGCGCGGGTGGCGTGGAACAGCCGGTATCCGTCCAGCCGGTCGGCCAGCCCGTCCACCTCGGCGAGCGCCTCCGCCGGACCCAGCGTGAACCCGGTCGCGACCGCCCGGCCGAGCAGCACGACCGGCGTGGACCGCACGGTGATCAGCAGGTCGTAGAGCCTGCGCACGGTGACCCAATCGGTGTGCTCATAGGCGGGTGCCATCGCGTGCTGGGCCGCGATCGCCGCCTCCAGCTGATAGGGCCCGGGACGGTCCGCGCCGGCCGCCCGGGCCAGCAGCCGGACGGCCACGGTGATCCGGGAGGTGTCCCAGCGTGACCGGTCCTGGTCCTCCATCAGCACCAGGCGGCCGGCGGCGTCGAAGCGGGCCGCGGCACGGGCCTCGTTCAGCTCCAGCAGCGCTGCCAGCCCGGCCACCTCGGGTTCATCGGGCATCAGGGCGGTCAGCTGCCGGGCCAGGTCCAGCGCCTCGCGGGCCAGTTCGCGGCGCTCCGGAGCGCCACCGGTGCTGAGGTAGCCCTCGTTGTAGAGCAGGTAGACGACCCGCAGCACGGACGGCAGCCGATCCGGGTATTCCTCCGGGGACGGGACTTCCACCCGTACCCCCTGGTCGCGCAGGTGCCGCCGGGCCCGGACCAGACGCTGCGCGGCCGTCGCCCTCGGCAGCAGGAACGCCGCCGCGACGGCCTCCGCCGTCAGCCCGGAGGCCGCGTGCAGGGTGAGCGCGATGCGCGAGCTCTCCGGCAGTGCCGGATGGCAGCACGCGAAGATCATCGCCAGCCGGTCGTCGCCGGTGGGCGCGGGCGGCGGCGAATCCCCTTCCAGGACGGCCAGTTCGGCCGCCTTCTGCCGGCCGGTCGCCTCCCGGCGGAGCCGGTCGAGGGCCTTGCGCCAGGCGGTCGTCACCAGCCAGCCGGGCGGGTTGCCGGGCAGGCCCTCCTCCGGCCAGCGGCGCAGCGCCTCGGCGACCGCCTCCTGGAGGGCCTCCTCCGCCCGGTCGAAGTCGTCGAGGCGGCGGGCCAGCACGCCGAGCATGCCTGCCGACTCGGCCCGCCAGAGGCCGTCGAGGGTCTCCCGGACATCGGTCACATCAGCCAGTCTCCCGGCCGGATCGGAGAAAACGCTTCGGGGGTGGCGGGTGGGATGGGATGTTTGCTGATACCGGTATGAGAGGGGCCGCCACCACATGTCCGACTGGCAGCAGGACGACAGCTGGTCCACGGGTAGCAACGTGCAGGACGACTGGTCGGCCGGCGCCTCCGGGCGCCAGCACGACTCGGTGCACCGCCTCGCCAACGTCAGCAACGACATGGCGACGGCCACCCAGGCAGCGGTACGCGCGGCCGAGACCGCCGTGCAGGTGATCCAGCGGCTCGAGGCGAGCAGCACCGAGATCGGCAAGGTGGTGCAGCTGATCGCCACGATCGCCAAGCAGACCAACCTGCTGGCACTCAACGCGACGATCGAGGCGGCCCGGGCCGGTGAGGCGGGCCGCGGCTTCGCCGTGGTGGCGAGCGAGGTCAAGGACCTGGCGAATGAGACGGCCACGGCCACCAGCGAGATCGGCACGCAGGTCGGCGGCATCCGGTCGGACACCCAGAACGCGGTGTCGGCGATCGAGGAGATGCAGGGCCTGATCGAGGAACTGGACCGCTGCCAGAAGGTGATCAGCGGCATCGTGGTGGAGCAACAGGCCGGCTGACTTCCGGGTTTGCGAGAATCCGCGGCATGGCTAACCGGCGTCCCACCTCCTCCGTGTGCCCGTGCGGCAGCGGTGACCCGTACAGACTCTGTTGTGGTCCTCTCCATGACGGAAAGCCGGCGGCGGACCCGGAAGCTCTCATGCGCTCGCGTTTCAGCGCGTATGCGCTGGGGCGCACCGACCACGTCCACCGGACCTGGCATCCTCAGACGCGTCCCGACCACGAGGCCGACCTCGCCGACGAGCCGGGGCTGAAATGGGTGCGCCTCGAAGTCCTCGACACCACCGGCGGAGGCATGTTCGACGCCGAGGGGACCGTCCGGTTCCGTGCTCACTACCGCGAGGGCGGCAAACCCGGCGTGATGGAAGAGCTGAGCCGGTTCGTGCGGCACGAGGGACAGTGGGTCTACTGGGGTCCCCTACCGCTTTAGGAGAGTGTGAGATGTCGGCTCAGCGGCCGCTCGAGGACGGGATCGTCCGCGACTTCAAAGTCAATCTTTCGTACGGGGAGTACCTGCACCTCGACGAGATCCTCGGCGCGCAGCATCCGGTCAGCCGGCCGGAGCACCACGACGAGCTGCTCTTCATCCTCCAGCACCAGACCTCCGAGCTCTGGCTGAAACTCGTGATCCACGAGCTGCAGGCGGTGCAGCGGCACCTCGCCAAGGACGAGCTGCGCCCGGCGCTCAAGGGCCTCGCCCGGGTCAAGCACATCCAGCGCACCCTGACCGAGCAGTGGTCGGTGCTGGCGACGCTGACCCCCAGCGAGTACGCCGAATTCCGCAGCTTCCTCGGCACGTCGTCGGGCTTCCAGTCGTACCAGTACCGCGCGATCGAGTTCCTGCTCGGCAACAAGGACCGCCGGATGCTCTCGATCTTCGACGAGCAGCCGCAGGCCCGGGCGCTGCTGCAGGACGCCCTGGCGACCCCTTCGGTCTACGACGAGTTCCTGCACTTCCTGGCCCGCCGCGGATTCGCGGTCCCGGTCGCGATCCTGCAGCGGGACGTCACCGAGCCCTGGGAGTTCCAAGAGGACCTGGTGGAGGTGTTCCGGCACATCTATGAGAACGCGGAGCAGAACTGGGACGTCTACGAGGCCTGCGAGGAACTCGTCGACCTGGAGGAGAACTTCCAGCTCTGGCGCTTCCGGCACCTCAAGACGGTGGAACGGACGATCGGCTTCAAACGGGGCACCGGCGGCTCGAGCGGGGTCTCGTTCCTGAAGGCGGCTCTCGATTTGACATTCTTCCCTGAGCTGTACGCCGTCCGTACCGAGATCGGAGTCCCTCGTTGAGCGTCCTTCTGTCCCGTGCCGCCGATCTCGACGCGGCCGATCCGCTCGCGGGATTCCGGGATCGCTTCCTCGTCGCGCCCGGCTCCGACCTGCTCTCCTACCTCGACGGGAACTCGCTGGGCCGGCCTCTCACCGCCACCGCCGAGCTGATGGAGTCGTTCATCCGGGACCAGTGGGGTGGCCGGCTCATCCGTGGCTGGACCGACGGCTGGCTGGACTGGCCGCTCACCCTCGGCGACCGGCTCGGCGCGATCGCCCTCGGCGCGGCAGCCGGGCAGACCGTGATCGCCGACTCGACCACCGTCCTGCTCTACAAACTGGCGCGGGCGGCCGTCGACGCCCGCCCCGGCCGCAACCGGGTCGTGCTCGACACCGACAACTTCCCGACCGATCGGTACGTCCTCGAAGGCATCGCTGCCGAACGCGGCCTCGAACTGGTCTGGATCTCCACCGATCCGGCCTCCGGCGTGCACCCCTCTCAGGTCGCCGCGGTGGTCGACGAGCGGACCGCGCTGGTGCTGTTCAGTCACGTCGCCTATCGGTCGGGCTGGATTTCCGACATTTCGGAAATCAACCGAATTGCCCATGCGGCCGGCGCGTTGACCATGTGGGACCTGTGCCATTCGGCCGGCTCGGTGCCGATCTCCCTCGACGAGTGGGGCGTCGACCTGGCGGTCGGGTGCACGTACAAGTACCTCAACGGCGGCCCCGGCGCTCCCGCCTTCGCCTACCTGCGGCACG
Organism: Actinoplanes sp. OR16; assembly: GCF_004001265.1. Classification (GTDB taxonomy): domain Bacteria; phylum Actinomycetota; class Actinomycetes; order Mycobacteriales; family Micromonosporaceae; genus Actinoplanes. The sequence continues at coordinate 690,619 of NZ_AP019371.1, read as the reverse complement.
ACCTGCAGGACTCGCTGCGCCAGCCGATCCAGGGCTGGATGGGCCACCGCGCCTCCTTCGAGATGGGCCACGGCCACGAGCCGGCGCCGGGCATCCGCGCGCTGCTCAGCGGCACCCCGCCGATCCTCGCGATGGTCCCGCTGCACGCCAACCTCGACATGCTCGCCGAGGCCGGCATCGCCGCCGTCCGGGAGAAGTCGCTGCTGCTCACCGACTACGTGCTGGAGATCGCCGATGAGCTCCTGGCCCCCTTCGGCGTCGAAGTCGTCAGTCCGCGCGACCCGGAACGCCGCGGCGGGCACATCACGCTGCGGCGGCCCGGCTTCGAGAAGTTCCTGGAGCCGTTGTGGGACAGCGGGGTGATCCCCGACTACCGCCGTCCGGACGGGCTGCGGATCGGGCCGGCGCCGCTGAGCACCAGCTTCACCGAGGTGTACCAGGGCCTGTCCGTCCTGCGCGATCTGCTGGAGAAACACCGATGACCTCACCGGCGGCCGCGGGTTCCGGGCCGTTCTCCGCGCGGTCGTCCTTCCCGGATGCCGGCGGTGCGGCGGCTTCCGTGTCTGGTGGTGCTGGTGCGGCGGCTTCCGTGTCTGGTGGTGCTGGTGCGGCGGCTCCCGCGTCGGCTGGTGCTGGTGCGGCGGCTCCCGCGTCGGCTGGTGCTGGTGCTGGTGCTGGTGGTGCGGCGGGTGGTGACGGTGGCGGTGGCCGGGAACTCGGGGCCTGCTGTGGCGGGGCGTCGGGTGGTGGGTGTGCCGCCTCGGCGCTGCGGAGTGACTGCGCGGACGACGGGACGCCGCGGGTTCGGTGGCTCATCGCCGACTCGATCTGGTGGGGCGGGCGGGTGCGCAAGGGCGTGGCGTTGCGGATAGCCGAGAACGGGCTGGTCAAGCCGGTACCGGCCGAGCTCGCCCCGATAGCCGGCACCCGTCGCTTCCCCGGAACGCTGCTGCCCGGCCTCGTCGACGCGCACGTGCACTCCGCTCTCGTCGACCTGGCAGCGGTCCGGGCCGGCGGGATAGCCGCGGTGTGGGATCTGGGCGGCGTACCGTCAGCGCTCCAAGATCTCGCAGCCCGTGCCGCGCAGCCGGACGCTCAGCTCCCGCGCATCCGCTATGCCGGACCGTTCCTGATCGCTCCAGGCGGTTATCCGAGTGATCGTTCCTGGGCACCGGCAGGCAGTTGGCGTGAGGTCACGTCGCCGGCCGACGCCGGGACCGCGGTGGCGGAAGCCTGGTCGGCCGGAGCTTCGCTGATCAAGGTGACGGCGCACGCCGGCGGGCCGATGCTGCCGCAGAACACGCTCAAGGCACTGGTCGCGGCGGCCACCGCATCCGGGCTGGAGGTCGTGATGCACGCCGAAGGGCCGGGGACGGTCGCTGCCGCGCTCGCCGCCGGAGTCGGCATGCTGGCGCATACGCCCTGGACAGAGCGGGTCGACGACACGCTGCTGCGCGCTTGTGCCGGCCGTATGCGATGGATCAGCACCCTGGACATCCACGGCTGGGGGGATCACGACCCGGCGCGCGAGATCGCCGTCGCCAACCTGCGGGGCTTCCTTTCGTACGGCGGCAGCGTCCGCTACGGCACCGATCTCGGCAACGGCCCCCTGCCCACCGGCATCAACCCACGCGAGATCGCCGCCCTGATCGAAGCAGGACTGACACCGGACGCCGTCCTGACCGCCATGACCGAAAGCGACAGCACCGACCTGTCCTGGGTGCCGGCCGGCCTCGACCTGACACCGGACAGTTTTGCGACGTCACTCGCAACAGCCCGCGTACTGGACGACACGCTCCGCCCACGCTGACCCGGCCCAAACGTCGCCGTTCGTGGCCTCGCCGTCCCCCGCCGCCCCACGACCGACGGCCCGCGTCGCGCCGGCCGTCCCGCGACCGACGGCTCGCGTCGCGCCGGCCGTCCCGCGACCGACGGCTCGCGTCGCGCCGGCCGTCCTACGACCGACGGCTCGCGCCGCGCCGGCCGTCCTACGACCGACGGCTCGCGCCGCGCCGGCCGTCCCACGACCGACGGCTCGCGCCACGCCCGCCACCCGCCACCCGCCAGATCTTGAGCGATCCTCAACCTCCCGGAGTGGAGAATCGCTCAAGATCCCGGTCGTCGGTCGTCGGTCGTCGGTCGTCGGTCGTCGGTCGTCGGTCGTGGCGCTGACCGCGGGCCGTGGGTCGCCGGTCGTGGGGTCGCGCGGTGGCTGCGTGGCTGGGTGCCTGCGTAGCTGTGCGTCTGGGCAGTACCGCCGCCGCGATCTTGCCAGCCGCGATCTTGAGCGATTTTCGACCTTGTGGGGTGGGAGATCGCTCAAGATCTGCGGCCGTGGTGCCGCCGTCCGTGGCTGGTCGTGGTGCCGCCGTCCGTACCTGTTCGTCGGTGGTGCTGCCGCCCGTGGCTGGTCGCCAGTGGTGCCGCTGCCCCGTGGCTGGTCGTCCGTGGCTGGTCGTCCGTGGTGTCGCCGATCGTGGCCTGGTAGCCCGTGGTGCCGCCAACCCCGGATCTTGAGCGATCTTTGACTTTCCAGGGTCCAAAGTCGCTCAAGATCTGCGGAGGGTCGGTGTCGGTACTCCGGAGGTGCGGGGTCTGATCTGGGCGACGGTGACGGTGGCGGGCGACGTGCAGCGGACAACGCGGACCGCGGACCGCGGACCGCCGACCGCCGACCGCGACCGCGACCGCGGACGGCTGACGGCTGACGGCCGGTAGGCAGCTGACGGTGCGATGGCGAATGGTGCGGACCGCAGTGGGTGTCAGAGGGTGACTGACACGCCTTGGGTGGCTGACTGGCGGGCCGCGTCGAGGACTTCCATCGCTCGGATCGAGTCCCAGGGGTCTACCGGCAGAGGGCCGTTGCCGAGCACCGCGTCGGCGACCGCGGGGTAGAAGGTGTCCCAGCGACCTCGGCAGCTCTCCACCGGGGCGCCGGTTGCGCCGCGGAAGAGGTGGCCCCAGCGGTGTTCCGGCTCGGCACCCCAGCGGTCGCCGAGCTTGGCCGGGGACTTGCCGGCCTTCAGCAGGCTCTCCTGGTAGTCCAGGTCGGGGGAGATGTACGTCCCGGCGCTGCCGGTGACCCGGAAACGCGGGCCCGGGCCGGCCTGGCGCCAGCTGCCCCACAGGTGCGACTCGACGCCGCTCGCGTGGTGCAGTGCCACGAAGAAGTCGTCGTCGCGGGGTTCGCCGCGCATCTCGGCGTAGACGCGGGTGGCCGGGCCGTGCAGCTGCAGCGCCTGGTCGATCAGGTGCGAGCCGAAGTCGAGCAGGGTGCCACCGCCGGCGGCGGGCGGCTCGCGGTCCGGCGCCCAGCGTTCCATGCGGGACTCGAAGCGGCGGATGTCGCCCAGCCGGCCGTCGTCGATCAGCTTGCGGATCGTCAGGAAGTCGGAGTCCCAGCGCCGGTTCTGGTAGACGGTGAGCGGCACGCCCGCCTCCTCGGCGGTGGTCACCACCTTGCGGGCGGTTGCCGCGTCGAGCGCGAACGGCTTGTCGACGACCACGGCGAGGCCGGCGGCGATCGCCTCGGCGGCCAGGGCGGCGTGCGTGGACGCCGGAGTGGAGATCGCCACGGCCTGGACGCCGTCGGCGGCCAGCGCGGCGATACTGTCATAGGCCGCGACGCCCGGCAGTTGCGACACGACCTGGGCCCGGCGCTCCTCCGAGGTGGTGACCACGCCGACGAAATCGATGTTCGCCGCTGAGGCGATCAGGGGTGCGTGGAACACCCGGCCGCCGGTGCCGTAACCGACCAGCCCGAACTTAACCCGCTCGATCATGTCCGGAAGTTTTTCATATCCATTGCCATCCTGTTGCACATGATCTTCGTCGTTACGTGTGATGCACGCCCCATCACTGAGGGTGTATCGCAACCCGGGACGGCGCCGTGTGCGTATCGCGCACACAACGACGTCGATCTAGCGAAACGGCAGGTACCGTGCCTGTCGGATGGATGACGACCACGCCGTTCGCGCCTCCTCGTCCATGTTCAATCTGATCCATGGAACCCGCGCAGAAGGAACGGACCCCGTTCGCCGACATCGACGGCTTGCCGGCCACGATGTCCGCGATGGTGCTGGATGCCCTGACCGAAATGGGACGGCATCCCGAGATCCGGCGGGTTCGCCGCACCGCGTTCGACGCGCTGCGCCCCCATCCGGGGCAGCGGCTGCTCGACGCCGGTTCCGGCGCCGGTGACGTGAGCCGCCGGCTGGCGGCCACCGTGTCGCCGTCCGGCGAGGTCATCGCCCTCGATCACTCGGCGTCGATCACCGCGGCCGCGGTGGCACGCCACGACGGCAGCAACGTGCGATACCTGACCGGCGATGTCGAAGCCCTCGACCTGCCGTCGGCCAGCGTCGACGGGGTGTGGTGCGAGCGGGTGCTGCAGCATGTGGGCAGCGCCGACCGGGCGATCGCCGAGATGATCCGGGTGACCCGTCCCGGCGGGCGGCTCTGCCTGATCGACACCGACTGGTCGTCGCTCGCCTTCGACGGGATGCCGTCCGGGCTGGGCGAGGTGGTGATGGCCCACGTGCGCGGTCACTTCACGCCGAAACAGCACGACATGGGACGTACGCTCCGGCGCCGGCTCGTGGCGAACGGGCTGGCGAACATCACCGCCACTCCGGTGACCTGTGTGTTCGCCAGCCCGGATTCGGCCGCCGTGGTTCTGCCGATGGTCAACCCCCGGGTCCCGGAGGAGTCCTGGCAGACCCCGCCGGGACTGCGCGACGAGTGGCTCGCCTGCGTGGAGGCGGCCGGTGCGAGTGGGACGTTCCTCGCCGTGCTGACCATCTGGGTGGTGGTCGGCACGGTTCCTAGCTGACCGGCACCATCCGGTGCAGCAGGCGATCGAGGGGCATGCTGGCGAAGGCGATCCGCACGTCGCTGGAGGCGTACGGAAGCCAGAAACGCCCGTCGTGGACGAGACCGCCGCAGGAGTAGAGCACGTTCGGCACGTACCCCTCGCGTTCGATCTCGTCCGGATCGATCAGCCCCTGCGGGAGGTCGGCGATCACCTTCGACGGGTCGTTCAGGTCGAGCAGCATGGCGCCGATGGCGTACCGCCGCATCGGCCCGACGCCGTGGGTGAGCACCAGCCAGCCGGCCTCGGTCTCGATCGGTGAGCCGCAGTTGCCGACCTGAATGAGGTCCCAGCCGCGGTGCGGGACCAGCAGTGGACCGGCCGGCTGCCACCGGTGCTTCTCGTCGCGGACGGCCAGGCCGAGGGTCTCGCCGTCGGAGCGGCAGAGCGCCATCTTCTTCCCGTTGATGTAGCGCGGGAACAGCGCCATGCCCTTGTTCCGCGCGGCCGGCCCGTGCAGCGTGGTGACCTCGAAGTGCCGCAGGTCCCGGCTGTAGATGACCCGCCCGGAGATGTTGAAACCGTCGTACGCGGTGTAGGTCGCCTGGTAGGCGGGCCGCCCGTCCGGGTCGATCACCTGAACGAACCGCGCGTCCTCCATGCCCCGGCTCTCGCTCGGCGTGGCCGGCCAGAGGACCCGCTGGTGCAGCGGCATGGTGGGCGGGAAGGTGACCGCGTAGTCGTCCATGATGATGCGCCGGATCAGGTCCAGCGTCATCGGCGTGGTCGGCCGGGCCAGGATCTCCGCCGGCAGGTGGCTGAGGATGTCCTCGATCACCTGGTCGTCGAAGCGTTCGGGGAGCGCGCCCAGCACGTACGCCGACGCCTCGTTGTCGATGTCGTCGTCCCCGAGTGCGGCGAAGAGCTGGTGCTTCATGTGTTTCGCGCCGACCCGCTGGCCGATCGCGAGCGGGCCGTCCCGGTCCTCCAGGCGGATCGCCGCGCCCGGCCCGAGGATGACGCTGCAGAAGCCGATCGACGAGATGTGACCCTCGCCGATCTGCCGCAGGCTCAGCGCCGCTCGCAGCTCGCCGGGCGCCAGGTCGGACTGGTCCGGATGCGGGACGATCGACGGGTTGCAGAGGGCGGCGGCCTCGACCGAGAACTCGTGGCTGAAGTACGCCCCGATCAGGGTCCGGGCCTGCGGCGACAGCTCGATCTCGGGCGGCACGCGGTGCTGCACGACCTCGTAGTGGTGCTGGAACGTCGACAGGATGTCGTGGTGCCGCCCGGAGAAGCGGTTCAGCACGTCGTCGAGCAGCGCGCTGATGTCGCTCTCGTCCAACTGCAGCATCCGCTCGATCATGCAGGCCGCGCGGTTGTGTGTGGCGTGGGCGTCCTCGCCGGGCACGAACAGCTTGATCACGACTCGCCGGCCGTCCGGCGTCATGGTGATGTTGTGACGGGTGATGTCTTGAGCATTCACGGTTGCGGTCACGCTAGGCCGCCTGACGGTCGGGTCGCGCTCCGGCTCGCCAGGTTGCGGGCGTGCTGCAACGTGGAGACGAGCGCGAGGGTGGATTCGGCTCCTTGGTTCAGATTAGGACCATCAACCGTCAATCCGTCATAACAACCATAAGTCTCGCTGTCCCACATCACCGTTCCGGTGTCGTTGTCGCCGAGAAACCAGGCGATCGACTGGAACAGCGGCCCGTCCCAGCGTTCGTCGCCGGTGACGGCCGCGGCGGTGGCGCAGGCGTCGGCGGTGGCCGCCACCTCGACCGGCTGCTGATCGAGCAGGTCGGGGGCGACGCCCGGATCCGCGTCGCCGATCCGGTTGCGGCGGGCGCGGTGACGCCAGCCGCAGACCGGGACGGCGGAGAGCCGCCCGCGGTGCTCCTGCGCCTCGCAGAGCCAGGCGAGCATCCGCAGGCCGTCGGTGAGCAGGCCCTCGTCGCCGAGGAGGTCGCCGGCCGCGATGATCACCTCGGCCAGGGCCGGGTTCGCGTAGGTGAGCTCCGGTTCCGGCCAGACCCAGTCCGGGTCGGATCCGGGCACGCCGATCACCGTGGCCGCGTCGCCGAGCAGCTGGGCCGCCTCCCGGTCCCGCGGTTCGGCTCGGAGCACCTCGGCGGCGCCGAGCGCGGCGAACGCCATCGCGCGGGGCCAGGGCGAGCGATTTCGTACGCCCTGCCGGAACGCGTTCATCGCCTCCCGCCGGAGCCACCGGGTCTGCCCGCGGGCGGCCGCGGCGCCGAGTCCCCAGAGCGCCCGGCCCCACCAATCGCCGTGTGACGGCTCGTCCTGCCAGCGGCGGTCGTAGCTCATCCGGTTGCGGAACCCGCCGGCGGCGCCCTGGGCGTGGGTGAGGAACGCCAGGTACCGCTCGGCGTGCCGGATCAACTCGGGCTCGGGCCGGGGCTCGCGGACGGCGGCGAGCAGGCCGCGCGCGACGTCGTCGACGCAGTAGCCGTGCTCGCGCCGGACGATCGCGTTGCGCGCGTGTTCGAGCAGCCCGGTGTCGTCGGAGAGCCGGAAGACGTGATCCCAGCGGGGTTCGGGTACGTCGGTGAGCCGGATGGGCGGCGGCAGCAGCCGCAGTCCAGCGCTCATGCCTTCGCCTCCGCCGTGCCCGGGGTCGCCGGGTGGTTCGCGGGCCCGCTCATGCGGAGATCGTCTGGGCGGCGAGCGGGCGGCGGTCGGCGAGCAGGCGGGCGGCGAGTGACTGGTAGCGCGCCGCCACGGCGGGCCAGCGCAGCGTCGGGCCGCCGGCCAGACCGGTGAGCCGGCCGGCGAGACCCGGTTCGGCCAGGCCCGGTTCGGCGAGCACCCGCCGGATCGCCATGGACATCGCCTCCGGGTCCTGGTGCGGCACGAGCAGGCCCGGACCGTCGGCGAGCAACTCCACCGCGTGCGGGAACTCGGTCGCGACCACGGGGATGCCGGCCGCGACCGCTTCGATCAGCACGCCGGACGTGACCTGTTCGGTCGAGTCGTACGGCAGCACCACCGCGTCGGCGGAGCGGATCAGCCGGGACAACTCGTCCGGGTCGAGGTAGACGTCCTCCCAGCGGACGCAGTCGGCGATCCCGGACTCCTCGGCGAGCTTCTTGAGCGAGTCGCGGTAGACGTCGCCCTGCTGTTCCAGCACCTTCGGGTGGGTGCGCCCGGCGACCGTGTAGAGCGGCCGGGGGTCGACGTCGTCGAGGAACGCGAGCGCCCGCAGCGCCCACTCGATGCCCTTGCCCGGGCCGAGCAGACCCCAGGTCAGCAGGTGCGGACGGTCGTGCGGCTCGTCGTCGGCGGCCGCGGTGTGGCTGGCCGCGCCGTGCGGGATCACGGTGATCTTGCGAGCGTCCACGTCGTAGAGGCCGGAGAGCCGGGTCCGGGCGGTGTCGGTCATGGTGACGACCGCGTCGGCGGTGGCCGCGATCTGCTCGAGGACCTCGCGCTGCAGCGGGTCCGGGTTCGTCAGCACGGTGTGCAGCACCACGATCGACGGCACCCGCAACGCGCGCAGCACCGGCAGCACCTCCTCGCCGGCGTCGCCGGGGTAGATGCCGTACTCGTGCTGGAGGATCGCCACGTCGAAGCGGTTGAGCGCGGTGGCCGCGGCGACCCATCCGCCGGGCCGGTCGGTGTGCCAGGTGTGCACGACCCGAGGCGCGGACCGGTCGAGCGCGATCCCACCGCTGGCGTTGTCACTGGCGAGCAGACGTACGACGCCCGATCCGGCCGCGCCCGCGACGAGATGGGTCGCGAGGGCCGCATTGAATGTCGCCAAACCGCATTGAGTGGGGGGATACGTGCTCAGAAACCCGTATGTCGCGGGCATGACAGGCCTTTCTCCTCGGCCGGCTGCCTCCCCGCAGCACGGACTCACCGCACGCGGGCACGGTGCCGTACACCGCGGGAGAACTGCGCCGATGTAGACCGAGAAGTCAAAGGCGAGCCGCAATAAGGCTCGTTTAACGCGCAATTCACATTGCGACGTTAACAAGACCAAGGTATTCAGCCGATGATTTTTCGGTAAATCGCCAGGTACTCCTCGACCATCCGGTCGGCAGAGAACCGCTCCCGCGCTCGCGCCGAGCACGCCGCGCGGTCGATCTCGCCGATCCGGCCCACGCAGGCCACCGCCTCGTCCACCGATCCGGCCAGGAACCCGGTGACACCCTCGTCCACGACCTCCGGCATCGAGCCTTTCCGGTACGCGACGACGGGCGTGCCACAGGCCATCGACTCGACCACGGAGAGGCCGAACGGCTCGGCGAACCGGATCGGGTGCAGCAGAGCGGCGCCCGAGCCCAGGATCGTGCCGCGTTCCTCCGGGCCCACCGATCCGAGATAGACGACCTGCTCACCGTCGATCCGGGGTTCCACGATCTCGGTGAAGTATTCGCGGTCCTGGACGATTCCGCACATGATCAGCCGCCGGCCGGCCCGGCGGGCGATCTCGATGGCGATGTCGGTTCCCTTGTCGGGGTGGATCCGGCCGAAGAGGATGAGATCGTCGCCGCCGGCCGGGTGGAACGGCAATCCGCTCAGATCCACGCCGTGGTGGACGGTCGCCAGATACTCCAGATCCGGGGAACGGTCGCTGTCGGAGATGGAGACGAAGTGCGAGCGTGCCCGGACGTACGCGGGAAGGATGTTCTGTCCTGAGAAACCGTGGATCGTGGTGAGCATCGGCGCGGAGGAGTGCGCCGAGAACGCCAGCGGCAGCCAGTCCAGATGGTTGTGGATCAGGTCGAACTCGCCGGAGCGGGCGAGCGCGTGGCTCACGTGGATGGCCTCCCAGACCCGGCCGTCGATCTCGGCGCTGTCCTCGTAACCGGTGGGCACGACGCCGTCGAGGGTGGCGGAGGTGACCGAGTCGAGGGTGGCGAAGAGCGTGACGTCGACGCCGCGTGCGGTCAGACCCTCGGTGAGCAGGCTGGTGATCAGCTCCCACGGCCCGTAGTGCAGCGGGGGCGTACGCCAGGCGATCGGCCCGAGCATGGCAATCTTCATGACAAATCGCTCTTTACGTTCATAACCACGTCGACAGTATGCCTGGCCGGTATCGGACGCGTTCTCGTGTTAGAGAAGAGCCATGACGGATTCGTGGTGGAAGAAGGCGGTCGTCTACCAGATCTATCCGCGGAGCTTCGCGGATTCCGACGGCGACGGCATGGGCGACCTGCGCGGCATCATCAACCACCTCGACTACCTGGCCGAACTCGGCGTCGACGTGCTCTGGCTGTCGCCGATCTACCCGTCGCCGCAGGACGACAACGGCTACGACATCAGCGACTACCAGAACATCGAGCCGCTCTTCGGCGACCTCGCCACCTTCGACGAGCTGCTGGCCGGGGCGCATGCCCGGGGCATCAAGCTGATCATGGACCTGGTGGTGAACCACAGCTCGGACGAGCACCGCTGGTTCCTGGAGAGCCGGTCGTCGAAGGACAACCCGAAGCGGGACTGGTACTGGTGGCAGCCGGCCCGCCCGGGGATGGAACCGGGCACGCCGGGCGCCGAGCCGACCAACTGGGGTTCGGTCTTCGGCGGGCCGGCGTGGGAGTTCGACGAGAAGACCGGCGAGTACTACCTGCACCTGTTCTCGAAGAAGCAGCCCGACCTCAACTGGGAGAACCCCGAGGTCCGCCAGGCCGTCTACGCCATGATGCGCTGGTGGCTGGACCGGGGCGTGGACGGCTTCCGGATGGACGTCATCAACATGATCTCCAAGGTCGTGCCTCTTCCGGACGGCCGGTTGAGCGCCGGGGCGGCGTACGCGGACGGCTCGGCCGGGTTCATCGGCGGCCCGCGACTGCACGAGTTCCTCCAGGAGATGCACCGGGAGGTGTTCGCCGGGCGGGAGGGCCTGCTCACCGTCGGCGAGACACCCGGCGTCACCGTCGAGGAGGCCCGGCTGCACACCGACCCGGACCGGCACGAGGTCGACATGGTCTTCCAGTTCGACCACGTCTGGGTCGACCGGGGACCTGACCCGTGGCTGCTCGTGCCGCTGCAGCTCACCCAGCTCAAGGCGATCTTCGGCCGCTGGCAGACCGGGCTCGCCGACCTCGGGTGGAACAGCCTCTACTGGAACAACCACGACCAGCCGCGCGCGGTCTCCCGGTACGGCGACGACAGCCCGGCGAACCGGGTCGCCTCGGCCAAGATGCTCGGCACCGTGCTGCACCTGCATCGCGGGACGCCCTACATCTACCAGGGCGAGGAACTCGGCATGACGAACTACCCGTTCGCCGGGATCGAGGACTTCCGGGACATCGAGGCGCTCGGCCAGTACCGGCAGGCGCTCGACATGGAGGGCCGGACGCCCGAGGAGGTGCTGACGGTTCTGCGGGCGCGGGGGCGGGACAACGCCCGGACGCCGATGCAGTGGGACGCGTCGGAGAACGCCGGCTTCACCACCGGCACGCCGTGGCTCAAGGTGAACCCGAACCACCGCGAGATCAACGCGGCGGCGCAGCAGGCCGACCCGGAGTCGGTCTTCCACTGGTACCGCAAGCTCGTGGCGCTGCGGCACGCCGAGCCGGCCGTCGCCGACGGCGACTTCACCATGCTGCTGCCGCACGACGAGCGGCTCTACGCCTTCACCCGCCGCCTCGGTGGCACCGAGCTCCTGGTGATCGGCAACTTCTCCGGCGAGCCGGTCCGCGCCGAGCTCGACCTGAGCGGCGAGCTGATCCTGAACAACCTGCCGGGGGCGCCGGCGGACTCGACGATCGCCCCCTGGCAGGCCGTGGTCTACAAACGGAGCGTCTAGCCGGCGGTGATGGTGTCCCAGGAGTAGCCGAGCAGGGCGAACGCGGCGCCGAGCAGGGCCAGGCTGATGCCGCGCGTGGAGATCGGCAGGGCCGCCAGGACGAGCAGGATGACGGCGATCAGGTAGAAGAGTCCGGGGATCGACATGTTTGCTCCTCGATGTGGGGGAATGAGGCGGCGATCGCTTACCCCCACATCGGAGAGCGTTAAACAAGAGGTTCATGGGTACCTCCCGGGCTATGACCAGTCACGTGATGCGCTCGGGACGGCACGTCTCGCCCTGGCTCGCCCTGGCCGGCTTCGGTGCGGCCGCCGCGGCGGCCGCCCTGATCGGCGGGCTGGGCGTCGCCGGCACCGCCAGCGAGTACCAGAGCCTCGAACAGCCGCCGTGGGCGCCGCCGTCCTGGCTGTTCGGCCCCGTCTGGACGGTCCTGTACGCGATGATCGCGGTGAGCGGCTGGCTGGTCTGGCGCCGGACCGGCTGGTCATCGGCGCTCAACTGGTACGCCGCCCAGCTCGTGCTGAACGCGATCTGGACGCCGATCTTCTTCGGCGCCGGGCAGTACGGCCTCGCGCTGATCGACATCGTGGTGCTCTGGGTGCTGATCGGCGTGACGATCGTGAAGTTCCGGCCGATCTCGAAGGTCGCCGCCGGGCTGCTGGTTCCGTACCTGCTGTGGGTCACCTACGCCACCGCGCTGAACGCCGCGATCTGGTCGGCGAACTGATCCGCTCACGAGGGATAAATCTGAACTTTTTTCACCAAACTCCCCACGCGTCACTCGGGGCACCGGCAAGGTGGCACATGGTCGCCGGTAAGCCCCGAATTGACCCCTTCCGCCGGTGGCCGGGGGAGTTTCCATGCGCCGCCTGCTCGCCGCCCTCGTCGCCGTCACCCCGGCGGTCGCGGTCGCCGTCGCGATAGCGGATCCGTTCTCGGCACGGACGGCCGGACCGGTCCTGCAGACCTTCGACCTCGCCCGGCCCGGTGGCCTGCACCTGGTCGCCGCGGGGTACGCCGAGCTGCCGCGCCGCAGCACCGAACCGTTCAGCATGGTCGGCGTGACCTGGTCGGACCCGGAGGCGGTCAGCGACGGCCGGATCGAGGTGCGGACCCGGGCCGCCCGGACCGGCCGGTGGACGCCGTGGCAGCTGCTGGAGACCGACAACCCGGATGCCTCCGGCGGCGCCGAGGGATCGCGGGGCGCCAGTGATCCGCTCTGGGTGGGACCGTCCGACGGGGTGCAGGCGCGGATGGAAGGGAAGTCGCTGCCGGACGGCCTGCGGGTCGACCTGATCAACCCGGACGGGGAGATCACCGGCCCGGCGTTGAAACCGGCGATGAAACCGGCGATGAAACCGGCGATGGCACCGGCGGCTGTTCAGCGGCGCAGCGCGAAGCTCCCGGCCCGGCCCATCCCGAAGATCGTGACCCGGGCCGGCTGGGGCGCCAACGAGAAGATCGTCAAGGAGGCGCCCTCCTACACCGGGCCGATCGAGGTGGTCTTCGTGCACCACACGGCGACCGGCAACGACTACACCTGCGGGCAGTCGGCGAGCATCGTGCGGGGCATCGAGGCGTACCAGGTGAAGAGCAAGGGCTGGAACGACATCGGCTACAACTTCCTGGTCGACAAGTGCGGCAACGTCTTCGAGGGGCGCAAGGGCGGCGTGCACCGCTCGGTTCTCGGCGCGCACACCCTCGGCTTCAACAACAACGCCAGCGCCATCGCGGTGATCGGCGACTTCCGCTCGGTCCGGATCCCGGTGGCCGCGCGGGCGTCGGTGGCGCAGGTGGCCGCCTACAAGCTGGGCGCGTGGGGGAGTCCGCCGGCGGGGCGGGTCGCGTACGTCTCCGGCGGCAGCAACAAGTATCCGGCCGGGCGTACCGCGACCCTCAGCCGGATCTCCGGGCACCGCGACGCCGGGTCCACCGAGTGCCCGGGAAACGCGCTCTACCTGCAGCTCCCGGCGATCCGGGCGATCGCCGGAGGGGCGCCGATCGGGTTGCGGTACCAGCAGTTGAGCGGGGCCGCCGCGTACGCCGGGAAGTTCTACACCCGCGGCCTCGTGCAACCGCTGTGGACGCTCTCCACGCCCACCCGGATGATGGACCGCTTCGAGGTGTGGCTGGACGGCCGGCTCTTCACCGCGGTGCCGTCCGGCAACCGCCTGGCCCGGCTGCGACTGCCCGCCGGCGAGCACATGGTCGCCGTGAAGGCCGTGCACCTGTCCGGGCGGACCTCGGTGACCAGCGCGCGGATCCTCGCCGACCCGGAGCCGCCGCAGTTCGACACGGTGCCGCAGGTGGCGCTCCGCACCGGTTCGATGGAGTCGGCTGTCCCGGTGCGGGTGAGCTGGGCGGCCGCCGACGGCAACGGCCTGCGTTCGGTGCGGGTCACCGGAACCGGGCGGGCCGTGCTCGGCGCCGCGGCACGGACCTTCGACACGACCACGACACTGGGTGAGGCCGGCGCCTGGACGGTGACGGCCGCTGATCGGGCGGGCAACGTGCGGAACGCCACGGTCGCCCGTACGACCGCAGTGGTCCCGGAAGCCGGCGCCCAGCGGACCGGAACCTGGCGCACCCTGCGCAACCCCGGCTTCATCGGCAGCGAAGCTGCCTCCGCATCCATCCGTGGAGCGTCGCTGACCTGGACCGTCACCGGCCGGTCAGCAGCGCTCGTGGCAGCCCGCACCGCCACCTCCGGCCAGGTGCGGATCTTCCTGGACGGGCGTGACCAAGGCGTGGTGGATCTCGCGGGGGCGGCGACGAAGTACCGGCAGGCGGTGTGGACGCGGATGTGGCCGGACAGTGCGCCGCACACGATCCGTGTTCAGGTGGAGAGCGGATCGGCAGTGCTGGACGGCGTCACCTACCTGAAGTGAAAGGGCTGGCGACCGGCTGGAACGAACGGCCGGTGGGCAGGACGCGGCGCAGGCCCTGGTACCACTGAAAGGCCATCTTCTGGTAGCCGTCCTGGTCCGGGTGCACACCGTCCACCGTGTCCGACGCCGGGATGACCGACATGTCGACGAGCGTGACGTTGCGTGGGTGCCGGGCCGCGACCTTGGCCAGCTTCGCGTTGAAAGCGCGGAACTCACGGGCGTTCTTGTGCTTCACGACCAGCAGCTTCGCCAGGACGATCTTGACGTCCGGGTCGGCCGCGACGATGCGGTCGATCAGCTTGCCGAGACGCTGGGTGGAGCCGTTCGCCTGGTTGCGGATCAGGTCGTTGGTGCCGATGTCGAGGAGCACGACCTGCGGCTTGTACGTCGACATCCAGTAGTCGACGTGCCGGGTCAGCCAGGCGATCCGCCAGCCGGGGTGTCCCTCGTGGCCGGTGTCGGTGCCGGTGCCGTCGCTCTGCGAGCCCACGAAGTCGGCGTCGACGCCGGACAGGGTCAGCCAGCTGAAGAGCCAGTTGCGGTAGCCGTTCTCGGTCTTGTCGCCCTTGCCGAAGGTGAGGCTGTCACCGAGCGGCATGATCCGGATCGCCTGCTGCTCGGCCGGGGCCGCCGCTGCCGCCGGTGCCGCCGACAGGGTCAGGCCACCGGTCATCAGGACGGCGGCGAGCAGCGGGGCGGCGAGACGGTTCAGCAGGCGCATGCCCGGCGATTCGTCACGTGTCGCCGGGCACTGAGCGCCTGATCCGGAGCCGCAACCGGCCGCTACCGTGCTGCCACCTCGCGCAGCTCGATCGCCTCCGCCTTGGCGAACTGCTTCGCCAGCAGCGTCCGCATCGGCCGTCGCATCATCATCCGGGTGACGAGCGCGCGGGCCCGGATACCGAGGCGGGTGTTCGGCGCCGACATGCGCATCCCGCCGGGCGGCAGCCGCATGCCGTCCGCCACGTAGGCGGCCATCTGCTCCTGATAGGAGGCGAACGCGGACTCCGGATCGGGCCGCTCGATCAACTCGGCGGCCAGGATGTAGGCGCCGACCAGGCTCATGCTGGTGCCGAGTCCGGCCAGCGGGGATCCGCAGTAGCCGGCGTCGCCGAGCAGGGCGACCCGGCCGCGATGCCAGCGGTCGACGCGGACCTGGTCGAGCGAGTCGAAGTAGAAGTCCCCGGCGTCGTGCATCGCGGCCAGGAATCCGGGCACCCGCCAGCCCACGTCCCGGAACCGCTCGGCGAGCAGGTCGCGTCCGTCCCGCCGGGGGAGCCGCTGCTTGCTGCGGAACGACAGCATCGCCTTCGCGGTGCCGCCGTGCTCGGGGCGGATGCCGGCGACCCGGCCGCCAGGGGCGTTGTACATGAGGAACCGGTGATCCAGGTCGCCCGGGTCGGGGACGGTGAAGTAGCCGGTGTAGCCGCCCAGGCGATGGACGTATCGGCTCTCTTCGCCGAAGGCCAGGGCGCGCACGCCCGAGTGGACGCCGTCGGCGCCGATGACGACGTCGTAGACCGATTCATCGCCGCTCTTGAACGTCACCTTCCCGTCCGGCGTCAACGCGGTGATCCGGTCGCCGAAGCGGTAGTCCACCGGCGTCGCCTCCAGCAGGATCCGGGCCAGGTCGCCTCGCGCGATCTCCAGTTCGGCGACGATCCCCTCGCCGCCGAACGCGTCGGCCGGCATCTCCGCGAGGCACCGGCCGTGCCGGTCGACCAGGGCCCAGCCGCGTTCGTCGACGAGATGCTCCCGGACGGCCGGCATCAGGCCCATCCGTTCGACGACGGTACGGGCGACCCCCCGTACGTCCACCGCATGCCCACCGGGCCGCGGCGCTTCCGCCTGCTCGACCACCGTCACGTCCGCGCCCGCCCGGTGCAGCCAGAACGCGCACGCCGGTCCCGCGATGCCCGCTCCGGAAATCAATACCCGCATATCTCCCCCTCGTGTGCGTACTGTGTACACCGGTGTACTAGAGCCCGGGCAGGGCTTCAAACCGCACTAGTACGGGAGGCCGGGTGTACCAGGAGATCGCCGCCGAGATCCGCCGTCGCATCGAAGCCGGTGAGCTGCGTCCCGGCGACCGGGTGCCGTCCGCGCGGGCGATCACCCGGGAATGGGGTGTCGCCATCGCGACCGCCACGAAAGCCCAGGCGGCGCTCCGCGAGGAGGGCCTGACCACCGCCCGGCCCGGAGTCGGCACCGTCGTGGCCGGACCGGCGCCGGCCCGCGACACCGAGCTGAGCCGTGATCGGATCGTCGCCGCCGCGATCACCCTGGCCGACCGGGACGGGATGACCGAACTGTCCATGCGCCGCATCGCCGCGGACCTCGGCGTGGCCACCATGTCGCTGTACCGGCACGTGCCCGGCCGCGACGACCTGCTGCTCGGCATGATCGACACCGCGCTCGGCGGGATGCGGGTGCCCGCCCGGTATCGCGGTGACTGGCGTGCCGATCTGGAGGCCGGCGCCCAGGCCCTCTGGGAGATCTTCCAGCGGCATCCGTGGCTGGCCGGCTCGATGTCGCTGACCAGGCCTCAGCCGGCATCGAACGCGCTCCGCCTCGGCGAATGGCTGATGGGCTCGCTCAATGGGACGGGACTCGCCGTGCACGAGCGTCTCCTCGTACAGGTGCTGGTCTTCAGTTTCGTCCGCGGGCTGGCGAGCGCTCTCGAACCGGAGGCGCAGGCGTTCCGGGACAGCGGCCTGACCGGCGACGAGTGGATGGCGACCCAGGGAGAGGCGTTCGCCCGGTTCGCAGAACAGAACCGGGCGCCGCACTACCAGCAACTGTTCCGGGCCGACTCGGACTTCGAGCTCGACCTGGAGACGCTGTTCCGATTCGGACTGGAACGTTTTCTCGACGGGCTAGCCGTGATGATCGATCGTTAGCACGACCTTGCCGCGGCCGTGCCGGGACTCGACGGCCGCGTGCGCCTCGCTCACCCGCTCCCACGGATAGGCGCGGATCGGCATGCGCAGGCCCGGGATCGCGATGACCTCGGCGAGCCGCTGCGGCGATCGACCGGCGCGCACCACTACCGCCCCGACCTCCGCCGCCGCCTTGTCGTCCACGATCGTGCCGACCCGTCCCGGCGCGATCCCGAGCTCCACCGACTGGGCGATCGCTTCTCCGCCTGCGGCGTCGAGAGCGACCGTCGGTTTCAGGCCGGTGGCACGGACGGCTTCGACCAGACCTTCCCCGTACGCCACGGGCACCGCGCCGAGATCGCGCAGATGGTCGTGGTTGCCCTCGCTCGCCGTGCCGATCACGGTGGCGCCGAGGCGGCGGGCCAGTTGCGTGGCGATCGTGCCGACGCTGCCGGCTGCGGCGTGCACCAGGAGGACGTCGTCGGGGCTCAGCTGGAGTTCTTGGAGGGCGCCTCTCGCCGTCTGAGCGGCGGCCACCAGTCCGGCTGCGGTCGCGAAGTCCAGGTGGTCCGGTTTTTTAATGACATTCTCTGTTTTGGCGGTCAGCTTTTCGGCTACGGCGTTGAGCATCGTCGAGCCGAGCACCGGTGTTCCCGGCGGCAGATCACCTTTCATGACCACTCCGGCGTACTCCTGGCCGATCTGCTGCGGGAACTGCGCCCGCACCCACGGCATCCGGCCGGTCCGCACCGCCACGTCGAAGGGTTGCACCCCGGCGGCGTAGACCTGGATCAGGACCTCGCCGGGCTGTGGCTCGGGATCCGGCAGGTCGGCGAAGCGCAGAACGTCGGGCGGACCGTACCGGTCGAAGACGACAGCTCTCATGTGACCACCCTGCAAGCTGAACTCCAGTAGAGGTCAAGCGTTCTGCACGCGACCTCGCCGATGGTGGCCGTATGACCGCTATCGGAGAACGACTCTTCGGCGCCCTCCTCGGCGCCGCCGAACTCTGCACCGTCGAGATCGGACGGCAGCTCGGCCTCTACGCCGCGCTGCGGGACGGGCCACTGACCGCCGCCGAGCTCGCCAAGGCCGCGAACATCGACGAACGATATGCCCGGGAGTGGCTGGAACAGCAGGCCGCCGCCGGTTTCGCCCTCGCCTCGGGTGCCGCCGGTTTCGCCCTCGCCCCGGGTGCCGCCGAGGTGCTGCTCGACGAGGGCGGGCCGGAGTACGCGGGCGCAGCCGGGCAGTTCGCCGTCGGCGTCGCCCTGCTCACCCCACGGGTCATCGAGGCGTTCCGCACCGGGGAGGGCATCCCGTACTCCGCCTACGCCGACGTGCGCCACGGCATCGCCGGCTTCAACCGGCCGATGTTCGACCACCTTCTGACCGGTACGTGGTTGCCGGCCGTTCCCGAGATCGAAACCCGTCTGCGGGCCGGCGCCTCGGTACTGGACCTGGGCTGCGGCATGGGCTATTCCTCGGTGGCGCTGGCCCTGGCCTATCCGGGGATCACCGTACGCGGCGCCGACCTCGACGAGCACTCCGTCGCCGTCGCGCGCGAGGTGGCGGCGGCCGCCGGAGTCGCCGACCGGGTCAGCTTCACCCTCGCCGACGCCGCGGCGGTCACCGGCGACTACGACCTGATCACCATCTTCGAGGCGCTGCACGACATGGGCGATCCCGTAGGTGTGCTCCGCAACGCCCGGGCCCTGCTCACCCCCGGCGGCAGCGTCTTCATCGCCGACGAACGGGTGGCCGACGAGTTCACCGCCCCCGCCGGCGAGGTGGAACGCCTGCAGTACGCCTTCAGCGTCCTCCACTGCCTCCCCGCCACCCGAGCCGAGAACCCGGTGATCGCCAACGGCACGGTTCTCCGAGCCCCGACGCTTCTGCGCTGGGCGCGGGAGGCCGGCTTCGCGGCGCCGGAGGTGCTCGGCATCGACAACGACTTCTGGCGCTTCTATCGACTGCGATAGTCGGGGCGGCCTACGGTCGGGAGCGTGTTGGTCCGGGTGCTGGGCCCCTTCGAAGTGGAGGGCGCCGACGGGCCGGTCGCAGTGGCCGGCGCGTCGCAACGTGCGATCCTGGCGCTGCTCGCTCTGCGGGCCGGCCGTCCCGTCGCGGTGCCCGAACTGACCGACGCCCTCTGGCCCGACGACCCACCCCAGTCGGCGCGGAACACGCTCCAGTCCCATGTGGCCCGGCTACGTGCACGGCTCGGCGTGCCAGGCCTGATCACCCACTCGCCGGCGGGTTATCTCCTGCACGTGCCCGCCTCCGCCGTCGACGCCCTGCATTTCGAATCCCTCCTTCGTCCGTCTGCCGGTCCGGGCATCGCGGAGGCGGTCTCGTTGTGGCGAGGGAACCCGCTACCGGAGTTCCCGTCCGAGCCGTTCCGGGGTATGGCCGCGAGACTCCTCACCCTCTACCGCGACGCGCTGGTCCGGCACGCCCGCACCCTCGACCCGCGCGCGGCAGCCGATCTGGTCCGCGAACACGCCACCGCCGACCCCTGCTGGGAAGAAGGAACCCTCACCCTCGCCACCGCCCTGGCATCATCGGGCGCACGCGCCGAAGCCCTCGAAGCCCTCCGCCACCACGCAGCCTCCCTCGTCGACCGATTGGGCCTCGACCCGTCCCCGAGAGTCGGCGACTTGCAGCGGTCTTTACTTCGCGGCCCAGTCCTGCCTGCGACCGCCCTGCCTGCGAGCGGCTCGCCCGTAACCGACAAATGCGAAATGTCCGGCCTGGGGGATCGTGTCGGCAGTGCGGGCGGCTCGCCTGCAACCGGCTCGCCTACAACCGGCTCGCCTACAACCGGCTCGCCTACAACCGGCTCGCCTAAAGCCGACAAATGCGAAATGTCCGGCGCGGGCGAGGATGTCGGCAGTGCAGGCGCGGGGAACGCGGGCAGTCGGCAGTGCAAATCCGAAATGTCCGGCCTGAGTTGTGGCGTGGGCAATGCGGAGCCGGGCGGCGTGGGCGGTGGCGGCGTGGGCAATGCGGAGGTGGGCGGCGGCGGTAGTGACGCGGGCGGTCTGGGTGCGGGCAGTGTGGGTGCGGGCAGTGTGGGTGCGGGCAGTGCGGGTGCGGGCAGCGCGGACGTGGGCAGTGCGGACGTGGGCAGTGCAGGGAGCTCGCGGAACAAATCCGAAATGTCGGACTTCGCCTTGGGGTCGGCTTCGGGAGTGGCTGTGGGCCCGGCCTCAGGAATGGCCTTGGGCTCGGCTTCGGGGGCGGTCTTGGGCTCGGCTTTGGGTTCGGCTTTGGGTTCGGCTTCGGGATTGGCTTCGGGGGGAGGCGAGGGCGCTGGGGATTCTCGGTTGCTGAGGGGTGTGGTGGGGCTTGCAGGGCCTCGGTGGAGTGGGGGCGGAGGGCCTGCTGACTCCGGTGGATGGGGGCCACGGCCTTCGGGGGAAGGACGCAAGAGCTGGGGTGCCGGCGTACCGCTGCGGTTTTCGTCCTTTCTTGGGCGTGAGGGTGAGCGGCGGCAGCTGGAAGGACTTCTCGCTGAGCCTGGCCTGACCACCGTCGTGGGGGCTGGTGGGGTGGGTAAGACGCGGCTGGTGGCGGAGACCGTGCGGGCTGTGGACGGCGTGGTGTGGATCGACGCGGCTGATGTGCGGGAAGCGGATCTGCTGGAAGCGGTGGCGGTGGGGGTCGGGGCTCGGATCGGGCCTCAGGGGGATCGGCTGGGCGTGATCGCCGAGGCGGGGAGCCGGCATCCGATCGTCGTGCTGGACAACTGTGAGCACCTGATCGACGAGGCGGTGCGGGTGGTGGAGGCGCTGCGCGGTACGCGGGTCGTCGTCACCAGTCAGGAGAGTCTGCGGGCCGACGGGGAGCAGGTTCTGCGGCTGGGGCCGCTGGACAGGGCGGCGGCGGAGAGGCTGTTCTGCGAGCGGGCCCGGGTGCGGCCGTCCGGCGCGGTCGGGGAGATCGTGGAGCGGCTCGACCTGTTGCCGCTCGCCATCGAGCTCGCCGCGGTGCAGGCCGGGGCTCTCGGCGTGGACGAACTCGTCGCGCGGCTCGACGACCGGCTCGATCTGCTCGATCGGGGGCGGCGGGGTGCTGATCCGCGGCATCGGACGCTGCGGGCCGTGGTGGAGTGGTCGTTCGGGCTGCTCGATCCGGCTTCCGGGCGGCTGCTGCGGCGGCTCGCGGTGTTCGCCGGCGGGTTCACGGTGGCGGCGGCGGAAGCGGTCGCCGCCGACGAATGGCTGCCGCGGTCGCGTGTCGCCGGGCTGCTGGCCGGGCTGGTGGACCGGTCCCTGGTGGCGCGGCACGGCGCGGGGAGGTTCCGGCTGCTGGAGACCGTGCGGGCCTACGCGCTGGAACAGCCCGCGGGCGGACGGCATGCGGCGTCGGAGGTGGCCGAGGCGGAGCGGCGGCACGCGGCGGCGATGGCGGTCGCGGCCGAGGAACTCGCCGCGCGGATGCGAGGGGCCGATCAGGCCGCGGCCGTACGGGAGATCGACGCCCTCCTGCCCGACCTGCGCCTGGCCTGGTCCCGTGGTGACGCGCAGGTCAAAGTGCGGCTGGCCGCCGCGATGTACCGCTACGGCTACCGATGTCAGCAGTACGAGGTCCTCGCCTGGGGACACGCCGCGACCGACATCGCGGAAATGCCCGGAAGGGCCGACGCTCTCGCCGCCGCAGCCACCCACGCCTGGGGCCGCGGTGAACTCGACGAAGCCAGGAGACTCGCCGGTATGGCCGAACCCAAGGGTGCGCCCGCCCACGAAGTCCTCGGCGACGTGGCCCTGGTCGAATGCGACGCCGAGACCGCGCTGGAACACTATCAGGCGATGACCGGTCATCCCGTGGCCCGCGTCTCCGGCCTGGTCGGCGAGGCCCTGGTCCTGGCCTGGTCCGGGCGGGCCGAGGAGGGCGTGGCGACAGCGACGGCAGCCGTCGAGCTGGCCGACGGCATCGGCAACCCGGGGGCGATGGCCGAGGCCCGGTACGGCCTGGGCGAAGCTCTCGGCGACATCGACCCGCCGAAGGCCCTGGAACTGCTGGCCGAGGCGGAGGCCCTGGCCTCATCGGTCGACGACCGGCTCTTCCAGGCGGCGTCCGGCACGGCAGCCGTCGCCGTCCGCAGCCGGCACGGGGATCCGGCCGTCGCGCTGGCGGCGTTCCGGGACGTGCTGCGGCTCTGGCGCCGGGCCGGTAACGACACCCTGCACACCGCGGCGCTGCGCAACCTGATGGTGCTGCTGGTGCGGGTGGGGCAGGACGAGACGGCGGTGCTGCTGGACGCGGCGCTGCCGGAGGCGAAGGTCTACCCGGCCGAGGCGGCCCGGCTCGATCGGGCCCGGGCGGCAGCGCGGGAACGGCTCGGGGAGCAGCGGTTCGAGGAGATCGTCAGGCGCGGCGCCGTGATGGGAACGGCCAGGGCGACCGAGGAGGCGGCGCGCACGATCGAGGAAGCGAACGAAGCGGAGAGACGTGGTTGACAGACCGCCGGGCTCCGGCTCGATACGGTTGGTCGCGTGTCTCAGATCCCGTGGTGGGGACTCCCCCTGGTGGCCGTCGTGTTCGCCCTCGCCGGGGCCGCGGCCGCGCACCTCGCCGCCTCCCGTAACAGCGAAATCCTGAGCCGGCGACGCCGGACCCGGCAGTGGTACGACGAGCGCAAAGCGGCATACGTGCAGCTGCTTGCCGCGTTCGAACGGGCCACCTATCGGCTGCGCGCGGCCTACGACTCCGGTGAGAAGCCGCCGAGCGCGCTCAGCTACACGGACCAGATCGGCCCCGCGCTCATGCCGGTCCGCCTGCTGGCGTCCGGCCCGGTGCGCTCGGCCGCTCTCGCCGTCCATCTGCAGCTGGAACGCCTGCACGGCGAGATGAACCCGGCCGGGGTGGTCGGCGTCGAGCCGCGGACCCACTTCCGGGAGCTGCTCGCGCAGGTGCCGCTCGTGATGCAGCAGTTCGAGGCGGCGGTCCGCGAAGAGCTGGAGATCAAGGACGTGCCGCCGGCGGCCGAGTCGCCGGCACTGAACGGGTTCCGCCGCCGAGCGGCCCTTAGGGCAGGATCGAGGGGTGACCGATGAACGCGCATCCCTCGATCCCGTCTCCGCCGCCATCGCCGATGCCGGCCTCGTCGCCATCCTGAGGGCGCCGACCGCCGCCAGTTTCGCCGCGATCGCCGACGTGCTGGTCGCGGCCGGCGTCACCGCGCTCGAGATCACGCTCACCTCGCGGGGCGCTCTCGACGCGATCGCCGGTCTGTGCCGCCAGCTGCCGGATTCGGTGCGGGTCGGCGCCGGCACCGTGCTGACCGACGACGACGCGAAGGCCGCCGTCGACGCCGGCGCCACCTTCCTGGTCTCGCCCGCCTCGGTGCCGATCACCACGGACGTCCCGTTCTATCCGGGCACGTTCAGCCCGACCGAGGTCCTCGCCGCGCACCGGGCCGGTGCGCCGCTGATCAAGCTGTTCCCGGCCGGCGGCCTCGGCCCCGGATACCTGCGTGACCTGCGCGGGCCGCTGCCTGACGCGCGCATCCTGCCGACCGGTGGCATCGGCCTCGACGACATCGCGAAGTGGCTGGAGGCCGGCGCGGTGGCCGTCGGCGTGGGCGGGCCGCTGATCGGCGACGCGGCTTCCGGTGGCAGCCTCACGGCACTCGCCGCGCGGGCCCGGCACGCCGTCGACGCGGTGAGGTACGCCCGCTCATGAGCTCGCTGCTGACCTTCGGCGAATCCATGGGGATCTTCGTCGCGGACGGGATCGGCACGCTCGACCACGCCCGCGGCTTCACCCTCGGCGTGGCCGGCGCGGAGAGCAACGTGGCGATCGGTGTGGCGCGTCTCGGCGGCGACGCCACCTGGCTGGGCCGCCTCGGCAGGGACGCGACGGGGTCGCTCATCGCGACGCGCCTGCGCTCCTTCGGCGTACGGGTGACAGCGCTGCCGGATGACTCGTTCACCGGCTTGATGGTCCGTTTCCAGCGGTCGGCGCAGTTCATCCACGCCGACTACCACCGGGCGGGCAGCGCCGGTTCCCGCCTCACCCCGGCCGACGTGCCCGAGCCGGAGATCCGGGCGGCGGGCATCCTGCACGTCACCGGCATCACCCCGGCCCTGAGCGACAGCTGCCGGGCGACGGTGTTCGCGGCTGTCGAGACGGCCCGGTCGGCGGGTGTTCCGGTGTCGGTGGACGTCAACTACCGCAGCAAGCTGTGGTCCCGCTTCGACGCCGCCCCGGTCCTCCGTGACCTGGTGAGCCGGGCCGACGTGGTGTTCGCCGGGCCCGACGAGGCGGCCATCTTCGTGGACGGCGCCGATCCGGTCGGCGGCTTGGCCGCGCTGGGCCCGACCGAGGTGATCGTGAAGGACGGCGCGCGGGGCTGTGTGGCACTGCTCGACGGCGTCCGCAGCTCGGTGCCGGCCATCGAGGTCACGGCGATCGACCCGGTCGGCGCGGGTGACGCGTTCGTGGCCGGCTACCTGGCGGACCGGCTGGCCGGGGCGCCGCCACTGGACCGCCTGCGGACCGCCATCGAGGCGGGCGCGTTCGCGGTGACCGTTCCCGGTGACTGCGAGGGCCTGCCGACCCGGGCCGACCTGAAGTCGCTCGCCGGGGACGACATCAACCGATAGGGGTGTTTGGCGGCGGTCGGCCCGGGTACCGATATGGGCAGCGGCAAATTCATCTATGTGAGGAGGCCGTGATGCAACCGACGCCGTTCACCCCGTGGATCTGGCGCGAACCGGACGTGACGGGCAGCACCGCTGACCCGGCCGGTGCGGAGAGCGCCGAAGAATTCGGGTCGGCCGGCGTGGACCTGGTCGGGTTCAAGGTCGAGGCGACCGACGGTCACATCGGCTCCATCGACCAGGCCAGCTATGACGTCGGCAGCGCCTACCTCGTGGTCGACACCGGACCGTGGATCTTCGGGCGGAAGGTGCTTCTTCCGGCCGGCACGGTGCAGACCGTCGACCGCGACGAGCGGAAGGTGTACGTGGACCGTACGAAGGAGCAGATCAAGAGCTCTCCGGAGTACGACAAGGACACCTTCGAGACGCCGGAGTACCGGGAGCAGGTCGGTGACTACTACACCGGCAGCTACCGCGACTTCCCGCGCTGACCGCCACTGACCGCCGCCCCGCCCGTTACCCCCCGGGCGGGGCGGCGTACGTCTGCGCGTCGATGTAGTCGGCCAGCCGCGCCGAACCGGTCAGCATCCGGCGCGCCTGATCGTCGAGTCGCTGCTGCCACTCGGCCAGCTCCGGCGGTCTGCCCGCTGACCGGACCTGCCGCACTGCTGAGGCGATGCGCCCGAGCGGGTAGCCGCCCCGGCGCAGCAGATGAGCCAGCTCGGCATCCCGCACGTCGGCAGCCGAGTAGACCCTCGAACCCGCCCGGTCACGACCCGGCGTGACGATCCCGGCAGCCTCCCATTTCCGCAGCGTGGCAGGGGCGACGCCGAGCCGGTTCGCCAGCCCTCCGACGGTGGCGGGCTTCTTCTCCGGCGCGGACGCGAGCACGCCGACGGCCGCCAGCGTCGATCGGTCCCGGTGCAACTGGACGTGGGCCTCGTCGATCAGCACCAGCGCGGCCGGGACCCGTCCGGCGTGCACCTCCCGCATGACGGCGCCGGCCGTGCGGTAGCCGTACCCCCGAACAAGCGCGACATAAGCGGCGAGAGCGGCCACGTGTTGGTCGGTGTAGAGCCGGTATCCACTGGCTGATCGCGCGGCGGGCGGCAGGAAACCGTCCCGCTCGTAGTTGCGCACCGCCTGCGCGGAGAGCCCGTGCGCCGCGCCCAGATCAGCGGGCCTGAACGCCCGCGTTGGAGACTTCATCAGCGACTCCCCGGGTGAAGTCTCACTGGGCGGTTCAACGATACGGTGAAGGTCATGGCTTCTTCCACCGTGAACCCGCACGCCGACGACCTGGCCGCCCGGATCCTGGACCTGCCCGGTGTGGCGATGACCGTGATCGAGCCGGATTCCGGGATGCCCGCCTACACCTGGGGAGACCGGTTCTTCTTCGTCGGCGAGGATCGGATGCGCCCGTTCGCCACGATCGTCTTCCATGACGTTCCCGGCTTCGACGAGGAGTCGCGGCTGGATCGCCCGGGCGCGTACCGCCTCAACATCGAACTGGGCCGCGACGAGTTCCGCCGTCTGTTCGATTTCGGTCCCGAGGAACTCGCCGCGAAGCGGGCCGCCATCGACTTCGCCGCCGCCGACCGGTTCGTGCCACACCCGGCCTACGGCGTGCAGGGCTGGGGCAGCGTCGTGAACCCGGGCCTGTCCACGGCGGCGGAGGTCGCGCGACTCCTGGAGCACGCGCGGGCACGATCAGTGGCCCGCCAGAGCCGAGGCGCCGCCCGCTCCGACGGAAAGCACCCAGGCGCCTGACCTGCGTGGGGTCCGGCCGTGGTTCAGGCGCCTTGCGGGTGTCTGGGTGGGTTCGTGGCCGACGGCTCGGCGCTGGGTGCGTACGAGGGAAGGATGACCGGATCGGTCCGGGGTGGGACGCGATGGTGTCTGCCGGAGGTGCCGTGCGCGGCGTTTGATGAAGGCATGACCAAGGCGCTCATCGTGATCGACGTTCAGGAATCGTTCCGGGCCCGGCCGCTCTGGCGGACCGTCGACAACCCGGACGTGGTGGAGAAGGTCGGCCGGCTCGTGGATGCCGCGCGGGCTGCCGGCGAGAAGGTGATCTGGGTGATCCACGAGGAGCCGGGCACCGGCGGCACCTTCGACCCGGTGAACGGATTCGTGCGGGTGGTGGACGATCTGAAGCCGGCCGCCGACGAGCCGTTGCTGGTGAAGAACGTGCACAACGCGTTTACCGGTACCGATCTCCAGCATCGCCTGACGGTCGCCGGGGTCCGGTCGGTGACCGTCTGCGGACTGCGGACCGAGCAGTGCGTGGAGACGACCGCCCGGGTCGCGTCCGACCTCGGCTACGACGTCACGTTCGCGATCGACGCGACCGCCACCCACCCGATCCCGCACTGGGACGCCCCCGCCGACCAGACCGTCGAGGAGCTGCTGGCCGACCCGCGTACGCTCGCCGCGGAGGACGTGTCGACCCGGACGCGGTACGCGCTGGCCGGCCGGTTCGCCACGATCAAGACCGTTGCGGAGATCATCGGGGAGTGACCGGATCGTGAGTCGCGTGGTGTTCGTGCTCACCCCTCAGGTGCACCTGCTGGACCTGGCGGGCCCGGCGCAGGTCTTCTCGACCGCGCCGGGCTACGAGCTGTTCTACGTCGCTGAGGCGTCGCCGGTGCCGACCTGGCAGGGGATCGCGCTGGAGGCGAGCAGCGAGTGGCCGGACCTCGGCGCCGACGACCTGATCTTGGTGCCGGGCTGGAGGGACGGATACGGATATTTCGGGAAATATCCTCTGGAAAGACTCGCCTCGCACCACGCGGCCGGCGGAACCGTCGCCAGTGTCTGCGCCGGCGCTGACGCGCTCGGTCGTGCCGGCCTGCTCGCCGGCCGCCGCTGCACCACCCACCACGACCTGCAGGAGCGGCTGGCCGCGTCCTACCCGGCCGCCACGGTGCTGCGCGACGTCCTCTACGTCGCCGACGACCGCGTGGTCACCTCGGCCGGCATCGCCAGCGGCATCGACCTGGCACTGCACCTCGTGGCGCAGCGGCACGGCCCGGCCGTCGCGGCGCAGACCGCCCGGGAGATGGTCGTCTACGCCCGGCGCAACGGCGACGACCAGCAGGAGAGCGCGATGCTGCGGCACCGGTCGCACCTGAGCGACGTGGTGCACCGCGTGCAGGACCGGATCGACGCCGGCTTCACCGACCCGCTGCCGCTGGGTGAGCTGGCCGCCGCGGCCGGGGTGAGCGAGCGGACGCTGACCCGGCTCTTCACCGCGGCGACCGGGCAGACACCGCTGCGCTACCAGCAGCAGCTGCGGCTGGAGAGGGCCGAGCACCTGATCGGCCACGGGTCCACGGTGGAGTCGGCGGCCCGGGCCGTGGGATTCGGTGACGCCCGGATGCTGCGGCGGCTGCGCTCCCGTATCGTGGCCGCGTGATCGTGAAAGGCGTCCTCTTCGACCTGGACGGCACGCTCGGCGACCACGACGGCTCGGTCGAGGCCGCGCTGAAGGGCTGGCTGCCGACCATCGGGGTGGCGTATTCGCCCGAGGTCCACGCGCTCTGGGACGAGATCGCCGAACGCCATCTCGCCACCTGGCGGCGACGGGAGATCGACTTCATTGAGCAGCGCCGGCGGCGGCTGGCGGACTTCCTGCCACTGGTGGGCGCGAAGGACGAAGAAGGGCTCTTCACCGGTTATCTGGCGCACTACGACGCCGGCTACCGGGCCTACGACGACGCGGCCGCTGCGGTGGCCGCGGTTGCCGGGGCCGGCCTGGCGGTCGCGGTGCTGACCAACGGCAGCGCGCTCCAGCAACGCGGCAAACTGCGCCGGATGGGCCTGGGCCACATCGCATCGGTGTTCACTCCGGACGATCTGGGTGTCGCCAAACCCGATCCGGACGCGTTCCGCCTCGCCTGCGAGCGGTGGGGGTTCGCGCCGGGCGCGGTGCTCAGCGTCGGTGACAATCACGCCTTCGACGTGCTGGCAGCGCGGGCGGCCGGACTACGGGCGGTGCACCTCGACCGGTCCGCCACGGGACCGGCCGAGGAGACGCGCCGCATCAGCACGCTGGACGAACTGGCGACCTACTTGTAAGTGATGTTCGCGGTCGTGTACTTGCAGAAGGTGCCGTCCGGGCCGCTGCCGGTCTTCGTCGGCTCCTTACCGGTGTTGTTGCCGGTGAAGCGGTCGCAGATCGAGATCTTCTTCTTGCTGTCCCCGGTGATCGTGATGCCGGAGAGGGTGGCGGTGTCGCCGAAGTTGGTGTTGATGCCGACCAGGGTCTTGCCCGGGGCCGCGACGGTCACGTTCTTCACGATCACCGTGCGCTTGTACTGCGTCGAGCAGTTGCCGCACGAGCGGTACAGCTTGCCGAAGTCGCTCACGTCGAAGCCGCTGATCGTCAGCGTGCCGCCGCCGTTGTGCTGGAACACCTTGTCGTCGGCCGACTTGGCGCCGCCGCCGGTCACCGTGTACTTGGCGCTGGAGCCGCCCTTGAAGGTGGCCGCGTCCTCGCCGACGTTCTCCCACCACACGTTCTGGATCGTGCAGGAGCCCTTGCAGTGCACGCCGTCGGCGGCCGGGGAGCCGATGATGACGTTCTTCAGCACCGCGCCGTCGGCGAGCACGAAGAGCGGGTCCTGGCCCTCGTCCTGGGAGTCGCTGCCGAGGGCGCCGCTGCCGACGTACCGCTTGAGGCCGCCGTCGAGCGTGCCGGAGACCGTCTTGCTGGCGGTGAGCTTGACCGTGCCGGTCGCGCTCGGCCACGTCGCGGCCGAGGCGCCCTGGGTGTAGACCACCGCGCCGAGGCCCAGTCCGACCGCGGCGACCGCCACGATGCCGGCCCGCCACCGCTTCCGCAGATTGTTCAACACGATCCAAGCCTTCCGTCGACGATGTTGTCGAAGGCTTAGTGATCGCCGGCCGCCGAAAGGTTGCCCGGCACGTCCAGATCCTCGTCATCGGCCACGTCGCCGACATTCACGATCAGGACCTTCCTGGTACGGAGATAGTCCCGCGCCCCCCGGTCCCCGCCGGCGGTGGCGGCGACCCCGGCCCAGTGCTCGCGGCCGAGCAGTACCGGATGCCCGCGGCGATCCCCGTACCCGCCCATGACCAGGGCTCCGGGCGTTGCGTGAGCGGTGACCCGGCGGACCGCCTCGGCGGTGACGCCCGGCATGTCGACGAGCAGCACCACCGCGGCGGTGGCATCGGTCGTCTCCAAGGTCGCCAAGCCGGTGCGCAGCGACGAGCCCATGCCGCTCGCCCAGTCCGGGTTGATCACGGTCGCCGGCAGGTCGGGGGCCCGAGTGAGCACCTCGTCCGCGGCCGCGCCGAGGACGACCAGCACGTGGTCGCAGCCGGCCTCCCGCAGCGTGGCCGCCGCGCGCTGCACGAGCAGGCGCCCGTCGTGCTCGACGAGCGCCTTCGGCATGCCGTAGCGGCGGCCGGCGCCCGCTGCCAGCACCAGGCCGGCGACCGTCATGAGCACGCCCCGCGCCGGGCCCGCGCCGCGGCCGTCATGAGCGGGCGACCCGGGGGAGACCCCAGACGGCGGCCAGCGGCAGGGCCGTCCGCGGGTGGTAGGCGGCCCGCCACAGCCCGCCGTGCGCCGCGCCGTTCGCCTCGTCCTTCCAGGCGGCCGGGTCGGCCGGGCGGGGACGGCGGATCTGGTGGACCATCAGCGCGGCCATGAGACGGCTCGCGGTCGCCGGTTCGAAGATCTCCACGTCGAAGAGGTGGGCGCCGGCGTACGCCGCGGCGAGCAGCCGGTTGCTCACCACCGACCGGGTGCGCGTCGGCGGCGCCACCGAGAAGCTGACCGTCCCGTCCCGCCGGGCCACCGTCGCCCGCCACCGGTGGATGCGCTTGGCCAGGGCGTAGTTCGGTCCCTGCTGCGGCACCAGGCTGTCGCTGATCCCGGGCACGGCGTCGTACGGGTAGTTCGGCCGCAGCAGCCGCCCACCGGAGACGACCGCGCCGGCCCGGGCACGGCCGGACCGGGCCGCGTACCGTTCCCGGCCCTGTGTCACGGCCTCGCCCGGCACGGCGTAGACGTCGGTCGGGGTGGCGAGGAAGGCCAGCGCGGTGTCCGGCCGCTGCTGGCGTACGTGCACCGCGAGCGCGTCGAGCGCCGCCGCGAGCCGGGGGTAGGTGCCGCCCGGCGCGTAGACGTAGTTGCCGAGGATGAGCCGCTCGCCGAACCCGAGCAGCCACTGCGCCACCGCGCCGAGATCGCTGAGCAGGTCGGCGCCGGGCACCCCGGCGACCGGCTGCGGGATCGCCGCGGCGTCGGCGGCGTCCACCGGCTCGTCGACCGGGCCGGTCGTGGCGCTGAGCGGGGCGAGCAGCCGGCCGGCCGACTTCGACGCCACCGCGGCGGTGCGTTCCCACAGGTCCTGGCGGGGCAGGTCGACGGCGAGGACGGTGCCGCCCCAGGTCAGCACGGACGCGAGCGGGCCCATCTCGGACCCGGCGCCGAACGCGACGAGCCGCTGGTCGCTGAGGTCCAGCCAGTCCGGGTTCGCGGCGACCTCGGCGACGGCACGCGCCGCCGACTGCTCGATCACCCCGGCCGACACCCACACGTCGAGCTGCCGTTTCAGGGCGTCGCCGCTGAGCAGCGAACCGCGGTACGGCACCGTCAGCTCCTTGACGGCGACGCCCGTGCCGACCACCGAGACCGTCTCCAGTGGCCGGTCCGGCGCGGCCATCAGCGCCTGCGCCAGGGTGAACTCGCCGTCGTCGCGGCGGAACCGCATCCGTGCCTGGACCGATGCCAGTCCGGCTTCGGCGATCTCGTACGCCTCGGTCCCGTCACCGGCGAGGCCCGCCTCGACGAGGGCCCGGAAGTGCCGCAGGTAGCCACGCCGCCAGTCGCTCTCCCGCTCGGCCGCGGCCGCGGCGGCGGGGTCGGCGGAGCGGAGCGCGTCGGCTACCACGGAACGGCCGAAGGAGTTGCTGCTGCGCCGGCCTGACTCGTCGGCGGGGAAGTCGGTGCTGGGGGTCACCGCGCCAGTATGGCGGTCTCCTACCAGAGTAGGAGAGGGCCTACGACGACCGGCCACAACTGCGGCCGCCGGTCGGACGATCCCGCCCTCGCACGGCGAGACGCTGCTGGCATGACAACGATCGATATGCCGGCCCTCCGCGCACCGGTGCGGTGGAACCGGGCACTGCTCGCTCTCACCGCCGTCTCCGCCGTGCTCACCATCGTGGCCGCCGTCGGCGTCTTCACCGACCCGAGGATCCTGACCGGCGTCCCGATCTGGCTCAAACCGTTCAAGTTCGCCGTCTCGTTCGTCGTCTACGGCTGGACGCTCGCCTGGATGCTGGCGGTCCTGCCCCGCCGCAGCCGGCCGGCCGAGCGGGCCGGCATCGTCGTCGTCGGCGTGGCGGTGGTCGAGCTGACGATCATCGTGGCGCAGGTGATCCGGGGACGGACCAGCCACTACAACGTGGCGACGCCGCTCGACGCGACGCTCTGGTCGCTCATGGGAACATCCATCATGGTCCTCTTCTTCGCGCACGTGGTGATCGCGGTGGCCGCGCTGCGGCAGCGGATCCCGGACCGGGCGGTGGCCTGGGCGATCCGGCTCGGCCTGCTGGTGTCGCTGCTCGGCATGGCGCTCGGGTTCCTGATGACCTCGCAGGGCGGGACGCCGGACGCGATCGGCGCGCACGCGGTCGGTGTGCCGGACGGCGGGCCGGGCATGCCGATCACCGGCTGGAGCACGACCGGCGGCGACCTGCGGATCAGCCACTTCGTCGGCCTGCACGCCCTGCAGGCGCTGCCGATCCTGGCGTTCCTACTGACCCGGACCGGCCTGAGCCCGGCGAAGAAGACCCGGCTCGTGCTGATCGGTGGCGGGGCCTACGCCGTACTGGTGCTGCTCCTGACCTGGCAGGCCCTGCGAGCGCAGCCGCTGCTGCAACCGGACGCCACCACCCTGATCGCGTTCGCGGCCCTGGCCGCGGGAACCGCGGGAGCGGGCGCCTGGGCGGTGAAGCGATGACCGAACTGCTCTTCGGCCTGACGTTCGCGCTGGCCGCGCCGTTCTGGGCGCTGATGATCCTGCTGCCGCGGTGGTCCTGGACGACCCGGATCATCGGTTCCCCGCTGATCGTTCTGCCGATCCTGGCGATCTACGCGCTGCTGGTGATCCCGGCGTTCGCCGAGGTGCTGCCGGCCGTGGCGAACCCGACCCTGGCCGGGGTGACCGCGCTGCTCGGAACCCCGGCCGGCGCGGCGGCGGGCTGGGCGCACATGATCGCCTTCGACCTGTTCGTCGGCCGCTGGGCCTATCTGGACAGTCGCGAGCGCGGCATCTCACCGTTCGTCATGGCGCCGATCCTCCTGCTCACGATCCTGCTGGGCCCGCTCGGCCTGGCCGCCTACCTGGGAATCAGGAAACTCCTAGGCTGATGACCATGGGCCGCCTCTTCGACGTACGGGACACGTTCACCAGGATGGTTCTGCTGAACACCTCCGGCGTCGTCTACCTGCTGCTGGCGCCGCGACAGACCGGGGTGCCGGTGAGCGGCCTGCAGTGGACCCTCGCGATCGCCGCGTTCGCCTCCGGCCTGCTGCTGCACCGCCGGCCACCGATCAACCTGCTCGTGCAGACCACGCTCTTCGCGGTGGCGCTGCAGACCCTGGAGGACGCCACGATCAACCAGGTCGGCACGGCGTGGACGCTCGGCGAGATGGCGGTCTGGTCGCCGAGCCGCCGCTGGCTGTGGGGGAGCGTCGGCCTGGTCGCGTCGGTCTACGTGGTCTTCCACCGATCCGGCTCGCTCACCGAGAACCTGGTCGGGCTCTGCATCAACCTGGGGCTGCCGGTGCTGATCGGCACCGTCGTCCGGACCACCCACGAGCTGGGCGTGCAGGCCGAGCGCCGGCTCGTCTCCGAGCAGCGGGCGGCCCGGGCCGACGAGCGCAGCGCGATCGCCCGGGAACTGCACGACGTGGTCGCCCACCACGTCGCGTCGATGGTTCTCCGGGTGGGTGTGGCGCAACACGTGCTGCCCGGTCTCGACCCCAAGGTGGCCGCCGTCTTCGACGACGTCCATCGGACCGGGACGGCGGCCCTGGGGGATCTGCGGCGGCTGGTAGCGGTGCTGCGCGATCCCGAGGGGGTCCGGGGTGACGCCGCCCTGACCGCGATCGACCCGTCCGCACTTCCGGCGGCGCTGGACGGCGCCGTGGAGACGGCGAGGCGGGCCGGCGTGATCGTCGAGGCGGAGATCGACCCGGAGGTCGGCAGGCTGGACGCGGTCCGGGGCCTGGCCGTGCTCCGGCTGACCCAGGAAGGGCTGACCAACGTGGCGAAACACGCCGGGCCGTCCGCCCGCGCCCGGCTCCGGATCGTCCTGACCGGTGACGACCTGGAGTGGGAGGTCGCCGACGACGGTGGCGGTCAGGTGCGGGCCACCCCACCCGGTGGCGGGCACGGTCTCACCGGCATGAGAGAAAGGGTGGAGGTGCTCGGCGGCGTGCTGAGCGCCGGCCCGCACGGGGACGGCTGGCGGGTAGCGACTCTGTTGCCGGGGGAATCGCAGTGATCCGGGTGTTGCTCGTCGACGATCAGCAGCTGGTCCGGGCCGGGCTGCGGATGCTCTGCGACGCCGAGCCGGGCCTCGAGGTGGTCGGCGAGGCCGGCGACGGGAAGTCCGCGATCGAGCTGGCCGCCCGGCTGACCCCGGACGTCATCGTGATGGACCTGCGGATGCCCGGCGTCGACGGGATCACCGCGACCAGCCGGATCGTCGGCGAGCGGCCGTCCGCACGGATCCTGGTGCTCACCACGTTCGGCGACGACGACCATCTCTACCCGGCGTTGCAGGCCGGGGCGTGCGGGTTCCTGCTCAAGGACGCGCCGCCGGCCGAGCTGCTCAACGGGATCCGGCAGGCCGCCGCGGGGGAGAGCCCGTACAGCCAGGAGGTGCTGCGGCGGCTGGTCCGCCGGGCCGTCGACGCCAAACCCGCGGCGTCGCGCCGGCCGGCCGGGCTGACCGGCCGGGAGCAGGAGGTGCTCGACCTGGTCGGCGAGGGCCTGAGCAACGCGGAGATCGCCGAGCGGATGCACATCGGCGTGACCACCGTGAAGACGCACATCACCGCGCTGATGACGAAGACCGGCAGCCCGAACCGGGTGCGACTCGCATTGCTCGCCGTCCGCAACTGAACCGCACTCCGCTCGCCGGCCGGAAGTCCGATCTCGGGGGCATGCGTAAGTTGACCCTGGCTCTCACCGCGGCCGTCGCCGCCGCTGCTTCGGCCGTCGTCCCGTCCGCCGCGCAGGCGTCCGTGACCGATCGCTACATCGTGACCCTGAAGCAGCAGCCCGGCCAGGTCAGCACGCTGAGCACCGGCGCCGGACGGGTCATGCACCGGTTCCGCTCCTATCCGGGGTTCACCTCCGAGCTGACCGCCGCGCAGGCGAAGCGCCTGCGGGCCGACCCCGCGGTCCGGTTCGTCGAGAAGGACCGGGTCGTCCACCTGACCGGCACGCAGAAGAAGCCCGGCTGGGACCTGGACCGCATCGACCAGCGCGGCCGCACCCTGTCCAGGAGCTACCTGCCCTCGGCGGACGGCGACACCGTGCACGCGTACGTCATCGACACCGGGATCCGGACCACGCACACCGAGTTCGGCGGGCGGGCCGTCTCCGGGTACGACTTCGTCGACCGGGACGGCAACGCCGGCGACTGCAACGGCCACGGCACGCACGTGGCCGGTTCGATCGGCGGGAAGACGTACGGGGTGGCGAAGAAGGTCACCCTCGTCGGCGTGCGGGTGCTGGACTGCGACGGCGCCGGCACCCTCGCCGACGTGATCGACGGCATCGACTGGGTCACCGGCCACGCCGTGCATCCGGCGGTCGCCAACATGAGCCTCGGCGGCGCCAGCAGCCAGGCCCTCGACTGGGCGGTCCGGAAGGCGATCCTGTCCGGCGTGACGTTCGTGGCGGCGGCCGGGAACGAGAACGTGGACGCGACACTGAGCAGCCCGGCCGGTGTGCCCGAGGCGATCACGGTGGCGGCGACCGACGCGAAGGACAAGCGGGCGTCGTTCTCCAACTACGGCACGATGGTCGACATCTTCGCGCCGGGCGTGGACGTCACCTCGGCCACGGCGGCGAGCAACACCGCGAAGGCGAGCTGGAGCGGCACCTCGATGGCGGCCCCGCACGTGGCCGGCGCGGCGGCGCTGCTGCTCGACGCGAACCCGTCGCTCACCCCGGCGCAGGTGCGCGACAAGCTCGTGGCGAACGCGACGAAGGGCAAGGTCACCTCGCGAGCCGGATCGCCGGACCGGTTGCTCTTCGTGCCGGCCCCGCCCGGCGTCCCGGTCATCGCCACCTCGCGGGCGGCCGCTGCCACGGTCGGTACGGCGTACAGGATGCAATTGAAGCTCGGCAGTGGCCGGCGCGGCAGCTGGAAGCTCGCGGGAGGCTCGTTGCCCGCTGGTCTGAGACTCTCGGCTGCCGGGGTCATCTCGGGCACGCCGACCACGCCGGGCGACCGGGCCGTGACCGTGCGTTTCACCGACTTCGTGCCGCAGGCCGCGACCCGCACGATCGTCATCCCGGTGGCGGCGAGCGCGCCGTCGATCACCACCGCGCTGCCCGATGTCGTCGCCGGATCGCCGATCTCGGTCCAGCTCAGCACGGTCGACGGCCGCGACGGCTCGTGGATCCTGGAGTCGGGCGTACTGCCGGACGGACTCGTTCTGGACGAGACCGGCCTGGTCAGCGGCGTGGTGACGGCGGAGGCAGGCACGCGGTTCGACTTCACCGTGCGCTTCACCGACGCCGGGAACGGTACGGCGACGCGGGCCTATTCGGTCACCGTGAGCTGATCACCAGTCGAGTGCGGCCGCGTACTTCTGCGCGATCGCACTCGTCTCGGTGAGGTCCGCCTCGACCACCGGCAGCCCCGGCCGGACCGCGATGGCGCCGAGCTCGACGAGCAGCTGCCTGAGCAGGGCCTCCGCTGCGGTGGCCTGCGCCGCCACGCCGGCGGTCACCACCGGCACCGCGAGCTTGCCGGCCAGGGCCTGCGCCGGCAGCTGGTCCAGCAGCACCTTCAGCACGCCGGTATAGCTGCCCTTGTAGGTGGGCGTCGCCACGACCAGCAGGTTCGCCTCGGTGATCGCGGCGAGCGCGGCAGCCGTCGCGTCGTCGCCCGGGGTGAGCAGCCCGGCGCCGATGTCGCCCACCTCGATGAGGACCGGGTCCGGCGAGCCGATCGTCGTCGCGATCGCCTCGCCGACGGCCGAGGCAAGGATGGACGTCCGCGAGCCGGTGCGGGGGTTGCCGGAGATCACGACGATTGCCGTCATCGGGGGTCCTTTCAGGCGGCTTTGCGAAGATTGTGGTAGGTGCCGTCGTGGTACACCAGCGGCGTCGCCGCGAGGTCGTCGTGCACCGCGCCGGCGACCGGGGAGGCCAGCACGATCGTGTGATCGCCGGCCTCGACCCGCCGGACGACCCGGCAGACCAGGCGCGCCAGGACGCCGCCGAGCAGCGGGACGCCGCCCGGACCCTCCTCCCAGTCGCCGTGCGCGGCGAACCGGTCGATCCCACGCCTCGAGAACGTCCGCGCCACGTGCTCCTGCTCCTCGGTGAGCACGTGCACGGCGACGACGTCGGCGTCCGATACGGCGGGCCAGGCCGAGGCGGTGTGCGCCAGGCAGAACGAGACCAGCGGCGGGTCGAGCGAGACCGAGGTGAACGAGGTCGCGGTGAATCCGGCGGGTCCTGCCAGGTCTCCTCCGGGAGCCGTGATCACCACGACGGCCGCGGCGTGCCGGCGGAGCAGGTTGCGGAAGAGATCGGCGTCCACGAGTGAGCTGACGGTCATGAGGTCCCCCTCGTTGTTTCTCAAGTCCTATTAAAACTATAGGGAATCCGGGTCGCTTGGGATGAGATGCCCGCCACTACGGTGTGGGATGCCTATCTAACAGATAGGAAATGTATCCTTGGTGGGCGTCACCCGCAACGACCCCCTACAGAGGAGCCGAAATGTCCGCTCTCGCCGTCGCTCATCCGCATGCCACCTATCCCCGCCCGGTCCTGCTCCGATCGGTGCCGGCGACGCCGGTTCTCGACGAGGAGCCGCCGGTCACCGTGACGATCAGCATCAGCGGCGGCGCCAGTGGCCGGGAGCGTGTGCTCGCCGCCCTGCGTGAGCTGGTGGACGCGGCCGGTGAGTCCGCGGCCGTCGAACTGGACCCGGACGTGGCCACGCCACGCGCCGACGGGGAGATCCAGCTCGACCCGCGGGCGAGGACGGCGTTCCGGGACGGCCGGCTGCTCGAGCTCAGCCGCCTGGAGTACGACCTGCTGCTCTTCCTGGCCCGCCACCCGCGCCAGGTGTTCAGCCGGGCGCAGCTGCTCACCCACGTGTGGGGTCACCGGCACACCACCAACCGGACGGTCGACGTGCACGTAAGCCGGCTGCGTACCAAGGTCGACGACCCGGAGCTGATCACCACGGTGTACGGGCTGGGCTACCGCCTCGCGGACGAGGCGCCGATCACCGTCACGGACCGCTGATGGAGTGTCCCTGCTGTTGCCGGCCTGTTGCGGATGGACAAATGGCGTTCATCGCTGATTCATCCCGAAAGGGCTATCGGCATGACGGTATGTCCCGCCGTCATGCCTGGTAGGAGCGGAGTTGATCACTGATCGGAGATCAACTCCGCTCCTTGCCTATAAATAGATCACTTTAAATACTTGCGAGCACGGGTACGCCTGACCGGCGTGCCACCCCCTACCCATCCCCCTGGGAGGAACCGTGCTCAACCCGAAGCTGCGCCGGCCGATCGTCGGCCTGGCCGTGGGCGTACTCGTCGGCAGCGGGCTGGCCGCCATGCCCGGCACCGCCACTGCCGCCCCCGCCGCGGGTGACTCGCTCTACGCGAAGTCCACGCTGGCCTCATCCCTCGACACCAAGCTCGGCACCCGCGACGCCGGGTCCTACCTCGACTCCGCCGGCAAGCTGGTCGTCAACGTGACCGACGCCGCCACCGCCGCCGAGGTGACCGCCGCCGGGGCCACCCCGCGTTACGTCGCTCGCAGCGGCGCCAAGCTGGCAGCCGCCGACGCCACTCTGAAAGCCGACCTGAAGACGCCCGGCACGGCGTTCGCGGTCGACCCGATCTCCAACCAGGTCATCGTGAGCGTCGACGAGACCGTCACCGGCGCGAAGCTCGCCGCGGTCAAGGCCACCGTCGCGAAGCTCGGCGACACCGCCCGCATGGAAACCGTCTCCGGCAAGATCAGCGTCCGCATCTCCGGCGGCGACGCGATCTACGCGCCCAGCGGCGGCCGCTGCTCGCTCGGCTTCAACGTGCGCAGCAGCGCCGGCACCAACTACTTCCTGACCGCCGGCCACTGCACCAACATCTCGTCGACCTGGACGAACGGCTCGGTCACCCTCGGCACCCGCGCCGGCACCAGCTTCCCGGGCAACGACTACGGCATCGTCCGCTACACCAACACGTCGATCACCAAGACCGGCGGCGTCGGCACCTCCATCGACATCACCACGGCCGCGACCCCGGCCGTCGGCGCCACCGTCTACCGCCGCGGCTCCACGACCGGCACCCGTTCCGGCCGCGTCACCGCCCTCAACAGCACTGTCAACTACGCCGAGGGCTCCGTCTCCGGCCTGATCCGCACCACCGTCTGCGCCGAGCCGGGCGACAGCGGCGGCTCGCTCTACTCCGGCAGCACCGCCCTCGGCCTCACCTCCGGCGGCTCCGGCAACTGCTCCTCCGGCGGCACCACGTACTTCCAGCCGGTCGTCGAAGCCCTCAACGCCTACGGCGTCTCGGTCTTCTGATCCCCATCCGCACCATCGGCTCGGCGTCCGTCTCCCGGCGGGCGCCGAGCCTTTTCCTTCCTTGTACGGAGTAGACGGCCGCCCCGAACCCCACCCTCCGCCGTCCCGCTCCGACCGACACCTGACGGCCCCTTCCGCCGGCTCACGCCGCCGCCGGCCCCGGCGTCCCGTCGCCCTCTTCCGGTCGGCCGCTCCGCTCCGATGCGCCTGATCGTGTCCAACCCGCCGTCGGCTGTGCCTCATTGCTGTCGATCCGAGTTTCCGGCAGCAATGAGGCACAGCCGGACCCTGCGGAAGGCGTGGCCGGGGAGCAGGCCGTAGCTCCCGCACCTGATCCAGCGCGCATCCGGTGGCCGGCCCACGGCTCGGGAGTTCCCGGGCCGGAGCCGCGCCTGCCGGTCGCGCCCGAATCGTCGCTCTGGCCTACAGCTGGGGCGGTCAGGCGTCGTGTACTCGTTCCTCACCTCGGCGGCGGAGGAGTTTGAGGCCGGGGAGGCCGGCGATCGCCAGGTGCAGGTCTTCGGTCACTTCGAGGAGTTTGTGCAGGTCCGGGCCGACCTGGTCGAGCTTGCCGAGCAGGGGCATGACGTCGTTGACCAGGTGGTCGCGCAGCTCCGGAAGCTTGTCGACCATCCGGATAGCGGCGGTCACCTCTTCCGGCGTCAGCTCCGAGACGAAGCGGGCGGCGAGCGGCGCGGCCTGCCGGAGCGTCGGCGAGTATTCGCCCAGCAGCCCGTCGACCTCTCCCGCGACACCGTCGGCCCGCGCCACGACCGCCTGCGCCTGGTCAGCGACCCCGGACGCCGCCGTGACGATCTCCCGAGCCGCTCCGGTCAGCCCGCCGACTTCGCCGATGGCCGACCGCGCCTCGGCAGTGATCGTGGAGACCTCACCCATCGTGGACCGCGCCTCGGCAGTGATCGTGGAGACCTCGCCGATGGCGGAGCGGGCGTCCGCGGTGATCGCGGAGACCTCGCCGACCGCCGTCGCCGCGTCGCCGACGATCACGCCTGCTGCCTCGGCGGTGACGGAGGCCCGGCGGATCACGTCGCCGGCCGCCGCCGAGATGGTGGTCGCCTCCTCGACGGTCAGGGCCGCGGCCGTGGCGATGGCACGCGCCTCGGCGACCGTCGACTCCGCCGAGGACGCGATCACGGAGACCCGGGTGATCAGGTCTTCGGCCTGGGCGACGGCGAGGTTCACCCGGTTGATCAGGAGTTCGGTCTGGCCGATCAGGGCGACCGCGCGCACGGGGATGGTCGCGGCGGTGGCCGCCGTCTCGATCACCTGGCCGATCGCGGACCGGGTCAGGTCGGCCGCGGCCGCGGGGGCCGCGAAGGCGGCGCGGGTGAGTGACGCGAGGAAGGGCATACCACCCATCATGCGCCAGACCCGCATCCGTGATCGGTGACGCTGGGTGCGGACATCCTGGCGGACGGTCGAAAGTCGGGCACTCTTCCGGATTCCACAGGCTTTCGGGCGGCATCGGGGGCCCCGGACACGGCAGTATGCATGAGTGCGACGTACCCGGAATCTCGTTCTGATGATCGCGGCCGTCGGCGTCCTCGGTGGCGCGGTGCTGGTGGCGAAGGGCATGACCGGCGACGAGCCCGCGTCCAGCGCGCTCGCCGCGTTCAAGCAACCACCGGCCGCGACACAGCCGGCGGCGAGCCCGTCGCCGACCGGGCCGAGCCCGGAGGAGCTGGCCGCGCAGGAACGCGCGAAAAGGGTCAAAGCACTCAACGCGGCGCTGAAGAAGTACGCCGCCACCGTCCCCGAGTTCTCCGTCGCGGTGCTCGACAAGAAGACCGGCGAGACGTACGCGTACCGGGGCGACGAGAAATACGAGACGGCCAGCGTCGTGAAGGTGCAGGTCCTCGCGTGCCTGCTGCTCACCGCACAGGACAAGGGCCGCAAGGTGACGTCGAGCGAGGACGCGCTCGCCAAGAAGATGATCCGCTACAGCGACAACGCCGCCACCACGTCGCTCTTCAGCAAGCTGGGCCGGTCCAGCGCGATCAGCTCCTGTAATAAGCGGCTCGGCCTCACCCAGACCAAGGTGAGCAGCTCCTGGGGCCTGACCCGGACCACCGTCAAGGACCAGGTGAAGCTGCTGAACGCGCTGGTCGACACGGACGGCGAGCTGAACGCGACGTCCCGGAAGTACGCGGACACGCTGATGAGCACGGTCTCCGAGGATCAGGACTGGGGTGTTCCGGCGGTCGCGAAGGCGGGCGAGGAGGCGACAGTGAAGAACGGCTGGCTCTCCCGTTCCACCGAGAGCGGCCTCTGGATCATCAACTCGGTCGGCCGGGTCACCGACGAGGACACCGACGTGTCGATCGCCGTGCTGTCACACCTGAACAAGACGATGCCGGGCGGGATCAAGGTCGTCGAGAAGGCGGCGAAGCTCACCCGGACGCATTTGAAGTACTAGGACGAGGCCGGGCCCGCCACTTGGAGATCCAGGTCATCGACTGGTTGACCAGCAGGATCAGCAGGACCGCGGCGACGACGCCCTGCCACGGCTCCGGGAAGATCGAGCCGCCGGCCAGGCCGATCGTGGCGTAGACGACCGACCAGAGCGCGCAGGCCGGCAGGTTCGCGACGACGAACGTCCGCCAGGAGAGGCCGACGAACGCGGCGGCGAGCAGCACCGGTACCCGGCCGCCCGGGATGAGCCGGGAGACGAGCAGCACCGGGACCTGCTTCTCCTCGAGGCGGTGCTTCACCGAGCCGAGCCGTTCCTCGTCGCGCAGCCAGCGCAGCCGCCGGGCCAGGCTCTCTCCGCCGAGCCGGCACATCGCGTACATCACCAGGTCGCCGGCGTAGGCGCCGGCCGCACCGGCGATCAGGACCAGCACGATCGTGAACGGCTGGGTGTGGAAGGCCAGGGCCG
Source organism: Actinoplanes sp. OR16 (assembly GCF_004001265.1). Taxonomy (GTDB): domain Bacteria; phylum Actinomycetota; class Actinomycetes; order Mycobacteriales; family Micromonosporaceae; genus Actinoplanes. The sequence goes on along the minus strand of NZ_AP019371.1, from coordinate 647,917 downwards.
CGGCGCCGCTCACCGCCGCGCCGGTCGGCACGACGGGGATGATCGCACCGAAGGCGACGATCGCGAAGAGCCCCGAGAGCGTGCCCAGTTCGGCGATCACAGATTGTTCTCCACCGTCAGGGTCTCGCCGTGCGCCAGGACCCGGACGCGGGTGTCCGGGGACGTCCGCACGGCCTGCTCGGCGAACCGGGCGCCCGGGTCGTCGAACATGTGCCGCCGGACCCGGCCGAACCCGACCGGCCAGAACGTGCCGTAGTGCACCGGCACCGCCCAGGACGCCTTCACCCGGCGCAGCGCCTCGGCGCCGTCGACGGCGTCCAGATGGCCGTGCGAGCCGAGGGTCGGCCCCCAGCCGCCGACCGGGATGAGCGCCAGATCGAGCGGGCCGATTCCGGTCATCTCGTCGAAGAGCCCGGTGTCGCCGGCGAACCAGGTACGGGCGGCGCCCTCCACGATGAAACCGATCGCGGCGGCGCGCTCCCGGGACCACGGGCCCCGGCCGCCGTCGTGGCGGGCGGGAACGGCGCGGACCCGTACGCCTGAGATCGCCGTCTCCTCACCCGGCGCGAGCTCGACGATGCGCCCGGCCGCCGCCCGGCCCAGCGCCCTCGCGGTGAAGGCGCCGGCGCCGCGCGGGACGATCAGGGCGGGCGAACCGGGAACGGCTTTCAGCGAGGCCACGTGGAAGTGGTCGGCGTGCAGGTGCGACAGGAGCACGGCGTCGGGCGCGCCGGGCAGCACCGGTGCCGGGCCCGCCATCCGGCGCAGATGGGCGAGGCGGCCGGTGAGCAGCGGGTCGGTGAGCAGGGTGACGCCGGAGTCGGCCAGCCAGACGGTGCTGTGCCCCCACCAGGTGACCGATGTCGTGCTCACCTGTTCACCGTACTCAAGCGCCGCAGGGCCCGGCCGCAGAGGCGCGCGTACGCCTGCTGGAAGAGCACCGCGAACGGGCCGGCGAGCCGCATCAGGGCGCCTGCCGGGCGGCTGAACGCGGTGACCGTGAACCACACCTGGCCGGCGTCGTCGAGCGTGACCTCGAACGCCTCCTCACCGGTGGCGGGATGACCGGGGCGGGTGCCGTAGGCGAAGCCGCCCGCGGAGGACCAGACGATCTCGCAGGGCGCCCGCAGCGGCCCGATACCCAGGGTGAGCCGGACCCCGGCAGCAGCTCGTTCACTGTCGGAAGCGACCCTCGTACCGATGGATCGGTGCATCTGGAAGGTGAGGATCGCCTCGGCCGCCCGGGACAGGACCGCCTCACCCGCCCCGATCCGGACGCGGTAGCGCAGGTGGCGGTAACCCGGGGGAAGAGATCCGGTACGGGTAGCCCCTACGTGTGAATAGGTCAGAGAAGTCACCCCTGCAGTCTGCCCGGGCGTCCGGCAGACTGAGCAACGTGACTGGACCCCGTTCCGCCGTCGTGGTGAACCCCGTCAAGGTGGCCGATCTCGATCAGCTGCGCCGGGTCGTCGGCGAAGCTCTCACCAAGGCCGGCTGGCCCGTGCCGAAGTGGTACGAGACGACCGCCGACGACCCTGGCCGCGGCCAGGCCAAGCAGGCCGTCGCGGACGGCGCCGAGCTGGTCTTCGCCTGTGGCGGCGACGGCACGGTGACCGCCGTCGTGACCGCGCTGGCCGGCTCGAAGACCGCCCTCGCCGTGCTCCCGGCCGGGACCGGCAACCTGCTCGCCGCGAACCTCGGCCTCGGGACCGACCCGGAGACCGGCCTGCAGGTGGCGCTGGAGGGTGGCCGCCGCCGCATCGACGTCGGGGTGATCGACGACCGCTGCTTCGTGGTGATGGCGGGTATGGGCTTCGACGCGCAGATGCTGGAGGGCACGTCGGAGACCGCGAAGAAGCACATCGGCTGGCTCGCGTACATCGGCGGTGGCGCGAAGCACCTGCTGGACCGCCCGATGCGGGCCCGGATCCGGCTGGACGGCGGCCCGCCGATGCCCCGCCGCCCGCGCGCCGTGATCGTCGGCAACGTGGGCCGGCTGCAGGGCGGCGTCCGGCTGCTCAGCAAGGCCGAACCGGACGACGGCATGCTGAACGTGGCGATCCTCAGCCCGGCGAACCTCGCGCACTGGGCGGCGCTCGCCTGGGCGGTGCTGCGCCGCCGCGACCGGGTGCCGCTGATGGAGACGTACACCGCATCACGTGTGGAGATCTACAGCAACCGGGCACAGGCACGTCAGCTCGACGGAGACCTGATCGCACCGGGGAAGGCCATGAAGATCCACGTACGGCACAAAGCCCTGCTCCTCTGCGTCCCGCAGCCCGACGCCGATCCGGACCTGGCGTACGACGCGGGCGCTGTCGCCGATCGCGCGGAGCAGCAACTTTGAGCAGTACCGAACCCGTACCCGAGACCAGGACCATGTCCGGGGACGAGCTGTCCGCGGACGACGCGTTCCTGGCCCTGCGGCACTACGGGCGCTGGCCGCTGCTGCGTGACGCGTTCATCCGGTTCCGGTACGGCGACGGCTTCAGCCACTCCCGGGCGTTCGCGTTGCAGCTCTGCCTCGCGATCGTGCCCTTCCTCATCGCGCTCTCCGGTCTCGCCACCGACCTGGGCGTGGAGTCGGGCGGCCAGGTGGTCGCCGACACGGTGATCGCGCTGACCCCGGGCGCCAGCGAGGACGTCGTCCGCCAGCTGCTGGACGACGGCGAGCGCACCGAGGACGCCGGTGAGCTGGCCCTCACGCTCGGTATGATCACCGGCCTGGTCGCGCTCACTACCGCGATGGCGCAGGTGGAGCGGGGCGCCAACCGGATCTACGGCGTGGAGCGGGACCGGCCGGCCCTGCACAAGTACCTCCGGGCCGCGATCATGGCGCTCTGCGCCGGCCTGCCCGCGCTGTTCGGCTTCCTGCTGCTGGTGGCGGGGCGCGCGTCCGGCAACTCGGCGGAGCAGAACCTCGACCTCTCGCACGGGGTGCGGGTGGCCTGGGACGTCATCCGCTGGCCGGTCAGCCTCGTGCTGATCGTCTTCGCGGTCGGCGCCCTGTTCCGCTACTCGCCGCGGCGCAAGCAGCCGGCCCTGTCCTGGCTGCTCTTCGGCGCGGTGGTGGCGACGGTGCTGTGGTGGCTGGCCAGTCTGCTGCTCGCCGGGTACGTCCGGGTCAGCGACAGTTTCGGCGCCACGTACGGGCCGCTCACCGCGATGATGGCGCTGCTGCTCTGGGCCAACCTGACCGGTGTCGCGTTCTTCCTGGGGCTGGCGTTCGCGGCCCAGCTGGAGGCGAGCCGGGTGGGCGCGAAACCGGCCCAGCCCGACCAGTGGGAGCCCGAGGACACCGGGCAGATCCCGCGTCAGATGCAACCCGGTGTATCGACCGAGGCGACCGGGTAAATGACCGCCCGTGGCAGTGACTGAAGACAATCGCCCGGTACGGCACTTCGTCGAGCGCAGCGTCCTCGGCCTGATCGCGGTTCTGGCCGTGGGTCTGGGCTTCGGCGTCCTGCTGCTTCTGGTGCGGTTCCACTGGGGACCGTTGCATACGCTCGACAGCGACGTGGCGGCCGGCCTGAACAGCTGGGCGTCCGGCTCGGAGACGACCGTCAAGGTCCTCCAGCAGATCTCCTCGGCCGGCGGCCGCGGCTTCCTGATCCCGCTGGTGGCACTCCTGGTGCTCCTGCTGATCATCCGGAAGCAGCCGCGCCCGGCGCTCTACATGGTCGTGGCGGGGGCCGGCGCGCTGATCCTCGACCCGTCGCTGAAGTCGCTGATCGGCCGGCTGCGCCCGGTCGTCGAGGTCCCGGTGGCGCAGGCGCCCGGCAACAGCTTCCCGAGCGGGCACGCGCTCGGCTCGATGGTCGTCTACGGCATGATCGTGCTGGTGTTCCTGCCGGCGGTCCGCCGCCGCTGGCGTCCGGTCTTCATCGGTGCGGCGGCGGTGGTGGTCGCGGCGATCGGCTTCACCCGGATCGCGCTCGGCGTGCACTTCCTCTCCGACGTGCTCGGCGGCTGGCTGCTCGGCATCGCCTGGATCGGTGTCACGGCGTACGTCTTCCAGCTCTGGCGCCGTGAATCCGGCAAGCCCGAGGTCTCCGTCCTGGAAGGTCTGGAACCCGAGGCGCGCCAGGATCTGCGGATCGCGCCGGCCGAAGGGGCCGTCCTCCCGCACCCGTTCGCCAAGGCCGCCGAGATCCTGGTCGGCTGGGTCTTCGTCTTCGGCCTGCTCTACCTGGTCGGCTACACCGTGACCCGCTGGGAGCCCGGCTTCGACGAGGCGTTCCCGGCCTGGCTGCAGAGTTTCCGCACCGAGCGGCTGGACCAGTGGAGCTGGGCCTGGAGCAAGGCCGGCGACACCCACGCCATCCTCTTCATCTCGCTGATCTTCTGCCCGATCGCGCTGGCCCTGTGGCGGCAGTGGCGCCCGGTCCTCTTCCTGGTGCTGACCATGGTCGGTGAGCTGACGCTCTTCCTCTGCGCGGCCGCCGCGGTGGACCGTCCCCGCCCGGAGATCGAGCAGCTGGACGGCCAGATGCCGACGTCGTCGTTCCCGTCCGGTCACATCGCCGCGACCATGTGCGTCTGGGCCGCCATCGCGATCATCACGATGGCCCGCTTCCGCCAGCCGTGGCGCTGGATCTTCCCCGCCCTCGCGGTGATCATGCCGCTCGGTGTGGCGCTCTCCCGGATGTACCGCGGCATGCACCACCCGACCGACATGCTCGGCGCCGCCATCCTGACCGCCTCCTGGATCACCGTCCTCTGGTTCACCATCCGTCCCAACGAGCACGCCGTGACCGCTTCCGAGGCCGCCGCCGAGGTCGCCGAGGAGCCCCGCACCCTGGAGAAGGCCGCCTGACGTGCGGCTGATGACCTGGAACATCCTCCACGGGGGAGGGGACCGCCTTCCGGCGATCATCGAGGTGGTCCGGGAGGCGCGGCCCGACATCCTGGCGATGCAGGAGCTTCGTTCGTACGGGGACAGCGAGGTCGCCGTCCTGGAAGAAGCGACCGGGATGACCGCTCATCTGTCCCGGTCGCTCTTCGGTCAGCCGGTGGCCGTCCTGGTCCGGCCGCCGCTGACGATCACCCGCCGGTCGAGTGTCCGCTGGCGGCTGCACCACGCCGCCGCGACGGTGGTGGTGACGACGCCGTCCGGGCCGCTGTCCGTGGTGAGCACGCATCTCACGCCGTATTCGCCGTACCGCCGGATGCGCGAGGCCGTCTGGCTGGCCGCCCGCCATGCCTCGGCGGACGGTCTGGTGGCGATCGCCGGTGACCTGAACGGTCTCGCGCCGGGCGTCGACCACACCGAGGCGCTGGCGTCGCTGCCCCTGAACCATCGCCGCCGCCACCTGAGCCCCTCCGGCGGCGCCGACACCCGTGCGGTGGCCGCCTTCCTCGCCGCGGGCTTCACCGACCTGGGCCGCGAGTCCGGTCCGACGGTGCCGACGATCGGTCTCCGAGGCGAGGAGTTCGCCGAGACCCGCCTCGACTATGTGCTGGCCAGCCCCGCTCTGACCGAGCACGCCCGCGATCTCCAGGTGATCCGGACCGATGCCACCGACCACGCTTCAGATCATTATCCGGTACGGGTGGAGCTCGACCTCTGACCATAATCGGCGAGGTGAGCATCGACTTCCCCGCGCCGACCGAGGCCGCCGCCGACCGTGCCGAGGTCTTCATCCGCTACCTCGGCTACTTCCGCGAAACCCTGCTGTCCAAGGTCGCCGCCCTGCCGCCCGAAGCCCAGCGGACGAGCCGCCTGCCGTCCGGCTGGACCCCGCTGGAACTGCTCAAACACGTCCGCCACGTGGAACGCCGCTGGATCGAGTGGGGTTTCCAGGGCGCACCCGTGGCGGACCCCTGGGCCGACCGCGCGAACGCCGACCTGAACGCCTCCTGGCACGTCGGCCCCACCGAGTCGTTCGACTCCTTGGCGGCGCAGTTGCGCACCCAGGCGACCCACACGGACAACCTGATCCGAACCACTTCCCCGGACGAGGTGGGCGCCCCCGGCCCTCGCTGGGACGGCGCCGCACCGGCAACCCTGGAGCGCATCTGCTTCCACTTGCTGCAGGAGTACGCCCGCCACACCGGCCACATCGACATCGTCGCGGAACTGTCGTCCGGCCCCGTCGGCGAGTGACGGCGGACGCTAATCGCTCACGGTGTGTTGCAGGCCGACCACGCCGTCCACCGGAAGCTTCGCCCAGCCCTGGAAGGCGCGCACCGAGGCTTCGGTATTGGGCCCGAAACGCCCATCGGCTGCCTGTGGCGTCGTTTCCCACAGGCCGGAAGCGCCCAGTGTCAGTGCCTGCTGGAGGTTGCGGACGACATCACCCTGCGAGCATTGTCGTAGCGTCGGCATCGCATTGCCGTCCGGAAGCGCCTTCCACGTCGCTTCGTCGACGATGCCGGTCACCGGCAGTCCCTCCGCCGCGGCGGCCGGCCCTGAAGCAACTCACCGATGGAGGGTTCGATGACATCGAAGTCCGCGTTTTCTCCGGAAGAGTGGACAACGGTCCTCGAGGGTCCGCCGAGCGCCGGCTTGATGGTGGTCACGGCCTCCAGCGGCGGGATGTTCCGCGAGACGGTGGCGATGTCCAAGGCGTACGCCGAGGCGCGCAGGCTGCACGGTCGAAGCGAACTACTCGATGAGATCGTGTCGGCGAAGCCCAAGGCCGACCACACCCGGTACGGCTCGGTCGACGAGCTCCGCACCAACGCACTCCGGCACGTCCGCGAAGCCGTGGCGTTGCTGGAGAGCAAGGCGACGCCCGAGGAGGTCGACGACTACCGGCACTTCGTCCTCGCGGTGGCGAACAGGGTCGCGGCCGCGCATCGGGAGGAAGGCCAGGCCGTCAGCCCCGCCGAAGCGGCCGCCGTCGAGCAGATCACGGCAGCGCTGGGGGCAGACGCCTCCTGACCCCCGGGCCGGAAACAGCACCACCGCCGCGACGGGAGGCGATCGTCATGGCGGCGCTGTGCTTCCGTGACGGTGCCCGTTCTGGATTCGGCACGCGGGGGCCGAATCGATGCAAAACCTCATGTCGGCTGGGTGATGCCGCCGAGTGTATCCAGAGGAGAGCCCGGGTCCGATTCTGGGCGATGAGAGGTGTCTGGACGAGGAGGTAGCGGTGAAGGCAGTGGTTTATGAGGGACCGCGGCAGGTCAGCGTCAAGGATGTTCCTGACGCGCGGATCGAACGGCCGACCGATGTGCTGGTGCGGATCACGTCGGCGAATATCTGTGGGTCGGATCTGCACATGTACGAGGGACGGACCGATTTCGAGCCCGGCCGGTGGTTCGGGCACGAGAATCTGGGTCAGGTGGTCGAGGTCGGCGCCGGAGTCGACAAGGTCGCGGTGGGCGACTGGGTCGTGCTGCCGTTCAACATCTCGTGCGGGCATTGCAAGAACTGCGAGCGTCAGCTGACGAACTATTGCCTGACCGCGCAGCCCGAGCCGAAGATGGCCGGCGCCGCGTACGGCTTCGCCGACATGGGCCCCTACGGCGGCGGGCAAGCCGAGTTGTTGCGCGTGCCGTGGGGTGACTTCAACTGCCTGCGGCTGGGTGAGGACGCCGAGGAACGTCAGACCGACTACGTGATGCTCGCCGACATCTTCCCGACCGGCTACCACGCCACCGAGATGGCCGGGGTGCAGCCCGGCGACCAGACGGTCATCTACGGCGCAGGCCCGGTCGGGCTGATGGCCGCCCTCTCGGCGACCATCCGCGGGGCGAGCAAGGTGATGGTCGTCGACCGGCACCCCGACCGGCTGCGGCTGGCCGAGTCGATCGGCGCGATCGCCATCGACGACTCCGAGGTCGACCCGGTGCAGGCCGTTCTCGAGCAGACGATGGGACTTGGGGCGGACAACGGCTGCGAGTGTGTCGGCTATCAAGCGCACGAGCCCGACGGCCGGGAGCAGGCCAACCTGACGATGAACCGGCTGGTCGCCTCGGTGCGCTTCACCGGCAGGATCGGCAACGTCGGCGTCTTCGTACCGGAGGACCCCGGGGCCGGTGACGAGCTGGCGAAGCAGGGCAAGCTCGCCTTCGACTACGGCATGTTCTGGTTCAAGGGCCAGCACCTCGGCACCGGCCAGGCCCCGGTCAAGAAGTACAACCGTCAGCTGCGCGACCTGATCGCCGGCGGCAAGGCCGAGCCGTCGTTCATCGTCAGCCACGAGTTACCCCTCGACCGGGCGCCGGAGGCCTATGAGCGCTTCGACAAGCGCGATGACGGCTGGACGAAGGTCGTGCTGCACCCGGCGATGGCGGGGGCGGGGGCCTGACATGGCGGGAGAGCTGAACGGGCGCCGGATCGTCCGGTCGGGTAAGCCAGGGGCCGCCGGCTCACCGGTCGTCGCCGGCCTGGCCGGAGGGTTCGGGATGGTGTCCGTAGGCGGCGGCCCGGACCGTCTCCTCGTCCTCCAGCCCTGAACCGATCGCTCCGCCGACGGTGGCCAGGGAGCTGATGATCCAGGCGAGGGTCAGATAGTCGGTCGCGTGGGCCGGCCGTTGCAGGGTCTGTTCCAGTACGGAGCTGTCGATCAGCAGCGCCGCGGCGAGCAGTGTGCCGAGGAACAGCACGACATAGGACACTGATGTGGCCAGGGCCAGGGTGAGGATCGTGCCGAGATTGAACAACCGGGCCAGCGCGGCCGGTGTGTCACGGTCGGGTTTCTCCCACAGGTCGTGGGCGATGATCAGCCAGGCCACCAGTCCGGTCAGCCCCAACAGCATGACGGTGGTGAGTCGCAGGCCGCCGAGCGCATCGCCCATCTGCCAGATGGTGCTGGTGGTGAGCGCGATCGCGGCCGTGCCGAAGGCACCCACCAATAGTTTGGACAGGCCCAGCAGCGCACGTCCCGGCTGGTTTGCCCGGACCATCCCGATCAGCAACCGCGCTCGTCCGGTCCACCGTGAGGCGACGTACCGCTTCTCCTCGGCATCGTCCTCACCGAGGACCCGCTTGATGACCGGGACCCTGCTCGTCAGGTCCGCCGGAGGGCGGGGTGTGTCGGCGAGCAAGGCAGCCACCAGATGGGGGACGACCGCGCGGACGGTTCGTAGCTGACTCAGACCCAGTGCCGGCAGGGACACCATCGCGGTTCGGCGCCGGGTGGAGATCTGAGCGATCAGTGGCGTCCGGTCGGTCTGCAACGGCAGATCGGTCAGGCAGATCGCGATGTCCCACTGATCATCGGCGCGCCGCCGGGCCAGATCGTCGAGCAGCGCCTCCGCGCCGCCGTCGCGTCGTGGCGCCACCTCGCCCCAGCCTTGCCCGACCGTCCATCGCACGCCGGCGTCCACCTGCGCGGCGAGCAGATCGGCGAGCTCGGTCGCGAGCCGTGCCGTGATCCGTGCCGGGTGATCCGGTGGAGTGGCGACCAGTCCAACGACGATCTCCGGACGGTACTGATCACTATGGGTCATCACAGCTCCTCGGCGGTATCGGTGCGCGTTGCGGTGCCGACGCTTTCCCTATCGGTGCGCATACATCCCTCGGCCTGACGCCCATGCCGTCTGATTCGTTGATTTTGTCGAGATCGCCGAGCCGGCGTGACGGATCGAGGCCCGGCGGGGCCAAGGGAGGCCAGGGCGGTTTAGGTGTTTTCGTCACGGGAAGGCGGAGGTCCGAACCAGACGCGCTCCTTGTTACGGCGGACGGGACGCGACCGACCACGAAGGTTACTCGTGACGCAGGGCGACCGCTGGATCTGCTGACCGCCGTACAGGCCACCCGGGCCGACCGCACCGGCTCACGCGAAGGAGGATCCATGGAGTTGACGGCAACGACGACCATCCGTAAATCCGCATCCGAGGTGTACGCCTTCTGGCGCAAGCTGGAGAACCTGCCGACGTTCATGGCGCACCTCGAAGAGGTCCGCACCACCGGCGCCCGGACGAGCCACTGGTCCGCTGCCGCCCCGTTCGGCAAGAACGTCGAGTGGGACGCGGAAGTCCTCGACGAGGAACCCGGCGAGAAGATCGCGTGGCGGTCGACCGGGAACGCCGACGTGCCGAACGCCGGCACGGTCCGGTTCGTCCCCGCCCCGGACGGCGTCAGCACCGAGATCCACGTCGTGCTGGTCTACGACATCCCCGGCGGCGCCATCGGCAAGGCGGTCGCCAAGTATTTCGGCGAGGAACCTCATCAGCAGCTCGACGACGATCTGCGCCGGCTCAAGCAGGTCCTGGAGACCGGCGAGGTGGTCCGCTCCGACGGTGCCCCGTGGGGCAAGCAGGCCCGCAAGGAGTTCCCGCAACGCCCGGCGCAACCGTTGTCGGACGCCGAACTCGCGAAGGGAGCCGACCAGTGAGGGCGAACACCTGGGCCGGCCGTAACTCCGTCGAGGTCCGTGACGTGCCGGACCCGAAGATTCTCAACAAGCGCGATGCCATCGTACGGATCACCTCCACCGCGATCTGCGGCTCGGACCTGCATCTGGTCGACGGGTACGTGCCGACGATGCAGGACGGCGACGTCATGGGCCACGAGTTCATGGGTGAGGTGATCGAAGTCGGCTCCGGCGTACCCGGGGAAAAGCTCCGTGTCGGTGACCGGGTGGTCGTGCCGTTCCCGATCGCCTGCGGCGCGTGCGCCGCGTGCGCCGCCGAGCTCTACTCCTGCTGTGAGAACACCAACCCCAACGCGGGCATCGCGGAGAAGATGTTCGGCCATCCGGTTGCCGGGATCTTCGGCTACTCGCACCTGACCGGTGGCTTCGCAGGCGGTCAAGCCCAGTACGCGCGGGTGCCGTTCGCCGACGTCGGCCCCTTGAAAATCGAATCCGACCTCACCGACGAGCAGGTGCTGTTCCTGTCCGACATCCTGCCCACCGGCTACATGGGCGCCGAGATGTGCGACATCCAGCCCACCGACGTGGTGGCGGTCTGGGGCGCCGGCCCGGTCGGCCAGTTCGCCATGGACAGCGCCCGGGTACTCGGCGCCGCGAAGGTCATCGCCATCGACAAGGAACCATACCGGCTGCGGATGGCCGAGCAGGCCGGCCACATCCCGGTGAACTTCGACGAGGTCGACGTGCGTTCGCAGCTGCTGGAACTAACCGGCGGGCGGGGACCTGACAAGTGCATCGACGCGGTCGGTATGGAGGCCACCCACGGCAGCGCGCACATCGCCGCGTACGACCGGGTCAAGCAGGCCGTCCGCTCGGAGACCGAGCGGCCGCACGCCCTGCGTCAGGCCATCATGTCGTGCCGTAGTGGCGGCGTGGTCTCGGTCATCGGCGTCTATGGCGGATTCCTCGACAAGTTCCCCGCCGGCGCCTGGATGAACAGGTCCCTGACCCTGCGCACCGGCCAATGCCATGTTCAGCGCTACATGAAGCCGCTGCTCGATCGGATCGAACGCGGCGAGCTGGACCCGACGCGGATCATCACCCACACCCTGCCGCTCGACGAGGCGGAACGGGGCTTCGAGATGTTCAAGAGCAAGCAGGACGACTGCGAGAAGGTTGTCCTCAAACCTTGACCGCCGCCGTATCCGGCCACCGCGGCGGCGGCCGGATACGGAATCGGTCATGCGGAGGCGTTGAGTGTCTGAGAAGGTGACACGCCGTACCGTGCGCGGTAGGAACCCGCGAACCGTCCCAGGTGGGTGAATCCCCAGCGGTGCGCGACGTAGGCCACCGTCGTCCGGCCGGGTTCCGCCTGCCGAAGCTCGTCGTGGGCGCGGTCAAGGCGGATCTGCCGCAGGTATGCGGTGGGTGAGATGCCGACGTACCGCTGGAAGCCTGCCTGCAACGCCCGTTCACTCATGCCGGTGGTGTCGGCGAGACCGGCGATGGTGACCGGCTGCTCGGGATGGCTGTGCAGAAGGTCGATCGCCTGGCGGATCCCGCGGGGCGCTGGATAAGGTCCGCCCGGCGTGGCCAGCCGGCCCCGGTACGGATGGTCGCCGGCGAGCAGAAGGCCACGCAGGAGCATTTCTTGCAGCGGTTCGGCGAGCAGCGGGTTCTGCGTCAGCCCGAGGTTCTCGCTAAGAGCATCCGCGGCGAGCGTGCGAACCATGTTGGTCCAGGTCCGGCCGGGTCCGCGCGACTGGTCAAGCCGGGGGGCGAGCGGAATCGGTGAGCCGACGGGTGTGTCGAGCATGCGGGCCAGCTGCATTTCGAGGGCGCCGCGGTCGATCTTCACGGCAAGGAGCCGGCAGTCGCCGGTCCACCGGTTTAGGACGGTGTCACCGACCGGCTGGAACACCGCCCCGCTGGTATCAGTGGTGACCCGGGGTTCATCTCTGCCCTGCTGCCATTCGAGCCGGCCGGACAGGATCAGATCAACGTGGTACGCGCCGAGTTCGTGCAGCCTCAGCTTCAGGTCGGTGCCGAAACGTACGTCCCCGATCGTTATCGGTCCGAGGTTGGTGACCCGCAGCTGGGTGTCCAGGCTTTCGGACGGCTCCAGCATGTCGACGAAATTGGAGTAGAAGTGCTCGGCGAGCACCAGTCGGGTCTCATCCAGGTCAGAGCTCTGCAGTGTGACAGGGCCAGACCTGCCGTCAGCGTCGTACCCGGGCATACCGCATCACCTCGCCACCAATTATATGCGGCACTCGGAGGGCTTTTCCTGGGCTGCATTTTGGTGCGTGGAACATTCGATTATCCGGATACCGAAGGCTCTATCCATTTTCCGTGGTGAGCTGTTCCACAAAATGGGGCGACGGCGTATTCAGCCTCAGATGCCGTCGTCATGGGACCGATGGCTCGTCGCGCGATTTACGCGGATATGGTGCTGGCGACGTCGGGGGTATTTCCTGCTGCCCGCGTCATCGCTCGCGGCGAGGATCTGTTACAACGCGATCGGCTTGGCGGCCGTGGTGGCTCTCCTCGTCGGCGCGCGGCTGTACGGGCCTCGGCGCCCCGGTCCGTGGTACTCAGTGATGATCATCTACTTCGATGCCGACCCCTCCGCCTTGGACGCCGTCTTCATCGCCTCCTCGCTGCTGTGGGCAGCGGCTGCCTTGCATCCTTCGATGGCGGCGGATACCCGCGTCGTACCGCTCGCCGGCACGGAACACAGTGTGGCTCGCTTGTGCGCGTCCGCCGCCCGCTCACTACTAGGACCGGCGCTGCTTCTCACTCCGTACGTCGGGAAGAACACCGTCAACAGCACGGTCGTCATTCACGGCACCATCGTCCTCATCATGCTCACCATCGCTCGGATGGCACTGATCCTGACGCAGCTGAAAACGCAGTCACACGACATGGAAGAGCTCGCCATGCGGGACGAAATGACCGGGCTGGCGAACAGGCGTGGGTTCGAGAGCGCGTTGCGCATCGCGATGGCCGACGGGCCGGCACAGGTGGCATTGCTCGGGCTGAACGGCTTCAAGAACGTCAACGACGAACTCGGACGCTCGGTCGGCGACCGCGCACTCTTCTCCCTTGCCCAGCGGCTGGCGCGCACGGTCCCGGACCACGCGCTGCTCGCCCGGATGGGCGGCGACGAGTTCGCAATCCTGCTGCCCGGCAGGAGCTCCCCGGAATCCGGGGCGCTGGCCGCTCAGCTCGCCGCCCCGCTGCGTGAACCCGTACACGCGTGCGGCCACGATCTGCTCCTGGGCGCCGGTATAGGTCTTGCCGCCGGCGAGCGCGGCGACCCGGCGGAGGTGCTACGCCGGGCGGAGGCGGCAATGTACGCCGCCAAGCGAGCCGGCCAGGCGTACCGGCTCTGGGAGCCTGCCCTGGACGAGCAGTCGACGGGGCACGCCAGGCTCGGCGCGGAGATGCGGATCGGTCTGGACACCGGCCAGTTCCGGGATCATGCGGACGGCCTGCCGCCAGATGGCACGATGGAAGGCCGAACTCGGCGCCGGCGCGCCCGACAAGGTCATCGTCAACGTGTCCGCCCGTCAACTCGCCCGGTCCGACTTCGCCGCGGCCGTCGCCGGCATCCTGGCCGAGACGGACTTCCGCCGTGGTACCTCGCCGTCGAGGTCACCGAGACCGCCGTCTTCGAGGGTGGCCAGGCCGTGGCGACACTGCACGATCTACGGAGGCTCGGCGTACGGATCGCGCTGGACGACTTCGGCACCGGGCACTCGTCACTCGGCCTGGTGCAGACGGTGCCCGTCCGCGCACATCGCATGGTCCGTCCGGGCGCGGCGGGTTCAGCGTCAGGGCACGTCGACGGCGAGGACCACCTTGCCGAAGGTACGGCCGGCCGTGAGCAACTCGTGCGCCCTGGCGGCCTGCCGGATCGGCAGGACCGTGTCGATGATGGGAACGATGAGCCCGGCGTCGACCAACGGCCACGCCTCGCGACGGACGCCGCCGACCACGGCGGCCTTCTCCGCCTTCGGTCGTGGTCGCAGCATGGTGGCGGAGACGCTGGCCCGCTTGGCCATGAGCGTGCCGAGTTCAAGCCGGCCGGATCCGTCGACCCGGCCGCCGATGATGACCAGGTGCCCGCCCGGCGCGAGGCAGTCCACGTTGGCCCGCAGGTAGGGCGCTCCGACGATGTCGAGGATGGCGTCGACGCCACGTCCAGCGGTGGCACGCAATGTGGCGGTGGCGAAGTCCTCGTCGCGGTAGTTGACGGCGACATCGGCGCCGAGGCCGAGCACCCGGTCGCGTTTCCAGTCACTGCCGACGGTCGTGAGCACCCTCGCGCCGACGGCTTTGCCCCACTGAATCGCGGTGGTGCCGATGCCGCTGCCGCCACCGTGCACGAGCAGGCTGGAGCCGCGCCTGACGTGCGCGGTCATCGCGAGATTCGCGTACACGGTGCAGAGCGCCTCGGGCAGCGCCGCCGCCTCGATGAAGGTCAAGCTCTGCGGTTTCGGCAGCAGTTGAGCGGCGGGCACGACGACCTGCTCGGCGTAGCCGCCACCGATCAACAGTGCGCACACCGCGTCACCAACCGCCCAGCCCTCGACCTGTGGTCCGACCCACGACAGCCGTCCCGAGCATTCCAGGCCGAGGGTGGCCGGTGCGTCCGGCGGCACCGGGTACTGCCCCTGCCGCTGCAGCAGATCGGCGTTGTTGACACCGGCCGCGTAAACGTCGACGACGACATCGCCGGGGCCCGGCTCGGGGAGGTCGGTGGGGCGCCAGATGAGGACATCGGGATCGCCGGGCCGATCGAAGGAAATCGCTTCAGTGATCATGCGGGCGAGCGTGCCCGCGACCGCGGCCACCGGCATCGGTCAACGTACTGCCCCTCCTCGGCGGCCGGGAAGGTCGTCAGTTGACCGATGCCGCAGCCGAGCGTCGGACCGACGATCGAACCCGACATGAGCACTACGCCCAACATGAAGGAGAACGCCGTGTCTGTGACCGTTCGTGACGACCTGGTCCTGTCCCACTCCACCGAGGTGGCCGAGGTGCGGGCACCCTTCGGCAAGGTCGACATCGAGGCCTGGCTGAAGGCCCTGCCCGACAAGGAGTACCAGCGTTGCGCCCCCGGCGACCACAAGGCCGCCGGCTACACCGTCGACGATGACGGCACCCCGATGTCCATCAACGTGGAGATGATCGGCACCGGCCTGGTCATCCAGCACTACCGCTACAAGCAGGCCGGCCCGCACTACTGCAAGATGGTCTCCCTGTCCGACGTGCTGACTCCCCACGGCTGGACCACCGTCCAGGTCATCTGGGAGCTCAAGATGGAGCAGATCGACGGGGACCGGCTGCGCTACACCAACACCGTCACCTCCCACCCCACTGAGGAAATGATCAAGTTCACGGTGGAGAACGGCGGCACCTTCGAGGAGGCCGCCCGCGCCCGGCAGGCCGCCTCGGGGGCACACAACAAGCGCGAGACGCCGCTGTTCGCGGCCAGTATCGCCCGGAGCGCCAACGCGTGACGTTTGTCATCGAGGGCGTCATCAATGGGTAAACACCGTCTAGGGGGACAAACCGGCATGATCACCGATCACAGTGTCGCGGAGCACACCGCGGATAACCATCAGCACGGCGCGGGCTGCGGGCACGAGACCATCCTGCACGACGGGCATGTGGACTACCTGCACGACGGGCACCTTCACCACGAGCACGACGGGCATTACGACGAGCACGGGGAGGCGCCATGACGGATCACATCGAGTCGCCGCGCGCAGCCGCGAGCCACTTCACCCCCGAGCTCACCGCACTGATCGAGGACCCACTCTATTCGGAGCGGGTCTGGGACGACGCCCGGCTCAGCCCGCGTGATCGCAGCATCGCCACGCTCGGCGCGGTCGTAGCGTTGTATCGGCCCGATGAGCTGCGGGCGCAGCTACGCCGCGCGGTGGACAATGGGCTGACGTTGCCGGAGATCTCCGCGCTCATCACCCACGCTGCTTTCTACGGCGGATTCCCGGCCGCGATCTCGGCGTCGGTCATCGCCCACGAGGTGCTGGGTCCGGTGGACGGCGACATCCAGTCCTGAGACGGCGGCGAGGCGGCAGTCCGATGCGGGGTGCCGCCTCGCCGCGACGGTCGGCCACCGGGCCGACGGATTCATTTGTGGGCAGCACGTCGAAGCCTGGACCTTTCGAGCAGGCTCGCAATCGATGAGCATGACGGATGCCAGGCGGTGTCACCAATAGGGTGAGCGCCTTTGCGTGAACGTAGCCCGATCAAGCTACTGACCAGCAGAAACGCGACTTGGTCCTGCCCGGGCACCGTCGCCCGACGCTGCTGAACGCCGTTCGGCGCTGTTCGACGCTGCCGATCTCAACCCCGCCTGCTCCCCGTCCAATCGCTGGTTCTGGGAGCAGCGCAGCACCGCCCACCCCGAACAGCCCGGATTCATCGTGGCGGCGCTCCTACCGAAACACCATCCTTCCTGTCACGGCCGATGAACGGGCATCGTTTCGGATGCGGTCTTGCTATTTAGACTCGCGAGCATGACCCGTGCATCGGCGGAGCACGACGGCCTCGGGCCGGCAACCCTGACCGGATTGTCGCCGGCCCGGCTGGCCACGGGTCTCGGTCTCGGCCTAGTCACGCTGATCGGCGCCTTGATCGCCCAGATCGGCCAGGTCGACGGGCGTTACGGCGTACGGCAACTCGACCTGTGGGGCGCCCTGTTGATAGTCGTCGCGGTCGTGCTGATCGTCACGCTGCTCGACAGTGCGCCGCTGCCCTCGCTGGTCACGGTCCTGCTGCTGGTCAACGGCTATCTACTGCTCCATTACCCGTACGGTCCGGTGCAGCTCTGCATCGTCGTCGCGATGTACGAGGTGGCCCGCCGCCGTCGGTTCGGCCCGTCGCTGCTGGTTTGCGGCGCGGCCGTGGTGGTGACCTCGGGCACGATCTATGTCCGACTCCTCGGCGACGTAGATCTTCCGTGGTTGCTCGCGCTCGCCTGGGCGGGCTGGCTGGTCGTCCCGTGGCTGCTCGGCGCTCTCGTGCGAACCATCGCGGCCGGGCGGGAACGCACGCGCCGGCTTCTGATCACCCAGGGCGCGATGGAGGAGCGGGCCAAGCTCGCGGCCGATGTGCACGACGTGGCCGGACATGGTTTCGCCTTGATCGCGATGCAGGCCGGTGTCGCGCTGCTCGATTTCGACAGCAGGCCCGCCCAGACCCGCCGGTCACTCGAAGCGATCCAGGCGACCAGCGGGAAGTCGCTGAGCGAGCTGCGCGGCATGCTGGACACGTTGCACGACGAGTTCCTCTCGGCTCCGGCGGTCGAGCCGGTGCAGCCGTCCGAGGTCGAGAGGGCCGGGCTCTGCGGGCTGGTCGACCTGGTCACCCAGGTCCGGGCGGGTGGCCTGCCCGTACGGCTGAGTTTGCACAACCTGGACCGGGAGCTGGACCCCGAGACCGAGTCGGTGTTGTACCGGGTGGTGCAGGAGTCGCTGACCAATGTGCTCCGGCATGCCGGGCCGACGACCGCCGAGGTGACCGTCGAGCAGGACGAGGAGACTTTGGTGGTTCGGGTGTCCGACCACGGGCGAGGTGGGCCGGTCGAGCTGGACGGCTCTGCCCGGGGTCTGGCCGGTATGCGCCGTCGAGTCGCGGCTGTCAGTGGAACCTTGGCTGCCGGCCCGGGGGAGGACGGCGGATTCCGGGTGGAAGCCCGGCTGCCGACGGGGAAGGGTGCCGCATGATCAGGGTTGCGCTGGCCGACGACCACGAGCTGGTCCGGATGGGTCTGCGGGCCCTGATCGACCGCGAGGACGACATGGAGGTCGTCGGCGAGGCGAGCGGCGGATTGGAGGCGATCCAGCTGCTCAAACGCGAGGGTCCGGACATCCTGCTGCTCGACGTCCGCATGCCCGGGATCGACGGGATAGAGACGCTGCGCCGCATCCAGGCCGATCCTGCGATCGCTGGCATCCCGGTCATCGTGGTGACCACGTTCGAGGTGGACCGTTACGTGTTTCTCGCCCTTCAGGCGGGCGCGGCCGGATTCATCCTCAAGGACGCGGTGCCGCAGGAGTTGACGCGCGCCATCCGGGTGGTCTCGGCCGGGGAAGCGATGCTGTCCCCCTCGGTGACCCGTCGGGTGATCTCGCTCTTCGCCCAGCAGACCGCGGTTGATCCGGCGCTGGATCCGAGCCTGGACGAGCTGACAGAGCGCGAGCGGGAGATGGTCGCCTGGGTTGCTACGGGGTTCTCGAACGAGCAGATCGGGGCCGCGCTCTTCGTCAGCCCGGAGACGGTGCGCACCCACGTGAGCCGGGCGATGCTCAAGCTCGGCGCCCGTTCCCGGGCTCAACTCGTAGTGATCGCCGTCCGGGTCGGCCTGACCGTTCCCCGCTGAACGAGATCATGCTGTGCCCGCTGGATCGAGGGGCGTCAGAGAATTCCGGACCTGCTCGAAGGCAGCGCTGCGCATCAGGTCAGCGACAGTGCGAGGGCGCCGAGCGATGTGGCCAGATAGGCGGCGCAAGCCACCGTCACCGCCCGGTAGCGCCTCCGCTCCGGCCAGCCCAGCCACCGCGTCATCTCGGCCACCAGCGGCAGTACCAGCACCGCGTGCAGCGTGACGCCGTGCAGCGGCTCGAGGAAGCCGGCGGTCTCGTAGGCCTGCTGGGGGTAACCCTCCCGCACCAGGGTGGTGCCTTCGGCGATCATGACCACTCCGGTTCCCAGAGCGACGATCAGCAGCGCGAAGCCCACGCGCATGGCGAGTACCAGATCGCGGCCGCCGCGAACCCGGCCCCGCAGCGCCACGAAGGCGAGGACGCCCAGCGTGATCGCGAGAAGCGCGCCCCCGACAGCGAGGCTCATCGCGATCCGTGTGTCGAACGGCGTCTCGGTGTTGAAGTGCGACGGCACCCGCCGCCAGGCTTGGATTGAGATGCCGGCGACCTTCACGACGCAGACGGCGGCGAAGATGCCCAGCACCCAGGCGCGCGCCCGCGGATTCATGATCAGCATTGAGGAGATCCACGCGACGGTGATCAGGGTGAGGCCGAAGGAGAGCCCGAACGTGGTCGGCTTGCGCCACGAGACCGGGCCCTCCCACGGCGAGTCGCCGACCAGGAACACCACGAAGTGTGCGCCGCCGGACAACAGGAGAAAGCCGCCGAGCGCGTACGCGAGCGTCTCCACCCGTGGCCGTTCGTGGCGGGCCAGTCCGGCGAGCGAAATGGTGTTACGTGTCGTTGGCATCATGATTTTCCCGGGGCTCGGAAGTTTCTCAGCGCGAGACCGGCGCCTTGCGGTGGTCGCGGGTGAGCGCCATGACCGCGCTGACCAAGGCGACGGCCTGACCTGCCCACTGCAGGAAGACGCCGATCCAGACGTCGAACCTGCCCGGCTCGCCGAGCCGGCCCCAGACCGAGCCCTCGATCAGCCCGCCGACGGTGACGAACAGCGCCGCGATCAGGCCGACGACAATCACCCAGCGGTAGCGCGGAAGGGCGAGGACGAGGATGCCCGCTACACCCAGGATGATCGGCCCCGGTGGGATCTTGGGAAATCCAGGAACGCCGACCAGATATTGGATCAGAACGCCGAGACCGGCCACGAGCAGGCTGATACCGAGGACTCTGCGCAGCGTTGTGAAGGTGCCATTGCCGGCCATGTCGGGGTTCCTTTCGGAGATCGTTCAGTCTCCTCCCAGCCTGATCGTCACCGGTCCTCATGGCGTCCGCGTAGTGCGGCAACCCGCGTACGCGAATTTGCGTAGCACCGGTCCCGCGGTACGCGGACTCGCGACCCGCTGCGACCTCGTTTGCTTGGCCGGCGGTCAGCTGAGCCGTTCTGCGGCTGGCCGAACCAGTGCGGTGGCGGCGCGCAGGTAGGTCAGAACGATCTCACGTTCAGGATCGGAGAGACGGGCAACTCGGCAAGCACCTCTGGATGATCTCCGAGCAGCTCGCCGAGGCTCTACCCGCTGGAGAGCCGCTCCCGCTGAAACGCCTTCCTCCTCCGCCGCGAGCAGCCGACGACCCGATCTTCTGCGATGCGGCAGAGGACGGCCTATTTCATCGTGACGGCGCTCCCCGCCATCGCTGAGGACGGCCTCTGAACAGGGCAAACATTGCGGCCGACGAGGCTCGGTCAGTTCCGCGTCGCGACCTTGATCTTCTTATCGATCGTGACGAGCTCGTGGATCAGTTCAGAGGCCAGCCAACGGCGGGTCTTGCCGGCGACGTCGCACGGGCGGACGGTGTTGAGCAGGGCGCAGGCCTGTTGGGCGGACAGGAACTTCTTCGCACCGCCCGGTACCAGTTCGAGCAGCAGGTGATGCAACCGGGACACGATCCCGGTGCGCGCGCGGCCAAGTTGGTCTCGGCGGTCGACCAGCAGCCGCAACGCCACGGTCGTGTCGTCGACGACGACCTGCCGCAGGCCGGCGGTTCGCAGGGCAACGAGATGTCTTCGCCGACGAGAAGGGCGTAGGTGCTCCCGGGGTTCGTGGCCCACGGGAGGTCGGGAACGGTACCCATCTTCCGCGTCCGGTAGCCGAAGCAGGTCTCGAGCGGGATCGACCACGCGGGGTGGCGCCGTCCCCGGACAGCGCCACCCCGCGTCAGATTCCGTTACTGGTCAGTTGCCGATGGTGGCCTGCGGGCCGGCGTACTTGGCGAGCAGGGCCGGGACGTCCGCTGCCGCGTCCACGGTGTAGGCGTAGTAGGCCTTCGGGTCGAAGGCGGAGCCGTTGGTCACCTGCTTGCCGGTGGAGTTCTTGACGATGCTGCCGCTCTGCTTGAGCTGGCCCTTCGTCAGGTCGTCGACGTTGTACGGGTTGGCGACGTTGTCGAAGTAGCTGTTCTCCAGAACCATCTTGGTGCTGCCGCGCGACAGGTTGCCGTACGAGGTGATGTTCTGCAGGTAGTTGTTGTAGAGGTGGGCGTACGCCACGTTGTCGGTGCTCGGGTTCCGCTGGTGGGTGTTCTTGATCCAGTTGTGGTGGATCGTCATCCGCGCGGTCACGTTCTCGGTCCAGCCGATGCCGAACGCCTTGTTGCCGGTGTCGAGCACGTTCCAGGACACGGTCAGGTACGTGGTGTCCTTACGGCTGTCGATCATGCCGTCGTTCATCCGCGTGATCTTGTTGTGGTCGATCCAGATGTGGTCCGCGGTGTCCATCTGGATGCCGTCGTAGTCGTACGTCTTGTCATCCGGGTCGTCCTCGGTCATCTGGGTGTCCCGGATGGTGAGGTTGCGGATGATGACGTTCCTGACCCCGGGGACAAGCTGGAATCCGCCGCCGACGATCTGGCCGCTGGTGCCGACGCCGACGATGGTCTTGTTCGACTTCACCTTCAGCTCGGTGCCCTTCGGCGTGAACGTGATGGCCCCGGCCACCTTGATCACGTAGGGCTCCGTCGCGGTGGCGTACTTGGTCAGGTCCGCGAACGTCTTCACGGTGACCGTGGCGCCGGCCGCGCCGCCGGTCGTGCCGCCGCCGGTCGACGCGAAGCCGTCCGGGGTGGCGGCCCAGGTGCGCCCGCTCGCGGTCGGCGCCGGCGTGGAGCCGGCGACCGGGGTGAACGCCCACTGCTTGTTCGAGTTGGCGGTGCACGTCTCCTGGATGATCGACGCGCCGCTGGCCGTCGAGGCGCCCTGGTCGGAGATGCACAGGCCGGAAGCGATGTTGACGATCTGGAAGGTGTCGGTGCCGCTGGCGACCGTCTTCCACTGCTGGTTCGTCTGCGAGCCGACGCAACCCCACTGCTGCAGCCGCAGGCCGGAGGTCTTCGACCCCGACGGCACGTCGATGCACTTGCCGCTGCTGACGTTCTGGAGCAGGAAGTTGCTGCCGGACGCGACCAGCTTGAACTGCTGCCAGGCGGCGCCGGTGGTGCAACCCCACTGCTGCAGCAGGGCGCCGTTGGCGGCCGACGCGGCCGGCACGTCGATGCACTTGCCGCTCTTCTTGACGATCAGCTGGTAGGTGTTGCCGGCGGCCGGGGCGGCCGCCGCGTTCGACGGCAGGACCGACCAGCCGACGATCGCGGCCGGAACGGCGACCACCGTGGCGATGAGCGCGGCGCGTTTCTTGGAGACGGACATGATCAGCCCACCGGGTTCCAGTTGTCGGTGCCCGCGAGGTACTTCTGCGGGGTGTAGTCGGCGGCCTGCGCGTCGGACAGCTGCGCCCGGTTGCCGTTGATGGTGGCGCCGGCGCCGGTGTTCTTGTACTCGTAGAACCGGGCGTTCTGCCAGGTGGCAGAGGACATGTTCACCCAGGGCTGCGCGGTCGCGATGGTGGCGCTCAGGCTCGATTCGCGGACCACGACCTGCGCGTCCTGCCGCCACGGTCGGCCGAGCTGGGTTGTGTTGTTCGCCGCGCCGGTGATCGTGGATTTGTAGAACAGGAAGCCGTAGTCCCGGTTCGCCGGGGTCGAGGCCGCGGTGATCGGGCCGCCGGTGGACCGCTTCTCGTAGATCTTGGAGGCGTTGAACACGGCGATGCCACCGCCGTAGATGAAGTCCACCGTGCCCTCGATGTACGAGCCGGTGAAGTACGTCCGAGCGCTCTCGTTGACCAGCAGGGTGTCCTGGTCGCCGAGCAGCCGCACGTTGCTGAACACGGCCCGGTCCGATTCCAGGGCCACGGCCAGTGCCTGCGAGCTGCCGTTGGCGGCCTCGTCGTAGTCGTTGGAGATGGTCAAGTTCGTGGCGGCGAAGTCGTGGCCGACGATGTGGGCGGTCGCCGAGCCGTTGGTGCCGTACGTGCTGGCCGGCCGGTTGTTGACGATCACCACGTCGTCGGACGAGTCACCGCCACCCTTCAATGTGATGTAGGGCTTGGTCGACGGCACGGACAGGTTCTCCCGGTACGTTCCGGGCTTGATGGTGATCGTCTTACGGCTGGCGTTGCCGTCGCCGACCGCGTCGATCGCCGCCTGCACCGTCTTGTACGTACCGGAGCCGTCAGCCGCGACCGTGAACG
This sequence comes from Actinoplanes sp. OR16, assembly GCF_004001265.1. Classification (GTDB taxonomy): domain Bacteria; phylum Actinomycetota; class Actinomycetes; order Mycobacteriales; family Micromonosporaceae; genus Actinoplanes. Next base: position 624,643 of record NZ_AP019371.1, on the reverse strand, counting down.
AGCCGGCCGGCGGCGGGGTGGCGCCGGTGACCGGGGTGAACGCCCACTGCTTGTTCGAGTTGGCGGTGCACGTCTCCTGGATGATCGACGCACCGCTCGCCATCGACGCACCCTGATCGGAGAGGCACAGCCCGCTGTTCACGTTGATGACCTGGAACGTGCCCGTGCCCGACGCGGTGATCCTCCACTGCTGATTGGTCTGCGAACCGGCGCAGTTGTACTGCTGCACCCGCTGACCCGACGTCTTCGACCACGCCGGCACGTCGATGCACTTGCCGCTGCTCACGTTCTGGATCAGGACGTTGCTGCCCGCCGCCACCAGCTTGAACTGCTGCCAGCCGGCCCCCGCCGAGCACCCCCACTGCTGCAGCAGTGCACCGTTGTCCTTCGACGCGCCCGGCACGTCGATGCACATACCGCTCTTCTTCACGGCCACCTGGTAGGTGCCGCCGGCGACCGGAGCGGCCGCCGCGTCCGACGGCAACATCGACCAGCCGACGAGACCGATCGGTACGACCAGCGCGGCCGCCACGCCGAACAGCATCCGTTTGCTGGGCTTCTTCTCTGCCATCGCAGACCTTTCTTACGTGCGGGGATGACGGCCGAGGGGAGGCCGCCGGTGTTCCTGTACCGGTAGATGCGGCGGCGGCCGAGTGACAACAAGAAACGCGGCAAAAACTTTCGCGGGTACAGCCAGGACCGCTCCGCTGACGCGCGCCGAAGAGAGGTGCCGAGGGGACACGCTGGGTGACAACCGCTCCGGTGGATGAGCGGCACCCTCGTAGATGCGGCGGTCCGGGCGCAACAACACAAATCCGGGAAATTCTTTCCGGCGACCCTCGCTTTGCAGTCTGGCCGGGGCCGTGCCAACATGCTGACCCGGCGGAAAAGTCTTAAGACAGTGGTGATCTTCGATATATACGAGCGGTCGCCGATCCGCGACGATCGGCACGGTCCGCGACCGACCAGGAAGGCTTGGTACTCGACGGTGACGCAGAGTCAGGTGGCGCTCGATGTCGCCCGGCTGATCAGCCGGGCCCACGCCGGCGACGCCCGAGCCACCGAGGAGCTCATCGCCGAGCACCTGCCGCTGATCTACAACATCGTCGGCCGCGCCCTGGCCGGGCACCCCGACGTGGACGACATCGTGCAGGAGACGATGCTGCGCGCGCTGCGGGCCCTGCCGAGCTTGCGCGAGCCCGCCCGGTTCCGCTCGTGGCTGATCGCCATCGCCTACCGGCAGATCCAGCTCTACCTGCGCGACAAGCGGACCGCCCGGCTGCGGCTGGTGCCCGAGCAGCCCGAGCTGGCCGAGCTGGCCGACCCGGCCGGCGACTTCGCCGAGCGCGCCACCGCCGAGCTGGTCGCCGACGCCCAGCGCCGGGACCTGGTGGAGGCGGCCCGCTGGCTGGACGACGACGACCGCCGGCTGCTCGGCCTGTGGTGGCAGGAGGCGGCCGGCGAGCTGAGCCGCGCCGAGCTGGCCGACGCGCTGGGCGTGCGCCCCAAGCACGCCGCGGTCCGGGTGCAGCGGATGAAGGCCCAGCTCGATTCCGTACGGGCGGTGGTCGGCGCCCTGCACGCCCGCCCCCGCTGCCCGGAGCTGACCGGGCTGGTCCGGCGCTGGAACGGCATCGCCGACCCACTGTGGCGCAAGCGGCTGACCCGGCACGTGCGCGAGTGCCCACGCTGCGTCACCAGCGGGCGCGGGCTGATCGCCCCGGAGCAACTGCTGCTGGGCACCGCGATGCTTCCGGTGCCGGCCACGCTCACCGCGAAGGTGGGCGGCCTGGCCGCTGCCACGCCCTCCGCCCACGTGCTGCCGACTTTCCTGCAACACAAGGCGCTGGCTGCCACCGGCGCCGCCGCGGTGCTGGCGACCGGCGGGTTCGTCTACGCCGTGCACTACTCCCCAGCGCCGCCGGACGCCACGATCGCGGCAGCTCCGCCGCCGGCGTTCACCACCACCCCGCGGCCTGCGACGGCGACCACCACCGCCGCCACGACGCGGTCACCGTCACCGTCGTTGTCGCCGGCCACCAGCACGACCCCGCCGCCGGCCGACCAGGGCATGGGCGTGCAGCGGGCCGACATCTTCGTGGCGCCGGACGGCTCGGACGACGGCGACGGCAGCCTCCGGCGGCCCTACGCCACGCTGGGCAAGGCCGTGGCCGAGGTGCGCCCGGGGCAGACGATCGCGCTGCGCGGCGGCACCTACCGGCCCGCCGCCGGGATCGACATCACCACCAGCGGCACCGCCCAGCGCCGCATCGTGCTCAGCAACTACCGCGACGAGCGCCCGATCGTCGACGCCTCCGGCCTATCGGCCGGCCAGTGGGCGATCGCTCAGCGCGCCTCCTGGTGGACCGTGCAGGGCCTCGAGGTGACCGGCTCGGCCGACCACGCCTATGTCTGCCTGGGCTGCCGGGACACGGTCTTCCGGCGGCTGTGGATGCACGACAACGCCCGCTCCGGGCTCATGCTGCGCGGCGAGGGCACGACCGGCAACCAGGTCCTCGACAGCGACTTCACCGACAACCGGGCCCCCGGTGCGGGCACCGGGCTGAGCATCCAGTTCGGCGCCGGCGCGGGCAACGTCGTGCGCGGCAACCGGTTCGCGGGCAACGGTAACGCCGGACTCGACCTGGGCGCATTCGGCTCGCCGGTGACCATCGAGTACAACTGGTCGTACGACAACGGTGGCACCGGCTTCGTGCTGGGCGGGGGCACACCGACGGCCGTGGCCGCGCACAAGCTGCGGCACAACGCGGCGTGGGCCAACGGCAGCAACGGCTTCAGCGACGAGGGCAACACCGCCGCGCTGGAGCTGACCAACAACACCGCCTGGCGCAACGGCGGCACCGGATTCCATCTGCCGGACGCCCCGGCCACCATGCGCGCCGACGTGTCCGTCGACAACGGCCGGCCGTACGAGCTGAACCAGGCCGTCACGCCGAGCCGCACCGGCGGGCAGCAGACGGCCACGTTCCGCTCGACCGACCCGGCCGAAGCCGAAGGTCCACGGACCGCCACAGGCGCCCTGCCACCGACCGGTTTCCTGCAGACGAGCGACGGCAACGGCGCCGCCATGAACGGCACCTGACCCGCCCGGCAGCGGGCCACAGCTCGTCAAGACGGTCGCCGTCCGCTGACGGGCGGCTGGGGCGGCACAGATACTGCCGGGCCCGTCGCCGCGGCGTACACCGGCATGCGCTGGGCGAGTTGGTCGGCCTTCACGGCACAACTGCAAGCTCGACGACGCGCTGATCTACATCAACCCGGACGTCGGGGCACTCCACGAGGTCAGCGGCGAACTCGAACTCGGGTCTCCGAAAACGCCAGCCGCCGTCCGGCCCATCCTGCTGCCGCCGTTCCTGGTCACTCGGCTCCGCGAACACTTGGTCGCCCGGGTCATCCCCGGCATGCACTTCCATGATCTCCGGCACACCCACAAGACCTGGATGATCGAGGACAGCGTTCCGGAAGCCGCTCAGGCGAAGCGGATGGGTCATCTCGTCGATGGCCTGCAAAACGCTGGGAAGGCACCGTCAAATCCGAACGGTGACCACATTTGCGACATAGTGGTGGTCAGCCGGGGAGCGAACAAATCAAACTCAGGAGCGGTCAACCGACCTGCTCCCAGAACCATGACAAAAGGTCCACCGCACTACACATGGATTACGACGATCCGCTGCTCTTTGGGCCGCGCCGGTTCCTCCACGAGGCGGGTCAGATCGTCGGGATCGCTGGTCAGCAGAAGCAGAGGACGAGGAAGCTCCAGCGCCGTCGCTGCCACCACAGCATCGATGGCACACCTGTGCCCGGACAGCCCGGCCGTACCGAGAAGTTCTCCCGCCCGCCGACCGAGTTCCGGGCTCACCGGGAGCACGACAACCCGGGACAGCACGCGATGGACCGAGGCGTCCCGAGGACCACCTCGGAGCACCTCGGTCAGCGTGATGGCGCTGACAACCACTCTGGCCCCGCGTTCTCGTGCAGTCACCAGGAAAGCGCGAACTCTGTCGTCTCCCGAGGCGAGCTTGGCGAGGCCCTCGCTGTCCAGGACAAGTGTTCCGCCGCTGCTCACCGCGCGTCGGGCCACGAATTCCTCGCTTCGTTCAGCGCCTCCTCAGAGACCGGTCCGTGCTCTGACTCAAGAAGGGTCGCGAGTTCCCCGAGGAGGTCGAGTTCGAGTTGCCTGGCGACCGCTTCGGTAACATACTGGCTGAAATCGCCCCGTCCCACGCGTTGCTGGACAGCAGCAGTGAGGTCTTCGGGCATGGACACGCTGACCTTGCGGGCCCGGCCCACCAGCCGAAGTCGGCCGGACTCCGGCGAACGAGCATCCAGAAGCCTCATCGCCGCAGCTTGAGGATCCGGCGAAACTTTGCTGAGGTCGTGTGCAACGCCCTGCAGCTCCGCAAGCGAAGTCTTGTCGTCGGCCGACCCCTCAGGCTCCGGGACCGCCGGCAGCGGTTGTGCACTCATTCACCGATACTACCGCCGGTAGCAAGTCAGAGCACATCTCGCATCGAGGCAGCCGGAAGCTCATAACCGCCGCGCTCGGCATCGCCCCGATAGCGCCGAACCCGTTCGCAGGATCTCGCCGGTTCCCGTTCAGGCAATAGCTGGACACGAAAGTTGGCGGAATGAGAACCGCATACCAGCAGTTCAAGGGCTAATCGTGACACTACCGGCCGTACGTCGTCGCAGACCCTGATCAATCTTGATCAGCTCCCTCTGAACCGCAAGCACCTGCCGCCATGGATCGTCAAGCGACAACACCCAGGCGAACGTGCGCCGCAGCACCGCAGTGAAGGGTTCGAAGTCGCGGCCGGCCCGACCACCGACCATGAGTTCGGACTCGACCGGCGGGCAAATCGCGACAACGCCTTGCGCGACCAGTCGAGACCACAGCCCGCCGATCTGCCCGCGCAGGAGCCGCCACACCGCCGAGGTGTCGGCCAGGTAGTCGGTCACCGACCAGAACGCTCGTACTCGTCCAGGGCCTCGAAATCGAGGTAACCAGCGGCGTTCTCCTGCAGCCAGGCGAGCCCCCGCGCCCGGTCCTCGCCCGGTGGCACCGGCCGCGATGACCAGTGCCAGCGACACCTGCCCGTTATTTTGTAGGTGCTTCAGGCGGGCACGGTCGGCGTTCATACACAACATGCAGATGGGCCTCAGCACGTGAAGGGCCGCCCTTGACACCAGGCCTCCACGAAGTCTGCACTGCCCATTCACCTACCCAGCTGGCGGCGCAGCCACGCCGCGCGGGCAGCGATCGCGTCCCTGGAGATCGCGGCGGACGGTGCGACGACGTCGAACCCGTGGAAACCGCCGGGCCAGACGTGCAACTCGCCGCGGCCGCCGGCCTGCCACAGGCGGCTCGCGAAGGCGACGTCCTCGTCCCGGAACGTCTCGGCTGAGCCGACGTCGATGAAGGTGGGTGGCAGGCCGGACAGGTCCTCGGCGCGGGCCGGCGCGGCGTACGGGGACACTTCCGGCCCTCCGCGCACGGCCTCGCCGAGGAGCGCGTTCCAGCCGGTCTCGTTGGAGCGGTTGTCCCAGATGCCGACGCCGCGCATCTGGCGCGCCGAGGGTGAGTCGTTGCGGTCGTCGAGCATGGGGCTCACGAGCAGCTGTCCCGCGATCGTCGGGCCCCCACGGTCACGGGCCATGAGGGCGACACCTGCGGCCAGTCCGCCGCCGGCGCTCATGCCGGCGACGACGATGCGGCCAGGGTCGACGTCGATCTCGTCGGCGTGCTCCGACAGCCAGCGGAGACCGGCGTAGCTGTCCTCGACAGGACCCGGGTGGGGAGTTTCCGGCGCGAGCCGGTACTCGACCGAGATCACCGCCATGCCCAGCGGTTCAGCCAGGTCCAAGATCTCCGGGAGGCCGAACCGGTTGTTGCCGACGATCATCCCGCCGCCGTGGTTGAAGTAGATGGCCGGCATCGGCGTGCGCGCGTGTCGGGGGGGCAGACGAGTAGCGCGACGTCTGGGTCCCCGTCCGGACCGGGCACGGTCCTCTCGCGTACGAGGTAGGCCCCGTCGCGCGACAGGACGTCATCGGTCGGGGTGGGTACGCCGGGGACGGGCCGGCGCATCTCGACGATGGTGTCCGGGCGGTACGCGTCCGGAGGGCGGATGCTGGTCAGCACGTCCAGGACGGGGGCGAGTTCGGGATCGAAGGGCGGTGGCGGTCCGACCGGCAGGGCGGGGGACGGTGCGGTGACGTGAGTGGTCATGGGTCCTCTTCGTCGGTGACTTGTCGGGTGGTCGGGACGGGGCGGCCACGATCTCCTCGAGGCCGCCCCGCCGTTGGCTCACACTGTCGGGACCGTGCCGCCGTCGATGACGTACTCGGCGCCCACGATGGCCGAGGCGCGGTCCGACACCAGGAACCCGACCAGGTCGGCGATCTCCTCGGGCTGGGCGAATCGCCCCAGGGGAACGCCGCCGAGGGAGTCGTAGATCGTTTGCTTGGCGGCTTCGCGGGTGAGCCCGTTGCCCTCGGCGATCCGGTCCACGAACCGCTCGTAGGCCTCGGTTTCGATGCCACCGGGGCTGATCGCGTTGACCCGCACGCCGCGGGGTGCGAGCTCGTTGGCGATGCCCTTGCTGTACGTGCGCAGCGCCGCCTTGGCTGACGCGTACGCCAGCGACGCGTCGTACTGCGGTAGTTCCCGCTGGATCGAGGTGAAGTGCAGGACCACACCCGCTCCGGCCCCGGCCATCGCCGGCAGGAGGGCTCGGTCGAGCCGCACCGCACCCAGGAAGTTCAAGTTGAGTTCGGTCAGCCACTGCTCTTCGGTGATCACTGCGAACCCGCCGGACGGCGTCGAGGCGCCCCCGACGACGTGCACGAGGATGTCGAGCGCGCCGACGGCCTCGGCGATGCGGTCCGCCACGAGCTGCGTGCCCTCGACGGTCGACGTGTCCGCCTCGATGAACCGGTCGGGGCGGTCGTACCCGTCGGGCATCGTCCGGGCTGTGGTCCACACGTCGGCGCCCATCTCCCGCAGGCGGGTGACGACGGCCTTGCCCGAACCCTTCGACCCGCCCGTGACGAGCGCGTGGCGGCCGTCGAGGCGGTCACGTTCTTTGCTGGACATCTTCCTCTTCCTTCTGACGGATGGGTGGGGTGCGGTCGGGCTCAGGCCTCGTGGTTGGCGATGACGAGCTCGGCCACGAGGTTGCCGCGGAGGGTGAAGCGGTAGTCCAGGTCGGCGACGCCGCCGGGGAAGGTGCCCTCGAGGCGCAGGGTCACCACCCAGTGGTCGTCGTCGACGCGGCGGGCGCCGGTCTGCTCGGTGGTGTAGTCGAACTCGGCGCCGGCGTCGCGCAGGAACGCGTGCACCTCGTCGCGGCCCCGGAAGGTCTCGTTCTGGTCGACGACCACGACGTCTTCGACGAGGAACGCCGAGGCCGTGTCGGCGTCGTGCACGGTGCTGGCTGCGAGGAAGTCGCGGACGATGGCCGGGAGGACGTCGGAGCGAAGGTCGCTGTTTGTCATGTCGTCACCGTGCTGCCTCGCGCGGCCGGAGGGTCAAGTGCTGGACCCTCTCCCTGGGGGAGGGTCCAGACTGAGGGGGTGCTGACGATCGGGGAGTTTTCGCGTTTGACCCACTTGAGCGTGCGGACCCTGCGCCGTTACCACGAGGGGGAGCTGCTCGAGCCGGCGGTCGTGGACGGGGCGACCGGCTACCGCTACTACTCCGTCGAGCAGATACCGACCGCGCAGGTCATCAGCCGGCTCCGCGAGCTCGACGTCCCCTTGAGCGACGTGCAGCGGATCTTGCGGACGCCGGACCCCGGCGTCCGGTCGGCCCTGGTCGCGGGTCACCTGCGGCGCTTGGAGGCCGAGCTTTCTCGCACCCGGGCCGCGGTCACCTCGCTGCGCCGCCTCCTGCAGCCCGATCCTGCGCCGATCGAGGTCGAGCTGCGCGCCGAACCCGCCCGCGAGGTCGCGGCGGTCGAGGCCGTGATCGGCCACGCCGACGTCGAGGCGTGGTTCGCCGGCGCGATGGCCGAGCTGGAAGCGGCCGTGGGCGCAGGCGCGACCGGGCCGCCCGGGGGCAACTACGACAACTCCCTGTTCGAGGAGGGCCGCGGTCGGGTGCTGGTCTATCTGCCGACCTCTACCCCGCCGTGCACCGGACGGGTGCACGCGGTGACCCTGCCCGCCGCGGAACTGGCGGTGACCACCCACGTCGGCGAGCACGAGGGCGTGGACGTCACCTACGGCGAGCTCGGTGCGTGGGTCGTCGAGAATGCGATGTCGGTGGCCGGGCCCGTGCGGGAGGTCTACCGCGTGGGGCCCCGGGATGTGAGCGATCCGGCCGCCTGGCGTACGGAGATCGGGTGGCCGGTGTTCCGCGTGACATGAAGGCCTATGGAGTAAGCGACCGATCCCGCGGTGAGCCAGTGATGTCGAAACTCCCGACACGAAACCCGCCAAGGATCAATCGCCAGGACACGTGTCAGCTTCCGCGGCACCCGTAGCGGGGCTGGGAGCCGTGGAACGGCGCGTTGCCGAAGGCGAACACCCCGGCCGTCCTCAGCCACCAGCCAGTAGCCGCGCCCGTCCGGGGCGACGTCGATGTCCACTGAGCACAGCGGCGTGGTCGAGTCAGCGGCGTGCTCCAACACGCTCTCAACAAGTCGGTGCCTACCTCCATGGTCGCTCTGGGCACGCCGCTGAGGATCGCCTGTCTGCTTGGCTCACCCAGCGGCCGAGAGGCGGGGGTCGAGCCCGTACTGGGGAGGCAGTCCCAGGTGGTCGCGGAGGGTTCGGCCCTTGTAGTCCTCGTGGAAGAGGCCGCGTTTGCGGAGGAGCGGGACAACACGGTCGACGAAGTCATCGATCCCGGTGTGGAAGTCGTCGAAGTTGGTCATGAAGCCGTCTGCCGCGCCGGCCTCGAACCATTCCTGGAGGTGGTCGGCGATCTGTTCCGCGGTACCGACGACTGAGGGGTACGGATCGAAAACGGCATGGGCGAGGATGTCCCGGGGCGACCATCCCGCTCGGGCGAGTTCGACTGTGCGTACGGATCGCGGGTCTTTCGGGTGCACTCGCAGAGCCGCGGCCTCCGCTGCCGAGAGGGGTTCGTCGGGATTGCTGAGCCTGCGGCGAAGGCCCAGGTAGGCGCCGAGCCCAGCCAGTTGCCCGCTGAGGTCGATGCGGTCGTCGAGTACGCGGCGCTTGTCGAGGGCCTGCCGCTCGGTGTCCCCGGTCGTGAAGCCGGCGAAGGCGATGAACTTGATCGTCTCCGGGTCCCGGCCCGCACGCGCTGCCGCCTTTCGTGCCCTCTCGCGCTGCACCCGCGCCTCCTCGAGGCTGGACGGCATGGCGATGATGACGTTGGCGTACATGCCGGCCGCCTCCAGGCCGTAGCCGCTGCTGGCGGGCTGGACGACGACGGGCTGGCCCTGCTCGGACGGGGGAACCGGCAGGGGACCTCGAGCACCGACATGCGTGCCCTGCAGATTGACCGGCCGGACGTGGGCCGGGTCGGCAAACATGCCAGCCTGGTCGGGCTCACCTGCCTCGTACCCCCAGCTTGCCCAGAGCGCGTGGACGATCTGCATCACCTCGTGCAGACGCTCGTACTTGTTCTCCCGGGCCGGTGGTTGCCGGCCGAAATTCGCGAAGGCATCGGGTTCGAAGCTCGGGATGGCGTTCCACCCGACTCGGCCGTGGCTGATGACGTCCAGAGCCTTGAGCTGACGGGCCAGCAGATACGGCTCGGTGAAGGAGGTCGACGCCGTGGCGACCAGGCCGATCCGCTCCGTCGCCTGCGTCAAGGCCGCAATGGTGATGATCGGATCGATGTTGAACAGGGGCGGAGCCGTCGTGACGTCACCGTGCAGGAAGAGGCGATCGGCGAGGAAGACGAACTGCAGACCACCTCGTTCCGCGGTGCGCGCCTGCGTGACTGTTGCCTCGATACTCGTGTAGGACCCGGGGCCCACATGGGGCATCCGCCAGGTACCGGGATGCGTCCCGAAGTTGTTGCCCAGGACGGCGCCCAGGATCATGTGCTCGTTCTTCATCTGTGGTCTTCCGTGCTCTGATCAGGCGATTCGCGGGTCCGGTCCGTACTGGTGCCGGACGCCGAGGTTCTCCCGCAGGGTGGTCCCCGGGTACTCGGTGGGGTAGATGCCGCGCTCCTGCAGGAGCGGCACGACCTCGTCGACGAAGGCGTCGACGCCGTCTTCGTAGACGTCGGGGGATAGCCAGAATCCGTCGGCGGCACCCGCCTCGAACCACTTCTGCAGGTGGTCGGCGTGTACCTCGCCGGGACCGACCGTGGTCGGGTGGTAGTCGATCACTCCGTGGGCGAGGATGTCGCGCGGGGACCAGCCCTGGCGCGCGACGTCCAGGACGATGCCGGAGCGCGGATCCATCGGCGACGCGTGGGCGGCGGCAAGCTGGCCGGGGGTGAGCGGCTCGCCGTAGCGATCCGGATCGATGTCGATGCCCAGCAGTGCGCCGAGCATGGGGAGGCGCGCTTCGATGGCGTTGGCCGACAGGGAGATGCGGCGATCGAGGCCCTCGCGGACCGTGCCGGCGACGGTGGTCATCAGGCCGGCGAAGTACTTGATGTCGTCGGGATCGCGCCCGGCCCGCTCGGCGGCTTTGCGCACCATCTCGCGCTGAGTACGGGCTTCTTCGATGGTCCAGACCTCGCCGATGAACCCGCTGGCGTAGCGCCCGGCGAGATCGAGCATGTGCGGGCTGGGGCCGCCGGAGACGAAGATCACCGGTTGGCCCTGTTCGGACGGCGGGATCGGCAGAGGTCCGCGCGAGGCGACATGCTCGCCCTGCAGGTTGATCGGCCGCAGCTTCGACGCGTCGACGAAACGGCCGGCAGCCTGATCCTTGAGCCACGCGCCGGCCTCCCAGCTGCCCCACAGCGCCTGGACGATCTGGATCGACTCGTGGGCGCGCTGGTAGCGCTCGGCACGGTCGGCGACGGGTTTGCCGTAGTTGGCCGCGACCGCCGGGTCGCTGGTGGTGACGGCGTTCCATCCGGCGCGGCCGTGGCTCATCACGTCGAGGGCCTTGTACTGGCGTGCGGTGTTGAACGGCTCCTGGAAGCTGGTGGATCCCGTCGCGACGAACCCGATGCGGCTGGTGGCCTGCGAGATGGCCGCCAGCTGCATCATCGGATCCAGGATGTTCTGGATCCCCGACACCTCCACATCACGGCGGACCGCGGGGAAGTCGGGAGTGAACAGGAAGGCGAATCTGCCCCGCTCGGCGGCCTGCGCGTAGCGGATGTTCGCCTCGACGTTCGCATAGTTGCCCGGGTCGACATGGGGCGCGCGCCACGCTTCGGCCAGGGCGCCGTAGCCAGAGGTCAGCGCCATCCCGAGGATCATCTTCTTGTCCGGCATGTCAGTGTTCCTTCAGTGGGAAAGCGTGTGGGTCGTGCTGTCGAAGAACACGAGTGGCCGCTGCGTCGTGTCTCTGTGCAGGCGTTTCACCTCGAGCAGCACCAACGTGTGGTCACCGGCCTCCACGTCGCTGCGGGGAGTGACGGTGATCCGCGCGAGAGCGTGCCGGACGAACGCGGCGCCGCCGTCGATGGTCATCTCGACACCGCGGAAGCGCTCCTCGGCAGGCCGCCGAAGGTACTGGAGCACCTGCGCCTGCTCCTCACCGAGAACACTGATGCCCCACGACCCCGCGCGCCGCAGCATCGGCCATGTCGTCGATGTGTGCGCGAACGCGAGGGCCACGAGCGGAGGATCCAACGACACCGAGACGAGCGAGTTGGCCGGCATCCCGACGATCCGACCGTCGACCTCGGCAGCCACGACGGACAAGCCCGTCGTGAAGCCCGCAAGGGTGCTTCTCAACGCTGCAGGCGTCACGGACGGTATTGGCGTCTGCGCCGTGATACCCATGGTCCTGCTACTCCTTCTCCTCTGGCCATCCCGCTACAGTTCAGGTCAGCGGGGTATAGCGCCGGTAGCTGCCGCTCGTCACGGCTGGTGGTTCGGTACCGGCGAGGGCATGTCGCCATCGTGCAACATTCACATCATGGGAAGGTCAAGCTCGACCGCCGTGATACGGCTCGCAGGCGATCGAGCAGTAACATTCACACGGTGAGAACCCTGAAGGGGCGGCCGTGAAGATCGGTGAGCTGTCGAAGAGGACCGGCATACCGGCACGGATGTTGCGCTACTACGAAGACCAGGGCCTCATCACACCGCAGCGCCTGGACAACGGCTACCGGGATTACGACGAGGGACTTGTCGCTCGCGCCGAAAAGATCCGCTGCTTCATCGATGCCGGCGTTCCGACGCGCCTCATCAGCATGATGCTCCAACGCCTGGAGCACCCACAGAAGGACGCCGGCACCGGCGCCACCCCGCAATTGCGTGCCATGCTCGTGCGCGAACATGACCGGATAACTGAGCGCATCGATTCCCTTGATCGCACACGCGCGTCACTCGCCGCACTGATCGAGACAATGTGACGTGTATGCGTAGAGCCGATCGCAACCAGCCGGTTCCTGAACACCATCGGTGGCCGTCGACAATCGCGGCAGGCTTTTTCGCAGCTCAACGTACTCGTGGGCGATACTGGGATCACACAGTGACCTCTTCGGCGCGAGAGCAGTTCGACCAAAGCGCGGAACAGGCAAAACACAAACTTTCCCTATTCGGCCGCCATCGCCCGAAGCCGCTGAACATCGCCGGTGTCAACGCGATCCCGGTAATCACAGTCATCGCTGCGTCAGCCCCGCCGACGGGGGCGGAACGAGGCTGTCGGTGCTGCCGGCGATGTATTCGCCGACTACCCGATCTTCGAACTGGTTCGCGAGTTCGGCTTCCCGGCGGTTGGCCTCATCGATAGCCTGCGCTGCCCGCGCCAGCCGATGTCCGGCGTTGCTGTCGGCTTCCACGGCCTCGAACGGCAGGCAGCGGACCGAGTCCAGCAGCAAGGGCGGAAGGGGCGCACCCTCCCGTCGGGATTGTGCGGCGAACTGGAAAACGAATCTGGTCGGACCGGTCCGCGCGTATCGAGGTAGCGGGATATCCGGACAGCCGGCTTGGCGTCTATTCCGCTCGGCCAGTCCGGATCGGGAATCATGAAGGCTGCCGGGCTATGCCGGGGGAACGCTCGGCTGTCGCTGGTAACCAGGTCGGCGGCGGTGTCCCCGCCGTCCGGATACGGCGGCGGATAGCCGAGTCCGCCGGACAACAGGACCATGGCAGCATGCGGGTCGCGCAGGTTGACCGCATGGACCTAGTAAGCCCAGATATGCCGAGTTCGATGGAAACCAGCGGTATCACCTATCGGGTGAGCACCTTTGCGACCTGGTAGCGGTCAGACAGGGAGCAGAACAATCCTGGTCTAGGAGTGGTCAACCCGTCCTGCTCCCAGAAACATGACAAAAGGCCCACCGCAATGGATCATCGCGGTAGGCCTTTTCGCAGATCAACGTACTTGTGGGCGATACTGGGATCGAACCAGTGACCTCTCCGGTGTGAACGGAGCGCTCTCCCGCTGAGCTAATCGCCCTCAACGAGATGGAACTGTACTAGACGACAGCCCCGCCTCGCGAACCAGGGGGTCAGCGCGTCTCCAGCCAGTCCAGGGCGACCTGCACCAGATCGACGCCGAAGCTGAGGCGGACGCTCAGCCAGACGATCGCGCTGATGAAGAGGAAGCCGACCAGGCCGATGACCGCGCGCAGCGGCAGGGACTGCCGGCCGATCCAGTGGGTCCAGCTTTGGACGTGCCTCTTGGTGAACGCGAGGAGTCCCCGCGCCCAGTGGAATTCGACGGCCAGGATGGCCAGACCGAGGATCACGATGGCCCACCCGGGACCGGGGAACGGGATGAGCACGATGCCGACGGCCACTACCAGGCCGCCGACGATCCCGACACCGATCTTGAGAGCGAGCCGCCCGGTCGAGTTGGACCGGATACGGTCGAGCGCACGCACGTCTTCAGACTCCGTCGTCCGTTTTTGGACCCATTTCATCCCCCAGTGTCCGGGAGCCCCGTCACCACCCGGGAGAAATGGACGTTACCGGAGTAAGTCAACTGCTGGACCACCCGACGCCGGGCGGAACCGAGTACCTGGGCAGAACAGGACAAGATATCGCTTTGCGTCCTGCGCGGTGGCGTTTTCGGAACCGTCTTCCCACTACTGGGTGAGATCAGCGTATGGCGGAGCGTAACGACAGGGATCACCTGAGTATGGGAAACGCGGGGTTCACCAGCCTCGCAGCGGTGCCGGGGGGAGTTCGTCCATGAGTACCATTCGTCCAACGACCGTCGAGGTCGAAACCTCGCTGCGGCTCGTAGCGCCTGACGCGACGGCACTGCCCGTGCGCGCCAGTCTGCGGTACGACCCAGCCGACCCGTATGCGGTCCACGTGTTGTTCCACGCAGAATCAGCCGGTGGGGAAGCCGTGAGCTGGTCCTTCGCGCGGGAGCTGCTCGTGACAGGGCTCGATGAGCCTGCCGGGATCGGCGACGTCCGGGTGTGGCCGTGGGCCACGCCGCGGGGCGATTTCGTCGCCCTGGCGCTGTCGTCTCCGGACGGCAACGCCTTGTTCGAGGTGCCGCGCAGCGTCCTGGTCCGGTTCCTCCGGCGCACCTATGTGGTGGTGCCGCGGGGCCGGGAGTCCGACCATCTGGACGTCGACGCGGCAGTGAACCGTCTTCTGGCGGGTCGATAAACAACAGCACGGCCGAAGGGCGACCCGCACGGACTCTGCCGGTCCGCGCGGGTCGCCCTTTATCGAGATAAATCGTGCGATCTCCGAAAAGAAATCGGAATCGAACATATAGCGAATACCGAGCTGGAAAACGGACAAATGCCTCACTCTGATCACTAGTGAGTGCGTAGACGGTCATCGACAGTTACCGTCGGCGCGATGCCCGCAATCACTTCCGCCGATACGGCGACCGCTGTCACCCCGCCCGACTGGGCGGGGATCAGCGGCTGCGCCCTTCCGGTGACCGCCGGCGCCGTCACCGGACTCCTCGCACATCACGCTCTCCTGCTGACCGTTACCGGTCCGGTGATCGCCGAAGTGGACTTCACGGTCCACCGGTGCGAGCCGGGCACTCTGCTCTGGATCCGGCCCGGGCAGGCGGTCCGGATCGAGCCCGGCGACCACGAGACGGCCACCGTCGTCTTCCGCCCGGGGCTGTTCCGGCAGGACGAGCTACCCGGCCTCGCACCCGACGACCCGGGCGGACCGGCCCGGGCCCCGGTACCGCTCCAAGATCCGGCGCGCGACATCCACGATCCGGCGCGCGACATCCACGATCCGGTGCGCGACATCCACGATCCGGCGCGGAACAACCGAGATCCAGAGCGCAGGATCCACGATTCGGCGTACGGAATCCAAGATCTCTCCACCGAGATCAAGGCGACCTTCGCACGACTCACGGCAGACGCCGCCGGCCGCCCCGACGACATCGCCGCGGCACAGATCCGGCACCAGCTCGCCGCCCTGCTGCTGCGCCTGCGCCTGCTCGACCCCGGGCCGGAGTCGCCGGGGCACGTCGAGACCCGGACGTTCGAGCGGTTCCGCAGCCGCCTCGAAGAGGGCTACCCGAACAGCCGGCGGGTCGAGGACTACGCCGCCGAACTGGGCTGTTCGGTCCGTACCCTGACCCGCGCCAGCCTCGCGATCAGCGGCCGGACCGCCAAGCAGGTGGTCGACGACCGGGTCGCGCTGCAGGCCCGGCGGCTGCTCGCGGCGACCGGATTGAGCGTCGCCGAAGTGGGCCGCAGCCTGGGTTTCGCCGAGCCGACGAACTTCGGGCGGTTCTTCCACCGGGAGACGGGCCTGAGCCCCGGCCAGTTCCGGGGGAACTACGTGGAGGGCCATCCGGGCGGGATTCCCGTGCAGCGATCACCCTCTGACTGACCGTAATTCCCATAAACCCCTGGGGTATGTGCGTCCCTGTGGCGCGGGCGGGGCATGATAGTCAGGTGCAGATCTCCGCGCGCGGTGACTACGCGGTCCGGGCCGCCCTCAGTTTGGCGCAGGCCTATCCCGCCCTGATGTCCGCCCAGGCCATTGCCCAAGAACAAGAGATGCCTCGGAAATTCCTCGAGGCAGTGCTCGCCGACCTCCGCCGTGCGGGTGTGGTGCGGGCGCAGCGTGGCGCCGAGGGCGGCTACACGCTGTCGCACCCACCACGCGACGTCGCGGTCGGCCAGATCATCCGGGCGGTCGACGGCCCGCTCGCCGGCGTGCGTGGCCTGCGTCCGGAGGAGACGCAGTACACGGGAGCCGCCGAGAACCTGCCGAACCTCTGGGTGGCGGTCCGCGCGGCGGTCCGTGAGGTGCTCGACGAGGTGAGCCTCGCCGAGCTGCTCAGCGGCCGGATGCCGGCGCACGTCCGGAAGCTCACCACGCGACCGGACGCCTGGCAGCCTCGATAAGGAGGCCGCCTCAATAAAGAGGTAGCCACGTTTGTGAATCGAACCCATCGGGAATCTTCCGCCCATCCAACGAGATGGGAGCGTTCCGATGGGACTCGTGTTCCGCAGCCGCAAGAAGTTCGGCCCGCTGATCCTGAACTTCACCGAGAACGGCTACTCGTCGTGGAGCCTCAAGATCGGTCGCTGGTCGTGGAATTCGAAGACCCGCGCCCACCGCTACGACCTGCCGGGCCCGCTGTCCTGGAAGCAGGACAAGTCACGCAGCCGCTGACGAGATGACGACGTCCCCACCCAGGCGGCCGTGTTCCGGCCGCCGGGTGACGGCCCCCGCGTCGATCATCGTGTGCAGCACCCGGGTCGCGTCCGCGGCCCGGTAGACCGTCTCGGTCAGCGCGAACGTGCGCAGCTCGGTCACGGTCGCCGAGCCCACGACGGACAGATGCGCCAGCAGTTCCCGGCGCAGCGGCCCGGGATGCGGCGTCAGGGAGATGTCGATGAGGTGCCGTTCCGGGTCGGCGGGGTCGCGCAGGCGTACCCCCGCGTACTCGTCGACCTGCCAGAGCGCCTCCTTGAAGGTCTCCAGGCTCTTCGCGGAGGTGGTGGCGAAGGCCACCACCTCGCCGGGTTCCTCGCCGGTTGCCAGTTCCGCAGCCGTGACCAGCGGGAATCCGCACTCCCGATAGGGGTCGGCGGAGACTCCGGGCGCGAGCACGAGCAGGACTTCGGCGGGCTTGCCGGTGGCGATCGCCCCGACGGTGGTCACGCTGGGCGCTTCGCCCGCGCTCGCCGCGTCCAGGAAGGCCAGGATCGGTACGCGGGAAGCTCCCGCGGCCTTGAGCGCGACCGCCAGGCGAGCGTCAGTGCCACCACCCACGGGCAGCACGGCGAGTCCCGCCCCCGCGCCGGCCTCGCGACCGGCGGCGGTCAGCCGCTCACCCACCTCCGTGACGTCGTCGCCGAGCGCCACCATGGACAGTTCCCGGCCGCGAGCCAGGTCGGGCAGGTCGGCGAGGACCCGGACCGCGGCCTCGGCCGCGTCACCCGCGTCGGCGTCGGCGTACCCGTGCACATAGGTCGCCCGGCGGGATCGATGCAGCGCACCGGCCGACCAGGCCTCCAGGTGGCGGACGAGGAGTTCACGTTTCACGGGCGCGATGGCGGACATACCGCGTTTCTACCCTGTCCACTTAGCAACCCGGAACTTGTACCTACGGTATTCAACCGAGCACTATGAGATACATGGCCCCTCCGCTCGCTGAACTCACCGCCCAGGCGCAGACACTCTCGTCCGCCGGCGACCTCACGGGCGCCCAGGCTCTGCTGGACCGGGTGCTGCGCGACGCCAACGCCGATCCCCGCCGTGCCACCGCCGACCTCGCCATCGCCGCCGCCCTCTACGCCCGGGTGCTGATCGCCCTCGGCGACCCGCAGTCCGCCCGGCTCTGGGCTGCGTTCGCGCACGCCGCCGAGGAGCGGCTGCACGGCCCGCGCGACGAGCGCACCATCGCGGCCGCCGCCACTCACGCGGCGGTGTTGCAGCGGATCGGCCAGCACGGGCGGGCCGCTCTGGTCTACCACGACCTGGTCGGCGAGCTGGCCCGGCTGGACGGGCCGGAAGCACCCCGTGTGCTGGCCGCCGAGGCCGACCTCGCGATCGCCGAGCACGCGGCGGGTCATTGCGGGACGGCCCGCGCCCGGCTCGCGCGGGCATGGAGACATCATCGGGACACGTACGGCGAATCCGCCCCCGCCGGAATCAAGATGCTCGCCCGGCTGGGCGCCATGGAGCGCGAGTGCGGCCGGGAGAAGGAATCCGCCGAACATCTGGAGCTCGCCCTGGGGCTGAGCGCGCGGTACCTTCCGCCGGACCACCCGCTCGTCGCGCAGGCCACCCGGCTCGCCACCGCTAAACCGACCGGGCGGCACACCTGCGGCCATCGGGAGCAGGCCGGCGGGGCCCCGTTCCGGCCCTTTCCGCGCCGGCCCACCGTCACCGACCCGGGCCCGTCCGGCCCGGCGCCCTACCCGGCCGAGGCGCCGGGCATGCCGGCCGCCGACGACCGGCCCACCGATCCGAAGGGTTCGCTCTATCCGGTCGAGGCCGACGCCTTCGCCGACATGCCGGGGGCGGACAACCGGCCGACCGATCCCAAGGGGTCCGTCTATCAGCAGCCGCTCTACCTGAGCGACGTGCACCGGATGCCCGGCGACCTGACCGGGCGGCACGCGCGAGCGGACACCCCTCCGCCGCTACCCGGGAATCGCGCGCCGGACTACGGCGACGACGGTAAACCGTTGCCGGTGGGCAGTGCTCCCCTCGTACAGGGAGGAGAAGCGCGACGGAATCGCTCAGCGCACCCACTGCTGCTCGCGGCGGCCCTGGCCGGCGGCGTGGCAGCCGCGGCCGTCATCGTCATCCTGACCCTCCCGGACGCGGACGGTGCGACCGAAAACGCACCTCCGGCCGCATCGCCGCAGGCCGCCTCACCACCGGGTGCCGCCACTTCGAGCACGGCGCCGAGCACGACGGCCGGGGAGCCGGGGGCGCCGCAGGACGTGCGGCTGAAGGACGACGGCGACAGTGTCACCCTCACCTGGGCGTACCCGGAGGGCGCCGACGCGCCGGTGCACCTGCTGGGTGGCAGGGACGGTGCGGAGCCGACGAAGTTCCAGGAGCTCGCGGCGGGCGCGTCCGACTACATGGTGTACAGCCTCAGCGAGTCGTCGAACTACTGCTTCCGGGTCGCTGTCGCCTACTCGGCCGACCGGGTCGCCGATTCCGCGCCCGTGTGCACCCGCCGGTGACCGCTCACGAGGAGACCCCGGAGGACCATCAGCTTTCTTCCTACGAAGCGCAACCGGTTCGCAACCGTGAGCGACCCGAACTGCGACCGAAACCGGCCACTGTTGAACGTCACGGCGACCACAGGAAAGTAGGGGCAGTGACGACCGATACGGCGAGCTGTGTCCCCGCCCTCGACGCTCTGGAGCGAGCGATCGAGGAACTCGAGAGTCGTCCGATGTCGCAGTTCCGAACCGTCCGGGAACCCGCCGCCGAGCTGGAACGGCAGGCCCGCGAGCTGGGCGTCGAGGAGCTGGAGCAGCGTGCCGTGCTGCTCCGCGCCGGCGTGCTGCTCCGGGAGGGGCGCACCGGCGAGGGCGGTCAGCTGGCCCACCAGGTGTGCTCCTGGGCGGAACGGCACAACGCGCCCACCGTGCAGGCCCGCGCCCACCGTGAGCTGTCGATCTTCTACCGGGCCGTCGGGGACTCCTCCGAGGGCCTGACCCACGCCGTGCAGGCCGTCGCCGTGCTGCCCGAGGACGCGCCCGGCAGTGTGCGGGCCCGGCAGCTGCTGTCGCTCTCCGTCGCGCTCGAGGAGGGCGGCTCCTACGCCGACGGCGAGCGCCGGGCCCGGGAGGCGCTCACGCTCGCGGCCACGGCCGGGGACACCGAGATGACGCTGCTCGTGCTGAACAACATGGCGTACAGCGCCTTCGAGCTGAGCGACGAGCCGGCCGCCCGCCGCCTCGTCGAGCAGATGCGCGAGATCCAGGCCCGGACCGGTCACCGGTTCGGCGCCAACGAGGTCGACACGATGGCGCGCGTCGAGCTGATGGGTGGCCGGTTCGAGGCCGTCGAGGACCTGCTGCGGCCGGTCCTCGCCGACCAGGTGCTGGCGAACGAGAGCGACGCCGTCGCCGAGTGCCTGCTCACGCTCGCCCTGGCCCGCAGGCAGAGCGGCAGCTTCGACGGTGCCCAGGAGGTGCTGGACGCGGCCCGCAAACTCTGCGCCGAGCGGGAGCTGGGCGCGGTCAGCGCGCGGGTGCGGGAGGAGCAGGCCGCGCTCTACGCCGCCACCGGGCGGTTCGCCGAGGCGTACGAGGAACACCGCGCCTTCCACGCCGAGTCGACGGCGTTGCACTCCGCCCAGCGCGACGCCCGAGCCCGGGCGCTGCAGGCCGTCTTCGAGGCGAACGAGGCACGCCGGGCCAGCGAGCACTTCCGCGAGATGGCCCACCGGGACGCGCTGACCGGCCTCTACAACCGCCGCTACATCAACGAGCGGGTGCCGGCCCTGCTCACCGAGGCCGCGGCCGCCCGCCGCCCGATCTCCCTCGCGATCATCGATCTCGACCACTTCAAGCGGGTCAACGACACGCTCTCGCACGCCACCGGCGACACCGTCCTGCAGCACGTCGCCGAGTTGATGGAGGAGGCCGCCGGTGGGCCGGCCATCGCCGCGCGGATGGGCGGCGAGGAGTTCCTGCTGGTCTACCCTGGGGTGGACGCCGGCGAGGCGGCCCAGCGCTGCGAGCGTCTGCGGCTGCGGATCCGCGCCCACGGCTGGGAGCCGATCACCGGGACCCTGCAGGTCACTACGAGTGTGGGGGTGACGACGGCGCCCGACGGCCAGGCCACGTTCTCGGCGTTGCTTTCCCAGGCGGACCGCAATCTGTACGCCGCGAAGCGGGGAGGCCGTGACCGGGTGGTGTCCGACGCGACGGGGTAACCATCCGACGTGCCGATCTTCACCAGCCGTCGTACCAGCGTCTCCGGTCTGCGGATTCACGACCGCCACCACGACATCCCCGGCCTGCCGATCGTCCTGGTGCACGGCCTGGCGGTGTCCCACCGCTACCTGATGCCGACCGCTGTGGCGCTGGCCGGCCGCGGCCACCCGGTGCTGGTGCCCGACCTGCCCGGTTTCGGGCGGAGTGACAAACCGGGGCGCGCCTTCGAC
Source organism: Actinoplanes sp. OR16 (assembly GCF_004001265.1). Lineage (GTDB taxonomy): Bacteria > Actinomycetota > Actinomycetes > Mycobacteriales > Micromonosporaceae > Actinoplanes. Next base: position 603,466 of record NZ_AP019371.1, on the reverse strand, counting down.
GTGGACGAGCACGCCTATCACCTCGCCACATGGCTGGACATTCGGGGCATCGACCGGGCCTGCCTGGCCGGCCACTCGTTCGGCGCCGAGGTGGTGGCCCGCCTCGCGGTACGCCGCCCCGACCTCACCGCCGCCCTGGTCCTCGCCTCACCGACCGCCGACCCGACGGCCCGCTCCCGGACCGGCCTGTTCCGCCGCTTCCTCGTCGACATGCTCGTCGAAGGGCCCGTCCAGGCCCCGATGATCGCCTGGGACGTGGCGGTGGCCCGGCCGTGGCGGGTGCTGGCGACGGTCGGCCATTCGGTGCGCAACGCTCTGGAGGACGACCTGCCGCACCTCCCGGTCCGCCCCTTGGTCCTGGGCGGCGCCCTCGACCCGATCGCACCCCTGCGCTGGCGGGCAAGCGTGGCGCGGGCGACCGGCGGCGTCGCGGTCACCATCCCGGGTGCCGCCCACAACGTGCTGACGACGTCCGGCCGCCGTGCCGCACATGTCATATCCACGCATCTCACCCGTCGCGAACGGGTAGAGCGGCAGCCATGCAAGCGCGCCACACCACCGGGCTCCTCCTCGTCGGCGTCCTGCTGACCTTCTTCTGCACCGTCGCAGTGAACCTCTTCTTCTGACCGTCCGCCGCAGCCTGTCGAACTGTCGTACCCGTCTGCCATGCTGCCGCGCATGACTGTGGACCGGTTCTGGGAAGTCGTCGATCAGGGCCGGGCACGGGCGGTCGACCCGTCCGATGCCGAGGAGGTGGCCGAGCGGACCCGGCAGGCGCTGATCTCGCTGTCCGCCGCCGAGGTGGCCAAGCTGAACCAGCCGCTTCATGACGTGATGGCGGCCTCCTACCGGGTCGACCTGTGGGGTGCGGCCTATCAGCTCAACGGTGGCTGCTCCGACGACGGCTTCGAATACTTCCGTGGCTGGCTGCTCACCCAGGGCAGGGAGATCTTCGAACGGGTCGTCGCCGACCCGGACGCACTCGCCGACCTCCCCGCGGTCCGGAAGGCTGTCGAGGAGGAGATGGACCTGGAGTGCGAGGACATGTTCGGCGTCGTCGCCGATGCCTATCACGCTCTCACCGGTACGTACGATCTGCCGGCTGCCGAGGGCCGCTATCCGGAGCTGGGCCGGTTCTGGGATTTCGACGACGATGACGAATTCCGCCGGCGACTGCCCCGGCTGGCGGGCCTCCTGGAGGAGTGACGGCCCGGTGAGTGTCGGGGCGTGTCCGTCCAGGGCAGAAACTCGGAGATCATGCCAAGCGGGGCAGGTCACCTGTCGCCTTGGCACTGTGGCGTCCCGATTCCCCCGTAACGAATCGCTAACCGGGCGAGGGTGACCTGCCCCCTGCTATGACGTCAATGCTCGCTGCCGGACCTTGTGTGAAACGTGGGAGACTCGTAACGGTCCTTGTGGATTTCTTGAATCGCCTGGTCGGGGCGATGGGCGGGCGGAGGTCAGTTGGCGGCGGAGTTCGGTGTGCTCGGCGCGGTGGAGGCTCGGGTCGGTGGCCGGGCCGTCGACCTGGGACATGCCCGGCAGCGGTGTGTGCTGAGTGTGCTGCTCGCCGAGGCGGGCCGCCCGGTCACGGTGGACCAGTTGATCGACCGGGTCTGGGGTGAGCAGGCGCCGCAGCGGGCCGCCGGCGCGCTCTACAGCTACCTGTCGCGGCTGCGGCGGGCGGTCGCCGGTGAGGCGGAGATCCGCAAGGAGACGAACGGGTACTCGCTCACCGCCGATCCGCAGACAGTGGATCTGCACCGGTTCCGCCGGCTGATGAGCGAGGCGCGGTCGGCGGGTTCGGACGAGGCCGCCGCGGAGCTGATGGTCGCGGCGCTGGGGCTGTGGCGGGGGGAGCCGTTCGCCGGGCTGGACACGCCGTGGCTGGCCGGCATGCGCCGGACGCTGCTCGGCGAGCGGTTCGCCGCCGAGCTGGACCGCAACGACGTGCTGCTGCGGCTGGCCCGGCACGGTGAGCTGCTGCCGGCGCTGACAGCCGCCGTCGACGAGCATCCGCTGGACGAGCGGCTGGCCGGGCAGGCGATGCTCGCGCTCTACCGGTGTGGCCGCCAGGCGGACGCGGACGAGGTGTACCGGCGCATCCGGCACCGCCTCGCCGACGAGCTGGGCAGCGACCCCAGCCCGGCGCTGCGCCGGGTGCACGAGCAGATCCTGACGGCCGACGTCGTGGTCACAGAGAAGAAGAAGCAGCAGACGGAGGGCGCCCCCACTCAGCTTCCCGCGGACGTCCGTGCGTTCACCGGACGCGCCGGGGAGTTGGCCGCCCTCGACCGCCTCCTGGCCCCACCGGGCGCCGGCGAGCCACCGCTGACCGTCGCGCTGCTGTCCGGCACGGCCGGTGTCGGCAAGTCCGCGCTGGCCGTGCGCTGGGCGCATCACGTCCGGCACGCGTTCCCGGACGGGCAGCTCTACGTGAACCTGCGCGGCTACGACGCCGAGCAGCCGGTGGCCGTCGCCGACGCCCTCGCCGGTTTCCTGACCGCGCTCGGCATCCACGGGCCGGAGATCCCGCCCGGCACCGACGAGCGGGCCGCCCGGTTCCGGTCGGAGCTGACCGGCCGCCGGATGCTGGTCCTGCTGGACAACGCTTCGTCGGTGGAGCAGGTCCGGCCGCTGCTGCCCGGTACCGGCTCGTGCCTGGTGCTGATCACCAGCCGGGACTCGCTGCCCGGCATGGTGGCGGTGCACGGCGCCGAGCGGGTCAACCTGGACCTGCTGCCGCTGCCGGATGCGATCGGGCTGCTGCGCAAGCTGATCGGGGACCGGGTCGACCGGGAGCCGGCCGCCGCCGGGAGACTGGCCGCGGCCTGTGCCCGTCTGCCACTGGCGTTGCGGATCGCCGCTGAGCTGGCGGCGGAGCGGGCCGACGTACCGATGGCGGATCTCGTGGCCGAACTCGGTGACCATCAGGTCCGGCTGGACCTGCTCGATGCCGGAGGCGATCCCCGGGCCGAGGTCCGCGCGGTCTTCTCCTGGTCCTACCAGAACCTGCCGACCGGCGCGGCCCGGGTGTTCCGGCTGCTGGGCCTGCACCCGGGCGAGACCGTGCACGTGGACGCGGTGGCGGCGCTGACCGGCACGGGTCCCGGCGAGGTACGGCGGCTGCTCGGCGTGCTGACCCGGGCCAGCCTGGTCCAGACCGGTCCCGGCGGCCGGTACGGGATGCACGACCTGCTGCGCGCCTACGCTGCCGAGCTGTCGGCCGTCCACGATCCCGAGCCGGATCGGCAGGCCGCGCTGACCCGCCTGTTCGATCACTACCTGGCCGGGTCGGCGGCGGCGATGGCGGACCTGACCGACCGGGGGCGGGCGTGGATCGAGGCGGAGCGGCCGAACCTCGCGGCGGTCTGCACGTACGGCGCGGCGCACGGCTGGCACCGGCACACCATCGCGCTTGCCGAGACGCTGTTCCGCTACCTGGACGCGGCCGGCCCGGTCGGTGAGGCGGTGACGGTCACCGCCGCTGCCGTCTCCGCGGCTCGCGCGCTCGGTGATCGTGGAGCGCAGGCCCGAGCCCTGTCCGACTTGGGCAGGTTGCATCGGCGGCAGGGCCGGCTGCACGAGGCTGCCACGACGTACCGGCGCGCCCTGATGCTCTATGGCGATGTGGGGGAGCGGGCCGCGGAAGCCCTGGTGCTGCGGAACCTCGGCAGCGTCGACTGGCGGCTCGGCGACTACCGGCAGGCGGCCGATCACTATCGGCGAGCGTGGACGCTCTACCGGGATCTGGATGATCACGCTGGGCAGGCCGATGCCCTGGTCAGGCTGGGTCTGGTGGACGCGCGGCTCGGCGACGAGGACAAGGCCGCGCGGCAGCTGGAGGAGGCGCTCCAGCTTTACGCGGTGCTGGCCGATCCGTACAGCGAGGCCTATGTCTCGTCTCTCCTGGCACGCCTCAGCGGCGCCGGAACAGAGCTCGATCGCGCCGCCGGGCAGCTCGAGGCGAGCCTGGACACGGTCCGGCGGGCAGGCGATCGCACTGCCGAGGCCTATGCGCTGACCGATCTGGCCGGTGTCCAGGCGCGCCGGGATCGACTGACCGAGGCGGCCGATCATCTGCGCCGGGCGATCGTGCTGCTCCGGCGGATCGGCGATCGGGCCAGCGAGGCGGAGGCGCTCAACGACCTGGGAAACGTTCTGCGGACCGCCGGGGACGCGGCCGGGGCGCGGGTCCAGCACGGCCAGGCGCTCACTCTCGCCGAGGAGATCGGGGATCGGTACGAGCAGGCGCGCGCCCACGACGGCCTCGCCTCGGCATGGCAGGACGGTGGTGATCCCGGCCGGGCACGGCCGCACCGCGAGCAGGCCCGGCGTACCTTCGCTGATCTTGAAGTGCCTGCGGCGCGCTTCAGGCCCGGCTGACCCCGTCGATCCACAGCACGGTCACCGGGCGGCCGCGTTCCCGGGCATAGGCGACAACATCCGCCGTCCCGCCGAGTCCTCGCGACGGCAGCCCGTCCCAGACCGCGAAGAGGTGGTCGCAGCGGTCCACCAGGGCCTGACCGGCGGCGAGGAAACCGTGCTCGGACGGCTCGGCGTAGGGCATCTCGATCACCTTGGCGGCGGCGCGCAGGAGCCCCTCGAAGCGTTCCCGGCCGTCCGGCGACAGCGAGCCGCCGTAGTCGGCGCACGGCAGGATCGCTTCGAGGGTGCCGCCGGCGGCCAGCACGCAGCCGGCGAAGAGCTGGTCGGCGCCGTCGGCGAGGCTGGAGACCCCGACCAGGCCGGCGCCGGCGGGCAGCGCCCGGCGCCAGTGGCCGACCGCGTGCTCGGCGATGCCGGGCGGCAGCACGCGGTGGCCGGTGATCCCGAATCGAGGGCTCAACAGGTGGCCCGGTACTTCAGTTCGGGAACGTACCGCGCCCACTCGTCGGCGGTGAGGCCGCGGCCGCTGACCGCGCAGGCGTTGCCGACCGGGTCGGCGGCGAGGTCCTTCGGCACGCCGATGTCCCAGAGCGTGACGTTCTTCGTCGGCAGGGAGTAGGTGCCGCCGGCCGCCAGCATGCGCCCGTCCGAGCTGAGATCGGTGCTGAAGCTCTGCATGTCCGGGCTCTTGATCATGCCGAACCGGACCGGGGTGCTGGTGTCGGTGATGTCCCAGAGGATCATGGCGTTGTCCAGGCCGGCGGTGGTCAGGGTGCGCCCGTCGGGGCTGAACGACGCCCACAGGGCATAGCCGCTGTGCCCGGTCAGGGTGGCTATCCTGCGCGGCTGGTACAGGTCGGCCACGTCCCAGATCTTGATGGTTCCGTTGTCGGTGGTGGCGGCCGCCAGGGTACGCCCGTCGGCGGTGAACTCCAGCGAGTTCGCGTGGTAGCCGAGGTAGTCCGACATCGGGATCGAGGTGTAGCGCGCGGGCGCGGCGCGATCGGTGACGTCCCAGAGCGACACGTTCGAGCCCTCGCCGACGGCCATCGTGCGCCCGTCCGGCGAGAACGCGATCGAGGACATCATGTCGCGGAGCGCGAGCTCGGTGAGCTTCGCCGGCTTCGACCGGTCGGTCAGATCCCAGAGCGTCGTCTTGCCGGTGGAGTGGCCGATCGCCAGGGTGCGGGCGTCCGCGCTGAGTCCCAGCGCCCACACCGGATCGCCCGGGTCGGCGAAGGTGGCGAGCGGCACGGGCTCCGACGGGCGGGCCATGTCGAACAGGGTCACCACGTTGTCCGAGCCGACGACCACGAGGGTACGGCCGTCCTGGCTGAGCGATATCGCGTCGATCCGGCCGGTGTGCAGCTTCAGCCCGTCGTGCCGGACCGGGGCGGCGGGGTCGGACAGGTCCCACCACACGCCGATGCCGTCCCGGCCCGCGGCGATCAGCCAGCTGTCGTCCGGGGCGAAGGCGAGCCCGATGACGCGTCCGGGGAACGGGCCCGGCATCAGCGCGAGCGGCTTGCGGTCGTACCGGCCCTGGCTGTACCAGAGGGTCGCGGTCTTCCGGTCGCCCGCGGTGGTGAGTGTCCGCGAGTCCGGGCTGAAGGCCATCGCCCGGACCGGCCCGCCGCGGGTGGCCAGCGCGGCGATCTGCGCCAGGAACGTCGGCCACTGGTTGTTGTAGTCGAAGCTCCAGATCGAGGTGAGGCCGTCCGAGTCGCCGTAGGCCAGCATGTTCCCGTCCGGGCTGAACGCCAGCGTGGTGAGCGTGGTGCTGCCGCGCGCGACTCGCTGGGAGGCGCCCTGCCGTGGTTTGGCCGGGTCGGTCAGATCCCAGAGGTATAGATAGCCGGACGGTCCCAGGGCGGCAACGATCGGCAGCGTCGGATGGAAGGCGATCGCGGCGTCCGGCACCTTGTCACCCCAGCCGACGTCCACGATGGAACGCTGCACGGGAGCGGCCGGGTCCGTCAGGTCCCAGACCCGCACCGCATCACCACTGGTCAGAGCGGTCTTTCCATCAGGACCGAATTGCAAGGGGTACGCCCCGGCCAGCGTGGCGACGGCCGCCGGCGTCGGACCGGAGACGTCCCAGAGCACCGTCTCCTTCGCGGCGTTGCTCACGGCGACGGTCCTGCCGTCGGGGCTGAACGTCACGGCGGTGACCCCGGCCGCGTCGGTGATCGTGGTGATCAGCTCCGGTTCGGCCGGGGCCGTGACGTCCCACAGCACCGCATCGGCGCCGCCGTCGAAGACCGCGAGCGTCGTGCCGTCCCGGCTGGTCATCAGCCGGACGGCTTCTCCGGACTTGTCGATGGTCGCCAGCCGGACCGGTTTCGCCGGCCTCGCCGTGTTCCACAACGACACCGTCCCGCCGGCGCCCGAGGTCGCCACCGCCGTGCCGGCCAGGGCCGCCACGTCGATCGCGTCGCTGATCGCCCCGGCGTAGTTCGTCGACATGGCGAGGTGGCTGAGCTGCTCCTTCGTCGACGCGTCGTCGTGCACGGCGTCGGCGGCCACCGCCAGCATGAGCGCCTTCTTCGGGTCGTCGCCGATCATCGCCCGGGCCCGGTCCATGAGCCGCTGGTTGACCGCGATGCGCTGCTGCAGCTCCGCGGCCTCCCGCTGACGCTTCGCCTCCTCGGCCGCCTGCCGGGCCAGCTGCTCCTGCTTCTTACGGTCCTCCTCGGCCTGGCGGGCCAACTCGCGGTGATGCTCGGCGATCCGCTCCTGCTCCTTCGCCCGGGCGGTCGCCTCGTTCGCCAGTTCCTCCTGCCGCTGCGCGTTCGCCGCCTGCCGCTCGGCGTTCGCCCTCTGCCGTTCGGCCTCCGCGGTGGCGTCCTCGGCCAGCTCCTGCTGCCGGTCGGCGTTCCTCTTCTCCCGCTCGGCGTTCTTCTTCTCCTGCTCCGCGTCGTCCCGGTAGCGCGCGGCGTTGTCCTGTTCCCGCTTCGCCTCGGCGGAGGCCTCCTCGGCGAGGGCCTGCTGCACTCTCGCCTCGCCGGCCGCGCTCACGGCGAGTTCCTGCTGCCGTTCGGCCTCCGCGGTGGCGTCCTGGGCGAGCGCCTGCTGGTCCCGGGCCAGCCGCTCCTGCCGCGCTGTCTCGGTCGTCGCCTCCTGCGCCCGGGTCTCCTGCTCGCGGGCGTTCTGCTGCTGCCGGTGCGATTCGGCGGTGGCGCGCTCGGCGGTGTCCCGCTGCTCGGATGCCACCCGCTGCTGCAGCCGAGCCTCGGAGGCGGCGGCGTTGGCACGCTCGGCGTTGCGTACCGCCACGGCGCCGGTCAGCGACGCGACCAGGGTGAGGATCACCAGCATCGCCGCTGCCACGGTGGAGAGGCGGCGGGCGCGGCGGTGCTGCCGTACGTCCTCGCCCTCGAGTTCGTCCTTGCTCACCCCGTGCATCGGGGCGGCGAGCTGCGCGATGGAGTCGCGGAAGCGGATGTGCTGCAGGCTCAGGTGCAGGTCGTCACGAGCCCACCGCAGGTCCAGGTAGAGCGGTTCCTCGGCGAACACGCCCCGCAGCGCGGCCGGCACCGCCGTGGACTCCGGGGTGAAGTCGCGGGTCGCGGGGTCCCACTGCCAGTCGCCGTCGGTCACCACCGGGAGGATGCGGTCCGGTGACTTCGTCGCGAGCCAGTGCTCGATCTCCCGGTTCACCCACGGCGAGCCCGCCGCCTCGGGGGAGGCGAGCAGCACGAAGTGCTTGGATCCGTCCATCGCCTCCTGGATGGAGGTCCACAGCTTGGGCGTCACCGCCAGCCCGGTCTGATCCCGGAAGATCCAGAGCGCCCGGCGCCGATGCCAGGGTTTCGCCAGCCGGTGCAACCCCCGCTGGACCGCGGGGGCCAGCTGCCCGTCGGCAGCGTGGCTGTACGAGATGAATCCATCGAACTGCATGACTTCCCCGTGGTTGGCGCGTGATCGGCGGGGACCGATTCTCGCATGGGATAGGCGTGCATCTTTTTCCACCGCATGAGCAAGCCCTTCCAATGAGTGCAAGAAGTTGCTAACTTCCGTTCCAATGTGAACGCAGGATTACGCCCGTCCCTCTCCTGAAACACGTCCATCCCCGACGTCGGAGGCTCCGCCGTGCCCGAAAACGCCCGCAGAAGACGCCGTTGGATCAGCGTCCTGGCAGCAATCCCCCTGCTGCTCGTTCTCTTTCCGCCGCTGGCAGCACTTGCAGCCAACTCCTTGACCGTTTACTACCAGCCGGCGACGTCGTGGACCGCCGTCAACGTCCACTACGCGCCCACCGGCGGATCGTGGACGAGCGTGCCCGGCGTCGCGATGACCGCCGACAGCTGTGCCGGCTGGTTCAAGAAGGAGATCGACCTCGGTAGCGCGGCCGGGGCGCGGCTCACCTTCAACAACGGGTCCGGGACCTGGGACAACAACGCCGGCAACAACTACAGCGTCGGGACCGGCGTCGTGTCGATCGCCGGTGGCACTGTCGGCTCGGCGGTGCCGTGCGGCACCACGAACACGGCGTCGATCTACTACAGGACCAGCTGGACCACGACGTACCTGCACTGGGCACCGGCCGGCGGCTCCTGGACGACGGCGCCCGGCACGGCGATGACCGAGACGGCCTGTGCCGGGTGGGCGCTGAAGACGGTCAGCCTGGGCAGCGCGAGCGCGTTGCAGGCGACGTTCAACAACGGCTCCGGGACGTGGGACAACAACGCGGGGAACAACTACCGGCTCGGCGCGGGGGTGACGACGGTCAGCGGGGGAGTGGTGACCGGCAACGCGTCCTCACCGTGTGCGACGTCCTCGCCGTCACCCTCGGTCAGCGCCTCTGCTTCACCCAGTCCGTCCGTCTCGCCGACCCCCACCACGCCGGCCACCAGCGGGGAGATGCTCGGCGGTGACCCGCGCAAGGACAGCATCTACTTCGTGCTGACCGCCCGGTTCTACGACGGCGACAGCTCCAACAACCGGGGCGGCAACCAGAACGTCAAGTCCGGGAACGCGGCGAACAACGACCCGATGTTCCGCGGTGACTTCAAGGGCCTGGTGAACAAGCTCGACTACATCAAGGCGCTCGGCTTCTCCGCGATCTGGATCACGCCGGTGGTGCTGAACCGGTCGGACTACGACTACCACGGCTACCACGGCTGGGACTTCTACGAGGTGGACCCGCGGCTGGAGTCGGACGGGGCGTCGTACCAGGATCTGATCGACTCGGCGCACGCCAAGGGTCTCAAGATCTACCAGGACGTGGTCTTCAACCACAGCTCCCGCTGGGGCGCCAAGGGACTGTTCGTCCCGACCGTCTACGGCGTCCGGGACAGCCAGTGGAGCTGGTACTACAGCGAGAAGGTGGCCGGCAAGGAGTACAACCCGCTCGAGGAGAACGCCGCCGGTCACACCTACAACGGCGATCTGTGGACCAGCACCGCGCCGGCCGGCAACACCTGCCCGAACTACGGCACGCCGACGGGTGGCAAAAGCGCCGAAGGCTACACCGTCTACAACTGCCAGTGGCCGTCCCCGACCGCGAAGATGTTCCCGGCCGACAAGTTCCACCAGTGCTGGATCGGCAACTGGGAGGGTGAGGACGCCCGGTCCTGCTGGCTGCACGAGGACCTCGCCGACTTCAACACCGAGAACGCGACGGTGCAGGACTACCTGATCGGCGCGTACAAGAAGTACATCGACATGGGCGTGGACGGCTTCCGGATCGACACCGCCGTGCACATCCCGCGCGTCACCTGGAACCGCAGGTTCCTGCCCGCGCTGCAATCGCACCTCACCGCGAAGTACGGCGCGGCGAAGGCCAAGGACTTCTACATCTTCGGCGAGGTCGCCGCGTTCGTGAACGACAAGTGGAACCGCGGCTCGGTCAACCACTCGGCGCAGTTCTACACGTGGAAGGAACGGGCCTCGTACTCGGCCGACGACGTCACGGCGGCGATCGAGCAGTTCGACTACGAGAACAACCTGGGTACGGGCAACCAGCCCACCAGCACGAACGCGTTCCTGTCGGGCAACACCTATCACGCGCCGGACTACAGCCGGTTCTCCGGCATGAACATCATCGACATGCGCATGCACATGAACTTCGGTGATGCGTCGAACGCGTTCTACAACGGCAAGGACTCCGACGACTCGGTGAACGACGCCACGTACAACACGGTCTACGTCGACTCGCACGACTACGGGCCGAACAAGTCGTCCACCCGCTATGCCGGCGGAACCGACGCCTGGGCGGAGAACATGACGCTCATGTGGACGTTCCGCGGCATCCCGACGCTGTACTACGGCTCGGAGATCGAGTTCAAGGCCGGCCAGAAGATCGACTGCGGCCCGACCTGCCCGCTCGAGACGACCGGCCGGGCGTACTACGGCTCGTACCTGTCCGGCAGCGTCACCGCCAGCGACTTCGGCGTGGTCGGCTCGGCGAGTGGAACCGTCGCCACGACGCTGTCCCAGCCGCTGGTCAAGCACCTGCAGCGGCTCAACCAGATCCGCCGTGCGGTGCCGGCCCTGCAGATGGGCCAGTACTCGACCGAGGGCGTCAGCGGCGGCATGGCCTACAAGCGGCGCTACACCTCGGGCAGCGTCGACAGCTTCGCGCTGATCTCGGTGTCCGGTGGCGCCACCTTCTCCGGCATCCCCAACGGCACCTACGTGGACGCCGTCACCGGAGACACGAAGACGGTCACGAACGGCTCACTGACGATCAGCCTCAACCAGAAGGGCAACCTGCGCGTCTACGTGCTCTCGCAGTCGGGCAACCCCGCGCCCGGCAAGGTCGGAGCCGACACGACGTACTTGAAGTAGCGCCGTCCCCAAGGCCGGTCGTGATGAGCCGACTCGTCACGACCGGCTCGGCACGTCGATCCGTCGTGCGCCGCGAAGGTCCCTCACCGCGGTCCGGCTGCGTATGAGTCACAGCCGACTCGGCATCAAGTTCCGGCGGGGGACTGTCAAGAAAACGGTGTAACTCGATCTTGTTGAGGGTTAGTTGCGGCCTGCGGTGAGCCGTCCTTCGAAGGCGAGGTCGAAGGCGTTGAGGGCGGGTTTCCAGCGGATGGTCCAGCGGCGGCGGCCAGCGCCGGTCGGGTCCAGGGCCATCACGGCCAGGTAGACGCATTTCAGGGCGGCCTGCTCGTTCGGGAAGTGCCCGCGGGCCCGGACGGCGCGGCGGATGCGGGCGTTCACGCTCTCGATCGCGTTGGTGGAGCAGACGACCTTACGGATTTCGGCGTCGAACGCGAGGAACGGCACGAACTCGGCCCAGGCGTTCTCCCAGAGCCGGACGATCGCCGGATATCGCTCGCCCCAGGCCTCAGCGAACTCCAGGAAGCGCTGCTCGGCAGCCTGCTCGGTCGGTGCGGTGTAGACCGGCTTGAGTGCCTTGGCGATGGCGTCGTAGTGCTGGCGGCCGGCGTATTTGAACGAGTTGCGCAGCAGGTGCACCACGCAGGTCTGGACCACGGTCTTCGGCCAGACGGTGTTGATCGCGTCAGGCAGCCCGGTCAGGCCGTCGCAGACGGCCATCAGCACGTCCTCGACACCACGGTTCTTGAGCTCGGTGCACACGCTGAACCAGAACTTGGCGCCTTCGCCGCCGTCGCCAGCCCAGAGCCCGAGGATGTCGCGGGTGCCCTCGGCGGTGACCGCGAGGGCGACGTAGATGGGCCGGTTGGCGACTTTGCCGTCGCGGATCTTGACGTTGATCGCGTCCAGGAAGATCACCGGATAGACCCTGTCGAGGGGCCGGTTCTGCCACTCGGCCATGCCGTCGATGACCTTATCGGTGATCGTGGAGATCGTCTGGCGCGAGACGTCGGCGCCATAGACCTCGGCCAGGTGAGCGCTGATCTCCCCGGTGGTCAGGCCTTTCGCCGACAGCGACAGGACCATGTCCTCGACACCAGTCAGCCGACGTTGCCGCTTCTTGACGATCTGCGGCTCGAACGAGGCGTCGCGATCGCGCGGCACGGTGATCTCGACCGGGCCGACATCGGTCAGCACGGTCTTGGCCCGGGTCCCGTTACGGGAGTTGCCGCCGTCTTTGCCGGCCGGGTCGTGTTTCTCATAGCCGAGGTGATCGGTGATCTCACCATCGAGGGCGGCTTCGATCACTCGCTTGGTCAACTGCTGCAGCAGACCGCCTTCGCCGGTCAGTTGCAGGCCCGCTGCGCGGGCCTGCTCGACCAGCTGGCCGACTAGCTCGGCATCCACGCCTTCCGGGGTGGTTGCCGGATCCTTCTTCTTGGCCACCGCCGAAGTATCCACGGTGGCATCGATCGTCACGGTCATCTGGTGTCTCCTTGATCAGGAGTTACACCGTTTTTCTTACAGTCCCTCCGGCGGCCCAGATCTGACGTGAGGATGCGGGTGACGGGTTCGAATGCGCGATGAGTTGCCAGCGGGCGGTCTCATCTGTCCCGCAGAGGTGGCCGCGCCGGTCCAGCAAGTCAGCTTCCCCCTCTCCTCTCCTCCCTCCCCGCGGATCTTGAGTAGATGTCGACCTCCGGTGGTCCGGAATTACTCAAGATCGGGGACGTGAGCGGGCCGAAGGAGGGCGGGCCAGGGCAGGGCGGGCCAGGGCAGGGCGGGCCAGGGCAGGGCGGGCCAGGGCAGGCCAGGCCAGGGCAGGGCAGGGCAGGCCAGGGCAGCGCAGGGCAACGCAGGGCAGGCCTGGGATCTTGGGTGAATCTTGACCCTCGGCGGTGCGAGATCACTCAAGATCTGGGACGTGGGCGGGCCGAGCGCCAGCGAGACAGGGCGAGCGGGCCCGGGTCGGATATCGAGTGGGCGTAACGGCTTCGAGCACGCAATGACTCGCCAGCAAGAGGCCTGACCTGTCCGGCAATTCGCTCTCGCCCCGCAGATCTTGGGTGAATGTCGATCCACTGCGGTGCGAGATCACTCAAGATCTGAGAAGTGGGCGGGCCGAGGGTAGGCGAGCTATGGCAGGTCCGGATCTTGGGTGGACATTGACCCGCGGCGGTGAGAGATGGCTCAAGATCTGGCAGGCAGGCAGGCAGGCGAGTCGGCCGGGGCGCCGAGCACCGCGCGCCGAGCGTCGAGCACCGCGCGCCGAGCACCGCGCGTCGAGCGTCGAACGTCGAGCGCCGAGCACTGCGCGTTGAGCGCCGAGCACCGCGGGTTGAGCGCCGAGCACCGCGCGTCGAGCGCCGAGCACCGCGCTCCGAGCACCGCGCTCCGAGCACCGCGCTCCGAGCACTGCGCGTCGAGCGCCGCGCTCCGAGCACTGAGCACCAGGGCGGGCGGCCCCGGGTCGGATGCCGGGCTCGCGTAACGGTCCCAAGTCCGCGATGACTCGCCAGCGAGCGGTCTCACCTGTCCGGCAAGCCGGCCTCCACCCCGCGGATCTTGACACTGGATGGGATGAGATCGCTCAAGATCGGGGAGGTGGAGGCGTCAAAGGGAGCGCGACGCCTGCGCCAGGCCACGGCGGGAGGCAATGAGCTGGACAAATGAGGCGTGCCATTGAAGCAACGGGACGTCATCGCACAGAGGTACCGGCGTACCAGGGAGAGAACCACGCCGCGTCATGGACCACTGATCAGCTCGCGGCGGTTTGTTCCTTCTCGCGGAGGGCTTCGGCTACCGCTTCGCGCACCCGCTCGTCCTCGCGCTCCTTGCGCCGGGCGCGTCGGCGGCGGCTTGCCACGGCCAGCAGGACCAGCAGGGCGATGACGGCGACGAGCAGCGCGGTCAGCGGCCACGGCAGGGCCCAGATCCGAGTCGTGGCGGTCACCGGATCCAGCGAGGTCGTCGAGCCGGACGCGTCGGTGAGCAGCGGGGTCAGGGTGGCGGTGGCGGCGAGGACCACGGCGGGGGAGACATCTTTCAGGGGTACGGCGACCGCCCAGCGTTCACCGGGCAGGAGTTCGGGCGGCGAGTCGACGGTGCCGGCGTCGGTGCGCAGCCAGCCGAACGGGCCGGCGATGGACACCTCCTGGCGGGCCGATTCGACGGCGTTGCCGGTGTTGTGGATCGTGTAGGAGACCGTGGCGTCGCCGGTGAGGAGTGAGCCCCGGTAGTCCACCTTCAGGTCCTCGATGGCGAGACCCGGTACGAGATCCCCGCCCACCCGCATCTTGATCTTGATGCCGAGGCGGCGCTCGACGTTGATCGTCTCCGTGGAGGAGGACTGCGACAGCGAGGTCACGATGCCGCCCACGTAGTCGCCGGGCGTCGCGTTCGCGGGCACCGACACGCTGAACGGCACCTCGGCCTCCGACTTCGCCGGGATCGTGACGTCCTTCGCCGCGGCCTGCACCCAGGCGCCGACCGCGACCGACTTCTTGTCGCCGGTGAGCAGGTCCAGCTGGCCTTCGCCGGTGGTGTACCCGTCGGCGGCGTAGACCGCGAGCGTGAGCGGCGCCGACCCGTGGTTCGCCACCACCAGCGCGTCCCGGGCGGTCATGCCCGGGTTGACGGCGTAGGTGTAGCTCGACCGGTCGTTGCCGTAGCTGTTCGACGCGGTCCGGACCGTCCAGGAGACGTCGGCGGCTTGGGCGGGCGTTCCCGGGACGAGGGCCACGAGGGCGGCGGCCAGGGCGAGTGCGATGCGCATCGGAGATCCTTAGTGAGAAGCCCCGGGAGGACGGGGGCCGTCCTCCCGGGGAGCCGATCAGCTGCTCAGAGCAGTGATCGTGAGGGTGGTGCGGTAGTTGCCCTTCGCGACGTCGGCCGGGACCTTGAGGTCCAGGTCGGCGCCGAGCAGGGCGGTGCCACGGGCGTGACCCTGCTCCGCGGCGCCGAGGCCCCGGGAGACCGAGAGGCCCTTGCCGTCGGTGCCGAAGCCGGACTCGACGGCCGCGCCGGCCTTCGCGCCCGCGCCGGCGGCGGCGACGTACGGGGTCCAGCCCAGGTACGCACCGGAGAACGACTTGTCGGCGTCCTTGAAGTCGCCCACGCTGGCCGACAGCGACCACGGGGAGAGCGCGCGGCGGCTGTCCGACACCTTGATCGAGTTGAGCGAGCCGCTGGCGGCGAAGTAGTCGCCGTCCTTCTCGACCGCGGTGCCGAGGTCGACCAGGCCGTTGTAGCCGTCGATCGTCCAGCCGAACTCGCCCGGCTTGGCGTTCGGGACGTTGACCTGGATGTCCTGGTTGTCGCCGTGGTACGGGTGAACGGTCACCTTGTCCACGACCGAGCCGACGCCCTGGGTCTCGGCGGAGTTGGAGCAGGAGCTGCCCAGCTCGACCGAGGCGTTCGGGGCGGCGCAGGTGCCGCTGCGGATGTACTCCACGACCAGCTTGTCGCTGCGCACACCGACCTTGATGTACGACCGGACGTGCTCCTGGTTCTGCACGGAGCTGTACCAGTAGTCGCTCGGCTTCAGCGGGTCGGGCCCGTTGGTGCCGCTCGCGTCCGGCTTCGTGATGTCGTAGTACTTCGACCCGGAGGCCGAGTTGGCGGTGACGTAGAGGACGCCGCCGGGACCGGCGAAGACGTCCTCGGCACCGGGCTGCTCGGCCGCGTTCGCCTTCTCGCCGTTCTTGATCAGGTAGCTACGGGCGTAGACGTGGTCGTGGCCCTGCAGCACCAGGTCGACGCCGAGGTCGGAGAAGGTCTTCGGGAAGTCGGTCCGGCGCACCTTCGCGTCCGAGTCCTTGGCGTGCGAAGCGGCCGAGTAGATCGAGTGGTGGTAGACCAGGACGGTCCACTTCGCCTCGCCACCGTGCTGCTTCACGACGTCGGTCACGTACTTGACGTGGGCCGCGTCGCCGCCGCCACCCTGCGAGGTGGCGTAGCTGTTGCTGTTCAGGTCGATGAACAGCGTGTCCTTGTAGACGTACCAGTAGTCGCCACCGGACGTGTTCGACGTCGGGTTGCCGTTCGAGTAGTACGCGGCCGAGCGGTCGGTGTTCGGCGTGTACAGGTGCTGCTCGTACGCCTTGCCGCCGACGTCGTGGTTGCCGATGGTGGCGGCCCACGGGTACTGGCGCAGCTTGTCGGACGCCAGGAAGGCGTTCCACTGTGCCTCGGTGTTGGCGGTCTCGACCTGGTCGCCACCGGAGACCAGGATCTCCGCCTTCGGGTTGGCGGCGAGCGACACGTCGAGGGTGTCGGTCCAGCCGGCCTGGTCCTTGGCGAGGTTGCCGGACGCGCCGATCTGCGGGTCGCCGTAGAACAGGAAGTCGTAGTCGCCTTCGAAGTCCTGCGTCGTGAAGGCGTAGGCGGCCGACCAGCCGTCGGTCTCGGAGCCCACCCGGTACGAGTACGCGGTGTTCTCCTTGAGCCCGGTGATCGTGGCGTGCCGGTTGTAGCCGCCGCTCGTGGCGATGTTGGCGGCGCCGGTGGCGGCGAAGGTCACGGCGCTCGCCGGGAACTCGCCGCCGGTCAGGTCGGCGGTCGGCGCGACCTGGACCTGCTGGGCGGTGTCGGCCGAGGAGTACCAGTTCACGATCCGCTGGGTCTCGTTGGCGCCGACGCCGAGGACGATGCTGCTCAGCGTGGTGGGGTCGGCGGCGAAGACCGGGCTGGCCAGTCCGCTGCCGAGGGCCACTGCCACTCCGAGGACCGCGGCCGTGGCGCCTGCGGCGGCACGGTTGCGGCGGGACAGATGGGTTCTCATCGGTGTCCGTTCCTTGCTTGATGAGAGAGAACGCTTCCCAGTGGGAAAGAACAGGAAGCGCGGATCAAGCTCGTCCTGCCTCGTGAACCGCTGGTTAACAAGATCAAGATCGTTGGTGCTCAAGACGCGAAGATCCGCTCGAAGAACCAGATGAGCCCCATCACAGCGACCCCGGCGCAGAGCAGTCCGGTCACCCACCGGGCTGCTCGAGGCGCCCTCCGGCGCAGAAGCATCAGGAGGGGGAAGACCAGCAGGATCAGGCCGACCTGCACGGTCTCGATGCCGACGTTGAAGACCAGCAGCGACCACAGCAGCGTCCAGGACCAGGCCTCGTCGATGCCGAGCGCGCCGGCGAACCCGAGGCCGTGCACCAGGCCGAACAGGAAGACGACGGCCAGGCGGCCCCAGCCAACTCCAAGATCGGCGCCACCGCGCAGACCCGAGCGGGCTCCATGATCCGAGGTGACGCGCGGGGAGGAGCGCAGCTGGATCAGATGCCATCCGGCGACCACCGCGATGGAGAACGCGATGATCGGCTCGACGATCGCCGCCGGCGCCGAGACCAGGCCGAGTGCGGCGAGCACGAAGGTGACCGAGTGGGCGATCGTGAACGCGGTCGCGGCCAGCACGATCTCGCGCAGCCGCCGGGAGCCGGCGATCAGCGCCAGCAGGAACAGGATGTGGTCGATACCGAAGAGCAGATGTTCGGCGCCGAGCACGAAGAACTCGCCGAACCGCTGCTGCCAGCTCTGGTCGGTGGAGAAGACCGGGTTGCCGGCGTCGAGCGCGGCGCTGCCGTCCCGGCCGTCGATCTCATAGGTCACGATCGTCTTCGTGTCGCGGACGTAGGTCTCCGCGTCCGGGAAGAGGCCGCTGCGGATCTCGTGCTCGCCGTCGCGTTCGGCGCACTGCCAGTCGAGGACCAGGGTCGTGTACGGGACCCCTTCGCGCGTACCCATGGTGAACGGCCCGGCGGCGGACGGCGCGCAAGCCTTCCCGCCGGCCGTGACGGAGAAGCGTTCGGTGACGTAACCGACGGCCGCGTCGGTGTGCGCGTTGAGCGCCGCCGCCTGACCGGCGGCGTCGCCGGCTTCGAACGCCGCGTTGCCCTCCTGGAAGAGCCCGTCGTCGTGGCGGTAGTCGGCCGCCGAGACGACGAACAGGTCGTATTCGAGCTCGAGCGTGGTCCGGACGTGGCCGCTGTCGTCGCCGGCGCGCACGTCGGCGTAGACCGTCGAGTTGAATCCGTGAGCGAGGGCGGGGCTCGCGAGGACACCGGCTCCGAGGAGGCCGAGGAAGAGAATCGCGAGGATACGGCGTAGATGGTGTGGCACGGCGGGACACGCTGCACGCGCCGGGTTAACAAGATCAAGATTGTTGGCGAACCGCTGACGACAAGATGATCTCGGCAGCCGACGAGAGGCGCGGCAGCGTGTAGTAAGGGACCCGTGTCACGCCTGCTACCCGCTGCTCTCGCCCTGCTCGTCCTCGCCGGTTGCTCGTCAGGCGACTGGGACGAGGCACGACCCGCCCCTGTTCCGATCGGCGCTCTCGGCGCCGGCTTCGTCGACCCGTCGCATCCGCCCGCGCCCGAGGCGACGATCACGCCGAGCCCCGGCTCCTGGGATCAGGTGCACCCGCCCGAGGGCTACCGGGTGGTGCTGCTCACCATCGGCGCGGACGCTCCGACCACCACGGTCGTGACCGCTGTCGAGGAGTGGGCCGAGGCGGAGAAGGTGTCGCTGCGGACGGTCACGGCGGACCCGGCCGAGCCGGTCGACGCCATCGTCGAGGCGATGAACATGAAGCCGGACGTCGTGGTCAGCGCCGGCGACGGCCTGATCGATCCGCTCGCCCTGGTCACGCCGAACCACCTCGACCAGCAGTTCCTGGTGGTCGGTGCGGAGCTGGCCGAGCCGACCGCCAACGTGACGGCGGTGGAGTGGGCCGGCGCCGGATTCCGCGGTGAGGGGCTCGGCTCGTCGACCACCTACGACGCGGCGACGTTCACCGCCGAGCGTTGCGCTCGTGCCGTGCGTGCCGGCGCAGCGGCCGTGTTGCACCGGGTCCGGGGCATCGTCCTCTGGGTTGATTGACAACCGTCCGGGCCGGATTGCCGCTTAGCCTATTTAAGCCATAGGATTTGGGGTGTATCGAGCCTGGGGAGTCCGGATGCACCTTGCTCTCGAAGTCGACGGCGACTTCTCCACCCTGAAAGACCGTGTGGCCGCCGCCGAGGCGGCCGGGTTCGCGTTCGTCACGATCGCCGACTCCCCACTGCCGCCGGCCGGCGGGGGCGTCCGGCTGGAAGCGGGCGTGCGGGCGTCGTACCTCTCCCGCCTGACCGGCCGGATCGGCCTCGCGCCCACGCTGCACGCGACGGTGACCGAGCCGTTCCACCTCGCCACGCAGCTCGCCTCGCTCGACCACGCGACGCTCGGCCGGGCCGGCTGGGTGGTGGGGGCGGAGAGCTCGGCGGCGGCGTACGCGACCGTCGGCGAGCCTCCACTCACCGGCGACGACCTGCGGCAGGAGCTCGCCGACGTGATCGACGTGGCCCGCCTGCTCTGGGATTCCTGGGAGGACGACGCGGTGATCCGCGACGTGGCGACCGGCCGGTTCCTCGAACCGGACCGGGTGCACCACGTGAACTTCACCGGGGAGCGGTTCAGCGTGGTCGGCCCGCTGATCACGCCGCGGCCACCGCAGGGCCAGGTCGTCGTGATCGGCGCGGACACCCTCGGTGTCACGTCCCGGCTCGACGTCGTCCTGATCGACGCGCCGTCCCCGGACCGGCTGGTCGCCCGCGCCCGGCAGGCCCGGGACGCCGGCGCGCCGCTGGTCTTCGCCTCGGTGCCGTTCCTCACCGACGTCGACGAGTACGCCGGCGTCGTGGACGGCGTCCATCTGCGCGGCGCCGGCCTCAACCGGGATCTGACGCGCCTGACCGACGAGTTCGGGCCACGGCTGCCGGTCGGCCCGACCCTGCGGGACACCCTCGGCCTGCCCCGCCCCGCCAACGTGTTCACCGGTTAGGAGATGGTGATGCTGCACCTCGGAGTGTTCTTCACCGGCGTCGGCCCGCAGCTGATCTGGACCGACCCGGAGTTCGCCGCGCACACCCACATCGACACGTTCGTCCGGACGGCGCAGACCCTGGAACGCGGGCTGTTCGACGCCTTCTTCCTGGGTGAGGGCCTGCGCGTCCGGGAGAACCGCGGCCGCGTGCACGCCCTCGACGTCGCCGGCCGGCCCGACGCGATCACCCAGCTCGCGGCCCTGGCCGCGGTGACCGACAAGATCGGGCTGGTCGCCACCCAGAACACCACCTACAACTACCCGGCCGACCTGGCCCGCCGGCTGGCCTCGCTCGACGCCGTCTCCGGTGGCCGCGCCGGCTGGAACATCGTGACCACCGACAACGCCTGGACCGGGGAGAACTTCCGGCACGGCGGCTGGCTGGAGCACTCTCGCAGATACGAGCGCGCCACCGCGTTCGTCGAGACCGCGAAGGCTCTCTGGGCCGGAAGGACCGTGGATCGTCATGACGACCTGGTCGACGTGACGGCCACGCCGACGCTGACCGGCCGCCCGGTGCTCTTCCAGGCCGGCGACTCGCCCGGCGGCCGGGACCTGGCCGCCGAGCACGCCGACGTCGTCTTCTCCGCCAACACCGACTTCGACAAGGCCGTCGCCTACGCCGACGACCTGCGTAGACGCCTCGCCGGGTACGGCCGCTCGCCGGACTCGCTGCGGATCCTGCCGGGCGCGCAGGTGGTCCTCGGCGACACCGAGGCCGAGGCCGCCGACAAGGCCGAGTGGATCCGCCGCGAGCAGGTCACCGGCCCGCGCGCGATCGCCTTCCTCGAGCAGTATTGGAACAAGGACCTCTCCGGGTACGACCCGGACGGCCCGCTGCCGGACATCGAGCCGGCCGAGGGCGAGCTCGACCCGTCCCGCGGCACGATCGCGATCGAGCACCGGACCGGCAAGCGCGAGCGGATCGCCGAGTGGCGGGCCCTCGGCCTCTCCATCCGGGAGCTGGTCATCGAGGTGACGCCGCGGCACAACGTCTTCGTCGGCACGCCCGGACGGATCGCGGACGAATGGGGCCGCTACCTGAGCGCCCGGGCCGTTGACGGGTTCAACATCGTGCCGCAGCTGCTGCCCGGGACGATCGACGACATCGTGGACAAGCTGGTCCCGGCGTTGCAGGAGCGCGGCCTCTACCGGACCGCGTACACCGGCAGCACCCTGCGTGAGCACCTGGACCTGCCGTGACCCGTTTCCTGTCGAC
Organism: Actinoplanes sp. OR16; assembly: GCF_004001265.1. Lineage (GTDB taxonomy): Bacteria > Actinomycetota > Actinomycetes > Mycobacteriales > Micromonosporaceae > Actinoplanes. The sequence goes on along the minus strand of NZ_AP019371.1, from coordinate 582,206 downwards.
GATCGCCTCGGCCGGCGGCCACCCCGGCCCGTACGAGCTGGCGCTCGACCCGGCCAAGTCCACGCTGGACACCGCCAGGCTGGTGGCCGAGCGGGCCGAGGCAGCCCGGATCGACGCGCTCTTCGTGCCGGATCTTCTGGTCTTCGGAGCGCAGGGCACGATCGGCGCCCAGGAACCGCTGATCTTCGTGGCCGCGCTGAGCCAGGTGACCTCCAAGGCCGGGCTGATCGCGACCGTCTCGACGACCTTCCACCATCCGTTCAACCTGGCCCGGCTCTTCGGCACGCTCGACCACGTGAGCAACGGCCGGGCGGCGTGGAACCTGGTCACGTCGTCGATCGGCGAGCAGAACTTCGGCCCGGGTGAGCTGCCGTCGCCCGAGCAGCGGTACGCCCGCGCCGCCGAGACCATCGAGGTCGTGAACGCGCTCTGGGACAGCTGGCAGCCCGGCGCGCTGCGGCAGGGACCGGACGGCCACGCGGTGCTCGACCCGTCGCTGATCCGCCCGATCAACCACCGCGGCGAGTTCTTCAGCGTCGAGGGCCCGATCAACATCCCGCCGCTGCCACAGGGCCGGCCGGTGCTCATCCAGGCCGGTCAGTCCGCGGCCGGGATCGAGTTGGGCGCCCGCTACGCGGAGGTCGTGTTCACCGCCCTCGCCACGCTCGCGGACGCGGAGAGATTCCGGGCGGCGATCCGCACGCGGGCTTCGGCGTACAGGAGGGAAGGTCTGCCCTTGATCTTCAGCTCTTTTCACGCCACCTTCGGCGCGACCGAGGCCGAGGCGCAACGGCTGGTGCGGGAGCGGCGGGAATCGATCGATTGGACGGCCGGGCGTGCGCTGCTGGCGGACATGCTCGGCGGCGGCATCGACCTTTCCGAGGCCAAGCTGGACGAGCCGCTGCCGGAGAGCCTCATCCCGTCGCTCGACTCGATCAACCGGCGTCGCGGGCGGGCCGAGATCTTCAGCCGGCTGATAAGGGAGGGACGTACCCTGCGAGAGTTGATCCAGGCAGCTCAGGACACCGGTCACTGGTCGGTCGCCGGCACGCCGGAGCAGCTCGCCGACGCGGTCGAGGAACGGTTCCGGGCCGGAGTGCTCGATGTGCTCTCGCTCGGCGGGCTGGCCGACGACCGCACGCACGACTTCGTGGTCAACGGCCTGCTGCCCGACCTGCGGAAACGGGGAATCGTGAAGCCTGACTACCTGGGACCCACCCTGCGCGAGAACCTGGGCCTGACGCGATGAGCTTCGATGTCATCGTCGTCGGTGGCGGTGCGATGGGCTCGGCAGCGGCCTGGCAGCTGGCCCGGCGGGGCGCCGACGTCCTGCTGCTGGAGCAGTTCGAGCCCGGCCACCACCGGGGCGCCTCGCACGGCGCATCCCGGATCTTCCGATTCGCCTATCCGGCGCCGGACTACATCGCCCTCGCCCGGCGTGCCCTGGATCTCTGGCGCGAGCTGGAGTCGGACACCGGCACGGCGCTGGTCGAGCTGACCGGCGGCGTCGATCACGGCGATCCGGCGGCGATCGAGCCGATCGCGCAGGCGCTGGCGGCAGCGGGGGTGCCCGGTCAGTGGCTGCCGGCCGGGGAGGCGGCCGAACGCTGGCCCGGTCTGCGCTTCGACGGCCCGGCCTTCTTCCATCCGAGCAGCGGCCGGGTCCACGCCGATCACGCGGTCACCGCCCTTCAAGCGGCGGCCGTGAAGCAGGGCGCGGTGGTCCGGCACCGCGATCCGGTCCTTCAGATCCTGGTACGAGGAGACGACCGTGCCGAGATCGTCACCCCGAACGGGATCCTCGACGCCGAGCGGGTAGTGGTCGCGGCCGGCGCCTGGACCGCGAAGCTGCTCCCGCAGCTCGGTCTGTCGCTGCGGGTCACGCAGGAGCAACCCGCCCATTTCACGCCTCTTCATCCGGGGCGGTCCTGGCCCGGTTTCATCCACCACCAGCCTGGGCGGGCCGGGGTCTACGGCATGTTCACCCCGGGCGAAGGCGTCAAGGTCGGCCTGCACGGCATCGGCGTACCGGTCGATCCGGACCACCGCGACTTCGCCGCCGAACCTTCCCGGGCCGCCGAACTGGAGGCTTACGTCCGGAACTGGGTACCCGGAGTGGATGCGTCCACCGCCGTCCCGATCAGCTGCACCTACACCACCACGCCCACCGAGGACTTCGTCGTCGACCGGGTCGGGCCGCTCGTGGTCGCGGCCGGGTTCTCCGGGCACGGCTTCAAGTTCACGCCGGCGATCGGTGAGCTGGTGGCGGGCCTGGTCGCCGGGCGGCCTTCGCCGGATCGGTTCCGGTTGCCGCGCGGGTGAGGTTCATCCCTAGAGCGCCCATCGGGTTTGCGAGGAAAGGTCACCCCGCCTAGCCTCTGAATCAGCGGAACAGGAGCACCACTCATGACCATGCGCTCGGCGCTCGAACCACACCGGCTGCGGCAGGTCTTCGGGTCGTTCCCGACCGGCGTGACCGCTGTCGCCGCCTTGATCGACGGGGTGCCCGCCGGGCTGGCGGCCAACTCGTTCGTCTCGGTCTCGCTCGACCCGCCGATGGTCTCGGTCTGCGTGGCGCACACCTCCAGCACCTGGCCGGTGCTGCGCCGGGCCGGGCGGCTCGGGGTCAGCGTGCTCGGCGCCCATCAGGAGCACGCCGGTCGTCAGTTGAGCGCCCGCGGCGCCGACCGCTTCGCCGCCCTGGACTGGCAGGCGACCGACGACGGCGCGGTCTTCCTCAGCGGTTCGAGCGCCTGGCTGGACTGCAGCATCGAGCAGGAGATCCCGGCCGGCGACCATGACATCGTCCTGCTCCGCGTGCACGACCTCGACGCCGACCCGGCCGTCGCCCCGCTGGTCTTCCACGGCAGCCGCTACCGCCGCCTGCACCCGCACACCGACTGACCGCCCCCTATATTGATCCGCGTGAGATTCTCTCCGCGGACCGCAGCAGGCTGGACGATCGCCGTCTTCGGCGCCATGGCCGCCGTCTTCGGCCTGATCGGCGTCCTCTCCCCGGAGACCGTCCTGACCGCGGCCGGCTTCGACGCCACCCCACCGAACTCGGCCCGCGTCTTCGCCACCGCCTCCTCCGTGGCGTCGCTCAACATGGGCGTCTACTACCTGGTCGCCGCGGCCACCGAGTGGCGCCCCTTCTTCCGCTTCACGGTTCCCTTCCGCCTCCTCACCTTCACCGTCTTCAGTCTGCTGGTGCTGATGGAGGTGGCCCCCACGGCGTTCCTCGGCGTGGCGCTCTGGGAGGCGGCCGGCGCGATCGCGACCGGCATAGCCCTCGCCGTGGACACCCGCCGCGGGTTCTAGCGGGAGGCGGCCATCGCCTCCACGCCGGCGATGACCAGGTCGACGCAGAAGGCGTAGTAGCGGTCCAGGTCGAGGTCCTCCTCGAAGGAGGCCGCGTACTCGATCATCTTCGGGTACTTGTCGGCCGGGAGCAGCGACATCTGGAGCTTCTTCTGGCGGCGCCACTCGGCCACCTGCGCGTCGGGCATGCCGGGTGGGCAGCCGGGCTGGCCGGAGACCAGGCCCATCGCCGCGTTCAGCAGGTGGGTGGCGACCCAGTAACCCTCCTCGACGGTGAAGCCCGCGTCGGAGAGCAAGGCGAGCGTGTCGTTCGTCGCCCGGGTGAAGCTCTCCGTCTGCGTCTTGTCGACGGCGTGCAGCAGGACGGGCAGCGACGGGTGCTCGCGCATCACGTCCACCACGGTCTCGAACACGACGCGGAGCCGGCGCTGCCATGGATCACCCGCGTCCGGGTCGGCGCGGACGCCGGACAGGACATGGTCGACGACGCCGAGCAGTAGCTCGTCCTTGTTCTTGAAATGCCAGTACAGCGCCATCGGGGTGACGCCGAGTTCTTTGGCGAGCCGGCGGATGGTCACCGCCTCCAGGCCCTCCTCGTCGGCGAGGCGCAGGGCTCGCTCGGCTACCGCGGCCTTTGTCAGTCGATCACCCGTCACTTGACAACTGTACAACGTACGAGTCTCATGTACGAGGTACATGTACGTTGTACATGGACGCCGTATAGGGGGAGTGGTCATGGAGAAGAATCGACGGTGGTGGGCGCTCGTCGCGGTGGCGCTCGGTACGTTCATGACGTACCTGGACAACAACGTCGTCAATGTGGCGCTGCCCAGCATTCAGCGCGACCTGGGCCTGAGCATCTCCGGGCTGGAATGGATCACCAGCTCGTACATCCTGGTCTTCGCCGGCCTGCTGCTGGCCGGTGGCCGGATCGCCGACGTGCTCGGCACCCGGCTCGCGTTCCTGGCCGGGCTCGGGATCTTCACGGTCGCCTCGGTCGCGGCGGGCCTCGCCGACACGCAGGCACTGCTGATCGGCGCCCGGGCCGTGCAGGGCATCGGCGCCGCGCTGCTCGCCCCGGCCTCGCTCGCGCTGCTGCAGGAGCTGTTCCCGGACCCGAAGGAGCGCGGCACCGCGATCGGCGTCTGGGGTGGCGTGGGCGCGCTGGCCCTGGCGGTCGGTCCGTTCACCGGCGGTGTGCTGAGCGAGCACGTCTCCTGGGGATGGATCTTCCTGATCAACCTGCCGATCGGCGTGGCGACGCTGGCGCTGACGCTGTTCAGCGTCCCGGCCGCGACGACGACCGGGAAGAGGACCGGCACGCTCCGCAAGATGGACCCGGCCGGCCTGGTCACCTCGTCGCTGGCGCTCTTCGCGCTGACGTTCGCGCTGATCGAGGGCGACGGCGAGGGCTGGACGTCCGGCCTGATCCTGGGGTCGTTCGGTGTCGCCGCCGCGTCCGCCGCCGCCTTCGTCCACGTGCAGAGCCGGAACGCCGACTCGATGGTGGACCTGGCCTTCTTCCGCTCGCGGATGTTCACCGGCGGGCTGCTCGCGATGGGCCTCTGGGCGTTCGGCGTGTTCGGCATCTACTTCTACATGGCCATCTACCTGCAGAACGTGCTCGGTTTCTCACCGACCGGCGCCGGTGCCGCCTTCGTCCCGATGGCGATCATCACTGCGGTCGGAGCGGTGCTGGCGCCGCGGTTCGAGGCCCGCTTCGGGGTGGCTCGGGTGACCGCTTTCGGTCTCGCCGTGATGGCCGCCGCGATCGCCGGCATCGCGCAGTACGGCGAGGGCACCACCTATGGCGACCTGCTGCCCTGGTTCGCGCTCTACGGCGTCGGCGGCGGACTGCTGATCCCGCTGAGCACCGTCGTGGTCGACGCCCTGCCGGAGGGCCGGGCCGGCATCGCGTCCGGGATGCTCAACGTCTCCCGTGAGGTGTTCGGCCTGCTCGGCGTGACGGTGCTCGGCGCGATCCTGACCAACCGGGCGAACGCCGCCGAGGGCGCGGAGCTGCACCGATTCCTGGAGGGATACCAGTTCTCGCTGGTGGTGGCGGCCGTGCTGGTCGCGGCCGGCGTACCGGTCAGCCTGTGGATGTTGCGCCGGGGACGCGCCGGGAAGCCGGTCGAGGAGACGAAGGTCCTGGAGACGGTCTGACCACTATGCCGCAGCCGGCTGGACGGCGGCCGGCTGCGGCTCCACCGAGGCTCGGGAGATCCGCAGCCAGACGAAGAAGCCCCAGATCACGAAGACCGCGTAGACGCCGTAGAGGATCGCCGACGGGTAGTAGCCGAAATGGATCAGCTCGGGGACGCCGACCAGGTCGACGGCGATCCAGCAGAGCCAGAACTCGACCCAGCCGCGGGCCATCGCGTACGTCGCCAGCATCGAACCCACGAAGATCCACGAGTCGGCGAGGTAGTACCACCACGGGACCGGGAAGCCCGCGCCGATCTCCCGGAACACCAGGAAGCAGACCGCCACGGCGGCGAGCGCCAGCGGGATGAAGATCATTCGTTGCCGGTGGCCGGCCCAGTGCGGGCGCACCGCGGCGCCGTGGTCGCGCCGCCGGTTGCGCTGCCAGGCCCACCAGCCGTAGACGCTCGTGGCGAGGAAGAAGACCTGCCGGGCGGCCTGGCCGTAGAGCGGGGTGCCCTGATCGTTGCCGACCGCCTGGCCCAGGAAGACGGTGAAGAGCAGCAGGTTGCCGACGATGCCGACCGGCCAGGCCCACGCGTTGCGGCGCAACCCGAAGAGCGCCGAGCCGAGGCCGAACGCGTTGCCGACGATCTCGCGCCAATAGATCGCCTGATCGGCGGTCACCTGCCACTTGGCGTGGTAAAAGGTGCTCAGGAGGTCATCGATCCAGGCCACAGCTGATCCTACTGTGGTGCGGTGAGCGAAACCCCCACCCGAACCCGGCTCTATGCGCATGGTCACGTCGTCGCGGACGACTTCCCGGCCGCCGAGACCGTGGCCCGGCTCCGCGACGACCCGGACGCGGTCGCCTGGATCGATCTGCTCAACCCGGGGCCGGCCGAACTCCAGGCCGTCGCCGACGAATTCCACCTGCACCCGCTCGCCGTCGAGGACGCGCTGCACGAACATGAGCGCCCGAAGCTGGACCGGTACGACAGGCACCTGTTCATGAACGTCTACGCGGTGCGGTTCGCCCACGACGGCACCACCGTCCGCGCGCAGAAGGTCGAGATCAGCGCGTTCATCACCGACCGGGCGCTGATCACCGTGCACAAGACGCCCGGCGACCTGGACGTGCTGGTCGGCCGCTGGGACGCCGAACCCGCGCTGGCCGCGGCCGGCGGGCTGGACTTCCTGGTCTACGGCCTGCTCGACACCGTGGTGGACAGCCAGCAGTCGGCCGCCCGGGAGCTCGACGAGGCGATGGACGCGGCCGAGGATTCGCTGCTCGAGGAGGGCGGCGCCCCGCGTCCGGTCCGGCTCTACGCCTTCGCGCTGCGCAAGGCGCTCTCCGCGCTGCGCCGGGCGGTCGGCCCGATGGCCGACGTGGTGCGGCGGGCGAGGGAGGCCGGCATCGGGCAGGCGAGCGACAAGCTGCACCCGTACTACCGGGACGTCGAGGACCATGCGCAGCAGACCGCCGAGCTGATCGAGCACTCGCTGACCCGGATCAACGAGCTGCTCGACGCCGACCTGGCCGAGCAGAGCAACGTGCTGAACGAGGTCACCCGCAAGCTCGCCGCCTGGGCCGCGATCATCGCGGTGCCGACGGCGCTGACCGGCTACTTCGGGCAGAACGTGCCGTACCCCGGATACGAGCAGTGGTGGGGCTTCCTGATCAGCACCGTGTTCATCGTGGTCTCCGCCGCCGGTCTCTGGCTCTTCCTGAGAAAACGTGGGTGGCTCTAGATATGTGAGCTGTGTAACGTCCCCGGCGAAAGCGGGGGTGTCGATGTTCATGCTCGTCCTCGGCGCGGTCCGGGCCCGCACCGCGCAGGTGCTGACGATCCTGCTGCTCGCCGCCCTGGCGACGGCGGTGGCCGTGGCCGGCCCGTGGTACGCGTTCGCCGCCGCCGGCCGGGCCGCCGCCGCCGACCTGGGCGCGGCGCGGGCCGTCGAGAAGATGGTCTCGGTGCGGGCCGGCGCCGACACCCAGGGGCTGGCCGAGGAGGCCTTCACCCGCTTCGCCGGCGACGTGCGGAGCAGACTGCCGGCCGAGTTCGGCGAGCCGGTCGTCGGGGTCACGGTCCCGCTGAGCGTGCGGGAGGGCGCGGCCACCACGGCCATGGCCACCGCGTACCGGGAAGGCTTCTGCGCGAACGTGCGCCTCGACGGCCCGTGCCCCGCCCGCAAGGGTGAGGCGGCGATCAGCCAGGAGGCGGCGCAGCGGCTCGGCGTGAAGGCCGGCGACCGGATCTCGCTGACCAGCTCGGTCACCAACCGGCCGCTCGTGCTGCGGGTGGTCTCGCTCTACGCCCTGACCGGCATCACCAGCGCGTACTGGGCCGGCGAGATGTTCCGTACCCAGACCGGCATCGATCCCGCGTTCACCGTCCTGGAGACGTTCCAGGAGCGGCCGCTGTGGAACACCTCGATGGTGTACGACGTGGAGCTGCCCGCCGGACTGCTCCGCGGCGACGGCGGCTACGACCTGGCCGGGGTGCTCACCACCCTCGACACCCAGCTCACCGCCTCCCGGTTCCGGATGCAGACGAGCGTCCGGCCGCTGCTCGAGACGATCGCCCGGGACCGGGCCACGATCCTGAGCGGCGTCCGGTCGGCGAGCGTGCAGACCCTGATCCTCACCTGGTTCGCCGTCGGCCTGGCCGGCTGGTACACGCTGCGGGACCGCCGGGCCGACACCGCGCTGCTCAAGCTGCGCGGCGTCAGCCGGTTCCGGATGCTGCGGCTGGCCTGGGGGCAGCATCTCGTGCCGCTGCTGATCGGCGCCGCGGCCGGCATGCCGGCCGGCTACCTGCTGGCCCGGTTGCTGGCCGGATCGGTACGGATCGCGCCGGACCGGGAGACCGCGCTGGCCCAGAGCGCCGTGGCGGTCGCCGCGGTGGTGCTCGGCAGCCTCGTCGTGCTCGCCACCGTCGAGGCCGTGACGCTCGGCCGGCCGGTCGCGGCGCTGCTGCAGCGGGCCCTGCCCGGCCGGGGTGACTGGCGGTCCGCCCTCGCCGACGTGCTGCTCCTGGTGATCGCCGGCGCCGCGATCTACCAGGCCCGCAGCGGTGCCGGTGACAGTGGTCTCGCGGCGGTCGCGCCGGCGCTCGTCGCGCTCGCGCTCGGCCTGCTGGTCGCCCGCCTGCTGCGCCGGATCGCCGGGCAGGCCGGGGCTGCCGCGCTCAAGGCCGGCCGGCTGCGGGCCGGCATGGCCGGTCTCCAGTTCGCCCGCGCGCCCGGCGCCGACCGGGTGTTCGCCCTGGTCGTGGTCGCGGTGGCGCTCTTCGTGACGGCGGGCGGGGGGTGGCAGGCGGACCGGGTGGCCCGCGCCGAGCGCAGCGCCGCGGAACTGGGCGCGACCCGGGTGCTCACCGTGGACGCGCCGAACCGGACCGTGCTGCTGCAGGCGGTCCGCCGCGCCGATCCGGGCGGCCGGGAGGCGATGCCAGTGGTCCGCAACCGCAACGACGACGACCTGGAGATCCTCGAAGTGGACACCGCCCGGCTCGCCGCGGTGGCCCGCTGGCGCCCGGAGTACGGCCCGGTCGCGCTGCTGCGGCCGGCCGGCGAGGCCCAGGTGGTCACGAAGGACCGGCTGACCGCCGGCGTCCGCCGGGAGGGCCGGGTGCCGCTGCTGCTCACCCTGGTGCTGCAGCACGAGGGCACCGGCGCCCGGGTGGCCGCCCGGTTCGGCACGCTGGAAGCGGGGGAGCAGCAGGTCAGCGCGAACACCCCGGAGTGTGCGGCGGCGCCCGGCTGCCGGTTGGTCCGCTGGGAGATCACCCAGCCGCCGGAGCGCACCGGCCGGCTCAAGCCGCCACCGACCGGCTCGGCGGTGACCGTGCGGAGCCTGACCCAGGTGGACGCGGCGGTCCTCGGCGACGTGGCCCGCTGGCGTCCCGGCACCGACGGGGCGAACCTCAACATCGCGACCGGCGGCGGCGCGCTGCGGATGTCCGCCGACGAGAACACCACCGGCCTGAAGCTGATCGGCACCGCCGTCTACTCGGCCGACACCGCGATGCCGGTGCCGATCGTGCTGGCCGGACCGGCGCCGGACCCGTGGCGCTACGACGACCGGATGCTCAAGTCCTACGGGCCCGCGGTGCCGGTGCGGTACGCCGGGATCGTCTCCGGCCTGCCGGCCGTCGGACAGGACGGTGTCCTCGCCGACCTGGACTCGCTGCGCCGGATCGCCGCCGAGACCGACGCGGGCGGCGAGTTCCAGGTGTGGCTCGCCACCGGCGCCCGGCCGGGCCTGATCGCGGACCTGACCCGGTCCGATCTCGCCGGGGCCGGTCTCACCGTGATCGGTGACCAGACGGTGACCAGCCGCACCGAGTGGCTCGGCGCGCAGGGCCCGGCAGCCGTGGCCCGGTTCGCGCTGCTCAACGCGCTGGCCGTGCTGCTGCTCGCGGCCGCGACGATCGCGGTGGCGGCCACCGTGGACAACCGGTCGCTGGGTGCGCAGCTGCGCGGCCTGCGAGCACAGGGCCTGTCGGTGCGGATCGCCGTCTCGACCAGCTACGCCGGTACGGCCGCCCTGCTCGTGGCGGGTCTCGTCGCCGGTGCCCTGGCCGCGCTGCTGGCCGTCCCGCTGGCCGGTGACGCGGCGCCGCCGTTCGCCGACGGCTGGCAGGTGCTGCCACCGCCGGATCCGCTGACCCCGGCCGCGCTCGCCCTCGCCACGGTCGCCGCTCTGCTGGTGCTCGGCCTGCCCGCCTTCTTCGCGGTCTTCCCCCTGGCGAACAGCCTGCGCCGATCCGGAAGCACCCGCACCCAGCGGCGCGGCGCCGACGAGTCCGGTGTCAGCGACACGTCGGGCAGAGGCGACATGCCGGGCGGCGAGAACGGGCGTGGCCGATGATCACCGTGATCCTGGCGATGATCTGGTCGCGGCGCGGCCAGGCCGTCACCCTCGCCGTGCTGGCGATGCTCGCCGTCGCGTCGGCGGTCGCCGCCCCGGCGTTCCTGCTGGCCGTGGAACGTGCCGTAGCGCAGGGGCAGGTCGCGACCGCCGACGTCGACGAGCTGCGGCTGCAGCTGCGGGCCGTGAACGACGCCGCGGCCGCCGCGCAGACCGGGGAGACCGTCGACATCGGCTCGGCCGGGGCCGCGCTGGACGCCATGACCGGTTTCTCCTACGTCTACTCCGAGGAGATGCCGGCGGTCGGGATCGAGCCGACCACCCTCTACGCCTCCCGGGTGGTGTTCCGCCAGGGCGTCTGCGAGCACCTGGTGATCGTCGCCGGGCGGTGCACCGCCGGCGAGGGCGACGTGCTGCTCGGCGAGGCCAGCGCCCGGCGGCTGGAGCTGAAACCGGGCGACGAGATCCAGTTGCGGGCCGCGAAGGTCAAGGGCGACACCAAGCCGGCCACCTGGGTCGGTGACGCCGAGGCGAAGACCTACACGGTCGTCGGCACCTACCGGGTGCCCGACCCGTCGGAGATCTACTGGGGAACGCACGGCTACTTCATCAGCGGGCCGTTCATCGGGCCCGGCGAGCCGGTGTTCACCACCAAGACCACGCTCGCCGCCGTCCAGCGGACCACGTCGATGGAGGCGATCGACGGCATCGCCGATCCCGGGACGCTCGGCATCGACCGGCTGGACGCGGTCCGGGCCGACCTGGCCGCGCTGGAGAGCGTCACGGAGGCGGTGCCCGGCCTCAACCTGGACACCGGCATCCCGCGACTGTTCGAGAGGATCGAGAGCGGGCGGGCGGAGGCGCGGCTCCTCGTACCGGTGCTGGCCGTCCCTCTCGTGCTGCTGGCCTGCTTCAGCATCTATCTGACCGTGGGGCACGGCGCCGAGGGCCGGCGCGACGAGATAGCCGTGGTCGCGCTGCGCGGCGCCCGCTGGTGGACCCGCTGGTGGCTGGCGACCGGGGAGAGCCTCGCCGCGGTGCTGGCCGGCGCCGTGGCCGGGTGCGTCGCCGGGCAGCTGCTGGTGAACGCGGTGGCGGCGAGCGTCTTCCCCGGCGCCGGAGCCACGCCCACCCTCGCCTCGCTGCGCTATGCCCCGGCGGCCACCCTGATCGCCCTGGCCGCCGCCCTGCTGGCCCAGCGCGGGCCGCTGCTGAGCCCGGTCTCGGCGCTTCTCCAGCGGACCGTCCGCGACCGGCGCACGATCCCGGTGATCGAGGCGGTCGTGCTGGTCCTGGCCCTGGTCGCGGGCGTGCAGCTGTACCTCTCCGACGGCTCGCTCGACGGCCTCGGCATGTTCGCCCCGGCCCTGATCATGCTGGCGCTGGCCCTGCTCGCCGCGCGGGCCGTGCTGCCGCTGGTAAGCCGGTACGCCGGCCGCGCCCTGCACCGCGGCCGGCTCGGCGCCGGCCTGGCCGGTCTCCAGCTGTCCCGCCGTCCCGGCGCGGGCCGGCTCTTCGCGCTGCTCGCGGCGGCCGCGGCGGTCGCCGGGTACGCGACCTGCGCCGTGGACACGGCCGCTCAGGGCCGGGAGATGGAGGCCCGGCTCGGCACCGGCGCCGACCGGGTGCTGACGGTCGAGCCCGTCCCCCGGCGCCGCCTGCTCGACGCGGTCCGCGCGGCCGACCCGGACGGGCGGTTCGCGATGGCCGTGACGGAGCTGCCGAGCGGCGGGAGTTCCGGCGTACCGGGACTGGCCGTTGATGCCGAACGTCTGGCAGCGGTGACGTCGTGGACCGCGCAGGGGCCGTCCCCCGAGGCGGTGGCCGGGAGTCTGCTGGCCGAGGCGCCCGAGCGGCCCTCCTTCCGTGGCTCGGAGATCGTCGCCGATGTGACGCTCACGGAGATCGCCCCGGATCGGCGGCTGAGGTTCGCCATCGCGGTGTCCTCGCAGAAGGGGCTCGGCGAGGCGCTGGTCGAGGTCGGGGTGCTGCGTAACGGGCGGGCGACCTACCGGCAGCCGCTGTCGCTCTGCGAGAAGGGCTGCTGGATCAACGGCATCGGGGTGTCCGGTCTCGGCAAGGCGACCGAGACGACCGGCCGGGTGGAGATCACGAACCTCAACGGGATCCGGCTGGAGGGTGACTGGTGGGCCGCGCAGAACGCCCGCGTCACCCTGCAGGACTCCATGATCATCAACGCGAACGTCAGGGCCGCGCCCTCCGGGACCGCCTGGATCCGCCCGCCGGCCACCCCGAGGCCGCTGCCACTCGCCCGGGCCGGCGCCGGACCGCCGGGCAACGTGATCACCAGCGTCGGTGGCGACCCGATCCCGATCACCCCGGTCGCCGATCTGCCGGTCGTCCCCCGGGCCGGGCGGAACGCCGTACTGGTGGATCTGGATCTCGCCGACCGCCTGGCGGTGGATGGCTACGCCGCCCAGTCCCCGCAGGTGTGGCTCGGCCGGAACGCCCCCGCCGACGTGCTGCAGCGCCTCGGTGACCAGGGGCTCGTGGTGATCAGCGACACCGGCGCGGCACAGGTCCGGGACCGGCTGGACCGGCAGGGCCCGGCGCTCGCGCTCACCTTCCACATCCTGGCCGCGGTGCTCGCCACGCTGCTCGGGGCGGGCGCGCTGGTGCTGACCATCGCGGTGGACCGGGACCGGCGGGCCGGTGATCTCTCGGCGCTGCGGGCTCAGGGCCTGCCGGCGCGGGTGGCCGGCCGGGCGACGCTCTGGACCTATCCGGTGCTGGTCGGGTTCGCCGTGGTGGTGGGCCTGCTGGTCGGGGCGGCGGCGTGGCAGCTGACCGGCTGGGCGCTGCCGCTGGCCGGGCTCACCCCGCCGGACCTGCCGATGCCGGACCTGCCGCGGCTGCCGGTGCTGCTGGCGGTCGCCGGCGTGGTTCTGCTGGTCAACGTGGTGGTGGCGGTGGCCGGCGGCAGGGACTTGAAGAAGCGAACCGAGAAGGGGATGGCATGACCACGTTGGCGGTCGAGGCGGCGGATCTCGGGTACGGCGGCGCCCCGGTGCTGACCGGAGTGACGGTGACGGCCCACCCCGGTGAGCTGCTCGCCGTCACCGGTACGTCCGGCGCCGGGAAGACCACCCTGCTCAGCGCGATGGCCGGGATGCTCACCCCGCTGTCCGGCTCGGTGACCGCCGACGGGACGCCGCTCGGCGACCGCGACCGGGCAGTCGGCCGGGGTGTCGTGCTGATCCCGCAGGAGAACGGCCTCGCCGCGATCCTCACCGCCGCCGAGAACATCTCGGTCGCGGTGATCGCCACCGGTGGCACCCCGGCCGACGCCCGGCGGCGCACCGCCGAGTCACTGGAGGCGCTCGGCCTCTCCGGCCAGGCCGACCAGCTCATCGACGAGCTCTCCGGCGGTCAGCAGCAGCGCACCGCGATCGCCCGGGGACTGGCGCTGCGCGGCGAGGTGCTGCTCGCCGACGAGGTGACCAGCGAGCTGGACGCGGCGAACCGGCAGAAGGTGATCGAGCTGCTGCGGGCCGAGGCGGCCCGGGGTGTGGCCGTCGTCCTGGCCACCCACGACCCGGAGACGGCGGCGGCCTGTGACCGTGAGGTGCACCTCGCCGACGGCGTCCTCAGCTTCCGGGAATGAGTGTCACTTCACCGTCGACGTTCTGGACCGTGAAGAGCGTCCCGGGCGGGTAGGAGCCGAGCACGTCCGGCGGCAGCTGCACGGTCCCGTCGCCGGCCACCACCGCGAAGTCCTGCCCGTCCCGGCCCTCCGCGCCGACCCGGCCGTCCCGGATCGTCACGGCCCGGCCCAGCCGCGCGCCCACCTCGTTGTCGTGGGTGACCACCACGATCGTGGTGTGCCGTTCGGTGTTCACCGTCTCGAGGGCGTCGAGCACCTCGTCCCGGCCGGCGGTGTCCAGGCGGCTGGTCGGCTCGTCGACGAGGAGCAGGCCCGGACCGGCCGCGATGCCGACCGCGAGGGCCGCCCGCTGCCGGCCGCCCGGTGTCAGATCGGCGAGACGGCGGCGGCCCTGACCGGGGAGTCCGACCAGGTCCAGGATGCGATCGGGGTCGTCGAGCTGGATCCCCCGGGTGTGGGCGGCCCGTCTCTGAGCCAGCCAGATGTTGCGGTGCAGCGACGCGTACGGCAGAAGGTTCCGTGCCGCACCCTGCAGCACCACGCCGATCTCGGTGCCGCGCAGCCGGGAGATCTCGCCGTCGGAGAGTTTGCCCATATCGTAGGTGCCGACGTTGATCCGGCCGGCGGAGGGGCGCATCAATCCGGCGAGCAGTGCGATCAGCGTCGACTTGCCGGAGCCGGACGGCCCGACCAGGGCGAGTGTCTCACCGGGAGCGATCGAGAGATCCACGCCGGCCAGGGCCACGACGTCACCGGCTTCGGCGCGGTAGATGTGCACCACCCGGCGGCAGGCCACGGCCAGTCCGTTCATGAAGCCCAAACTAATCAACGAGCGCCACTATGAATAGGGTGTCCCCGTGCGCGACATCGCCGTCTTCACCGGATCCGCTCATCCTGAACTGGCCGCCGAGATCTGCGAGCACCTCGCCGTGCCGCTCATGCCGACCCGGATCTCCCGGTTCGCCAACGACTGCATCGAGGTACAGCTGCAGGGCAACTGCCGGGAACGGGACGTGTTCCTGATCCAGCCGCTCTCCCCGCCGACCCAGGAGCATCTCGCCGAGCTGCTCTTCATGATCGACGCAGCCCGTGGCGCGTCGGCCGGCCGGATCACCGTGGTCCTGCCCCATTACGCGTACGCCCGCAGCGACAAGAAGGACGAGCCGCGCATCTCGATAGGCGGCCGTCTCGTGGCCGACCTCCTCACCACCGCCGGCGCCGACCGGGTGCTGGCCATGACCCTGCATTCGCCGCAGGTGCACGGCTTCTTCAAGATCCCGGTCGACCACCTGCACGCGCTGCGCGAGCTGGCCGATCACTTCCGGGCGTACGACCTCAGCAACGCGGTGGTGGTGTCCCCCGACCTCGGCAACGCCAAGGAGGCCGCGGCGTTCGCCCGGATGCTCGGCATCGAGGTGGCGGCGGGCGCGAAGCAGCGGTACGCCGACGACAAAGTGGTGATCAGCTCGGTGATCGGTGAGGTCGCCGACCGTGATGTCATCGTCCTGGACGACGAGATCGCCAAGGGCAGCACGGTCTTCGAGTTGCTGGCCCGGCTCCGCGAGCGCAACGTCCGGAGCGTACGGGTGGCCTGCACGCACGGGCTCTTCGCCGCCGACGCGGTGCAGCGGCTCTCCGCGGAGAAGGAGATCGAGGAGATCGTCTGCACCAACACGGTGCCGATCCCGCCGGCGAACCGTACCGACAAGCTGACCATCCTGTCCGTGGCCCCGGCCCTGGCCGAGGCGATGCGCCGGATCCACAACGGCGAATCGGTGAGTGCGCTTTTCGGCTGAGATTTGCCCGTTTCGCCCGCGCGACCCTGGTCAAACGCGAATCATGACCCACATGGGTGTCATGGCTTACCCCCTCCGGTACGCGCTCGCCGACCTCGCCCTCGCTCTCAGCCGAGCCGGGGCCAATCCGGCCGAGGTCAGCTCCACGGCCGCCCGCGCCGCCGCCGACATGATCGGTGACGGCGCGGGCGTCCAACTGCTCCGCGACGACGGCCGGTACGAGGAGATCTCCTACCACCACCTCGACGACGAGCGGTCCCGCACGCTCGCCCGTTCCCTGGACCGGGCCGGTGACACGCCGGACGACGAGTTCTCCACCACCCTGGCCGCGAGCCGCCGCCCGATCGTGCTGGCCGGTGACCCGGCGGCGGCGCTCGGGCACCCCGAGGACGGGATCACGGCGGCGGTCCTCTGCCCGGTGATCGTCGACAACACGTACGCCGGATTCCTGATCCTGACCCGGCACACCGCCGACGCGTTCTACTCCACGCCCGAGGTGGAGCTGGCCCGGGACATCGCCGGCGAGGTGTCGCTCGCGGTCTCGGCGGCCCGTGCCCAGGAACGGCTGAAGGCCGCCGAGGAGCGGTACCACCGGGTCCTCGAGACGATCCCGGAGGGCGTGCTCCAGCTCGACCCGGACGGCGTGGCGACGTACGCCAACGAGCCGATCGGCGTGGTCCTCGGCATGCCCCGCGCCGAGCTGATCGGCGTCTCGCTGCGCGGCTTCCTCGACAACGTCGGGCAGAAGGAGCTGGACCGCCGGATCGCCGAGTGCAAGACCGGCCGCTCCACGGTCGGCGCCACCCGGCTGATGCGGGCCGACGGCTCCCGGCGCAGCGTGCGGATCAGCATGATGCCGGTCCGCGACGATCACGGCGAGTTCGCCGGCGTGCTCTGCATGATCACCGACACGACCGACCACATCGACGCCCGCGGCCTCAAGCGCCAGCTCGACCACCTGCGCCGGCTGGACAGCCTGGGCCAGCTGATCGGCGGCCTCTCGCACGACTTCAACAACCTGATGACCGTGGTCGCCGGCTCGGCGGACATGATCCTGACCGGCACCGAGGAGGGCTCGCAGCCCCACCAGCTGGCGCAGGACATCCTGGACGCGGTCGCCACCGGGCGCACGCTCACCCACCAGCTGCTCGCGTTCGGCCGCAGCGAGGGCAACCGGCCCGAGGTCATCCCGATCCCGGACCTGCTCACCGACGTGCAGTCGCTGTTCAGCCGGACGCTCGGTGAGCGGATCGGCCTGGACCTGACGTTCGGCCCGGACGTGTGGCCGGTCAAGGCCGAGCGCGGCCCGCTGGAGCAGGCGCTGGTGAACCTGGCCGCGAACGCCCGGGACGCGATGCTGCACGGCGGCATGGTCCGGGTCACCGCCACGAACGAGGTGATCGAGCCCGGCCAGTTCGCGACCGAGGGCGCCCCGGCCGGCAAGCTGGTGCACCTGATCGTCACGGACACCGGCACCGGCATGGAGGAGGAGGTCCGCAAGCGGGCCCTGGAACCGTTCTTCACGACCCGCCCGACCGCGGCCGGCCTGGGCCTGGCCACCACGGCCGGCATCGTGACCAATCTGGGCGGCCACATCGAGCTGGAGTCGCAGCCGCGGATGGGCACGACGGTGCACATCTACCTGCCGGCCGCCGAGGAGCGCAAGCAGGCCGAGGGGGAGGGCCGGACCAAGCAGGCGGTGATCGGCCGGGTCCTGATCGTCGAGGACCAGCCGGACGTGGCGCAGCTCGTGCAGCGGCTCATCGCGCCGGCCGGCTACGAGATCGCGGTCGCCACCGACGCGCTCACGGCGGTCACCCAGGTAGCGTCCGGCGCGCGGCCGGACCTGCTGATCACGGACGTGGTGATGCCGACGATGACCGGCCCGGAGCTCGCCAGCGCGCTGCGCACCCACCAGCCGGACCTGCCGGTGCTCTACATGTCCGGCTATTCGGCGGCGTCGCTCGGGCCGCAGCTGCACCTGGACGACAACAGCATGCTGCTGGAGAAGCCGTTCACCCGCTCGACGCTGCTCGGGGCGATCCGGTCGCTGTGTGGTCCGCAGCCCATCCGTCAGAACGAGGCCCCGCCGCCGCAGTGACGAGAATCCGCCCTTAGGGTGCAAAACGCTGCGGCAAGGCTTGCCATACTCTCCGGTCAAATCGCATCATTCCGGGGCATTGCCGTCTGCGGAAGGACCCGGAGTGACGAACGACCCCGGAGAGGATCCCACGGGGAGCGGCTCGGACGTGCCACTGGCCGGGCGGTGTGTCGGGAAATCTTACGTTTTGGTCAGACCTATCGGGCAGGGGGCGACCGGCACCGTCTGGCGCGGCGAGGACCGTTCCACCGGCGAGCCGGTCGCGATCAAGCTGTTGCACGACAGCCTGCTGCGGCAGCCGCGCCTGGTCACCCGGTTCGTCCAGGAGCGGACGATCCTGCAGATGCTCCGGCATCGCCACGTCGTCCGGGTCCGTGACCTGTTCAGCGTGGGGGAGACCCTCGGTCTCGTGATGGACCTGGTGGCCGGCGGCAATCTCCGCGACCACCTGCACCGGCGCGGAACCGTGGCGCCGGGGGAGGCGGTCCGGCTCGCCGGCCAGGTGGCCTCGGCGCTCGCCGAGGCGCACGACCTGGGGATCATCCACCGCGATCTGAAGCCGGACAACATCCTGCTCAGCGACGCGTCGGAGGTCCGGCTCACCGACTTCGGCATCGCCCGGATACTGAACCTGCCGAGCATGACCACGCCGAACGCCGTCGTCGGCACCCCGCACTACATGGCGCCCGAGGCGTTCCACGGCGTCACGCCGAGCCCGGCCACCGACGTCTACGCGCTCGGGGTGCTGCTCTACGAGCTGGTCAACGGGCATCCGCCGTACCGCAGCGACTCGATACCCGAGCTCATGCGCCTGCACGCCGAGGGTCAGCCGGAACGCCGCCCGGGCATCCCCGACCCGCTCTGGCGGATCATCACGATGTGCCTGGCGGTCAAGCCGCGGCATCGCCCCAGCGCCACCGATCTCGTCACCGATCTGGGATTCCTCGCCCGCAATCTGAGTGACGCCCCGGCGCTGTCCCGTCCCGGCAGCCCGCCCGAGGACGACTCGATCGAGTTCCATCCGGCGCCCGTGCCGCGCCTGCCCGCCCCGCGCCGCCGCGTCCCGAACAACGCCGCGCCGCCGAACCGCTGGTCCCGCCGGGGCGCCTTCGCCGTCGCGTCGGTGGCCGCCGGGACCATGCTGGCCTCGGGTGTCGCGACGACGGCCTGGCACATGAGCCGTGCCGGGGACGCGCCCGCGATGATCGTGGCGCCTCCTGCGGCTTCTCCCGCCGTTTCATCGCCGGCCGCTTCGCCGGCTGCCTCGAAGCCGGCGCCCTCCCGATCTCCGCGGGTGGCCAAGGCCGCGAGGGGCGTCGCGCATGCCGATTCCAGGACCACGGCGGGGGTACGGGTGAAGCGCCCGCCCGCATCGCCGTCCCGTCAAGCGAGCAGGCCCCGCGGAGGGGCACTGATCCCGCTGCCGGAGGGGAAGGCCCAGGGGCGCTGGCAGTGCTCGCCGCGGCTCGTCTTCGATCTGCGCACGCGCACGCCGCTCGGCCCGCGCCCGTGTCACCAGCTGGGCAGCGACATCCAGTTCCAGGCCGCCCTCACCGCGCCGGCCGGTGGTCGTGGCCGCATCGAGGTGGCGTTGCAGGACGCGCGCACCGGTCGTACCGTCGCCGGCCCCCGCACCTGCGACGACCTGTCGTTCGGCCGCCGGTCGATGACGCAGGAGTGCGGGCCGCTCGTCGCCGAGCCGCGGCGCGGCCGTCAGTACGCCGTGGTGATGACCTTCCGCTACGTCCGCGGCGACGGCCGGACGGCGACGAACACGACGAAGGGCCGCCCGTTCGCATGGTGAGGTCTTCTCTGCCGGTGCCTTCCTCAGGGGCGGAAGCCGGACCGCAGCCGGTCGGCCAGGCTCGGCGGCGGAGGGGGCGGCACCGGACGTCTGTTCGGCGTGGGCTCGGAACGGCCGATCGGGCGGTCATAATCGGTCACCGCTATCGCATCGATCATCTGCTGCTCGGTGAACAGGTCGGAGCCGGGAATCGACTCGACGAACCCGACGAGCACGCCGTTGCGCATCACCTGTGCCTGCAGCCCGGCAGCGCCGGCCTCCCACTCCGCCTCGCGGCCGTCCGGGAGGACCACCCGGATGCCGTATCCCGAGCCGCCCGCACGCGGCAGCCGGACATGAGCGAAGACGTTGCGGTCCCGCAGTGTCTGGACCATGCGGCGGGCCCGGTTCTCTTCCATGAACAAAACCGTAGCCCGCAGATCTGAAGACACGCTGAAGATCGGCCCGACCGCCGCTGTACGCGGAATCACGCACGGCGCACGTAACATCACCCGCGGCCATAACCCCTGGTCACATCGACGCATGTTACTACCTTGTAACACGAATGTCACTGGATTCCTTTTCCCGAAGCCTTGACTTACTGTTCGGTAACCGAAGCGCTTCGGGCCCCTGAATCCCCACGCGGATATTGGAGGCCATCGATGAGATTGATGACCGTCCTCGTCACTTCATCCCTGCTGAGCCTCGCCCTCGCCGCTCCCGCCCAGGCGGCGTCCGTCGACTACGTCGCCCTCGGCGACTCCTACTCATCCGGCGTCGGCGCGCCCGGCCAGTCCGGCACGTGCCTGCGCAGCAACAACAGCTACGCGGCGAAGTGGGCCGCGCAGAACTCGCCCTCGACCTTCCAGTTCCTGGCCTGCGGCGGCGCCGTCACCGACGACATCGTCAAGACCCAGGCGCCGGCCATGAACAGCGGCGCCGACCTGGTCAGCATCACGATCGGCGGCAACGACGCCGGCTTCGCGCCGACCGTCCTCACCTGCCTGACATCCAGCGACTCGGCGTGCGCCGCCAAGGTCGAGTCGGGCAAGGCGTACGTCGCGAACACCCTGCCGGCCAAACTCGACGCGGCCTACGGCGCGATCAAGGCCAAGGCGCCGGGCGCACGGGTGGTGGTGCTGTCGTACCCGCTGATCTTCGACACGACGTCGGTGCTCTGCGAGATGAGCATCGCCAAGCGTAAATCGCTGAACAGCGGCGCGACGGCCCTCGACGAAATGATCAAAAACCGCGCCGAGGCCGCCGGATTCGTCTATTCCGAGGTGCGCGACGAATTCACCGGCCACGGCGTGTGCTCGTCACGGCCGTACCTCAACGGGCTCACCGTGATCCCGCCGCAGAATTCCTACCACCCCAACACCAACGGCTATTCGTACGGCTACCTGCCGGCGTTCTCCGGAAGCGCCGGCTAGAAGCGCAACCCGTGGACAACCTCCGGGGACCGGCCACGGCTCCCGGAGGCCGCCAGGATCTCACCCCATGGCCCGCCTGAACACGCTGCTCTTCCTCGTCGTCGTCGCGCTCAGCGCGGTAGCCCTGATCGACTGCCTGCTGACCGACCGCGCGAGGCTGCGCTCGTTCCCCCGCGGTGCCTGGACGATCCTGATCCTGCTCTGCCCGGTAGCGGGCCCGATCGCCTGGTTCCGAGCCGGCAAGGTCACATCCCCTCAGGACACGCACGCCCCCGCGGCCCTCACCCCGATCGGCCCCGAGGACGATCCCGCCTTCGTCCAGCACTTGGCCGCCACCCTCCGCAACCGCTGAAGTCCCCACCGCCCGGCTGTGACTGGTTGCTGCCAGCAGGCGGTCCAGGCAGCCATGAGTCACAGCCACCCGGTTCAGCTGTGGCTGGTTGCTGCCAGCAGGCGGTCCAGGCAGCCATGGGTCACAGCCACCTGGTTCGGCTGTGGCTGGTTGCTGTGGGTGGGCGGTTGAGGCAGCCATGGGTCACAGCCGCGTTGGTTCGGCTGTGGCTGGTTGCTGCCAGCAGGCGGTTGAGGCAGCCATGGGTCACAGCCACCCGGTTCGGCTGTGACTGGTTGCTGTCGGCGGGCGGTTGAGGCAGCCATGGGTCACAGCCGACTCCCCGCACGTGGCCGCTGGTCGCGCAACGGCCTCAGGTGCGCGGCGCCCGCCTCAGCGGCCTGACCCACGGCGGCCCGGAAGCGGCGCTACGGCCCGGTGCCGAACCCCCTCGCCTGGCAATCCGGCCCCGGCCCGGCACTCACCCGCAGCCGGATAGTCGACCTCAGCCGGATAGTCGACCTCAGCCGGATAGTCGACCTCAGCCGGATAGTCGACCTCAGCCGGATAGTCGACCTCAGCCGGATAGTCGACCTCAGCCGGATAGTCGACCTCAGCCGGATAGCCGACCTCAGCCGGATACCCGACCCCAGCCATCGGTTGACGTGGGCGGCAGAAACCCGCGGACGGGCTCAGGCCGAGTCGCGCCAGACGATCGGGGTCGGGAGCAGCTGGCCACCCTGCTCGACGTGTTCGCCACGGAGCTGGCGTAGCACCAGTTGCGCCGCCACCGTGCCCAGCTCCGTCGCCGGCTGATGCACCGTCGACAACTGAGGCTGGCAGCGGACCGCCCACGTGCTGTCGTCGAAGCCGACCACGCCGACGTCGCCGGGTACGCTGCGGCCGGCTTCGCGCAGGGCTTCGAGGGCGCCCGCGGCGATGGCGTCGGATGCGGCGAAGACGCCGTCGATGGCCGGTTCGCGTTCGAGCAGGAGCCGCATCCCCTTGACGCCGGAACCGTAGTCGTAGTGCGGGACGTCCGCTACCAGCGTGGAGTCGAAGGCCGTACCGAGTGCGGTCTTGAAGCCTGTCAGCCGGTCTATCCCGGAGTCCCGGTCCAGCGCCGCCGCGATCATGCCGATGCGGCGGCGGCCGCCGGCGGCCAGGCGGGACGTGATCGAGCGGGCGGAGTCGATGTTGTCTATCCCGACGAACGGGATGCTGTCGCTCAGATCGGGTGGATGACCAACGAAAGCCGCTGGTAGGCCCAGTCCGGCGATTACCTTGATGATCGGATCGCGGGTGCGGGCCGACACGACGATGGCGCCGTCGACGAAGCCTCCGCTGAGGTACCGGGCGACCCGCTCGGTGTCGCGCGCGGACTCCACCACCAGGCTGACCATCTGGTGGTCGGCGAGGGAGAGCGCGGCGTTGGCGCCGAGCATGATCGAGCCGATGTTCGGGTCGTCGAGGAAGAGCGAATGCGGCTCCAGCGCGACGAAGGCGACCGCCTGCGAGCGGCGCATCTTCAGCGTACGAGCGGCGTTGTTCGGCACGTAGCCGACCTCGAGGATGGCGGCCTCGATCGCGGCGCGTGCCTCGGCGGAGACGTATCCGCCGTTCAGCACGCGGCTCACGGTGCCTCGGGAGACACCGGCTGCCGCAGCGATGTCGTGGACCGTGGCGCGCTTCGGTGGCCGCATGCGATCAATGTAGCGCCGCAGCTATTGACCGAGTGCCAGGCCAGTCCTACTGTGTGCACGTTCACACATCCGTAACGGACCCTTAGGTCCACGGAAATGTGTGCACGTGCACACACCTGTGACCAGGAGTTTTATGTTCAAGCGGATACCCGGGATCAGCCTCGGCTGTGATTACAACCCGGAGCAGTGGTCGCCCGGCGTCTGGCGCGAGGATGTCGCGCTGATGCGCGAGGCCGGCGTCGACCTGGTGGCCGTCAACATCTTCGGCTGGTCGAACCTGGAACCGAGCCCCGGCCGGTACCACTTCGAGGACCTCGACGAGGTCATCGGCCTGCTGCACGAGAACGGCATCAGGGTCAACCTCGGTACCGGCACGAGCAGCCCGCCGCCGTGGCTCAGCAGCCTGCACCCGGAGATCCTGCCGGCCGCCGCCGACGGGACGATCCGCTTCCCGGGCGGCCGCCAGGCCTGGTGCCCGAGCTCGCCGGTCTTCCGCGAGAAGGCGTTCGCGCTGGTCGAGCAGGTGGCGCAGCGGTACGGCAGCCACCCCGCGGTGGCCCTCTGGCACGTGTCGAACGAGCTGGGCTGCCACAACGCGCTCTGCTACTGCCAGGTCAGCGCCGAGGCGTTCCGCGGCTGGCTGCGCGAGCGCTACCGGAAGATCGAGACGCTGAACGAGGCGTGGGGCACGTCGTTCTGGAGCCAGCGCTACAGCGACTGGTCCGAGATCCAGACGCCCCGGCTCGCGCTGTCGCTGCGCAACCCGGCCCAGATCATCGACTTCCACCGGTTCAGCTCCGACGAGCTGCTCGGCTACTACCGCGGCGAGCTGGAGATCATCCGCCGTCACTCGGCGATACCGACGACCACCAACTTCATGGTCACCGCCCACATCCGCAACCTGGACTACTGGTCCTGGGCGCCGGAGATGGACGTCGTGGCGAACGACCACTACCTCGACCACCGCCTCGGCGACCCGGTCGCGGAGCTGTCCTTCGCCGCCGACCTGACCCGGGGCCTGGCCGGCGGCAAGCCGTGGATGCTCATGGAGCAGGCGGCCGGCGCGGTCAACTGGCAGCCGCACAACCTGACGAAGGCGCCGGGCGAGATGCTGCGCAACTCGCTCACCCACGTGGCCCGCGGCGCCGACTCACTCTGTTTCTTCCAGTGGCGGGCGTCGGCGCAGGGCGCCGAGAAGTTCCACTCGGCTCTGCTGCCGCACGCCGGCACGGACACCGTCGCCTGGCGGGAGGTGCTGCGGCTCTCCGAGACCCTGGACCGGATCGGCGAGGTCGCCGGCACCGAAGTCGAGTCGGACGTGGCGCTGGTCTTCAGCTGGGAGTCCTGGTGGTCGGCGGAGGGTGAGGCCCGCCCGTCGCAGGCGGTCACCTACCTCGACGAGGTGCACCGGGCCCACCGGGCGCTGCGCGAGCTGGGCGTCACCGTCGACATCGTCGCGCCGGGCGCGGACGTGGAGAAGTACAAGCTCGTCGTCATCCCGTGCCTCTACATGATCAGTGATGAAGCGGCCGAGAACATAAACCAGTATGTCGGAAATGGTGGCAGCCTCCTGGTCACCTTCTTCTCCGGCATCGTCGACGAGCGGGACCGGATCCGGCTCGGTGGCTACCCGGGAGCGTTCAAGGACGTGCTCGGCATCCACGGCGAGGAGTTCGCCCCGCTGCTGCCCGGCCACGAGGTCACGCTCAGCAACGGCGCGACCGGCTCGCTCTGGACCGAGCGCCTGCGCACCACGACGGCTGAGACGATCGCGACCTACACCGACGGCCCGCTGCCGGGTGTTCCCGCCATCACGCGCAACGGCAACGCCTGGTACGCCGCCACCCAGCTCGACCGGCGCGGTCTGCGCGAGCTGATGAGAAGCGCCGTGGAGAGCGCCGGCGTGACGCCGGCCGGCCCGGAGTCGAACGGCGACGTCGAGGTGGTCCGGCGGTCGAAGGACGGCCGCTCCTACCTCTTCGTGGTCAACCACAGCGCGCAGAGCGTCCAGATCGCCGGAGAAGACCTGGTCAGCGGCAAGTTGATCACCGAACTGAAAGCAGGCGATGTAGCGGTGATCAGGGAGGCGGGCAATGACTAGGAAACGGCCGATCGGAGCATTGCTCTTCTTCATCCTCCCCTTCGGCCTGCTCTTCGCGGCCTTCTACCTGGCGCCGATCCTGTACGCGATCAAGCAGTCGCTGTACAAGGTCGAGCGCACCGGCACCTTCGGCCCGGCCCGCGAGGTCTTCGGCGGCCTGGACCAGTACGCCCGCGTCCTGCAGGACGGCCCGTTCTGGGAGTCGATCGGCAGGGTGCTGCTCTTCGGTGTCGTGCAGGTGCCGGTCATGCTCGGTCTGGCCCTGGTGCTGGCGCTGCTGCTCGATTCCGGCCTGGTGCGCGGCAAGCGGTTCTTCCGGCTGGCGTTCTTCGTCCCGTACGCGGTCCCCGGCGTGGTCGCGGCGATCATGTGGGGCTTCCTCTACTCGCCGAACCTGTCGCCCTTCCAGCAGGTGACGAGCGCCGTCGACCTCTTGAGTGCGGACTTCGTGCTCTGGGCCATGGCGAACGTCGTGACCTGGGTCTACGTCGGCTACAACATGCTGATCATCTACTCCTCGCTGCTGGCGATCCCGCAGGAGGTGTACGAGGCGGCGAAGCTGGACGGCGCCGGCGCGATCCGTACCGCGGTGTCCATCAAGATCCCGCTGGTGATGCCGGCGATCGTGCTGACCACCGTCTTCTCCATCATCGGAACGCTGCAGCTGCTCGCCGAGCCGGCCGTGTTCCGGACCTTCAGCTCCGCGGTGACCAGCACCTACACCCCGAACCTGACGGTCTACTCGACCTCGTCGATCCCGAACTTCAACCTGGCGGCGGCGTTCTCGGTGGTCCTCGCGCTCGCCACCTGCGTGCTCTCCTTCGCCTTCCTCAAGGTGACCCAGCGTGGAGGCGACAAGTGAAGAAGAGCCTTCCCATGCTGGTCATGGGCGCCTGCACCCTCTACTTCCTGGTTCCGATCTGGTGGCTGCTGGTCGCGGCCTCCAAGTCGCGCGGCGAGTTCAGCAGCACGAACCCACTGTGGTTCGCCGACTTCAAGCTGATCGACAACCTGCGGGAGCTCTTCGCGTACCGCGACGGGGTCTTCCTCCGCTGGCTCGGCAACAGCATCGTCTACACGGGCGGCGCGGCGTTGCTCGGCACCGTCCTGGCGGCGATGTGCGGATACGCGCTGGCGAAGTACCGGTTCCCGGGCCGGGAGGCGATCTTCAACGTGGTGCTGAGCGGCGTCCTGGTGCCGGCCACCGCGCTCGCCCTGCCGCTCTTCTTGATCTTCAGCCAGTTCAACGCGACGAACACCTTCTGGTCGGTCTTCCTGCCCAGCCTGGTGAACCCGTTCGGCGTCTACCTGGCCCGGATCTACGCGACCGCCAGCGTGCCGGACGAGCTGCTCGAAGCGGCCCGGCTGGACGGCTCCGGCGAGGTGCGCACGTTCTTCACGGTCAGTACGAAGCTGATGTTCCCGGCCCTCGTGACGATCTTCCTGTTCCACTTCGTCGCGGTGTGGAACAACTTCCTGCTGCCGCTGATCATGCTCGGCAACGAACGGCTCTTCCCGGTGACCCTCGGTCTCTACACCTGGAACACCCAGGTCAACCAGCACCCCGAGCTCCGGATGCTGGTGCTGACCGGCGCGCTCGTCTCGATCATTCCGCTGGTGATCGCATTCCTGCTTCTCCAGCGCTTCTGGCGCAACGGACTGGGTTCCGGCGCCATCAAGTAAGACCCCCTCTCACCCATCGAAAACCCGCTGAAAAGAGGAAATCGTGCGTTTTCCCATGCGTTCCCTCGGCATCGTGCTGACCTCAGCACTCGCCCTGACCGCTTGTTCGAGCGGCAGTGACGACGAGGCGACCACGGCCGCCGGCGCCGCCAGCTGCGCGCCCTCCTCCGGCCCGGTCACCCTGAACTACACCACCTGGATCCCCGGGATCGAGAACGTGGTGAAGGTCTGGAACGACGCGAACCCGAACATCCAGGTCAAGGTGCAGACCGGCCCGAACGGCAACGGTGGCACGTACCAGAACTTCTTCAACCAGCTGAAGGCCGGCAACGCGCCCGACCTCGGCCACATCGAGTACGACGCGCTGCCCAGCTTCCGCGTCCAGGACGGCCTGGAGAACCTGGCCGCCTGCGACGAGGTCACCGCGGCGAAGGACCAGTTCGTCGACTGGACCTGGGGTCAGGTCACCTTCGGTGAGGACAACTCGGTCTACGGCATCCCGCAGGACGCCGGCCCCATGGCCCTCTTCTACCGCAAGGACCTGTTCGAGAAGAACAACATCCCGGTGCCGACCACCTGGGAGGAGTACGCCGCCGCGGCCGAGAAGGTGAAGGCGGCCGGTGGTTACATCACCAACTTCTCGCAGAGCGACATCAACCAGTTCGCGGGTCTGGCCTGGCAGGCCGGCGGCCGCTGGTTCGCCAACGACGGCTCCAAGTGGACCGTCAGCATGACCGACGAGAACACCACGAAGGTCGCGAACTACTGGCAGGGCCTGATCGACAAGAAGCTGGTGTCGGCGGTGCCGCCGTGGACCACCGAGTGGGACAACGCGTACAACACCAGCAAGGCGTGGACCTGGGTGTCGGCGGTCTGGGGCGCCAACTCGATCATGTCGGGCGCGCCGGACACCTCCGGCAAGTGGGCGGTCGCCCCGATGCCGCAGTGGACCTCGGGCGGCAACGTCGCCGGCAACTGGGGTGGCTCGGCCACCGCGGTCTTCAAGGGCTCGAAGCACCCGTACGAGGCGGCCAAGTTCGCTCTCTGGCTGAACACCTCCGAGGAGGCGCTGACCCTGCTGAACAAGGAGGCCCAGCTCTACCCGGCGACCAAGGCCGGCGCGTCGCTCCCGGCCCTGAAGCAGGGAGTGGACTTCTACGGCGGTCAGGCGATCTACGATGTGTTCGCGCAGGCCTCCACCCAGGTCGCGCCCGACTTCGTCTGGGGACCGACGATGACCTCCACCTACGCCACGGCGTCGGACGGCTTCAAGGCCGCCGTGTCCGGTAGTGGCACGCTCACCGACGCGCTCACCAAGGCGCAGGCCACCACGATCGAGAACCTGAAGTCCCAGTCGATCCCGGTCGCCGAGTGACGGTGCTCCACCTGCGCTCCGCGGGCGTCAGCCTTGTGCTCGACGCCCGCGGTGCCGTTCCCGTGATCCTCCACTGGGGTCCTGACCTCGGTGAACTCGACGATGCGGCGCTCACCGGGTTCGCCGAGGCGTGCGTCCCGGCCGTGGCGCCGAGTTCGGTCGACGTACCCCTGCGATTGTCTTTGATGCCCGGCCCGGCAGAAGGCTGGAGCGGAACGCCGGGCCTCGAGGGGCACCGTCATGGTGTTCCGGCGCCGGCTTTCCGCATCGCTGAGATTCAAGATCAAAGTCCGATGGCGATCGTACGGGCGGAGAGCACCGACGAGACGCTGGAGCTGACTACGGAGCTGGAGTTGACGCCGGAAGGGGTGCTCCGCGTCCGGCATCGGCTGGAGAACCGCGGCGACACCGACTTCGAGCTGGCCCGCCTCGGCATCCAGCTCCCGATCCCGGACGACGCCGCCGAAGTGCTCGACTTCACCGGCCTCTGGGCGCACGAACGGCAGCCGCAGCGCGCGCCCCTGCGGCACGGCGTGTGGAGCCGGGAGAGCCGGCACGGCCGTCCCGGGCACGACGACGCGTTCCTGCTGATGGCCGGCGAACCCGGATTCGGCTTCCGGCGCGGCCGCGTCTGGGCCGTCCACCTGGCCTGGAGCGGCGACAAGTCGATCTGGGCGGAACGCTCGGCCCTCGGCTACGGGACCCTCGGGGCCGGCGAGCTGCTCGCGCCCGGCGAGATCCGGCTGGCGCCGGGCCTGTCGTACGAGACGCCCTGGCTGGTGGCGGCCTTCTCGGAGACCGGCATCGACGGCCTCTCCGACCGCCTGCACCCGTGGATCCGCTCGTCGTCGCCGCTGCGGCTACCCCGCCCGGTCGTGCTGAACACCTGGGAAGCCGTCTACTTCGACCAGGACCTCGGCGTGCTCTCCGAGCTCGTCGACGCGGCAGCGGACGCCGGCGTGGAGCGGTTCGTCCTCGACGACGGCTGGTTCACCGGCCGCCGCGACGACAAGCGCGCCCTCGGCGACTGGTACGTCGACCCGTCCGTCTGGCCGGACGGCCTGCATCCGCTGATCTCCCGCGTCCACGACCGCGGCATGGAGTTCGGCCTCTGGGTCGAACCCGAGATGATCAGCCCGGATTCTGCTCTCGCGTGCTCGCACCCGTCCTGGATCTTGGGTGATTCGGGCGGGCCGACGTGGCGCTGGCAGCGTGTTCTGGATCTTGGAAATCCGGCGGCCTTCGGTTACGTGCATGATCGTCTGGCAGCGCTGCTCACCGAGTACCCGATCGCCTTCCTGAAGTGGGATCACAACCGGGACCTGCTCGTACCGGGCGCCTCGCACCGCCAGACCCGGGCCCTCTACCGCCTGCTCGCCTCGCTGCGCTCCGCCTTCCCGCACGTGGAGATCGAGAGCTGCGCTTCCGGCGGCGCCCGCATCGACCTCGGCATCCTCGAACTGGTCGACCGGTTCTGGACCTCCGACACGAACGATCCGCTGGACCGCCAGAGCATCCAGCGCTGGACGAGTGTGCTGATCCCGCCGGAATACCTCGGCGGCCACCTCGGCGACGCGACAGCCCACGTGACCGGCCGCTCGTCGGCGCTCGGCTTCCGGCTGGCCACGGCCCTGTTCGGCAGCGCCGGCATCGAATGGAACCTGACCACGGCGTCGGATGCCGACCGGGCCCTGATAGCGGACTGGATAACTTCCTACAAGCGTCTGCGTCCCCTGCTGCACACCGGCCGCGTGGTCCGGGCCGACGCCCCCGACCCGGCCTTCCGCGTGCACGGCGTGGTCGCCCAGGACGGCTCGTCGGCGTTGTTCGCCCTCGTCTCGGTGGGGTCGCCGCGGGCTGCCCTTCCCCCGCCTCTCCGGTTGCCGGGCCTCGACCCGGCCCGCCTCTACACGGTCCGTCCGATCGGCGCCCCGCCCCGGTGCGTGCAGGACGTCCCGCCGGCGTGGCTCGTCGCGGGTTCCGTGACCCTGCCGGGGCGGGTGCTGTCCGAGGCGGGTCTGCCGGTGCCGCTACTGGCGCCGGAGCAGGCCCTCCTCCTGTCCGTCGAGTAGAGCCTGCGCTGCCCGCGGCCGTCAGCGCACACGCAGGTCGATTCGAGTGGCCGTCAGCGCACGCACAAAGCGTTTGTGTGCGTTGGCGGTCGTTGTGGGGCGGTGAGCGGACGCGGTTTGTTGGTGTGTGCGTTGGCGGTCGTTGTGGGGCGGTGAGCGGACGCGGTTTGTTGGTGTGTGCGTTGGCGGTCGTTGTGGGGCGGTGAGCGGACGCGGTTTGTTGGTGTGTGCGTTGACGGCCGCTGTGGGGGGCGGTGAGCGGACGCGGTTCGTCTCTGCGTGCGCTGACAGTCGTTGTGGGGCGGTGAGCGGACGCGGTTTGTTGGTGTGTGCGTTGGCGGTCGCTGTGGGGGCGGTGAGTGCACGCGGTTCGTCTCTGCGTGCGCTGACGGTCGTTGTGGGGGCGGTGAGCGGACGCGGTTCGTCTTTGTGTGCGTTGACGGTCGTTGTGGGGGCGGTGAGTGCACGCGGTTTGTTGGTGTGTGCGTTGACGGCCGCTATCGGGGCCGCGAGCGGACGCGGTTCGTCTCTGCGTGCGCTCACCGCCCTCAGCCGGCAACCCGAACCCGATCCGCCCCCGAACCAAGCCGCCAACGACCATGACTCGAACGCCCGAACTCAACACGCGGGAGCGCGACGAAACCGGCGAAAACCGACGAAAACCTGGGAGAGCCCACCACGCGATCAGGACTCCAGGGGGATCTCCAGTCGGGTGGCGCCGGTCAACGACAGGAAGACGCGCGAAGGAGTCCGGACCAGGCGCAGTATCACGTCGGTGCAGCTGGGACAGCGGCCGACCAGGCCCGGGGCCGGCTCCCAGACGCGGAGGGTGGCGACGGCCCCGGTGTGCCGGCAGCCGGCGCAGGTGAAGACGGCGCCGGTCATGTCCGCGGCGAAGATCTCGCTCAGGTCGCCGCCGAGAGCGTTGCCGTCGATCTCCATCATGCGCCCCCGAATCGTTCGGTGCGGATGCGTTTCGGGTCGTGGCCCAGGGCGACCAGGATGTCGGCGGCGGTCTCGACGAAGCCGGTCGGGCCGCAGACGTAGCAGTCCGGCTGGAAGTCAGGCGGCCAGCCGTGCGAGTTGATCGCGGCGACGTCGATGCGCTTGGGGGTGCCGGCGCCTTCGGGGGCCTTGCGGGTGTAGACGAAGTGCACGTCGAGGCCCGGGTCGTCGCGGACGCGGCGGCGCAGCTCGTCGGCGTACGCGGCGTCCTCCGGCGTGCGCACCGAGTAGATCAGCCGGAACGGCTGGCGGCCACGAGCGTCACCCCGGGCGCGGATCATCGACATCAGCGGCACCACGCCGGAGCCGCCCGCGATGAGCAGCACCGGCGCCGGGGAGGACGAGCGCCAGACGAACCAGCCGCCGACCGGCCCGCGCAGTTCGATCTGGTCGCCGGGCTGGACCTCGTCGGTCAGGTACGGCGACACCTCACCGTCGGCGAGCCGCTGAACGGTGATCTCCAAAGAGCCGGGCCACGCCGACGCGATGGAATACGAGCGCTGAGCGGAGTACCCGTCCTCGGCGGTGAGCCGGACGTCGATGTGCTGGCCGGGC
Source organism: Actinoplanes sp. OR16 (assembly GCF_004001265.1). Lineage (GTDB taxonomy): Bacteria > Actinomycetota > Actinomycetes > Mycobacteriales > Micromonosporaceae > Actinoplanes. The sequence goes on along the minus strand of NZ_AP019371.1, from coordinate 550,301 downwards.
AGGTGGCCCGGCCAGTCCGGCACGTCCAGCACCAGGGTGCGCGCCGACGCCGTCTCCCAGCGGGCCGAGGAGACGGTGGCGACGCGCCAGCTGATCCGGTTCTTCATGGGTACGCGTCAGTCTCCCTGGTAGCGCTGCTCACGCCACGGGTCGCCGTACATGTGATAGCCCCCGGCCTCCCAGAAGCCCGGCTCGTCATCGTTGATCATCTGCAGGCCGTTGACCCACTTCGCGGACTTCCAGAAGTAGAGGTGCGGCACGAGCAGGCGGACCGGGCCGCCGTGTTCCGGGTGCAGCGGCTCGCCGTCGAACTCGTAGACGAGCCAGGCCTTGCCGTCGAGCAGGTCGTCGAGCGGCACGTTGGTGGTGTAGCCACCGTAGCTGTGCGCCATCGTGTAGTCGGCGGCCGACTCGACGTCCTCGAAGAGGGTGTCCAGCGCGACGCCCTTCCACGTGGTGCCGAGCTTCGACCACTTGGTCACGCAGTGGATGTCGACGGTGAACTCCTCGGCCGGAAGAGCGGTGAACTCCTTCCAGTCCCAGGTGTGCTTCTCGCCGGTCTCCGTGGCGATCGTGAACTTCCACTTGTCCAGTGGGATCCGCGGGGTCGGCCCGGCGGAGAGCACGGGGAAGTCGTGAGTGAGGTATTGACCGGGCGGCAGGCCGGGCAGCGACTCACGCCGCCGCCCGCCGAAGCCGCGGGAGATGATGCCCATGGCCTGAAGTAAACCGCACTCACGTTACTCAGAGGGTCAAGCTTTGACCGTGCCGCTGGTCACGCCCGCGACGAGTTTGGTTCCGGCGATCACCACGCGGTACGTCCCGCCGCCGGCCAGGCCGGTCACCTTGCGGGTCGCGGTCGTGGAGAACGTCTTCACCGTCTTCCACTTCTTGTTCTGGTAGCGCTGCACCGACATCTTCTGACCGGACGCCCCGGCCACCTTCACCGTGATCACGCCCTTCTTGCTGCGCACCGCCGTGACCGCGGCCTTCACCGTGTAACTCGCGGTCGCCGAGGCCGCCGCGAATTCGCCGGTGGAAGGGACGAAGACCCTTGCTTTGTACGTCGACACCGCTGTGCGGATCGCCGTGTACGTGCCAGCGGCGGTCGTCACCACCGAGGAGCACTTCCACGCGCCCCCGGCCACCGAGAAGCACGCCGACACGGAAGCGCCCGCGAGCGCCTTGCCACCCGATGTGATCTTGAACGTGGTGCTGGTCTTCGTGCCGTAGGTGACAGTGCGCGAGCCGACGTTCGCGGTCACGAACTGTCCCGCGGCGGCGAGCGCTGCCACCGCGTCGACCCGCCCGTTGCCGTAGTCGTTGTCGAACCCGGCCTTGCCCAGGTCCACCGCCGACGACTTGAGGATCTGCTCGATCGCGTACGGCGTGAGCGACGGCTGGTACGCCTCCAGCAGCGCGGCGACCCCCGCCACCTGCGGCGACGCCATCGACGTCCCGCTCATCGCGACGTAGTCGCCCCCGGTCAGCGCGGTCGGGTAGGTGCTCACGATCGCGCTGCCCGGAGCGGCGACGTCGACGTAGCCGCCGGAGTTGGAGAAGACGGCGTACCGGTCGGCGGAGTCGGTGGCGGCGACCGCGATCACGCCGGCGTCGGCGGCCGGGTAGCTGACCGGGTTGCCGTCCTGCCGCTCGTTGCCGGCCGCCGCGACCACGGTGACGCCCTTGCCGCGGGCGTAGGTGATCGCGTCGGACAGTGCCGCGAGCTTCGTGGTCGAGCCGATCGACATGTTGATGACGCCCGCGCCGTGGTCGGCGGCCCAGACCACTGCCTCGGCCACGTCGGACATGTAGCCGGCGCCGGTGGAGTCGAAGACCCGCAGCGGCAGGATCTTGGCGTCCGGCGCGACACCGGAGACGCCGACGCCGTTGCCGGTGGCAGCGCCGATGATGCCCGCCACGTGGGTGCCGTGGCCGTTCGGGTCGGTGGTGCCGCCGGCCACGCCCTTGAGCACGTCGTACCCGGTCAGCACCTTGCCGGCCAGATCCGGGTGCTTGGCGTCCACGCCGGTGTCGATGACCGCGACGGTCACCCCGGAACCGGTCGACTTCGCCCAGGCCGAAGGTGCCTTGATCTTGCTGAGACCCCACTGCTGGGAGCGCAGCGGGTCGGAGCCGGCCATGACCCGGACCGGCACGTCCAGCTGCGCGTTCGGAACCGTGTCGAGCAGTTCGGCGGTCTCGGTACGGTCGGTCGCCTCGTGCACGGTGACGACCGGCCGGCCCAGGGCGTCGACGGTGGTGCCGACGACCCGGGCGGGCTGCGCCTCGGTGACGGTGGCCGGCACGCCCGCGTAGGAGAGGCCGGGCATCGCGAACGCGCCCAGGCCGGCCGTCAGGGAGATGACCAGGCTGCCGGTGAGGAACCGCACGTGGTTGTCGCCTTCCGCTCGGTGGTCCGGCCTTCTGGCCGGCACCTGAACCACGGTCCGTGGCCGGAGGAGCCTTCCGGGAGGCGGCGGGGTGCCGTTCGGGAGTTGTAGGGTCGGGATCATGCCGTTGACGGGTGAGTACCTGCCCAGCACATCTGACTGGGCGCGCAATCAGGCCGAGAAGTACGAGGCGACGAATGGCGCCGAGGCCAACGACATCCAGGGAATGCCGATCATCGTCCTGCACTCGATCGGGGCGAAGACCGGCGCGCTGCGCAAGACGCCGCTCATGCGGGTCGAGCACGAGGGGGAGTACGCGGTCGTCGGCTCCCTCGGCGGAGCGCCGAAGAACCCGGTCTGGGTCTACAACATCCGGAAGAACCCGCACGTCGAGCTCCAGGACGGCGAGGTCAAGCGGGACTACACGGTCCGCGAACTGGAAGGGGAGGAGCGGGAACTCTGGTGGGAGCGGTCGGTGGCCGCCTACCCGCCGTACGCGGAATATCAGACGAAGACCGACCGCCTGATCCCGGTCTTCCTGCTCACGCCCGCGTAAAAGAATTTGCGGCAGTGCGGATCATGGAGTGATGGATACACCCCACCAGCTTCCGGTCGCCGGCGCCGTTGACGACGGCGACCGGCTGGTGGACGTGGTCGACCTGATGGCGCTCGACCCGTTCGTGAGCGGCCGGGAGCCCTACGGCCGGACCACCCACCTCGACAACGTCCGGCCCGAGGCCGACCTGAGCCTGCCGGACGGCAGCGTGCTGCGCGACGCCGTCGAGGAGGACGGGCACAACCGGATCACCGTGGGCGACGGCTGGACGCTGCACGTGATGCGCTGGAAGCAGAGCCGCCGCGCCCGGGTCACCGTCACCGCGACCAGCTCCGAGCTGGCCGAGAAGCTGATCAACGCGGCGGTGGAGAACGCGGTCGAGGAGCCGCCGGCGGCTGCCGGGACGGTTCCGATCGGGTTCTGGCACTACGGGGCGCACGGACCCCGGCGCGTCGAACGGGAGATCGACGCCGAGCCGTGGGCGGACATCCGCCGCAACTACGCCGAGCCGGTCGCCGAGACCCTGGAACGGCTCATGGCCGTCGACAAGTCGTCGATCAGCGGTCGTCTCCTGCTGCTGCACGGCGAACCCGGCACCGGCAAGACCACCGCGCTGCGGGCGCTCGCCCAGCAGTGGCGTTCCTGGTGCCAGGTGGACTGCGTGCTCGACCCGGAGCGGCTCTTCGGCGACCCGGCGTACCTGATGAGCGTGGCGCTCGGCAGCGGCGACGACGAGGAGCCGAAATGGCGGCTGCTCATGCTGGAGGACTGCGACGAGCTGATCCGCGGCGAGGCCAAGGCGAGCGCCGGTCAGGCGCTGTCCCGGCTGCTCAACCTCACCGACGGCATGCTCGGTCAGGGTCGCAACGCGCTCATCGGCATCACCACGAACGAGGACCTGGCGTCCCTGCACCCCGCGGTGGTGCGGCCAGGACGATGCCTGGCGAGCATCGAGGTGGGGCGTCTGCCGTACGCCGAAGCCGTGGCCTGGCTCGGCGCACCCGCCGGAATCGGCCCCGAGGGCGCAACCCTCGCCGAGCTCTATGCCCTGAAGACCGGTGACCGCCCGGCGACCGTCCCGAAACAGGCCTCCCGGATCGGCATGTATCTCTGAAGTCCGTGCAACCTCCCCGGCGGCCCGGCGCGACAGTAGAGCGTGATGGGAAAGCCGGAGTGGGAACGGGAGTACGTCGAGTACGTGAGTGGGCGCCTGCCGCGCCTGCATCGCGCGGCGTATCTCCTCTGTGCTGACGCCTTCCAGGCCGACGACATCGTCCAGGCCACGCTGACCTCGCTCTATCTGAGCTGGCGGCGGGCCGTCCGGGCGGACAATCTCGATGGGTACGTCCACCGCATCCTGGTGCGGCGCTTCCTCGACGAACGGCGGCGCCCGTGGGCGCGCGTCCTGCTCGGCGGTGATCAGGTTCCGGAGAGGGCGGCGGAGACCGGCCCCGGCTACGAGGAACGCGACTCGCTGATGGCCGCGCTCCGCACGCTCCCGAAAGGCCAGCGTGCCGTGATCGTGCTGCGGTACTTCAGCGATCTGTCGGTCGAGGCCACCGCCGAGGCGCTCGGATGTTCGGTGGGGAACGTCAAGAGTCAGTGCTCGCGGGGGCTGGCGGCCCTGCGTACGACATTGGGTGAGACCGCTTTGGGGAAGACGGGGTGGCAGGCGTGAGCGACGAGCGGAGGCTGCGGGACGGCCTGGAGGCGATCGCCGTACCCGCCAGCGGAGTGCGGGTGGAGGCGCTGCTGCCGGCCGCCCGTAAACAGAAGTTCCGGCGCAACGCGGCCCGGGCCACGGCCGGCGCGGCGGTCGCCGTCGGGGTGCTGGTGGCAGTGCCGGTGGTGCTGCTGCGGCCGACCGCGGCGACCCCGGCGCCGGTGCTGCCGGCCCAGCGCCCGTCGTCGTCGCCGTCGCCGTCCGTGACGGCCTGCAGGATGGTGAAGCTGCCGCTCCCGGAGGGCCTCGGCGACGCGGGCCCCGAGGCCGTCGACCCGACCGGGACGTACATCGTCGGCAACGGCACCGAGGGCCAGGACTTCCGGCCGGTGCTCTGGACCCGGGGCAAGGCTTCCGCGCTGCCGGTGAACGCCGACTCCGTCCAAGCCACCGCGGTGAACTCCTCGGGCGTCGTCGTCGGCCTCGCCACCCGGAACAACCGGGACACCGTCTTCCGCTTCGCCGGCGGCGCGTACACCGAGCTGAAACTGCCGGCGGGGGAGTGGCACCCCTACCCGGAACCGGCGATCAACGCGGCCGGCGACGTGGTGATCAACGCCGAGCCGCAGGGCAACAGCGGCGGCGAGGGCGTCATCGCGCTGCTCTGGCCGGCCGGCTCGACCGACGCCGTACGGCTGCCGTTGCCGGAGGGCGCGCACGTCGTGGACATCCTCGACGACGGGCGGATGGCCGGTGGGATCTACAAGGACGGGACGGCCCGCGAACCCTGGGTCTGGGACCGTCAGGGCAAGGGGCAGAAGCTCACGGTGCCGGCCGGGCGCAACGCCACCGCGTACTCGATCAGCGGCGACTGGGTGACCGGCGGCGTCTGGGAGCCGGGAAACGCCGCGCTCTGGAACCTGCGGACCGGCAAGCTGACCCAGACCACTGGAGACCAGAACCCGGGCCAGGCGGTGAACGCCTCCGGCTGGGTGATCGACGGCAACGGCCGGTTGATCCGCGACGGCAAGGCGAGCCGCCTCCCGGCCGGCGGTGGCCGCAAGGTCGCCTACGTCAGCGACGTCTCCGACACCGGGCTGGTCGTAGGCCACGTAACGGAGGAACAGACCGAAGCCGAGGAACAGGACATCCTGGACGGGGGCGGGCAGCTCGAGCGCCAGCCCCAGTTCCCAGCCACCTGGCAGTGCTGACCCGCGCTCTGCCGGGCTGAACGGGCGGCGCCGTCACGGGGACGGCGCCGCCCGTTTTCCGCTGGGGGAGGCCGGCTACGAACTACGGCGTACGCGACAGGCCCGCCACCGATCGGTGACGGGCCTGCGGCGAGGTGGATGGACTGTCAGGCGCGCGCGTAGGTCAGGCAGTCGGCCTTGTCGGCGGAGGCGCCGACGGTGATCGCCGGGGCGCGGCACTCGAGGTTCTCGTTGTACGTGCAGTCGGCCCGCTTGCAGGCGCCGACCTGGGCGGTGGCGACGCCCATGCCGCCCTTCTCACCCGAGCCGATGAAGGTGTCGCACTCGGCGGTCTGCATGCTGCCGATGGTGATCGCGAACGCCGTACAGCCGTCATGGTTGTAGCCGCATTCGGCGACGGTGCAGGTCTGGACACGCGGCATGTTCATCATCTGCGTCATGGTTCGACTCCCCTGTTCGTCAATGGCCTCGGCAGTGACCATAACCCCGATCGCGGAGACTATTCCAGTTATCGAATGATGTTGCCGTAAAAGGTTCGTTACATTAGGTAAGGCAAGCCTCAGTGTATTTAGGCAAGCCTTGCCTACGGCTCTGAGCTGGGCATGTTTGCCTTCTACTTGCTCAGGGTAGCAATTCTTTTGTCACTGGAGCGAGGGCCGTGAGATTCGATCTCGACAGGCGCGCCGAGCAATTCTGATATCGCGTTCTTCCAGTCGACCGGGCGGTGCGAAGTCGCCGGTTCGGTCTTCGCGAGTTTCCCGGCAAGCCTTTCCTGATAAGCCAGATCGCGGTGCGGGCCGGGCTCGATCCGGTCCCAGATCTCACCCTCGGTGCGGTACGCCGTGCAGATCTTCAGGTCCGGGCAGCGGGCCGGGGCGTCCAGGTGGGTGACCGCGAGGGCGTCGACGCCGCCGGCGACCTCGACCGCGTACCGGTGGGCCACCGCGTCGAAGTGGCCGGTCCGGAAGGCGCCCTGCCAGTCGTCGCGGCCGTTGTGCGCCTCCGGCAGATCGAGGTCGGGTGCCTCCGTGACGAACGGGCCGGCGCCGTGCCGAGTCGTGTAGGTCCGGACCACGCCGAGCCGGCGGAATGAGGGGCAGAGTTCCCCGATGTTGTCGAACGTGGTCGTGGACCAGGTCGTGTAGGGGTGCCAGCCTCGCCACTCGTCGAGGAGGACGCCCTGGGCGCCTTCGAAGACACAGGGGCCGGCGGCGAGGAGGCGGTCGGTGTGCTCGGTGCCGACGATCCGGACGGCTTCCCCGAAGGCGACGAAGGCATCGACGACGTCGTCGATCGGAATATCCGACATATCGTAAAAGTCGGCAAGGGCGCGTAACTTGATCGTCAGCCGGGTAGGGGTGAGGACGTCAGCCACGCGTGGAGCGTCGGGGTGCTTCAACGCGTACATCTGGGTCTCTCCGACGCCCATGCCGCACGAACCGTGCCTCTCCGCGCCTCGCTCGACCTCCCGCCGGCGATTCGCCGCGCGATGCCACGGAGTGGCGAGCAGAGCGTCGGCATCCACCGTGAGCAGGTGAAACGGGTTCCCCAGGGAGCGAGCCTCGGAGGCCAGCGCGAGCGGGTCGACGATCATGAAGCGGCTCAGGTGGGTCGGGACGCCGCGCAGGGTGCCCGACCCGAACTGAGCGAACGTGTGGTGCCTGCCGTCCTCGGTGATCACGTTGTGGGCCGCTTGGGCGCCGCCGTTGAACCGGATGACAGCTGCGATGTTGGAGGACGTGGAGCAGATCGCATCGACGATCGTGCCCTTTCCCGCATCTCCGTATCCAAGATCTACGACGGCGAGGTGCTCTTTCACAGCCTCTGGTTCCCACCCGGGCCGGCGGTGATCTGGAACTGATCGTCGCGCACCACCGAGGTCCGCTGCAGCGGCGCGAGGGCCCGGCCGACCGAGCTGCCCGCCGCCGAGCCGAGATCCTCCAGGTCGGCGATGCCCTCGTCCAGGTCGATGGCGTCCTCACCGAGGCCGACCGTCAGCGCGATCGTCTCGCAGACCGCGTCCAGGTCGTCGAGCTCCAGGACGTTCTGGCCGAGTAGCCCCCGCCACCGGGCCAGCACCTCGGCGTCGCCGCCCCACCCGGCCGCTGTCGGCAGGATGTAGAAGACCTCGTACTTGCGCTGCAGCTCGGTGAGGATCTCCTCGATCGGGATCGGCTGCTTGATCGTGTCGCCGATGACGGCCTGCACCTCGCGCGGCTTGACCCGCGGGTACGGCATCTCGTCACCGATGATGAACAGGTAGCCACGGCGACCGCGATTGACCATCGAGTCGATGATCGTGTGCCGGGCCATGAAGTAGAGGGCGAGCTCGTACGACTCGTGCTTCTGACCGCCGCCACCACCCTCCAGGTAGATCCTTGAGAGGTGCTCGTCCATCCGGTTGTCCGACTCGAACTGACCCACCTGCAGCGGCGCCCGGTCACAGGTGGCGTCGCCGATCGCACCGAACATGATCTGCGGGTCGACCGCGTAGTTCTTCCGGGTCAGCAGTCCGAGCAGCTGCGGGAGCTTGGTCTGAAGTACCCGGGGCACGTTGCCCATCGATCCGGTCACGTCGAAGAGGACGGCGATCGGCGTGCTGAACGGGTGTTCGCTGGAATCCCGCGACTCCCGCATGAAGACGCCGTTCGGGTCGAGGTCCGGGTGGGCGTGGCGGGCGCCGCTGTCGCTGTAGTCGAAGGCGCTCTTGCCGGTGGCGGCACGGTAGTTGGCCGCGGCGGTGTAGACGTCGGTGGACCAGTGTCCGCTTCCCATCACATGCTCCTTCAGTTCCGGAAGTTTTCGGGGATCAGCTCGTCGAATTCACCCAGCAGCTCCCAGGCGTCCTGGGGGCGCATCCGCGGGGCGTCGTAGCTGCAGCCCGCGGCGAACCGCCGCAGCGGCTCGGGCATTCGGGACGGGCCGATGACCCGGGTCATCAAGCCGGTCGCCATGTAGATGTCGGTGGCGGGGCTCGCGGTCCTGTCGTGAAGCACCTCCGGCGGATAGGCCGCCTCGCTTGCCTTCACTATCGCTCTCGGTCGATGCCCGGCATAGCACCAGTCGAGGAGCACCAGACCGCGTCGCTCCGGGTGGATCAGGATGTGACTTTCCAGGATCGCGCCGTGGACCACGCCGGCGCGGTGGGCCCAGCCGATGCCGATCAGCAGCCGGCGCCAGATCCAGACGGCGTCCTGAATCTTGAGCTGGCCGGCTTGATCAAGTCGCAGCATGTTGCGCTGTCGTTCCAGGACGTTGACCCGGCGGCGGCGTTTTTCCTGGTCCTCGTGGAGGTACGTCTTGATCAGCTTGGGGGCATAAGCCCGGAATCGCGGATCGCCGTGGGTTCGGAGATCTTGGAGCGCCTTGGCCTCCGTCTCCATCAGGTCGTTGTCCGCGGGATTGCGCGGGACCTTCAGCAGGGCGGCGCCATCGGCGTAGATCTCCGCGATGTCGCCACTCGCGAAGACGGGTTTGGCCTGAGATGTCGTGGTTTTCTGATAGAGAGCCGAGAGCTTGGCGAAGGCCTCCGTCGCGGTCGCGCGCCGATGCGCGGCGGCGGCGTCCGGGTGCACGATCTTGGCCCATTCCCGGTACGTGTGACCGCCCAGATCCTGGGCCGTTCTCGCGGCTTGGATCTTCGCGACGGCGTCCTCGAACGTCCGCTCCTCGTGGCGGCGTCGGCGCTCCGCTCCCACCAGCGTGCTCATCGGACCCGGTCCTCACGGGTCGGCCGCAGCAGCGCCGGATGCAGCAGCCGCGCGTCCCCGGACCGGTAGAGCTTCGCCTTCGGGCCGCCACGCTCGCCCCCTCGCGACGTGGTGGTCCCGGTGCTCTCCACGAAGCCCGGCACGCTGAGCACCTTGCGGTGGAAGTTGCCGGCGTGCAGCTCCTCGCCCCAGACGCTGGCGTAGACCTGCCGCAGCTCGCCGATCGTGAACTCCTCGTTGACGAACGCGGTGGCGAGCGGCGTGTACTCCAGCTTCGACCGGGCCCGCTCCAGGCCGTCGGCGAGAACGTCGTCGTGGTCGAACGCCAGATCCTTCGCCTCGTCGACGGGCACCCAGAACGCCCGCGCCGCGTCACTGCCGGCCGTAGGCTCGGGCAGGCTGGGCGCGAACGCCAGGTAGGCCACCGAGACGACCCTCATCCGGGGGTCACGGCCGGGATTCCCGTACGTCTTGAGCTGCTCCAGATGAACCCGATCCAGGTCACCGTGCCCCGGTTCGAGACCGGTCTCCTCGCCGAGCTCCCGGCGCGCGGCCTCGTCGAGCGTCTCCTCCTTGACGAACCCGCCCGGCAGAGCCCGCCGCCCGGCGAACGGCTGAGCACCGCGCTCGACGAGCAGCACACACAACGCGGCGTCCCGGATCGTCAGCGCCACCACGTCCACGGTGACCGCCAGCGCCGGATATCTCCGCGGGTCATAACCCGCCAGAAACGCCTCCTGCTCCCTCATGGCCGCCTCCGCGTTGTTCTCGCTCTGAGTCTTACTCGATCTGAGAACAAGTTAGCGCGCGGGTGGGCGGCTGTCAACAAGGCTTTCGACGGATCGTCGCAAGAGGTGCGAAGCAGGCATTAAGAACGAAATTCATAACTCTCCGCATTTGCGCGAATGCGGCAAGTTACGCTCCTCAGCGAGACGGCCCGGCGGCGGATCCCCTCGACCGGGCCTCACCGACCCGACCGATGCGGCCTTGTAGGACCGCAGGAGGACAACGCATGAGTAAGTCGAAGTCCACAACTCGTCGCCGCGGCCTCAGGGCCGTCATCGCGACGGGCGCGGCCACTGCCGCAGTCCTGAGCATGGCGACACCAGCCTTCGCCGAGCCGATCCTGACGCTCAGCAGCGCTGGCGGGCCGAGCGCCGGTGGCAACAACATCACCGCGTCGCATGCCACCACGGCCTGGCTCACCGGTGTGACAACACCGACGGCGGGCGTGACGAACGCTACGGCGTGTCCCGCAGCGCCGGGTACTCCCGGCACGAGCTACGTCGCCATCGCATCCACGGCCATCAAGAAGCTGTCGAATTACAAGGCCGCTGTGACCTTCCCCGCGATGACCACGCTGTCGTCGGTCTCCAAGAAGCTCTGCTTCTACAACGGCCAGATCCTCATCGGTAGTGCCAACTACGTGACGACCGATGTCAGCCAGACCGTCACCTCGGTCACTCCGGCAGGTGGACCGGCGCTTGGTGGCGGCACCATCACCGTGGTCGGAACCGGCTTCCCGACGACGGCGGGCTCCATCTCGGCGACGCTCGGTGGCCTGCCGCTGACGAACATCACTCCGATCTCGACGACCAGCTTCACGGCTACGGCGCCGGCGCATGCAGCGGGTCGCGTCCCGCTGCAGATCACCACTGCCAACGGTCAGACGATCGCGCAGAACATCTACACCTACAGCAATGGCATCAACGTCACGCCGAACACCGCGCCGAATACCGGTGTCGTCGACATCGACGTCACGGGCATGGATTTCCTGGCGCCGACCTTCAACAGCAGTGCCGCCAACGGTCACGTCTACCTGACGCGGGGCAAGTACGACCCCGCTACTGCGGCGGCCAGCACCAAGGCCAATGGCGCGGTTTCCGAATGTGTGAACGTTCTGGTCATCGGTGACAGCGAACTGATCTGCTCCCTGCCGCTCAACAGCCGCTTCGACTCCGCGGGCGACGACTGGTCGGACTACGCCGCACAGTCGGCCGCGCTCAGTACCAATGCGACCACGACCACCGGTTCGTACATCATCGGTGGCCTCACTACTGCTCCCGTTGACGCGTGGTTGGGTCTGCCGATCAACTACGTGTCCACCGCGAACGCCACCGCAACGGCCAACTTCGCCGCCGGCACCACGGTGACCCAGATCATCAGCTCGACCAGCATCCGGGTTTCGACGCCGGCGCTGACCACGCAGAACGGTAGCGGCGGTGGTGTGCTGAAGGTTGGCGTCGCTGCGGTCGGTGTCTCCAACGGAACCACGACCGCCGGCAGCAACGTCGTCACCGCGACGACGAACTTCAGCTCGTCCCACATCGGGCGTACGATCGTCGGTACCGGTATCCAGAAGGGTGCTGTGATCACCGGCTACAGCAGCAACACGGTGACGATGTCCCTGCCGGCCACCGCCAGCGGCGCTCAGACCGACCTCGACGGTTACGTTGTTCCGCCGGTTCCGGCCCGTGCCTACACCGTCACCGTCGTGAACAGCGGCAGCCTCGACGCTGACACGGCCAACCCGACCACATACTCGCAGTCGATCATTTCCAGTGGCTCGACCTTCACGGTGTCGGACTACTAAGAAATACTGGAAAACTGGCCCGGGTTTGATGCCCGGGCCAGTTTCTCTGTCCTGAACAGATCGGCCGGCCAGTTTTCCTGACCGGCCGATTCTGTGGCTCCGGGTCAGCTGAGTTTCCGCCACTCGGCGTCGATCATTCTGGCGCTCTGCTTCTTGGACGGCTTGCCGTCCAGGTCCACCGAGACGGTATAGACGCTCCTGTCGGCGCTCATTCGCCAGCAGATCAGCAGGTTCGGTTTGACCTTCGGGGTCTTGTCGTTGGCGAGTTTGAAGGTCTGGGTGCAGTTGGCGTTGCCGACCTTCTTGCCCGCTGCTGCTACCCAGCGCAGTTCCCGGTAGCCGGTGAGGTCACGCCGGGCCGAGTAGACGTGGATCTCGCGGCCCTCTTTCCGGGCGGACCCGTACGTCTTCGCGTTGACCGGTGCGTCCGGTGACTGGGCGGCCGCGGTCAGCGGGTGGGTGATCTCGGTGCTGTTCTTCTTGCCGTTCTCGCGGGCCGCCTCGACGCGTTTCTTCTCGTCGGCGGTCAGGGCGACCGTCTTCGACGGCGCCGGTGATGTGGGGTCCGCTGGTTCGGGGGCCGGGGATGCTGACGACTGTGCTGCCGCCGACTGCTCGGCGGTCGGCGTCGCCTTGGCCTGCTGGGATTGGGTGTCGTCGGTGCTGCCGCAGGCTGCCACGGCGCTGAGAAGAACAGCCCCGGCCACTACTCGGCGGTATGTGTTGCCCATCTTGATTCCCTTTGGTGAATGAGCCTCAGCTCAACTTCGCCCACTCGTCCTTGATGAGGTCGACGCTCGTCGCGGTGGACGGTTTGCCTTGGGGGTCGGTGGCCATCGTGATGACGCTGCGGTCGGACGACGTGCGCCAGCACAGCAGCACTGTCGGACGTTCGGTGGCGGGCACGTTCTGACTGAAACGGATCCTGTTGGTGCAGTGGATGCCGTTTCCCACGCCCCAGCCCTCGTCGCCGGCTATGAGCAGACGCTGAGTGCCGGTGAGGTCATGGCGGGCGCTCGTCACCCGTACCGTCGTGCCTTTGATGGTCTTGGTCTGTTCAGTGACCGGGCCTTCGGCTGCGACCTTGGCTTTCAGGGGGCGGTGCAGTTCGACGCCGTCCTCGGCTGCCTTGCGGCGGGCCTCACGGATCTCCTTCTCGGCCTTCTCGCTGGTGTAGGTCTCGGTGTCGCCGGAGTTCCGCTTGGTCTCCGACCGGCCGGCGCCGGCGGTGTCACCCGGGTCGGCGTTGCCGTCGGCGTCGGTGGCGTCGGCCTTGGTGGCGTCGGCGCCCGTCGTGGCGGCGCCAGTCCCGGTGGCGCCGGTCCCGGTGGCGGGATCGGCGGTCGTGGACGTGGACGCCGTCGACGAGCCGGCGATGCTCGGTGCTGCCGGTTCCGAGGCGGTCGCCGACGCGGCCACCGAGGCGAGGGTGGCCGGGGCCGGTGGTTCGTGGAGGCTCTGCTGGTCGGAGTTCGTCGACTGGGTGAATGCCAGGGCTGCGCCGCCCGCCACGATCACTGCGGCGCCGCTCAAGGCGATCAGGGTGCGCCGGTGGCTAGAGGGTCGCACTGGTGCTTCGTTCTCTGTCACGTCACCGTCCTCCGGTCTATTTGTCGGTTTTGCAACCTCTCATGCTTCCAAAAGATGAGGACATGTCGCATGGAATCCGATTTCTTCCAGCCGATCCTCAGCTTTGTGGCCCGCTACCGGGACGCAACCGGGCGCTCACCAGGAGCCGACCCCGGATCGCCGATTCTCGAACCCGACGCCAACGGGAGGGGACCCGGAGAATGAAGGTTCAGCTGCGCAAGTACGCCGCCGGTGCTGTTGCGGCGGGCGCGCTCGCGGCCGTGGGCGCCGTCGCCCTGCCGATCGGGAGTCACGAGTGGCAGCCGGTGACGTACGGATTGAGTGAAAGCCCGGCGTCGATCGTGCCCGCCACCGTGAGCGAAGCGCAGCCTGCCCGGGTTGTCAGCACCACGCTCGACGCGGAGGGCCGGCCGGTCGTCGAGGTCTCCGAGGCGACGACGAAGAAAGACGCCGAAAAGATCGTCGAAAAGGCGCAGAAGGCGAAGAACGCCGTCGGGGTCGAGATCGACGCCCCGGTGCAGGCGCTGGGCATCCCGGCCGGCAGTGACACCTACCGTGCGCAGCAGTGGGACTTCGCCACCATGAACGTGGCGCCCGCCTGGCAGAAGTCCACCGGCCAGGGCGTGACAGTCGCCGTGATCGACACCGGGGTCGACGCCGGTCACCCGGACCTGGCCGCCAACGTGCTCAGCGGATACGACGCGATCGCGAACACCGCCGGGACCAGCAGCGACGGGAACGGGCACGGTACGCACGTGGCCGGCACCATCGCGGCCGTCACCGGCAACGGCGTGGGCATCTCGGCGGTCGCGCCGGACGTGAAGATCCTGCCGGTCAAGGTGCTCGCCGCGAACGGCAGCGGGTACATGTCGGACACCGCCGAGGGCATCGTCTGGGCCGCCGACAACGGCGCGCAGGTCATCAACATGTCGCTGGGCTCGACCGCGAAGGTCGCCGCCGTGACGAACGCGATCGCGTACGCCCGCAGCAAGGGTGTCACCGTCGTGGCCGCCGCCGGCAACAGCCGCGCATCGGGCAGCCCGACCAGCTACCCGGGCGCCGACGAGGGGGTCATCGCGGTCGCCGCGACCGATTCCGCCGACCGGTACGCGTCCTACTCGAACGCCGGCGGCTACGTGGATGTGGCAGCGCCCGGCAGCGGCATCATCAGCACCTACCCGACCGCGCTGGGCAGCCAGTACGTCGGCATGAACGGCACCTCGATGGCGTCGCCGCACGTCGCCGCGGTGGCCGCACTGCTGAAGAGCTTCAAGTCGACGCTGACGCCGGACCAGATCGAGACCGCCCTGGAGAACTCCTCGGTGGACCTCGGCGCGGCCGGGTTCGACAACGACTACGGGTTCGGCCGGATCGACGCCGCCGCGGCACTCGCCGCCGTGGACACCCCGGCGAGCGCCCCGGCCACCAGCCCGTCGTCCTCCAAGATCGCGACCAGCGCCCCAGCGACCAGCGCCCCAGCGACCAGCGCCCCGGCGACCAGCGTCCCGACGACGGCTCCCACCACCAGCGCTCCGACGACGGCTCCCACGACCAGCGCTCCGACCACGGCTCCCACGACCAGCGCCCCGACCGCGGCCCCGACAACGAAGGCCCCGACCCCCACCCCGACCATCTCCAAGATCACCCCCGTGATCACGGCGAACGTCAGCACCCGTGAGGTCTCCTACAACAGCACGACGGTCACCACGTTCACGGTGAAGGCGTCCGCCAAGGCCTACGCCGCGAAGTCGGTCTCGGTCTGCCTGTCCGAATCCGGCGGGCCGTTCTCCTGCACCGACACGAAGACCACGACGGCCGGCACGGTGGCGGTCTCCCGCAAGGCGACGGCGGGCTACCAGGTCTACCTCACGGTGCCCGGAACCGAGACGATCAATGAGGTCACTTCGGCGACGGCGACCTACAAGGTACGGGTGACCGCCGCCGTCTCCCGCTCCGCCAAGGGCGCGATGCTGGTGACCCTCAACGGTCACGCGGGTCAGGCCGTCGAGGTCCAGCACTACGTCTCCGGCACGTGGCGGACGGTCGGCACCTACAGCGCCACCGCGGCGAAGACCACGGTGAGCGGGCTGACGGCCGGCCAGCGGTACCGCGTCGTCGTCCCCGACACGGCGTCGATCCTCGGCACCACGAGCGGGGTCGTCACGGTCTGACCGGGCCGGGATCAGCAGCGACGCCGCCTTCATGATGAGGGCGGCGTCGCGGTGTTTCAGCCCAGTCGGGCCCATTCCTTGCCGATGATCTCGACGCTGGAGGCCGTCGGTGGCTCACCGGAGGGGACCACCGCCATCGTCACGACACTGCGATCCTCCGACGTGCGCCAGCAGAGCAGCAATGTCGGGCGCTGACTCTCCGGAACGCCGGCTGCCACCCGTACCTTAGTGGTGCATTTGACCCCTTGGCCTGCGGGCTTGCCTCGGTCCGCCGCCAGCTGGAGATCCCGCTCGCCGGTCAGATCCCGGGGCGCCGACACGATACGGATCGTGCCGTTCTCCAGCAGTTCGGTACGCTCCGTGATCGGTCCGGATTCCGCTGTCGCCGCTTTGACCTCGCTCTTCGCGGCGGCTGAGGCTTGCGCCTCCGCCGCGCTCTCACTCTCCGAAGGGGAAGGCGCGGGGCTGATCTCGACGGCATCCGCCGGCTTCGCGGCCTTTTTGGATGTACGGGTGACCGACGGTTCCGCCTCGACAGAGGGCGACGCGGCCGCCGTGCCGGTCAGCGGAGCGAGCGCGGCCGGCTCCGGCAGGCTCGGCTGATCGGCGTTGTTGAGCTGCAGTGCCAGAAACCCGCCGCCGGCGAGCACCGCCGCGGCCCCGGTGATCGCCACGAGGGCCTGTTTGCGCCGGCGGTTGCGCCGTTCCGGGGTGTCGGCGGTGGCCGCGGCGTACAGCCCGCCCTCGCTGACGTCGTCGTGCTCCTCGTCGGCTGCCATGTCACCGTCCTCGATCTTGGTGGACTTTCATGGTTCCAAAGATGAGGACATACGGTGCTGAATTCGGCCAGATCGCCTGTTTCGGGCGGCTGTCGGATCGTGGTCACCGGAAGGGGGAGTGAGTTGACCCCGTCCCGGCCCGCCCCGCAAGGTGTGCAGAACGGGTGCGATGGCGGGCGGGCCTGGAAACGCTCCCTCGCGCCCGCAAACGGGGGGAGGGGCCCTTGCCTCTTGAGGCGGCGAGTGGCGGGCCGGTCCAGCACATGCCGGCGCGGCCGTCCTGGGAGTGCCGGGCCTGCGGCCGCCCGTGGCCCTGCGAACCCGCCCGCGAACGCTTGACCAGGGATAACGGCCGCTTCGATCTGGCCCTGCTGATGTGGGATCACCTTGAGGAAGCGGCACGGGACATGCCGCAGTCACCGGCGTCCGAGCTGTTCGACCGCTTCCTGCGCTGGACCGGCTGACGGAGTTGCCCGTCCCCGTCCCCGTCGCCGTCTGCCGTCCCCCGGTCCCTTTCCCGTCGCCCGGTCCCCCTCCCGTCCCGTCCGCCCCGGATCTTGAGCGAATTTGCACCCTCCGATGTGCAAGTTCACCCAAGATCGCGGCGGGCGGCGGGCGGCGGGCGGCGGGCGGCGGTCAGCGGGCGGCGAACGGCGGTGGGCGGTGGCGGGCAGCGGGCCGTGGCAGTGGGCGGTGGCGGTAGGCGGTCAGCGGACGGTGGCGGTCAGCGGACGGCGGCCACCGCGGCGTCTGTGCCACCCCTCCAGATCACTCCGGCCTCTCCGAAGCCGCCGGCCAGCAGCGCCTCCACATGCCACCGGGCCGGCGGGGTCCACTCCTCGCCGTGCTCACGAGCCGGGTAGATCCGCTCGCGTTCGACGGACTTCGGGGCCAGCTGCTCATCGGCGGCGGCCCGTGCCCACCAGTCCGGCCACGACGTGGAGGCGCCCGACGCGTACCGGGCCTCGCGCTCTGCCCTCGCATGATCACGCAGCTTCTCGGAGAGCAGGGGCAGGCCCTCCTCCGGCATGTGGTCGGCGTTCGCGAAGACGCCGCCCGGGCGCAGCACCTCGCGGATCTCCGCGTAGAGCGCGCCGACCCGCTCGGCCGGCAGCCAGTGCAGGGCGGTCGCGGTCAGTACGGCGTCGAACTCCTGATGGGGCAGCTTCGAACGCCACGACGGGTCGCTGAGGTCGGCGTCCACGATGGTGGCGCGGTCTCGTAGCGACGACTCGGCGATGGTCAGCAGCACCGGGTCCTGGTCGAGGACGGTGACCTGGGCGCCGGGGAAGCGGGCGAGCGTCCGCAGGCTGATCGACCCGGTGCCGCCGGCGAGATCGAGCAGCCGTGGCGCGGCGCCTCCGGTGACGGCCGCGACGGCGTCGAGCATCGCCGCGAATCGGTGCTCGCGGTCCGGAAGGAACGCCTCCTGCTGGCGGTCCCACGACTCCTGCCAGATCTGCGGGTTGTTCAGGTAAGCACTCATGACCCCTACGGTAGTTACTGACCCCCTGCGAACGCCATCAGATCCCGCCTCTCGATCGCGGCCGCCATGAGATCCGGGAAGACGTCCGGCGTACACGCGAACGCCGGCACCCCGAGCGCCGCCAGGGCCGCGGCGTTCTCATGGTCGTACGACGGCGCGCCCTCATCGGAGAGCGCCAGCAGCACCACGACCTGCACCCCGGCCGCCTTCATCTCGGCGACCCGGCGCAGCATCTCGTCCCGTACGCCGCCCTCGTAGAGATCGCTGATCAGCACGAAGACGCTGTCCCGGGGCCGGGTGATCAACTGCTGTGCGTAGGTGAGCGCCCGGTTGATATCGGTCCCGCCGCCCAGTTGCGTGCCGAACAGCACGTCCACCGGGTCGCTCAGCAGCGACGTCAGATCCACGACCGACGTGTCGAAGGCGACCAGGGACGTGGACAGTGAACGCATCGAGGCGAGGACGGCCGCGAACACTCCGGAGAACACGACCGAGGCGGCCATCGATCCGGATTGGTCGACGCAGAGAATGATGTCCCGCTGTACCGCGGTGGTGCGGCGGCCGTACCCGATCAATCGCTCGGGAATCACGGTGCGGTGCTCGGCCTGGTAGTGCTTGAGATTGGCCCGGATGGTCCGATCCCAGTCGATGTCGGCGTGCCGGGGACGGTTGATCCGCGCGGCCCGGTTGAGCGCCCCCGAGACCGCCGACAGCGTCTGCTGCGTGATCCGGCGTTCGAGCTGGTCGACGACGGTACGGACCACCTCTCGTGCCGTCTGCTTCGTGGCATCGGGCATGACCCGGTTGAGCGAGAGCAGCGTGCCGACCAGGTTCACGTCGGGTTCGACTGCCGCCAGCATCTCGGGTTCGAGCAGCAGGCGGGTCAGGTCGAGCCGCTCGATCGCATCGGCCTGCATGACCTGCACGACGGTGCTCGGGAAGTGTTCCCGGATGTCGCCGAGCCACCGCGCCACCTTCGGCGCCGAACTGCCCAGCCCGGCCGACCGCCTCCCGGACTGCCCGTCACCGGCCGCGTCGCCGTCGTAGAGCGCCGCCATCGCCGCGTCCATCGCGCCGTCCTTGCCGGCCGCCGCCTTCCCGAGCGACTCGTCGGCCGCTCCGCCGAGCACAAGCCGCCACCGCCGTTCCCGTTCCGTGCTCACAGAACCCTCCGAACTCCACGATCCGGTCGTGTCGAGAGCCCCGCGCCGGCTCCAAGGTCCGCGGGCGAGGCGCCGGCTTCCGATCGCGCTCCACGATCCGCGAACTTGTGGTCGGTGCCGTGCCGCGTTCCAAGATCTGCGGGGGCGGCTCGGGCATCCGATCGTGCTCCAAGATCTGCGGGCGCGGGCGCGGGCGCGGGCGAGGGCGAGGGCGCGGTGCCCTGCCGTGCTCCAAGATCTGAGGGCTCGCCTCCGCCCCCCTGCCGCGTTCCAAGATCTGGAGGCGTTGCCGGAACGGCCCCGGAACGGACGCTCAACGACCGTCCCAGCAACGACGCGAGCGCGGGCAGCGCCGAAGCCGCCCGCTCCCGATCAATAACGGTCACCCCCGTGGCTGCCGCGCCTGGGCCGCGCGCGATCCGTTCGCCGACGGCGCGGCGTTCGCCCGCGTCGAAGCCGCCGAACGTGCGTCGCAGCAACGGCAGCACGTCCTCGAACGACTCGGCTGGGATGTCCGCGAGCCACTCGTCCACCAGCGACAACAGGGCTTCGTCGTGGACGAGCAGCAACCCGCCGCCGGCCAGGAACCCCTCCACCCAGGCTGCGCCGTGCGCCGGCGTGCTCCCGGCGGTCAGTGGGAGCCGCAGACGCCGGCGCACTTCAGCGCCGTCGAGCCGTCCCGCATCGAGGAGTAGTCGCGTGAGTCGCCCGGCCGGTAGTCCATGCAGGCCGGGCCTGGCCGCCAGGGAAGTGATCGTGGAGAGCCACAACTCCCGCAGCCGTTCGTCGTCGAGCAGCGCGACCGCCTGGTGCACGCCGTCCATGCCGTCCCGGAGATCGCGCGCGGCCTCGTCGGAGAGTGATCCGGCAGCCGACGGGAGGCCGGCGCAGATCCGACCGAGCAGTCCCGCCGTGACGGATTCCAATCCCGAGACGTCGGTACGCCGGACGTCCCCGTATCGCAGCGTCCGCGCCAGCGCCGGCAGCGCTGCCATCAGATGGTGAACGTCGGCGTCGAGCGCGGCCCGCGTGTCCAGCGCCGCCAGGACCTGCGGGTACGCGTCCTCGAGATCCGCGAGCAGGCAGATCTCGACGAGTTCGGTCACCTCGCCGAGCGTGGTGGCGGCAGCGGCCCGCCGGACGACCCGGGCGGTCGCGGCAGCGGCGACGGTGGTTCCCCACATGCTGCCCTCGACCAGCCGGACTGCGAATTCCGGCTGCCACTGGATCCGCCACTCCTCCCGGAACGTGCCGGTGCCGCGCCGTCCCGGTGTGCGCTCACCCCACGGCAGCTCCAGGGTCCGCAGCCGGTGCAGCAGGCGGCTGCGCTTCACGTCGATCTCGCGACGCAGGTCCAGTTCGAGGGAGCGGCCGGCCGGCTCCGGCTTGAGGCGTACGGCACGCTGCTGAGCGGCGAGATCACGGGCGAGCGGCACGGCCGGCATGTCGTCGGGCACCGCGCCGAGGCGTTCGCCGACGACGAGCCGGCGGGCGATCAGCTCGGTCCGCAGCGGCTCGCCGTCACACATCACCGCCTCGGCCGCCTCGGTGACCTCGGCCAGACCGGCGAGCGGCCGTCCGCGCAGCGTGGCGAGGGCCTCGGCGAGCCGGGTCGCCTCGATGACGTGCGCCGACGACGTCGGCACGCCCTCGGACCGCAGCACCCCGGCGGCGTCGACCAGCCAGCGCGGCACCACCTCGTCGGCGGCGGTGAACAGGTGGTGGTACCAGCCGGGGGAGCGCACGCCCGCGCCGTAACCGGACCCCGAGGCCAGCCGGCCGTACGTCCACGGCACCCAGGTGAAGGCGACCTTGGTCTTCCGGCGGCTCTTGAGCAGCGCGGTGTCGTCCTTGACCGGGACCTTCCGGGCCAGCGCCGGCACGTGCCACGCCCCGCACACGACCGCGATCTCGTCGTGCCGCCGCTTCTCCTCGCGCAGCACCTGCCGCATGTGCGCCTCCCGGACCAGGTCACGAGGGTCTTCCTCGGCGCTGTCCCGGATCGCGGTCATCGCCTCCTCGATCGCTGCGAAGACCGGCACGCCGCGGTGTTCGACGACGTCCTCCCACCAGCGTTCCGGGTCGTCGTATCCGGCGGCGTCCGCGAGCTCGCCGATCGGATCGACCGGCCGCGCCGGTCGTCTTCCGCGATCAAGGTCAAGATCAATGCTCTGGGCGTACGGAAGATCGAAGAAACGCACCCTGATCCCGTTGCGCACCGCCCAGGTGATCGCCTGCCACTCCGGTGAGAAGACGGCGAACGGCCAGAACGCGGCGCGGCCCGGATCGTCCACCGCGTAGCCGAGCAGCGCCACCGGTGGCCGCAGACCGCCGTCCGCCGCCCACCGCACGAGGTCGTCCGCCTCCGGTGGGCCCTCGATGAGCAGCACCTCGGGCCGTTGGCGGTCGAGCTCGCGCACCACGGCCCGAGCCGAGCCCGGCCCGTGATGGCGGATCCCGTAGAGCCTTTCAGGCATCGCGGGCGGCCCGGTAGAAGTCCAGCCAGCCGGCCCGCTCGCGCACCACCGTCTCCAGGTATTCGCGCCAGACCGTGCCGTCCGAGACCGGATCCTTGATCACCGCGCCGGCGATCCCGGCGGCCACGTCCGCCGGATGCAGCGTGCCGTCGCCGAAATGCGCCGCCAGCGCCATCCCGTTGGTGATCACCGAGATCGCCTCGGCGGTGGAGAGCGAGCCGGTCGGTGTCTTCAGCTTGGTACGCCCGTCCTCGGTGATCCCGCCGCGCAACTCCCGGAAGATCGTGACGACCCGGCGGATCTCGTCGAGCGCCTCCGGAACCTCGGGCAGCTCCAGCGACCGGCCCAGCTGCGCCACCCGCCGCGCGACGATCTCCACCTCGTCGTCGGCGCTGGCCGGCACCGGCAGCACCACCGTGTTGAACCGCCGCCGCAGCGCGCTGGACAGCTCGTTGACGCCGCGGTCCCGGTCGTTCGCCGTGGCGATCAGGTTGAACCCGCGCTCGGCCTGGACCTCGATGTTCAGCTCCGGAACCGGCAGCGTCTTCTCGGAGAGGATCGTGATGAGCGCGTCCTGCACGTCGGACGGCACCCGGGTGAGCTCCTCGACCCGCACGATCGCCCCGGTACGCATGGCCCGCATGACCGGACTGGCGACCAGCGCCGCGTCGGTGGGTCCCTCGGCGAGCAGGCGGGCGTAGTTCCACCCGTACCGGATTGCCTCCTCGGCCGTCCCCGCCGTGCCCTGCACGAGCAGCTTGGAGTCACCCGAGATCGCCGCGGCGAGGTGCTCGGACACCCACGTCTTCGCCGTCCCGGGGACGCCGAGCAGCAACAACGCCCGATCGGTCGCCAGCGTCGCGACGGCCACCTCGATCAGGCGGCGCGGTCCGACGTACTTCGGGGTGATCTTCGCGCCGTCCCCCAGCAGGTAGGTGACCACGGCGTACGGCGACAGCCGCCACCCGGGCGGCCTCGGCCGCTCATCGGTGGCGGCGAGCAGGGTGAGCTCCTCGGCGTACTGATCCTCGGCATGCGGTCGCAGTGCGGTCACTGGAGCTCCTGAAGCATTTCGTGGCGGAAAGTGAGGGTGCGGGCGAGATCGGCCACCGGCCTCACCCGCGACGGATCGAGGGACTGGTCCAGTTCGGCGGCGAGCCTCCCGGTCAGATCCGCATAATCCGGTGGCATGGCGAGCGCGGCGGTCCGGCACAGTTCGCCGAGCTGCCAGGTGTGCCGATCGGTACGGGCGCGGGCTGCGACCGTCTCCAGCACGGCGACCGCGAGCGGGTCCGGCCACGGCCCGGGATGCAGGCTCAGCAGCCGATGAGCGGCGGGATCCCCGGTTCGCAGCGCCTCAGCGGCGAGGCGGGCCAGATGAGCCGGCGGCAGAACCAGATGCAGATCCCACCGAACCGACTCCCGCAGCAATCCGGCGTTCGACCCGAGCAGGGCGGCAGCCCAGTGCTGTCCCGGCCCCTGCTCGTTCATGGCGTGCTGGGTGATCGCCGCTTTGGCCCAGCCGTGCAGGAGCGGTGTGGCCCAGTCGTGCGCCCGCCCGACACGGACCCACTCGGCCGGGTCGAGGCCCGTCCAGCTGTCCAGCGGCGTGCCGGCGACGATCTCCTCCAGCAGCCACGCGCCGGGGCCGACCCCTCGCGCAGGCGCTGCGGCGACACCGTCGCGGCGGAGGTCGTGGTCGAGTTCCTCGGGCGGTACGACGGTGAGCCGCCGGCCGTCGAACCGCACCGCCGCGGCCGTCCGGGCGGCCATCCGCTTGCCGAGAGCAGCGCCGGGCAGCACCCGGAGCAGTTCGAGCGCGGCCTGGCGAACCTCCTTGCGCCGGTCGTCGAGGGCCCGTTCCAGCAGCGGTTCGTCCCGCGCCGACAGGCCGTTACCGAGCGTGCCGAGAAACCGCGCCCGGTCCTCCGACGTCTCCCGTTCCCAGGTGCTCTCCAGCAGCTCCCGTGCACGATCGGGCGCAGCCCGCCGCAACGCCACCAGGAGCCCGAGCCGGACACTGCCCCCACCGGTATGCCACGCCGCGATGTCACCCTCACCGGTATGCCACGCCGCGCTGTCGCCCCCGCCCGGCGGCAGCGTCGCGGGAGTCCCTGCCTCGTCGAGCAGCCACCGCCAGTCCGCACGCTGCCCGGCCAGCCAGGCGCCCCGAGCCCCTGCCACTCGTGCGGCCGCGCTGCGAACACCGGTATTCCGCCGCCCGGCATCGAGCAGCGCCGGCACCAACGACGGCCGGACCACCCCGCCCCGAGCCGCCGCGGCATGCAGCCACTGCCCGAGAAGCTCCTGCTCCAGGTGTCCGCCGCCGGGCGCGCCCCCACGAAGAATCCGCGCCAGCCGGTCCGAAGCAGCCACGGGTAGGGGAGCCGCCACTTCCTCGGGAGCGCCCTGCACTGCCTGTCGCCCCGCCACCGGCTCCACCCCGGCCCGCCGGCAGACGAGCGCCACGGCAGCCGCTTCCAGTAGTTCCGCAGCCGCTCCCACGCCATCGGCCGAAGACCGAGCCGCGCTCTCACCCCCACCGTGAGGCCGCTCCAAGGTCTGCGGATCGGGCTGCGTGGGTTCCACGATCGGCGTCTGAGGGGGGTCCGACGAACCCGCTGAGCCGATCGTGATGCTCAGCGAGCCTGCGGCGACCACACCGCCGGCCCACGGGCGCCGGGCTGTGCCGACCAGGGCTGCGGCCAGGATCTCGGGTGGCAGCTCGGGCTCCCGGGGCGCCGACGGATCGGGGACCGGCGGCGCGGCCGGGACGAACGCATCGGTCCAGGCGGCCAGGGGGCGCAGGCCGGCTGGGGACCACTCGGCGGCGACGGTGGCAGGGTGGCCGCCGGATGCGGCCAGGAGCCACCAGGGCTCACGGTGGCCCGGGGCGAGGGGCAGGGCCATGCCGTCCTCGTCGATGACGTGTCCGTCTCCGAGGCGGGCGGCGGAGAGCAGGAGCGGTCCCGCGTACAGGAAGGGGTCTGTGGCGATCAGCTGCGACCAGCGGGAGAGGGCCGCCCGGATCGACCCCGCGCCTGCCGGAGCGCCGAAGGGCTCGGCTGCTGAGTGGCGGTCGGCGACGAGAGCGCGCAGGGCAGTGGCACCGGGGTAGAAGCAGAGGTCGCCTCGGAACTCGGTGCCCGGGAGGAGGTCGGCGGGGAGCGGCTGACCGGGCGCCGCGAACGCCAGGATCATCGCGAACCGGCCGGTCCCGGTGCCTCGCAGCCAGGTGCGGCGGGTGGTGAGCGCGCCGTCGTCGATCTCCACCCGGCCGAGGATCTGCCAGCGGTCGGTGACGCGGGGACCGGCCAGCACGTCGTCGGCGGAGGTGGGGAAGCCGATCCGGGAGCGGATCGTGGCGGCCAGCGCCGGATCGAGCCGGTCGAGCCGGGAGTGGCCGCCGGCGAGCAGGCGCAGCATCGCCAGCTCGCCGAGGACCCGGTCGGCCCACTGCGGCCCGACGCCGGCGACGCCGGAGAGCCGACGGACCATCGCGGCCGCACCCGGCGCCTGCGCGTCGACGAGCCGGGCCGCCATCGACTCGGAGGCCTGCCGGCCGGACCGCGCGAACCCGGCCAGACCCTGCGAGACCTGGTCGTCGAGCCATCGCCGCAGCTCGGCCATGCCACCGGCGACCCGGGCGGCCCGCTCCTGAGCACGCTTGGCGGCGGCGATGGGATCGGGCGGCCCCGAACGTGGAGGACGTGATCGAGCGGCCTGCCATGCGCTCACGAAGGGCGCGGGTGGCATATCTGAAACATCCGACTCGGCCCACCGCAGCAGCAACCCCAGCGCGTGCTTGCACGGGACCTTGCGACTGGGACATGAGCACGTGAACGCCGGCCCACCGAGATCGACCGCCACCTCATAACCCCGGCAGACGCCCCAGACGATGTCCCCGAGCCGCCCGGACGAGGAGATCTGCCCGGTGACGCCGCGGGCGTTACGCAGCGAAGCGTCGTCGGGTGCGAGAGCCTCGACCTGAGTGGTCGACCATCGTTCCAAGGGCACGATGAGACCCTAGGCCGGGGGTACGACGATTTGGAGGCTCGAGCATGCGGGTGATTGTCTTCGGGGCGACCGGGATGGTGGGTCAGGGCGTCCTGCGCGAATCCCTGCTCGCGCCGGACGTGACCGAGGTGCTGGTCGTGACGCGGACCCCGACGGGCGTGCACCATCCGAAGCTGACCGAGGTCACGCTCGCCGACTTCTCGGATCTGTCCCCGATCGAGGGAGAGCTTTCCGGGTACGACGCCTGCTTCTACTGTCTCGGCGTCTCGTCACTCGGCATGGACGAGGCGTCGTACACCAGGATCTCCCACGACTATCCGGTGGCCGCCGCCCGGACCCTCGCCACACTGAACCCGAAGCTGACCTTCGTCTACGTCTCCGGCAGCGGCACCGACGCGAACAGCCGGATCATGTGGGCGCGCGTGAAGGGCCGTACCGAGAACGAGATCATGGGCATCTTCGAGAACGGGTACGCCTTCCGGCCCGGCTTCATCCAGCCCACTCACGGCGCCCGCTCGAAGACCGGCTGGTACAACACCGCGTACGCCCTGACCGCCCCGCTCCTGCCGTTCTTCCGCCGCGTCGCCCCCGCCCACGTCACCACCACCGACGCGATCGGCCGCGCGATGCTGAGGGCGGCGAGGACGGGGTTCCCGCGGCGGGTGGTGACGAACGCGGACATGCACTGAGCACGCGTCGATCTCGTACGATGGGCGGCCCGCGGATTCGGAGCACGCTCAGATCGCCAGCCGCCTCTTCGCCTGGCTGATCATGGCGGGCTGGCCGGCCGAACAGGTGCTCCAGGTCGCCGGTGTCCGCATCAGCGGGCAGGGGCGAGACGGAGGACGCATCCCCGACATCAGCGTGTGGCGCCGGCCTCCGCCGCGTGGCGTCTGGCTCGCCGTCACCGGACTCCTGCTGACGATCGAGATCGTCTTGCCGGGCTCGGAGGCGATGGACGAGGTCACCAAGCGTCGCGAGTACGCGTCAGCGGGGATTCCGCAGTACTGGGTGGTCGACCGGGACGACGCCCGGACGGTGACGCTCTACCAGCTCTCGTCCGAGGCCGGCTACACCGAGCGCGCCAGGATGCCGCTGGCGTGGCTGTTGCAGACCGATCCGGGCGACCACCTCGGCGGCTGATCCCGGTCAGGCGGTGTGATCGGCCGGCACGGTCTCGTCCGGGTGGGGCGGCGGTGGCGGCGTGCCCTCGCCGAACGGGCGGCCGCCCAGCTCCTCGCGCCCGTGCGGGGACAGCCAGCCGCTGAGATCGGGGCCGAGCGGGACGATGCCGGTCGGGTTGATGTCGCGGTGGACCTCGTAGTAGTGCCGCTTGATGTGCGTGAAGTCGATCGTGTCGCCGAACCCGGGCGTCTGGAACAGGTCCCGCGCGTAGGCCCACAACACCGGCATCTCGCTGAGCTTCGACCGGTTGCACTTGAAGTGCCCGTGATAGACGGCATCGAAGCGGACGAGCGTCGTGAACAGCCGGACGTCCGCCTCGGTGATCGTGTCGCCGACCAGGTAACGCTGACCGGCCAGGCGGGCGGAGAGCCGGTCGAGCCGGTCGAAGAGCTGCACGAAAGCCTTCTCGTAGGCCTCCTGCGACCCGGCGAACCCGGCGCGGTAGACGCCGTTGTTGACATCCTTGAAGACGACCTCGTTCACCGAGTCGATCTCGGAGCGCAGATGCGGCGGATACAACGAGGGCGCGCCCGGGCGATGGAAGGCGGTCCATTCCAGGGACAGGTCGATGGTGATCTGCGCGAAGTCGTTCGTGACCACCTCGCCGGTCGGGACGTCCACGATCGCCGGCACGGTGATGCCCTTGTCGTAGTCCGGGTACCGCGCCAGGAACGCCTCCTGCAGCCGCTCGATGCCGAGCACCGGGTCGCGGCCGCCCGGATCCAGGTCGAACGTCCAGCTCCGGGAGTCGTGGGTGGGGCCGGCGACTCCCATCGAGAGGACGTCCTCGAGGCCCAGCAGCCGGCGTACGATGATCGCTCGATTCGCCCAGGGGCAGGCGCGGCTCACCACCAGGCGGTAACGCCCCGGCTCGACCGGGAATCCGTCGCGGCCGTCAGCGGTGATCCGGGTGCCGATGTAGCGCTGGTCGCGGGTGAACTCTCCCGCCTGGTTCACAGTGGCCATGCCCTCATCCATACCCACAACCATCATCGGTACGTCGGCACCGGCCGCTCATTGGTCGGTCAGCGGCAAAAGTGGGGCGAGGCATCCCCCCGTGTGCGACGCCTCGCCCGGCTCACAGAGCGGCCCGCTCGTCTTTATAGCACGTGACGGAGAGCGCTTTCCGGACAATCTGTGCGTGCCGTGGGAGCGTTCCCGTGAGCCTTTACCTTCCTCGAACACGTCCCCGGGTGAGCCGGCGGCATGATGGACGCCGTGGATGCGACGGGCAAGGGTCTGGTCCTCGTCGTCGAGGACGAGCGGCCGATCGCCGACCTCGTCCGGCTCTATCTGCGACGGGAGGGTTTCGGCGTCCAGGTCGAGCACGACGGCGCCGCCGGTCTCGCCGCGGCCCGCCGCCTGCGACCGGTCGCCTGCGTGCTGGACATCGCGCTGCCCGGCCTGGACGGCACCGAGATCTGCCGGCGGATGCGCGCCGACGGCGACTGGACTCCGGTGATCTTCCTGACCGCGCGGGACGACGAGATCGACCGGATCGTCGGGCTGGAGCTGGGCGGCGACGACTACATGACCAAGCCGTTCAGCCCTCGCGAGCTGGTGACCCGGGTCAAGGCGCTGCTGCGCCGCGCGGCCGTCTCGTCGACGGCCGCGAGCGTCCGGGTGCTCGGCCCGCTCAGCCTCGACGAGGAGCGCCGGGCGGCGACCGTCGGCGGTGATCCGCTCGCCCTCACCGCGACCGAGTTCGACCTCCTCGCCCACCTGCTGCGCCGTCCCGGGCGGGTCTTCACCCGGGAGGAGCTGCTCGCCGCGGTGTGGGGATACGCCTCGGCGGCCGGCACCCGCACGGTGGACGTGCACGTGGCGCAGGTCCGCGCCAAGCTCGGTGACGCCGCCCGGCTGATCAGAACGGTCCGCGGGGTCGGGTACACCGCCGATGCGTGACTTCTTCCGTACGCTCACCGGCCGCGCCGTCCTGGTCACCGCGGCCACCGCGGTGATCGCCGTGATCGTCACGGCCCTCGTCGCGGTGCCGGTGGCCGTCCGCTCGGTGAACCTGCAGAGCCGTGCCGAGCTGATGGCGAAGACCGCCCTGGCCGAGGAGCTGCTCGCCGACGAGCGACCCGCCGCCCGGGCCCGGATCACCGAGCGGCTGCGCCAGGACGACATCTCGATCTACCTGATCCGCCGGGGCGCGCCGGACCGCGGCGGACTGCCCGAACGCGTGGTGGCCGCCGTGGCCGGCGGCGAGCTGGTGGACACCCGGGCGGTGGTGGACGGCCGGTCCGTCTTCGTCGCCGGCCGCCCGCTGACCGGCCGTGACGCCGGCGTCGTCCTCATCCAGCAGGCCTCCACCGGCACCGCCGCGCGGGTGTTCGGCAGCATCTGGGTCGCGCTGCTCGCCGGTCTGCTCGGCGGTGTGATCGCCGGCGCGCTGCTGGCCCGGTTCGTGACCCGGCCGATCGAACGGGCCGCTGCCGCGGCGGGCCGCCTCGCCGCGGGGGACCGAACCGTGCGGATCTCCCGTCGTGGCCCGGCCGAGGCGGGACGGCTCGCCGACGCGATCAACCAGCTGGCCGAGGCGCTGCGGACCAGTGAGGGGCGGGAGCGCGACTTCCTGCTCACCGTCTCGCACGAGCTGCGGACGCCGCTGGCGACGATCCGCGGCTACGCCGAGGCGCTCGCCGACCGGGTGATCGAGGCCGACGACGCCGCCGAGGCGGGCAGCACCATGCTCGCCGAGGCCGGCCGCCTGGACCGGATCGTCTCCGACCTGCTGGTGCTGGCCCGGCTGGAGGCGGCCGACCTGCCGCTCGACGTGGTCGAGGTGGACCTCGGCGAGCTGGTGCGGGAGGCCGCCCACGCGTGGCGGTCCCGGTGCGGTGAGGACGGGCCGGTGCTGGCGACCGAGCTGCCGGACGGGCCGGTCGTGGTGGAGACGGATCCCGGGCGGATCCGCCAGGTGATCGACGGGCTCTGCGAGAACGCGCTCCGCGTCGTGCCGCCGGGCGCGCCACTCGTGCTGGCGGCCCGGGCCGGTGAGCACGCCGGCGTCGTCGAGGTGCGCGACGGCGGCCCCGGCCTCACCGACGACGACCTGGCCGTGGCCTTCCAGCGGGGTGAGCTGAACCGGCGGTACCGCAACGTCAGGTCGGTCGGCAGCGGGCTGGGCCTGGCGCTCGCGGCCCGGCTGGTCGGGAGGCTCGGCGGCCGGATCACCGCGGGCCACGCCCCGGAGGGCGGGACGATGTTCACGGTGGAGCTTCCTTACCGAACTCGAACACTCAACTGACGTCGTCCGAGTGGACGGCCGTCAGGGTGGTGCTATGACACGTACCCCGAAGATCTTGATCCTCTGTGCTGCTCTGACCCTTGCCGTGACCGGATATGCCCATGCCCGGTCCGAGCCGCAGCAAGTCACCGAGGTGGCCGAGTTCGAGACCGTCGCGCTTCAAGCCGCCGGATTCGACGAGGCGCCGGCACCGTCCGCCTCCAGTGCGGAGAAGCCGCTGAGGCCGCGCGCGGTCCGCAAGCTCCTCCGCAAGAACACCCTGCACGGCGAGGTGGTGGTGCAAGGCCGCGAGGGCGAGCGCACGATCGTGGTGCAGCGCGGCAAGGTGACCGCGGCGGACGGATCCGGGTTCACGGTGAAGTCGGCCGACGGCTTCGAGCAGGCGTGGACGTTCGGCGACCCGGTCCGGGTGACGCAGAAGCGGACGAAGGCCGACCGCGCCGCGATCACCACCGGCGCGCGGGTCGCGGTGGGCGGGACGCGCGCCGGTGACTCCGTCGCGGCCCGTCTGGTGGTCCTGCAGTAGAGGTCCCTGCCCCCAGAGGCCTCTACTGCACCGAACCCTTACTGCAGGAAGTCCGCGAACGGCGAGAGCAGCAGTTTGCCCAGGCCGGTGGCGGTGCCGTCGAGGCGGCGGCGGTGCTTGTCCAGCGCGATCATGTCGTGCCGGATCGCCCAGATCTTCTGTGCGTTGCGCCAGGCGACGTTGCGGGTGTACTCCACCATCTCGCCCTGCCACCAGTCGTCCAGGTCGCCGTTCATCGTGTCGATGAGCAACTGCCACCGATCGAGGTACCCGCGGCGCAGACCCGGGATCTCCTCGTTGAAGATGTCGTTGACCTGGAGATAGTCGTGGTGCTGGTCGCTGCCGTCGATCGGGTCGGTGCCGAGGTGGTCGAACGTGGTCACCAGCGCGAACGGCAGGTCGAAGTTGATGTGCGCGTTGACGCCGGCGACGGCGGACGGCAGCGGCCGTGCGTCCGGACCGGGTACGCGGCCGAAGAGGCCGGCCCACACGCCGGGGCACGCCGGGCTGCCGTCGGTCCAGTAGCGGAGCGCGTCGAAGTAGCGCGCCGCGAACTCGACGTCCAGCCGGGACAGGAAGGCCGGGTCCTTGAACTTGCCGGCGTAGAGCCGCTCCAGCACGTTCTCGGTGATCGTCAGGTAGAGCTGGTTGAAGTCGGCGAGCGGGTTGCTGTTCATCAGCGGCGGGACCCGGCACAGCACTTCCTGCAGCTTCGTCAGCTGATCGACCACTCCGGGCACGTCGTCGGGGTGCCGCTTCAGCAGGTCGGACATCTCCTGCTGCACGGGGCCCCAGATGGGTTGGGTCATTTCGGATCCTCCACGGGTATTGCAGAACTGCGGAGGGCCCCCAGCACCACCCGGCGGTTGTGCCGCCGGGTGGTGCTCCCCCGTGGGGTACACCCTTCCAAAGGGTTAACCCCGGGGGGATCGGTAGAACTACGTATTCTCCGTACGTATGTCACGCGCAGATAACGATTGCCTGGTCAGGCGGCTGTCAGATAGACCCGGCTGGCCTGTACGCGAGTACGTACCTGCAGTTTGTCGAAGATGTGCCCGAGGTGGACGCCCACGGTCCGCTCGCTGATGAACAGCCGCTCGCCGATCTCCCGGTTGGTCAGGCCCTCGGCCACCGCGGCCAGCACCTCACGTTCCCGGCTGGTCAGCAGCGCCAGCTCGTCCAGGGGCTGGGCGGGCAGGGACATCGGCACCGTCGGCGCGTCGTCGGCGAGCGCGACCCGGAACCGGTGCGCGATGCCGACGATCTCGGCGGCGAACGGGCGGGCACCCATCGCGGTGGCCGTCGCGTACGCCTCCCGCAGCCCGGTGATGGCAGCGGCCCGCCGGACCTTGCGCTGCAGGGCGGCCTCGGCGTGCCGCAGGCGTGCGTAGGCAGCGGGGTACGGCTGCTGGCGCCGATCCCAGATGGCCGCCGCCCGCGCCCACGGCTCCGGATCGTGACGGCCCTCGATCCGGCTCATCTCGGCGGCGCAGAGGTCCAGGTAGGCGTCGATGATCGCGCGGGCGGCCGGCCCGGCGTTGTCGGCGTTCGAGGCCATCCGGTCGCGGACCATCAGCAGCCGGCGGATCGCGCCCTGGTCGACCGGCTTGCCCGCGACGTGCGCCTCGGCCTCGGCGCGCAGGCCGTGCCAGGCCAGGACGCCGAGCAGGACCAGGTCGTCGGAGCGGGTCTCGGTGATGCCGCGCTGCACCGCGGCCCGGGCGTCGGCGTGCTCGCTCAGCCACATGGCCAGGCCGGCCCGCAGCGTCAGCATCGGCAGCATGTGCCGGGCGCCGCCGCCACCGGCCAGCAGCGTGGCCGCCGCGTCCAGGTCGCGGCCGGCGTCGTCGAGGTCGCCGTAGCCGACCAGCAGCCGGCAGCGGGCGAGCAGCAGCTCGACCGCCTCGGCGCCGGACGGGCGGTGCCGCATGGCGGCTTCCAGGACCGCGTCGGCCTCGGTCCACTGGCCGATCCGGAAGAGCCCGTTCGCCGCGATCGCGAGCAGGCGGCTCTGGTGGGTGCGGCCGCCGCCGAGCGTGGAGAGCCGCTCGGCGCCGCGCCGGGCCACCAGCACGCCCTCCTCGATGGAGTTGAGCGGGCCGGTGAGCAGCTCCGCGAGGTGCAGGTAGGCGACGCCGAGGTCGTCCGGGTGACCGGAGCGCTCGGCGATCTCGACGGCGTGCCGGATGACCGCGAGGCCGGCGTCCGGGTCCTCCCGGAAGGCGGCGCTGAACCCGAGCGCGGCGCTGGCCCGGACCAGGTCGGCGGTGGTGCCGTTGACGGCGGCGAGCTCCAGGGCCTCGCGGGCGCGCTCGTGGGCGTCGGCGTAGCGGGCCAGCTGGACGAGCAGCTCGGCGAGGAAGGCGGCGGCGGTCGCGCGCAGCTGCGGTGTGCAGTCCGGGGCGGCCAGGGCCAGCTCGTACTCGCTCTCGGCGGGCGCGAACCGGCCCGCCGCCGCCATGTAGCGGGCCCGGCGCAGGTGGATCGCGCCCTCGCCGGGGGTGTCCTTGCGGCCGGCCAGTTCCTCCAGGCGGGACAGCGCCAGCAGGTGCTCGCCGCACTGGTGTGCCGACTCGGCGGCGGCGCCGAGCAGGACGGTCCGCTGCGGATCGTCCTCGGCGACCAGCTGCAGCGCGATCGACCAGTAGCGGTGGGCCTCGGCGAAGCCGTAGAGCGCCTCGGCGGACCGGGCGGCGGCCACGACCGGGGGCAGGGCGCGGGACGGCACACCGGCGCGTTGCCAGTGATGGGCCAGCCGGGCGTGGTCGGGCTCGCCGGGCTCGGCCTCGAGCGCCTCCGCGAACCGCCGGTGCAGGGCGGCCGCCTCGGCCGGCAGCACCTCCTGCTCCAGGACCTCGGCGACCAGCCGGTGCCGCAGACGGTAGCCGTCGCCGTCGCTGGCCACGAACCGGTGCGCCACCGCGGCCCGGATCGCCTCGATCAGCTGATCCTCGGGCAGCGGCACGACCTTGGACAGCACCGCGTGATCGACCGGCTCGACACCGGCGGCCATCGCGTGCACGACCTGGTGGGCGTTCGCCGGCAGCTCGTCCACCCTGGTCAGGAAGATCTCGCGGAGCGTGTCGGAGAGCTCCACCCGGCCGTCGCGCAGGTCACGGGCCAGTTCCTCGGCCACGAACGGGTTGCCGCCGCTGCGCTTGTAGACCCGGTCGGCGTCCTCGGTGATCACGCCGTCGCCGACGATCGCGCTGACCAGCTCGCGCGTCTGGTCCTGATTGAGCGGCGCCAGGTCGACCACCCGGACCGAGCGCAGGCGGCGCAGCTCGGCGAGGACCCGGCGCAGCGGGTGGGTGCCGTGCAGCGCCTCGGCCCGGATCGCGGCCAGGACCGAGACGCGTACGTCGCCGAGCCCGGCGAGCAGGTAGAGCAGCAACTGGCGGGTCGAGCGGTCGGCCCACTGCAGATCGTCGAGCACGAGCAGCAGCTGCTGGTCGCCGGCGATCGCGCGCAGGTCGCGGGAGACCCGGTCGAGCAGCGCGCCGGCGTCGTCCGCGGCGGTCGGCTGTTCTCTCTCCTGGAGGCTTCCGTGCCGGCGCAGGGCCTGCAGGACGGGGTGCAGGGGAGAGGCGTCGCCGATGTCCAGACAGGTGCCGGAGAGCACGGCGAAGCCCGTCCCGCGCAAGGCGTCGGCGGTCTCCCGCAGCAGCCGGCTCTTGCCGACTCCGCTCTCCCCGGTCACGAACACAGCGGCGGTGCCGCCCGGGCCGACGTTGCGCAGGTCGGACTGAATCTCGGTCAGCGTGCCGGTGCGCCCGACAAGCGGCCCGTCGTCCCCCTGGCTGGCCATGACCG
This sequence comes from Actinoplanes sp. OR16, assembly GCF_004001265.1. Lineage (GTDB taxonomy): Bacteria > Actinomycetota > Actinomycetes > Mycobacteriales > Micromonosporaceae > Actinoplanes. The sequence continues at coordinate 515,715 of NZ_AP019371.1, read as the reverse complement.
GCAGCCTAATGCGAATCGGCCTATCACGTTGTCGTCGGTTCGGACTGTTCTGCGTCACAAAAATGACGAGAGCCGATGCTGTCAGAGATACGTCGTTCTGCGGATCCGCGCCGTGGCCAGGGCTGGCACCGTACTCCCGGTCAACGCAGTGATCTGGGGGAGCGTGAGACACATGACCACCATCACCATGGCCGAGCAGGAGCGGCGCCAGGACGTCACCGTGCTGTTCATCGACATCGTGGGCTTCACCACGCTGGTCGACCGGCTCGACTGCGCGGAGGTCCGCGCCCTGCAGCGCGACTACTTCTCCGCGGTGTCCGGAGTGGTCCGGGAGTGCGGCGGCATCGTCGAGAAGTACGTCGGTGACGCGGTGATGGCGGTGTTCGGCGCCGGCGACGGCGGATTCGGCCCGGAAGCGGCCGCCGCTGCCGTCCGGGCGGGCCTGTCGGTCCAGGAGACGTTGAGGGGGCGTCTCCTGGCCGGCCGGTTCCCGGTGCGGACCCGGGTCGGCCTCGCCACCGGCGAGGTGATCGTCGATCCGATGGCGGCGTTCGACGGCGGCTACGCGATGATCAGCGGAAGCGTGGTCACGACGGCGTCCCGGTTGCAGTCGTACGCGCCGCACGACACCGTGGTGGTGTGCGCGGCCACCCGGGAAGTGACGGACACGCTGATCGCGTATCAGGAGCTTCCGCCCGTGTCGGTGCCCGGCAAGCCGTACCCTCTTGATCTATTCCGTGCGCTTCAGCCGTTGAGTGTCTCGGCTTTTGTCCAGGTTTAGCCTGATTTAGGCCACGGTGTGGTTGAGACCTGGCTCGCCTGGGGCAGAAGTGTCATAGGCGCCGGGTAGGCTCGCGCCGTCTTGACCACCCATGGCCGATCGGGAGTACTGCCTCGTGACCGCACAGCCAGAGACCTTGTATGGGGCTGACGACCTCACGCACCTCGAAGGGCTGGATGCTGTCCGCAAACGCCCGGGTATGTACATCGGGTCGACGGACAGCCGGGGCATCAACCACCTCGCCAACGAGATCATCGACAACTGCACCGACGAGGGTGTGGCGGAATACGCCACCAAGATCGCGGTGACCCTGCACTCGGACGGCTCGGTGCAGGTCGACGACGACGGCCGCGGCATCCCGACCGACGTGCACGCCAAGTCCGGCCTCTCCGGCGTCGAGCTGGTGCTGACCCGGCTGCACGCCGGCGGCAAGTTCGGCGGCTCGGGCTACAAGACCTCCGGTGGTCTGCACGGTGTCGGCGCCTCCGCGGTGAACGCGCTGTCCCTGCGCTTCGACGTCACGGTGAAGCGCGACGGCAAGGTCCACGAGATCTCGTTCCAGCGCGGCGTGCCGGGCGTCTTCGACGGTCCCGGCCCCGACGCGGCCTTCACCCGCGAGCCCGGCCTGCGGGTGGCGCGGCGGATGAAGCGAGGCGAGCCCACCGGTACGTCGATCCGCTACTGGTACGACGCCCGTTACTTCGAGACCGGCGCCGGGCTCGACGTCGAGGCCGTGCGCACCAAGCTGCGCAACACCGCCTTCCTCGTCCCCGGCGTCCAGTACACGCTCTTCGACGCGAAGGCCGAGGAGCCGGCCACCGAGACCTTCCACTACCCCAACGGTCTCGTCGACATGGTCGAGTTCCTCACCCCGTCGGGTGACAAGCCGGTCTCCGGCATCCTGATGGTCAACGGCGAGGGGACCTACAAGGAGAACGCCGCCGACGCCAACGGCGTGATGCAGTCGAACGTGGTCCGCCACGCCCAGATCGAGGTCGCCTTCCGCTGGGGCACGGGCTACGAGCGCACCGTCGAGTCGTTCACCAACACGATCCGCAACGTGCACGGCGGCACCCACCGCAAGGGCTTCGAGCGGGCGCTGGTGCGGTCGCTCACCGAGGCGATCCGCAACACCCGCGGCCTGCTCAAGCCCAAGGAGGAGCCGCCGGTCCTGGACGATCTGCTCGAAGGCATGACCGCGGTCATCCACGTGCGGGTCCCGGAGCCGCAGTTCACCTCGCAGACGAAGGACGAGCTCTCCACGGCCGGTGTCACCCGGGTGATGCAGGGGCTCGTCGAGGCATACGTCAAAGAGTGGATCGACAACCGGAAGACCAAGTCCGAGGCGCGCACGGTCCTGCAGAAGGTCGTCGACGCCGCGCGCGTCCGCCTCACGCAGAAGCAGCAGAAGGACGCCGCCCGGCGCAAGACCGCTCTCGAGGGCGCGTCGATGCCGGCCAAGCTGGTCGACTGCCGGGCCATCGGCATCGACCGCTCCGAGCTGTTCATCGTGGAGGGCGACTCGGCCCTCGGCACCGCCCGGATGGCGCGGAGCTCGGAATACCAAGCGCTGCTGCCGATCCGCGGCAAGATCCTCAACGTGCAGAAGGCAAGCCTGCAGCAGGTGCTCGACAACGCCGAGTGCTCGGCGATCGTGCAGGTGCTCGGCGCGGGCTCCGGCCGGACGTTCGAGATCGGCCAGATGCGCTACGGCCGCGTCATGATCATGGCGGACGCCGACGTCGACGGCTCGCACATCCGGACGCTGCTGATCACCCTCTTCGCGAAGTACATGCGACCGGTGATCGAGCACGGCCGGCTCTTCGCCGCGATGCCGCCGCTGCACAAGGTGGTGACGAAGGGCCGCAACTCCGAGACGCTCTACACCTATACCCAGCAGGAGATGGAGAGCACCGTCAGCCGCATCGAGCGCGACGGCCGCCAGGTGCAGAAACCCGTCCCCCGATTCAAGGGTCTCGGTGAGATGGACGCCGACGAGCTCTGGGAGACCACGATGAACCCGGCCGCCCGTACCGTCCGGCGGATCACCATCGAGGACGCCGAGCGCGCCGAGGCCACCCTCGAACTGCTCATGGGTGAGCGTGTCGAACCCCGCAAGAACTGGTTGATCGAGGCCGCCGGCCGGATCGACCAGGAGACGATCGACGCCTGAGAGGCTTTCCATGGCACGCCGCAAGTCCGAGAACCGCGTCGACCTGTCCGCTTTCGATCAGCCAGGCGCCCGGGTCATCGACAACCCGCTGACCACCGAGGTCGAGGACTCCTACCTGGAGTACGCGTACTCCGTCATCCACTCGCGGGCGCTGCCCGACGCGCGGGACGGCCTCAAGCCGGTCCACCGGCGGATCCTCTGGTCCATGTCGGAGCAGAACCACCGCCCCGACCGGCCCTACGTCAAGTCCGCCCGCGTGGTCGGCGACGTGATGGGTAAGTACCACCCGCACGGCGACGTGGCGATCTACGACGCCCTGGTCCGGCTCGCCCAGGACTTCTCGCTCAACACGCCGCTCATCGACGGCCACGGCAACTTCGGCTCGCCCGACGACGGCCCGGCCGCCGCGCGGTACACCGAAGCGCGCATGTCCCGTGAGGCGATGCTGCTGGTCGGCGAGCTCGGCGAGGGCACCGTCGACTTCAAGCCCACCTACGACGGCTCCGAGTCCGAGCCCAAGGTGCTGCCCGCGGCCTTCCCGAACCTGCTGGTCAACGGCACGTCCGGGATCGCCGTCGGCATGGCGACGAACATGATCCCGCACAACCTCGGCGAGGTCGTGGCCGCCGCCCGGCACCTGATCACCCACCCGGAGGCCGACCTCGACGCGCTCATGCGCTTCGTGCCCGGCCCCGACCTGCCCACCGGTGGCCAGCTGCTCGGCCTCGACGAGGTGCGCCGGGCGTACGAGACGGGTCGCGGCGTGGTCCGCATCCGCGCCCGCGCCCAGACCGGCCTGCTGGAGGGCGGCCGCGGCCGTCAGGCGATCACCGTGACCGAGCTGCCCTACGGCGTCGGCGCCGAGAAGATCATCGAGGCGATCACCGACGAGGTGAAGGGCAAGCTGATCACGTCCGGCCCGCGGCGCGGCCAGCGGCAGGCGGCCCGGCTCGTCGGCATCTCCGACGTGAAGGACCTGACCGACCGCGAGCACGGCACCCGGCTGGTCATCGAGTGCAAGGTGGGCGTCAACCCGCAGGCGCTGCTCGCCGACCTCTACCGCCTCACCCCGCTGGAGAGCTCGTTCGGCATCAACAACCTGGTGCTCGTCGACGGCCAGCCGCGCACGCTCGGTCTGAAGGCGCTGCTCGAGGTCTTCGTCCAGCATCGGTACGACGTGGTCACCCGCCGGACCACCTTCCGCCGCACCAAGCGTGAAGACCGGCTCCACCTCGTCGACGGCCTGCTCATCGCCCTGATCGACATCGACCGCGTGGTCGCGCTGATCCGGGCCAGCGACGACGCGGCCGCCGCCAAGGCCGGTCTCATGAGCGAGTTCGGGCTCTCCGAGATCCAGGCGACGTACATCCTGGACACCCCGCTGCGGCGGCTCACCCGGTTCGACCGGATCGAGCTGGAGACCGAGCAGGAGCGGCTCCGCGGCGAGATCGCCGAGCTCACCCGGATCCTGGACAACGAAGACGTCCTCAAGCAGGTCGTCTCCGACGAGCTCGCCGAGGTGGCGACCGAGTTCGGCCGCCCGCGGCACACCACGCTCATCGACGGCGACCTCAAGGAGGTGCTCGCCGCTTCGGTTCCGGCCGGGCCGCTCGAGGTCGCCGACGACCCGTGCCAGGTGATCCTGTCCGCCACCGGGCTGATCGCGCGTACCGCGGCGGAGAGCGAGGAGAGCACCGAGGCCCGCAAGCGCAGCGGCCGCGTCAAGCACGACGCCGTCCGCGCGGTGATCCACTCCACGGCCCGCGGCCGCATCCTGCTCGTCACGAACCGGGGCCGGGCGTTCAAGACCGACGTGCTGACCCTGCCGGTGCTGCCGGAGCAGTCCGGGACGGTCTCGCTGCGCGGCGGGATGTCCGCCTCCGAGCTGGTGCCGCTACACAAGGGGGAGAGGGTCGTCGGCCTCGCGCCGCTCACCCCGGGTGACTCGCCCGGCCTGGCCATGGGCACGAAGCACGGCATCGTGAAGGTGTGCGCCCCGGAGTGGCCGGTCCGCTCCGACGAGTTCGAGGTGATCACGCTGAAGGAGGGCGACGAGGTCCTCCAGGCCACCTGGCTCGTCGACGGCGCCGAGGCGCTGGTGTTCGTCACCTCCGACGCGTCCCTGCTGCGCTTCCCGGCGAAACTGGTCCGGCCGCAGGGTCTCAAGGGCGGCGGCATGGCCGGTATCAACCTGACCGCCGACGCCGCGGTGCTGTCGTTCAACGCGGTCACCACGTCGGACACCCAGCACGGCGAGCCGATGGTGGTGACGTCCACCGGCACCCAGGTGAAGCTGACGCCGTTCGCGCTCTACCCGGCGAAGGGCCGCGCCACCGGCGGTGTCCGGGTGCAGCGCTTCCTCAAGGGCGAGTCCCAGCTGTCCGTGGCGTGGGTCGGCCCCCGCCCGGTCGGCGCGTCGGCCACCGGCGACCCGGTCGAGCTCCCCGAGCCCGACACCCGCCGCGACGGCTCCGGCACGGCCGTCATCATGGGCCCCCAGCTGATCGGCCACCTGATCGAGCGCGACTGACCCTCTCAGCGACAACGGCCGCCGGACGGGATCTCCCGCCCGGCGGCCGTCCTGTTGCTCGCCTAGATCGTGGCTCTGAGGGACTTCAAGGCGGTCAGCACGTCGGCCGGCAGGGGGCCGTCGGCTTCGGCACTCAGGCACTCGGCCAGTTCGGCGCGGTTCTTCACGCCCAGGATCACGCTGGCCACGCCGGGGACCGAAAGGGCGTAACGGTGTGCCAGGGTCGCTGCCGAGGTTCCGAGGTCGGCGGCGAGTTTGCGGAAGGGCGCGGCCTTCGTGAAGTCGGCCGCTGCCGGGTGGGTGGGCGGCAGGTCGCGGTCCAGCGAATCGGTCAGGGAGCCGGCCGCCACCACCCGGATGCCCAGCACCGGAACACCGTGAGCGCCGGCCGCCTCCACCACCGCGTCGTTCTGCGGTGCTACGTCCGGATAAATCCACATGTCGCCGTTCAGGTCCAGCGGATTGACGATCACCTGAGCGGCATCCGGGCGCGGCGCCGAGGTGAGGGCGTCCACGACGGACTGCGGATGGCCGACAGCGGTGATGCCCCAGGCGCGGATCTTCCCGGAGTCGCGGAGGGCCTCGAAGACCGGGATCACCGACTCGCGGTACGACTCCCAGTGGATCGTGTCCTTCGCCGTCGCCGAGCCGTCGCGGGGCAGCAGTTGCGTGTGCAGCAGGAGCAGGTCCAGGTGGTCACGGCCGAGTCGCTGCAGGCTGCCGTCCAGGCTGCGGTTGATCAGCCCGGTGAAGTCGCCACCCGGCGGGACGTCGTGGACCTGCACCTTCGACGTGACCTGCACGTCAGCGGCGGAGGGCGCTCGCAGGGCCGCGCCGATCACCCGTTCGGCCTCGTAGTCGTCGCCGTAGGAAGGGGCCACGTCGAGCATCGTGATGCCGGCGTCGACGGCCGCGTGGACCGTCGCCACCGCCTCGTCCCGGTCGGTGCTTCCCCAGACGCCGCCGAGGCCGCCGCCGCCGAGGGTGAGCGCGCTGATCTGTCCGAGCCTGCCGAAGTCTCTGCGTTCCATGACATCGACGCTAGGACCTGGAGTGCGCTCCAGGACAAGCCGCGGCCCCTCCCGGATCTCGGAGATCGGAAGGGGCCGAAGAGCGAGACCTACTCGCTCGGCTCCGGGATGTCGCAAGTGATCTTCGGATTGACGCCCATCCAATTGAGCGGACCGGCGATCGTGGTGATGATGACGGTGCCGGCCTCGGCACAACTGGCGTCACCGGTGTCCTTGAAATAGCCGCGCTGGAACGCCGCAACGACGCCGAGTGCCAGCCAGATGACGATTATGACCGCGCCGATCCGCATCGGGGACCTCCTCTACCGGGGGATGCGCGGCGAATACCCCGATGGGTCAGTCCGCTAAACGGCGCGCCTGCAGCGTGTAGGTGTGCGGCAGCCGTGCGGGCCGGTCGATGAGCTGGAACTCGCCGCCACCGATCGGGTGCATGTCCCGTTCGAGAGCGTGCCACGGCACCGACTGGTGCTCCTCCAGTCCGGTGAGGACCAGCCCGGCTTCGAGGACCGCCGTGACGATCTCGCCGAGCCCGTGGTTCCACTCGTGCGTCACGGTGTGCTGGAACTCGTGGTCGCTCGACACGTACGTACCGGGCTCGTCCCAGATCTGTGGCTCGGTGGTCTCGAAGTACGGCGTGGCGAGCGCGATCAGGCCGTCGGTGCGCTCGTAGTCGAGAGCCCAGAGGACCGGGTGGCCCTCCCGGATGAAGAGCCGCCCGCCCGGGGCGAGCAGCGACGCCACGGTCTGCGCCCAGCGCTTGATGTCGGGCAGCCAGCCGAGCGCCCCGACCCCGGTGTAGACCAGGTCGAACTCGCCGTCGAGGACGTCCCGCGCCGCGTAGACGTCGCTCTCCACGAAGGAGATCGGGGCACCGGCCAGCGAAGCGATCTTGCGGGCCTGTTCGAGGGAGGCGCCGGAGAAGTCGAGACCGGTCATGGTGGCGCCGAGCCGCGACAGCGAGACCGTGTCGGTGCCGATGTGGCACTGCAGGTGCACGCCGCGCAGCCCGGCGATGTCACCGAGGCGGGGCAGATCGAAGCGGACCACCTCGCTGAGGTACGACGGGTCGTTCGCGAAGTCCTCGACGTGGTAGTCGGGCGAGGCGGCGTGCGGAGCCGCGCGCTCGTCCCAGTTGGCGCGGTTCACGTCGAGGTATTCGGTCATGCGCCGGAGCGTATGCGGTCCCGGAACCAGAGCGCACTCCTTTTCGGGGTCCGCACCTGGGTCTCGTAGTCGACGTGCACCAGGCCGAACCGTTTCGCGTAGCCCTCGGCCCATTCGAAGTTGTCCATCAACGACCAGGCGAAATATCCGCGTACGTCGGCGCCGGCCGCCCGGGCGGCCATTGTCGCGTCGACGTGTGCCCTGATGTACGCCGTCCGCTCGTGGTCGTCCACGAATCCGGTGGCGTCGGGCCGGTCGTCGTAGACGGCGCCGTTCTCGGTCACGGCCAGCGGAATCCCGTAGTCGTGGTGCAGGCGCAGGAGCAGCGTGGTGAACCGGTCCGGCGTGATCGGCCAGTTCAGAGCGGTCCGCGGAACGTCGGGGTAGATCTCCCGGACGATGGGCAGCCCGGCGGCGTCGGCCGATCGCCCGTCGAGGTCGTACCCGGAGAAGTCCTGTCCGAAGTAGAAGTTGACGCCGAGGATGTCGATCGGCGCCGCGATGATCTCCAGGTCGCCGTCGCGGATGGGCAGCTCGTAGCCGCGCGCGGCCAGGTGCTCGAGGACGTCGGTGGGATAAGAGCCCCGCGCGATCGGATCGAGGAAGATCCGGGTGCCCATCCCGTCGGCGAGCCGGGCCGCCGCGATGTCGACCGGGTCGTCGGAGGCCGGTGTGGCGGTCCCGATGTTGAGCGCAGGCCCTACGATATTTCCGTCATTTCGGATATGCCGCGCAACCAGCCCGTGCCCCAGCAACAAGTGATGCGTAGCGGCGACAGCAGCCCCAAAGTCTTTACGCCCCGGCGCGTGAACCCCGTGCTCATACCCGAGATAGGCGACGCACCACGGCTCGTTGACCGTCCCCCAGTTGCGCACCCGATCTTGGAGCCGATCGACAACGAAACCGGAGTACTCGGCGAACCGGTACGCCGTGTCGCGGTTGGTCCACCCGCCGAGATCCTCCAGCTCCTGCGGCAGATCCCAGTGGTAGAGCGTCAGCCACGGATCGATCCCGGCCGCGAGCAGCTCGTCGACGAGCCGGTCGTAGAAGTCGAGGCCGGCCCGGTTCGCCGGACCGCGGCCGTGCGGCTGCACCCGGGTCCAGGAGACCGAGAACCGGTACGCGTCGACGCCCAAGCTCTTGATCAGCTGAACGTCGTCCGGCATCCGGTGGTAGTGATCGCACGCCACGTCACCGGTCTCGCCGACGACGTCCCTGGCGAACGTGTCCCAGATGGAGGGCGTGCGCCCGTCCTCAGCCGCGGCGCCCTCGATCTGATAGGCCGAGGTGGCCACTCCCCACGTAAATGTCACGAAATTTCCCCACAGAATAGGGAGGGCCGGTCCCGACGGCAGGGGACCGGCCCTCGGATCAGGCGACCGGATGCAACCAGCAGGCGACGGTCCGCGTGGATCCGTCCGGCACCGGAGGGGTGCCGAGCACCGGGATGTTGTCGGCGCAGGGGTCGAACGCCTTCGGGCACCGCGGATGGAACGAGCACCCGCTCGGCATGCCCTTGAGGTCGGGCGGCGACCCGGGGATGCCGGTGAGCTCACGGCGCGGCCCGCGCAGCGCCGGGAAGGATCCGAGCAACCCCGCGGAGTACGGGTGCAGCGCGTCCCGGTAGATCGACGCCGCCGGCGCCTCCTCCACGATCCGCCCGCCGTACATGATCGCGATCCGGTTCGAGAACTCGACCAGCAGCGACAGGTCGTGCGTGATGAAGATGACCGAGAAGCCGAGCCGTTCCCGCAGCTCGATGAGCTGGCCGAGGATCTGCCGCTGCATCACCACGTCGAGCGCCGTGGTCGGCTCATCCATGATCACGACCTGCGGCTGCAGGATCAGCGCCATGCCGATCATGACGCGCTGCCGCATGCCGCCGGAGAGCTGGTGCGGATATGCGTCCATCCGGTCGGCGGCGATCCCGACGAGCTTGAGCATCTCCCGGGCCCGGGCGTTGCGGCTGTGCTCGCTCATCTTCGGGTCGTGCGCCCTGAGCACGTCGGTGAGCTGCGTGGAGATCTTGTGCACCGGGTTGAGCGAGTTCATCGCGCCCTGGAACACGATCGCCGTCTCGTTCCACCGGAATCCGCGCAGCTGACCGTCCGAGAGGCCGAGGACGTCGTACGGGTCGCCCTCCGCGGGGTGATAGATCACCTGACCGCCGGTGATCACTCCGGGCGGGGGGAGGAGCCGGGTCATCCCGTACGCGAGGGTCGATTTGCCGGAACCGCTCTCGCCGGCCAGGCCGAGCACCTCACCGCGGTGCAGTGTCAGGTTCACGTCGCGGACGGCGCGTACCGCCTGGTCGCCGAGGCCGTACTCGACGTTGAGGTTGCGGATCTCCAGGACGGGTTCGCTCATGCCGCCACCTCCGCTTCGCTCCGGTAGCGACATGTTTACTGAGCTGGCTGATTCGCTCGCAAGCTCGCTCATGGCGCGACCTCCTTCCTCAAAACGGGGGTCACCGAGGCCTGCGTGTGCGGCTCCGGCGAGTTGGAGATCACCGGGGTGAAGCCGATCCGCATCCGGACCTTCCGGCCGGTGGCGGTCTTCAACGACGTCTTGCCCATGCTGCGCAGACGCGGGCTGACGAACTCGTCGATGCCGAAGTTGATCAGGGAGAGGGCGGTGCCGAGGAACGCGATCGCGAGACCGGCCGGGATGAACCACCACCAGGCGTTCTGCGCGAGCGCCTGCTGACCCTGCGCCCAGAAGAGGATGGTTCCCCAGTTCCAGGTGGTGGCCGAGGTGACGCCGATGAACGCCAGGGTGATCTCGGAGAGCACCGCGAAGATGACGGTGCCGACGAAGCCGGAGGCGATCACGGCGGTGAGGTTCGGCAGCAGCTCGAAGCCGATGACCCGCCAGGTCCGCTCGCCGGTGGCCCGGGACGCCTCGACGAAGTCGCGCCGGCGCAGAGAGAGGGTCTGCGCCCGCAGCACCCGGGCGTTCCAGGACCACGAGGTGAGACCGATGACCAAGGCAATCAGCCAGTCCTCGGCGCTCTCCAGGGTGGACGTGATGATGATGATCAGCGGCAGGGCCGGGATCACCAGGAAGACGTTGGAGAGTGCCGAGAGGACCTCGTCGGTCTTGCCGCCGACGTACCCCGCCGTCACCCCGATGATGACCGAGAGCACCGTCGCCACGATGCCGGCGAAGAAGCCGACGAAGATGACGCTGCGGGTGCCGGTGAGGAGCTGGCTGAACACGTCCTGGCCCAGGTGGGTGGTGCCCAGCCAGTGCTCGGACGAGGGCGGCTGGACCAGCTGGTCGCCGCGGGCGCTCGGGTCGTAGGGCGCCACCCACGGGCCGATCACCGCGAAGAGCAGGTAGACGCCGAGGATGATCAGGCCGACCGCGGCCTTCTTGTTCGCGACGAAGCGGAAGCGCTGCCGCTTGGCCTTCTTCGTCACCGAGGGCTGGGCCATCGCTCCCTGTTCCGGGATGACCTGCTCGATGCTGGAGGTGGGGATCGTCATCGCTCAGCCCTCCTTGCGGGTGCGCGGGTCCAGGAGCAGGTACGCGATGTCCGCGAGCAGGTTCGCGACCAGCACCGAGATCGTGATGATCAGGAAGATGCCCTGCATGAGCGGGTAGTCGGACGCGCCGAGCGCCTGGAAGAGCTGGAAGCCGACGCCCGGGTAGGAGAAGACGATCTCCACCAGCAGCGTGCCGCCGACGATGAAGCCGAGCGACAGCGCGAAGCCGGAGACGTTCGGCAGCAGCGCGTTGCGTGCCGCGTAGCTCATCGCGACCCGGCGGTCGGAGAGGCCCTTCGCGTGCGCCACGGTGATGTAGTCCTCCGAGGAGACCGTCACCATCATGTTGCGCATGCTGAGGATCCAGCCGCTGACCGAGGAGATCAGGATGGTCAGCGCGGGCAGCAGGCTGTGCTGGATGGCGCTCGGGATGAAGTACTGGTCCCAGGCCGGCACCAGGCCGTTGTCGAAGCCGCCGGAGGGCGGGAAGAAGCTGTCCGGCCCGGTCAGCAGGTAGATCGCGATGATGCCGAGCCAGAAGTACGGCACCGAGGATAGGAACGTGGTGACCGGCAGCAGGCCGTCGGCCCACGAGCCGCGCCGCCAGCCGGCCAGGACGCCGAGACCGGTGCCGAGGAAGAAGCTGATCACCGTGGTGATGCCGACCAGCAGCAGCGTCCAGGGCAGGCTGCTGGCGATGATCTCGGAGACCGGGGTGGGGAAGAACGTGAACGACAGTCCCAGGTCGCCGCTGAACAGCTGCTTCCAGTAGTTGACGTACTCCTCCCAGATGCTCGCGTCCTTGTCCAGTCCGAACAGGACGTACATCGAGTCGATCGCCTTGCTGCTGAGCTGCCCCTGGTACTTGGTGATCAGTGCCTGGACCGGGTCGCCGGGGATCATCCGGGGGATCAGGAAGTTCAGCGTGATCGCGGCCCACGCGGTGAAGAGGTAGAAGGCGAGCCGCTGCAGGAAGTACTTCACTGGTTCACCGCCTCGGACTTGTCGTACAGCCAGCACGCCGCCCAGTGCCCGGGCTTGTCACCGATCTCCAGGCGCACCGGCAGGTCGGTCGAGCAACGCGGCATCGCGACCGGGCAGCGCGGGTGGAAACGGCATCCGGACGGCGGGTGGATCAGGCTCGGCGGTTCGCCGTTGCCACGCTCCTCGCCCGCGGCTTCGGGGGCGCCGGTGAGCCGGTCCGGGTCGGGGGCGCTTTCGATCAAGAGCCTGGTGTACGGATGGGCCGGCGACTGCGTGACGGTCTCCGAATCACCGCCCTCCACCATCCGGCCCGCGTACATGACCATCGTCTCGTCGGCGAAGTACCGCGCCGAGGCGATGTCGTGGGTGATGTAGAGGATTGCCAGGTTGAGACGTTCCTTGAGATCCCGGAGCAGGTTCAGGACGCCGAGCCGGATGGAGACGTCGAGCATCGACACCGGCTCGTCGGCGAGCAGTGCCTCGGGCTCGGCGCCGAGCGCCCGGGCGATCGCCACGCGCTGCCGCTGGCCGCCGGAGAGCTCGTGCGGGAACTTGTCCAGATACCGATCGGGCGGTGTCAGCGAGACCCGTTCCAGCAGCTGGTGCAGCGCGCCGTCGAGGTCGTCCCCGATGTTGCCGTGGATCTTCAGGGACCGTTCCAGGTGGTACCGGATGGTGTGCACCGGGTTCAGCGACGCGAACGGGTCCTGGAAGATCATCTGCACCTGGGCGCAGTAGCGGCGGAACGCCGAGCCCGACTTGACCTTCGTCGTCTCGCCGTGCAGCCGGATGTCGCCGCCGGTACGGGGATAGAGCTGAGCGAGCAGCCGCGCCACAGTGGACTTGCCCGAGCCCGACTCGCCGACGAGGGCCACGACCTGGCCTCGGCGGAGCGTGAGGTTCACATCATCGACGGCGTGAACCGCGTCGTGCCGGTTGGAGAAGAGGTCACGCAGCCGCCGGCGGACGGGGAAGTGCTTGGTCAGGCCGATCGCCTCGAGCACCACCTCGCCGGCCGGCGCCTTCGCGTCCGGGATCGACGTCATGCCGGTTCCTTCGTACATGCTTCAGGCGGGCGCCCCGGCCGTGACCGGGGCGCCCGCGTGATGATCAGGAGTTGGCGGGCTGGAGCTTCAGGACGACCTGGAGCGCGGCAGCCTGGGTGGGCTGAGCGGGCGCGTAGGAGTCCGCGTCCGTGGGCCAGCCGACCCAGTTCTTGGTGCTGTACGCGGCGCCGACGTTGTCCGCGCCGACCGGCAGCATCGGGGCCTGCTCCACGAAGATCTTCTGGATCGTGGCGAGAGCGGTCTTGCGGGCCGCCTCGTCGGTCGCGTTCGAGTACGCCTTGAGTGCCGCGGTGGCCTCCGGGCTGTCGAACCGGCCGAAGTTGCCCTGCTGGGCGGCGGTGCCGATCGGCTTCATCAGGTCGCCGTCCATGACGGTCTGGTAGATGTCGAACGGCGTCGAGCCACCGTTGGTCCACCGCATGGTGGCCTCGAAGTCACCCTTCTGGACGTTCGCGTCCCAGACGTTCTGGTTCGGCTTCTCGACGGTCGCGGCGATGCCGATCTCGGCGAGGTTGCTCTTGATGATCTCGAGCGAGGTCTGGTAGTCGGACCACGGCGCCGGGTCGGTGAGCTTGATGGTGACCGGCTTGCCGCTCTTGTCCTTCAGCGTGGTGCCGTCCAGCGTGTAGCCGGAGTCGGCGAGCAGCTTCTTCGCGCCCTCGACGTCGACCGAGAAGGTCTTGCCCTTGTACTCGTCGGCGATGTAGGCGTCACCCGCGCCCTCGGGCAGGCCGGTGACGCTCTTGATGGCCGGGTGGAAGTAGCTCGCCTCGGCCTGCACGAAGATGTCCTCGCGGTTGATGACCATGTTCATGGCCTGCCGCAGCTTCGGGTCGTCGAACGGCTTCTTGGTGGTGTTGATGTAGAGGCCGTGGATGCCGAGCACGCCGGGCGCCCAGACCTTGTAGTGCTCCGGGTCCTTGGAGGTGAAGACCTGCTCGTAGTTCGGGATGAAGACGAAGCTCCACTCCGCGGCGCCGGTCGCCAGGGCCGTGGTCTGCGCGTTGTTGTCCGCGTAGGAGGTGTACCGCAGCTCCTTGACCTTGGGTGCGGTGCCCCAGTAACCGCTCTCTCGGGCGGCAAGGATCGTCGCCTGCTGGGAGAACGACTTCAAGGTGTACGGGCCACTGCCGACCGGGTCCTTGATCGGGTCGGTGGCCGGGTCGGCGATCTTCTCCCAGACGTGCTTCGGCACGATCGGGGTCTGGCCGATGACCTTGTGATGCGTGGTGAACTGCGACGACTTGAAGGTCATCTTCACCTTGTTGCCGTCGGCCGTGATCTGGTCGTACGGGATGGCGAAGAGGTTGAGCGCGTCGTTGTTCTTGATCAGGGTGTGGGTGTAGACCACGTCCTCGGCGGTCAGCGGCTTGCCGTCGGACCAGGTCGCGCCGTCCCGGATGACGAGGTCGACGGTCTTGTAGTCCGGCGACCACTTGATCTCGCTGGCCAGCCACGGCGTCAGCGGGTCGGCCGGCCTGGTGTTGTTCCACTGGCCGAGGGGCTCGTAGAGCATCCAGCGGTAGCCGAGCGAGGCGGCGGCCGAGGTCTGCACGAACGGGTTGTTGCTCTCGGTCACCGTGCCGTTGGGCATGCCGATCGAGAGGAAATCGACCTGGTCACCCTTGGCGGCGTTCTTGTTGTTCTCGTTCGGCGAGTCACCACAGGCGGCGAGGCCGCCCGTGGCGAGCACGCCCGCCAGGGCGACCGCGAACAGTTTCCTTCTCTGCATCGCAATAACTCCTCGGGATTTCAATGCGGGGTGAGAGGGGTGTGCTTCACCGAGCGGCCGGCAGGGATCCGGTCGCTGGGCGTCACTGTTTCCCGGCCGTCATAGCGGCCGGTCGATGTGTGGTCCTGAATCAGTCCTGCGTGGACTTCCGGACGGTGAAAGTGGCCGGGATTATGGTCGGCCGGTTCGGGAGCGGGGCTCCCTCGAAGTGGGCGAGCAGCGTACGGGCCGCGGCCTCGCCCATCTCCCGCAGAGGCTGATGAACGGTGCTGAGTGACGGCTTGGCGTGCGCCGCCATCGGGATGTCGTCGAAACCGACCACCGCGACGTCGCCGGGCACGCTGCGGCCGCTCTCCTGGGCCGCCTGCATGGCGCCGAACGCGGAGAGGTCGTTGTGGCAGAAGACCGCGTCGAACTCGATGCCCGCCTCGATCGCGAGCCGCACGTTGTCCGCGCCGGATCCGAACTTGAAGTCGCCGAGCATGATCCGGTCGGCGGAGATCGGGATGCCGGCGTCGGCGTAGGCCGAGACGAAACCGTCGGTGCGCTGCTGGGTGCAGCCGAAGCGGGACGGCCCGGTGATCACGAGCGGCTTGTGGCGCCCGATCTCGAGCAGATGCTTGGCCGCGTCGGCGGCGCCGGTGTGGTTGGTGGTGCCGACCGTCGCCATGGTGCCGCCGGAGAGCTGGTCGCGGTCGTCGATGAGCACCATCGGCAGGCCGCGGTTGTGCAGGGTGGTGATGTAGTCGAGGGTGCCCTCGGGCTCGATGACCAGCAGGCCGTCGAAGGACTTCGCGGCGACCTGGGCGGCGAACTGCCGCATCGACTCGTCACCGCGGTTGCACGTGAAGAGCAGCAGGCCGTAGTGCTCGGCTTCGAGCACGTCGACCGCGCCCTGCAGCACCTCGCCCATCCAGGGCCAGGTGAGCGAGGGCACCAGCATGCCGACCACCCGGGTGCGCCCGCGGGCGAGGTTGACCGCACGGGCACTGGGGACGTAGCCGAGTTCGTCGATCACCGCACGGACCCGTGCCGCCGTCGTCTCGTCGAGCTCACCCTTGCCGTTCAGCACCCGGGAGACCGTGGTCTTGCTGACCTTGGCCCGGGCCGCCACATCGGCGATCGTGATCGGCACTGTCCCTCCGGCTGTGTTCCAGGCTGTTGCGTTGACGTTTCGGAACCGGTTTCGGTACCGGTTCCGGCAGTCAACCGCAGTGAGGGCTGTCACGTCAACGGGCCGTGAGATCTATTTAGGTTTCGAGACGGTAACTGTGTTTAGAAATCGGCCTTCATCGGTGTCCGGCCCAGGTTCGGCAGGACGATCCCGAGAGGCGCGTCGATGACCATTTCCGCGTACGGCTCACCGCGCGTGACACCCCGGTTCACTATGGCGACCCGGATGCCCTCCTTGACGGCCCTCAGCACGAACCGCCGTCCCGACATGACGGTCAGCGAGGAGCCGAGGACCAGCAGGGTGCGTGCCGCCCCGACGAGCGCGAAGGACCGGCTCACCCGGTCGGCCGGCACGGTCTCGCCGAAGTACACGACGTCCGGCTTGAGAACCCCGCCGCAACGGCGGCAGTCCACCACGGTGAACCCGGTCAGCTCGGCGTCGTCGAGCTCGGCGTCGCCGTCCGGGTTGATCGCCGAGGCGACCGCGGCGAAGCCCGGGTTGGCCTGATCGAGCCGGTGCGCCAGCTCCTCGCGGGCGGTCAGCTCACCGCATGCCAGGCAGACGATCCGGGCCAGGTTGCCGTGCAACTCGACCACGTCGTCCGCGCCCGCGGCCTGGTGCAGGCCGTCGACGTTCTGCGTGATCAGCCCGCTGAGCAGGCCGGACTGCTGCCAGCGGGCCACCGCCCGGTGCCCGTCGTTGGGCTGGGCCCCGCCGATCGTGCGCCAGCCGAGGTGGCTGCGGGCCCAGTAGCGCCGCCGGGCGACCGGGTCCCCGGTGAAGGTCTGATAGGTCATCGGCGTCCCGCGCCGCGCCGATCCTGAGGGGCCCCGGTAGTCCGGGATCCCGGAGTCGGTCGAGAGCCCCGCGCCGCTGAGCACCGTGACGCCGCCCTCGGCGATCCACTCGTCCAGCCGCGCCACCTGCTCCACCACCGCTAAGTCCATGGACCCATGGTCCCTCGTGGGCATGACCGCGCGTGCCATCCGTACGGGTGGCCGTGACCTGAATGACCCGTGTGCGTTCACCTCGCCTCCGATAGGTTGTGAACTGGCAGGTTTCGCAGGTCACAGGCCACTTGGGGGTGTTACATGGATTCCGCTCTGCAGGGCTTCCTGAAGACTGTGCCGCAGGCCACCGCGATCTGGCTGACGATCCTGCTCCTGCTCGCCGTCGCGATCGTGAGCTCACGGCTTCCGCGGCTGCGCAGACCGGCCGGACCCGAACCGGACGAGAACCCGTACGCCGCCGAGATCGAGGGCGCCGTCGCCGAGGCGTCCACCGCCGCCGAGCGCCGCCGCGCCGAGTGGGTGACCGCGCAGGAGACCGTCGACGCCGCCTGGGCCGCGTACGAAGAGGCCGAGACCGCGGCCCGGCGGATCGGGGCGGCGACCGCGTTCCCGCTGATGAGCCGCCGCCGCAAGCCGGGGGAGAACGCCGACCGGCAGCGCTACCTGCACCGGGCCGCCACCGAGCTGTGCCGCACCCAGGATCTGTCGATCGCGCAGCTCAACGACGTATACGCGCACCGGGGCTGGAACCCGCGGCTGCACCCGGTCCAGCAGGAGGCGGTGCTGCACGGCGCTGTTCGCGCACATCGGCTGGAGGCGTACCGGAAAGCGGTTGCCGAGGAGCAATCGGCGTGGCGTGGCGCCGAAGCGGCTGCCGAGACCCTTCGCGACCTGCGCGCCGAGGCCGCCGCCGCCCGGTTGCGCGGACCGGCCGCCGAGGCAGCGGACCAGCAGTGGTGGTCCGAGCAGTGGACGGGAGCCGAACTCCCGGCCGCCGCCTGACGTCCACCCTGGACGCCTGCCTGTTCCCTCTCGGCCGCTCAGAGTGCCCGGGTAACGTGAGGCCCGGGCGGTCTTGGGGTAAGGAGGCGATGGTGACGGTAACTCCCACGGGCGGCGGCGCGTCAGATCGCGCGCCCACGACCCGGATGCACCGGGCGGCCCTCGTCGAAGACGCGATCCACGAGATCATCGAGCGCCGGCTGGTCGGCCGCGGCTGGAAACCCTCCATCACCGCCTACACCGGCTACGGCGCTCCCGGCTGGGCCCGCGTGATGGGCCGGGTCCTGCTGGCCCGCCCCGGCACGGTCAGCAAACGCCGGGAGAAGGTCCGCGGCTGGCGCAGCTTCACCACCACCCCGGCCAGCGGGGCCGTGGTCCGCATCGAGATCGGCGGCACGGTCACCGAGACCCGCTCCGACCGCAGCGGGTACGTCGACTGCAAGGTGAAAGGCGACCTCGAACCCGGCTGGGGCACCGCCCGGATGTCCACCGACGGCGCCGCCCCGATCGACGCGCCGATCCGGGTGCTCGACCCGTCGGTGAAGTTCGGCGTCATCTCCGACATCGACGACACGGTCATGGTCACCACGCTGCCGCGCCCGCTGCTCGCCGCGTGGAACACGTTCGTGCTCGACGAGCACGCCCGCACCGCGGTGCCCGGCATGGCGGTGCTCTACGAACGCCTGGTCAACGCGCACCCCGGCGCGCCGGTGCTCTACCTCTCCACCGGCGCGTGGAACGTGGCGCCCACCCTGACCCGCTTCCTGAGCAGGCACCTCTACCCGGCCGGCCCGATCCTGCTGACCGACTGGGGGCCCACACCGGACCGCTGGTTCCGCAGCGGCCAGGAACACAAGCGCAAGTCGCTGCGCCGGCTCGCCGAGGAGTTCCCGCACGTCCGCTGGCTGCTCATCGGCGACGACGGGCAGCACGACCAGGAGATCTACTCCGAGTTCGCCCGGACCCACCCGGAGAACGTGGCGGCCGTCGCGATCCGCCGGCTGTCGCCGACCCAGGCGGTGCTGGCCGGCGCCATCCCGGGGCCGGACACCGCCGAGGTGGTGCCCTCAGGCGGCAAGACGTGGTTCTCCGCCCCGGACGGCGCCGGACTCTGGTCCCTGCTCCGCGACACCGACGTGGTGTGAGCGGCTTGTCTCAATCCGCCGACTTCTCGACCGGCTCGGTTTCGCTGACCCGTTCGTGTAGCTTCTGCCGGATCTCGTCCGGGGTGTACGCTCGCCGCCGCCGTTCGGCCCGGGCGATCACCACACCCGTCGCCGCGACGCCGGCCAGCCCTGCAAGTCCCGCTACCTTCCACCAACGCATCAGCTGAGGATAGACACGTGGTTGCCGAACTCAGCCTCGACGAGGCGATCGAACTGACGCGTACGGGTGACATCTGGATCTTTCGCGGCCGCTCGGGCCCGGATCGTGCCATCCAGGCGCTCACCAACAGCCCGGTGAACCACGTCGGCATGTCACTGGTGATCGACGACATGCCGCCGCTGATGTGGCACGCCGAGCTGGGCAGGTCCCTCCCCGACATGTGGTCCGGCAGCTTCCAGCGCGGCGTCCAGCTGCACGACCTGCGCGACGCCGTCACCGTCTGGGCACGGCGGTACGGGCAGCGTGGCTGGCTGCGGCAGCTCGACCCCGGCGTCACCCGGGAGATGGAGGACCAGGCCCTCAAGACGGTCGCCCGGCTCGACGGCACGCCGTTCCCGTCCACCTCGCAGCTCGCCTTCCGCTGGGCGCGCGGCCGGGTACCGCAGATCCGCCTGCCGTGGCAGCAGCGCCAGGTCAGCGACGCGACGCTGGAGAAGGCGTACTGCGCCGAGGTGGTCGCGGTGACCTATGAGGACATGGGGCTGCTGCCGCGCGGCCGCAAGGCCAACTGGTACGACCCGGGGCGCTTCTGGTCCGGCGACGAGCTCGAACTCTGCCCGGGCTACACCCTGGGGGAGGAGATCTCGGTGAGCGTGCCCGAGGCCTGACCCTCCCGGCGTGCCGTGGTCTCTGGCGTGCCGCGGTCTCCGGCGTGCCGTGGTTTCGTCGTGGCGCGGTTTTGTCGCAGCGGGGGAGCAGAATGCCCGCATGGGTACGAGGCTGGTCGCCCGCGTCGCCGAGGTGGTCGCCCTGGACAGGCTGCGCGCCGACGCCGCCGCCGGGGCGGGCGCGGTCGCGCTGCTGACCGGCGAGGCGGGCATCGGCAAGACCGCGGTGGTCGAGGAAGCGGTGGCGCGAGCCCGGGCAGCCGGCGCCACGGTCCTGACCGGCCGTGCCGACCCGGACGAGGGCGCTCCCGCCTTCTGGCCCTGGCTCCACCTGTTCGAAGCGTCCCCCGCCTACCTGCCCACCCTGACCCCGGCCCTGCTCGACACCGGCCCGCCCGATCCGGGTCCCCGCCCAGGCGGCGGCGGCCGTGACGGTGGTGGTGGCGGCCGTGATAGCGGCGGCCGTGACGGTGGTGGTGGCGGCCGTGATGGCGGCGGCCGTGATGGCGGCGGCCGTGACGGTGGCGGCCGTGATAGCGGCGGCCGTGACGGTGGTGGTGGCGGCCGTGATGGCGACGGTGGCGGTGGTGGGGCGGAGCGGCCGGCGGTGGTGCGGTTCCGGGTGATGCAGCGGGCGCTCCGGGCTCTGCGAAGTGCCGCCGCCGAGCGGGACGGTGGGCTGGTGCTCGTGCTGGAAGATCTGCACTGGGCGGATCCCGGTTCGCTGGCGTTGCTCGAGCTCGTCTGCCGGGAGGTCGCCGGCACCAGGCTGCTGGTGATCGCCACCGCCCGGGCGCTCGATCGGGAACTCCCCGGCGCCGAGACGTTCGTCCTGACGCCGTGGGATGCGGCTACGGTCGGGACCTATCTGGCGCAGCGGGCCGGCTCGCCGGTGCATCCGTCCTGGCCCGCTGTGGTGCATCGGCTCGGTGGTGGCAATCCGCTCTACACCCGCGAGCTGACCCGGCTGCTGGCCGCCGGTGATCGGCTGCGGCATCCGGCCGGCGGCGTCGATCTGCCCGACGGGCTGCTCCGCCTGGTCGGCCGCCGCCTCGCGACGCTCTCCCCGCCGGCTCAGGAGCTGCTGGGTCTCGCGGCGGCCCTGGGTCCGGACGTCGACCTCACCCTGTTGTCCACGATCGCGCAACCGGTCACCGGCTTCGAGGCGAGCATCGGGGAGGCCATCGACGCGGGCGTGCTGGTGGAGGATCCGTGGAATCCGGCTCGGCTGCGGTTCGTGCACGAGCTGGTGCGCGAGGCCCGCTATGCCGGGCTGTCGCGGACCGCCCGGATCGCGGCGCACGGGCGGATCGCCGGCGTGCTGGCGTCGTCCGGGGCTCGGGCTGACGAGACGGCACGGCACCGGGTGCGGGCCGCGGTGGACGCGGAGTCGGCGCGGCTGGCACGGGAGGCCTGCGAGGCGGCGGCCCGTGCCGCTACCCGGCAGCTGGACCATCACGGGGCCGCCACCTGGCTGACTCAGGCGCTCGACCTCTTCCGGGACGATCCGTGGCTGCGTCTCGCCCGGGCCGAGGCCGTCTCCCGGGACGGGCGGCTCTCCCTGGCGGCCGCCGACTGCGACGCGGCCTTGTCGGTGGCCGAGGCCGAGCGGCGGCCCGATCTGGGTGCCGCTGCCGCACTGGTCGTACGCGGATACGGCGGTCCCGTCGCATCAGCCCTGCTCCGCCTCTGCGAACGGGCGCTGGCGCTCGCCACTCGCGACGGCACGCCGAGCTCCGACTCCGGTGCCGGGGACGGTGTCGGCGGAGGTGGGTTCGGTGGCTGCCACGGTGGTGCCGGCGTACAAGGAGAAATTGATCTTGAAGGGGGAATGGCGGCACGGCTGCTCGCGCAGTACGCGATCCTGCTGGTGGAAACGGGCGGGCACGGGCGTGCCGCGGCGCTGAGCGGGCGGGCTGTGGAGCTTGCGGAGGCCAGTGGTGACCTCGACGCGATCGCGGCGGCGGTGCATGCGCGGCGGGAGGTGCTGGATCTGACCGCGGACGCCGAGGAGGTGCTCGGCCTGGCTCGCCGCAGCCTCGATCTCGCCGCGGCGGGGAGCCGTGTCGAAGCCGAGCTCTGGGGCCGGCTGTGGCGCCTCGACGCGCAACTCACCGTGGGGGATCTCACCGGGTACGACGCCGACACCGCCGCGCTGGCCGCCCTCGCCGATCGGCTCGGGTGGCCGGTCGTCCGCTGGCATCTGATGCGCGCCCGTGCGACCCGGCTCCTGCTGGCCGGCCGCCCGGTGGCCGCCGGGGAGATCGCCGACCAGGCGCTGGAGCTCGCCGGGACGTTCGAGGAGCAGCCCGCGCGGGAGCTGCACGCCGCCTTCCACGCCTGCCTCGCGCCCTTCACCGGGAGGGTGCCGCAGTGGCCGGGCGGGCTGGCGGCGGCACTCGCGGCGTTCGGATCCGAGCCGATCGCGGTGGCGCAGATCGGCCGGCTCGCCATGCTCGGCGGCGACCGGGACATCGCCGGTTCCGCGTGCCACATCCTGCGGGACATGCTGCCCGGGCTGCCACCGGACAGCAGACGCGGATTCGTGCTGGTCAGCACCGGGGAGCTGGCGGTCTGGCTGGGGCAGCTGGACCTCGCCGAGAGGGTGTACGCGCGGGCGTCGCCGCTGGCCGGCCGCTATCTCAACACGATGACCGCGTGCCACGGCTCGGTCGACCGCCCGCTCGGCGTGATGGCGGCAGCGCTCGGGCTGCCGGAGGCCGCGCCGCTCCTGGCCTCGGCCGTCGAGCGGGAGGAGCGGATCGGCGCGGTGGCGTTCGTGTGCCAGGCGCAGCTGAGCTACGCGGTCCATGCCGGTGACGGCCGCCGTTCCCGTGATCTCGCCGCCTCGGCCCTCGCCACCGCCCGCCGGCTCGGGCTGACCGCGATCGCCGAGGCCGCCGCCGCGCTGTGCCGCGACGAGCTGACCGGCCGGGAACGTGAGATCGCCCGGCTCGCCGCGGCCGGCCTGGCCAACCGGGAGATCGCCGGGCGGTTGCACATCTCGGAGCGGACCGTGGAGACGCACGTACGCAACGCGCTCGCCAAACTCGGTGTCACCAACCGGGTGCAGCTGACCGCACGATTGAGTGGCGGAAATCAGTACCAGCACTGATGGTCGCGGGCCCGGCGACGGGCAGCCTTCGGTGCATGGACACTTCTGTTGAGATCAGCGCCGGAACCTATCGCATCGACCCGCGGCGGTCCGTCTGCCGCCTGGTCGCCACGCACGCGTTCGGGCTGAAGCCGGTGACCGCGACGATGGCCCTGACCGGCGGGACCGTGACCGTCGCCGCACTCCCGGAACAGTCGATCGCCTCGGCCGAGCTGGACGCGGCCAGCTTCACCTCCGACGATCCGCGGCGGGACCGGGACATCCGCGGCCGGCGGTTCCTCGACGTGGCCGCGCATCCGGAGATCGGTTTCCGGAGCACCCGCTGCCGGCGCGGTCCCGGCGGATGGCAGCTGGCCGGGGTGCTCGCGGTACGCGGCGGCTCCTGCGAGGTGGTGCTCGACCTGTCGCCGGCCGAGGTGGCCGACGACGGCTACCGGATGGTCGCCGCCGGTGTCGTCGACCGGATGGCGGCGGGGGTGCGGGCTGGGCGCGGGATCATCGCGCGGAACGTCGAGGTGCGGCTGGAGATCCACGCGGTGCCGGTGCGGTCGATGGCGGAGCGGGGCTCCGAGATCTGGGCCGGGTGAGTTCAGCTCCGGCGTACAGCCGGCTTGAGGCGGCCGCACGCCGGAGCTGGATCAGCGTGCGGCGCGGCGCGGGTTGGACCGCGCCGAGAAGGCGGCCGCTCCTCCGGTGGTGGAGGCCGGGCGCTGCTGCGGCGTACCGGATCGTGCGGCGGAACCGCGCGACGAACCCGCACCCCGAGCCTGCCCGGCGCCGGCGCCGGCGGTCTGACCCGCGTTGCGCGACTGGCCGGAACGGCCCTTCCCGGAACCGGAACCGGAACCGCCGTCCTGCGAGCGCCCGCCCGCCGAGGTCCGGCGCGACGGCCGGCCCTGACCGGATCCGCCGCCGTCACCACCCCGGCCGGCTGACGACTGCGAGCCACCCGCCGGGCGACCGGCGCCCGAGGTGCCGGAAGCCACTCCGCCGGAGGCCGAGCGGCCCGCCGCGGCGCCGGAGGCGGGACGGCTGGCGGCGGCGGTGGCCGGGCGGCGTCCCCGCCCACCCCGGCGGCGACGCGAGGGACCACCGGCCGCGTCGTCCTCCGGCGAACCCGTTGCCGGACCGGCGGGCGCCGTCGTGGCAGCCGACTGCGCCAGAGCAGCGGTGATCGACGCGGGGGAGTGGAAGGTGCGCTCGCCGGGCGCCAGCTTCGCGAGCAGGACGTCGCCGGGCCGGGTGCGGTGGGTGACCGGGCGGATGCCGGCCTTACGGGCGAGGTCGCGTACGTCGGCCTGCTGATCGTCGGTCATCAGCGTGATGACGGTGCCGCGGGCGCCGGCCCGGGCGGTACGGCCGGAGCGGTGCAAGTACGCCTTGTGCTCGACCGGCGGGTCGGCGTGCACGACGAGCGTGACGTCGTCGACGTGGATGCCGCGGGCCGCGATGTCGGTGGCGACCAGGGTCTCCGCGGTGCCGTCGGAGAAGGCCGACAGGTTGCGGTTGCGGGCGTTCTGCGCGAGGTTGCCGTGCAGCTCGACGGCGGGCACGCCGGCGGCGTTGAGCTGGCGGGTGAGGACCTTGGCGCGCCGCTTGGTACGGGTGAAGACGACCGAGCGGCCGGGCGCGGCGAGCAGTTCGACGAGGACGCCGAACCGGTCGTCGTGCTGGACGTGCAGCACGTGGTGGTCCATCTCGACCGGGGCCTGGGCGGCCGCGTCCACGGCGTGCGTGACCGGCGACCGCATGAACCGCTGGACCAGCACGTCGACGCCGTTGTCCAGAGTGGCGGAGAAGAGCAGGCGCTGCCCGCCGGACGGGGTCTGGGACAGCAGGCGGCGGACGACCGGGAGGAATCCGAGGTCGGCCATGTGGTCGGCCTCGTCCAGGACGGTGATCTCCACATCGTCCAGAGCGGCGTGCCCGTTGCGGATGTGGTCGTCGAGCCGGCCCGGGCAGGCCACCAGCACGTCGACGCCGGCCTTCAGCGCCTTGATCTGCGGGTTGGCGCCGACACCGCCGAAGACCACGAGGGTACGCAGGCCCGCGGCGTCGGCGAGGGGCCGCAGCGTGGCCTCGATCTGGGTGGCGAGCTCCCGGGTGGGCGCGAGGATCAGCGCGCGGGGGCGGCCGGCGCGGGGCTTCCGGCCGGATGCGGCGAGGCGAGCCACCACGGGGATGACGAACGCGTACGTCTTGCCGGAGCCGGTACGGCCGCGGCCCAGAACATCACGCCCGGCCAGGGTGTCGGGCAGGGTGGCGGTCTGGATCGGGAATGGCGTGGTGATGCCGAGCCCGGTGAGCGCCGTGTCGAGGGCGGCGGGCACGCCGAGCTCGGTGAAGGTGGTCATGAAGTGATGAACTCCAACGTCGTCGAGGGTCGTCCAGCCCGGCGCTGCGCCGTCTTACCGGCCGCGGCACGTGGCGGTCGATCCGAGGGCGGCCTGGGAAAAGTCGGCAGGCCGCTTCCGATCATTGTACCGGGCACGGTCCGCAACCGGTTCGCACCCGACGGCGAACCGCGTCGCACTCAACAGGCCCGATCTTTCTCCTCAGTGCCGGAATACCCCGCCCGGCCTGCGAACGAGGAGACCCTGATGACCGGTGAGGCACCCGCTACGGAGAGGCGTGGCGAAGACATCGTGCGGAAGAACATGCCCCTCGTCGGGCATCTGGTCCGGGAGATGCTGACCCGGGTCCCTTCGCACGTGAACCGCGACGACCTGCTCTCCGCCGGATACGCGGCCCTGGTGGCGGCGGCCCGTGGCTTCGACCCCGAGCGAGGCGTGCCGTTCCCCCGGTTCGCGGCGACCCGGATCCGTGGCGCCCTGGTGGACGAGCTGCGCGGTCTCGACTGGGCCAGCCGCTCGGTGCGGCAGCGGGCCCGGCGTACCGACTCGGCGAAGGAGGAGCTGATGGCCGAGCTGGGCCGGACGCCCACCGTGCAGGAGGTGGCGGAGCGGCTCGGCTGCACGGTCGAGGACATCGAGGCCGCCCAGGACGACGTGGCCCGGGCGACCGTCTTCAGCCTGCAGGGCTTCGCCACGGCGACGGCCGACGACATCGTCACCGAGCCGGGCGCCGGCCCGGAGGATCTGCTGCTGCGCCGGGAGCGGCTCGGCTACCTGCGCGACGCCGTGGAGGTGCTGCCGGAGCGGCTGCGCGTGGTGGTGCGCGGCTACTTCTTCGAGGAGCGGCCGATGGCGCAGATCGCCGCCGAGCTGGGCGTCAGCGAGTCGCGCGTGTCACAGCTGCGGGCGGAGGCGCTGGTGCTGCTGCGCGACGGGCTGAACACGCACCTGGAGCCGGGGCTGGCGGCGCAGAACCCGCTGAAGGAGGGCTGTGTGGCCCGGCGCCGGGCGGCCTACTACGACAAGATCGCCACACGCGGCACGCTGCGGACCCGGCTGGAGATGACGAGTCCGGAGGGCCTGCCGGTCGGCAGTGCCGCATAGACAGCAGAGGTACGACGGGGCCCGCCGCGATTCGCGGCGGGCCCCGAGCTAAATCTCACGCGTTCGCGCAGGTCCCGGCCTTCTTCTGGGCGGCGATCGCCTTCGCGGCGCCCAGCTTGTAGAGGGCGAGGCCCTCCTTGGCGGGCTCCAGCTTCCAGGCGTCGGACTCGTAGACCATCGTGTAGGACTGCGCCGCTACGAGCTGCTTCGCGATCACGATGGCCTTGTCGGTGCCCTCCATGCGGGCGCTGGTCAGCTGGATCGCGAGGCCCTTGCGGGAGCAGGCCTCGTTCAGCTTGATGTAGTCGTCCTTGCTGATCGCCTGCTTGCCGGCGCTGGTGTAGAGCTCCCACGCGCCGGCGAAGTCCCCGCCGCTGAACCGGTCGAACACGGTCTGTGCCGCTGCCTTCGCGCCGTCGACGGTCTTCGGCTCGGGGCCGCTCGCGGCGGCGGCCGCGGCGTTGCCGGCGGCTTCGTCGTCGGAGTCGGAGGAGCAGGCGGAGGTGACGCCGAGGGCGGCGACCGCGGTGAGGGTCAGTGCGGCGAAGCGGGTGAACGGGTGGTTGTAGTCCATGACCCGTTAATGGAGCCCGCGTGCCGGACGTGACGCCCCGGCGTGTCGATGACGGATTGCGGACAGAAGCGCCCCCGCCCGTAACCCCCGGCGGATCGGCTAGTCTGGTCGTTTGCCGATATAAGCAAAAAGGCAACCAATGAATTGGTTGCCAGCGCCGGAATGATAGCACGAAAAGGGGCGACTTTGTCAAGCTCGGACGCCGAGATCGATTTTGAACAGGCGTACTTGACCGCGCTCTACGGGCGACTGGATCAACTGCGTGAGCAGGCAGACAGCCGGCTGCGCGCGATCCTGCTGGAGGCCGGTGGCACTCCGCAGGGACGGGCGCAGCGGGAAGCGACCCGCAGCCATTACGCCGAGCAACTCGCACAGTTCAATTCGGTGGAGAACGGCCTTTGTTTCGGCCGGCTCGACTTTCATGCGGACAACCCGCGTTATATCGGCCGTCTCGGCCTTTTCGCGGAGGACCGTGATCAGGATCCGCTGCTCGTCGACTGGCGGGCGCCCGCGGCCCGGCCGTTCTACCTCGCGACGGCGGTCAGCCCGGACGGCGTGACCCGCCGCCGTCACCTGCGGACCCGGGGCCGGGTGCTGACCGGTGTCGACGATGAGGTGCTCGACATCGAGGCCGGCGACGGCACCGGCCGGGAGGACGTGACCGGCGAGGCCGCGCTGCTCTCCGCGCTCACCGCGAACCGCACCGGCCGGATGCGCGACATCGTCGAGACCATCCAGGCCGAGCAGGACGAGGTGATCCGTTCCGGTCTGCCCGGCGTGCTCGTGGTGCAGGGCGGCCCCGGCACCGGCAAGACCGCGGTGGCGCTGCACCGGGCGGCCTACCTGCTCTACACCTACCGGGAGCAGCTGACCCGGTCCGGCGTGCTGATCCTCGGGCCGAACACGACGTTCCTGCGCTACATCTCGCAGGTGCTGCCGTCGCTGGCCGAGACCGGTGTGCTGCTCGCCACGCTCGGCGACATGTTCCCCGGTGTGCGGGCCCGGGCGGTGGAGAAGCCGGCCGCCGCCGCGCTCAAGGGCACGCTGCACATGCTCGACGTCCTGGAGAACGCGGTGGCCGACCGGCAGACCGTGCCGGACGAGTTCGTCGAGGTCGACCACGACGGCTACCCGATCCGCATCGAGCGGGCCGTCCTCGAGGAGGCCCGGGCCGTGGCCCGCCGCTCCGGCCGCCCGCACAACGTGGCCCGGCAGCTCTTCGTGACCGAGGCGATCCACGCGCTGTCGCTGCAGATCGCCGAGCGGATCGGCGCCGACCCGCTCGGCGGCGACAATCTGCTCTCCGACGCCGATCTCGCCGAGACCCGCCGTGAGCTGCGCGAGGACATCGACGTGCAGCAGGCGCTCTTCGACTTCTGGCCGGTGCTGACCCCGCGCCAGGTGCTGCGCGACCTGCTTTCCGACGACGATCGGCTGGAGTCGGCCGGCTGCACCCCCGAGGAGCGGGCGCTGCTGTTGCGCGACCGGGACGCCGGCTGGACGCCCGCCGACGTGCCGCTGCTGGACGAGCTCGCCGAGCTGCTCGGCATCGACGACACGCTGAAGGTCCGCGAGCAGCAGCGTCAGCGCAAGGCGGCGATCGAGTACGCCGAGGGTGTTCTGGAGATCGTCGAGGGTTCCCGGTCGCTCGACTTCGAGGACGAGGGCACCGACCGTGACGAGGTGCTGTCCGCGCTCGATGTGGTCGACGCGAGCGCGTTCGTCGAGCGGCACGAGGTGATCGACACGCGGACCGCCGCCGAGCGTGCGGCCGCCGACCGGACATGGGTCTTCGGTCACGTGATCGTCGACGAGGCGCAGGAGCTGTCGCCGATGGCCTGGCGTCTGCTGATGCGCCGCTGCCCGAGCCGGTCGATGACGGTGGTCGGCGACGTGGCGCAGACCTCCGAGCTGGCCGGCACCACCGGCTGGGAGCAGGTCTTCGAGCCCTATGTCGCGCAGCGCTGGCGGCTGGTCGAGCTCTCCGTCAACTACCGGACGCCGGCCGAGGTGATGGCGGTGGCTGCCGACGTGCTCGCGGCCGTCGACCCGGCCCTGCGGCCGCCCCGGTCGGTGCGGTCGGCCGGCGTGACGCCGTGGGCGCGCCGGGTGCCGCAGCTCACCCTCGCCGAGGAGCTGATCGCCGACGTACGGAAGGAAGCCGCCCTCATCGAGGAGGGCCGTCTCGGTGTCCTGGTGCCCGAGTCGCTCGAGTCGTCGCTCGGCGAGGCACTGGTCGCGGCGATCCCGGGCGCGGCCGTGGGGGAGCAGCCCGATCTGCTCAACCACGTGGTGCTGATGACGGTCCGGCAGGCGAAGGGCCTGGAGTTCGACTCGGTGCTGGTGATCGAGCCGGGCGCCATCATCGCGGAGTCCCCGCGGGGCCTCTCCGATCTCTACGTGGCGGTGACCCGGGCCACCCGGCGGCTCGGCATCCTCTACACGGGCGACCTGCCGGGCGTGCTCTCCAGCCTGGCATGACAGAAGGGGCTCGGCGTGAGCCGAGCCCCTTCCCATCAAGTCGTCAAGCGGCAGCCGGGGCCAGACCGCGGCCGACCTTGGTGTGGCCGTGCGCGTTGGTCATGGCGAGACGGCTGCGCAGGCTGGTGTTGTTGCCGATGTTGGCGTAGTAGGTGGCGCGGCGGCGGGCGACGATGCTCTCCGGGTTGTCCGGAACCGGCGCCATGTCGGGGTTGAGGTGGGTGTTGAGGCCGTCCTTGAGCAGGGACAGAGCCTCGGCGCGCAGCTGCGAGACCCGCGACTCGGTGACGCCGAGGTCGTCGGCGATGTCGGCCATCGGGCGCTCCCGCAGGAAGTACTCGGTGACGACGGTCTGCAGACGCTCCGGCAGCGAGGCGATCGCGTGGTGCAGGTAACCGATCTGCTCGCGGCGCAGCAGCATCTCCTCCGGGCCCGGGGCACGCTCGGTGACCAGGTCGTCGGCGGAGCTGGTGGTGAAGCCCTGCAACGAGAGAACGGTGGCGCGCTGCACGTCGGTGTCGGTCTGGTGCAGGTCGGTCGTGGTGGTGCCGAGCGCCTGGGCCAGCTCCTCCGCGGTGGGCGTACGGCCCAGCGTGGTGGCGAGCTCCTGGCGGGTGGTCTCGGTGTTGCGGGCCTTCGACCGCACCGAGCGGGTCGCCCAGTCCAGCGAGCGCAGCTCGTCGAGGAGCGCGCCGCGGATCCGGGTGCCGGCGAAGCGGTTGAACGGGACGCCGCGCTCCGGGTCCCAGCTGCGGGCCGCGGTGACCAGGGCGTGCAGGCCGGCGCTGGTCAGGTCGTCGCGGTGGATGTGGTTCGGGATCCGGCTGAGCATGTCGCGCACCAGGTGGCCGACGAGCGGCATGTGGGTGCGGATGAGCTCTTCCTGCTCCTTCGCGGTGAGGACCGCGGTGGTGGTGGCGGCAAGGTCGGCAGCGATCGCAACGTTGCTGGTCATGTCGTCTCCCCCTGTGTGTCGGCGCCTTGCGGCACCGGCTGACAGGAGAAAGATTCGCGAGCGCAGGGTGCATCACCGGGTCACTCACGGTTGCGTACCGGTTGTTCCGGCTTTTTCCTGCGCGGCCTGCCGCGGCGTTGTCCAGCTATCGGCGGCGGCTGGGGCGGCTTGAGGGTTCTACCCTGTGCCGCATGAACCTGAGCGACACGAGTTCGGCCATCACCCTCATCTCCGGCTTGCTGATCGCTCTCGGCGCGATCGGCGTGCTGCTGCCGATGCTGCCCGGCCTGCTGATGAGCTGGTCCGGCGTGCTGCTCTGGGCCCTGCTCGGCGGCGGCAGCGCCGGCGTGCGCTGGGCGGTGTTCGCCGTGGTCACGCTGATCGCCGTGGGCGGCCTGGTGATCAAGTTCCTGTGGCCGGGGAAGAAGCTGAAGACCACCGGCGTCCCGAACTCGGCTCTGCTGGCCGGTGGCGTCCTCGGCCTGATCGGCTTCTTCGTGGTGCCGGTCGTCGGCCTGGTCCTCGGTTTCGTGCTGGGCATCTGGCTGGTCGAGGTGAACCGCCTGGGCGCCGACCGTGCCTGGCCCTCCACCCGCTCGGCGATCGCGGCCGTCGGTCTGTCGCTGCTGGTCGAGCTGGCGTCGGCGCTCGCGATCGCCATCCTGTGGGTGGGCGGCCTCTTCCTCGCGTGAGCTCACGCGCCGCCGGAGGTCAGCGGCGCTGGGCCAGGCGGCGTTTGCGGCGCTGGGTGAGGAGGAGCAGCAGCGGGGCCAGCGCCAGCAGCACCGCCACCGACAGGGCGGCGGCCACCGACAGCCCGCGCGGCGAACCGGTCTGCGCGGTCGGCACCGTCTCGTCGGTCACCGGCGCCGCTTCGGCCTCCGTCTCCGGCGCCTTCGCGGACGCGGCCACCTCTTCCGGCGTCACCAGGCTGCCGACCGACGAACCCGCGGGCTGCGCGAAACCCCAGTCCAGCAGCGCGGCGCCCTGCTCCCAGCCCCGCTGCGGCCGGGCCTCCGCCCCGAGCAGGGTGACGACCAGCCGCCGGCCGCCCCGTTCGGCGGCGCCGACGTAGCTGTGCCGGGCGAGCGTCGTGAACCCGGTCTTGCCGCCGAGCGCGCCTTCGTAGTTGTAGATCAGCTTGTTCTCGTTCTGGAACTGGAAACCGGAGGCCTTCGGCTTCTTCTGCGCCGGCATCTGCGCGGACCGGGTCAGCACGTACTTCCGGAAGTCACCGTTGGCGAAGCACACCCGGGCGATCAGCGCCAGGTCGTACGCGCTGGTGAACTGCCCCTTGCCGTCCAGCCCGGACGGGGTGACCGCGTGCGTCTGGTACGCACCGAGCGACGCGGCCAGCTCGTTCATCCCGTTCACGGTCTTCTTGACGCCGTCCGCGCCTCCGCCACCGGCCATCCGGGCGAGCGCGTTCGCGGCGTCGTTGCCGGAGTTGAGCAGCAGCCCCAGCCAGAGCGTCGAGATCGGGTACTTGCCGCCGACCACCAGACCCACCGCCGAGCTGCCCGGCTCGATGTCGAGATCACTGCGAACGACGGTGACCTGCTTGTCGGGGTCCAGCGAACCGATGGCGGTGGCGGCCAGCAGGATCTTCTGCACGCTGGCCGGCGTCTGGTGCACGTGCGGCCCGCAAGCGCCGAGCACCTCCCCGGTGTCCAGGTCGGCGACCATCCAGGTGGTGGCGGTGACCGCCGGCGGGCTCTTCGCGCCGTCCGGGACGATCAGGCCGTGCGTGGCCAGGTCCTCGCCGCCGACCGCCATCTGCTCGGCGTTCTCCTCCGGCGGGGTCGGCCGGGGTGGAGCGCTCGGCTTGGCGATCTTCGGCTTGGGACAGGGGATCTCCGCCCGGGCAGCGGCGGACGCCGGGACACCGGTGACGAGAAGCAGGGTGGCGCTCAAGGCCGCAACGATCTTCACGGCCAACGGGTCCCCGCCTCCAGACGTCGATCGAGTAGTTCCTTCAACGGGATCGGCTGCCCGTCGCCGCCACCCGCGCCGACGATGAGCCGGGGCCGGCTGGGCGACAGATCAGCGCCGGTGAACCGGGCCCGCAGCGACGCCGGGACGGTGAGAATGTAGTACTCCCCGTCCTCGCCGACGGCGATGGAGCGATCCGACCGGAGATACCAACCACGCATGTTGGTCTTGTACGTGGATCGGCCGTCCAGAGTTCGGGCGGTCAGCGAATGTGGATCGAGACCGCGCTCCGCGGCCTGCCGCACGAAGCCGTCGAGCAACGCGGCGGCCTGCCGTGCCTCCGCCGTGCGGTCCGCCTCCAGGGCGGCCGCGCGACCGGCAACGGCCAGCCTCTGCTGCTCCCGCCAGGCGGCCTGCTCGTCCCGCATGGGGCAGACCCTAACGCGAGAGCCGGGGCCCGGGTCAACCCGGGCTTTCTCGCCGATTCGGCGCTATTACCGGGACGCTATTCGGTAAAGAAGTGGAGAAGGAATTGCCGGATCGCGGTGGGGAGTTGCGCCGTGTGCCGCTCGCGAGCGAGACTGGGCGCGGTTGATTAATTTCTCTCGGGAGTCGTTATGGCGCGGCAGGTAATCACCACCCTGATCGACGATCTGGACGGCAAGAAGGCGGATCGCACGGTCGAGTTCAGTCTCGATGGCGTCAGCTACACGATCGACCTTTCCGAGGCCAATGCCGGAAAGTTGCGTAAGGCGCTCGACCCGTACATCTCGGCGGGCACGCGCCTGGGTCGCACCACGACCGGGCGGATCGGATCGCGGGCTGCCGCCCCGGCCCGCACCGCCGGTTCGCGCGATGAGAACCGCTTGATCCGCGAGTGGGCGATCCGGAACGGGCACAAAATCTCCGAGCGGGGCCGCATTCCGCAGGAGGTTAGCAACGCGTACCGGGCGGCGAACGGCCGCTGATTCACCTCGTTGATGCTGTGCCGGGGCGCGCCACCGGCACAGCATCCGTGGGAAATCCCACTCAGCGTCCGAATTGGACCTGAAGTGCCCGGAAAGGTCTGCTCGAAAAGGTCGTTGCTGAAAATCAGCTGTGCCGGATGCTCGGAAGCTCGGCCGCGACGGCTTCGAGCACCTTCTCGTCACCCGCGTACCAACTGGACTCCCGCGGCCAATGCGTGATCACGTCGGTGAATCCCAGCTCCCGGGCCCGGCCGGCCGCATCGGTAAAGGCGCCGACGCTGCTCAATGAGTAAACCGGCGACGTGTCGAGGTTCAGATAAGTGTCGAGCCGGCGGCCGGTCTGCTGCACTGTCTCGTCGAACCGGTCCCGGATCCTGCGAACCGAGGCCCACCACTCGTCGGCCGTATCCAGGTAGGCGTCGCCGGTGGTGACCCAGCCGTCGCCGTACTTCGCGGCGAGCCGCATCGCCCGCGGGCCGTTGGCGGCGACCACGAACGGCGGCCGCGGCTGCTGGACCGGACCGGGGACGCTGCGGGCGTCGACCGCGCGATAGTAGGAGCCGGACCAGGACGTCGCCGGGTTCCGCAGGATCGTGTCGAACAGCTCGAGGAACTCGGCGAAGCGGTCCACCCGCTCGCGCGGGGTCAGCTCCGGGTTGCCGAGCACCGCCGAGTCGAAGCCGATGCCACCGGCGCCGAGGCCGAGGATCAGCCGGCCGCCGGAGATGTCGTCGACGGCCAGCGACTCCCGGGCGAAGTGCACCGGGTGCCGGAAGTTCGGCGACGCCACGTACGTCCCCAGGCGGATCCGCCGGGTCACGGCGGCCGCGGCGGTGAGCGTCGGGACCGCGTCGAACCAGGGACCGTCGACGAGATCACGCCAGCCGAGGTGGTCGTACGTCCAGGCGTGGTCGAAGCCGTACTCCTCGGCGAGCTGCCACCGCCCGCGAGCTTCGGACCAACGCTGATCAGGGAGAATCACGATGCCGATACGCACCGGACCAGCCTAGGCCGTGCGCAGGCCCTCGCCCGACTCGGCCTCCGGGACGGCCGCCGCCTCGAACGCCTGTAACGCCTTCAGCAGGTCCTGCCGGGCGGCCGCCGGCATCCGGTCGAGCACGTCGCCGAGGGCCTGCCGCCGCCGGTCCCGCAGATCGGCGAGCAGCCGCCGGGCGGCCGGGGTGAGCAGCAGGCGCACCTCCCGGCGGTCGCGAGGGTCGGCGACCCGGCGCAGCAGGCCTGTCGCTTCGAGGCGGTCGCAGAGCCGGCTGGCGGAGGACGGGACCACGTCGAGGGCCTCGGCCAGGCGGCTCATGTTCGTGTGGCGGTTGCCGGCCACGATCGTCAGCACCCGCAGCTGAGCGGGCGGAACAGTGGGGTTCTGTGCCAGCCGGGCGCTTTCGAGCACGGCCGTGAGCGCCTCGGCCGACGACTCGACGGCCGCGGCTAGCTCGGTGGCGCGTTCCATGCCGATCCCCGGATTTTCAGAGTCGCGAACACGTAAGTCTGCACCCGTACCCTGGGTGTCACCGCTTGAACCGGGGTCAACGCCGCCAGTCGAGACAGACCGTCACGGCGTCGTCCTCCGGTTCGGCACCGGCATGGTACTCGCGCAGACCCCTCATCACGGTACCCACTGCCTCGGTGGCCGGCTGCAACCGTGTCCCGCGAATCGCACTGAGCAGCGCGGACTCCCCGAACGCCGCGCGCCCGCCGGGGACCGCCGCGTGCACGCCGTCGCTGACCACGAGCATCCGGTCGCCGGGTTCGAGGCGGAATCGCTGGATCTCGTAGTGCGCCTCCGGGAACATCCCGAACGGCAGCTGCTGCTCCAGGTTCACCGGTTCGACCTCACCGTTGCGGGCGATCATGCAGCGGGGCGACCCGGCGTCCACCGCCGCCACGTGCCCGCCGACGAGGTCGACCTCGAGCAGCAGGGTGGAGACGTGCGCGGCACCGGCCCGGCGGGCGTGCACCGCGTCCGAGGCCAGCTCGGCCTGCTCGACGATGTCGGCGCCGCAGCGGCGGGCGTTGCGCATGGCGTTCACGGCGACGGTGGTGAGCAGCGCGGCCTCCATGCCGTCACCGAACCCGTTGAGCACGGTGATGGTGAGCCGGTCGCCGTCGAGCGCCCAGTCGAAGTGGTCGCCGCGCACGTCGTACGCCGGCTCCATCTGCCCGGCCACCAGGAACCGCTCGTCGCCGAGCGACCGCCCGGGAAGCAGCTCCCACTGCAGCTCGGCGGCCATGGTGAGGCGGGCCCGGCGCTGCGCCCGGCGGTAGCGGTCGGTGCACGTGTCGGCGGCCCGCAGCGCCACGGCCAGCTCGTCGGCGATGGCGTGCAGCTGCTCGGCGAGCTCCGGTTCGGGCCGGGCGGGCAGTTCGAGGCGGAGCACCCCGAGCCGCTCGCCCCAGCTGTTCAGGGGCAGGTGCATCCGTACCGCGCCGTCGGCTGCGGGACCGATGGCGGTCTGCTGGCTGCCGAGACAGCGCAGGGCGGCGGGTTCCGGGCCGGAGCTGCCGATCAGCGGGCAGAGGCCGGTCAGGTTCAGATCCGCGAGGAACATCTCGATCGCGTCAGCGCCGAAGTGGCGGCGTAGATGCTCGGCTGCCGTCTCGGGGAGCCGGTCGGGTGGCGCGGCACGCAGCAGGACACCCATGGGTACCGGTTGATCGGACAACTCCACACTCCTCTCCAGGCGACGGTTATTTGTTATACGGCAAGCAAAAATAGGCCGGACAGGCCCGTGGGCCCGTCCGGCATCACTGGCTTGCCTCAGGCGAAGGACTTCTCGAAGTGGATGAGGCTCCCGGAACGCGCACTCGACTGCATCCGCACGTTCTCGCCGAGCGCCCTGATCAGGAAGAGACCACGTCCCCGCTCGCTCGACGCGGCAGGGGACTCCTCGCTCGCCGCGGCCGGGTCGAAACCCGAACCCTCGTCGACCACGTCGATCGAACAGCGGTCCTGGCCGACGTCGAGGCGAACCTCGAAGTTCTCCGCGCCGGTCGCGTGCTTGACCACGTTGGCGCACGCCTCGGTGAGCGCGATCTCCAGATCGGTGCCGGCTTGACGATCCACTCGCAGGATCGTCAACGCGCAGCGCAACAATCGGCGCACCGCAGGGACGCTGTCCACCTCTCGCGGCAGATTGAGCCGGACCGACATACGCATGCGGTTTCTGTGCCCGATCAGCGCGGTCGCTAATCGTGGGCCTCGAACGTGATCCCCGATTCGTGTTATCCATGGTCCCGGCATCCGTCTCCCATCATGACGACGCGCGTATGCCCAAGGAGGGCGGATCCATGGCTCCACAACCCGGCATCGCGACGGTGATCGCCGCCCGCGCGGGTGACCCGGCCGCGGTCGACAGGCTCGTGGCCGGTTACCTGCCGCTGGTCTACACCATCGTGGGCCGGGCCCTGGAGGGCCACGCCGACGTCGACGACGTGGTGCAGGAAGTCATGATCCGGGTGCTGCGCAATCTCGGTGAGCTGCGTGAGCCGGAGTCGTTCCGGTCCTGGCTGGTGGCGATCACGGTCCGCCAGGTGCGCGAGCGGTTCCGGGGCCGGCACCACGCGCCGGACGAGCTCCTCGACGCCGACCTGCGCGATCCGGGCGCCGACTTCACCGATCTGGCGATCACCCGGCTGGAGCTCTCCGGTCAGCGCCGGGAGACCGCCGAGGCGACCCGCTGGCTCGACGAGGAGAACCGGGAACTCCTCTCGCTCTGGTGGCTGGAGGCGTCCGGCGAACTCACCCGCGACGAGATCGTGGAGGCCACCGGGGTCGGCCGGCAGCACGTCGCGGTCCGCATCCAGCGGATGAAGCTCCAGCTCGAGACGGCTCGCGCGGTCGTGCGCGCCCTGCACCGCTCACCCCGCTGCCCCGATCTGGAGGCGGTCCTGACCGGCTGGGACGGCCGCCCGGGCGCGCTCTGGCGTAAGCGGATCGCGCGGCACACCCGGGAATGCCGATCCTGCGGTTTCGCCTGGCACGATCTGATCGCCGCCGAGCGGCTCCTGGCGGGCATGGCCCTGGTGCCTCTGCCGCCGGCTTTCCTGCAGACCCTTCCCGGTACGGGCGTGAGCGTCACCACCGCATCGAAAGCCGTCCCGGCGAATCTCGCGGCGAAGGCGACCGGCGCGGTGGCGCAGAAGGCGCTGATCGGTGCGCTGGCAGTCGGGGCCGTCGCCGGCGGTGGCGCCTACGCCGTGTCGACCCGCGCACCGGAGCCGCCCCCGGCAGCCGTCGCGGCGGTCACCTCGTCCTCGCCGGCCGCGCCGTCATCCCCGTACCCCTCGGCCTCTCCGTCGGAGTCAGTGAAACCGTCGCCGTCGCGCTCCGCATCCCGCAAGCCGGCCGTCGTCACCGCCACCGCCGCGGCATCCTCCGACAAGAAGGGCGCCGCGGTCTGGAAGTTCACCGGGGCGAAGGCGGCGATCAAGGACGTCGGCGCGTCCTGGTACTACGACTGGGCGCCGAACGACGACGAGGTGCCCGGACCGGCCGGCGTCGAGTTCGTGCCGATGATCTGGGGCGCCGCGAACGTCACCGACGCCACCCTGAAGCAGGCGAAGGCCGAGGGCGACGACTGGCTGCTCGGTTTCAACGAGCCCGACCTCGCCGAACAGTCGAACATGTCGGTCGAGGCCGCGCTGGACGCGTGGCCCTCGCTCGAGGCGACCGGCATGAAGCTGGTGAGCCCGGCCGTGGCGTTCGGCGGTGACACCGCCGGCGGCTGGCTCGATCGTTTCATGGCCGGAGCCGCTTCCCGTGATCTCCGGGTCGACGCGATCGCCCTGCACTGGTACGGCTCGGACTTCAGCAAGGCCTCGGTGAACCAGTTCCTCGGCTACGTCGACGCCGTCCACGAGCGGTATGGCAAACCGATCTGGATCACCGAGTTCGGCCTGATCAATTTCGGTGGTTCACCGAAATATCCGAGCGACGCCCAGAAGGTCACCTTCATCAAGGGCGCCACCGCCGGCCTGGAGAAGCGGGCGTTCGTCCAGCGGTATGCCTGGTTCGGCCTGCCCGCGGTCGGCGACAGCGTCGACTTCGGCCTCTACAAAGATGGGAAGACCCCCACCGAGGCCGGCAAAGCCTACCGCTCAGCGGGATAGTGTTCTTTCATGATTCGGTTCGGGTACAAGGCGTCGGCCGAGCAGTTCGCACCGGCTGAGCTGCTCAAATACGGGATTCTCGCGGAGGAGCTGGGGTTCGACTCGGTCTTCGTCAGCGACCACCTCCAGCCGTGGCGGCACGACGGCGGCCATGCTCCGGCAGCGTTGCCGTGGCTTGGCGCACTTGCCGCACGTACCGAGAAGGTCTTGATCGGAACCAGCGTCCTGACGCCCACCTTCCGCTACCACCCCGCCGTGGTCGCGCAGGCCTTCGCCACGCTGGGCTGCCTCGCGCCGGGACGCGCCATCCTCGGCGTCGGCTCCGGCGAATCCCTCAACGAGGTGCTGCTCGGCACCGAGTGGCCGGACGGCAAGGAGCGCTTCGCCCGGCTCAAAGAGGCGGTCCTGCTGATCCAGAAACTCTGGTCCGAGGACCGGGTCACCTATGAGGGGCAGTTCTACAAGACGTCGAACGCCACCATCTACGACAAACCGTCGACACCCGTCCCGATCTACATCGGCGCCTCCGGCCCGGCCGCCACCCGCCTCGCCGGCCGCATCGCCGACGGCTTCATCACGACCAGCGGCAAAGGCCACGGCCTCTACACCGACACGCTGCTCCCGGCCGTCGCCGAGGGCGCCACGAAAGCCGGCCGCGTCGTCGACGACCTGGATCTGCTGATCGAGGTGAAGGTCTCCTTCGACGACGACGTGGACCGCGCCCGCAACGACACCCACTACTGGGGCGCCCTGGCCCTCTCCCCGGAGGAGAAGACCGGCGTCGAGGACCCAGTCGAGATGCAGCGCCTCGCCGACGCCCTCCCGGTCGAGCGGACCGCCACCCGCTGGATCGTCTCCTCCGACCCGGACGAGCATGCCGCGAAGGTCACGGAATACCTGGACATGGGCTTCAAGCACCTGGTCTTCCACGCGCCGGGACCGGACCAGGAACGTTTCCTGCGCCTCTACTCCCAGGAGATCCTCCCGCGCCTGCGCAACCGTTCCTAGCGGTCGCACAGGGCTGCCTGGCAGCGGTCGTTCACCGGCGCGGCGCAGGCGTACCCGCCGCTGGTAGGCGGCCGGCGCCTCCCACCGGGCGGTGCCGCTCGGTCGTGTTGTTCGGCGGTGCCGCTCGGTCGTGTTGTTCGGCGGTGCCGCTCGGTCGTGTTGATCGGCGGTGCCGCTCGACCGTGTTGATCGGCGGTGCCGCTCGACCGTCCTGCCCGGTCGTGTTGCTCGGTCGTGCTCGGTCGTGTTGATCGGTCGTGCCCGGTCGTCCCGCGCGTTGCTCGGTCGCGTTGCTCGGCGGCGCCGTCCGCCTGCCACCGCCCGGCCGAGCCGACCACGCACTATGTCGGCGGCCCTCTTCCTGCGATCTTGATCGATTTACTACCGGATCCGGTAGTAAATCGATCAAGATCCACTGAGGGCCGCGGCGACGGCAGATCTTGGAGTGGCGGATGAGCGCTGCTTGAGGGTGTACGGATGTACGGATGAGCGCTGGGTGTTGCGGCGGCCGGCACGGTGACAGCAGATCTTGGAGTGGCGGACGCGCTGCTCGAGGTGTGGCGGTGGCTGGTGCGGCGGTGGTGGAGCGCCGCGGATAGCGGATCTTGGAGTGTCGCTGGTGGGTGGCGTGGCGACGCCTGTGCGACGACGATGGATCTCGGCCTGGCGCTGGCGGGTGGTGCCTGAGGGCCTGCGCCACAGCGGTGGATCTTGGAGTGGCGCGGGTGGTGTGTGAGGGCCTGCGCCACAACGGTGGATCTTGGAGTGGTGCGGGTGATGTGTGAGGACCCGCGCGACGACGGTGGATCTTGGAGGGTTAGACCGAGCGCAAGTGGTTGTTGCGTCGGGGGGAAGGGCTGGTCGCTTCGCCGTTGATGACTCGCAGGTTGGGGCGTGTCGGGCTGGTCTCACCGGAGGATCGGTCGCGCCAGCGGCGGCGGGTTACGGCGTCGGCGGGGTCGAGTTGGGGCTTCGCGCTGCCGTTGACCGCGAACGGTGTCTCGCTGCGGCCGGCGCCGGTGGTGTGCCGTCGATCTGTCGAGTGGGCGCGTTCGGTGTGACGGCGGTCGGTGAAGCCGGCGCCTGCGCGGCGCCGCTCGACGAAGCCGGGGGTGCCGGGTCGGTTCAGGTGGGTGCCCGGGGTGTTGAGCTGGGCTGCGGAGGCGGCGCGGTGCTGGTTCGGGGCGGGCCAGTTCGCGGCCGACCGGAGCGGCTCGTTCGCAGCGGCGGAACCGGCTCCGGGGTGGCCGCCGAGACGAGCGCCGGCTGCGGAACCGGCCGCCGGGAAGCGGCCACCGCGAGCACCAGCACCAGCACGGGGATCGGCACCGGCACGGGGACTGGCACCAGCACCAGCACGGGGATCGGCACCGGCACGGGGACCAGCACCGGCACCGGCACGGCGACCGGCACCGGCACCAGCACGGGGGCCGGCACCGCGGAAGCCGGCGGCGAGAGGACCCGCGGCGAGAGGACCAGCGGTGAGAGGACCAGCGGTGAGAGGGCCAGCGGTGAGAGGGCCAGCGGTGAGAGGGCCAGCGGCGAGAGGGCCAACGGTGAGAGGGTGCGGCCCGCTGGGCGCGGGTGAGGCCGCGGCCCGCACTCGCCCGGTCATCACGACGATGCTGTCCGGGGCGGTTTCCCGCGCGGCCCGGCGTTCGGCGAACCACTCACCGACCAGAGCGGTGATCAGCGGAAGCAGCGGCGCCCCCGGTCCGCCGGGTGAGGCGACCTCGGCGCCGTGCAGGCCGGCCCGAACGGTCCGGGCGGCGAGGAGGGGGTCGATCTCGGGGCCGTCGCCGCGTACCGGGTCGAGGCCCGCCACCTGGGGGAGGCCGAGCCGGCCGGCGTCGGCGCGGTGGAAGGCGCGCACGCCGTGGCCAGGGTCGGTGGGTCGGCAGCCGAAGAGGACGCGGAGGAACCAGAGCACGATCAGGTCGGTGAGGGCCGGGCGGCGGGACAGGTAGCGGGAGCCGTGCACCACGTCGGCGCCCGATCGCAGGGCGTCGAGGAGGCGGGGGATGCCGGCCGGGTCGCTGGCGGCGGGCAGCGAGACGACGACGTCACCGGTGGCGGCTTCGACGCCGCAGGCCAGGGCGTTGCCGGCGCCGGCGCGGGTCGGGCGGATCGCTCGAATCCCGGCGATGGCGGGAAGGGACGAATCCACCACGATGACCTCGTGGACCGGCGGCAGCCCGGCGAGCAGGGCGGGCAGCTTCACGGGGTCGTGACCCAGGATCACCACGCTTACGGACGGTGACGAAGGTGAGACTGGCATGGTGCGGCGGCTCCCGGCTCGGCTGCGGTGCAGAGCCGAAGCTACCTGGCGGCACCGATGTGGCAACCGGGCCTAACGGTTGAGAGTCTTCACCGAAGCGGACCGTCCCGGACCTTGATCGTCACTCTCCGTACAGAGGCGGTAGGGTTGCCGTTGTGAATGACATCAAGGCGGTCGTCTTCGACCTGGACGGCGTGATCATCGACACCGAAGAGGTCTGGGAGGAGGTCCGGCGCGGCTATGTGGCCGAGTTCGGGCGCGAGTTCCTGCCGGACAGCCAGGACCGGATGATGGGGATGAGCACCGGCGAGTGGTCGGCCCACCTGGCCGACGAGGTGGGTGTTCCGCGGACCGCCGAGCAGGTGGCCGCCGACGTCCTCGGCCGGATGGCGGAGCGCTACAAGGAGGCGCTGCCGCTGATCCCCGGCTCGGTCGAGGTGGTGCGGGATCTTCAGAAGGCCTACCGTCTCGCTCTGGCCAGCTCGTCCGCGCGCCTCCTGATCGACCAGGTGCTGGAGACCGCCGGGATCACCGACGCGTTCGAGGTGACGCTCTCCACCGAGGAGGTGCCGCGCGGCAAGCCGGCCCCCGACGTCTACCTCACGGCGGTGCGCAAGCTCGGTCTCACGCCGGACGAGTGCGCCGCGATCGAGGATTCCAGCAACGGCCTCCGGTCGGCCGCGGCAGCCGGTCTCACCGTGATCGCGGTGCCGCACGGTGTCTACCCGCCGGCCGCCGACGCGCTCGCCGCGGCCCGGGTGGCGGTGGGCCGGATCGGCGAGATCACACCGG
This sequence comes from Actinoplanes sp. OR16, assembly GCF_004001265.1. Classification (GTDB taxonomy): domain Bacteria; phylum Actinomycetota; class Actinomycetes; order Mycobacteriales; family Micromonosporaceae; genus Actinoplanes. The sequence continues at coordinate 473,116 of NZ_AP019371.1, read as the reverse complement.
AGATGATCGCCACGCTGTGAGTTTCGTGTGAAAAATCTTCGATACGGGAATGCACGGGTCCGACCGATGGAGGTGGGCCCGTGCAACTGGCCGCAGAAGGTCTTCGACTCGATGTGGACATCGTCGATTACCTGATTCTCGCTATCTACTTCGTCACGGTGCTCGGGGTCGGATTCGCCGCCCGCCGTGCGATCAAGAGCAGCGCCGACTTCTTCCTCTCCGGGCGGTCGATGCCCGCCTGGGTCACCGGTCTGGCCTTCGTCTCGGCCAACCTGGGCGCCCTGGAAATCATCGGCATGGCAGCGAACGGCGCCGAGTACGGCCTGATGACGCTGCATTACTACTGGGTCGGCGCGGTGCCGGCCATGGTGTTCCTCGGCATCGTGATGATGCCCTTCTACTACGGCTCGAAGGTCCGCAGCGTCCCCGAATTCCTGCGGCGCCGCTTCAACAGGCCGACCCACCTCTTCAACGCGGTCAGCTTCGCCGTGGCGCAGATGCTGATCGCCGGCGTCAACCTGTACGCCCTCGCGCTCATCCTGCAGGCCCTGCTCGGCTGGCCGCTCTGGCTGTCGATCGTCATCGGCGCGGCCATCGTGCTGATCTACATCACGCTCGGCGGTCTCTCCTCGGCGATCTACAACGAGGTCCTGCAGTTCTTCGTGATCCTGGCCGGTCTCATCCCGCTCACCATCGTCGGCCTGGTGAAGGTCGGCGGCTGGAACGGTCTCGTCGAGAAGGTGCAGACCAGCCCGCTCGGCCAGGCGGGCCTGAACACCTGGTCGGACACGGGCGGAACCGGCAACCCGCTCGGCGCCAACTGGATCGGCATCATCTTCGGTCTCGGCTTCGTGCTCTCCTTCGGCTACTGGACGACGAACTTCGCCGAGGTGCAGCGGGCGCTCAGCGCCAAGGACATGAACGCGGCCCGCCGTACGCCGATCATCGGCGCGTTCCCGAAGCTGCTCATCCCGGTGGTCACCGTCGTGCCCGGCCTGATCGCCCTGGTCACCGTCCAGGGGCTCGGCGCCGATCAGGGCGACCTGGTCTACAACAACGCGATCCCGCTGCTCATGCGCGACCTGCTGCCGAACGGCGTGCTCGGCGTGGCGGTGACCGGTCTGGTGGCCTCGTTCATGGCCGGCATGGCGGCGAACGTGAGCGGCTTCAACACGGTCTTCACGTACGACATCTGGCAGACGTACATCAGGAAGGACCGGGACGACGCCCACTACATCCGGGTGGGCCGGATCGCCACGATCGGCGGCATCGTCGTCGGTATCGGCACGGCGTTCATCGCGGCCGGTTTCTCCAATATTATGAACTATATTCAAGCTTTGTTCTCTTTATTCAATGCGCCCCTTTTTGCCACGTTCATCGTCGGCATGTTCTGGAAGCGGATGTCGGCCTGGGCCGGTTTCTGGTCGCTGGTTCTCGGAACCCTCGCCTCGCTGACGCTCTACCTCGGCCACCTGGCCGACGTCTTCAAGTTCAACTCCGACCTGGAGGAGAGCTTCTGGGGCGCCGGCGCCGCCTTCGTGACGGCCGTGATCGTCGCGCTCGTGGTCTCCAAGTTCACGCCGCCGAAGCCCGAGGGTGACCTGCGCGGCCTGGTCTACGGCATGGGCGGCGACGCCACCTCGGCGGAGACGATCGTCGCCGGCGACAAGGTGTGGTGGCGCAACCCGGTCGTGCTCGGCGGGATCGCCGTGCTGCTCGCCGTCCTTCTGTACATCCCCGTCTGGTAGGAGCCGAGATGAAACTATTCGACGTGCGCAGCGTCATCGGGTGGCTGTTCGTCGTCTACGGCGTCATCGTCACGGCGCTCGGCATCTTCGACAGCCCGGCCGAGATCGAGAAGGCCGAGGGCGTCCGGATCAACCTCTGGATGGGTCTCGCCATGCTCGCCCTCGGCTTCGGGATGCTGCTCTGGCTGCGGCTGAATCCGCCCAAACCACTCCCCGAAGAGTCAGACCGACAGGACTGATTGTCAGGTGAGTGCGCCCGGGTTGCGGTCTCGTTGCACAGGGTCCTCATACCTTCAAGACAGGTACCTGTGCACCCGATAACCCGGGCATGAACGCCCTCACCGCTCTCAGCGGCCTCTCCGTCGGAGGCCGCCGCGACCCCGGCTGGCAGGTCCAGCTCCGCGTCGACTACGTCGTCAACCAGGTCATGCTGACCCACCGCGGTCAGCCCGAGGACACCGTCAAGCAGGCCATCCAGGACGGGCTCCGGGTCTACGGCGTGGTGCCCAACAAGCGCCAGATCAGCAAGTACGCGCAGACCATCTCGGCGCTGCCGCAGTTACCCCCGGCCCGGTAGCCGTCATCGGGAAGGGAAGCGAAGGATCCTGTCGTCCCCGTCACGCTCGTCGCCGCGGCCGTCGGTGTTCGATGTGGTCAGCCACAGCGAACCGTCGGGGGCCACGGCGACAGTACGCAACCGCCCGTAGTCACCGGTGAGCTCGGCCTCGGTCGAGCCACCGCCGAGCGGGACCGTCCACAGCCTCTCCCCGCGCAGCGCCGCCACGTAGAGCGTGTCCCCGGCGACCGCCGCGCCGCTCGGTGACGCCTCGTCGGTGGTCCACTGGACGATCGGGTCGGTGAAACGGGTGCCCCCGCCCTTGCCCTCGACCTCCGGCCAGCCGTAGTTCTTCCCCTTCTCGATGAGGTTGACCTCGTCGTACGTGTTCTGCCCGAACTCGATCCCGTACATCCGGCCCTGGTCGTCCCAGGCCAGGCCCTGAACGTTCCGGTGACCCAGCGTCCAGACCGGCGACCCCTCCTCCGGGTTGCCGGGCGCCGGGTCGCCGTCCGCCGTGAGCCGCAGGATCTTGCCGCTCGGGTCGTCCGGATCCTGCGAGCGGGACTCCTCGCTGGCGTCGCCGGTGCCCACGTAGAGCATGCCGTCCGGCCCGAACGCGATCCTGCCGCCGTTGTGCCGGGATCCCTTCGTGATGCCGTCGAAGATCACCTCCGGTCGCGCGGAGCCGGTCGTGAATCGCACGATCCGGTTGTCGTCGGCGCCCGTGTAGTAGGCGTAGATCCAGTCGTCCTTCAGCGCCAGCCCGAGCAGCCCGCCCTCGCCGCCCGCGTCCACGCCCGGCACGGTGTAGATCTCGCGCGGCTCGCCGCCCGGCTCGATCTCCAGGATCCGCCCGCTGTCCCGCTCGGACACCAGCGCCGTCCCGTCCTCCCGGAACGCCAGTCCCCAGGGCACCCCGACGCCGGTCGCCACCGTCTCCGGGCTGGATAGATCCGGATTCGGGCGGGCGGCAGCGGGGCTCGGTCCGGCGCTTGCCGCTGATGCCGCCGGCACCGGCTGCACCTCCCGGGGAGCCGGCTCCGGGGACGACGAGCAGGCGGTCATCACGGCCGCGCCCGCAGCGGCGAGTGTCAGTCGGATCGCAGTCATCACCCCACGGTGCCACGACCAGCGAACCGGCGACGATGCGCAATATGCTAAAAGTGGTACTTTGCCCGATTAGTTCGGAGACAGGTCTTGCGAGCGGGAATCAAAGGATCACGACGGTCGGTCACGGCCGCGATCATCACCCTCACAACCTTTCTTTCGTACGCCGGCAGCCCCGCTCTTGCCGACGCCACCCTCGGAGTGCCGCCCGTGGCCCGATACACGTCCGGCACGACCATCACCTGGGAGCCCTGTCCCGAGGACGCCGCCGCCCAGTGCGGAACCATGCGTGTGCCCGCCGACTGGACCAAGCCGTACGGCCCGTCGATCGAGCTGACCCTGGCCCGCCGCCCGGCCGGCGACCGGTCCCAGCGGATCGGCGTCCTCATGGTCAACCCGGGCGGACCCGGCGCCTCGGCGGTGAACCAGGCCCTCGACACCGAATACTTCGGCAGCGACGTGGAACGGCGCTTCGACATCGTCGGCATCGACCCGCGCGGCGTCGGCCGGAGTTCCCCGATTCTCTGCGCCCAGGACGTGGTGGACGCGAAACCGTCCCCGCTCGCCGTGAACGAGACCGAGTTCGGCGCGCTCACGACGTACAACCGGCGGCTCGCCGCGGACTGCGCGTCCCGCAGCGGGCCGGTGTTCCATCAGGCCGGCACCGGCAACGTGGTCCGCGACATGGACGCGGTGCGGATCGCCCTGGGGGAAGAGAAGATCAGCTTCTACGGTGCCTCGTACGGGTCACTGATCGGCCAGATGTACGCCGAGCGCTACCCGGCCCGGCTGCGGGCCCTGGTGCTGGACAGCGTCATGGACCACAGCGCCGACGTCGAGGCGTTCCTCGGCCGGACCGCCGAGTCCGCGCAGGACGCGTTCGACCAGTTCGTCGCCTGGTGCGCCCGGGACACCCAGTGCGCGCTGCGCGGCCGGGACATCCGGGCGATCTGGAAGAGGCTCGTCGAGCAGGCCCGGGCCGGAAAGCTGCAGGACCCCTACGATCCGCCGTCCAAGCTCGGCCTCTGGGAGCTGATCACGGCGGCGTTCAGCGCGTTCTACGACCCGCAGTGGTACTCGTTCGCCTTCTATCTGAAAGCCGCGTACGAGCCGGGTCCCGCCGCCCGGCGCGCCCTGCCGGACCTCGACCTCACCCCGCACAGCTTCCCGGCCGTGATGTGCCGGGACTGGGCGCTGCCGGTCGGCGGCTGGTCCGGGTACCGCGCCCTGCTCGACGGCATGGCCGGGAAAGCCCCGCAGATGCTCGCCTCACCGCTCGCGCTCACCGCGGTGTCCGGCTGCGCCGGCTGGCCCGATCCGGTCACCGACCCGCAACGGCCGAACCCGAGGGCGGCCGGGCCGGTGCTCGTCGTGAACGCGCGGCACGACCCGGCGACCGCGTACGCCTGGGCGAAGAGCGTGACCCGGCAGCTGGGCCCGGAAGCGCGGCTGCTGACGTACGACGGTTGGGGTCATGTCGCCTATGGGCACAGCGACTGCGTCTCCGGGGCGGTCGACGAGTACCTGATCGGGCTGACGCTGCCGGCGGACGGTAAGACCTGCCCGCCGGTCCCGCCGGTTCCGTACGGAGTCGGCTGATCCTCGTCCCTGCGGTTGTGCCCCGCCGAGATCCCCGGTAGGCAGGGAATCGACAACCGACACTGTCCTGACTGGAGGGCCGATGCGGTTCCTGCCCGCGCTCACAGCGCTTTCCTTGACCACCCTGGGCGTCGCGGTCGCGGCGTCACCGGCATCGGCGGGCGGTGCTCCCGCTCCGGGCCCGACCGCGACCGGGTACGGCGGCGCGGTCGCCACCGTCGACGCCACCGCCACAGCGGTCGGCCTCGACGTGCTGCGGCACGGTGGCAACGCGGTGGACGCCGCGATCGCCGCCGCGGCCACTCTCGGCGTGACCGAGCCGTTCTCGGCCGGGATCGGGGGCGGCGGCTTCTTCGTCTACTACGACGCGAAGCGGCGCAGCGTCTCCACGATCGACGGGCGGGAGACCGGGCCCGCGACGATGACCGAGAAGCACTTCATCGATCCGGTGGACGGATTGCCGTACGACTTCGCCGAAGCGCGGGTCAGCGGCCTCTCGGTCGGCGCGCCCGGCACGCTCGCCACCTGGGAGACCGCCGCCCGCAAGTGGGGGACACGGTCCCTGGCGGCCGGTCTGAGGCCCGCCGCCACGGTCGCCGAGCGCGGTTTCCCGGTCGACGCGACGTTCCGCCAGCAGGTCGCCGACAACGCCGCCGCGTTCGGCCAGTTCGACTCCACCCGGGAGATCTACCTGCCCGGTGGCGCCCCGCCCGCGGTCGGCACCACGCTGCGGAACCCGGACCTGGCCGCGACCTACCGCCTGATCGCCCGCAAGGGAACCGATGTGTTCTACCGGGGCGCGATCGCCGATGATCTCGTGGAGACGGTCCAGCATCCGCCGGTGTCGGCCGATCCGGCGGGCGTCTGGGCGTACCCCATCAGGCCCGGAACCCTCACCAAGGGTGACCTGGCCCGCTACAGCCTGCGTTTCCCCTCGCCGACCAAGTCCGATTTCCGGGATCTGACGATCTACGGCATGAACACGCCGTCGTCGGGCGGTATCGCCGTCAGCGAAGCCCTCAACATCATCGAGAAGGGTCTGCCGGCCTCGGCCACCACGATCGACAAGCTGCACTACTACCTGGAGGCGTCGGCGCTCTCCTTCGCCGACCGCAACCGGTACGTCGGCGCGGACACCCCGCGGCAGACCGTCCAGAAGCTGATCTCCGACCGGTGGGCGGCCCAGCGGGCCTGCCGGATCGACCCCGGCAAGGCGCTGGTGAAGCCGGTGCCGCCCGGTGACATCACCGCCGCGGGCTGCACGCCGGCGACCGTCGGCGGACCCACCGAACAGGGTCAGAGCACCACGAACCTCACCGTCGCCGACCGCTGGGGCAACATCGTCGAGTACACCTTCACGATCGAGCAGACCGGCGGCAACGCGATGGTCGTGCCCGGCCGTGGCTTCCTGCTCAACAACGAGCTGACCGACTTCAACTTCGCCCCCACTCAGGGCAGCGCCGCCGACCCGAACCTGCCCGGCCCCGGCAAGCGCCCGCGCAGCTCGATGTCCCCGACGATCGTGCTGAAGGACGGCACGCCGTTCCTCGCCCTCGGCTCGCCCGGCGGCGCCACCATCATCACCACAGTGCTCCAGATCCTGCTCAACCGGGTCGAACTCGGCATGAGCCTGCCCGCGGCGATGGCCGCGCCCCGCGCCTCCCAGCGCAACTCGGCCGGCATCCAGGCCGAACCCGCTTTCCGTACGCGGTACGGCCCCGCCCTGACCGCGCTCGGCCACACCTTCGGCCCTGATGTGGCCGAGCTCGGAGCCGCCACCGCCATCGAGTTCACCCGAGGCGGAGGTCTCATCGCCGCCGCCGAACCGTCCCGCCGAGGCGGAGGAACAGCGGCGGTCGTCCGTCCGCGTCGCTGACCTGAGCGAGGATTCCGGACTCGAAGCCCACGGCGCCTCTCCGCATGCGCCGTGGGCTTTCGCGTTGGGGAATGTCGTACCCGTCGATTAGTATGTATGTACGAAAGAGGGGGCCTGAGCTGCTGATCTTCGGCGTTCTGCACGTGCCGGTCAGCGCTAGTGAGGAGACCGACGTGACCATGTCAACGCTCTCGACCAACCCTGTGCCCGTGATCCCTCCCTATGCGACGATGCTCGGCTTCACGCGGTACGTCTCCCGTACCGGCCCGGCCAAGGCCACGTTCGTCGGCGGTCTGCGCAAGCAGCGGGAGCGCCGGTCCGGGTTCAACCCGCACGGCCAGCTGGTGAAGGCGCTGAAGGCCGACATCGCGTTCCGCACCGGCGGCAGCTATCTCGACGGCGTCGTCGGGCTGGTGAAAGACCGGTGGAAGCCGCTCTATTCGACTCTGCGTGGCGGCGCCCGGGCCTACCTCGCCTCCCTCGGCGACCCGGAGCTGGTCAACCTGGCGCAGACCCGGGACGCGATCGCCACCGTCGGCCCGCTCGCCGTGAAGATCAACCCGCATTTCGGCCTGCGCTACGACGACGGCCGCCGCGAGGCCGTCCGGCTGCACTTCGACGAGGAGCCGCCGGCCGCCGAGGCGGTGACCGCGATGCTGCACCTGATGGCCCGCCACATGGACCAGATCCTGCCCAACGCCGAGCCGGTCCTGGTCGACGTCCGCCGCGGCGTCACCCACCGGCTCGATGCGGCGTCCCAGCCGGCCTACGTCGAGAGCTGGCTGGCCGGCGAGGCGGCCGCCTTCACCGCGATGTGGTCGGCGACCGCCGCGCCGGCCGCCGCCTGACCCTCCCCACCAGGGCGCCCCCGACGTGCACTGCCCGTCACGCCGGGGGCGCCCGCCTCCCCTGCGCACCCGCCTCCCCTGCGCACCCGCCTCCCCCGCGCACCCGCCTTCCCGCGCACCCGCCGCTGCATCCGGTCGTCGATCGCCGCGCTCCCGGCCGTGGGTTGTTGTGCCTCTCACGGCGTGAGCGGTGCGACGACTCCGGACCGGGGTCGGTTAGGCTGCGCGCGTGAGTCTTTCGCTCGATCTCGGCAACCTCGGCCCGCCGCGCTCCTGACCGGAGCGCCCGCCCGCACCGTCCGCGCATCAGCCGGCCGGTGATTCTCTGCTGCGCTCCGGTGCCTGCCGTCACCGACTCACTTCTTTTCCTCCGGAGCGCACCGTGTCTTTCTCTCCTACTGCCGGCGCACGCCTGGCACTTCTGCAACTGTCCGCCGCCGGCATCCTCTGGGGCACCGCCGGCGTCGTCGTCCAGGTGGTCGCCGAGGGCACCGGCCTCGGCGCTGTGGCGATCGGCTTCTACCGGCTGCTGTTCGCGGCAATGGTCATGCTGCTTCTCGGGTTCCCGGCGCGGCGGCGGATCGTCGCGGCCTTCCGCAGCGCGCCTGTGGTGATCACGCTGGCCGGGGCCGGCCTGGCCGCCTATCAGGCGCTGTACTTCGTGGCGGTACGGCTCGGTGGCGTCAGCATCGCGACGGTGGTCAGCCTCGGTATCGCGCCGGTGCTGCTCAGCGCGTGGGAGACGGTCCGTACCCGGCAGCGTCCCGGCGCCGCCACTCTTGCCGCCTCCTCCGCCGCGATCATCGGACTGGTGCTGATCGCCGGCGCCACGGCCGGCCCCGGTGAGGCGGCGGCCGGGCTGGGGCTGCTCGCCGCGGTCGGGTCGGGGATCGTGTACGCCGCCTCCACCGCCCTGAGCCGCCACACCACGCAGGGTGTCGAGCCGCTGATCCTCACCACGCTGTCCTGTGCGATCGGCACCCTGACCCTGCTGCCGATCGCCGCGGTCGAGGGCTTGACCTTCACGCCGGAGTGGGAGCCGGTGGCGCTGCTCGTCTACGCCGGCGCGATCACGACGGCCCTGGCGTACGCCCTCTTCTACACCGGCCTGCGCCACACGACCGGCAGCGTCGCGGTGGTCGTCACCCTGCTGGAACCGCTGACGGCGGCCCTGCTGGCGGTCGTCCTGATCGACGAGCCGCTGGGCGCCGCCACGATCGCCGGCGGTGCGCTGCTGCTGGGGGCGGTGGCGACCCTGTACGTCGGCGCCGACACCGAGGCCGACGCCGACGCAGAGGCCGAGGCCGACGCCGAGGCGGGGACAGTCCGAACGGCTGATCTGACATAACCCGAATCGGCGTGATTTTTCTGGTATCCGCGTGGTTCCCGCTCAGCAGCTCGCCGGTTGCGACGATGCTTCCTGGTGCAAGCGCAGATCAGGCAGAACTTCGGGGGGCGTTCGGCCATGAAGAACTTCGGTCAGGTAGCGGTAGCGGCGACGGCGGGCATCTGCTGCACGGTCTGCAGCCCGGCAGCACAGGCTGCTCAGGCGGCACCCGGCGCCTCGACAAAGGTCGCCGTGACGACGATGGCGGCAGCAAAGGCCGCTGAGGCACAGCTCCCGAGTCTGGTGGCCTACGTCCGCAAGGGCGACGTCTACACCAGCAAGGGCGCCTCGGAGAAGCGTCTGACCAGCACCGGCGCCGCAGCCCGCCCGCGCTGGTCGCCGAACGGCCGGCAGATCGCCTTCCTGAACAAGGGTCAGCTCTGGACCATGAACGCGGACGGTTCGAACCAGAAGCGCCTCACCACCCGCCCGGCGGCCGGCCCGTCCTGGTCGCCGGACGGCAAGTGGATCGCGTTCTCGTCGCTGTCCTGCACCGGTGGACCGGGGGTCTTCAAGATTCCGGCGACCGGTGGGAAGAAGGAAGCGGTCATGTTCCCGCGCGACTGCAAGGCCGAGACCCTGCCGGCCGAGGCGGAGGCCGCGAAGAGCGTCGCGAGGGAACTGAGCACCGACGACGCGGTCGCCTGGTCCCCGGACGGCAAGCAGCTCGCCTTCCGCGGTGGTGACTGTGAGTCGATCTACGACGCGTGCCTGAGCCTCGGCGACGTGACGACCGGCGGTGAGAAGACGGTCGCGGCGTACGGCGGCGGCGGCGTACAGAACAAGGGTTTCGCCGTGGTCCCGAGCTGGCGGTCGGACGGCGCGAAGCTGGCGTTCACCGCGTTCCAGGAGGGTGAGACGGCGGACGAGAACAAGCCGGTGCACCTGGTGGAGTACGACGCGATCACCGGCGCCACCCGCACGATCGGGAACGCGATGGACCGCGAGCTCGACTACGTGGACGCCGGCCGGGCCGTGCTCACCAGCGAGAAGGCCGGGACCGCGTGGGTGACGGTGGTCGGGCTGGCGAACGGCGTGCGCACCCCGTTCAAGTCGGGTTCGCAGCCGAGCGTGCAGCCGCTGGTGCGGTGACGACGAACTACCATGGGGCCGCCATGACTGAGACTGACATGCGGCCCATCCGCACCTTCCACCCTCGCCGCGGGCGGATGAGCGCACGCCACCACGACGCCTACTCCGCCCTCTGGCCGGCTCTCGGGTTCACCGTCGTCGACGGCGACCGGAGCGATCTCGATCTGACGGAGCTGTTCGGCAACGGTGCTCCGGTCGTACTGGAAATCGGCTTCGGCATGGGCGACGCGACAGCGGAGATGGCCGCGCAGGACCCGAAGAGGAACTATCTCGCCGTCGAGGTGCACACGCCCGGCATCGGCAATCTGCTGGCGCTCGCCGGTGAGCGGAACCTGACGAATCTCCGGATCGCTCACGGCGACGCCATGCAGCTGGTGCACCGCATCGCGCCGGGTTCGCTCGATGCCGTGCACGTCTACTTCCCGGATCCGTGGCCGAAGGCGCGACACCACAAGCGCCGCCTGATCCAGCCGTCGAACGTCGCCCTGCTGCGTGATCGCCTGCGGCCGGGCGGCGTGCTGCACTGCGCCACCGACTGGCCGGACTACGCGGAGGCGATGGCCGGGACGCTCGACGCCGATCCGGGGCTGAGCCTCCTCCCGGAGGCGAAGAACCCGCGGCCCACGACCAAGTTCGAGAGGCGCGGGTCCGAGGCCGGTCGCCCTATCAGCGATTTCTTGTACGCCCGGTCCTTGTAAGCCCGGTCCTTGTAAGCCCAGTCCTTGTAAGCCCAGTCCTTGTAAGCCCGGTCCTTGTAAGCCCGGCTCTTGCACATCCAGTCCTTGCACGTCCGGAGCTGAGCATATTTTGCCCCTTTTACCCCCATAAGGCCTCTACGCTGGAGGCCGGAGGTCAGCCATGCGGCGAGATGACGCCGGCATCGACGCCGGGCGGTCCGACGGGACCGGTGCGGCGGAAGCCGCGACACTCGCGCACCCGGTTGCGCCTCACGGGGGGTCAGCCGCCGACGGGCACCGCTCGCCGGCGGCTGCCGACACCCCGCCGAGAAAGCGCGGCTCGTTGCGGGACGTGCTCGCCGAGGCGGCAGCGGCCGGACCGTCCCTGCATCGCGGCGTGCTCACCTCCGGCTCGGCCGATCAACTCGCCGCCCTGGTGGCCCGTGCCGCCGGGGCGCCCAGCGCCTGCATCCAGTTCGTCGAGGACTCCCGCCTGCGTCTCTACGGCAGCTGGGGGGTCGCCGCCGACTGGGAGGTGGTCGCCGAGAGCAGCCTGGACACCTCGCTCGGCGGCATCGTGGTCGGCGCCGGCGCCACCCTGATCGTCGAGGACGCCCAGCACGACACCCGCATCCCGGACGGCCTGCTCCGCCGCACCGGCGGCGCCTACCTCGGCTGTCCCGTGCACGACCGGACCGGCGCGGTCCTCGGCGTCTGCTACGCGTACGACCACAGCCCCCGCCCGTGGACACCCGGGCAGATCGCCGCGGTCTCCGAGGCCGCCGAGGTGGCGACGCTGCTGATCGGCGAGCAGATCGCCCGGTACGAGCTGGAGCAGCAGCACCGGTTCCTGGACGCCGTGCTGGACAGCCTGCACGACGGTGTGGTGGCCTGCGACGCGACCGGGCGGATCGCGTTCGTCAACGAGCGGATGCGGCTCTGGGGCGACACCGTCTTCGGCACCGAGACCACCGCCGGCCTCACCGACACCACCGGAACCCCGCTGACCCGCGACGACCTGGGCCTGGTCCGGGCGCTGCGCGGCGAGGTGATCCGGGACGAGCCACTGGCGCTGCACGGGCGCAGCCGGCGTACCCACTACTACGTCATGGACGCCCAGCCGATCCACGGCGTCGACGGCCGGGTGCTCGGCGCGGTCCAGGCGGTGCAGGACGTCACCCGGCAGCGCCGTGCCGAGAAGTTCCGCAGCTGCGAACTGGCCGTCACCACGGCCCTCGCCGAGGCGCCGAGCATCGAGGCGGCCGGCCCCCGCGTGCTGGAGGCGATCGTCGGCGCCCTCGACTGGGTGCACGCCGAGCTGTGGCTGGTCGAGGAGGGGACGGTACGAGCCGCCGCCCGGTGGAGTGCCCCCGGCTGGCCCGCCGAGATCCCGGTGCCGGAGCGCCTCGCGTACGGTCAAGGCCTCGCCGGGCGCGCCTGGCAGGTCGACAAGCCGCTCTGGATCCGGGACGTCGGCCGCCCGCAGAGCCTGATCTCCCCGGATACCTCGGCCGACCGCCTGCACACCGCGCTCGCCATCCCGGTCCACGACGGCGCCGGCCCGATCGGCGTGCTCACCGTCTTCGCCGACGCCGTCGAGGACCCGGAGGACGAACTCCTCGCCCTGATGTCCGGTATCGCCGCCCACCTGGGCCAGTTCGTCGAACGCCGCCGGGTCGAGGACCTGCAGCTGCAGCTCACCCGGAGCAAGAACGAGTACCTGGCCCTGATCGGCCACGAGCTGCGCACCCCGCTCACGTCGATCAGCGCGTACACCGAGCTGCTCCGCGAAGCCGACGAGGCCACCCTGGTCCGGGACGGCCCCCGGCTGATCAAGGTGGTCGAACGGAACACCCTCCAGCTCCGGGAGATCATCAACGAGCTGCTGGAACTGTCCGCCCTCGACGCCGGGCACGCCGACGTCCGGCGCACCCCGATCGACCTGGCCGCCGTGGTCCGCGACGTCGTCGACCGCACCCGCCTCGCCATCGACGGCGAACCCGTCGTCATCGACACCGACCTGCCCGCCGAGCTGATCGTCCCGTGCGACAAGGACCGCATGCGGCACATCGTGCAGAACCTGCTCGGCATGGCGGTCCGCTACAGCCCGGACGGCGGCCACGTCTCGGTCGCCCTGCGCAGCACCGGCCGCGCCGCCGAGCTCTCCGTCTCGGACGCCGCCGGCGACATCCCCCGCGCCGAACGCGAGGAGATCTTCACCGGCCACTACCGCACGAGCCGCGTCAACGAACGCGCCATCCCGGGCAGTGGCCTGGGCCTGACCCTTTCGCGAGCCGTGGTCGAGAAACACCAGGGCAGCGTCGAACTGACCGGCGGCGACTCGGGCACGACAGTCCTGATCCGCCTCCCGCTGGAGGTCCGTTAGCGGCCTGCGAGACCTCCGCGCAGCCGGACGTGGAGGCGGCGGCGCCCGAGGGAGCGCCGCCGTCGGAGGGGAAGAGCCGGATTACTCGTCGCGGCTCTGTTCGGCCAGGAAGCGCTCCAGTTCGGCGCCCAGTTCCTCGGCGGTGGGCAGCGGCGTGTCGGTGTCGGCGAGCAGGTTGCCCTGGCGGCCCCGGACGAAGGCGTCGTACTGCGCTTCGAGGGAGGTGACGAGGCGGCCGGCCTGTTCGTCGTCGGCGATCTGCTTGTCGACCTCTTCGCGGACCAGGGCGGCCGACTCGCGCAGGCCGCCGGTGGGCAGGGCCAGGCCGGTGCTCGCCGACACCGAGTCGAGCAGGAGCTCGGCGGCGGCCGGGTAGCCGGTCTGTGCCAGGTAGTGCGGGACGTGGGCGGCGTAGCCGAGCGCGTCGTGCCCGCTCCGGCCGAGGCGGAACTCGAGGAGGTTGCCGACGCTGGCCGGCACCTGGACGCGTTGCAGCCACGACTCGTGGTCACCGAGCAGCTTCTTGTCGGTGGCGTGCGCGGTGACGCCGACCGGACGGGTGTGCGGCACGGCCATCGGGATCGCGTTGAGGCCGACGGTCACCCGCACGCCCAAGGTCTCGATCAATTCGGTGATCGCCGCGATGAAGCGCTCCCACTGCAGGTCCGGCTCGGGGCCGGCGAGGAGCAGGAACCGCGTGCCGAGCTGGTCGGTGACGAGGTGCAGGGCGAGGACCGGCTCCTCGTAACTCTCGAAGTGGTCGGCCACGAAGATCATCGGAGGGCGGCGCGAACGGTAGTCCAGGAGCTGGTCCAGGTCGAAGGTCGCGACGACCTCGCTCTCCAGGTTCTCCAGCATGTGGTCCCGGGTCAACTGGATCGCACTGCCGGCATCGACGAATCCGGTGAGCGCCTGGATGAGCACCGGGCTGTCCAGGACCGGCAGCTCACCGGTCACCTCGTAGAGCCCGTGTGGGTCGAGCACGCTGCGGTCCTCCTCGCGAGTGGGTGCTGATGGCAACACCGGAAGAGGCTCACGCATTCCGGCACCACGCATTGTTACCCAACGCACAGCGGTAGGGGGTGCGCGGACCACGCACAATGAGGTGCCGACCCCCATCGGAGGAACTGTGAGTCAAGTTCTCGAGAACACCGCGCCACCGAGCACGCTCTGGGCCCGGATGAAGGCCGATCCTCAGTACGCGCCCGAGCACCTCGCCCTGGAGGCGGTGCGGCGGCTCGGTCCGGAGGCGGAGCGCTGGCTGGCCCGGATGCGGGTGGAACGCCCCGGCGCGGGCCCCGACGAACTGGCCGCCCTCGCCGTGAAGAGGTTCACCAACCAGGCCCGCCTGTCCGGCGCGGTGTCCGGTGCGGCGGGGCTGCCCGGCGCGGTGGTCGACGTCGGCGTGCTGTCCTGGACGCAGGCGCGGATGGTGCTGCACGTGGCGGCCGCCTACGGCTACGACCCGACCGGCGCGGAACGGGCCACCGAGCTGCTGATCCTGCAGCGGGTGCACAAGTACGCCGAGACGGCTCGGACGGCGCTGGGTGTCGCGGCCGGTCGCGAGCATGCGAGCCGGATCTTCACCGGTGCTTCGGGGGCGCCGATGGCGCGGGTCCTGGTCACCCTGGGCGTCCGGCTCGCGCAGATGGCGGGCGTCCGCGCGGCCAAGCGGGTGGTCGTCAAGATCATTCCGCTTGGCGGCATGGTCCTCGGGACCTGGGCGAACTCGGTGGCGACGAAGGACCTGGCCCGCCGGACCCGTGAGCACTACCGCAGCCGCTAAGCAATCGTGGCGGAAACCCGAATCTTCCTGACGTGCTGGGAAACCGCGGGAAGTCCGCTCTGCTGCTGTCCGCCGTCGCGCTGCCGCTGCTGGTCGCCGGCTGCTCGTCCGCCGCCACGGACACGCCGCCCGCCGACAACAGCGGCGCCGAATGGCTCAACGTCGACGCCGGGCAGGCCACCCCGTCGGCGGTGACCAGGTACGGCACCGCGTCGCCCACGCCGGAGCTCACGCTGCCGACCCTCCCGCCCACCACCTCGCCGACCGCGACCGCGAGCCCGACCTGCACGCCGGCACCCCGCGGCGCCGGCGTGATCAACGGCTTGGACGTGGTGCCCGGCCGTACCAGCGCGGTGGTGACCTTCTACAACCCGGGCGGCGCCGACATCGTCGACTACAAGCTGACGGCCGCGAACCAGGACCTGCGGGTGGGGGAGCAGGAGGACGTCGGCTGGACCACCGTCACGCCGAACGGCTGCGGTGACCTGAGCGCCAGCGTGACCGGCCTGACGCCGGGCACCCACTACGTCTTCTCGGTGGACGTGCGGCGCAAGCACGTGACCTCCCAGGAGGGCACCTACACGACGACGGTGGCGCGTTCGGAAGTGGTGAGCACCACGTCCTGAGCCGATCGGCGCGTCAGTCTCTAAGCTTCCCGGAATGGAAGCCATCGTCGACGTGGTCGTGCTAGTAGCGATCTCCGTGGTCGGCGCCGCGCTCGCCCGCCGCCTCGGTTTCGTGGCGCCGCTGGTGCTGCTCGTCGCCGGTCTCGCCCTCTCCTATGTCCCGGGCTTCCCGGAGGCGCATCTGGAGCCGGAGCTGGTCCTCATCGGGATCCTCCCGCCGCTGCTCTACGTGGCCGCGCTGCAGACCTCGGTGCCGGCGTTCCGCCATGCGCTGCGGCCGATCCTGCTGCTCGCGGTCGGCCTCGTGGTGTTCACCGCGATGGTGATCGGATATCTGGTGCACATGGTGGTGCCGGAGGTGCCGCTGGCCGCCTGTGTGGCGCTCGGCGCGATCGTGGCCCCGCCGGACGCGGTCTCCGCCACGGCGATCGCCCGGCGGGTCGGCCTGCCCCGGCGCGTCGTCACGATCCTCGAGGGCGAGAGCCTGCTCAACGACGCGACGGCGCTGGTCATGGTGCGGGTCGCGGGTGGCGCGCTGGCCGGTGCCGCGGTCGGGTTCGTCGAGATCGCCGCCGAGGTCGCGCTGAAGGCCGGCGGTGGCCTGGCGATCGGGTTCCTCGCCGCGATCGCCGCCGCCTGGCTGCACCGCAAGATCAAGGACCCGCTGCTGGAGGACGCCGTCGCGCTGCTCACCCCCTTCGTCGTGGTGATCGTCGCCGAGAAGATCCATGCGTCCAGCGTCGTGGCCGTGGTGGTCACCGGCCTCTACCTGGGCCACCGGATGCCGTACCTGCTGTCCCCGACGTCCCGGCTCCAGATGGACGCCGTCTGGCGCCTGGTGAACTTCCTGCTCGAAGGTGTGGTCTTCCTGCTGGTCGGCCTCCAGTTGCGGGGCGTGGTGGGCAGCATCGAGACGGACATGCGGACCACCCTGCAGGTCACCGCCGTGGTCTTCGTCGCGCTCGTGCTGATCCGGTTCGTCTGGATGTACCCGGCCACCTACCTGGCCCGGCTGGTCCCGCGGATCCGGAACCGGGAGGAGCGGCCGAGGATCGCCGTGCCGACGGTGATCGCCTGGGCCGGCATGCGCGGCGTGGTGACGCTTGCGGCCGCGCAGACGCTGCCCGAGCCCGGCGTGAACGGGGTGCCGGAGTACCCCCGTGAGCTCTTCATCTTCGTGGCCTTCGCGATCATCGTGCTGACCCTGCTGGTGCAGGGCGCCACCCTGCCGGTGCTGGCCCGGGTGCTGAAGGTCCGGGAGGACAACAGCGCCCAGGACGCGCTCTCCGAGGCGGGGGTGCAGCACACCGCGAGCCGGGCCGCGCTGGAGGCGCTCGACGCGCACGCGAACGGCGCGCCGCCGGCCGTGGTGGAGCGGCTGCGCGGTCTCATGGAGAGCCGGTCGAACAACGCGTGGGAACGTCTGGGGAGTCAGAATCAGGAAACGCCGTCGGCGGCGTACGGTCGTCTCCGCCGCGAGATGATCAAAGCCGAGCGGCACGTCTTCAAGATCGCCCGGAACGAGGGCAGGATCCCCGAAGAGGTGCTCGTCCGCGCCCAGCGCGAGCTCGACCTGGAAGAGTCCCAGTTGCAACGGAGTGAGCATTGACCTGTGAGCACCTGAAGGAAGCCGGAAACCCGGCGCCGGTCGCACCCTACGAGGGCGGATGCCCGGAGTGCGTGCACGACGGGCTCCACGACTGGGTGCACCTGCGGGTCTGCCTGACCTGCGGGTACGTCGGCTGCTGCGACTCCTCCCCGCGGCGGCACATGTCAGCGCACCACCAGGAGCAGGATCACCCGGTGATGCGGTCCTACGAGCCGGGCGAGACCTGGCGCTGGTGCTACGTGGACCAGCAGCTGGGTTAGAGCGCCGCGAGCAGCTTCTCCGCCTCCCGGGAGACCTGGGAGGCGTCGCAGGCCCGCGCCCGCTCGTAGACCGCGACCGTCTGCCCGGCGATCGACGGCCAGTTGAAGTCGTCGACCACGCGCAGGCGGGCGCGCAACGCCAGCGAGCGGGCGTGGTCCCGGTCGGCGAGCACCGAGCCGACGGCGGTGGCGAGCGCCTCCGGGTCGCCGGGCGGGAACGTCACCCCGGTCAGCCCGTCGTCGACGATCTCGGCGAGGCCGCCGGTGTGCGCCACCGCGACGGGCGTCCCGGCGGCCGCGGCCTCCAGCGCCACCATGCCGAACGGCTCGTAGATGCTCGGCACCACGTAACAGTCCGAGGCGCCCATCAGCGCGGTCAGCTCATGGCCGCCGAGGAACCCCGCGAAGGTCACCCCGGGCGGGGCGTTCTCTTCGAGATCCTTCCGGTACGGGCCATCGCCCGCGACGACGACGCGGAGCGATGGGAACCGTTCCCGCAGCAACGGGACGGCCGCCAGCAGGTTCTGGACACCCTTCTCGTAGACGAGCCGCCCGGCGAAGCTGATCAGCGGTCCGTCGCCGGCGTACCGCGCCCGGGCCGCCTCGACCGCCCGGGGCCGGGCACGCCAGCGCAGCGCGTCGACGCCGTTGAAGACCACGTCGGAACGGTCCGCGGGCACGTCGAAGAGGCGGGTGACCTCGCGTTTCATGTACTCCGAGCAGACGATCACCCGGACCGCCGCGTCGCAGAGCCAGCGTTCGATGCCGTCGATCGCCCGGTTGGACTGGCCGGGCAGCCAGCCCTGGTGCCGGCCGGACTCGGTGGCGTGGATGGTGGCGATCAGCGGGACGTCGAGGTGGTCGCGGAGGGTCACCGCGGCGTGGGCGACCAGCCAGTCGTGGGCGTGCACCACGTCGTACCGGCCGGTGCGGCAGGCACGCAGAGCGGCCCGGGTGAGGGTGTGGTTGAACGTCAGGGCCCAGTTCAGCATGTCCGCGCCGGGGGCCGGGTCGTCCGGCGCGCGGATCACCCGTACCCCCTCGGTGTACTCCTCGGCCAGCGCGCCCGGCACGTGCCGGGTCACCACCGTCACCTCGTGCCCGGCCGCGGCCAGGGTGGTGGCGAGCGCGTGCACGTGCCGGCCCAGCCCGCCGACCAGCAGCGGCGGGTACTCCCACGACAGCATCAGGATGTTCATTCCAGTCCTCCCCTTAGGCGCAGCATCTCGGCGACCGGCTTCGCGGCGAACGGGCAGCCGCCGGCCCGATGTGGCGGTTCGCCGTCCGCCCGCTCGCTCACCGATCCGACGCCGTACTCGGCGAGGTGCGCCTCCAGGCCGGTGAGCAGGCCCTCGACCGGGCGGCCGGTGGCACGGCACGCGTCGGCGTACGGCCCGATCAGCCACGGCAGCACCGCGCCGTCCTGGTCGCCGTCGCCGCGGTAGCCGTACTCGTTCGCGGCGAGCGTGCGCAGTCCCAGCGGAGTGAGCAGGGCCGATCCGATCGCGCCGACCGCCCCGCCGTCCTGGCCGCGCATCGGCCCGTGCGGCAGCGACCAGGCGAGCAGCTGGCCGGGCCGCAGCGACGGGTCGTTCGTGTGCGCTCCGGCGCCGAGCGGGTAGGTCGCCGCCGGGCCCTCGACGACGTCGTGCAGCCAGCCCTCCGGCGCCGGGAAGGCGGCCAGGAAGGAGGTGCGGGCGCGGGCGTGCCGGGCGCGCGGCTCGCCGTCGTCGTACCCGCCCTCGCTGAGCAGGTCGCCCATCGCGGCGAGCGCGTTCACCCAGAGGGCGTTGACGTCGACGGGCTTGCCGGCCGCGGTCCGCAGCAGCCCGTCGCCGGGGTCCACCGCCAGCGGGCCCGGCCCGGTCAGGCGCTGCCGCATCAGGCGGGCGAGCGGCGCGGCCAGTTCGGCGGCGAGGTCGCTGTCCCCGGTACGGGTGACGTGCCGATCCACCGCGTGCACCAGCCACAGCGGGGCGTCCGGCGGACCCGGGGTTCCGGCCGCCGCGCGGGTGCGGGCGATCAGCAGCTCCCGCCCCTCCTCGGGTCGCCCGGTGTCGAGGAAGAGCCCCTCGTAGGCGGTCATCGTGGTGGACAGGTCGCTGCCCCGCCACGGGTAGCCGGCGATGACGTCCGGACCGGTGGCGGCCCGGATCACGAACTTGTCGGCGGCGAGGGCGAGGCTTTCGCCGTACCCCTCCGCCTTGGCGGCGGTGACCAATCGATGAGCGCGCTCGCGCTCCGCGGCCAGGACCACCGGCGGAGGTGGCGGCTCCTCGGCGAGATCGCCCGCCCACGCCGAGATCCGCAGGGACTCGCCCGGCGCGACCTGCCGGTAGAACGTCCCGGCCAGCCAGAGATCCTCGACGGCGCCGTCCTCGCGGGTACGCACGCCGTAGTGCCAGACGCCGGAGGGCTGCCAGCCCGGTCCGGCCAGCCGGTACGCACCGGCCACGATCGCGCCCCCGGCCGCCGCCGTCATGGTCGGGGCGGGACCTCCGGCGTGCCGGGAGGCGTGCGCGTCCCGCCAGGTGCACATCGCGGCGGCGGCCAGGGTGACCGGCGCCGGCGCCGAGACCACCCGGTCCACCACCGCGAGCGACGGATGCCCGTGCCGCAGCGCCAGCTCCCGCTCGATCACCACGTCGCCGATCCGCCACCGCCAGCGCGGCAGCCCCCGGTCCAGGACGAAGCTCTCCAGATGACGGTGGCCGGCCGGGGCGATCGCGCCGGACTCCCACTCGTGGGTGCCGAGCGTCACCTTCGCGCCCGACGGCAGGGTGACGGTGAGGTCGAGCGAGACGAGGGCGGCCCGCCGCGTGCCCTGATCATCAACGGTCAGCAGCGTGTGTTGACGGCGGGTACGCAGACCGCTCACCGTCCCGCTCGCGTACCCACCGAGACCGTCGGTGAGCAGCCATTCCCGCCCTGCGCCGGCATCCGTGGAGAGCGTGCCGCAGACCTGCGGCCCGAAAGTGAAGTGATCATTCTGCGGCACATCGCCACAATGCTCGATTTTGAACCGGGCAAACCCCCGGACGGGCAGATATCACCTGGGATCCGGACAGTCGGGCCGACGACGGGGCGCGAGGGAAGAGAGAATTGCGGCGGACACGGTCGGCGGCAGGATTAGCCCACCCGGTTGGTGGGCATGACAGCCCGGCGCCGGTCGCGATGACGGTAGCCGCGAGGGGTAGGAGCACCGATATGCAGGTTTGGCCTGGTCACCGGTATCCGCTGGGAGCCACGTACGACGGGACGGGCACGAACTTCGCGATCTTCTCCGAGGTGGCCGAGGCGGTCGAGCTCTGCCTCTTCGACGCCTCGGGCAACGAGCGCAAGGTCCAGCTGCACGAACAGGACGCGTTCGTCTGGCACGCGTACCTCCCGGGCGTCGAGCCGGGCCAGCGGTACGGCTATCGGGTGTACGGGCCGTACGAACCGCATCGGGGACTGCGCTGCAATCCGCACAAGCTGCTGCTCGACCCGTACGCGCGGGCCGTCGACTCGGACATCGAGTGGCACCCGTCGATGTACGCGTACGACTTCGCGAACCCGGACCAGATGTCGGATCTGGACTCGGCGGCGTACATGCCCAAGGGCGTCGTGGTGAACCCCTACTTCGACTGGGGCAACGACCGCCGGCCGGACATCCCGTACCACCACTCGGTGATCTACGAGACGCACGTGAAGGGCCTGACCCAGCGGCACCCGGAGATCCCGCGGGACATGCGGGGCACCTACTCGGCGATAGGGCATCCGGCGATCATCGAGCACCTCAAGGGTCTCGGCGTGACGGCGGTCGAGCTGATGCCGGTGCACCAGTTCGTCCACGACAACCGCCTCGACGACCTGGGGCTGCGTAACTACTGGGGTTACAACACCCTGAGCTTCTTCGCGCCGTACCACGGGTACTCCTCGACCGGCACGCTCGGCCAGCAGACGCAGGAGTTCCGCGGCATGGTCAAGGCGCTGCACGCGGCCGGCATGGAAGTCATCCTGGACGTCGTCTACAACCACACGGCCGAGGGCAACCACCTCGGCCCGACGCTGTCGCTGAAGGGCATCGACAACCGGACGTACTACCGGCTCGTCGACGACCAGCCGCAGTTCTACATGGACTACACCGGCACCGGGAACAGCCTCAACGTCCGCAGCCCGCAGAGCCTGCAACTGATCATGGACTCGCTGCGCTACTGGGTGACCGAGATGCACGTCGACGGCTTCCGCTTCGACCTCGCCTCGACGCTGGCCCGCGAGTTCTACGACGTGGACCGGCTCTCCACCTTCTTCGAGGTGGTGCAGCAGGACCCGATCGTCGGCCAGGTGAAGCTGATCGCCGAGCCGTGGGACGTCGGCCCGGGCGGCTACCAGGTCGGCAACTTCCCGCCGAACTGGACCGAGTGGAACGGCAAGTACCGGGACACCGTGCGCGACTTCTGGCGCGGCGAGCCGGCCACCCTCGCCGAGTTCGCCTCCCGGATCACCGGGTCGGCCGACCTCTACCAGGACGACGGCCGCAAGCCCTTCCACTCGATCAACTTCGTGACCGCGCACGACGGGTTCACCCTCAACGACCTGGTCAGCTACAACGACAAGCACAACGAGGCGAACGGCGAGGAGAACCGGGACGGCGAGAGCCACAACCGCTCCTGGAACTGCGGCATCGAGGGCCCCACCGACGACGCCAAGGTGCTGCAGCTGCGGGCCCGCCAGCGGCGCAACTTCCTGGCCACGCTGATGCTCAGCCAGGGCGTGCCGATGATCTCGCATGGCGACGAGCTGGGCCGGACCCAGCAGGGCAACAACAACGCGTACTGCCAGGACGACGAGATCAGCTGGATCGACTGGGACAACGCCGACGAGCAGCTGCTCGAGTTCTCCCGCAAGCTGACCGCGTTCCGCCACCGGCACCAGGTCTTTCAGCGCCGCCGGTTCTTCACCGGACTGCCGGTGACCGCGCGCGGCGGCGGCGACCCGCTGCCCGACCTGGAGTGGTTCACCCCGGACGGCCGGCCGATGGCCGGCGACGACTGGGGCAACGACTTCGGCCGGGCTGTCGCGCTCTTCGTCAACGGCGAGGGCATCCGCGAGCGCGGCCAGTACGGTCAGCGGCACGTGGACAGCTCGTTCCTGCTCTTCTTCAACGCGCACGACGCGCCGCTCGAATTCACCACGCCTCCCACCGAGTACGGGGAGAAGTGGGAGAAGGTCATCGAGACCGCCGAACCCGACCCCGATCATCCGTCCGTCGTCGAGGCCGGACATTCGATCTGGGTCCCGGATCGATCCCTCATCGTGCTCGACAGGACGGTGTAATGAACCCGAGCAGCACCTACCGAGTCCAGGTCCGTCCCGACTTCCCTCTCTCCTCGGCAGCCGAACTCGCGGACTACCTCGCCGACCTGGGAGTGAGCCACTTCTACGCGGCGCCGCTGCTCACGTCGGCGCCCGGTTCCGAACACGGCTACGACGTGGTGGACCACTCGCAGGTCAACCCGGCGCTCGGTGGCGCCGAAGGGCTGCTCACGTTGCATCGCGCTCTCCAGGAAGCCGGTCTGGGCCTGGTCGCCGACATCGTCCCGAACCACGCGGGTGTGGCAGTCCCGTCGGCGAACCCGACGTGGTGGGACGTGCTGCGCCGAGGCCAGAAATCCGACTTCTCGCATTTCTACGACATCGACTGGTCCCGTGGCCGGCTGATGATCCCGGTCCTGGCCGACAGCGACACGGCGCTCGATGATCTCCGCATCGAAGACGGCGAGCTCCGCTACTTCGATCATCGCTTCCCGATCGCCGACGGCACCGGTGAGGGAACCCCGCGCGAGGTCCACGACCGGCAGCACTACGAGCTGGTCAACTGGACCCGCGGCGACTCCGAGCTGAACTACCGCCGCTTCTTCGCGATCGTCGAGCTGGCCGCCCTGCGGGTGGAGGACCCCGAGGTCTTCGAGGCCACCCACGCCGAGATCCTCCGGTGGTACCGCGAAGGCCTGATCCAGGGCATCCGGGTCGACCACCCGGACGGCCTGCGCGACCCGGCCGGCTACTTCGCCCGGCTGCGCGAGGCCGCGCCGGACGCCTGGCTGGTGGTCGAGAAGATCCTCGAACCGGGGGAGAAGCTGCCGGACTGGCCGGTCGCCGGCACCACCGGCTACGACGCGATGGCCGAGGTCAACGGCGTCTTCGTGGACCCCGGGACCGAGGCGTTCTTCGACACCCTCGACCACCATCTCACCGGGACGACGACGTCCTGGCAGGACCTGGTGCACCAGACCAAGCTCGCGGTCGCCACCACGCTGCTCGCCACCGAGCTGTCCCGGCTGTCCCGGCTGGTGCCCGAGGTGGAGAACGCCGAGCGGGCCCTCGCCGAACTGGCCGCCTGCTTCCCGGTCTACCGCTCGTACCTGCCGGCCGGTTCCCGCCACCTGGCGCAGGCCCGGTCCGAGGCCGGCCGCCGCAGCCCGCAGATGATCGGGACGCTGGACCGGCTCACCGCGCGGCTGCGGGTCCCCGGCGACGAGCTGGCGATCCGGTTCCAGCAGTTCACCGGCGCGGTCATGGCGAAGGGCGTGGAGGACACCGCGTTCTACCGCTGGACCCGGTTCGCGGCCCGCAACGAGGTCGGGAACGACCCGGCGAAGTTCGGCGTCACCCCTGACGAGTTCCACGACGCCGCCGAGCAGCGCCAGCTCGAATGGCCGGACTCGATGACCTCGCTGGCCACCCATGACACGAAGCGCAGCGAGGACGTGCGGGCCCGGCTCGCCGTCCTCTCCGAGGTGCCCGGTGACTGGACCGAGGTGGTGCGCCGGTGGGTCCGGGTCGCTCCGCTCCCGGATCCGGCGCTGGCCCATCTGATCTGGCAGGTCGCGGTGGGTGCGTGGCCGATCTCGCGAGAGCGACTGCAGGCGTACGCCCTGAAGGCCGCGCGCGAATCGGGCGCCTCCACGACATGGCAGCGCCCGGACGAGGCGTTCGAGGCCGCGCTGCGCGAGATGGTCGACAAGATCTACGACGATCCGGCGCTGCACCGGGAGGTCAGCGACTTCGCGGCGTCGATCGCGCCGCCCGGCTGGTCCAACTCGCTCGGGCAGAAGGTGGTTCAGCTCACCATGCCCGGCGTGCCCGACGTCTACCAGGGCACCGAGCTCTGGGACTACTCGCTGGTCGACCCGGACAACCGGCGGCCCGTCGACTTCGGCGTGCGCCGCGAGCTGCTCGGCCGCATCGACGACGGCGAGCTGCCGCCGGTGGACGAGACCGGCGCCGCGAAACTGCTGGTGACGAGCCGGATCCTGCGTCTGCGGCGGCAGCGCCCGGAGCTGTTCACCGGCTACCGCCCGGTCTTCGCGGACGGCCGGGTCGGCGAGCACGTGCTGGCCTTCGACAGGGGTGGCGTGGTGGCGGTGGCGACCCGCCTGCCGGTCGGATTGTCACGCCACGGCGGCTGGCACGACACGACGCTTTCACTCGACGGACACAGTTGGACGGAAGTGTTCACGAATACCAGTTACGGTGGCAATCGCCTGGCGGTCGCCGAGCTTCTGCACACCTATCCCGTCGCGCTCCTGGTGAAAGAATGACTGTCTTCGAAGTCTGGGCTCCCGAGAAGAACGTCCGGCTGGTCGTCGACGGCCAGGAGCACGAGATGGAGGCGGCCGACGGCGGCTGGTGGCGGCTCGAGCTGCCGGCCGGCACCGACTACGGCTTCCTCCTCCCCGATCAGGACAAGCCGCTGCCCGACCCTCGGTCGCCGTGGCAGCCGGACGGCGTGCACGGCCTGAGCCGGGTCTACGACCACGACGCCTTCACCTGGACCGATCAGGCGTGGACCGGCCGGCAGCTGCCCGGCTCGGTCCTCTACGAGCTGCACATCGGCACGTTCACGCCGGAGGGCACCTTCGACGCGGCCATCGAGAAGCTGGACCACCTCGTCGACCTCGGTGTCGACCTGGTCGAGCTGCTGCCGGTGAACGCGTTCAACGGCACCTACAACTGGGGCTACGACGGTGTCTGCTGGTACGCGCCGCACGAGGCCTACGGCGGCCCGGACGGTCTGAAGCGGTTCGTCGACGCGGCGCACGCGAAGGGTCTCGGCGTGGTGCTCGACGTGGTCTACAACCACTTCGGGCCGAGCGGGGCGTACGCGCCGATGTTCGCCCCGTACCTGTCGGCCGGCAGCAACACCTGGGGCAGCTCGCTCAACTTGGACGGCCCCGACTCGGACACCGTGCGGCGCTACATCGCGGACAGCGTGCTGATGTGGCTGCGTGACTACCACGTGGACGGGCTGCGGCTGGACGCCGTGCACGCGCTGCACGACGAGGGCGCGGTCCACCTGCTGGAGATGCTGGCCGCCGAGGTCGAGTCGCTCTCCGCGCACGTGCGCCGGCCGCTCACCCTGATCGCCGAGTCCGACCTGAACGACGCCAAGCTGATCACCCCGCGCGAGGGCGGCGGCTACGGCCTGCACGCCCAGTGGGACGACGACGTGCACCACGCCCTGCACGCCCTGCTCACCGGGGAACGGCAGGGCTACTACGGGGACTTCGGGTCACTGGACTGCCTGCGTACCGTGCTGGAAGGGGCCTTCTTCCACGCCGGCACCTGGTCCAGCTTCCGAGGTCGCCGGCATGGCCGCCCGGTCGACCGGCAGCGCACCGCCGGGCACCGATTCGTCGCGTTCCTGCAGAACCACGACCAGATCGGCAACCGCGCGATCGGCGACCGGCTCACCGCGATCCTCTCGCCGGGCCTGCTCAAGGTCGGCGCGACGCTGCTGCTCACCTCCCCGTTCACGCCGATGCTCTTCATGGGCGAGGAGTGGGCGGCGAGCAGCCCCTGGCAGTTCTTCACCAGCCACCCGGAGCCGGAGCTGGCGGCCGCGGTGCAGACCGGCCGGCGCCGTGAGTTCGCCCGGCACGGCTGGGCCGAGGCGGACGTGCCGGACCCGCAGGACCCGGCCACCTTCGAGCGCTCCAAGCTGGACTGGTCGGAGCCGGGCAAGCCCGGGCACGCCGAGATCCTGGAGCTCTACAAGAAGCTGATCGCGGTGCGCCGCAGCGTGCCCGACCTGACCGACCCGTGGCTGCACGACGTCGAGGTCTGGCACGGCGACCAGCACGTGGTGATCCGCCGCGGGTCCTACGTCGTGGCCGCGAACCTGGCCGGCGTCGAGCAGACCGTCAGCGTCCGCTCGCCGGCCCGCTCGGTGTTGCTCGCCACCGAACCCGGCGTGGTCGTCCAGCGGGACCGCCTCGTGCTCCCCGCGGAGAGCGCGGTCGTGGTCGCGGTTCGCTAGACACCGTCGCCCGGGCCGTCCGAAGCCTTGCGCCGCGCCCGCTCCGGATGTGCCCACATCGCCGAGCGGGCGTGATCTGCCTGTGCCTAGCTCCGCCCGGACCTCTTCCCGTTACGCGAGGACGGCGGTTTCGGGCGGTTCTTGTTCTGCCACACGGCGTAGAGCGCGCTTCCTGCCCCGGCGGCGGTCATCAGCGCCTCGGGGGACTGGCCGAGGAGTGCGAGGACGGTGACTACGGTGAGGGCGAGCCCGAAGGCGATCAGATCCAGCAAGTTTGTCTCACTCATTGTCTCGGGTTCGATGGGCGAGGTCTATGCTTGCTCATGCCCGGCCCTCAACGCAAGTGATGCGAGACAATGAGCGAGACAAAGGAGCGCGGCGTGGCCAAGGCACCGGGACGCCAGCGCGGCGCCGTGGGTGGGAGCCAGGAGGTGAAACGCCTGGCTGAGCTGCTCCAGCACTGTGTCCGGAAAGCGGGGCTGTCGGTTCGCGCCCTGCACGGGCTGTTGAGAGCCGACCAGTTCGCGCCACCGAGGGGTGTCCCGAGTCACGCGGTGCTGCAGCGACGCCTCAACGGCGAGAACCTCGCCACCGACACCGACCTGATCAAAGCCATCATCGACGTCACCACGCCGGAATCGGAACGCGGGCCGCTCCTCGAACTCGCCGAGGAGTTCCAGCGTGATGCCAGGCTCGGGGCGACCACCGTCGACACGCAGCACGACGAGATCACCCGGCTGGCGCACGAGTTGGCGGATGCCCGGAAGCAGCTCGCCCAGGTCGAGGAAGAGCTGGCGGAGGAGCGGCGGTGGCGCGAAGATCTCGAAAGGCGGCTGGGCGCGGATTCGGCAAGCCCGATCCAGGAGGCCGAGCTGCATCGGCTGCGCGAGGTCCTGCACCACGCCGAGCAGGAGCGGGACGCGCTCCGGATCGAGGTGGAACGGTCTCGCGTCCGCCTGCCGACGAGCGCCGGCACCCCGGACCTCCGGATCACGACGCGGCCGTCCGGTGAGCCGGCGACCGGCCCCGGCGGCGATCCGGCGCTCGACGTCCTGGAGGAGCAGTTGCGGGGCCTGGACCCCGATGGCGCGCTGCTCGCCGCGGTCATCCGCCGCGCGCTGGATCACCAGTACGACGGCCCGCACACCGGCCGCTATGCCTGGGAACAGCTGACCAAGTGGGAGAAGGCGGCCGTCGGCGCCAAGGTCGAGGTCGAGTTCCAGCGTGCTTACGACCTCGCCGACGGCGGGGATGCCGACTTCGCTCTCGCCGGCGTCGAATTCGACCTCAAGTACTCGACCCGCGATCGCGGCTGGGTGATCGATCAATGGCGGCTGGAGGTCCCGCAACTCCTGATCACCGGTAATGATCACCAGTCCGTGATGTCGGCCGGCCTGCTCCGGCCTCATCCCGGCCTCCTCAACCGGGTCGGCCGGGACGGCCGGGCCACGCTCTCCACCGAAGGCCTCAAAGCGGTGCGCTGGCTGCACCGGGAGGTGCCGCTGCCGGAGAACACGCTGGCGCACCTGACCCCCGACATCCGCGAGCGGGTTCTCTCCCACCGGTCGGGTCAGCAGCGGGTCGTGGAGCTCTTCCGCCTGGTACAGGACCGTCCCATCAGCACCGTCACGGTGCAGACCGTGGCCCTGCAGCAGGATGCGATGAAGCGTGTCCGGGACGCTTCTCGGCAACTCGACGGTGAAGGGGTGCGCATCCTTTCGGGGAATCGTCTCGGTGATCAGCGGATCGCCGCCGACCTCGGCCTGCCCGCCCTGCGGCCCGGTTCCTTCATGAGCATTCGAGCGGAGTCCGCCGGTCAGGAAGTGGCGAGGTGACCCGTACGGGAGGAAGAAGCTGTGGTGTGCGGGCCGCGACCGGCGCGATCAAGCTGTACCGGCGGATCTCGCCGCGTCTGCCGGCCCGCTGCCGGTTCACGCCGACCTGCAGCGCCTACGCGCTGGAGGCGATCGAGCGGCACGGCCTGCGGACCGGCCTGGGTCTCACCGTCCGCAGGCTGGCACGCTGCGTCCCGTGGGTACCGTCAGGTACCTCGGACCCCGTTCCGTGACATCGGTGTAGCACCATGTCCCGCATGGTCGAGCGGGACGACAGAGAGACCGAGCCGGTAGGGCGGCGATTCCGGCAGTGGACACCGCCGGATCTGCCGTGGCTACGCCGCCGGATCGTGCCTCCGCCGGACGTGACGGCCGAGGAGATCGCCTCGCGGGACATCGCCGAGCAGGAGATCTTCGAGGAGGCCATCGAGGAGGTCCAGCTCCGCACGGTCGCCGACTGGGAGTACCGCTTCCGCGCCTGGCGACTGGCCGGACTGGGCCTGCTGCTCGTGCTCGTGCTGCTGGTGACGATGAGCCGGCTGCTGGTCGGCGGCCCGCCGTCGGTCACTGAGCTGCGCGAGCAGGCCGGCGTCGACTCGTGGACCACGCTGAACATCGGTGTGAAGGACGACCAGTACGGGGTGGCCTATCACGACCCGAAAGGCCCCTGGACCGGCTTCGACATCGACATCGCCCTGATGATCGCCGAGGATCTCGGGTTCCGCCGCGACGACGTCCGGTTCTACGGGATGGAGAGCGAGGACCGTGCTCGCATGCAGGCGACCGACGCGGAGGGCAACCGGGTGCCGGTGCAGCTCGTCGTCGCCAGTTACAGCATCACCGACCAGCGGAAGTCGGAGGGCGTGCACTTCTCGGCGCCCTATCTGCACACCGAGCAATCGGTGATCACGCTGAAGGACCACTCCTCGGTGTCGGCTCTCCAAGATCTCTCCGGTGAGAAGGTCTGCACCCTCTCCACCTCGACGAGCCAGAACGCGCTGACCGACGTGGAGGCGATCGTGTCCCGCAAGAACCGGGTCCGGGAGTGCTTCGCCGAGCTCGATGACGGCAAGATCGACGCGATCAGCACCGACGCGGCGATCCTGGCGGGCTGGAAGCATAGATTTCCCGAAAAATACACACATTGGGACCTCGGCCTGGAGAAGGTCGAACGATGGGGCGTCAATGTCGGCGACAACCCGGCCCTGGAGACGCTCGTCAACCTGACGCTCTACCGCTCCTACGCCGACCCCGCCGACGACCGGTGGGAGCGGGCCTACCAGGAGAACCTGCAGTCCGAGATCGACCTGGAGAAGCCGGTCCCGATCGCCGAGGGCATGCAGCCGCGGGTGGACCGGCCCGACGTGCGCCACCTGCCGTGGGAAGACCCGCTGGGATGAGCACCGAGATCACCACCGGCGCCGTCTCCAAGGAACGGCACGGCGCCCGCCCCCGCTACCGCGCCGAACTCAACTGGCTGCTCGCCGTCCTGCCCGCGTTCCCGCTGCTGCTGCTCGTGCTGCGGCTGTGGTACCTCAGCCGCCAGGACATGGCCACCATGCTGCTGCTCGTGCAGTACATCAACCCGCTCGGCATGATCAGCGCGCTCTTCATCACGCTGAGCTGGACGATTCCGGCGGCCATCCTGGTGGTCCGGGTTCTCGGCGGCATCCTGCTGGTCAGCGTTCCCGGCCATGCCGGTACGTCCTATCTGGCCGTGGCAGCGCTGCGCATGCCGGGCTGGGTCGTCACCGTCGCCGCGATGATCGCCGCCTTCACCTGGCAGATGCAGCTGCTTCCCCTGCTCGCCCTGCTGGTGACCGCGATCCTCGGGCTGACCGCCGTGCAGAGCATCCAGGGCGAGAAGACGCTGATGCTCTGGATCACGGTCGGCGTACCGGTGGTCGTCGGGTTCCTGGTCTGGTTCTTCGTCTGGCCCGGCGTGGTCGAGGCGGTGCGGGCCGGCATGTGGTCCACCGCGGCCCTGCTCGCCCTGCCGCCGCTGTTCGGGCCGGTCCTCACCGGACCGGTCCCGGCCAAGTGGGCGCGGATGGCGACGTACTGGCCGGCGATCGGCGCCGCGTTCGCCCTGCCGTTCGTCGTCGGCGTGGTCTTCCTGCGCGCGCCGGTGCTGCCGGACAGCGCCGTCGAGGTGGGCGCCGCGGGGGAGCCGGTCACCGTGGTCCGCGGGCAGCTGATCGCGGTGGACGACAACTCGACCACGATGCTGGACCCGGACGGCGAAGTCATCTTCATCCCGAACGGCGACGTGCGGTCGCGGACGCTCTGCCCGGACACGGCGCCGCCGTCGTACAGCGGAGTGACCGTGCGGGGATGGCCCGTCGAGGCCTCGGCACTCCAGTGGATCGCGCCGACACGGACGGTGACCGAAGTCGATCCGAGATGCCTCGGACGGGCTCTTGATCCGGACTGAGTGTATTTTCGACAACGACATGTGCGACATGCCGCCCACCACGTGCAGACAGCTTGGCATCGACCTGGCAGGCTGCACGCCATGACCTTGCACCTCCGGTGGGCGGCCGTCACCGACCAAGGACACGTCCGGAGCAACAACGAGGACTGTCACTACGCGGGTGACAACCTCCTCGTGGTTTGCGACGGCATGGGCGGGATGGCCGCCGGCGACCTCGCCAGCCGGCTCGCCGTCGAAGCCATGGTCTCGCTCGACGCGCCGATCCCCACCGACAACCAGATGGACGCGCTCCACCGCGCGCTCGAAGTGGCGAACGGACGGATCGCCGAGCAGGTGGCCCTCGACCCCGCGCTGCAGGGGATGGGCACCACGCTGACGGCCGTGCTCTTCAACGGTGAGCGGGCCGCGATGGCGCACGTCGGCGACTCCCGTGCCTACCTGCTGCGCGACGGCCGGCTCAACCAGCTCACCAAGGACGACACGTACGTCCAGATGCTCATCGACCAGGGTCTGCTGAAGCCCGAGGAGGCGGCCGGCCACCCACGCCGGGCCGTCGTGACCCGGGTGCTGCAGGGCGAGCCGGTGACTCCCGCCTACGTCATCGTGGAACCGCAGGCCGGGGACCGCTGGCTGCTCTGCAGCGACGGCCTCACCGGTGTGGTGAGCGACCCGACGCTGGAGCAGGAGCTGCGGGCCGCGCCCGACCCGAAGACGTGCTCCGAGCGCCTCGTCGACCTCGCGCTGCGCGGTGGCGGGCCGGACAATGTCACGGTCGTGGTCGCGGACGTGACCGCCGGCGACTGACCCCATCCGACCGCCCCATCCGACCGCCCCGCCCGCCACCCTGGACCGGACCAAAGGCGGACCAGGTATTTTACTCCGGCCGCCCCATTTCAGAGCGCGGCCGGAGAAAATCTGGTGGTGATCTCGGAGCGTGGCCGTCCTCGGTGATCTGCTGCAGCTCGTCGTCGGCCTGGCCGCCGCCGCCATCTGCCTGCGCGCCGCCCGCGGCCGGGCCGGCGTACCGCGCCGCTGGCGGTTCCTCGCCGCCGGCGGGCTGCTGGTCTGGTCGCTCACCCGGCTCGCCGAGCTGCTGGGCGACCCACCCCGGCTGGTCATCGACGCCGGTTTCCTGGTGCTGCCGTTCTGCATGCTGATCGGTCTGCTGGCCGCCGCGCACACCCGGCCCCGGCCGGTGCCCACCTCGCCGCGCCGCGACCAGATCGCCCTCGTCATCGACAGCGTGCTGATCACCGGCTCGGTGCTGGCGCTGATCTGGTCGATCATGCCGGAGCTCGTCGAGCCGCACCTGGTGGCGTACCCGGTCGTCGACCTGGTCCTGCTGACCATGGTGATGCTGCTGCTGACCACCCGGCCCGACTCGCCGTCCGGCCGCCGCCCGCTCGCCCTGATCGGGGTGGCACTGCTCGCCTTCGGCACCGCGGACACGTTCCGGCTGCTCGACGCCGGACCGGCCTGGCTGGAGCTGGCCGGGCACGTGCTCGGTCCGGCCTTCATCGCCATCGCGGCGCTGAGCCCGGCCCGCACCCCGCTGGACCGGCCCGCCACGGCGTTGCTCGTGCACGACCGGCTGCACCTGCTCGTGCCGTACGGGCCGGTGGTCGTGGCAGGGGTCGTGCTGATGGCGCGGACCATCAGCGGGCAGCCGCTGACCACGTTCCAGGCCTACCTCGGCTGGCTCGGCCTCGCCCTCGTCGTCACCCGGCAGATGCTCACCATCATGGACAACAGCGTGCTGCTGGACCGGATCGCCGAGACCCAGCAGCGGCTGCACCACCTCGCCTACCACGATCCGCTGACCGGGCTCGCGAACCGGGCGCTGTTCCGGGAACGGCTCGGCCTCGCCCTGGAAGCACATCAGAGCCGTGGCACACCCGTGGCGGTCCTCTTCGCCGACCTCGACGACTTCAAGCTGATCAACGACACGTTCGGGCACGCCATGGGGGATCGGGTGCTCACCGCCGTCGGTGAGCGGATGCGGTCCTGCGTACGGTCCCAGGATCTGGTGGCCCGGCTCGGCGGCGACGAGTTCGCGGTGGTGCTCGGCTACGGGGTCGTCCCGGCGCCGCGGCGGCACCGCATCCGGTTCCGTCCCCGGCGCTATGTGCTCTCCGCCGCCGGGGTGCGCGTCTACGACGGTCTGGACCGGCGGGCCGCCGCCGGCCGGGTGACGGCCGAGCTGCCGCACCCGGTGTGGGTGGCCGAGGCGGAGGCGATCGGGCAGCGGATGCTCACCGCTCTGCGCGAGCCGTACCAGATCGACGGACGGTCGGTGGGCGTCGGCGTCAGCGTCGGCCTGGTCGCGGCCGAGCCCGGCGACCGTCTCTCGGCCGACATCCTCCTGCGAAGAGCAGATGCGGCCATGTACGCCGTGAAGCGCCGTGGCAAGGGCGCTCTCATCACCTACGCGGGGCCGCGTGACAACACGCCGCACGCCGACCTGCCGCAACTCCTCGCCGGGGCCCTGGCCGAGGGCGGCAGCCCCGCCGCGGCCGGCTTCGAGGTGCACTACCAGCCGATCGTGCGGCTCAGCGACGCGGCGACGGTGGCCGTGGAGGCCCTCGCCCGCTGGACGTCACCGACGGCCGGCACGATCCATCCGGACGTCTTCGTGACGATGGCCGAGCGCACCGGCCTGGTCGCCGCCATCGACGACTTCGTGCTCGACCAGGCCTGCGCCGACGCGGCAGGGCTGGAGGCGCTGTACGGCCGCCCGATCGACCTGCACGTCAACGTCTCCGCGGGCCGCCTCGGCCAGCAGGGCCTGCGTGCGTCCGTGGCGTCGGCGCTGGCCCGCCACGGTGTGACCCCGTCGCGCCTCGTCGTGGAGGTCACCGAGACGCTGCGCATCCCCGACCTGCCCCGGGCCGCGGCGGTGCTGGCCTCGCTGCGCGACCTCGGCGTACGGGTGGCCCTCGACGACTTCGGCAGCGGATACAACGCCCTCGCGCAACTGCACGCCATGCCCGTCGACATCGTGAAACTCGACTCCACCCTCACCGACGTGGACGCCTCACCGGACCGGGCAGGCGCCCTGTGCCGCTCGGTCCTCTCCATCTGCGCCGAACTCGGCATAGCGGTGGTGGCCGAGGGCCTGGAGACGCAGGAGCGGGCTACCGGGATGGCCTCCCTGGGCTGCCCCCTGGGCCAGGGCTACCTCTACGGCCCACCGGCCCCCTTGTCCCGCCTCCTCCCGCCACCCGATCCTGACCGTTCGGGATCCTGAGTGAGGCGCCGCCTCGTAGGCGGTCTCCAGCGGAAGCCATGTCATCACGGCCGCGACCTCGCCGTCCGGTGGGCCAGGGCCGGCGCGAACGCAGGGCACCGCTGCCGGCCGATGGCACTCGGCTGTGGCCCATTGCTGTCCCGAGCTCAACGGCACAGCAATGAGCCACAGCCACGCGGGAGAAGAGGCGCAGCAGCCGCGAATGCGCGACGACCTGCCACGGGACCGTTGAGGCGGCTGCCGTGGGAGCTCTCCGGTCAGCGGGCTCGGGGGTTCGTCCGCTTCGTCGGGGTGGCTGTGGTGGGGTCCTCGGGCCACGGGTGGCGCGGATAGCGGCCTCGCAGCTCGGCCCGCACCTGCGGATAACCCTGTGCCCAGAAGGAACGCAGGTCGCGGGTCACCGCCACGGGGCGGCCGGCAGGGGAGAGCAGGTGCAGCAGGACCGGTACGCGGCCGTCGGCGAGGGTGGGGGCGTCCTGCCAGCCGAAGGCCTCCTGCACCTTGACGGCCAGCACCGGCGCGGCCGGGTCCGTGTAGTCGATGCGGACGTTGGAGCCGCTCGGGACGGGTAGGCGTTCCGGGGCCACCTCGTCCAGCCGGCCCGCCACCGACCAGGGGAGCAGCCGGCGCAGGGAGTGGGCGACGTCGAGTCTGGCCAGGTCGGCGCGGCGGCGGGCGGTGCCGAAATCGAGCCAGTCGGCGGTGAGCAGGGCGGTGTCGGAGACGTCCGGCCACGGATCGCCGAGGGCCGCGTGGGCGAACGCCAGGCGGCGGCGCAGATCTTCGGCGGTCCGGGTCCAGGTGAGCAGGGACAGGCCCTCGGCGCGCAGGCCGGCGCGGAGGGCGTCGTGCAGCAGGGCCGGGTCGGGGTCGGTGAGCCTGATGCTGGACAGCGTGATCGCGCCGAGCCGCTGTACGCGCCGTGCCGCCACCTCGCCGTCGATCCAGCCGATCTCGGTCTCGTCGGTGAGCAGGGTGGCCGCGACCTGGCAGGCGGTGGCCTCGTCGATGGGCGCGGCGCTGCGGATGCGCGCGGTGCGTGATCCCGCCGCACGCTCCGCGTCGGCGATGGCCAGCCAGGGCGTTCCGGCGAGCTGGGTGCCGCCGGGGAGGTCCGCGGCGGTTCCGCCCGCCATGAGGTACGAGGAACCGCCCCGCTCCCGCACCCTCGCCACACGCCCGGGGTGGGCCAGCCCGACCAGGAGACCGGCCGCCAGGTCGTCCGGAATGCGCTCCCGGGAAGGGCCGGCCGAGGAGGCGCTGGTGGTCGCGGCCGCTGAAGTGGCGGGGCGGCGGCCGAGAGCTCCGAGTAACCGTCGTACCTCCATGGTGAAAGCCGGATCGGCACCCGCTCGCGCCCTCCGCCAGAGGGTGATCACGTCGTCGCCTCCGGAGAGATCGCCGTCGAGGACGGCGACGATCTCGGCGGCCCGCTGCGCGCCGACCAGATCCGCGCCGTCCAGGAGCGCGCGGGCGAGACGGGGATGCAGGCCCGCGTCGGCCAGGGCGCGGCCACGGGGAGTGACGAGACCGTCATCGCCTACCGCTCCGAGATCGTGCAGCGTCGTCCGCGCGGCCTTGAGCGCGCCCGCGGGAGGCTGGTCGGGGAGTGCGAGGCCGGTGCCGTCCGGGTGGCCCCAGAGCGCGAGTTCGAGGGCGAAATCGGTCAGGTCTGCGGCGGCGATCTCGGGTTCGGGCTGGGCCGGAAGACGATCGTGCAGCGCGGAGGACCAGCATCGGTAGGCGCGGCCCGGAGCCTCACGACCGGCACGACCGGCGCGCTGCTCGGCCCCGGCCCGGGACACCGCGACCGTGACCAGGGCGCCCAACCCGCGGGAGTGATCCATCCGGGGTACGCGGCTCAGCCCGGCGTCGACCACGGCACGCACGCCCGGCACGGTGAGGCTGCTCTCCGCGATCGCGGTGGCGAGGACAACGCGTTGCCCGGTGCCCGGCCGTAGCGCCGCGTCCTGTGCGGAACCGGACAGGCGGCCGTGAAGGCGGACGACGTCGACACCGCTGAGCCGGCGAGCGACCTCCTCGATCTCGCGGGCGCCGGGCAGGAACACGAGCACGTCGCCGTCACCGTCGGTGAGCGCGCGCCGGGTCGTGGCCGCCACGTGGTCCAGCAGGCGCGGATCGACGCGCAGGCCCAGCGGCGGAGTGATCTTGCCGGGTGGCGGCGCCCAGATGACGTCGACCGGGTACGTCCGGGCGTGCGCGGTGAGCACCGGGCCCTCCACGATCGCCGAGAGCCGGCCGGCGTCGGCGGTCGCGGACGTCGCCAGCAGGCGCAGGTCGGGCCGGAGCGCGGCACGCACCTCGGCCAGGAACGCCACCGCCAGGTCGGAGTCGAGGTGCCGCTCGTGGCACTCGTCGAGCATCACGGCGCTCACCCCGGCCAGCTCCGGGTCGTGCTGCAGCCGCCGGACCAGCAGGCCGGTCGTCACCACCTCGACCACCGTCTCCCGGGAGACCCGGCGATCGCCGCGCACCGCGTAGCCCACCCGTTCGCCGACGCGCTCGCCGAGCAGCGAGGCCATCCGCCGGGCCGCGGCGCGTGCGGCGATCCGGCGCGGCTCGGCCACGATGATCTTGCGGTGGGGAGAGGCCAGAGCCAGTGGTACGAGGGTCGTCTTGCCTGTTCCCGGCGGCGCGACCAGAACGGCGGCGCCCGCCTCGTCGAGCGTCGTCGCGATCGTCGGCAGGACGGGACGGACCGGAAGCTCGGGCAGGGCTTCGGGGGAGATCAGCACGGGCCGGGTTCCGTTCGTGTTTCGTGGCAGTGTGTCTGTTAATTCTTGCGTCTGCCTATCCAATCGGCGGACTCCGCCTGCTTCACTGATCAACATTGAGAGGGGGGTGACGGTGGAGACCTTGAACGCGCCGGCCGCCGGGGACCTGCTCGCCTGCCTCGCGGCCCCGGCCTGGGGCGCCGCGATCGCAGCCGGGGGACCGTACCGGGACCGGGCCGGGCTGCTCGCCGCCGCCGATGCCGCCGCCCGTCAGCTGAGCTGGGACGACGTGCTGCTCGGACTCTCCGCGCACCCGCGGATCGGGGAGCGGGCCGCCGGGGAGTCGAAGGAGGCGGCGTGGTCGCGCACCGAGCAGCAGGCCGCCGCGCAGTCCGCCGACGCGGGGCTGAAGGCGGCGTTGGTCGAGGCGAACAAGCTCTATGAGGACCGCTTCGGGCACGTCTTCCTGATCTTCGCGAGCGGCCGTTCGCAGTCGGAGATCCTGGAAGCGGCGCGCGCTCGCCTGGAGAACGACGAGACGACCGAGCGGGCGATCGTCCGGGATGAGCTGCGCAAGATCGCGCTGCTGCGGCTGGAGCGGGTGCTCGATGCCCACTGACGGCACGACGGCCGATTTCCACGCCCGGATCTCCACGCACATCCTCGACACGGTCACCGGCGAACCGGCCCGGGACGTGTACCTGCGGCTGGAGCGCCGCGACTCGGACGGCTGGTTCAGCGTCGGCGAGGGGCGGACCGACGACGACGGCCGGTTCCGGTTCCGGGTGCCGGTGCGCGACTGGCAGGCCGGCGGCTATCGCCTCTTCTTCTACGTGGAGCCCTATCTCGGCGGGGACTGCTTCTTCCCGGAGATCACCGTGGCCTTCCACGTCCACGACCCGGACCGTCACTACCACGTGCCGCTGCTGCTCAGCCGGTACGGCTACACCACTTACCGAGGGAGCTAGACCGTTGGCGATCGTGCTCGGACCCAACCGATACGGCAAGGCGGAGACCCGCCTCGTCCGGGTGAACCGCGACGGTGGCACCCACTCGCTGGTGGACCTCAACGTCAGCATCGCCCTCGCCGGGGATCTGGCGGCCACCCACGCGACCGGTGACAACTCCACGGTCCTGCCGACCGACACGATGAAGAACACCGTGTACGCGTTCGCCAAGGAGCACGGGGTCGGCGAGCCGGAGGATTTCGCTCTGCTGCTGGCGAGGTGGTTCGTCGGGTCGCAGGACCAGGTGGACAGCGCGACGGTGTCGATCGAGTCGTTCGCCTGGGATCGGCTCGGGCCGCACTCGTTCGCCAAGCGCGGTGACTACACGCGCACCACGACCGTGACGGTCACCGCGAATGCGACACAGGTCGTCTCCGGCGTCACCGGGCTGGTGCTGCTCAACACGACCGACTCGGAGTTCCACGGATTCGTGCGCGATCGGTACACGACGCTGCCGGAGACCACGGACCGGATCCTGGCCACGGCGGTGGACGCGAAGTGGCGGCACTCGGGTGATACCGGGGACTTCGCTGAGTCGTACGAGAAAGCGCTCGAAGCTCTTAAGAACGGATTCATCCAGACTCATAGCTATTCTCTGCAGCAGACCCTCATGGCGATGGGCACCCGGGTCCTCACCGACCGGCCGGAGATCGCCGAGGTGCGGCTGGCGCTGCCGAACAAGCATCACTACCTCGTCGACCTGTCGCCCTTCGACCTCGCCAACGACAACGAGGTGTTCATCGCGGGCGACCGGCCCTACGGGCTGATCGAAGGGACCGTGGCCAGGGACGACGCGCCGGCGGCGATCGCGGGATGGTGGCTGTGATCCTGATCCGCAACGTCACGGTGGCGACCGTCGACGCCGCCGACACGGTCTATGTCAACGGTCACGTGCTGGTCGGTGACGACGGCCGGATCGCGGCGGTCGGGTCCGGCCCGGGCGACATTTCCGAAATATCCGGGCGAATCGTTGACGGCAACGGCTGTCTGATCACTCCGGGGCTCGTCAACACCCATCATCATCTCTACCAGTGGGCGACCCGCGGCCTGGCCCTCGACGAGACGCTCTTCGGCTGGCTGACCACGCTCTATCCGATCTGGGGACGCCTGGACGCGGAGATCGTCGGCGCGGCTGCCGGCGCCGGGCTCGGCTGGCTGGCCCTCTCCGGCTGTACGACGTCGATGGATCACCACTACGTCTTCCCGCGCGACGGCGGCGACGTGCTGGAGGCCGAGATCGAGGCGGCCCGCCGGGTGGGGCTCCGATTCCATCCGACCCGTGGCTCGATGGACCTCAGCCGCAAGGACGGCGGGCTGCCGCCGGATCACGTGGTCGAGGAGACGGACGAGGCGCTGGCCGCCACCGAAGCCGCCATCGATCGCTGGCACGACCCGTCCCCGGACGCGATGCTGCAGATCGCGGTGGCGCCCTGCTCGCCGTTCTCGGTGACGACCCGCCTCATGGAGGAGGCCGCGGTCCTGGCCCGCCGCAAGGGTGTCCGCCTGCACACCCACCTCGCCGAGACCGACGACGAGGAGGAGTTCTGCCGGAAGCGGTTCGGCTGCTCGCCCGTGGAGTACGCCGAACGCGTCGGCTGGCTCGGCGACGACGTCTGGCTGGCCCACGGCGTGCACCTGGACGACTCGGCGATCGCGAAGCTCGGCGCCACCGGCACCGGCGTCGCGCACTGTCCCAGCTCCAACGCCCGGCTCGGCGCCGGGATGGCCCGGGTCCGCGAGCTGATCGACCACCGGGTGCCGGTCGGTCTCGGCGTCGACGGCGCGGCCTCGCAGGAGGTCTCGCACCTGGGCGCGGAGCTGCGGCAGGCGCTCTACACGGCCCGGATGCGCGGCGGCCCCACGGCGATGAACGCGCGCGAGGCGCTGCGGCTCGGCACGATCGGCGGGGCCCGCTGTCTCGGCAGGCAGGACGATCTCGGCTCGATCGAAGTGGGAAAACTCGCAGACCTGGTGCTGTGGCGGCTCGACGGCCTCGGCCACGACGGCATCGACGACAAGGTGGCGGCCCTGGTCTTCGGCCCGCCGGCACGCGTGGAGCTGGCGCTGGTCGGCGGGAAGCCCGTGGTCGAGCGCGGGGAGCTGGTGAACGCCTCCGAGGAGGAGCTGACCCGGGAAGCGCGTCGCGCCCACCAGAAGTTAATGGTATACCGTTAACTGCACATGATCCCGGTGCCCGTACGGGAAGCATGAGTATGAATAATGCTCGATTACGGTACGGGGGAGTAACCACACCGAGAGGAACCGTCAACGATGACCGAGATCCTGTCCGACGAGGCCGTGGCGTTCGTCGCCGACCTGAACCGGCGATTCCGGCCTCGCCGCAACGAGCTTCTCGAGGCCCGTTCCCGCCGTCGCGCTGAGATCGCGGCCGGGGCGAGCCTCGGATTCCTCGCGGAGACGGCGGACATCCGCGCCGCCGAGTGGACCGCGCCCCCCGCGCCGGCCGACCTCCAGGACCGGCGCGTCGAAATCACCGGGCCGACCGAGCGCAAGATGACGATCAACGCGCTCAACTCCGGGGCCAAGGTGTGGCTCGCCGACCTGGAGGACGCGAACACGCCGCACTGGTCCAACGTGGTCGACGGTCAGCAGAACCTGTACGACGCGATTCGCCGGACGATCCGGTTGGAGACGCCCAAGAAGGTCTACGAGCTCGGCGACGGCCCCTACCCGACGATCGTGATGCGCCCCCGCGGCTGGCACCTCGACGAGCGGCACCTCCCGGTCGACGGCTCACCGGCGGTCGGTGCCCTCGTCGACTTCGGCCTCTACTTCTTCCACAACGCGGCCGAGCTGCTCTCCAGGGGGAGCGGGCCGTACTTCTACCTGCCGAAGATGGAGTCGCACAAAGAGGCCGAACTCTGGAACGACGTCTTCACCTACGCCCAGGAGAAGCTCGGCATCCCGGTCGGCACCATCCGCGCCACCGTGCTCATCGAGACGATCCCGGCGGCGTTCGAGATGGAGGAGATCCTGTACGCCCTCCGCCCGCACATCTCCGGGCTGAACGCCGGGCGCTGGGACTACCTGTTCAGCATCATCAAGTACTTCCGCGACAACCCGAACATGATCCTCCCGGACCGGGCCGCCGTGACGATGACCGCGCCGTTCATGCGCGCGTACTCCGAGCTGCTCGTCGCCACCTGCCACCGCCGTGGCGCGTTCGCGATGGGTGGCATGGCCGCGTTCATCCCGAGCCGCCGCGACCCGGAGGTCAACAAGGTGGCGCTCGCGAAGGTGCGCGAGGACAAGGAGCGCGAGGCCGGCGACGGCTTCGACGGCTCCTGGGTGGCCCACCCCGACCTCGTGCCGGTCTGCGCGGAGATCTTCGACCGGGTGCTCGGCGACCAGCCGAACCAGCTCGGCAAGCAGCGCCCGGACGTCGCCGTCGACGCCCACGACCTGCTGAACGTCGCCGCGCTGAAGGCCCCGGTCACCGCGGCCGGCCTGCGCAACAACGTCAACGTCGCCCTGCAGTACCTGGAGGCCTGGCTGCGCGGCAACGGCGCGGTCGGCATCCACAACCTCATGGAGGACGCCGCCACCGCTGAGATCTCGCGCTCACAGGTGTGGCAGTGGATCCACAACGGGGTACGGCTCGAGGACGGCACGCTGATCACCGCGGAGCTGGTCGGCCGGATCGAGGACGAGGAACTCGCCGCGATCCGCGAGTCGATCGGCGACGAGGCGTGGACGTCCGGCCGCTACGACGACGCCCGCAAGCTGTTCGAGCGGGTCGCCCTGGCCGACGACTTCGCCGACTTCCTCACCAGCGCCGCGTACGACTCCATCGACTGAAAGGCCTTCGATGCGCCTGTCCGATCATGATTACGCTGAGATCGACGGGCGCCTCGCTGCCCACGACGCGTTCCTCCGGGCCCGCTACCCGGGGGACCGCGCCGGCCGGCAGCCCATCCACACCGTCTACATCCCGGCCGACAAGCTCTCGTCGTATCCCGACTGGGGCTCGCAGGCGCTGGAGGCGATGGACGAGCACGACTTCCCGTGGCCGGATCCGACCATCCGTACGAAGCTGGAGCTCGAACCGGTCGAGGACCTCCGCGTCGACTTCGAGGACGGCTACGGCGTCCGCGACGACGACCAGGAGGACGAGGCCGTCCGCACCGCCGCGGAGCTCCTGAGCAAGGGCCCGCGCCCGCCGTTCCTCGGCATCCGCATCAAGTCGCTGGAGGCCGTCACCCGGCGCCGCGCGCTGCGCACCCTCGACCTGTTCCTCGACTCCTACCAGGACCTCTTCACCATCACGCTGCCCAAGGTGAGCGGTACCGACCAGGTGGCCGCGATGGTCACCCTCCTGGAGAAGATCGAGGCCTTGTACGGGCTGAGCGCCGGAGCTCTGACGTTCGAGATCCAGGTGGAGTTGCCGTCAGCGGTCCTGGCCGCGGACGGGTCCGCCACCGTCGCGCGTCTCCTCACCGCGGCCGGCGGCCGGTGCACGGGTCTGCACTACGGCACCTACGACTACAGTGCCGCCGCCGGTGTGGCAGCGGCGTACCAATCGATGGAGCACCCGGCCGCCGACTACGCGAAGGCCGTCATGCAGGCCGCCGCCGCCCAGACCGGCGTGCGCCTCTCCGACGGCTCCACGAACGTCCTCCCGGTCGGCTCGACCGCCGACGTCCACGCGGCCTGGGAACTCCACCACCGCCTGGTCCGGCGTTCCCTGGAACGCGGCTACTACCAGGGCTGGGACCTGCACCCGGCCCAGTTGCCGAGCCGTTACGCCGCCACCTACGAGTTCTTCCGCGACGGCCGTGACGTGGCAGCCGACCGCCTGAACCGCTACCTGCACCGCCAGGACAGCGGCATCGCCGACGAGCCGGCCACGGCCCGTGCCCTGGCCGGCTACCTGCTGCGGGGCCTGGACTGCGGCGCCCTCGACAACGCCGGCTTCCCCCGCGAAGACCTGATGGCCCTGATCTGACTGCGTGTCGAGCCGGGGTCAGTCGCGGCGGCGGAGGTAGATCTGGCGCATCGCCGCGGCCAGAGCGGCCATGACGACGACGATCGTGAGGCTGCCGATGACACGGGAGGACCCCGGCTCGGCGAACCAGTCGGGCACGAAGCTGACCAGTGCCACCGGGTCGAAGACGATCAACCCGAACACCGTCACCACGGCGACGGCCAGCACCCCGACCATCATGCTCAGAACCGTCAGCCGCGTGTCCCACTGACCGCCCGTTCCGGTCTCGGTCGCTTCCCGGGCAGCGAGACCCAGTCCGAGATCGGCCGTCGGCTCCGCCTCAGCGACGACCTCCGCCTCATCAGCGACCTCGGCCGCCGGCTCATCAGCGACAGCCTGCTCGGCCTCCGCGTGCTCGGCCTCCGCCTGCTCGGCCTCCGCCTGCTCGGTCTCCGCATGCTCGGTCTCCGCTGCGGGGACGGCCTCGGCGGGCTCGTCGACCGGCTGAGGCTCAGGGGCCTCCTCGGTTTCCGGAAGCGACTCATCGGTGACCGCTTCAGCCACCGGCTCCTCCACGGCGACCTCGGCCACCGCCGAGTCCACATCGGAGGCGACTTCCTCCGCAGGCTCGGTCGCCGATTCGGGCTTCTTCTCCTGATTCGCCACGTAGACCCCCGTCTCTTGATCGTGGAGTCGGACAATAACGCATGCCGAAAACTCCGTGGGTTCGAACGATCGGGGGCGCTGTCGAGTACTACCTGTCGCCGACAAACCATGCGGGGAGGCATCCGGTGCGGTACGTCTCGTTCAAGCCATCACGGTCCGAGCACATCTGGCAGCGTCCATCCTGGAGGTGCCGGGCGTGCGGCCGCGCCTGGCCGTGCGCGCCGGCACGGGCGCATCTCACCGACGGCGCCGACCGGGTGTCGCTGGCCATGTACATGTGGGGGAACCTCGATCAGGCGATGACCGATCTGCCCCGGCGTACGCCGGCCGAGCTGTTCGACCAGTTCCTGGGGTGGACGCAGGTCAGGAAACCGCCGCGATCCGGTCCCGGAGCCACGACGGGTCCGGGTTCACGAAGCCCTCGCCGGCGATCACCACGGTCGGTACGGTCTCGTCACCACCCGTGATGGCGCGGACGGCTGCGGCGCCCTCCGGGTCCTGCCAGATGTCGACCCAGTGGAGACGGGCCGCCTCCGGGCCGAGGCGGGCGCGCAGGCGTAGGCAGAACGGGCATCCGGGACGCCAGTAGACGACCGGCCGGCCGTCCCGCAGCGCGTCGGCGGCACGCTCGGGACGTGGGAAGACTCCCGGCGAGAGGGCCACGGCGAGGCCGAGGAAGGCCAGCAGGAGGATGACGGCGCCCCAGGAGGAGCCGTCATTCACTTTGGCGGCGGCAATGAGCACACCGCAGAGGGCCGACAGGATCGCCAGCCGCCACCGACGCAACATGGAGCGGGACGTTACACCGCTACCGCGGGTAACAGAAGGTGAAACAAACTCCGTTTAGGGTCGGTACATGGTTGATCTGGTGGTGCGGTCCCGGCGGGTGGTTACCCCCGAGGGCGAGCGGGCAGCGGCGGTCGTGATCCAAGACCAGCGAATCGTCGCGATCGAGCCCTATGAAGCGATCGTGGAGGCGGCCGAGCACGTGGATCTCGGCGACGCGGCGCTGCTTCCCGGCCTCGTGGACACGCACGTGCACGTCAACGAGCCGGGCCGGACCGAGTGGGAGGGTTTCGCGTCGGCGACCCGGGCGGCCGCGGCCGGTGGCGTCACCACGATCATCGACATG
Organism: Actinoplanes sp. OR16; assembly: GCF_004001265.1. GTDB lineage: Bacteria > Actinomycetota > Actinomycetes > Mycobacteriales > Micromonosporaceae > Actinoplanes. The sequence continues at coordinate 428,251 of NZ_AP019371.1, read as the reverse complement.
CCGCTGAACAGCCTGCCGCCGACGGTGAACGCCGCGGCGCTCACCACGAAGCAGGCCGCGGCGACCGGACAGTGTCATGTCGACGTCGGTTTCTGGGGCGGCGCGATCCCGGGCAACGCCCCCGACCTGCCGGAGCTTCACGCGAACGGAGTCTTCGGTTTCAAGGCGTTCCTCGCCGACTCCGGTGTGCCCGAGTTCCCGCCGGTCGACGCCGGGCAGCTGGCCGAGGCCATGCGGGCGGTGGACGCCCTCTTCGTGGTGCACGCCGAGGACCCGGATCACCTCGCGGAGGCGGCGAGCTCGGCGGCGTACGCGGACTTCCTGGCCTCCCGCCCGGCCGACGCCGAGCACGCCGCCGTCGCCACGGCCATCGCGGTGGCCCGCGAGGCGGGACGCCGCGTGCACATCCTGCATCTCTCGGCAGCGTCGGCGCTTCCGCTGATCGCGGCGGCACGAGCGGAGGGGGTACGGGTGACAGCCGAGACCTGCCCGCACTACCTGACACTGGACGCGGACCAGGTGCCCGACGGCGCCACCGAATTCAAGTGCTGTCCCCCGATCCGCGACGGCGCCAACGCCGATCAGCTCTGGCAGGCCCTCGCCGACGGCCTCATCACCTGTGTGGTGAGCGACCACTCGCCGTGCACCCCCGAACTGAAGCGTCAGGACACCGGCGACTTCGCCGCCGCGTGGGGTGGAATCGCTTCCGTGCAACTGGGTCTGCCCGTGATATGGACCGCAGCTCGTGATCGCGGCTACACCCTCTCCGACGTGGTGAAATGGATGTCACGCAGGCCCGCCGATCTGGCCGGTCTGCGGCAGAAGGGACGGATCGCTGTCGGCGCCGACGCTGATCTCGTGGCATTCCTGCCGGACGAGGAGTTCACGGTCGACGCTCATGCCCTGCACCACAAGAACCCCGTCACCCCGTACGCGGGCCGGGTCTTGAAGGGCGTGGTCAGCACGACCTGGCTGCGCGGCGGCAGGGTGACCGGCGACGAGCCTCGCGGCCGTTTCCTTCGTGACCGCGCAGAGGAGATTTGATGGACGAATTCACCGGGCTCCCGGACCTGGCGTCGCGCGCTTTCGGCGGCGGCGTGGTCTACGCCAACGACGAGTTCTTCGCCGCGGCGGACCACCTGGTCCTGCCGGCGCCGGCGGGGCACGCGCCGAAGACGTTCGACCACAAGGGACAGGTCTACGACGGGTGGGAGACCCGTCGCCGCCGCGAGGCCGGCCACGACGTCGCCGTCGTCCGGCTCGGCGCGCCCGGGATCGTCCACGGCGTCGACATCGACACCGCGTTCTTCACCGGCAACTACCCGCCGTACGCCTCGGTCGAGGCCGTCGCGCTGCCCGGCTATCCGGGGCGGGAGGAGCTGGAGGCCGCCGAGTGGACCGAGATCGTGCCGCGTTCGGGGCTCAAGGGCGACAGCCACAACCTGTTCGCGGTCACCGACCGGCGGCGCTGGACGCACGTCCGCCTGCGGATCTTCCCGGACGGCGGGGTGGCCCGGCTGCGGGTGCACGGTGAGGTGATCCCGGACCCGGCGCTGCTGCCGAAGACGTTCGACGTCGCCGCCGCGCAGTACGGCGCGACCGTCGTGGACTGCAGCGACATGTTCTACGGCAACCCGCAGCGGATGCTGATGCCCGGTCTCGCGCAGAACATGGGCGACGGCTGGGAGACGTCCCGCCGCCGCGACGACGCGAACGACTGGATCGTCGTGAAGCTCGCGGCCCCGGCCGTGCTCCGCTTCGCCGACCTGGACACCAGCCACTTCAAGGGCAACGCTCCCGGCGCCGCGCGGCTCACCGGCCGGGACGAGCGCACCGGCTCGGGGGAGTGGGTGGAGCTGCTGCCCCGGGTACCGCTGCAGCGGGACACCCCGCACCGGTTCCGTCTCGCGAAGGCGCCGGAGGTGACGCACGTGCGGCTGGACATCTTCCCGGACGGCGGGATGGCCCGGTTGCGTCTGCTGGGTCGGGCCTCGCGTGCCTATCTGCACGCCAGAATGGGCGGGTGACTCGTACCGTCTCGCTCGTCCTGGTTGATCGGGAGGGCGTCCTGCTGGGCGCTCTCCCGCCGTTCACCGTCGTCACGCCCTGGTGGCAGGAGGTGGCCGAGGTCGTCGCGAAGGCCGGCCTGGACGTGACGGTGCTGCGGTTGCTCGCCGCCGACCGGTCCTCGCCGCCGGGTGGGCACGTGACGTATCTGGCCTCGTGCGATCCCCCGGCCGGGGCCGGCGCGACGCGATCCCTGCTCGGCGCCGCGCAGGCCTTCGTCAACGCGCCGTTCGACGCCGCGCCGCATCCGCTGCGGGCGCCCTATGCCGAGGTCGGTGGCCCGGAGGCGTCGCTGGCCTGGGCGGCCGGCGCCCTGGACCGGATCGGCCTGACCGGTACGACGGCGGTCCAGCAGCGCACCTGGAACCTCTCGGCGATCTGGCGGTTCGACCTGCCGGACGGCGCCACGGCGGCCTGGCTCAAGCAGGTGCCGTCGTTCTACGCGCACGAGCCGGACGTGCTGCGCCTGGTCGACGCGGTGTCGCCGGGTCTCGTGCCCTACGTCCTGGCGGCCGGTGAGCAGGGCCGGACGCTGCTGGCGCACGTGCCGGGCGAGGACCGGTACGGCGCCGGCCCCTCCCTCTGCGCCGAGGTGGTGGCCGCCTTCCAGCCGGTGCAGGCCCACTTCGCCGGCGTGCTGTCCGGCCTCCCCGACCGCCGCGTCGACATCTCCAGGATCGCCGAAGTCGCCAAACCCTATTCCAGCGAGATATCAGGTTTGCCGGAGCTGCTCGACGACCTTCCGCGTCGCATGGAAGCCGTCGACGCCTGCGGCCTGCCGGACACCCTGATCCACGGCGATCTCCACCCCGGCAACGTGCGGACCCACGACGACGGCCTGGTCATCGTCGACTGGTGCGACGCCGGCATCGGCAACCCGGCCTTCGACGTCCTGCGCCTCACCGACGACCCGGACGTGCTGCGGGACTGGGCGAGCCGGTGGCCGGGCTGCGACGCGCTGCGCGCCGTCGAGCTGCTGCGACCGGTCGCCGCGCTGCGGGAGGCGGTCACCTACGCCGACTTCGTCGCGAACATCGAGCCGTCCGAATGGCCGTACCACGCCGCCGACATCCCGGACCGGCTGCGCGCGGCGGTTCAGACAGCCGCGCTCTAGACGTACCGTGTCTGCATGGAGGATGCCCGCCGGCACTACCTCGACCTGATCCGCCACGATGGTGTGCGGCTGTCGCCGGCGCTGGCCCGGGCGTTCGCCGCCGTCGCCCGCGAGGTCTTCGTGCCGGACGGGTTCCACCGGCGTGACGGCAGCCGGGTGCTGCCGGCCGACCCGGAGTTCCTGCGCTCGGTCTACAGCAACGACGTGCTCGTCACCAAGCTCAACGGGCGGCAGCCGATCAGCTCGTCCAGCCAGCCGTCGCTGATGGCGATCATGCTGGAGGCGCTCGACGTCCGACCCGGCCAGCGGGTCCTCGAGATCGGCGCCGGAACCGGGTACAACGCCGCGCTGCTCGCCACCCTCGGCGCCGACGTCACGACGGTGGACGTGCAGGGCGATGTGGCGGACCGGGCACGCGCCGCGCTGGCCCGGGCCGGGATCACCGGCGTGCGGGTCGAGGCCGCCGACGGCTACACCGGAGGGCCGGACGGCGAGTACGACCGGATCATCGTGACCGTCGGCGTCGCGGGCATCTCGCCGTTCTGGACCGAGCGGCTGCTGCCCGGCGGCCGGATCGTCGCGCCCGTCGAGCACGCCGGCATGCACCCGGTCCTGGCCGCCGGCGTGTCGGGGGAGGCGTCGGTGGTCTGCCCGGCCGGGTTCATGAGCGCGGCCGGCCCGCTCGCCGCCCGGCACGAGGGCAGTCATCCGCAGCCGCCGGCCGGACCGCTGACCGGGCTGGAGGAGGTGTCGCGGCCGCGGTGGGGGGTTTCGCTCGAAGCTCTGGCGTACCGGGATCTGTGGTTCGCGGCCGGAGCCTGGCACCGGCGTGTCACCTACGCCTCGGTGCCGGGCCGGGAACAGAGCCTGCTCGCGGTCCTCGGCGACGGTGACCGGCATGCCGCAGTGGTGCTCCCGGACGGCGGGGTGCTGGCCTCCTCCGACCGTTGCGCCGCCGTGGCCCTCGCCCTCGCCGATCGATGGTGGTCGCTCGGCCGGCCGCCGATGAGCGCCTGGCGGGCGACATTGGCGCAGGCCGGGCCTCTGCTCGTGCCCCGCGACTGGAGGATCGGCCCGTAGAATCGGCAGATGGACATCGCTGTCGTGCCCGCGCAGAAGGCGACCTGGGCGGACCTTCAGGCGATCTTCGGCACGCGGGGCGAGCCGGCCCGATGCCAGTGCCAGTGGTTCAAGATCACGGCGGCCGAGTGGGCGTCCGTCCCGCCTCCGGAACGGGCCCGGCGGCTGCACGAGCAGACGAACTGCGGCGACGAGTCGGCGGCCGAGACCAGCGGGCTGGTGGCGTTCGCGGACGGGGAGCCCGCCGGATGGTGCGCGGTCGAGCCCCGGACGGTCTACCCACGGTTGTCCACCGCCCGGGTTCCGTGGGCAGGACGGGACGAGAGCCGTACCGACTCCGGGGTCTGGGCCGTGACCTGCTTCGTCACCCGGACCGGCTTCCGGCGGCGCGGAGTGAGCCGGGCACTGGTCGCGGCGGCCGTCGGATTCGCCCGGGACCGGGGCGCGCGGGCGCTGGAGGGCTATCCGATGGTGGTCCGCCCCGGGCAGGAGTTCAGCTGGGGCGAGCTCTACGTCGGCAGCCGCAAGATCTTCGAGGAGGCCGGGTTCGCCGAGGTGAGCCATCCGACGCCGCGGCGCGTGGTGATGCGGCTGGACTTCGCCTGAGCGGTCACCACGTCCCGGCCCGGCGCTCCCGCCACGGCCGGCCGTCCGGGTCGTAGACCAGGCGGTAGGCCGGAACCGCCCACAGCCGCTGGTGCCACGGCAGCCGCTCGGTCTCGTGCGGCACGAGCCGGCCCGGCGGACGCTCGCCGGTGCCGCCGTCGAGATGCCACTGGCGCAGCCGGTCGGCCGCCTCGTTCGCGGCCCGCACCGCGTCGAACGGGTCGATGAGACCGTCGTCGTCGGTCCGGTCCAGGTGCTCGCGCAGCAGCGAGAGCCGCAGGTCGCGCGGGAACCGCCGGGCGCCGTCACCGAGCCCGGCCGGATCCGCGGGCGCCCGCTCGTCCCGCTCGCCGTCGAGGACCGCGCAGCTCAGCTCGCTGTCGTGGGTCCACGAGCGACGGTTGAAGTTGTCGCTGCCGACACTGCACCACACGTCGTCGATCACGCAGACCTTGGCGTGCACGTAGATCGGGGTGTCCTCGTGGTTCTCCAGGTCGAAGACGTGCACCCGGTCGCCGCCGGCGCTGCGGCACAGCTCGATCGCCTTCTCCCGGCCCACCTGGTTCGGCGGCAGCGCGAACTTGCCGTCGACGTCCGGGTGGCGCGGCACCACGGCCATCAGGTGCAGATCGGGGTTGTCCCGCATCGCCTCGGCGAAGAGCCGGGCCACCTCCTCCGACCAGAGGTACTGGTCCTCCAGGTAGATCAGCCGGCGGGCCCGCTTGATGGCCTTCGTGTAGCCGCGGGCGATCGACCGCTCGCCGAGCTTCGCGAACGAGTACGCCGGGCGCATCGCCGGGTAGGTCCGGAGCACCTGCACCGTCATCTCCCCGGCCGGCGGTGGATCCGGCGGCTGCTCCGGCAGCGGGTCGGGGGTCATGTCCTCGTGCTTGAGCAGGTCGGTGACCGTGGAGATCAGGCCGTGCTGGTCCAGCGGCGCCGGGTCGGTCCAGCGTTCCCGGAAACTCTGGTCGAGGGTGCCGACGACCGGGCCCTTCAGCATCAGCTGCACGTCGTGCCACGGCGGGTTCGGCCCGTACGCCTTCGCCATCCGCACGGCCTGCCGGTCGCCGTGGTGGGCGTCGTCGTCGCGGCGGCTGTGGCAGAGGTCGATGCCACCGGCGAAGGCGACGTCGAGCTCGGGCCGGCCGGGGTGCCGGAGGATGACCAGCTTCTGGTGATGGGAGCCGCCCCGGCGGACACGCTGATCGAGGAGAACCTCGCCCCCGGCCGCCTCGATGTCGTCGCTGAGGGTCCGGTTCTCCTCTTCGCTGTAGGCCAGCTTGTCCACATGGGAACGCCACAGCAGGCCCTTGACGACCACACCTCGCTTGGCGGCGTCCGCGAAGAGCTCGGCGATCGTCGGGCCGCCGTCCCGGACCCGCTCGTCCGGGTCGCCACGCCAGTCGGTGAAGAAGAGATGGTCACCCGGTTCGAGCGCTTCGACCTCGGACGCCAGCCGATCGAAGTACCTTTGCCCATGAATTAGTGCTTCGGCCGTGTTTCCGGTGTTCCATGTGGGTATGGAGGTGTCCGGGTTGCCGCGTTCGGCAGCGGAGAGAAGCCATTCCCGCAACGGCACTGCAGCCCCTTCGAGGTCGACGACGCCCTCACCGTAAGCCTCCCGACCGCCGTCCGCACCCGGAGCGGCCACCCCCCAGCCTGGTGGAGGAACAGATCACATGAGCGCCGAGCCGCTGGCCACCACGAGCGTCACCGAAACCGTCGAATCCACCGAGAAGGGACTGCTCATCGCGGTCCTGCTCCTGGTCGTCCTGGGCACGACGGCCATGCTGCTGATGTCCGCCTGATCGTTCAGTCCGTGTGCGGCAGGCGGGTCGCCGGGATCACACCGAGCCGGCCCTTCTGATAGTCCTCGAAAGCCTGCTTGAGCTCGGCCTTCGTGTTCATCACGAACGGGCCGTAGTGCGCGATCGGCTCCCGGATCGGCCGGCCGCCCATGATGAAGAGGTCCATCTCGGTCTTCGCCTCGACACGGATCGCGTCGCCGGGCCCGTGCGTCGCGAGCTGACCGAGACGGATCGGCCGCAGGTCGGTGCCGACCCAGCCCTCGCCGGACAGGGTGTAGACGAGCGCGTTGAAGTCGGGCTGCCACGGCAGGTCGAGCCGGGCGCCGGGCTGCATCGTGACGTGCGCCAGGTTGATCGGCGTGAAGGTGGACCCCGGTCCGACGTTCCCGGCGATCTCCCCGGCGATGACGCGGATGAGAGCGCCGCCGTCCGGAGTGGTGAGAAGTGTCGTCTTTTTTCCGGAGATATCCTGGTACTTGGGGTCCATCATCTTCGCTGCCTTGGGCAGGTTCACCCAGAGCTGCAGCCCGTGGAAGAGTCCGCCACTGGTCACCAGGTGCTCCGGCGGCGCCTCGATGTGCAGAATCCCCGCCGCGGCGGTCATCCACTGCGTGTCCCCGTTGGTGATCGAGCCACCGCTGCCGAGCGAGTCCTGGTGGTCCATGATCCCGTCGATCATGTAGGTGACCGTCTCGAACCCGCGGTGCGGATGCCACGGCGTGCCCTTCGGCTCACCCGGCGCGTAGTCCACCTCGCCCATCTGGTCCAAGTGGATGAAGGGATCGAGTTCGGTCAGCGGCACTCCGGCGAAGGCCCGCCGGACCGGGAATCCCTCACCCTCGTAGCCCTGCGGCGCTGTGGTCAGCCGGCGCACCGGGCGGAAATCGGTCATCGGGTCGATCCGCGGCAGGCGCGGCAGGACGAGGACGTCCTCGACGGTGACAGCTGGCATGACTACACCTTCCTGATCTTCGCGAAGACCCGGCCTATGGTGGCCAGCTCCTCGTCGTCCAGATGGTCGATGAAGCTCTCCCGGACGGTCGTGAGGTGCGCCGGCGCCGCATCGCGCAACGTCTCCAGGCCGAGATCGGTCAGCACGGCTTCTTGGCCGCGCCCGTCGTCGGGGCAACTCTCCTTCTTCACCAGACCGCGCTTGATCATCGAAGTGATCTGGTAGGTGATGCGGCTCGGCGACAGCACGAGCCGGTTCGCCAGCTCGCCCATCCGGATCCGCCGCCCCGGCGCGTCAGCGAGCGCCACCAGGACGTGATAATCGTTCATGCTGAGTCCGGTCGTGGCCCGCAACTCATCCTCCAGGCGGGTGTGCAGCGCCCACGAGCTCTCGATGAAGGTGCGCCAGTGATCCAACTGAACGCCGCTGAGCGGTTCGGCCATGCGTCGGAGCGTACTCCTTAAAATCTGAAACATCAAAATTTGTACGAGCGGCCCCCCTGTGCGGATCGGCCACCCACCCCGCGAAAATCCCGAGCATGATCGCCGGGTCGTTGGTTAGCCTCGCGCCGTGCAGATCCGACAAGCCACCCCCGACGACGCCGCCGAGCTGCTGCGTCTCCGCGCCGTCATGCTGCAGAGTTTCCCTCAGCCGGACTGGAACGACGACTGGCGTGAGCCGGCCCGGCAGATCCTGCTGCGCCGCCTCGCCGAGCCGCTCCCCACGATGGCCGCCTTCGTGGCCGACCGCCCGGACGGGACCGGGCTGGCGGCCTGTGCCGTCGGGGTGATCGAGGAGCGGCTGGGCAACCCGATGAACCTGCACGGCCTGGCCGGTTACGTGTTCAGCGTCGTCACCGACCCGGACCAGCGGCGCCGGGGTTACTCGCGGGCCTGCATGACGGCCCTGCTGGACTGGTTCCGCTCGCGTGGGGTGAGCAAGGTCGACCTGCGGGCGTCGGAGGAGGGCGAGCCGCTCTACGAGTCGCTCGGTTTCCGGCGTACCCCCGACCCCGCGATGCGCGTGAGCCTCTAAGCCGCGCGGGCGGTCAGGGACTTGGTGATGTCGTCGCGCAGTTGGTCGTGGTCGACGCCGAGTTCGGCCAGGACCAGCATGGCCAGGCCCCGGCCCTCGCGCAGCACGCCGAGCAGGATGTGCTCCCGCGCGATGTAGTTGTGCTTGAGTCGCAGCGCCTCCCGCAGCGACAGCTCCAGCACCTTCTTGGCGCGCGGTGAGAACGGGATGTGCCCACTGCCGGCGTAGAACCGCCCGAAGATGCCCTTCTTCTTCGGCGCGGGGTGCGGCAGGCGCAGCGAGCCGGCCCCGAAGTTCTCCTCGATCGCGGCGCGGACCGCCTCCAGGTCGATGCCGATGGCCTTGAGTGCTGCCGCGTCCTCGGCGTCCCGGTCGGCGGCCGCCGCGGCGAGGTCGCCGTGGTCGCCGACGTGCCGGACGATGGCGGCCCGCACCCGCTGCCGGTCGGCGCCGGCCTCGCGGAGCACCGTGGCGACGCCGCTCTGCTCGTCGAGGGTGAGCGCGAGCAGCAGGTGCTCGGTGCCGATCGGGGAGTGCCCCAGCTCGCGGGCCTGCTCCTGGGCGCCGATGACGGCGGCGCGGGCGCCCTTGGTGAATCGCTCGAACATCTAGCCCTCCCGTGGATCCTGCGCCGGCATGAGCCGGGCGTGCTTCTTGTGAACGCCCTGGCGGGTCACCTCGAGCGCATCGGCGATCTCCTGCCAGGACCAGCCCTTGGCGCGTGCGTTTGTCACCTGGAGGTGCTCAAGGCCCTCCAGGAGGCGGCGGAGCGCCACCACCGCACGCAGCCCGACACGGGGGTCGGCGCTGCCTGCCGCGGCGGCGAGGTCGGTCGCTTCGGTCATGCTGTCAACTTACGTTGACAATGCTCAAGTGTCAACCGAAGTTGACGCGGAGGGCACGAAAAAGGCCGGCCCCCGAAAAGGGGCCGGCCTCGACGAGGGCCTCAGCGGCCTCGGCCGGTCTTCTCCTGCAGCTCGTCGATCTTCACGGATGCCTCGGCCTTGGTCAGGCCGTCCGGCACCTCCTCGTGCGCCTCGGACGCGAGCGTATTCAGGTACGACTCCTGCGCTCCGGTCGCCGGCTCCTCGCCGGTCGTCCAGTCCGCCGGGTCCTTGATGGCGTTCGTCGGCTCGGACATGCCGCCGTCCTTCCGGGTAGTGGTCTCGAACGTCTGTACCACTACCCGGACGAGCGTCACTTCAAAGCAGAGGTCACTCCCAAGCGGGCAGATTGCCGAGCGACACGGTCAGCTCGACCGGGTGGTGCACCGGAGCCGCCACCGTGAAACGCGCGCCCCACGGGTCGCGCAGCTCGGCGAAGGCGCTCAGGCCCGCCTCGGCCGGCTCGGAGATCACTCCGCCGCCCAGCCGCTCGCACAGGTCGGCCGCCTCCTGGATGTCGTGCACCTGGAAGGCCGCACGCCACCAGGCGCCGCGGTAGCCGGCGGCCAGCCCGGCGATCGCGTCGTGCCCGTGGTTGAGCCACTCGCCGGTGCCGAACTCGTGCCGCAGCAGCCAGCCGAACGCGGACCCGTAGAACCGGGCCGCGCTGCTCGGGTCGTCGGTGATGAGTTCCGGCCACGACATGGTGCCGGGTTCGTCGCGAGCCTGCGCTCCGGCGAAGTCGCCCGGCTCCCACAGGCCGAGCATCGCGCCGGCCGGGTCGGCGATGATCGCGCGACGGCCGCCGTGCGCCTCGGCCGGGTGGCTCAGGCAGATGCCGTCGGAGAGGGCGACCTGCTCAAGGGTCTCCTCAAGCTCGGGAGCGCTCAGGTGGGTGAGCCACCCGTCGGGCCGCTCGGGGGTGCTGCGCGTGAGTCCCGCAACGGCTCGCCCGCCCAGCTTGAACCGATCACCCGCAGACTCCCAGCCGAACAACTCTCCGTAGAACTCCGCAGCGCGTGCGGGGTCCGCACTCGCCAGTTCCACCCAGCAAGGTGTCAAGGGTGCATAGCCTCTGATCCGCATGAGCCGCTCCATGGTGGACATCCCCAGTCAGTTGAGCACTCTACGGCACTGAATACGCTTCGTCACTACCGGACGGTTCATTGTCCGGTTTAGAACAGAAAAGCATTACCTAGCGTGAGCGCTTGCGTGATCCAGGTGACGCATCACCGGCGTTGCGGCGATTCCGTGCAGGACGACGGATATGACGACGACGAATCCGGCGGTAGCCCATAAAAGATCGGCGGCGGGAAAATTCGCGTGCGTCAACGCGTACGCTAAGTAATAAAACGAGCCGATGCCACGGATCCCGAACGCCGCGATCACCCAGTGTTCCGCGGTGGTGCCGGGAGCGCCCCGCAAAGAGGCGAAAGCGGCCAGTGGACGGACCAGGAAGATCAGTACGAGGCCCGCGAGAGCGGCCTGCCAGGTGAGCGGAACCAGCAGCCCGCCGACCACCGCGCCGCCGAGCAGGAGCAGCAGCAGGACGGTGAGGAGCCGCTCGGTCTGCTCGGCGAAGTCGTGCAGCACCTGGTGGTACTCGTGCGAGCGCTCCGCCGCCCGGATCGCCCGCGCCGCCACGAAGACGGCCAGGAAGCCGTATCCACCGGCGACCTCGACCACCCCGTACGCCAAGAAGGTGGCAGCGAGAGCGAGAAAGCCCTCGGAGTGATGGGCCAGCCGCAGCGCGTCGCGTTTCGCGCGGAAGAAGAGCTTGCCGAGCAGCCAGCCGATCAGCGCGCCACCGGCCAGGCCGACGACCCCCTTGTAGAGGACGTCCTTCAGCACCCACTCGGCCAGCCAGCCGGCCGGGTCGAGGCCGTGCGTCGCGATCGCGATGGCGGCGTAGACGAACGGGAACGCGAGGCCGTCGTTGAGGCCGGCCTCCGAGGTCAAGGCGAACCGGACCTCGTCCTCCGAGTCCTCCTCGTCGGTCGGCTCGCCGACCTGCACGTCCGAGGCGAGCACCGGGTCGGTCGGCGCCATCGCCGCGCCGAGCAGCAGGGCGGACGCCGGCACGAGACCGGCCCACCACCAGCCGAGCAGCGCCGTCGCGGCGATCGTGATCGGCATCGCGACGATGAGCAGGCGGCCGGTGGACGCCCAGCGGCGGCGGCCGAACGGGCGGTCGATCTTCAGACCGGCGCCCATCAGCGCGACGATCACGCCGATCTCGGTGAGGTGCTCGGTGAGCTTGGTGAAGTGCAGCGGATCGGCCTCCGGCAGACCCAGCGGCAGGCCGAAGACGATCAGGCCGACCGCGAGGAAGACGATCGGCATGGAGAGCGGGCGGCGCTCCAGGACGCGGGGGAGGATACCGGCGAGCAGGGCGCCCACCCCGACCAGGGCGAACACCACATCGGACAGTTGCATCAGGCGATCTGGGCAATCGGCGAGGCGTCCAGGTCACGCAGGAGCGCGGCGGGGTTCTCGTACGTCGCCGCCGCCCCCGCTTCGAGCAGCTCCGCCGAACTTGTCCCACCGCAGACCAGGCCGATGCACGGGATGCCCAGCTTCCCGGCGGCCTGCACGTCCCAGACCGAGTCGCCGACGTACACGGCCCGCGCCGGGTCGACGTCGGACTGGGCCAGCGCCGCCTCCAGGATGTCCGGCGCCGGCTTGCTCTCCTCGGCGTCGGCAGACGAGGTGGCCGCCGTGATCACGTCGTCGGCGCCGAGGACCTGGCGCAGCTTGCCCAGCTCCGCCTTCTTCGCCGAGCTCGCCAGGACCACGGCGAGATCACGGGCGGCGACCGCGCGTACCAGATCGGCGGCGCCGGGAAGCTGCCGCAACCGCTCCCACCAGGCCCCGTAGAGCACGTCGTGCGCGGTGCCCATCTCCTCGTCCGCGGACCGGTCCCGGTCCTCGCCTTCGCCGAGGAGGTGGTCCAGCAGCTTGTCGGAGCCCATGCCGATGCCCCGGTGGATCAATGCCATCGGTACGTCGTGGTCGTACTGGCGCAACGCCTCCCACCAGGAGACGGCGTGCAGATATGTGGTGTCGATCAAGGTGCCGTCGACGTCGAACAGAACTCCGGGCTTCATGCCCTCGCATTACCCGGCAGCAACATCTCGAACCAGACCGTTGATCCGCGGACCGTCGGGTCGGTGCCCCACGAGTCGCTGAGATCCTCGATCAGCCCGAGTCCGCGCCCGCGGCTGGCCAGCGCGTCGGCCCGAGCCCGGATCACGCTGCCCCGGGTCCCGGTGTCGGCCACCGAGACCAGCAGACGCTCCGCGTTGAGATCGATGTGCACCTGAGCCGGAGTCCCGGCGTGCAGGAGCGCGTTCGTCGTGAGCTCACTCGTACAGAGAATCGCCGCTCCGATCACCGCCTCCGGGACCGACCAATCCCGCAGGCGGGTCGACATCCACTGCCGCACCCGGCTCGGACCGGTCGGCTCGGCCGGCACCTGCATGGTCGCCGAGCGGCTCATCGCCAGCGCGTGCTCGACCGCGAGCACCGCCACGTCGTCGTCGGTGGTGCCCGCGACCGCTGCCGTGGCCAGCGAGCACATGTTGCGCGGGTCGCCGCTCGCCGAACCGGCCGCCGCGGCCACCAGGGCGTCCAGGCCGTCGTTGAGCGGGCTGCCGCGCCGCTCCACCACGCCGTCGCTGAACATCAGGATCGTGTCACCCGGCTCCAGCCGCAGTGTGCCGGTCTGCCAGCGGCCGCCGAGCCCCAGCGGCGCGCCCGGGGGAACCTTCACCAGCTCGGCCGTCGCCGGCTCGCCGCCGTGCCCGGCCCGGCGCAGCACGGGCGGCGGATGCCCGGCGCTGGCCAGCGTGATCGTCCCGTCCTCGGGGTCGAGAACCCCGTAGACGACGGTCACGAAGATCTCCTCGTTGCGCGACTCGGCGCCCAGCGAGCCGACCAGCCGGTCCAGCCCGGCGAGGACGCTCGGCGGCGCCGGATCGGTCAGTGCCAGCGCCCGCAGCGCGGCCCGGACCTGGCCCATCACCGCGGCCGCCCGCACGTCGTGCCCGGCGACGTCGCCGAGGACCATCGCGAGCCGGCCGTCGAGCAGGCGGAACGCGTCGTAGAAGTCGCCGCCGGCCGCGTTGCCGTCGACACCGACGTCGTAGCGCGCGGCGATCCGGAACGTGTCGAGCTCGGGCAGGTGCTCGGGAAGCATGCTGCGCTGCAGGAGCTGAGCGGTGCCGTGCTGGGCCTCGAATCGCCGCGCTCGCTCGGCGGCCTGCGCCACCAGCTCGGCCGCGGCCTTGAGCAGGGCGCGCTCGGCGGGCAGCCAGTTGTGCGCCCGGGTGAAGCCGACGGTCAGCGCACCTCGCAGGGACGGCGTGCGCAGCGGCAGGGCGGCCAGCGCGCGGACCCGGCGCTCGTGGCGGTCGGTCGCCACCTCGCGTAGCGGCTCGCCGTCGGCCACGAACGTCGCCCGGCCCGTCTCCGCCGCCGCCACCAGTGGGGCTTGCGGGTCGGCGCCGACGCGTCGCCAGACCGGGGGCAGCCGCTCGTCCGCCTCGTCGAGCATTTCGCCACGGATGCGGCGGACGTAGCGATAAGCCACGCCGTCGTCCACCGCCAGGACGCAATGATCAAGATCAAAGGAGGCCATGGCGTACGTGAGGACGACGCGCGTCACGTCGTCGATGGTGAGCGCGCCGGCCAGCCGGGCGGTCAGCTCCCCGAGACTCTGCAGGCGATGGATGACCTGGGTCGTCTCGGCCGCGACGGTGAGGACGCCGGCGACGGTGCCCCGCGAGTCCCGCACCACCGAGTGGCCCTGCGTGTAGAAGGCGGGCTCGGTGCTGCCCGGCTGGATCGGGACCTGGCTCTCCGGCTCCAGGACGGCACGGCCGGTCCGGTGCACCTGCGCGATCACGTCACCCATGCCGTGCCGGGTCCAGGCCTCGCCGAACGCCTCCGGAGCGGGTCTGCCCAGCGCGCCCGGGTGCAGCTCGTCGAGCACGTCGGCGTAGGCGTCGTTGTAGAGCGCCAGGCACTCCGGGCCGAGCGTCAGCAGCATCGGCACCGGCGACGCGAGCATCAGCTCGACGGCCGCCCGGACCGCCGGATCCCAGCCCGTGATCGGGCCGAGCGAAGTGGTCGACCAATCATGGGCATGCACCAGCGCCGTGCAGCCCCGGCCGGTGTGCTGAGCCCCGGCCCCCTGCACGGGCAGCGTTGAGATCGCCGCCGGGCGGATTCCGCCCGAGCCGATCGCTCCCGAGCCGACCATGCAGAAAGCCTATCCCGAGTGGTCCGTTTGTACGATGCCACACCGTACGACCGTCCGGTTCTTGACTCGATCGCAGGGTGGTTTGCAGTGATGTTTCACGCGTAAGGCTACCCAATGTGATCTTGCCGGTGCGCGGTGAGCTGGACTGATGCCGTTCTCGCTCCCGCCTTCCTCCCGGATTCGCAGCAAGTGGGAGATCGCCTTCCGGACACTCCCGTCATCGGCCGTTCTGTCGTGGGCACGTGGTATCCCGGACACCTGAGGTTCTGCTGAGGGAGGTCGGATGACCGGAGACGGACTGAGCCGTGGGCTGAGCGACATGTGGCGGTCGGTGGTGTTGTTCCTGCCACTGGCGCTGGCCTTCCTAGCCGTCCTGCTCGTCGGCTACCTGCTGGCCCGGCTGGCACGCACTGTCATCCGCAAAGCGCTCGGCCGGACCGGGTTCGACCGGGCCGTCCAGCGCGGTCCGGCCGGCCGGCTGTTCCGCGGCGAGGCCCCCGGCCCGGCGGAGGTCTGCGCCCGGCTCGGTTTCTGGGTGGTGATGCTGATCGCGCTGCAGCTGGCGTTCGGCCTCTGGGGTCCCAATCCGGCGAGCGCCCTGCTCAACGACCTGATCTCCTGGCTGCCCCAGGTCTTCGTCGCGATCGTCATCGTGGTCGTCGCGGCAGCCCTCGCCGGCGCCGCCCACGACCTCATCGTGGCCGCCCTCGGCGACCTCGGCTACGCACGGGTGCTCGCCAAGGCCGTCGCCGCCGTGATCGTGACGCTCGGCGTGATCGCCGCCCTCGATCAGGTCGGCATCGCCACCTCGGTGACCAGGCCCCTGCTCATCACCATCCTGGCCACGGTCGCCGGCGTGATCGTCGTCGGCGTCGGCGGCGGCCTGATCCGCCCCATGCAGCAGCGCTGGGAGGGCTGGCTCGACAAGGCGGCCACCGAGTCCGCGGCGATGCGCGAGCAGGCCCGGGCCTACACGGAGGAACGAGCCCGCAGAGCCGCCGAGGAGGAGGCCCGCAAGGCCGAAGAGGCACGCCTCGCCGAGGAAGCCCGGCTTGCCGAGGAAGCCCGCAAGGCCGAGGAAGCCCGGCTGGCGGAGGAGGCCCGCAAGGCCGAGGAAGCGCGCAAGGCCGAAGAGGCTCGGGTCGCCGAGGAAGCACGCAAGGCCGCAGAGGCCCGCCGCGCCGAGGAAGCTCGCAAGGCCGAGGAAGCCCGCCGTGCCGAAGAAGCTAGGAAGGCGGAAGAGGCCCGGGCCGCCGAGGAGGCCCGGAAGGCGGAGCAGCGGCGTCAGGAAGAGCAGCGTCGAGCCGACGAGGCCCGCCGTGCCGAGGAGGCCCGGGCTGAAGCGGTTCGCCGTGCTGAGGAAGCCCGGGCTGAAGCGGTTCGCCGTGCTGAGGACACCCGCCGCGCCGAGGAAGCACGCAAGGCCGAAGAGGCCCGGGTCGCCGAGGAGACACGCCGCGAGCGGGAACGCCGCGCCGAGGAGGAACGCCGCGAGTGGGAGGCCCGGTCGGCAGCGGGCGAACCGGCCGGCGACGAGACCCAGGTGATCCCGTTGCCGGTGGACGACCGGCCACACCTGATCCCCGGCTTCGACCGTGACGACTTCGACGATGAGCAGGACACGCCGGCGCTGATCCGGGAGACCGAGGTGTTCACGCGGAAGCGGCCCGGCTCCGGCGATACCACCGTGGTGACCCAGGGCGCGGGCGACGACGAGCCGACGGTGGTCCGCCTGCCCGACGGGGACTCGACAGTGGTGATCGACGAGACGGACGAGGGCGAGCGTACTCAGGTGGTCTCCCTGCCCGGCCCCGAGTCGACGCAGGTGATCGACCCGCACGCCGCCGCCGACGAGGCGACCGAACCGCTGGACGAGGACCCCAAAGGTCCACCCGCTAAGAAGTAGTCCCCGCCCGACCTCCCTTTCCGACCGCCCGCGGCGCAACGCAGAGCCGGTCGGCGGCCCTTCTGTGGTACCAGAAGCCAACCGTGGCGATCTCCGCCAGCCACACGTCTCCCGCCGACCCTGGTCATCAACGTCCGCGCCCGCTTCGTCGCACCTACGTCGTCCGGGCTCCTCGTCGTCTGTGCCTGTCGTCGTCTGTGCCTGTCGTCGTCTGCGCTTGTCGTCGTCTGCGCTTGTCGTCTGCGTTCGTCGTCGTCTGCGCTTGTCGTCGTCCGCGGCCGCTTCGCTGTATTCGCCGTCGTCGGTGACCGCTCGCCCTTGTCACTTCCGTCGTCAATGAACCGAGGACCGACCCCTCGCAGATCTTGGGTGATCGAGTACACGGGGGTGTGGGAGTTCGCTCAAGATCTGACCGGGGCGGTGGTGTGCTGCGGTGGCCCCTTCGGCGCCCTTCGTCGTCGACGGCGCTCCGCCGTCGCAGATCTTGGGTGATCGTGTCCACGGGGGTGTGGGGGTTCGCTCAAGATCGGCGTCAGCGTCGGCATCTGTGTAGGCGATTGGCCGTGGCGCCTTCACCGGCCAAATGTCTTTGTCGGCGGTGACCCCTTCGCGGATCTTGAGTGATTGTGCACGTTGGGACGTGGAGGACCGCTCAAGATCTGGCGACAGCGACAGCGACAGCGACAGCGACAGCGACAGCGACAGCGACAGCGACAGCGGCGGCAGTAGCAGCGGCGACGGCGGCAGCGGCGGCAGTGGCGGCAGTAGCGGCGGCGACGGTAGTAGTAGCGGCGACGGCAGTAGCGGCGGCAGCGGCAGTAGCGGCGGCAGCGACAGCGGCGGCAGTAGCGGCAGTAGCGGCGTCTGAGGAGGCGGCGGCGGTTCTCTTTGAGTACCGGCTATCAGTAGTGCATCGCGCGAGGGCTGGCTTGCGGCTTTCGGCGGAAAAGAATCGTGGCCGGCTCCTCGGGGAAGGAGCCGGCCCTGTGAATGGTCGGATTCGGTGAGTGCTACCGCCCGCGTCGGTGCGGGCCTCGGGCCAGTGCGGAAAGTACGGATCAGTGCGGGGAGCCGGACTAACACGGATCTTGGAGCGGCGCCGGGCCTCGGATCAGTGCGGGGAGCCGGACCAGCGGATCTTGGAGTG
This sequence comes from Actinoplanes sp. OR16, assembly GCF_004001265.1. Lineage (GTDB taxonomy): Bacteria > Actinomycetota > Actinomycetes > Mycobacteriales > Micromonosporaceae > Actinoplanes. The sequence continues at coordinate 410,386 of NZ_AP019371.1, read as the reverse complement.
GCGGCGGGGCTGGGTCAGCGCGGGGCGGGGAGGGTCCGGGCGAGGGTGCAGACGGCGAGGAGGCGGCGGAGGACCCAGTCGTTCTCGGACCAGTCGATCTCGCCCTCGGGGGCCTGCCAGCCGTGCTGGAAGGCGGCGTCGCGGACACCCTCGGCGTAGGCGGCCAGCAGGATCGCGGTGAGCGGGCGGGCGTCGGCGGAGAGGCTGTCGCGTACGCCGGCGGCGTGCTGGTCGATCACCGACATGAAGCCGGGGTTGTTCTGCGAGAACGCGATACCGCTCACGCCGACGGCGGCGGTGAGGTCGGCGAGCGACGCGTTGGCGGAGCGCTGGGCGGAACGGGCGGCGGCGTTGCTGAACAGGCCATTCATGAGAAGAAACGTTAAGGAGCCTCGGGTATCCGACGGTTCCCCGAACAGGTGCAGCTCGGTTGAAGCCGCCGCCGCGGGGAAAGAAGACCTCGGAGGCAGCCGTCAGGCTAGCCTCCTAGGACGCCTAAGGAGACGGGTATGACGGGACCGGACGAACGGCATCAGCGGCCGGACGGGCTCGACGACACCACGGTTCAGGCGCTGGGGAAACTCAGTGAGGCGCTGGAGACGGTGGAGCGGGTACGCGGGCACCTCTACTCCATGCACCAGCTGACCGGCACCGCCGACTTCATGCTGGACGAGGCCGTCTCACTGTTCATGCAGGCCGGCCACGTCGAGACGGCCGAGCGGATCCAGCAGGAGCTGATCGGCCGCAACGTCATCCCGGGGCACTGGACGTTCCAGATCGTCGAGGCGTACGACGACGGCTACTACACGGAGTTCCGTGAGCTGGAGCGGGACGCCCGGGAGAAGCTCGCGCAGGGCCGCCGCCACTTGTACGAGGCGGAGCTCAAGGAGCAGCGGCGAACCCGGGGACGGGCGGGGCACGAGGCCCTGCCGGGTTACTCCGCGTAGTCGACCTGTTCGGGGCGGCGGCGCTGGGCGTCGTCCGCGATGATCACGGTGGCGACCAGTAGAGCGACGACGACCGCGAAGAACCAGGAGGCGTCGTCGATCAGTTTGGCGGCCAGCGGAGCCTGAAAGGCCGCGAGCAGGAAACCCACCCAGGCGATCCGACGCTGACGTTCAGACAGAAATCCGGCAACTCGCACCCGGACAGTCTTACTCGATCAGGACGGATCGCCGTCACCCGTTCGGCCGATTCTGCGTTGTCCGATGGTGCCCTCAGCCTTGCGCCGCCGCCACTCAAGCGTGTTCAGGACCAGCCTGTCTGTGCTGGCCGGAGCCGTACTCACGGCCTCCTGCACGGTGAACCCGCCACCAGCGGCCCCGCCCAGGATCGTCAAGCCCCGGACGATCGAGCCGGTCACGCCGGCCGCCGCTCGCCCGGTTCCGGTCCTCGCCGGGCCGCTGCAGGCCCGGACCGGCGCCTGGCTCACGGTGGGGGATGCGGCGAGCCGGGTACGGGTCCGCTTCGCCTCTCTGCCGGGCCAGCTCTACCGGATCACCACCGCCCCCGACGCCGGGGTGACGCCTGTCGTGTTCCGCCGAGGTGGCCGGGTCGTGGTGCGGCTGCGTGTCACCGACGGTGATGGCCTGGATGAGCTGCGGATCGTGCTGAACCGGGACGTCCGCTGGGACATCCGCCTGCCCGCCGGCGCGGGGGAGCAGCAGCTGAACCTGAAGCAGGGCCGGGTGAACCGGGTGATCCTCGGCTCGTCGGGCCTGGCCGAGCTGTCGCTGCCGGACCCGGTCGGCACGGTACCCGTCACGTTCACCGGCGGGGTGGGCGCGGCGGTGGTGACGGCCGCGACCGGGGCGCCGTTCCGGATCCGGTTCGACCAGGGGGCCGGGTCGGTGGTGACGCCGTGGACCGCGAACAACGGGACCCCGGCCGGGACCGTCCTGCGGGAGCCGGGCTATCGCCGGGCCACCGACCGGTACGCCATCCGGGTCCGGTCCGGCCTCGGCGACATGACCCTGAGGAGACGGGACCCTCGATGAAGGATCAGTGCGGGCCGGTGTGACCCGTGGTGCTGGGCCGCGTGCCCGTCTCCTCGATCTCCTGGCCGCTGTCGTTGTCGCTCGGGTCGTTCTGACCGTCGGTGTCCCAGGAGGCCATCGCCCGGTTCAGCTGGTCGAGCGGCAACTTCTCCTCGTCGCGCCAGGCGCCGGTCTGCTCGTGATCAGTCATGGGAGCCGGTTACCCGTACCGGGAGAAGCGAAACGGCCGCCCGGAGGCGGCCGTCCACACGAGGAGATCAGATTCCCGGCCGGTCGACCTGGCCGCGCCAGGCGCCCGTCTCGATGCCTCCGCGGCTCTCGATGAACTCCTTGAAGCGGTGCAGGTCGCCCTTCACCCGGCGGTCGACGACGCCGAGCTTGTCACCGGCGGTCTCGACGAAACCCTGCGGGTCGAAGTCCATCTGGACGGTGACCCGGGTGTGCGTGTCGTCGATGCGGTGGAAGGTGACCACGCCGGCCTGCTTCTCGCCGTCGGTCGAGTGCCACGCGACGCGCTCGTCCGGCAGCTGCTCGGTGATCTCCGCGTCGAATTCGCGCTTCACCCCGGCGATCTCGGTCTTCCAGTGCGTGTGCGTGTCGTCGAGCTGGCGGATCTCGCTGACGCCCTCCATGAACCGCGGGAAGTCCTCGAACTGGGTCCACTGGTTGTAGGCGGTACGTACCGGGACGTTGACGTCAACGAACTCGGTGACGGTGCTCACGAGGTTCTCCCTTCAATCGCTTCGTGACCTTGAGGTGCCCGAGGGGGACCCGGCTAAACGCTGTTTGTCAGCGGCCTGCGTGGGTAGCGTGCCGCTGTGGAGACCGTGGATGCGATCGTCGTCGGCGCCGGGCACAACGGCCTGGTCGCTGCGAACCTGCTCGCCGACGCCGGCTGGTCGGTGCTCGTGCTGGAAGCCACCCCGAACCCCGGCGGGGCGGTCCGATCCGGGTTCGTGACCGCGCCCGGGTACCTGTCCGACCTGTTCAGCTCCTTCTATCCGCTCGGCTACGCGTCGCCGGTGATGAAGGGGCTGCGCCTGGACGAGCAGGGCCTGCGCTGGACGCATGCGCCGGACGTGCTCACCCACCTGCTGCCGGACGGCCGCGCCGCCACGGTGAACCGCGACATCGCCCGCACCATGGAGTCGATGGAGCAGTTCGCGCCGGGCGACGGCGAGCGGTGGCGCACCGCGTACCAGGACTGGCAGTCGGTCTCCGGCCGGATGCTCGACACGCTGTTCACCCCGTTCCCGCCCGTGGCCCAGGGCCTCGGCCTGGTGCGGGACCTGCGCATCAGCGGCGCCTTGCGCCTCGCACGGCGCCTTCTCCTCTCGGTACGGGAACTCGGCGCCGAGTTGTTCCGCGGCGAAGGCGCCACCCTCGCGATGGCCGGCTGCGCTCTGCACACCGATCTCTCCCCGGAACAGGCAGGCAGTGGGGTGTACGGGTGGCTGCTCGCCATGCTGGGGCAGGAGTTCGGCTGGCCGGTGCCGGTGGGCGGGGCTCAGGAGATCACGTCCTCGCTGGTCCGGCGTCTGGGCGACCGGGGACGGATCGTCTACGAGGCGCCGGTGAACCGGATCCTGGTGGCGCGAGGGCGGGCCGTCGGTGTCCGGACCGCCGACGGCCGGGATTGGCGGGCCCGGCGGGCGGTCGTGGCCGACGTACCGGCGCCCGCTCTCTTCCTTGATCTCGTGGGGGAACGCTGGCTGCCTCCGCGGCTCGTCGAGGACCTGGCGCACTTCCGCTGGGACGGCGCGACGCTGAAGGTCGACTGGGCGGTCCGCTCCAAGATCCCGTGGACCAATCCGGCCGCTTCGGGCGCGGGGACCATCCATATGGGCGCCGATCTCAACGACCTCAGCCGGTACGCCGCACACCTCGCCGTCGACGAGCTCCCGCCGAAGCCGTTCCTGCTGCTGGGCCAGATGTCGACGGCCGACCCCTCGCACTCACCGGAGGGCACCGAGTCGGTGTGGGCCTACACCCACCTGCCGCACCGGAAGTCCTGGTCCGGCGACGAGATCAGCGAGCACGTCGAGCGGATGGAATCGGTGATCGAGGAGCAGGCGCCCGGTTTCCTGAGCCGTGTCGAGGGCCGCAACGTCTTCTCCCCGGCGATCCTGGAGAAGGAGAATCCGTCGCTGGTCGGCGGCGCCCTGGGCGGCGGCACCTCGGCCGCGTTCCAGCAGCTCTTCCTCCGCCCGATCCCCGGCCTGGGCCGTCCCGACACGCCCGTCGACCGCCTCTTCCTCGGCAGCGCCTCAGCCCACCCCGGCGGCGGCGTCCACGGCGCACCCGGCGCCAACGCGGCCCGCGCCGCCCTGGCCCGCGACCGGGCCCTGACCGGCGACCTCTACCGAGCAGCCATCAACGGCGCCCACCGAGCCGTCTACGGCTCCTCGTCGTAGGGCGGCACCAGGCGATCGCCGGTGGTCAGCGGCTGCGTTCGGCGATGTCGGCGAGGCGGCGGAGCGACTCGACGTTGCGCCGATGCAGGATCAGGTCGTTGATCTTGTTGCGGACCCAGAGGAGCGGGCCCGCCTCGAAGTCCTCCTCCAGGATCACCCTGGTGGCCGCGCCGCCACTCGCCGGCTCCAGGCGGATGCCGACGACGGCGGCGCCCAGGGGCCACAGCCCGGCGTTGAGTCGCAGCTCGCGGCCGGGGGTGCAGGAGAGCACCGTCGACGAGTCGTGCAGCGAGAGCGGCCACGGGCCGGCCTTGTGATGGAGTTTCGAGCCCGGCTGCGGCCAGGCCTTGTCGACGTCACGGATATGTACGGTGCCGACCACCCAGTCGCTGTAGCTCCAGCCGTCGGCGAGGACGGCGAAGACCCGGTCGGGTGGGGCCTGAACGGTACGCGCCACGATTGCCACGGCGAGGTAACTACCCTGCTCGCGGCCCTTGTAACGATCGGGCGATGTTTACGTCCGGTGCTCCCGGGCAATCCCGGAGCCGTACTCGAACGCCTTCCGTCCGGTCGCCATGTGCGCCGAAGATCAACGTCCGCTGGAGGAGCCCACGGTGCGCATCGCGATGATCTCCGAGCACGCCAGCCCGCTGGGGGCGGGCAGCCGGGACGCTCACGTCGCCGAACTGTCCGGAGCCCTCGCCGAGCTCGGTCACGACGTCCGCGTCTACACCCGCCGCACCGATCCGGAGGCGGCCGAGGTGGTGATGACCCCGGACGGCGTCCGGGTCGTGCACATCGTCGCCGGTCCGGTCCAGATGATCCCGCCGGACCTGCTGCTGCCGCACATGGGCGAGTTCGCCCGGGTGCTGGGTGAGCAGTGGGCCGGCAGCTGGACCCCGGACGTCGTGCACGCCCACTTCTGGATCAGCGGTCTCGCCGCTGTCACCGCCGCGCGCCAGATCGGCGTGCCGGTGGTGCAGTCCTTCCACGAGCTGGCCGCTCTCGGAGAGGGCCCGAAGGACGCGCGAGGTCCGTCGCGGTCCGGCTACGAGCGCGCCCTCGGCCGGGCGGTGGACCGGGTGGTGGCACAGACCCAGGACGAGGTACGAGGACTCGTCCGCATCGGCGTGCCCCGCGCCAACCTGACCGTCGTGCCGGCCGGAGTCAACAGCGACCGGTTCACGCCGGACGGTCCGGCCGTGCAGCGGGACCCGGAACGCCCGCGCATCCTCTCCGTCGGCCGGCTGGTCGAGCGGAAGGGCTTCGGTGACGTGATCGAGGCGATGCGCTACGTCCCCGGCGCCGAGGTGGTGGTCGTCGGCGGACCGCCGGCCGAGCAGCTGCCCGCCGACCCGGGCGCGAAGCGTCTCCGCGCGCTCGCCGAGCAGTTCCGGGTCGCCGACCGGTTCCGCCTCGTCGGTTCGGTCTCGCACCGGGACATGCCGAGCTGGTACCGCTCCGCCGACCTGCTGGTGGCAGCCCCCTGGCAGGACGAGGAGAACCTGGAGCACTCGGCGCTGGAGGCGATGGCCTGTGGCGTGCCGATCGTCGGCACGGCTGTCGGCGCGCTCAACGAGACGGTGGTGGACGGGCTGACCGGCGATCTGGTTCCGGCCCGGGATCCGCGGGCTCTCGGCAGTGCCCTGCGCCGGCTCGTCAACGACAAGGTGCGGCGGTTCACCTATGCCACGGCGGCCCTGGACCGGGCCCGGCAGGCGTACTCGTGGCGCCGCGTCGCCGCTCAGGTCGGCTCGGTCTACTCCGGCCTGCGGCGTACGCCGGCGGAGAACACCGAGGCGGTGGCCTAGGTGCAAGGGGGAGGCCGGCATCAACCGATCGGTTGACCGCCGGTCTCGCTCGCCGGTCGATTCGGGCACCGGGACCCATAGATCAGAATGGGTTCATGGCAGTCATCGAGGTCAAGAACCTCAGCAAACGGTACGGGGACACCGTAGCTGTCCGGGATGTGTCGTTCGAGGTCGAATCGGGCGAGATCTTCGGCATTCTAGGTCCGAACGGCGCCGGCAAGACCACCACGGTGGAGTGCATCGCGGGGTTGCGGGTTCCCGACTCCGGCACGATCACCGTCCTCGGCCGCGAACCGCGTGACCGGGCCCTGCGCGCCCAGGTCGGCGTGCAGCTGCAGGAGAGCGAGCTGCAGGAGAAGCTGACCGTACGCGAGGCGCTGGAGCTCTACAGCTCCTTCTACTCCGACCCGGCCGACTGGCGGAAGCTCGCCGGCGACCTGGGGCTGGACGAGAAGCTGAACACGTACTTCGGCAAACTCTCCGGCGGCCAGAAGCAGCGCCTCTCGATCGCCCTCGCGCTGATCGGCAATCCCCGGATCGCCGTCCTGGACGAGCTGACCACCGGCCTCGACCCGCAGGCGCGGCGGGACACCTGGGAGCTGATCGCCGGCGTCCGCGACCGCGGGGTCACGCTGTTGCTGGTCACCCACTTCATGGAGGAGGCCGAGCGCCTCTGCGACCGGATCGCGGTGATCGACCACGGTGAGGTCGTCGCGTTGAACACCCCGGCCGGCCTGGTCGAGCAGACCGCCAGCGCGGACCAGACGATCCGGTTCCGCCCGTCCGCCCCGATCGCTGACGAGCTGCTCACCGGCCTGCCCGAGGTGAGCCGGGTCAGCCGGCAGGGCGACCGGATCGAGGTCGTCGGCACCGGCAACCTGCTGCACGCGGTCACCTCGGTGCTCGCCGTCAACGGCATCGTCGCTGTCGAGCTGCGGCTCGAGCAGGCCACTCTGGACGACGCCTTCGTACGCCTGACCGGCCGCACCAGCGAGGAGAACCCGGCATGAACGTCTTCGGCAAGCTCGTCGCCACCGAGTTCCGCACCGCGTTGCGCGAACCGGCCTACCTGTTCTTCGCGGGGCTCTTCCCGGTCATCCTGATCACGATCCTCGGGGCGGTGCCGGCGTTCCGGGAGCCGTCGGCGGACCTCGGCGGCCTGCGGACGGTGGACGTCTACGCCGGCATCGTGGTCGCCCTGAGCATCGCCATGATCGGCCTGCAGGGCATGCCGACCGTGCTCGCGAACTACCGGGAGAAGGGCATCCTGCGCCGCCTCGCCACCACGCCGGTCCAGCCGATCGCCCTGCTCGGCGCGCAGCTGGTGTTCTCCGCGATCATCGTGGTGATCTCGTCGGTGCTGGTCTTCGCGGTGGCCGGGATCGTCTACGGCGTGCCGCTGCCGGAGTCCCCGATCGCGTTCCTGGTCGCGGTCATCCTGGCGCTCATCGGCGTCTTCGCGGTCGGACTGGTGATCGCCGCGCTCGCGCCGAGTGGCAAGGCGGCGAACGCGATCGGCCTCATCCTGTTCTTCCCGATGATGTTCCTGGCCGGCCTGTACGCCCCGCGCGAGGTGATGCCGGACGTCGTGCAGACCATCGCCGACTACACGCCGCTCGCGGCCGGGGAGCGCCTCATGCACGAGGCGATGACGGGACACTGGCCGAACCTGCTCTCGGTTACCGTGCTCCTGGGATACCTGCTCGTCTTCGGTGCGGCGGCGGCGAGGCTCTTCCGGTGGGAGTGATGACTGATGCTGGCGGCGGAGGTGCAGGAGGGCTCGGTGACCACGCGTGAGGCGTGGCGCACCTGGCTGCCGTACGGGACGCTGCTCATCTCCGTCGGCCTGGTCCTCTCCGTCGACCCGGACTTCATCACGAAGCCGCCGGTCTGGGTGATCCTGTCGGCGGCCGGCGGCGCGGCTGCCTGGATCGCCTTCTGGGTCACCTTCCATCCGCAGTGGGGTGACCGGCGCGGCATCATGCTGATCTTCCTGATCGGCATGATCGGGTTCTATGCGGGACTGGTCTGGCTGCATCCGCTCTTCGGTTTCTTCTCCTGGACCGGCTACCTCTTCATCGGGCTCGCGCTCGACGGCTTCTGGCGGCTGCTGGCAGTGGTCCCGGTGGCGGCGATCGCGGCGCTGTCCCAGATCGGGGGCGTGCCCACCCTCTCCGCGGAGGGTGGGTACATCTTCTGGGGCTTCGCGATCGCCATCAACATGCTGATCGCCGGCGTGATGTTCTACGTCGAGATCAAGACCGAGAAGAACTCGATCAAACGCGCTCAGATGATCGTGGACCTGGCCGAGGCGAACCGGAAGCTCGAGGCGGCCCTGCGGGAGAACGCCGGACTGCACGCCCAGCTGCTCGTCCAGGCCCGGGAAGCCGGTGTGCTGGACGAGCGGCAGCGGATGGCCGGCGAGATCCACGACGTGCTGGCGCAGGGTCTGACCGGCATCGTCACCCAGCTGGAGGCGGCCGACGCGGCAGCCGCCCGGCCCGCCGACCACCGGCGGCACCTGGAGACGGCGAAACGGCTGGCCCGGGAGAGCCTCGCCGAGGCACGCCGCTCGGTGCAGGCGCTGCGCCCGCAGCAGCTGGTCGGCACCGCGCTGCCGGACGCCCTGACCGAGGTGGTGGAGACCTGGTCGGAGCGGTCCGGCGTGAAAGCCGAGCTGGTCACCACCGGGACGCCGCAACGGCTGCTCCCGGAGATCGAGACGACGCTGCTGCGGACCGCGCAGGAGGGCCTCGCGAACGTGGCCCGGCATGCGGCGGCCCGCCGGGTCGGGCTCACCCTTTCCTACATGGAGGACGTGGTCACCCTGGACGTGCGCGACGACGGCGCCGGCTTCGATCTCGCGGAGCCGCGGCGGACCGGATCGTTCGGCCTGGAGGCGATGCGGGAACGCCTGACCCGGATCGCCGGCAGCCTCACCGTCGAGTCCGAGCCGGGCGGCGGCACCGCGCTCTCCGCCTGCGTGCCGGCCATCGCGGTGGGGGTGTCCGCATGATCGGGCTGCTCATCGTCGACGACCATCCGGTGGTCCGGGACGGTCTGCGCGGCATGTTCGCCGGCGACGGCCGGTTCACCGTGCTCGGCGAGGCGGGCGACGGCCGGGAGGCGATCGCGGTGGCCGCCGCGGTCAGCCCGGACGTGGTCCTGCTCGACCTGCGGATGCCGGTCATGGACGGCGTGACCACCATCCGGGAACTCAAGGCGGCCGGGTCGGCAGCCAGGGTGCTCGTTCTGACGACGTACGACACCGACAGCGACGTTCTTCCGGCCATCCGAGCCGGCGCGACGGGTTATCTGCTGAAGGACACCCCGCGCGAGGACCTGTTCCGTGCGGTCCTCGCTGCGGACCGGGGCGAGTCGGTGCTCTCCCCGGCGATCGCCGGCCGGCTCATGGGCGAGCTGCGGTCCCCTGCCAAGGAGCCGCTCAGCCAGCGGGAACTCGAAGTGCTCACGCTGATCTCACAGGGCTGCACGAACCGTGAGACGGCCGGTCGGCTGTTCATCAGTGAGGCAACGGTCAAGACGCATCTGCTCCACGCGTACGCGAAGCTCGGTGTTCGTGATCGTGCCTCCGCGGTCGCCGCCGCCTTCGAACGGGGACTTCTCGGCCGCGAGCAGTGAGGGATGCAACCTTCTCGCCCGCTGCGGTGTGTCTCTCTGCATGCGAACACCTGAGGACTTCGACGCGTTCTACGTGAGCACCGCCCGGCGCGTGCTGCTGCACGTGTACGCGGTCTGCGGTGACCTCGGCGACGCCCAGGACATCACGCAGGAGGCGTACGCCCGGGCCTGGCAGCAGTGGTCCCGGGTCGCCGGGTACGAGAACCCGGAGCTCTGGGTCCGCAAGGTCGCCTGGCGGCTCGCCGCGAACCGGTGGCGTGGCCTGCGCCGCCGGCTCGCCGCGTACGTCCGGACGGGGCCGCCCCCACCCGGCGCCGGTCCCTCGCCGGAACGGGTCGCCCTCATCGCCGCGCTGCGCCGGCTCCCCGAGGCACAGCGGCAGACCGTCGTCATGCACTACCTGCTGGACATGTCGGTCCAGGAGATCGCGGCGGCCGACGGTGTCCCGGCCGGAACCGTGAAGGCCCGGCTGTCCCGCGCCCGCGCCGCCCTCGCACCCCTGCTGACCGACCTGGAGGCCTCAGATGTCCCGTGACCCTCGCGAACTGATGAGCGAGCTGGAGGACGACGTCCGCCCGGTGCTGCTCGCCCCGGCCGCCGCCATCCGGGCCCGGGGCCGCCGCCGCGCGCTGCGCCGCCGGGCCGCCGCCACCGGATCGGCCCTGGCCCTGGTCGCCGCGGTGGCCGCCGGTTCGATGCTGCTGCCCCGCACGCCGACGATGCCGGCCGGCCCCGCGGCCTCGTCGGCGCCCGCGTGTGTGCCCGTCGAGCTACCGGCGTCCACCAGCGAGGTGAAGGTACGGGTCTTCGCCGCGCGCAACGGTGCGGAGATCGTGCAGGACCTGCGCGATCGCGGGTTCGACGCGGTGGCCGGGGATCCGGGCTCGGCGCCGTCCGCCGGGTCGGTCGCGGCCGTCTACGTCGGTCCGGCCACGGTCGGCCAGGGCCGGCTGATCGACGCGTATCTGCTCGGCCAGGCGCCGATCATCCACGATCCGCGGCACACCGGCGACGTGGTCGATCTGGCGATCGGCCCGAATTTCCAGCAGTTCGCCACTCCGACCGAGGTGAACCAGGCGCTCGCGCACCTGACCTACCCCTGCTGATCCTTGCGGGGCTCACCCCGGTAGGTGCCGAAGCTCCACAGATTGCCCTCCGGGTCGCGGGCCGTGAAGTCCCGCGACCCGTAGTCGGTGTCGAACGGCTTCTTCAGGATCTCCGCGCCGGCCGCCGCGGCCCGGTCGTGCAGCGCGTCGACGTCGTCGGTCACCACGTAGATCCCCGCCGTCCCGGGTTGCCGCTGCCAGGACGACGAGCCGGAACCCAGCATGATGCCGCCGCCCAGCGGCCAGTCCAGCTGGGCGTGGTCGACGTGGTCGCCGGAGCCGTACACGGCGGTCTCCTCGAACCCGAAGGCGTCCACGAGGAATCGGATGAGAGCGCGGGCGTCACGCGCCTGGAGGGTCGGCCATACGGAAGTCATGGACCTCATCGTCGTCGCCGGGCAGCCGCTGGGCTTGGACGAAACCGAACTCGTCGGCCAGCCAGCGGCTCGGTGAGCAGCCCGCGAACGCCTGGAAGTCGCGCACGAGATGGGACTGGTCGGCGTACCCGTGCGCCGCCGCGACATCGGCCAGCCGGATCCCGGGCCGGATCGCCCGCCGGGCGTGATCGAAGCGGGCCACCCGGGCCGCCTCCTTCGGGCGTAGCCCCACCTCGGCGCGGAACCTTCCGGTGAAGTGGCGGCCGCTCCACCCGATCTCCCCGGCGAGCGCGGCGATCGGCGTGTCGTGGTGGAGGAGGCGACGGTAGGCGTACGAGAAGACGGGGTCGAAAGCGCCATCGTCGCGCAGAAGCGCGACCAATGTCGTGTCCAGGACCGCGAACCGGGCCGGCCAATCGGGCGCGGCGGCCAGGCGCTCGCGGATCTCGTGCGTCAGCGGCTCACCGAGCAGCGCGGCGGCGTCCACGTCGAGATTGGCCAGCTCCGCGGCGGGCAGGCCGAACAGCGCCCGGCACCCGGCCGGCGACACCGCCACCTGAACCCCCGACTGCCTGCCGTCATGCGTGATCAACGCGGGCGTCAGGTGCAGCCCGCCGATCAGCGCGGCGAACTCACCCGGCCGCTGCCGCGGATCCGGATGCGCCGCCACCACGAGAGGATCGTCGAGCGTGAAGATGAGCGTGAGGTACGGCGACGGCAGCCCGCGATGGCGACCCGGCGCCACCCCGCACTGGCGGTAACCGGAGTAGAGACCGGCGTAGGGCCGCAGCGCATCGGCGGGACGGGCCTGCACGTATTCGTCGGTCACCACCACTGGATTGTCATGCGAGGATCGAGGTCATGTCACGGGCTGTGGTGATCGGAGCGGGAATCGGCGGTCTCACCGCCGCCATCGCGTTGCGGCGCAAGGGCTGGGACGTCACCGTCCTCGAACGCGCCCCGGACATCGAGGTGGTGGGCGCCGGCCTGGCGCTCGCGCCGAACGCGCTCCGGGTCCTCGACACCCTGGGCGTGGGTGACCGGATCCGGTCACTGTCGGCGCTTCAGGGAGCCGCCGGGATCCGCCGCCCGGACGGGCGCTGGATCACCCGTACCGACGCGGGCCGCGCGAAGGCCCGCTTCGGTGACGACGTGATCGTGCTGCACCGGGCCACCCTGGTGGACGCGCTCACCGGCGCTCTTCCGCCGGGCACACTCCGCCTTGGCCTGGCGGCCTCGGATGTCGATCCCGCGACCGGGTCGGTGGGCACGGCCGAGGGGACACTCACGGCGGATCTGGTGGTCGCTGCCGATGGACTGCGATCCTTCGTACGGGGAAAGCTCCACCCTCACCACCCCGGCAGCCGCTACACCGGAGTCACCAGCTGGCGGATGATCGTGCCGCCGCCCGGCGGGACGCTGGACCTCGCCGAGAGCTGGGGCGGTGGCAAGGTCTTCGGGGTGACCGAGCTCGGCGACGGCCGGGTCTACTGCTACGCCACCGCGCCGGCGCCCGCCGGTGTCTCCGCCGTGGACGAGCGGGCCGAACTGCTGCGGCACTTCGCCGGCTGGAGCGAGCCGATCCCGTCGCTGATCGTGGCGGCGTCCACTGTCACCCGTACCGACATCCGGTGCCTGGACACGCCGCTGCCGGCCTTCCACACCGGGCGGGTCGCGCTGCTCGGCGACGCCGCGCACGCGATGACGCCGAACCTCGGCCAGGGCGCGTGCCAGGCGATCGAGGATGCGGCGGTCCTGGCGGATTCCGTTCCGGATCTGGCGCGGTACACGGCCCGCCGGCTGCCGCGCGTCACGATGGTGGCCCGGGAGTCCCGCCGGATCGGCCGCCTGGCGGGCCTGGACAACCCGGTGACCGAGTGGGCCCGCAACACGGCGATGTCCCTGGCCGGCCGGTTCGGCCCGGACCTGGTCCTCCGCCAGATGGACCCGGTCCTGACCTGGCGCCCACCCGCCTGACAAGGCGGGCGTGAAGACGGCTCTCCCGTACAGCCGCGGTGTGTGGCCGTACGGGAGAGCGGCAGATCGGGCGTGCAGCCGTGGGTCAGCCGGCGAGGATTTTGGACAGATCGTCGCGGAAGGAGCGCTCGCTCTCGGTCACCGACTCGGCGCCGATGCCCAGGACACCGCCGGAGGAGGCGGCGCCCACCACCTCGTCGGCGATCTCGACGAGCCAGTGCTTGTAGGTCTCGGCGTCGGCCGGGGAGGCCTTCGCCGCGAGCAGGGCGGTGGCCTCGGCGGCGCGGGCCAGGACGTCGGCGGCGTAACCGGCCGGGTCGCTCGGCTCGATCACCGGCGGTTCCTCGCCCAGTTCCGGGTCGCCGGCCTCGCTGACCGCGGCCGAGGCGGCGGCGGAGACGAGCGGGCTCGCCGAGGCGCGGGCGTCGGAGATGCGGTCGAGCCCGGCGGCCACCTCGGCCCGGGTCTTGCGGGCGCTGTCCGGCGTGGCGGCGCTCGCCGCGGTGAGCACCGACTGCGGAAGACCGGCGATCAGCCCCCATTCGGCATCGGTGAAGCCCAGCTTGGCGTAGAGCGGTTCGTCCGTCACTCGCGGATCCTTTCCCATGGACGAGGTCGACAGCATTCTTACCTACCCGTCAGAGCGCCTTCCGGAACGCCTCGACGGCGTGACCCGTGACGGCCCGGCCATGACCGAAGACGGCGTGCTCGAACTGCCGCTCGGCCAGCCGTTTCATACTGGAGAGAGCCTCGGCCGGGTCGGCGGTCACCGGGCCGGGCGGCGGGGTGACCCGGCCGCCCCGGCTGCCGGCGGCGTCGCCGGCGAAGAGGATGCCGCCGTCCCGGTCCAGCAGGAACGACAGATGACCGCGGGTGTGGCCGGGCGTGTGCAGCGCGGTGAATCCGGGCAGCGGCTCGGCCTCGTCGGCCACCAGCTGGTCCAGCTTCACCGGTTCCACGTCGCCGATCAGGCGGCCGACCAGCTTGCCGAGCAGACCGGCGGGCGGGGTGGCCGGGAACGCGCCGGTGATGTGCGGGGCGTCGGCGGCGTGCGCGATCAGGCGGGCGCCGCTGCGCCGCTTCACCTCGGCCAGGCTGCCGACGTGGTCCGGATGGTGGTGGGTGACCAGGACGGTCCGCACCTCGCCGAGGCTGCGCCGGATTCCTCGCAGGGCACGTTCGATCGCCGGCGCACGGCGGGGCAGTCCGGTGTCGACCAGGACCAGCCCGTCGTCGGTGACGACCACGTGCACGTTGACGTAACCCAGGCGGATCTCGAAGACCCCGTCGATGACCTCACGCACCGCCCGATTGTGTCAGGCCGCCGAGCTCCCGTGCCTTCGCGACCGCGGCGTGCCGGTTGGTGGCGCCGAGCTTCACCAGGATCGCCGCGACGTGGGCGTCGACGGTCCGGGTCGACAGGACCAGCCTGGCCGCGATCTCCGGGTTGGTCAGGCCGCCGGCGAGCAGGCGCAGCACCTCGGCCTGCCGTCCGGTCAGGCCCGCGGCGTTGCCCCGGGTCGCCGGGGAGGGGCCGCGCGGGATCCGGGACACGCCGAGTCCGCGCAGGCGGGACCGGAGGCGGCGGGCGGCGGGTCCCGCGCCGAGGCCGTCCAGGGTGCGGATCGCGCTGATCAGGTCGGCGGGTTCGCCGCTGTCGCTCAGGGCGAGGGCGTCGTCGTAGGGCCGGGTGGAAAGGGGGTGCTTTCCGTCGTACGAGGAAGGAGGGGGAAGCGGAACCGGAACGCCCAGCCGGACCAGCCAGGAGCCGAAGGCCACGAGACGGCGGCCGCCCTCGGCGGCGAGACGCTCGCGATAGACCGGGGCGAGCCGGGGATCGGGCGTGGCGTCGCCGCGCAACCAGGCCGCCTCGGCCATGGCCGCGCCCGCCGGGCCGATCCGCTGCGCCTCGCCGATCCGACCGGCGATCTCCCAGGCCTCCTCGATCATCTCCTCACCGCCGGGCAGGCCACGCCGCAGACGCAGCAGGCCGCGGACCACCAGAGCCGGGGTACGCATCATCGCCGGCGCGCCCTCCTCCCAGCGGGCGTGCCGTTCCGCCTCGTCCCACTCGCAGCGATGCAGATGCACGACCGAGCGGGTGATGTGCTGATATCGCAGGAAACCCAGGACCTCGGTACGCTCGGCGAACGCCATCCCGGCGTTCAGCAGAGCGCCGGCCTCCTCCAGGCGGAGGTCGTCGATGAGGTGCCAGGCCGCGTTCGTGTAGGCCCGGCAGGCGTGATCGTCGGCGCCCGCCTCGACCGCCACCCGCAGGCTCTCGTCGAGCATCGCCCGGCCGCGTCGCTCGTCGCCGAGATCCCAGTAGGCGTAGCCGACGTTGTTCAGCGCGTGCGACAGGACCGCGGCGTCGCCGGCCAGCGCGATCGCCCGTTCGCCGGTGCGGATCGCCTCGGCGCTCTGCCCGCCCAGCGCGTGCAGCTGCGACGCGTTGCTCAGCCCGAACGCCAGCGCCGCCGGATCGCCCGCCTGCTCCAGGATCGCGACCGCCTCCGCGCCGGCCTCCTCGGCGGGTGGGCGCAGTCCGGCGTACCAGTACACGCGGGACATCCGGCGCAGGGCCAGGCCGAGCGCGACCCGGTCCGGCAGGGTGCGCCGCAGCCGGACCGCCTCCTGCTGCGCGGTCACCGCGGGCTCGTCCCGGCCGAGCATGTAGGACTCCTCGGCGTACGCCTCCAGCAGGCCGGCCCGCTCACCGGGCGGGAACGCGGACCGGTGCTCCAGCACCCTCCGGTAGTGCGCGGCCGCCTCCCGGTGCGATCCGGCGGCCGCCGCCTCCCGGGCCGCCGCCGGCGCCCAGCGGACGATCACCGCGGTGTCGCCGGCCTCGTCGGCGTGGTGCACGATCCGGGACAGGTCGGCGTCGCCGCGGTCGAGCAGCGCGGCGAGCACCGCCCGGTTCGCGGCGATCCTGCGGGACGCGGCGAGGCCGGCCGCCACGGCCCGGCGCATCAGCTCGTGCCGGAACGCCACCCGGGCCGGCGACACCGTGAGCATGCCGCGCTGCTCGGCGGCGGCGAGAACGTCGAGGCCGCCGGGGACGATCGCCTCGACCAGGCCCACGTCCACAGCGGACGGGACGACGCTGAGCAAGCCGAGCGCGGTCCGGCAGGGAACGTCGAGGGACTGCAGGCGGGCCTGCACCGCCTCGGCCACGGTGGCCGGGACCGCGTCGACGTCGCCCGCGCCGACGACCTCGGTGACGAAGAAGGGGTTCCCGTCGGTGATCGCGAAGATCTCCTCGGCGTTCCGGGCGGCGAGTTCCCGGACGGCGGAGATGGAGAGCCGGGCCAGCGGCAGCCGGCGCACCGGTTTCGCCACGCCGAGCAGGCCGTGCAGCGGATGGCCCGCGTCGATCTCGTCGTCCCGGTAGGTCCCGACCAGCACCACCGGCAGCGCGGCGATCCGCCGGACCAGGAACCGCAGCACGTCCAGGGTCGCCTCGTCGGCCCAGTGCAGGTCCTCCACGACCAGCACGGTCGGGTGGCCGGGCCAGTTCAGCTCGGCGTGGAACGCCTCGAACACGCGCGCCCGGTCGCCGTCGTTCAGCGCCGCGGTCAGGTCGGTGCCGACGCGTCCGACCAGGTCACGCAGCGGGCCGAGGACGCGCGGCGTGGACAGGTCGTCGCAGTAGCCGAGCAGCAGCCGCCCCTCGGCCGGCAGCACCGAGCGGACCGCGCCGACCACCGTGGACTTGCCGATCCCGGCCTCACCTGTCACGAACACCACCGAGCCGTGGCCGTCCGCCGCCCGCCGGGCGGCGGCGCCCAGCTCGGCGAGTTCGTGTTCGCGCTCCAGCACTTCTAGGTAGGCCCTTCGTCAGACCTAGGTAGTGGACACCGATTTCCGCCGCGGGCGACACCCGTAGAACGGATTCATGACAGTTGACGAGCAGAAACTCATGGAATTCGTGCACCGGTTCGTCGGTGACCTGGGCGCGACGATGGCAGCGGGCGGGATCGTCGTCGGTGACCGGCTCGGCCTCTACAAGGCCCTCGCCGGTGGACCGGCGCTGCCGCAGGAGCTCGCCGAACGTACCGGCACCGCACCCCGGTACGTCGAGGAGTGGCTGCGCGGCCAGGCCGCCGGTGGCTACGTCGAGTACGACCCGCAGACCGGGCAGTACTCGCTCACGCCCGAGCAGGCGTTCGCGCTCACCGACCCGGACGGGCCGATCTTCGCCCCGGGCGCGTTCCAGCTGGCCCTCGGCGCGCTCAAGGCGGAACCACGGATCGTGACGGCCTTCAAGACCGGCGAGGGGGTCGGCTGGCACGAGCACGACGAGGACGTGTTCAGCGGCTGCGAGCGGTTCTTCCGGCCGGCGTACAGCGCGAATCTGGTCGCCGCGTGGATCCCGGCGCTCGACGGCGCCGAGGAGAAGCTGCGTGGCGGCGCCCGGGTCGCCGACGTGGGATGCGGTCACGGCGCGTCGACCGAGCTGATGGCGAAGGCCTATCCGGCGTCGTCGTTCACCGGGTCGGACCTGCACGCCGGGTCGATCGAGCACGCCCGCAAGCGGTCGCTGGCCGGCGTCACCTTCGAGGTGGCCGGTGCGCAGTCGTTCGGCGGCGGTCCGTACGACCTGGTCACCACGTTCGACGCGCTGCACGACATGGGCGACCCGCTGGGTGCGGCCCGGCACGTGCGGTCGCAGCTCAAGCCGGACGGCAGCTGGCTGATCGTCGAGCCGGCGGCCGGCGCCACCGTCGCCGACAACCTGAACCCGGTGGGCCGGGCCTACTACTCGTTCTCCGCGTTCCTCTGCGTGCCCAGCGCGCTGTCCCAGGAGGGTGGTTATTCGCTCGGTGCGCAGGCCGGGGAGGAGCCGATCCGCAGGCTGGTGACGGACGCCGGATTCACGCGCTTCCGCAGGGTGGGGGAGACGCCGTTCAACATCGCGTACGAGGCGAGGCCGTAATGAAGATCTTGGAGTTTCCCGCGGCCGAAACCACGGGAAACTCCAAGATCGTGCACATCAGGAAGCGGGCGTTCCGGTGACGGTGAAGTGCCGCGCCCGGCCGATGTTGTCGAACGAGCCGAAGCCGACCCGTCCCGAGGCGAAGGTCTTGTCGACCGCCGTCATGATCGGGTCCCGGTTGCCGTCGACGTAGACGGCGATCTCCCCGCTGGCGGGCAGATGCTTGACCTTGACGTGGTGCCAGGCCTCATCCGTGATCGCCGGGTTGGCCCCGCGCGACCGGCCGTTCCACTGGTAGTCCAGCCGCACCCGGTCGGCGTTGTCGACCTTGAAGATGCCGTTGTGCGGATAGATCGTGTTATCGCTGGACAGGTGGGCGTAGTAGAACTGCGTCGGTGACTGGTAGCCGAACACGATGATCACGTCGCGGTTCGACACGTCGACCGGGGTGTCCAGCCGGACGTCCGCGTTCACCTCCACGCTGGAGAAGGCCGGGCCCTTGGTGAGGACGGCGTACTCGAACGGCCGCCGCGGCGCGCCCGGGTCGGTTCCGGCCTCGGCCAGGATGATCTCGCGGCCGGTGAACTGCCAATTCGACGGCGTGACGGGCGCCCAATTCGCGGCGATCGCCTTGCCGTCGACCCTCGCGTGCCCGACCGGGCCGTCGGCGAAGGTCTCGACGCCGGTCACCTTCCACACCTTGCCGTTCGCCTTGGCCAGGATGTAGAGCTCACCGCGGTTGTCGGTGCCGAACCGCAGGTCGACCCGCTCCGGGTTGCCGGGCGCGCCGGGTGAGGAGAGCTGCTGCATGCGCACCGACTCGCCGGCGGCGTTGAACAGGTGCAGCCGGTGGATCGTGGCGGGCGGGCCGCCGCGCTTCATCTCGCTGGTCTCGGTGTAGAAGACGGTGCCCGCGACCAGGTCACCGAAGACGTACTTGCCGCGCAGCGCCGGGATCGCCGTGCCACGGTAGACGAAGCCGCCGGCCACCGCGACGCCGACGTCGTCGGTGCAGTTCCAGCCGGGCGCCGGGTTGTGGTCGTAGACGGCGACCGGGTAGTCGTACCCGTTCTCGGCGTCGTTCTCGGGCAGCGGGTAGAGCCGGTCGCAGACGTTCGTGGCGGCCCGGTCGAAGACCAGGTAGCCCTCGCGCTCGCTCCAGCCCGCGTTGTCGCCCTTGCGGACCTCGTAGATCGCCTCGGTCGACTTCTCGCCGATGTGGCCGAGGTACATCTTGCCGGTCAGCCGGTCCCAGCTGAACCGGTGCGGGTCGCGGTAGCCGTAGGACCAGATCTCGCCGAGCGCGCCGGCCTGGCCGACGAACGGGTTGTCGGCCGGGATGCCGTACTCGCCGTTCGCCGAGTTCGTGCCGGCCGGGTCGATCCGGATCAGCTTGCCGTGCGGGATCGCGAGGTTCTGCGGGTCGGTCGTGCGTACGCCGATGCCGCCGTCCCCCACCGCCAGGTAGAGCTTGCCGTACTCGGCGGTGCCCTTACGCGCGGTCGGGTTGAAGTTGATCTCCTGGATGCCGTGGATCTGACCGGCGAAGCCGATCCGCAGCAGCTCCCGCCGGGTGCCCGCGAACGTGTCGGCGGCCGGGTCGGCAGCCGTCCACTCGTTGATCACCCCGTGGAAGAGCGTGGTCCCGGACTGCTGGAAGTCGGGCACCGCCGTGGTGAGCGTGGCCTGCTCGGTGTGGATCGTGTAGAACTTGCCGTTCTTCTTGAAGTCCGGGTGGAACGTCACGTACCCGAAGCCCTGGCCGAGACCACGACCGGAGAAGAACTGCGGCGCGAAGGTGGCGGCGACGTCCAGGTAGACGTGCGGGACACCGTCCTCGACCAGGTAGAGGTTGCCGTTGAGGTCAGGGACCGCACGGCGGCCCGACCCGTCCGGCAGCTCCATGATCGTGTTGATCCGGGCGTGCCGCATGAGACGCGGATCGGTCGGCGCCGGGGTCGGGTTCGACTGCGGAAAAGAGGCGAAGTCGGATAACACCAGGCCCAGTCGTGAGGCGACCGGCTCGACCGGCACCGGGTCGTCGATCGGCTCCGCGGCGGCCATGGCCGAGGACGGAATAAACAAAGTGGACAGAACTAGCAGTAAGGGAAGGATGAGGCGGCGCATGAATTACCCCCGGCTCTTCATGAATCGGTACTGGTTCGCGACGTCCCGGGCCGACAGCGAGCGGTCCAGGAACATGAGCGCGTCCATCCGGCAGTCACACGGGTTGCGCTCGACGCTGTTCTGCGGGAAGCTCCCGCCGATCTTGATGCCGCGCGGATCGGTGGCGGTGGTGACGTGCGGCCCCGGACCGCTGACCTGCCACGGGTCGCCGGCCACCGTGTAGAAACCCTCGACCGGGACGCCGTTGCGGTAGAGCGCCATGGTTCCGGCGTTGAAGTCGAACGTCGCGGCGATGTGCACCCACTGGTCCTTCGGCAGCAGGGTTTTCCAGTCCTCGGTGGCCGCGAACGTCTGCGAGGCGCCGCCGTCCAGCCGCCGGCCGAGGGCGACGAGACGCAGGGTGCCCTGCACGTCGATGAGCTCCAGCAGCGCACGGACCGCGTGCCCGTCGGAGTCACCGGTCAGCACGCCGGCCAGGCCGATCGCATTGAACCGGTCGTCCGGCGCCGGCGTGACGGTGTTCGGCGCCGGGCCGTCCATCGAGCGCTTGAACCAGCCCATCACCGTGGTCCCGCCGACGGCGTTGAAGGCGCGCAGCGTGCGCACCCCGGTCGGCGAGTAGACGCCGGCCTTCCAGTCGTCGTTGCCGGTGGCGTCCGGGTTCACCTGTTTCGTCTGCAGCGCCCGGCGGCTGCCCGGGTAGGCGGAGTCGGGCACGCGCTGGGCGGCGCCCCCGTTGATCAGTTCGATCTCCGTGCCGGACCGGCCCAGGTCCCGTTCGAGGGCCGCGTCGTCGGGCATCGGATGATCGAAGTCGTAGAAGGCGATCAGATCGGAGCGAAGGGACGGATGGACGTCACGCGGGCCTGGATCCCCCGCGTTGACCGGTGTTCCGAGGGCCGCGACCGCTATGACCGCGACGGTGATTCCGAGGGCACGTCTCATGGACGACCTTTCTCAGATCTTCGGCTGTACCGGAGGCTCGGCGGGACGGCCGCCGAGATAGAGCTCCCCGAGCTGTGGATCGTTCAAAAGCTCCTGTGCAGGCCCGGAGATGTGCACGCGCCCGAGATCGAGCACGCACCCGAGGTCGGCGGTCTCCAGCGCGCGGCGGGCGTTCTGCTCGACGAGCAGCACCGCCGTGCCGGCGTCACGCATCCGCACGACCTGTTCGAACACCGTGCCGGTCGCCTTCGGGTCGAGACCCATCGACGGCTCGTCCAGCAGGACGACCTTCGGGTCGACCATGAGCGACCGGGCGAACTCCACCTGTTTCTGCTGCCCGCCGGAGAGCAGACCGGCGAGCGATCCCCAGCGGTCGGCGACCACCGGGAAGACCTCTTTCACGAAAGCCACGCGTTTCGCCACGAACGACGGGTCGCGCACCGTGTACGCGCCGAGCAGCACGTTCTCCTCGACGGTCATCTCGCGGAAGACGCTGTGCCCCTGGAGCACCAGGGAGACTCCCGCAGCGAGCATGGCCTGCGGGCCCCGGCCGGTGACGTCCGCGTCGCCGACGAGCACCTTCCCGTCCCGCGGTTTGAGCAGGCCACCGGCCACTTTCAGCACGGTGGACTTGCCGGCGCCGTTCGGCCCGACCAGACAGACGATCTTCCCGGCCGGCACCTCGACGGAGAAGCCGCGGAGAACCGGCGCCGCCCGGCCGTAGCCGGCGACGATGCCCGAGAGGGAGAGTTCAGACGCCAAGGTATGCCCCCAGAACGCGTTCGTCCTTCTGGATCGCCGAGGGAGGGCCGGAGGCGATCGGCCGGCCGCGGTCGAAGACCACGATGTGGTCGCTGATGCTCATGACCAGGTCCATGTTGTGCTCGACGATCACGAAGGTGCGGCCCTCCGCGTTCAGCTCACGGACCAGCACACCGATCCGGTCGAGCAGCGCCGGGTTCACCCCGCCGGCCGGTTCGTCGAGCAGCACCGTCGCCGGCTCCGCCATCAGCACGCCCGCCAGTTCGAGGAGTTTCTGCTGGCCCCAGGACATGTCACGGGCCTCGCTGGCGGCCAGGTGCTCGATGCCGAGCCGGGTCAGCCAGCTCATCGCCCGGTCGATCTCGCTGCGGCGCTTCGCCCCTCGCAGACCCCCGATCAACCCCTTCGGTTGTACGGCGGCGAGCACGTTCTCCACGGCCGTCATCCGAGGGAAGGTCCGGCACAGCTGAAAGGTGCGGCCCAGGCCGTGCCGGGCGATCCGGTGCGGTGCCTTGCCGGTGATGTCCTTGCCGGCATAGCTCACGACGCCGCTGTCCGGTTTGATCATGCCGGTCACGCAGTTGAAGAACGTCGTCTTGCCCGAGCCGTTCGGCCCGATCAGCGCGTTCACCTTGCCGTGCTGGAACTCGACGGTGGCGCCGTCGAGGGCGGTCACCCCGCCGAAGCCCTTGCGGAGGTCGGTGGTGGACAGCGAGGTCATCGGGTGGCCCCTTTCGCCTCGGCGAGCCGCTGCTCGCGCAGTTCGGCGGCGGTGACCTCGCGGATCGACGACCGCTCGGTGCGATCGAAGCGTTTCCAGAGGTCGCCGATCGCCGGCAGGATGCCGTCCGGCATGAAGAGCACCACGAGCGCCAGCAGCAGGCCGGTCGCGACCAGATGCAGCGGGGTGTCGCCGTACTCGACCTTGAAGTACTCCAGCGCGACACCCACGATGATCGCGCCGGTGACCGGCCCGAACAGCTGCCGCACCCCGCCCAGCAGCGCCATCAGCACCAGGTAGGAGCCGGTGAGGATGGAGAACTGGAAGACCGGGTCGAGGTCGCCGAACCAGAGCGCGTACATCCCGCCGGCCAGCGCGGTGAAGCCGGCCGAGACGACGAAGACGATCAGCTTGTACGCGAAGGTGGCCGTGCCGAGAGCCTCCGCCTTGTCCTCGTCCTCCCGGATCGACTTGAGACCCAGGCCGAACCGGGATCGGTCGATCAGCCACCAGGCCAGCAGCGCCACCGCGAGCAGCGCGGCGAACAGGTAGTAGAAGACCCGGTGGTGCTCCGGCCGGGTCAGGTCGAACGGCCGGGGGACGACCAGGCCGCGTGACCCGCCGGTGACCGAGGCCCAGCTCTGGAAGACGAGCAGCAGGATGAGCACGAGGGAGATGGAGACGATCACGAAGCTCGCCCCTCGTACCCGCAAGGCGGCGAAGCCGATCGGAACCGCGAGTGCGGCGACCAGCCCGGCCCCCACGAAGAGCGCGAGGAAGGGCGGAAGCCCGCCCTTCGCCACCAGCAGACCGGTGCCGTAGGCGCCCAGGCCGGCCAGCGCGCCGTGGCCGAGCGAGATGTAGCCGGTGAAGCCGCCCACGAAGTTCCACGAGGTGGAGAGCACCGCGTAGTTGAGCACCAGCACGCCGGCCGAGAGGATGTAGGGGTTCGGCGCGATGCTCGGGAAGGCCAGGATCGCCACCGCGAGCAGGACCACCGCGCCGATCTTCAGAACTCTAGAAGCGCTGGGCAAGACGGCCTCCGAAGAATCCCTGTGGCCGGATCGCGAGCGTGGCGAAGAGCGCGACGTAGAAGACCGTCTGCGCCCACGTGGTGCCGAGCGGGATCTGGAGCAGGCTCTGCGCCATCCCGAGCACCAGCGCCGCGATCGCCGCGCCCGGCACACTGCCCAGCCCGCCGACTACGATGATCGCCATGAGCGGGCCGATCCAGTGCCAGTGCAACGAGGGGTAGATGGTGGTGTCCAGCGACAGCGCGGTGCCGCCGATCGCCGCGGTGGCCAGCCCGATGCCGAAGCCGAAACCGGCCACCTTGTCGGTGTCGATGCCGAGCAGCCGGGCCGCGTCCCGGTGCTGGATGGTCGCGCGCAGCGCCCGGCCGAAGCGGGTGCGCTTCATCAGCAGGTAGAGCGCGCTGAGCGCGACCACGGCGAGGACGAACGCGATGAGCTTGACCACCGCGATCCGCGCACCGAACACCTCGATGCTCGCGGAGCCGTACCCGAGGTTGATGCGCCGCTGCGTGCCGGTGAACGCGTAGCCGAGCAGCCCCTCGATGAGCAGCGCGATGGCGAACGTCAGCAGCACCGACATCATGGTCAGGGTGGCCGGCCGTAACCGGGTGAGCAGGAGCCGCTGCAGCAGGACACCGGCGCCGAAGAACAGCGGGACGGTGACGATCATCGAGAGCAGCGGGTCGATGCCGGCCCGTTCGTGCAGGTACCAGGCCAGGTAGGCGGCGAGGATGAGGAACGCCGAGTGGGCGATCATCACGACCCGCATGATGCCGAAGTAGAGGGTCAGTCCCGAGGCGAGCAGGGCGTAGAGACCGCCCAGCAGCAGACCCAGGAGGACACTCTGGAACAGCAGCGCACCGGATGGCATCAGCGCATCACCAGGCCGGCTTCGGGTAGACGAACTCGGCCTCCTTGACCGGCGCCGGCAGGACGATCTTGATGTCGTCGTCGATCCACTGCTGGATCATGTGGGCGCCCTTCGGCTTGCCGGTCTCGTCCCAGGTCAGCGGTCCGACCACGGTCTGCACCTCGTTGGCGCGCACCCAGTCGACGAGCTTCTGCTGGCACTCGCCCTGCTCGGCACAGCCCACCGCGGTGACCGCGGCGGCCACCACCTGGCCGGTGGTGTAGCCGTTGGCCTGGTCCTCCTCCGGCGCCTTGCCGTTGGCGGCCGTGTACTTCTCGACGAACTCCTTGTTGCTCTCGTACGGTGCGTCCTGGCTGTAGCCGGTCGGCGAGAGCACGCCCGCGGTCTTGTTGCCGATCGCCGAGGCGAACTCCGGGTTCGTCGGCGCGGTCGAGAACGCGGCCAGCTTCGGCTGGTAGCCCAGCTGCTGGAGGGCCACGATCAGGTTGACGCCGTCCTGGTACTGCGAGCCGCCGACCAGCACGTCCGCCTTCGAGTCGGCGATCTTGGCGGCGATTCCGCTGAAGTCGGTGGTGTTCGGCGGGTAGACCTCGTCCACCACCGTCTTGATGCCACCGGCCTCCAGCTTCTCCTTGAGGCCGTACGCCGTGCCCTGCGCGAACGGGTCGTCCATCGCCGCGTAGGCCGCGGTCTTGGGCCGCTGGTCGGCCGGCATCGCCAGGATGTGCTCGGCGAGGTAGTTGTAGTGGTCGTTCGCCACCGCGGGGGCGGCGTAGAAGAGGTTCTTGAAGCCCTGCTCGAAGACCTCCTTCGCGGCGCCGGCCGGCTCGACGAAGAGCATGCCGTACTCCTCGGCGACGCGCGCCGAGGGAACCACGAGACGGGTCGAGAACGGGCCGAAGACCAGGTCGACCTCGTCCTTGCCGATCAGTTGCTCGTAGTCGGCGACGACCCGGTCCGCATTGGACTGGTCGTCGAGGATCTTGAGTTCCACCGGGCGCCCGAGCAGGCCGCCCTTCTCGTTGATTATCTTCTGCCAGGCCTCGTAGCCCTGCTGGACACCCTTGCCCGGCTCGGAGAAGTCGCCGGTGAGCGGCAGCGAGACGCCGATGACGATCGGATCGTCGGCGTTGCCGCCGCTGTCGCCACCGTCGTCGCCGCCACAGGCGCCGAGTGTGAGAATCAAGGTCGCAGCCAGGGCATATGCGGAGAGTCGTGCGCGGTGAGAAGTGGTCGGCATCCTCGGACGTCCCTTCGTGCCGAGTACGAAAGCGCTTCCGTAAGCGCTTGCGTACTCTATGCTGTGACATCAATCACGGGCAATAGCTTGGGAGTTAACGATGCCGAAACCGGGCCCCGGGCTGCGCCTCATCGACGTCGCCCAACGGGCGGGAGTCTCGCTGGCCACGGCCTCGCGGGCACTCGCCGGACGCGAGGGCGTGAGCGAGGAGGTCGCCAATCGCGTTCGCCAGGTGTCGGCCGAGCTCGGGTACGTCGCGAACCCCTACGCGCGCACCCTGGCCGGCGGAAACAGCTCGACCGTGGGCCTGATCGTGCACCAGATCGACGACCCGTACTTCTCCGAGATCGCCGGCGGTGTCATCCAGCTCGCCGGTGAGCAGGGCCTGCTCGTGCAGATCTGCCACTCCGGCCGGGACCCCGAACACGAGCTGCGCCAGATCCGGAACCTGATCGCCCAGCGGGTCGGGATCATCATCGTGGCCGGTTCCGGGTACGGCGACCCGCGGATGGAGGCCGAGGCGCGCACGGTGCTGTCCGGGTATCAGCAGGGCGGCGGCCGGGTCGCGGTGATCGGCCGGCACGCGCTCGGCGCCGACGCGGTCCTCCCCGACAACGAGGCCGGCGGCCACGCGCTCGGTTCCCATCTGCTCGAACTCGGCCATCGCAGGATCGCCCTGGTCGCCGGCACCCCGGAACTGAACACCGTGATCGACCGGATGGCCGGTGTCGCGGCGGCGCTGCGATCCTTCGGCCTCTCCATCGAGGACATGCCGATCGTGCACACCGACTTCGTCCGCGAGGGCGGCCGGATCGCCACCGAGAAGATCCTCGCCGAGCACCCGGACACCACGGCGATCATCGCTCTCAACGACGCCATGGCGATGGGCGTCCTCGCCGTCCTGCGCGAACGGGGCATCCCGGTCCCGCAGCGGATGTCAGTGGTCGGCTTCGACGACGTCTCGGTCGCCGGCGACCTGGCGCCCAGCCTCACCACGATCCGCCTGCCGATGACCGACATGGGCCGGATGGCCCTGGAACTGGCCCTGAAACCCCTGGCCACCCGCCCCCGCCGCCGGGCGACAGGCCAGCGACTCATCATCCGGGACTCCACCGGACCGGCTTCGTGAGTCTTCCGCGGACACTCCGGCCGCGGACACTCACAGGCCCTGGGGAAGCTCCCCGCCGCTCAGCCCGTGCCGCCGGATCGCGGCCGATCCGGCCGGATCGCGGATCACGAGCAGGTCCAGCAGCCGATCGGCGGCGCCGTAGCTGCCGGCGTGCACCTCGGCGATCAATTCCGTCCAGCGCCCCTGGTGGGCGAGCAGGTCGACCAGCCGGCCCGCGGCGAAGAAGTCACCGTCGTCGGCCAGCTCGCGCAGCCGGCCGGGGTTCCGGACGGCGAGCACGTCGAGCAGCAGGAAGTCGTCGGTCGCACCCTGCTCGGTGCGGGCCTGCAACGCGGCGAACTCGCCCCGGTCGGCGAGCCGCCGGTTCATCTCCTCGACCGCCTCCCGGTCGCCCTCGTCGGCCCGGCGGGCGAGGTCGTCGATCCGGCCGGTCCGGTTCAGCAACGAGGCCAGCCGCCGCCGGGCGATGAGATCGCCGGCGTCGGCCCGGGCGACCAGGTCCTCCCGCCGTCCCTGCCGGGCCAGCAGGTCGGCGAGGACGGTGGCCGCCTGGAAGTCGCCGGCATCGGCACGCTGCGCCAGCACGTCGTGCCGCCCGTGTTCGGCGAGATGGCGGACGAGCCGGTCGGCGGCCGTCAGGTCGCCCCGGTCCGCCCGGGCGCTGACCTCGTCGACCAGCCCGCGGGCGAGCCACCGCTCGGCGAGGACGGCCGCCGCGACATCGTCGCCGCTGTCGGCCCGGGCGGCGATCCCCTCGTCGTTCTCCTGCCGGACGAACACCCGGAGCAGCTGGAACTGAGCAGCGGTGTCCCCGGCTCCGGCGTGCTCGGCGAGCCCGGCGAGGTCCTCGCGCAGGGTCAGCAACCGGACGAGGTGTGCCTGCGCGGCCTGGTCGCCGTCGCCGGCGCGCCGGCGTACCTCCGCGGAGTGGCCTCGCCGGGTCAGCAGTTGGGCCAGCCGGGTCCCGGCGAACCAGTCACCGCTGCCGGCGCGGCCGGCGAGCTCGGCCAGGGAACCCCGATCACTCAGCCACGCGGCGAGGTCCTGCTGGGCCTCCCCGTCGCCGGCGTCCGCCCGGTCGCGCAGGCCGGCGGGCTCGGCGGCGGACCGGCGGGACCGCAGCTCCGCGAGACGGGCCCGGCACGCGAAGTCGCCGCTGTCCGCCCGCCGGTTCAGCTCGGCGATGTCATCGCGGTCGGCCAGGACGGCGGCCAGGTGATAGCTCGCCATCGAGTCGCCCGCCGCAGCCCGCTCCGCCAGCTCGGCGACGTCGCCCAGGTCGCCGAGCGCCGCCGCGAGGGCGTAGGAGATGTGCACGCCGCTGCCGTCGGCCCGTTTCCGCAGCTCCGCCAGGCTCAGTGAGGCGAACGTCGGGTCGTCGTGGAGCAACAGATCCATGGGCGGGTCGCCCGGGTCGGCGCCGGGGTCGCCGACCGGTTCGCCACGGTCGGCGAGGATCTCCCGCAGGGTGCGGGCGGCTTCCTCGTCGCCGGTCTCGGCACGGCTCCGGATCGCCGCCAGATCGTCGCGGTGGAACAGCAACGTGGCGAGGCGCCGGCCCGCGACACGGTCGCCGCGGTCGGCGCGGTCCCGGAGCCGGTCCACGTCACCCCGGTACGCCAGCAGGTCAGCGAGCCGGTCGGCGGCGAAGAAGTCGCCGGCGTCGGCGCGTTCGGTGAGCGTCCCGAGATCACCCCGGTCGCTCAGCAGGGTGGCCAGCGAGGATGCGGCCCCGGAGTCGCCGTCGTCGGCGCGCCGGGTCAGAGCGCCGAGATCCACATCCGCGACCAGGACCGCGGCCAGCCGGTAGGACACCGCGTGGTCGCCGCCGGCGGCGAGGGATCGCAGGTCGTCCAGCCGGCCGAGCCGGATCAGCACCGTGGGCAGCTCGTGGGAGACACCGAAGTCGCCGGTCTGCTCCGACAGACGCTCCACGACGCCGTCGTCGAGGCGGAGGACGGCCAGCGCCTCGGTGGCGTCCGGATTGCCGAGGGCCTCGAGCCGTTCGTAGAAGCGGATCGCCTCGGTGAAGCGCAGCCGCAGCTCGGCGCTCTCGGCGAGGCCGGCGAGGTCGTCCTCGGGCGCGTGTTCGGCGAGGGCCTGCCAGGTCGCCGGCGGCAGGGGCAGGGTGCGGCGTTCGCGGGTGAGGCGCTGCAGGAGGTAGTCGGTCATCGTGTAGCCGAGGGAGGTACGCCGGTCGTCGCTGGTCAGCTGCAGCAGAGGAGCGGTGGCCTTATCCTGCCGCCGATCCCGGCTGGACAGCTCGGCCAGCGCCGCCGGGAACCAGCTGTCGTCCGGCCGCAGGTGGGTCAGATAGCCCCGCGCCGCGGCGGCCAGCAGCTCCGGGGTGAGCGGGGACTGGACGCCGGCCCGGCGGGCGTCGGCGGCGGCGTAGAGGACGGCGCGCTCGTCGTCGGTGGCGCGCTGGTAGCGGGCGACGATCTCGCGGGCGCCGGCGAGCGCCTCGGTCACGTTGTAGTCGCGGTCGGCGAGGGCCGTGGCGAGCCGGTCGTCGGCCGGGGCGAGGCGGTTCGCGTTCTCCCGCTCGGCCGCCGAGAAGGTGTCCAGCCGGATCTGGTGGACCCGGTGCCCGGTGAGGATGTCGAGGGCGGCCGGGAAACGGGGACGGCGGTCGTCCGGCTCGCCGGGTTCGGTGGAACGCAACGCGGTGGCGTGGTCCGGCCAGAGCGTGCCGACCACGACGACCGGATGCGGCGAGTCCAGCAGGGCCTCGATCGCCGAAGCGGTGATCGGCTCCGATCCCTCGCTCAGGTACGGGCCGGGCAGGAATCGTTGCAGCTCGTCGAGCCAGACGAGGAGCCCGCCTTCGACGGCGGCGGCCCGGTTCACGGCCGCGCCGTCGCCGAGCGCCGGGGCCAGGACACGGAATCCGGCGAGTTCGGTACGCGTGCTCTCGTACAGCAGGCGGGTCTTCCCGACGCAGGAGTTGCCCACCAGGATCAGGAATCCGCCGTCCGTCCGTGCCCGGCGCAGCCACTCACGGACGTGCTCGCCCTGATCGCGTTCGACGAAGACCGGCAGGCGCGGGTCGGGGCCGGCGGGCGGCCGCCGGAAGGGCCACCATCGGCGCGCCCGGGCCTGATCGGCCGCGGGCACGACGTCCGAGGCGGCGTGCACCCGCAGGGCCAGCGCCGACGTGGCCGGATCGTCGATGAGCGGCAGGTTCTTCGCCGGGCGGGTGAGCTCGCCGGCGGAGGGCGGGCGCCGGCCCTGCGACAGTCCGAACCAGACCGAGACGGCGAGCGAGATCAGGCCGGTCACCATGCTGACCACGCTGGCGACGCTGTCCTTGTCGCCGAGGCTCAGGCCGAGGAAGCCCTGGGCGCCGCCGAGCAGAACCGGCGCCAGCCACCAGCCGGCGACCCCGGCGGCGCCGGCCACGGCGAAGACGATCCACAGTGCACGGCTCCGCCGGGTGCGCGGCTGGGTCATCGGCAGACGGTAACCGGTCAGGCCGCCGTCAGCAGGTTCTGCTCGACCACCACCGGGACGGAGAGGGTCTTGTAGCCGACCGTGTCGAAGAGGACCGTCATCCGCTCCTCCTCGTAGTTCATCACCATGCCGGTGCCCCACTCGCCGTGCCGGACGTGGCTGTGCACCGGGAACGGGCCCTCCTCCTCGGCCGCGTCGACTTCGGCGGCGCTGCCGTCGGCGCAGTTGTCGCAGTGGCCGCACTGGCGCTGGATGTCCTCGCCGAAGTAGGCGAGCAGCGTCTCCGTCCGGCACTGCCGGGATTGTGCGAAGGCGCGCATCATGTCAGTTCGCGTCTTCATGACCGCCTGCTGGCGCTCGTGCTCGGCGACGGCAGCCTCGGCCGCGGCGGGCGGGAGCGGCGCGCGGGCCGGGACCGAGAGCTTGTTGCCGGCGCCGGTCCGCACCGCGCCCACCTGTTCCAGCAGGCCCAGCAGCTGGCCGATCTTGCGCGGGCCCAGGCCGGTCGCCTTCTGCAGCGCGGTCTTCGTCTGCGGGCCCTTGTGCAGCTCGGCGGCGAGAGCGGTCAGTTCCTCGACGTCCGGCGAGCCGCCGGTGAAGAAGCGCTGCAGGGCCTCGTCCTCGGAGCGCCAGAGCAGCACGGTCCGGCCCGGTTCGCCGTCCCGCCCGGCCCGGCCGATCTCCTGGAAGTAGCTGTCCGGCGAGTCCGGCAGCGCCACGTGCGCCACCCAGCGGATGTTCGGCTTGTCGATGCCCATGCCGAACGCCGACGTCGCGACCATGATGTCGATCTTGTCGTCGCTGAAGTCGCGGTGCCGCTGCTCGCGGATCCCGGAGGCCATGCCGCCGTGGTAGAACTCGGCGTCGTACCCGGCCTCGGTGAGTTTGCCGGCCAGCTCCTCGGCGCTGCGCCGGGTCGGCACGTAGATGATGCCGGGCCGCTGCTCGGCGTCGAGCATCGCGGTGAGCCGCCGCCACCGGTAGGCCTCGTCCGGGCAGTACGCCACCTCCAGGAAGAGGTTGCGCCGGTCCAGCCCGGACACGTGGATCTCCGGGTTCTTCAGGTGCAGGCGCTCGATGATGTCCTCGCGGACCGGCGGCGACGCGGTCGCGGTGAGCGCCAGGATCGGCGGGCGGCCGATCTGTTTGATCATCTCGCCGAGCGCGAGGTAGTCCGGCCGGAAGTCGTGTCCCCAGGCCGAGATGCAGTGCGCCTCGTCGACCGCCACGAGACCGGGCTTGAGGGCCCGCACCTCGGCGAGCCGGTCCGGGTCGCTCAGCTGCTCCGGGGTGATGAAGAGGAACTCGGCCCGGCCGGTCCGGATCTCCTCGATCGCCTCCCGCTGCTGGGCCGGCGTCTCGGCGGAGCTGACCCGGACCGCGCGGGTCTTCGGGTCGTCCCGCTCGTTGAGGGCGGCGATCTGGTCCTGCTGCAGGGCGAGCAGCGGCGAGATGACCACGGTCGGGCCGGGCAGCAGCACGGCCGGGATCTGGTAGATCGCCGACTTGCCGGCACCGGTCGGCAGGACCACCAGCGCGTCCTTCCGGCGCAGCACCGCACGCATCGGCTTGAACTGGCCCGGCCGCAGCGACGGCCATCCGAAGTGGTTGCGGGCGACCTTGCGCAGCCGGGGCCCGTAGATGGGGAGCTTCATCAGAGTTTCGGCAGGATCTGCGAGGCGTACATGTCGAAGAGCCCCTGGGAGTTCGGGCCGGTGTTGCCGACGTAGATCTCGTCGAATCCGGCGTCGGCGTACTTGCGGATCATCTCGAGGTGGGCCTCCGGGTCGTTGCCGCAGACGAAGGCGTCGTCCATCATCTCCGGCGTCACCAACTGCGATGCCTGTTCGAAGTGCTTCGGCGAGGGCAGCACCTGGGAGAGCTCACCGGGCACGCCGGCATTGGGCCATTTCTCGTACGCGAGGAGCCGCCCCTCGTCGGTGCTGGCGGCGAAGGCGGCCTTGAAGGCGCCCTGTGCGGGTTTGCCCGTGCCGCCGGTCTCGCGGAACTTCGCGACCAGGTCGCCGTCCGGCATGACGCTGACGTAGCCGTCGCCGATCCGCCCGGCCACCTCGGTCGACTTCGGCCCGAACCCGGAGATGTGGATCTCGACGGGCCGGTCCGGGAGCGTGTAGATCCGGGCGTTCTCCACGGTGTAGTGCTTGCCGTGGTGCGAGAACGTGCCGCCGGCCCAGAGGCCCCGCATGATCTCGACGGCCTCCTCCAGCATCTCCAGCCGGACGTCCTCCTCGGGCCAGGCGTCGCCGAAGATGTGCTCGTTGAGCGCCTCGCCGGTGCCGATCCCGAGCCGGAACCGCCCGCCGGTCAGCACCGCGCTGGTCGCGGCGGCCTGGGCGATCACGGCCGGATGGATGCGGACGGTCGGGCAGGTCACCGCGGTGGTGATCTCCAGCTTGGTGGCCTGGCTGAGCGCCCCGATCATCGACCAGACGAAGGCGCTGTGCCCCTGGGCGTCCACCCACGGGTGATAGTGGTCCGAGATCCACAGGCTCTGGAAGCCGGCGCGCTCCGCGCCCTTCGCCTGCTCGATCAGCTCGGCGGGCGAGAACTCCTCGCTCGACAGGAAGTATCCGATGCGCATGCGCGGCCCGTTACCCCTATTTGCCCCCGAACATGCGGCGGATGGCCCAGAGCAGGAACAAGACGGCCAGAGCGATGCCGAGCAGACGGACCGCGTGGATCTCGGACCAGTCGACGCCGGTCGCCGCGAGGGGGGTGTTCGGCACCCCGGCAGTTTACCGGGACGGTGCCCACAGCTAATAGAAAGGTTTGTTGACTAATATCGGATCGAGTGTGAGCATAGGTCCCCGGACAAGGGGAACGTTCACATAGACGTTCGTGAATGCATCGGAGGTACGGGGGCGTATGTCCATTCACGGCGAATTGCCGGAACTCGCCGCTGCTGTCCTGCAGCCGGGATTTGTCGGCACGTCCGCTCCGGACTGGGTCCGCCGGTGGCTCGGCAACGGGCTGGGAGGCGTCGCCCTCTTCGCCCGCAACGTCGAGTCGGCGGCCCAGGTGGCGGCACTCACCGCGCAGCTGCGGGCCGAGCAGCCCGACGTGATCGTGGCCATCGACGAGGAGGCCGGCGACGTCACCCGGTTCGAGTCGCGGCTCGGCAGCTCACGTCCGGGCAACCTGGCCCTCGGCGCGATCGACGATCCGGAGCTGACCGAGGCGGTGGCCCGGGACCTGGGCCGCGACCTGGCCGACGCCGGGATCACCCTCGACTACGCGCCGGACGCGGACGTCAACAACAACCCGGCCAACCCGGTCATCGGCGTCCGCGCGTTCGGCGCCGAGCCGCGGCTCGCGGCCCGGCACACCGCCGCCTTCATCCGCGGCCTGCAGGACTCCGGGGTGGCCGGCTGCGCCAAGCACTTCCCCGGTCACGGCGACACCAGCGTCGACTCGCACCACGACGTGCCGCTGATCGCGCGGAGCCGGGCCGAGCTCGAAGAGGTCGAACTCGTGCCGTTCCGGGCCGCGATCGCCGCCGGTGCCAAGTCGGTGATGACCGGCCACCTGCTCGTTCCCGCGTACGACGACGAGCTGCCGGCCACCCTGAGCCGCCGCATCCTGACCGGCCTGCTCCGCGAGGAACTCGGCTTCGACGGCCTGATCGTCACCGACGGCATCGAGATGCAGGGCGTCCGGCGGCGGTACGGCCTGGCCGGCGCCGCGGTCCGCGCGCTGGCCGCCGGTGTCGACGCGATCTGCGTCGGTGGCGACCACGCCGACGAGCAGACCGCGATCGAGCTGCGCGACGCCATCGTGACCGCCGTCCGCAGTGGCGACCTGGCCGAGGAACGCCTGCGCGACGCCGTCGCCCGGGTCCGCGCCCTGGCCGCGTGGACCACCGGCAGGCAGACCGAGACCGGCGCCCGTGCCATCGCCGACGCCGCCGCCCAGCCCGGGGTGACCGCCCTCGCGGCGCCCGCGAGCCGCGGCTCGGCCGTCGGGTTCGCGGCTGCCCGCCGTGCCATCCGGGTGACCCTCGCGGACGGCGGACCCGAGCTGCCGGTCCGCAGCGCCCCGCACGTGGTCGAGTTCGCCCCGGCCCGGAACATCGCGATCGGCAGCGAGACCCCCTGGGGCCTCGGCGCGCCGCTCGCCGGCCTGCTGCCCGGCACCACCGCGGACCGGCTGACCGCCGAGGACCTGGACGGCGTCGCCGACCGGGCCGGCGCAGTGCTGGCCGGCGCCGGTGACCGCCCGCTCGTGCTGGTGGTCCGGGACGTGCACCGGCACCCGTGGATCGCCGAGACCCTGACCGCGGTCCTCCGGGTGCGCCCGGACGCCATCGTCGTGGAGATGGGCATCCCGGTCGAGGTCGCCGGTGGCGTGCACATCGCCACGCACGGCGCCACCCGGGCGCTCGGCCAGGCCGCCGCCGAGATCATCGCCGGCGTGAACGTGCCCGAGCCCGCTCCGGAGCCGGTCGCCGCCTGACGGTCAGCCGTGCGAGACCAGGTCCGCGTACTCGGGGTGCTCGCCGATGTACTTGGCGAAGAACGGGCAGGAGGGAACGACCTTGCCGCCCCGCTCGCGGATCTGGTCCAGCGTCTGCCGGGCCAGTTCGCTCGCCAGCCCGCGGCCCTGCATCTCGGGCGCGGTCTCGGTGTGCAGGATGATCACCACGTCGCCACGGGTGTGGTAGACGGCCAGCGCGCCCACCTCGCCGTCGACCAGCAGCTCGAAGCGTCGGGCAGCGGTGTTGTCGCGTACTTGGTAGTCACTCACCCGCCCAGCTTAGGGTTGCGGGGTCCCCGTACCGTGAAAGGGTGTTGATCTTCATGCCTCGC
Source organism: Actinoplanes sp. OR16 (assembly GCF_004001265.1). Lineage (GTDB taxonomy): Bacteria > Actinomycetota > Actinomycetes > Mycobacteriales > Micromonosporaceae > Actinoplanes. The sequence goes on along the minus strand of NZ_AP019371.1, from coordinate 375,015 downwards.
CGCCGTCTCGCCGCCGCTGTCGCCTCGGCCGCGTTCGGGCTCGCCCTGCTGACCGGATGCAGCAGCGACAACGTCGACTGCAGCCTCGACCAGTGCACCGTCTCCATCGCGCGCGAGACGAACGCGAGCGCGAGCGTCCTCGGCGTGGAGGCGAAATTCATCAGCGCCGACCAGAACACGGTGACCCTGGAGGTCGCCGGCGAGCAGATCTCGCTGACCAAGGGCCAGCAGGCGGTCGAGGTCGGCGGCCTGCAGGTCTCGCTGGACAGCGTGACGAACGACGAGGTTCAGGTGCAGATCGCGCGGCAGTGACACGATAGCGCCATTCGCACACCGGGTTTGACGGAAGTCGCCGTCGGTCACATTGGGGCCATGTCCTCCACGACCTCGAACGTCAAATACCACGCGTCGCGTGCCGCTGAGAGCAAGCCTCTGGAGTACCTCGCCCGGGGAGGCTTCATCGGCTACGGCATCATCCACCTGCTCTTCGCCTGGATCGCGTTCCAGGTGGCCTTCGCCGGCTCCGGACAGGACAGTGACCAGTCCGGAGCCCTGCAGGAGCTGGCCGGGCACTCGTACGGCAAGACGCTGCTCGTCATCATCGCCATCGGCCTCGGCGCCATGGCGATCTGGCAGGCCTTCGAGGCGGTCATCGGGGAGAGCGGCCCGCGGAACCGCACCGCGATGGCCGAGCGCGTCCTCTCCGGCGCCCGCGCCCTCCTCTACACCTACCTCGGCTGGACCGCGGTCAAGGTGGTGCAGGGCTCGAACGCCTCGATGGGCGACAACAACGCGAGCATGACCGCCGGCGCGATGGACTCGACCGGTGGCCGCTGGCTCGTCGGCCTGATCGGCCTGGTCGTCCTCGGTATCGGCATCGGCATGGCCTACTACGGCTTCAAGCGCAAGTTCGTGAAGCACCTGAACACCGGCGAGATGCCGGCCAACTCCCGCGAGTCGATCATCAAGCTGGGCATGGCGGGCTACATGTCCAAGGGTGCCGCGTACGCCATCGCCGGTCTGCTCGTGGTCGTCGCCGCGGTGAACTACGACCCGGAGAAGGCCCGTGGCCTGGATGCCGCCCTGAAGACCCTCGCCGGTTACTCCTGGGGCGTCTGGGTGCTCGCGCTGATCGGCGCCGGCATCGCGTGCTTCGGCGTCTACTGCATCGCCCAGGCGAAGTACCGCAAGATCTAGAAGGACAAGATCTAGAAGGAAATACCCCGGCGGCAGATGTGAGCAATGTCTGACATCTGCCGTCCACGGTGTGCGGACAGCATCACGGGGCAAACTAGGGCGCTGGCACAGAACCCTACGCAGGAGGGAAAGGTCAGTGTCCAGCCTTCTGACCGCCGTTCTCGCCGTGGTCATAGCGGCGACCGCGACGATCGTGATCGACGAGATCGTGCACAAGATGGTCCGCCGGCTCGGCCGGCGCTCCCCGCTCGCCGCCGATCTCGCCCTGAAGGTCCGCCGCCCGTTCCTGGTGACGACGGTCCTGGTCGCGGTCCAGCAGACGATCCGGGTCTTCGCCGACGACTTCACGTTGCGAGCCGGCGTCATGCACGCCCTGGTGCTGCTCTGCATCGCCTCGTCGGCCTGGCTCGTCGCCTCGATCCTGCTCGTCTGTGAGGACGTCGCGCTCGCTAAGTGGCGCATCGACGTACCGGACAACCGCAAGCGCCGCCGGATCAAGACGCAGGTGGTGATGCTGCGCCGGGTCACCGTCGCGGCGATCGTGGTGATCTGCTTCGGCATCATGCTGATGACGTTCCCCGGCATCCGGGCGCTCGGCGCCAGCCTGCTCGCCTCGGCCGGCCTGCTCAGCGTCGTCGCGGCACTGGCCGCGCAGAGCACCCTCGGCAACGTCTTCGCCGGGATCCAGCTGGCGTTCAGCGACGCGATCCGGGTCGACGACGTGGTCGTGGTCGAGCAGGAGTGGGGCCGGATCGAGGAGATCACCCTGACCGTCGTGGTGGTGCAGATCTGGGACGACCGGCGGCTCATCCTGCCGACGTCCTACTTCACCACCAAACCGTTCCAGAACTGGACGCGGACCGGTTCGGCAGTGCTGGGCACCGCCGAGCTCGACGTGGACTGGTCGACGCCGATCGAGCCGCTCCGTGCCGAGCTGCAGCGCGTCTGCGAGGGCTCCGACCTCTGGGACCAGCGGGTCTGCGTGCTCCAGGTGACCCAGGCGACCGAGGGGATGATCCGGCTGCGGGCCCTGGTCAGCGCGAACGACGCCGGCGCGCTCTGGGATCTGCGCTGCGTCGTGCGCGAGCGGCTGGTCGCCTTCATCTGGGAGAACCAGCGCGACGCCCTGCCCCGGATGCGCGCCGAGCTCCGGCAGAGCGAGGCGGCGCCGTCGGCCCGCCGCGGCACCGCCCGCGTCTACGGTTCCGGCCCGGACACCACCTCGGAGCAGTCGAGGGTGTTCAGTGGCGGCGACGACGGCGACACCCGCGGCATCGTCTTCGGCGGCCCGGATCCCGCCGTGGTGTCGCGTAGCTGACCGGACTTCTTGCGTGATACCGCGAGGATTGAGGCGGTCGTGATCAGGGCATACCCCGAACACACGGAAAGGGGGAACACGATGGCCGATGTCTTGAACGGTTCCGCGGCGCAGCCCGCCGTCAACCAGCCCATCATCACCCAGCCGGCCGGCCGGCCGGTCGCTGAGCAGTCCACCAGCGAGCTGGTGCAGCGCGCGAGTGAGCAGCTCAGCAAGCTGGTGCGGGACGAGCTGACGCTGGCGAAGGCGGAGCTGGCGGAGAAGGGCAAGCATGCCGGGATCGGCGCGGGGCTGTTCGGTGGCGCGGGGGTGCTCGCCGGTTACGGCGTCGGCGCGCTCATCGCGACGCTGGTCATCGTGCTCGCGATCTGGCTTCCTCTCTGGGCCGCCGCGCTGATCATGACCGTGGTGTTGTTCGCGGTCGCCGGCGTGCTGGCGCTGCTGGGGAAGAAACAGGTGAGCCGAGCGGTTCCGCCGGAGCCCCAGGCAGCGATCGAGGGGCTCAAGGCCGATGTCGACGAAGTCAAGCAGGCGGTCAAGGAGCGTAGCCGGGCATGAGTGAGAACAACGGTTCCGCGGCGAAGCCGGATCTGGCGGTGCTGCGGGAGGAGATAAAGCAGACCCGTGCCGATCTCGGAGAGACGGTGCAGGCCCTGGCGGCCCGGGCGGACGTCAAGGCGCGTGCGCGGGAGCAGGTCGAGCAGACCCGCCAGCGGGTGCTGACCCAGGCACACGAGCTGACCGGCCGGGTCCGCAGCGCGGCCGTCTCGGCCACCGGGCACGTCAAGGACGCGGCTGCCGACCCGGCCGCCGAGGCGGAGCGGGTCCGCGCCAACCCGGCGCCGGCGCTGCTGGTCGCCGCCGGGGTGGCGGCGCTGGTCGGCATCATTCTGATCGTTCGGGGGAGGCGCTGATGGCGGGCAAGCTGGAGAAGGTCGCGTTGAAGCCGGTGAACATCGCGCTCGGCTTCGCGGCCGGCGCGCTCGCCGGGGCGCTCTTCAAGCAGGCGTGGAAGGTGGTCGCCGGTGACGACGACGCCCCGGACGCCGGCGACGAGGACCGCGGCTGGGGTGAGATCCTCGCGGCCGCTGCGATCCAGGGAGCGATCTTCGCGGTCGTGAAGGCCGCCGTCCACCGTGGTGGCGCGATCGGCACCCGCAGGCTGACGGGTCACTGGCCCGATTGAGAAGTTGTTACTAGATCAACTTCTGTATCGACAGGAGTCTTGTCGGTCCCCCGCTTCGTCACCGCGAAGTGGGGGACCTTTTCCATATCGGCCACCCATTATTGAGTCCCTTCCGGGGGCAGCTTTACGGACCCTTTCTCGGGTACAGTGTGGCCAGTTTTTGTGTACGTGGTTCGCTGCTTCCATCGACCACGGGACATCGCCTCAGCCGGGCGGGGTCACCGAGCCGATGGAGGGGGACGTCCTCTGAAAAGGCACGCCTCGCGGCGCCGCTGCTCGAAAACGGTCATCGGCCCCGCGCTACTGCGGTTGGGCGGGCCGGCATTTTCAGAAGGAGAGTTCAGCATGGCGCAAGGAACCGTGAAGTGGTTCAACGCAGACAAGGGCTTCGGCTTCATCACCGTCGACGGCGGGGGTGCTGACGTGTTCGTCCACTTCTCGGCCATCCAGACGAGCGGTTACCGCACTCTGGAGGAGAACCAGCGGGTCGAGTTCGAGATCGCCCAGGGCCAGAAGGGCCCGCAGGCGGAGCAGGTTCGCCCGCTCTGAGACCAATACGTCGGTCGCGAGACCGGCACCACGCTGATCGCCTGGCGGAGATCGGCCTGAGCGAGTGGCCCCGCACCCTCATTCGAGGATGCGGGGCTTCTTTCTGCCCCTAAGCGGTGCGTCCGGCCTCGCGGCGACGCATCCCGACGACCACCAGCGCCAGGCCGATGACCGCCGTGACGCCGCCGACGGCAGCCCACACCGGCTGATCACTCATCAGGTGATCGGGGATGAAGTCAAGGCCCTGAAGCGTCCAGACCGCGCCGAGGACGATCGCCAGCAGGCCGAGCGACATCGTGAGCCAGCCGCGCAATCGTGGCGCCTCGGTTTCATTGTTCACCATTTGTCGTGCACCTGAGGGCGAATCAACTCATCGTAGACTGCCGCGATCATTTCTCGGGTTTCCGGCGTAAGCGGAGAGAGTTCCGCGGAAGCCGCGTTCGCGCGAGCCTGTTCCGGGTTGCGGGCGCCCGGGATCACCACGGTGACGGCCGGCTGATCGATGATCCAGCGGATCGCGAATTGCGCCATCGTCGCCCCGGACGGAACGAGCGGGCGCAGCCGGCGGACCGCTTCCAGGCCGACCTGGAAGTCGACGCCGGAGAAGGTCTCGCCGACGTCGAACGATGCGCCGTGCCGGTTGTAGTTCCGGTGGTCGTCGGCGGCGAACGTGGTGTTCTCGTCATAACGGCCGGACAGCATCCCGCTGGCCAGCGGGACGCGGGCGATGATGCCGACACCGGCCTCGGCGGCGGCCGGCAGCACCCGCTCCAGCGGCTTGAGCCGGAACGCGTTGAGGATGATCTGGACACTCGCGACGCCGGGCCGGGCGATCGCGGCGAGCGCCTCCTCGACCTTCTCGACGCTCACGCCGTACGCCGCGATCCGCTTCTCCTGGACCAGCGTGTCGAGGGCGTCGAACACCTCGTCGCTGCCGAAGACCGGAGTGGGCGGGCAGTGCAGCTGGACCAGGTCGAGGGTGTCGACGCCGAGGTTGGCGCGGGACCGGTCGGTCCAGGCGCGGAAGTTGTCCAGGGTGTAGTTCCCGGGCTCCTGGGGGAGGCGGCGGCCCATCTTGGTGGCGACGGTGAGGCCGGGCCGGTCCTTCACGAAGGAGCCGACGATCTGCTCGCTGCGGCCGTCGCCGTAGACGTCGGCGGTGTCGATGAAGGTGACGCCCGCGTCGACCGCGGCCTGCAGGGTGGCGTGCGCGTCGGCCTCGGTGACCTGACCCCAGTCGGCCCCGAGCTGCCAGGCGCCCAGACCGACCACCGAGGCGGTCCGTCCCATCCTCCGAAAATCTCGTTTCTCCACGTCATGACCCTACCGTCAAGCTGATAGCTTCAAACAAGACGTACGTACGGTTTAGAAGGGGAGTTGCGATGTGGGATCCCGCCGTCTACAGCCGCTTCGGGGCCGAGCGGTCCCGTCCGTTCTTCGATCTGGTCCAGCGCGTCGGCGCCGAGCGGCCTCGTGAGGTCGTCGACCTCGGATGCGCCACCGGCGAGCTCACCCTGACCCTCGCCGAGCGCTGGCCCGGCGCCCGGGTGACCGGCCTCGACTCGTCACCGGAGATGGTGGCGAAGGCGGTGGCCGACGTGGCGCTGGGCGACATCGCCGATTGGCGGCCCGGCCCGGAGACCGACGTGGTCGTGACGAACGCGGCCCTGCAGTGGGTCGACGAGCACCGCGAGCTGCTGCCCGAGTGGATCGCCGCGCTGCCGGCCGGGGGCTGGTTCGCCATGCAGGTGCCGGGCAACTTCGACAGTCCGGGTCACCGGGTCGTCCGGGACATGGCGCCGGAACTGAACCGGGAGAACCCGGTCGACGACCCGGACGTCTACGCACGGCAGGCGATCGCCGCGGGGGCGGCGGCTGACGCGTGGGAGACGACGTACCTGCATCTCCTGCCTTTCGAAGAAGAACATCCGGTGGTGCGCTGGATGGAGGGAACCGCATTGCGGCCGATCCGCGCGGCCCTCGGTGACGAGGAATGGAAATCGTTCCGGAAAGAGTTCGCGGATCGGATCGCGACGGTGCATCCGGTCCGGGACGGTCTCGTCGCGTTCCCGTTCCGCCGTATCTTCTTGGTGGCACACAAATAGAGGAGACGTAAGTGAGCGACCTGACCGGATTCATCGCCGGACTTCCGAAGGCGGAGCTGCACGTGCACCACGTCGGCTCGGCCTCGCCCCGGATCGTCGCCGAGCTCGCGGCGCGGCACGAGGGCAGCTCACCGGTGCCGGCCGACCCCTCGCTGCTCGCGGAATACTTCGAGTTCCGGGACTTCGCGCACTTCATCGAGGTTTACCTGAGCGTCGTCGACCTGATCCGGGACGCCGAGGACGTCCGCCTGCTCACCTACGAGATCGGCCGGGAGCTCGGCCGCCAGCAGGTGCGGTACGCGGAACTCACCATCACCCCGTACTCCAGCGTGCGGCGCGGCATCCCGTCCGGCGCGTTCTGCGAGGCGATCGAGGACGCCCGGACCGGGGCGGCCCGTGACTTCGGGGTGAAGCTGAACTGGTGCTTCGACATCCCCGGTGAGGCCGGCCTGGCGTCCGCCGAGGAGACCCTGCGGATCGCGCTGGAGGAGCGCCCCGACGGTCTGATCAGTTTCGGTCTGGGCGGTCCGGAGATCGGGGTGCCGCGGCCGCAGTTCAAGCCGTACTTCGACAAGGCCCGCGCGGCCGGTCTGCGCAGCGTGCCGCACGCCGGCGAGACGACCGGCCCGGAGACGATCTGGGACGCCATCCGCGAGCTGGGAGCCGAGCGGATCGGTCACGGCATCGCTGCCGCTCAGGACGAGCGGCTGATGGCGTACCTCGCCGAGAACCGGATTCCGCTGGAGGTCTGCCCGACCTCGAACCTGCGGACCCGTGCGGTCGGGAGCCTCGACGAGCACCCGATCGCGACGCTGGTCGCCGCGGGCGTGCCGGTCAGCGTCAACTCCGACGACCCGCCGATGTTCGGCACCACGCTGGAGCAGGAGTACGCGACCGCCGCCCGCCTGCTCGGCCTGGACCGCGCCGGCGTCGCCGAACTGGCGCGCGACGCGGTCCGGCACAGCTTCCTGGACACCGCCGGGAAGACCGCGCTGATCGGCGAGATCGACGCGTACACCGAGAACTACGGGTAGAGCGGGTCCTGCCAGCAGGCGACCATGGTGATCGTCCCCATCGTCAGGATCGCCAGCCAGCGCACCAGGCGCCGCGTGGAGAACCGGGCCGGACCCTCGTCCGGCTCGGTCTCCTTCCTGCTCAACACGTCGGGCATGAGAATCTCCCTGCTGTACGTCGCTGTCAGTCGGGAACGGCCGTCCAGCTCTGGTGCCGCTGGCGGGTGTCCTGCTGGAGGACCAGAACCCGGTGCGCGCCGAAGCGCTGGGCCCCGACACCGATCACCAGATCGCCGGTGGTGCTGCGCACCGTGAAGCCGTAGTCGGAGGCCTGGAGCGTCCAGCGGGCGCCCTCGGCCGCGTAGCAGTCGCCCTGCACCAGCGGGGCGCCGGCGACCGGGCGGCCACCCAGGGCCACCGCGCACCGGTTGCTCGCCCGGGAGACGAGCGAGTACGTGCCGCTCTCCGCGGGCACCAGCTGCCACTGCTGCTGGGCGCCGCCGTCCTGGTCGCCGAGGGTCACCGGGGTGCCGTCGGTGTCCCGGGCCGCGTACAGGTCGGCCGCGCCGCCGGTCAGCGAGTTCGTCAGCACGAACCAGGAGTTCTGCACCGGGCGGGCCGCCGGAGCGGTGACCGCGGTGCCCTTGGCGAGGTATCCGAGCTTCTTGTTCTTCACCTCGACCAGGTACTTCGCGTCGGGCTTGAGGCCGATCAGCCGGGCCCGGGTGGCCTTCGTGGTCGCCACCGGCTCGCCACCGACCCAGACCTGGTAGGCGGCGTCGTCGGACCCGGAGCTCCAGGTGAGACGGACCGAGGTGCTGGTCGCCTCGCGGATCTCCAGAACCGCCTGCACGCCGTCGTTCGTGGTGCCCGGGGTCTCGGCCGGGGCGCCCTCGGCGGCGTCGCCGTCACCGGCCGGCGCGACGGTGTGCGCGACCGGCTCCACCTCGGGCAGCGCCGGCGCCTCGACGGCGGAGACGCTCGGTTCCGGTTCGGCGCTCGCCGGCACGCTCGGCGACGGCGACTGCGACGGGGAGGCCGAGGGTGCCTCGGCGGACGGCGAGGCGGCGCTGACCGAGGGGGACGGCGCGACCGACGGGGACGCGGGCGCGGACGGCGTCGCGGAGACGGCCGGAGCCGGGTCCGGCACGACGGCGCCCGGCGCGTCCGGGATGTCGTCGCCGCCGTCGCTGCGCAGCAGGAAGTCGCTGAGCGCCACGTTCCAGTGGGTGTCCAGGTAGCTGCCCGGCTTCGGGTTGGTGCTGAAGTAGTCGTCGTGGCCGCAGTCCAGCCGGATCTCGTGCTTCTTCTCGCAGACCTGGCGGATCGGCTCGCCGGAGCGGTCCTCGCCGCAGAGCAGGTCGAAGTCGTCGGTGCAGCCGCCCATCCCGGTGGAGTTCGGCGAGTCGGTGAGCACCGCGCCGAGGGTATGGGTGAGCTCGTGCGCGGCCATCGCGGAGCTCCAGCAGCCGGAGTCGACCCGGGCGTACGACGGCCCGCCGTTGTTCCGGTTGCCCCGGATCGGCCGGGTGTCGTTCACGTACGACGAGATGCCGCAGTAGACGTTCGTGTCGGAGAACAGCAGGTACTTGCGGTCGGTCCGGTTGTACCCGAGGTCGCGCAGCGCGTCGATGCTGGTGGTGAACGACCGCAGCGAGTCGTCCGGCAGCTGCACCTCGGCGACGTCGACCCGGCACTCGGGCGTGGTCACGTACCGGATGTGGCGGGAGCCGCCGGTCTCCCCGGCGCTGGCGTCGTAGATCGCGTCGACGCCGGCGGCCCAGGTGCGGAACGAGTTGAGGAACTTCGCGTACCGGCTCGGCTTGGCCGACTCGTGCAGATAGAGCAGCTGGACCCGCTTGCCGCTGCGGCCGTCGCCGGAGCAGGCCACATCGTCCGGGCCGAGGATGAAGTCGGCCTGGCCGGGCGCGGCGTCCGGGATCAGCGCCGGGGCGTCCGCGGTCAGCGCGCTGCCGCCCTCGTCACGGGCGATCTCGGCATCGGTCGGCACGGCGCCGGTCTCCCGGCGGACCACCGTCACGTCGCGGGACGACGCCTCGGTCACCGGCGCCACGTCCCGGCGCACCGACAGGCCGGCCGGCGCGGCGTCCGGGCCGTGCGTGCAGGTCTGCTCGAAGAGCTGGTAGTTGCCGGCGCAGAGCGAGTCGCCGGCGGCCAGCTTCAGTCCGCTGTAGACCAGGCCCTGGTCGGGCGCGTCGGTCGGCAGCGCGCTGAGCGAGAACCGGTCGGTGTCGGTGGAGGGGGTCGCGCCGATCACGCTGGGGCCGACCACGCCGCCGACACCGAGCAGGGCGACCCCGAGCGCTACGGGAAGAAGCCGGAAGGCTGCGGAGCGTGTCCGTGGGCGGTGGTCGCCTGCCGCGCGACGCCGCCCTGGGGGCGACCCGCGGAACGCTGGCCGGCGATGCGCGGACACTGCGTCTCCTCGTCGTGCTCTCGTGCGGCGGGAGGGGATGGGATCGGAGGGAACCTTGCCAGTCCCGCTGCCTAAGGGGAACGCTTTTAAGAGGGATCTAAGCCAGCGCGGTGTCGTCCGGGGGACCTGTCCGTCGTAGCCCTTGCTCATTCCCGTCCTCGTTGCCAGCGCCGGCGTACCGGGTCCTTCTCACGCGCCGGCCGGCCCCGTCCGACCAGCCCGAACCTACTGGGGATCTTCGGTGTCGCGTCGGCGTCGGCGAGCAGCATCACGACGCTCGCCCCGCCCATGGCGGCCCGGTCCAGGCTCACCGACCCGCCGGTGTTCTGCGCCACCCGGCGGGCGATGTCCAGGCCGAGACCGGTCGAGCCCTGATTGCTCTGGCCGCGCCGCAGCGCCTGCTCCGGATCGGCGATGCCCGGCCCGGCGTCGTCCACCCGCAGCGCCACCCAGCCGTCGCGGCGGGAGAGCCCGACCTCGAAGGCGGTGCCCTGCGGGGTGTAGCGGAAGACGTTGCCGAGCACCGCGTCCAGTGCGGCGGCCAGCTCGGCGCGGGCCACCGGGACCGGGATCCGCAGGTTCGCGCCGACCACCCGGTACTGCCGGTCCTGGTCGCCGGCGAGCGCGGACCAGAACATCATCCGCTCGCGGACCACCTCGCTGGCGTCGCAGAGGCCGTCCTCCGGTGCCGCGACCTGGGCCGCGACCGCCTGCCGGGTGGTGTTGATCAGGTGGTTGACCTCGTCCTCGAGGGTGCCGATGGCCTGCCGGATGCGCCGGATGCCGCGGCGGCGGTCCACCTCGTCGGCGGTCAGGTCGATGATCTGGGTGTCGTCCGGGTCGAGCGCCTCGGCGTCCAGCCGCAGCGCGGTCAGCGGTGTGCGCAGCCGGTGCGACAGGTCGGCGACCAGCTCCCGCTCGTCGGTGCGCGAGGTGACCAGGCGGTCGGCCATCCGGTTGAACGCGTAGCCGGCCTCGGCCAGCTCCCGGGGGCCGGAGGGCGTTATGCGTACGCCGAGATCGCCGTCACCGACCGCCAGGGCCGCCTCCACCAGGTTGCGGGCCGAGGAGACCGCGCCGCGGGCCAGCCGGTCCACGACGAAGACCGCGCCGCCGACCAGCACCACGGCGAGACCGAGCAGCAGCCACCAGTCGCGGGCGGTGTCCTTGGTCAGCTCGGAGGCCGGGATGAACGCCTCGACCACCGAGTGCTTCTCGCCCACCGTCACCGGCACGAGCCGGACCATCCCGCCGTCGACGCTCTCCACCGTCGGCTCGGGCGCGACGGCGGCCCGGTCGATCAGGGCCGCGCCGGCCCGGCCGCCCGGCGAGGGGGCGATGCCGGGGGTGTGCACCACGGTGCCCGGGCCGGCCATCGCGAGAGCCGCGGCCACACCCTTGTCACCGGCACCCGAGGTGAGGGCGCCGGCCACGGTGGCGGCGCGCCGGGTCGCGTCGGCGAAGGCGGCGTCGCGGTGGTCGTTGCGCAGGTTCCAGCCGAGCGGGACGAGGAAGATCAGTGCGACGACGGCGGTGGTGGCAGCGGTGGTGTAGGCCAGCCGCAGCCTCAGTCCGGCGCCACCAACCGGAATCCGACCCCCCGCACGGTGCGCAGGTAGCGGGGCTTCGCCGCGGATTCGCCCAGTTTCCGGCGAAGCCAGTACAAATGCACGTCGATGGTCTGGTCCTCGCCGACCGATGGCTGTCGCCATACCTCCTCCAGCAGCTCACGACGGGACACCACACGGCCCGGGCGGGCGGCGAGGTACGCCAGCAGATCGAATTCCTTGCGGGTCAGCGCGAGCGGCTGATCCCCGAGGGTGGCGCTGCGCTCGCCGACGTCCACCCGCAGCTCGCCCACCTCGTGGACGGCCGGCTGTGCGGCGCGGCTGGCCCGGCCCACCCGCCGCAGCACGGTGGCGATCCGGGCGTCGAGGTGAGCGCCGGTGAACGGCTTGACCATGTAGTCGTCGGCGCCCGCGCGCAGCAGCCGGACGACCGTCTGCTCGTCGTCGCGCGCGGTCGCGATGATGATCGGCACGTCGGTGATCCCGCGCAGCATCCGCAGGGCGTCCGATCCGTCCAGATCGGGCAGTCCGAGATCGAGCACGACCAGGTCCGGCGTCTCCGCGGCGACCCGCCGCAGCGCCTCCAGAGCCGTGCCGACGGCGTGCACGGCATGCCCCCGGTCGGCGAGCGATCGGAGCATGGCGCCGCGCACGACATGATCGTCTTCGACGAGCAACACCGTGGCCATGCGAAGACCGTAGCGTCCCTGGCAAGGAGAACCTAAAGGGTGATCCAGCGAGAGCCTTTGATGACAATCAGTGACGGGATACGATCCGAAGCGCCGATGTCATTCACACTCTTCCCCGGTACGCGTCTCGCGTTGGCCCTCGAGAGCCTGGCCGGCCTCAGCGTCGGCGATGCCCTCGGAGCTCAATACTTAGTGCCCGGAAACAAGCCCGCCGACCTCGCCGACGGGCGGGTCCCGGATTCGCCCTGGGAGTGGACCGACGACACCGAGCAGGCCTGCTGCCTGGTCGCGACGCTCTTCGAGGGCGCGGAGACGGACAAGCACTTCGACAGGGACGCGTTCGCCGAGCGGCTCGGCCGGACGTACGACCCCTATCGGGGTTACGGCCCGGGCGCCGTCGTGATGCTCCGCGAGATCCGGGACGGCCTGCCCTGGCCGATCGCCTCGGCGGCGGCCTTCGACGGCGCCGGCTCCTGCGGCAACGGCGCGGCCATGCGGGCCGCCCCGCTGGGCGCCTGGCATGCGGACTCGCTCGCGCATGCGGCGACCGAGGGCGCGCGTGCGGCCGAGGTCACCCATTCGCACCCGGAGGGGATCGCCGGGGGCGTCGCGGTGACGGTCGCCGCCGCGGTCGCCGCCGCGGGACGCCTGGACGGCCGGCGTCCGGAACCGGCGCTGCTGCTCCGCGCGGTGGCGGCGCACACCCCGGACGGGCTGGTCCGGGCCGACCTGCTGGCGGCGGCCACGATCGGCCGGGCCGACGAGGCGGCCCACCGGCTGGGCAACGGCACGCGGGCGCTCGCCCAGGACACCGTGCCGTTCGCCCTCTGGGTCGCGGCCCGGCACCTCGACGACTACCCGGCCGCGATCAGCGCGTGCGTGGCGGCCGGCGGCGACGTGGACACCACCGCGGCGATCGCCGGGGGAGTGGTGGCGGCCTACACCGGCGCCGACGGCATCCCGGCGGCCTGGCTGTCCGCCCGCGAGCCGCTCCCGGCCTGGCTGGCCGCCGCCGGCGGCGAATAGCAAGCGACAGGAAAATCGCTGGCCGCGCCGGTCGGACCGTGGGAAAACAGGACGGATAGCATCGTGGACGGCCCGGAAGAGCCGGGTCGCCACTGTCTGAATGGAGAACCACCGTGTCTGCACCCCGTAACCCCGCTGTGGCCGACCCACTAGTCGTCCCGGCCGGGACTACGGCGGCCGACGCGGTGGCCGCCGCCGGCCTCCCGGCGAACGGGCCGAGGGCGATCGTCGTGGTGCGTGACGCCGACGGCCGCCTGCGTGACCTGGCCTGGTCGCCGGCCGCCGACGCCGAGGTGACCCCGGTCGCGATCGACGAGCCGGACGGCCTCGACGTGCTGCGGCACTCGGCCGCGCACGTGCTGGCCCAGGCCGTGCAGGACGTCTTCCCGGAGGCGAGGCTCGGCATCGGCCCGCCGATCCGCGACGGCTTCTACTACGACTTCGACGTGGAGAAGCCGTTCCAGCCGGAGGACCTCGGCAAGCTCGAGAAGCGCATGCAGGAGATCGTCAAGGCGGGCCAGACCTTCCGCCGCCGGGAGTACGCGTCGCTCGACGAGGCGAAGGCGGAGCTGGCGAAGGAGCCGTTCAAGCTGGAGCTCGTCGACATCAAGGGCGACGTCGACGAGGAGGCCAAGGCGGTCGGCGCGGGGGAGCTCACCCACTACGACAACCTGAACTCCGACGGCGAGCGGGTCTGGGGTGACCTCTGCCGCGGGCCGCACCTGCCGTCGACCCGGCTCATCCCGGCCTTCAAGCTGATGCGCTCGGCCGCCGCCTACTGGCGCGGCTCCGAGAAGAACCCGCAGCTCCAGCGCATCTACGGCACCGCGTGGCCGTCCCGCGACGCCCTCAAGGCCTACCTGAACCGCCTCGCCGAGGCCGAGCGCCGCGACCACCGCAAGCTCGGCACCGAGCTCGACCTGTTCTCCTTCCCCGACGAGATCGGCTCCGGTCTCGTGGTCTTCCACCCCAAGGGTGGCGTGATCAAGCGGGAGATGGAGGACTACGTCCGGGCCCGGCACATCGAGGAGGGCTTCCAGTACGTCGGAACCCCGCACATCAGCAAGGAGGGCCTGTTCCACACCTCGGGACACCTGCCCTACTACGCGGACACCATGTTCCCGCCGAGCGAGCTCGAGGGCGCGAAGTACTACCTCAAGGCGATGAACTGCCCGATGCACAACCTGATCTTCAGGTCGCGTGGGCGGTCCTACCGTGAGCTGCCGCTGCGCCTGTTCGAGTTCGGATCGGTCTACCGGTACGAGAAGTCCGGCGTGGTGCACGGCCTCACCCGGGTGCGCGGCCTGACCCAGGACGACTCCCACTCGTACGTCACCGCCGAGCAGGCGCCGGGCGAGATCAAGCACCTGCTGAACTTCGTCCGCTCGCTGCTCGACGACTTCGGCATGGACGACTACTACCTGGAGCTGTCGACCCGGGACCCGAAGAGCGACAAGTTCATCGGCTCGGACGAGCAGTGGGAGAAGGCCACCGCGGTCCTCGAGGACGTGGCGAAGGAGTCCGGCCTCGAGCTGGTGCTCGACCCGGGTGGCGCGGCGTTCTACGGCCCGAAGATCAGTGTGCAGGCGAAGGACGCGATCGGCCGCACCTGGCAGATGTCGACCATTCAGTACGACTTCAACCAGCCGGCCCGGTTCGGCCTGGAGTTCCAGGCGGCGGACGGCTCCCGCCAGGAGCCGGTGATGATCCACTCGGCGAAGTTCGGCTCGATCGAGCGGTTCTTCGGCGTGCTGGTCGAGCACTACGCCGGCGCGTTCCCGGCCTGGCTCGCGCCGGTGCAGGTGGTGGGCATCCCGATCCGCGACGACCACGCCGACTACCTGGCCGAGTTCGTGGCGAAGCTGAAGAAGGAGGGCATCCGGGCCGAGGTCGACTACTCGACCGACCGGATGCAGAAGAAGATCCGGACCGCTCAGCAGCAGAAGATCCCGTTCATGGCGATCGCCGGCGACGACGACGTGAGCGGCGGCACCGTGTCGTTCCGCTACCGCGACGGGTCGCAGCGCAACGGTGTCTCGATCGACGAGGCCGTGGCGCACGTCGTCGAGATCGTCCGGTCGCGGACCAACGCGGGACCGTCCGCTCTCTGATTCGCGCTCATTTCCCGCTCACGCCGTCCGAAAAGTAGTGCGGAGGGCGTGAGCGGGGGAGCAGATGCGGTTCCGGACACCACCGATGGCCTGGGCCGGTTACTGCCTCGCCGCGATCTGGTTCGTCCTGCACCTGCTGGACGTGGGCGGCTGGCGTTTCCAGGTCATCTCCTACAAGCTCTTCTCGCCGGTGCTCTCGGTGATCGTCGCGTGCCTGGCCTGGCGTGCCTGGTCGGCGGCCCGTGAGGCCGGGATGACAGCGGCCCGGCGGCATCTGCTGCTGACGTCGAGCGCGTGGACCTTCATGACCGCGTCGTCGGCGACCGCGTTCTACGAGCTCGTCTCGCACGGCGATACCTCGTACCCCTCGCCCTTTCCCTTGATGCAGGTCTTCGATCTGGCGACGCTGGTGCTGATCCTGAGCGGCCTGCTCGTCGTCCCGGTGCGGAACCGATGGTCGGCGAGCCGGCTGCGTCTCGGCCTGGACATGGCGATCGTGCTGCTGGCGGGGGCGCTCTACCTCTGGTACCTCCAGGTGTACCCGGCGATCAGCAGGCCGGGCGCCGAGGTGACGGTGCCGATCGCGAGCTTCGTGAAGACGGCCGGGCTGCTGGTGGTGCTCTACGCGATCGCCCGGATCGTGATGGGCGGGGTGGCCGAGCTGAGCCGGCGGGCCATGATGTTCGCGATCGCCGCGACGGTCGTGCAATCGCTGCTCAACGTGATGCAGCAGACCCTCGCCGGTACGCCGCACGCCCACTTCGCGCTCGCCACCCGGCAGGTCTTCATCGCGCTGCTGGTGTCCATGGGCGTGGCGCATCTGCGGTGGATCGCGTCTCCCCGGCCGTCGCGTTCGTTCCAGGGGCGCCGCCCGGCCAGCCTGATGCCCTATCTGTCCATCGCGGCGGCGGACGTCCTGCTCATCGTGGCGCTCGCGGGGGGCCTGGACGGCCGCTCCTGGCCGGTGATCGGCGGGACGATCACGCTGACCGCCCTGGTGGTGGTCCGGCAGATCGTCGGGATGCGGGACAACACCCGGCTGGTTCTCCGGGTGGACGCCGCGCTGCGCGCCGAGCAGCTGTTGAGCGATCTCGGGGTGGCGCTGTTGCGGACCACGGCGGCCGCCGAGGTGCACCGGCTCGCCGCGGACGGCGCCGCGGCACTGCTGGGCGGCGTCGGCGGCGCGCGGACCGCCGTCGTCACGATCTCCCCGGACGACTGGGCGGTGGCGGCGGCCTCCGGTGTCTCCGCGGACGACCTGCACGACGTCCGGGTGGCGAGCGACGCCGTCCCCGCCGAGCTGCTGACCCGGCTCGCGGCCGGCGAGACGATCACCGTGCCGGGCTGGCCGGTCCTCGGCGTCGACGGGCTCGACGGGTTCGACGACCGGCCTCTCATGATCCTGCCGCTGCTCAGCGGGGAGCGCTTCTTCGGCGTGCTCACCGTCGGCACCGACCAGGACCTGCCCGAGGACGTGCTGAAGTCGCTGCAGACGCTGCGGACGCAGGTGTCGCTCGCGCTGGACGGCGTCGCGCTCACCGCCGAGCTCACCCGGCGGGCCATGCACGACATGCTGACCGGTCTCGGCAACCGGGCCCTGCTGCGGGACCGGCTGGTCGGGGCCCTGGCCCGTTCACGCCGGACCGGGCGGCCGGTCGGGGTGCTGCTGCTCGACCTCAACGGCTTCAAACCGGTGAACGACACCTACGGCCACGACGCCGGCGACATGCTGCTCAAGGTGGTGGCCGAACGGCTGCGCACCTGCGTGCGGACCGAGGACACGGTGGCCCGGCTCGGCGGCGACGAGTTCGTGATCGTCACCGAGGACCTGCGGGATCCGGCGGACGCGGAGTGCATCGCCGAGCGGGTGGTGGCCGCGCTCGACGAGCCGGTCATGGTGGACGGGCACGAGCTGAGGACCCCGGCCAGCATCGGGATCGCCCTGTCCCGGGCCGGTCACGGGCCGGACGACGTGCTCCGGGAGGCGGACGCCGCCATGTACGTGGCGAAGCGCCGCGGTAGCGGTCTCTACCACTGCGCATAGTATTTCGACCGTGGACGACGGCCTCGAGCGGCTCTGGGCGCCGCACCGGATGGAGTACATCGCCGGTCAGAACCAGCCCCAGGGCTGCCCGTTCTGCCTCGCGCCCGGGCTGCCGGAGCCGGAGACGCTGGTGGTGGCCCGCGGTGAGCTGGTCTACGCCCTGCTCAACCTCTATCCGTACAACCCGGGGCACCTGCTGGTCTGCCCCTATCGGCACGTCGCCGACTACACCGACCTCACCGACGCGGAGACGGTCGAGGTGGCGGCGTTCACCCGGACCGCGATGCGGGTGATCCGGTCGGTGAGCAGCCCGCACGGCTTCAACATCGGGATGAACCAGGGCTCGATCGCCGGGGCCGGGATCGCCGCGCACCTGCACCAGCACGTGGTGCCGCGGTGGGGCGGCGACGCGAACTTCATGCCGGTGATCGGCCAGACCAAGATCCTCCCGCAGCTCCTCTCAGACACCCGGGAGTTGATCCTGAAGGCCTGGCCGGCCGCCTAGCGCCCGGATCCCGGCCACCACGTCCTCGGCCGACGGCGCCGTCGCGGGATCCGTCAGCCACTGGGTCAGCACGCCGGACATCATCGCCATCTGGGCCGAGCCGACGGTACGGATCGTCACCTCGTCGAGCTCGTCCTCCGGGATGCCGGTGACCAGGGCGGCCATGCCCTTGCGCCCCTCGTGCATGCCGGCCGCGAGCTGAGCGCGCAGTTCCGGGTTGTGCTCGCTCTGGATCATCACCTCGACGCTGGCCAGCCAGAGCGACCGGTGTGACCGGATCGAGCCGATCACCCGCTGCCAGAACCGCAGCATCGGATCGGCGGGGTCGTCGTCGCGCTCCTCGGCGAGCGCCTGGCCCATGGCCTCGCCCCAGTCCTCGATGGCGCTCAGCATGGCGGCCGTGAGCAGGGACTTCGTCGAGCCGTAGTGGTAGCCGATCGAGGCGAGGTTGGTGCCTGAGGCGGCCACGATGTCGCGCGCGGTGGTGTGTGCGTACCCCTTCTCGAAGATGGCGCGCTTCGCGCCCTGCAGCAGATCTTCCCGGTGGCCCATGGTCGCTGATCCTAACTTCTATACAAACGTATAAGACGTTTGTATAGTTCAGGCATGACGAATCGCAAGGTGTTGATTTCGGGTTCGGGTGTCGCGGGTCCGGCGCTGGCGTTCTGGCTGGTCCGGGCGGGGTGGGACGTCACGGTCGTGGAGCGGGCGCCGGCGCTGCGGGCCGGTGGCTACAAGGTGGACGTGCGCGGCGCGGCCACGACCGTGCTGCACAGGATGGGCCTGCACGCCGCAGCCAAGGAGCTGGACACCGGGATGCGGCAGGTCACCTATGTCGACAAGGCCGGCAAGAGGATCGCGGCACTGCCGGCCGACCTGCTGATGGGCCGGCGGGGTGACGACCTGGAGATCATGCGCGGCGAACTGGGGCGGCTGCTCCATGACGCGGCCGGGGTGGACGTGCGGTTCGGTGACTCCATTTCCGAGATATCCGATGAAACGGTCACCTTCGCGAGTGGCCGGGTAGAGGACTTCGACGTCATCGTCGCCGCGGACGGATTGAACTCGTCGACCCGGCGGCTGGTCATGCCCGAGGCGAGGATCGACCATCTGGGCGCATACATCTCCATCTTCGACGTCCCCAACGACCTGGGCATCGACCGTGACGAGATCATGTACACCGAGCCCGGCCGGCTGATCTTCACTTATGCGATGGGCCCCGATCAGCCCGCGAAGGTCGGCATGACGTTCGCGTCCGGTCCGCTCGACTACGACCGAAGGGACACGGAGGCGCAGAAGGACCTGCTCCGGGCCGCCTTCGCCGGTCGCGGATGGCGCAGTGACGCGTTCCTGGCCGCGCTCGGCGACGCGCCCGACTTCTACTTCGACTCGCTGAGCCAGGTGCACGCGCCGAGGTACTCGGCCGGCCGGGTCGTGCTGCTCGGCGACGCGGGGTACTGCCCGTCACCGGCCGCCGGCCAGGGGACCAGCCTCGCCCTGGTCGGCGCCTATGTGCTCGCCGACCAGCTGACGAACGGTGGTGGAGTGGAGGGCTACGAGCGGGTGCTCCGGCCGTACGTCGAAAAGAACTTGATCTTCGGCCGCAAGATGGCGAAGGACATGGTGCCGGGGAGCCGCCTCGCGATCGGCTTCCGTAATTACGGCATGCGCACCCTGAGGTTCCACCCGCGCAAGGAGCAGGTGATCGACAAGGTGCTCGCGCCGATGCACGAGGCGGCCAACGCCATCACTATCTGACGTGTTCCTTGCGGGCCGCGTCGGCCAGGTGCGCCGGCATCGGCTCGTGCCGGACGTAATGCCTGGTGAACGTGCCCGTCCCGGAGGTCAGCGCGCGCAGCTCCACGGCGTACCGCACGAGCTCGGTCGCCGGCACCTCGGCGCGGACCAGGCTCGCGTCCCCGTCGGACTCGCTGCCCATCGGCCGGCCACGCCTGCCGGACAGATCGCTCATCACCGAGCCGACATAGGTGTCCGGCACCTTCACGACGATCTCGTCGACCGGCTCCAGCAGGGTGATCTGGCCGCTCTCGGCGGCCGCGCGCAGGGCGAGCGCGCCGGCCGTCTGGAAGGCCGCGTCGGACGAGTCGACGCTGTGCGCCTTCCCGTCGTAGAGGGTCACCCGCAGGTCCACCACCGGATAGCCGGCGACCAGGCCCTTCTCCAGCTGGGCGCGGACGCCCTTCTCCACCGAGGGGATGTAGTTGTGCGGGACCGCGCCACCGACCACCTTGTCCACGAACTGGAAACCCTCACCGCGGGGGAGCGGCTCCACCTTGATGTCACAGACCGCGTACTGACCGTGGCCGCCGGACTGCTTGACGTGCCGGCCGTGCCCCTGCGAACCGGCGCCGAAGGTCTCCCGCAGCGCCACCTTCACCGGCTCGGTGTCCAGCTCGACGCCGCCCGCGCGGAGCCGATCGAGGACGACGTCGGCGTGCGACTCGCCCATCGTCCAGAGCACCAGCTGGTGGGTCTCCGGGTTGCGCTCCAGGCGCAGCGTCGGGTCGCCGGCGACGAGCCGGGCGAGGTTCTTGGCGAGAGCGTCCTCGTCGGAGCGGGTCTTCGCCACCACGGCGATCGGCAGCAGCGGCTCCGGCATCGACCACGGCTCCATGAGCAGCGGATCGTCCTTGATGGAGAGCGTGTCGCCGGTCTCCGCGCTGCCCGACTTGGTGATCGCGCAGATGTCGCCGGCGATGCAGCCGCCCACCTCGCGCAGCTGGGCGCCGAGCGGGGAGTAGACGTGCGCCACCCGCTCGTCGGCGTCGTGGTCGGGGTGGCCGCGCTCGGCCATGCCGTGCCCGGAGACGTGCAGCGTCTGGTCCGGTCGCAGGGTGCCGGAGAAGACCCGGACCAGCGAGACCCGGCCGACGTGCCGGTCGATCGTGGTCCGCACCACCTCGGCCACCAGCGGGCCGTCCGGGTCGCAGGTCAGCGGCGGGCGGGGGGAGCCGTCCACACCGGTCACCACCGGAAGCTCGTGCTCCAGCGGCGAGGGAGCGCCACCGACCAGGCCGTCGAGCAGCGCGTCCAGGCCGACGCCGGTGCCGGCGCAGACCGGGATCACCGGGTAGAAGTTGCCGCGTGCGACGGCCTTCTCCAGGTCGGGGACGAGCGCCTCGGTGCTGATCAGCTCACCGGCGACGTACCGATCCATCAGGGTCTCGTCCTCGCTCTCCGCGATGATCCCCTCGATGAGCTGGTTACGGTCGTCGGCGATCGGGTTCATGTGCGCCGGCTCGACCTGACCGGTCCGGGGCGGGTAGCCCTGCGAGTAGTCCAGCACCCGGAGCGTGACCAGCCCGAGCAGGCCGACCACCGACTGGCCGTCGTCGCCGAGCATCGGCTGGTAGATCGGCATCACGTTGTCGCCGAACGCGTCCTGGCAGTCCTGCAGGGCCTGCTCGTAGTCGGCCCGCGGGTGATCCAGCCGGGTGATCGCCACCGCGCGGGGCATGCCCACCGCGGCGCACTCCTCCCAGAGGGCCACCGTGGAGTCGTCGACACCGTCGACCGCCGAGACGACGAAGAGCGCCGCGTCCGCAGCGCGCAGGCCGGCCCGCAGCTCACCGACGAAGTCGGCGTACCCGGGCGCGTCCAAGAGGTTGATCTTCACCCCGTCGTGAAGCAGTGGCGCGCACGCCAGCGCCACCGAGCGTTGCTGCCGTACCGCGGCCGGATCGTGATCTGTCACCGTGGTGCCGTCCGCCACCGAGCCGGCCCGGGGGATCGTGCCGGTCGCCGCGAGCAGCGCCTCGACCAGCGTGGTCTTCCCCGAACCGGAGTGGCCCACCAGCACCACGTTGCGAACTCTGCCGGGTTCTGTCACCACCGGCGCGGCGGCGCCGGCGAGTCCCTTCTCCGAAGTCTTCTGCGCCATGCCGAGCGCTCCCGTCGTTTCAGTTTCGTTACGCCGCTGTTCAATGAATCCCACACCCGGGGAGATATCGGTCGCAAGCACCACTGTTCCGGATGGTGACGATCCGACCATCACGAGGGGGAGCCGATATGGTGGGACGGCCATGGCAAAGATCGTTCAAACTACGGCCCGTGCCGCCGTCGCGTACGGCGTCAACCCGGTCGCTCGTTTCCTGCTCCGGATCGGTGTCACGCCCAACGTGGTCACCGTCGCCGGAACCGTCGGCGTGCTGATCGGCTCCTACTTCGGATCGCAGGGACACCTCTTCTGGGGCACTGTGATCGTAACCGCCTGTGCGCTCACCGATGCGCTCGACGGCACAATGGCTCGCATGCGGGGCGGAAACGGAAAATTCGGCGCCCTGCTCGACTCGTCGATGGACCGGCTGGCCGACGGCGCGGTCTTCGGTGCGGTCACCTACTACCTCGCCACCGAGGGGGTCTGGTGGGGCGTCGTCGGCGCCCTGATCGCCCTGGTGGCCGGTGGTGTGGTGTCGTACGTGAAGGCTCGCGCCCAGAGCCTCGGCCTGAACGCCGACGTCGGCATCGCCGAGCGCCTCGAACGCCTGCTGATCGTCGGCGTCGGCGGTCTGCTCGGCGCCGCCGGTGTGGACTGGGGCCTGCCGGCCGCCCTCTGGGTGCTGGCCGCGCTGTCGCTCTTCACCGTCCTGCAGAGGCTGGTCGCCGCGGCCAAGTCGGACGTCGCCGCGTGAAGGACCAGCTCACCGCGCTCGGCTTCAGCGCCGGGTGGCGTCTCGTGCGTGCCCTCCCGGAGGGCGTCGCCCGCGCGTTGTTCACCGCGGCCGCCGACCGGGCCTATCAGAAGAACGGCCCGGGCACCCAGCGCCTGCGCGGCAACCTGCGCCGGGTCGTCGGCGACGACATGCCGGACACCCTGGTCCGCGACGGCCTCCGCTCGTACGCCCGCTACTGGATGGAGGCGTTCCGTCTCCCGTCCAAGTCGAAGCAGCAGTTCCTCGAGGGCTTCTTCATGGAGCCGGAGTCGTACGGCCTCATGAAGAAGGCGATCGCCGAGGGCAACGGCCTGGTCCTGGCGCTGCCGCACGTGGCGAACTGGGACGCGGCCGCCGCCTGGGTGGTGTCGCACGGCTGGCAGATGATCACGGTGGCCGAGCGGCTCAAGCCGGAGGCCGTCTACAAGCAGTTCCTGGACTACCGGGAAGGGCTCGGCATGCACGTGGTGCCACTCACCGGTGGTGGCCGGTCGCCGCTCGACGTCCTCGGTGAGCGCCTCCAGGAGGGCTGGGTGGTGCCGCTGCTGGCCGACCGGGACCTGTCCCGCAACGGCGTCGAGGTGGAGTTCTTCGGCGGCCGGACCCGGATGCCGGCCGGGCCGGCGATCCTCGCGATCCGGACCGGCGCGCCGATCTACGCGGTCGACCTCTGGTACTCGGCATCCCGTGTCGAGGCCCGCCTCCGGCCGATCACGCCGCCCTCGGACGGCCCGCTCGACCAGCGGGTGAAGGCCACCACGCAGCAGCTCGCCGACGCGTTCGCGGCCGGCATCGCCGAGCATCCGCAGGATTGGCACATGCTCCAGAGGCTCTGGATCTAGGAGGTCTGGATTGCGGATCGGGATCGTCTCGCCGTACTCGTTCGACGTCCCGGGCGGTGTGCAGAACCACATCATGGACCTCGCCGAGGCGTTGATCGAGCTCGGTCACGAGGTGAGCGTGCTGGCCCCCGCCGACGACGACGCGGAACTGCCTGCCTACGTCGTCTCGGCGGGCCGCGCGGTGCCTCTGCCGTACAACGGGTCGGTCGCGCGGATCGCCTTCGGCCCGGTGTCGACGGCCCGGGTACGGCGCTGGCTCAAACACGGCGAGTTCGACGTCCTGCACGTGCACGAGCCGCTCTCGCCGAGCCTCTCCTTCCTCGCCGTGCTCTCCGCCCGCGGCCCGGTGGTCGCGACGTTCCACACCGCGATGACCAGGTCCCGGGCCCTCTCCGGCCTGCAGAGCTTCCTCCAGCCGGTGATCGAGAAGATCACCGCGCGGATCGCGGTCAGCGAGCTGGCCCGCAAGGTGCAGGTGGAACACCTCGGCGGCGGGGCCGTGGAGATCCCCAACGGGGTGGCGGTGCGGAAGTTCGCCTCCGCGTCGCCGCTGCCCGGGTGGCCCGGTGCTCATGGCGCTCTGGGATTCCTCGGCCGGTTCACCGAGCCGCGTAAGGGGTTCCCGCTGTTGCGGTCCGCGTTCGTGGAGTTGGCCGGCAAGCGTCCGGGTCTGCGACTGTTGGTGGCGGGGCCGGGGGATCAGGACGAGCTTTATGAGGATATTCCGGATTTTCTGCACGATCGGGTGGAATTTCTTGGATTAGTCTCCGAAGCGGACAAAGCTCGCATGTTGCGGAGCGTGGACGTCTATGTCGCGCCGAACACCGGCGGCGAGAGCTTCGGCATGATCCTCACCGAGGCGATGGCGGCCGGTGCGGCGATCGCGGCGAGCGATCTGGACGCGTTCCGCCGGGTGCTGGACGGCGGCCGGGCCGGCGCGCTGTTCCCCAACGGCGACGCCGACGCCCTGACCTCCCTGCTCAGCGACCTGCTGGATGATCGGGCACGGCGGGCCGAGCTGTCGTCCTGCGCGCGTACCGTCGTCGCGGCGTTCGACTGGCCGAGTGTGGCCAACCGGGTCCTCGAGGTCTACGCGACCGCGATCGAGGCCACCGACGGGCGCGTCTTCGACGACGAGTGGGCCTGACCACGCCCGGGGGAGAATCAGTCCGACACAATCCGGCACTACGATGCCCCGCATGTGGTGGGTGGTGGGAGTCGTCGTGCTGGCCGCGATCTTCTCGGCGTACCTCGGCTGGACCGCTCAACGGGTCGAGCGTCTGCACGCGCGAGCGCAGTCCGCTGAGCGTGCGCTCGACGCGCACCTGGTCCGCCGAGCGGCCGCGGCGGCGGTGGTGGCCGAACACGGTGACCGGGTGGAGCTCTACGCGGCTGCCCGGCTGGCCCTGGACGCCGAGCCGGGCGACCGCGAGTCCGCGGAGAACGACCTGACCCGCCAGCTGCGAGCCCTCGACCTGGACCCGTCCGACCAGGCCGTCCGCGCGCTCATCAACACCAGCCGCCGCGTCGTCCTGGCCCGCCAGGTGCACACCGACCTGGTCCGCGACGCCTTGAGCGCCCGCCGCCGTCTCCTGGTCCGGCTCCTGCGCCTGGCCCGCCGCCACCCCCGCCCCGAATACTTCGACATCGTCGAGCCGGTCATGCCGGACCTGCCCCCGCACTTGTCGGTGCCGGGCCCCACACCGCCGCCCGATTCCCCACATCCAGAGCCTTTTCCTGTACGGGGATAGCGGCACGCACCACCCGCACCACCGTTGTCCCGTGGCGCACCACACCTGCGGCCACGTTCCCCCGGCGCACGCCGGCGGGGGCACCGGCGTGCCCGAGCGCTTTTTCTTCGGCCTCGCTGTCTAGGAGGCCTCCGGCTGAGGTCCTGGCGGTGGGGTTGGAGTCCGCGCCGACCACTCATCGCTACGGTGGGCCTCGCCAGCGATGTGGCGCGGCCGGCCACTGAGGGCATCCTCGCTGCTGCAACTCGTGCTTGCCGAGCCCTACTGCCGCACTGCCTGCACCGCCGCACCGTGCGCCGAACTGCCTGCACCGCCGCACTGCGTGCCGCCCGCCGCCCGCCGCCGTGCCGCCCGCCGCCGTGCCGCCCGCCGCCGTGCCGCCTCCCCGTTGCTGTCGTGCCGTCGCACCGCTCGCCGCCCGCAAATCTTGAGCGATGTTGCACCGCCGGGCATCAAAGATCCCTCAAGATCTGGTGGGCATCGCCGTCTCGCCGGCCCCGCCCTTCCTGCAGATCTTGAGCGATGCTGCACCGCCGGCCATCGAAGATCGCTGAAGGTCGGGTGAGCCTCGTTGTGGCGGTGGTGCCCGCGCTGATCTGCGCGTCCGAGCGGATCTTGAGTGATGCTGCACCGCCGGCCATCGAAGATCGCTGAAGGTCGGGTGAGCCTCGTTGTGGCGGTGGTGCCCGCACCGATCTGCGCGTCCCAGCGGATCTTGAGCGATGCTGGACTACCGGGTGTCGAGGATCGCTCAAGATCTGCAGGAGGGGCGGCGTGGTGGCGCCCGGTGCCCGTGTCGGCCCGCGAGTTCCGCAGATCTTGGGCACTCCTGGACTGCTGGAAGTCGGGGATTCTTCAAGGTCGAGCGAGCGTGTCCGTGGTGGCGGTCGTGCCCGTGGCAGCGGTCGTGCCTATGCCGGCCGCGTGTTCCGCAGATCTTGGGCGATGCCGAACCGTAGAGCGTCGAAGATCGCTCAAGATTCGGTGAGCACGGCCGCACCGCTCGGCCCCCATGCAGATCTTGGGTGATGCTGGACTGCCGACTGTCGGAAATCGCTCAAGATCTGATGGGCGTGCCCGTGGCGGCCGTGTCGGCCGTGTCGGCGGTGGTGGCGGTGGTGGCGGTGGGACGCCTATACCGCTTCGCGCGTTCCGCGGATCTTGAGTGATGGTGGACCGTCGGCCGTCGAAGATCGCTCAAGGTTCGGTGAGCGGGGCCGCGCCGCTCGGGCACCCTGCGGAAGGCCGGGCACCTGCGCCGGCCGGCGTCCCAGCGGATGGCCGGGCGCCTGCGTCGGCCGGCGTCCCAGCGGATGGCCGGGCGCCTGCGTCGGCCGGCGTCCCAGCGGATGGCCGGGCACCTGCGCCGGCCGGCGTCCCAGCGGATGGCCGGGCGCCTGCGCCGGCCGGCGTCCCAGCGGACGGCCGGGCACCTGCGCCGCTCGGCCCCCATGCAGATCTTGGGTGATGCTGGACCCCCGGCTATCCAGGATCGCTCAAGATCTGCGGGAGGGGCGCCGTCGGGGGCGCCGCCGGGGCGGAACTTGAGCGATCCTTCACCCCTGGCGGGCCATAGTCGCTCAAGATCTGGTGCTGGCGACCCGGTGGGGCCGAGCGCCGGCGCCGGTGGGCCGGGTGAACTGCGAACCTTGGGCGGTGGCGGGGCCAACGGGAGCTGCGCGGATGCCTGCGGTCGGGGCGGAGCCGGCGGGGAGATGACGGGCGGTGGGCGGGCGGCGTACAGGGAAAGGGAAAGCCCCCGCCGGAACGAGGGCCTTCCGCGATATCACCAGCCGCGGTCGGCGAGGCGGTGGGGGACCGGGATGTCGTCGACGTTGATGCCCACCATGGCTTCGCCCAGGCCGCGGGAGACCTTGGCGATGACGTCCGGGTCGTCGTGGAAGGTGACGGCCTTGACGATGGCGGCGGCGCGCTGGGCCGGGTTGCCGGACTTGAAGATGCCGGAGCCCACGAAGACGCCCTCGGCGCCGAGTTGCATCATCATGGCCGCGTCGGCGGGAGTGGCGATGCCTCCGGCGGTGAAGAGGACGACCGGGAGCTTGCCGGCTTCGGCTACTTCCTTGACCAGTTCGTACGGGGCCTGAAGCTCCTTCGCCGCGACGAAGAGCTCGTCTTCGGGGAGGCTCTGCAGGCGGCGGATCTCGGCCCGGATCTTGCGCATGTGGGTGGTGGCGTTCGAGACGTCGCCGGTGCCGGCCTCGCCCTTGCTGCGGATCATCGCGGCGCCTTCGGTGATGCGGCGCAGCGCTTCGCCCAGGTTGGTGGCGCCGCAGACGAACGGCACGGTGAACTGCCACTTGTCGATGTGGTTCGCGAAGTCGGCGGGGGTCAGCACCTCGGACTCGTCGACGTAGTCGACACCGAGCGACTGCAGCACCTGGGCCTCGACGAAGTGGCCGATGCGGGCCTTCGCCATGACCGGGATGGAGACGGCGTTGATGATGCCGTCGATCATGTCGGGGTCGGACATCCGGGAGACGCCGCCCTGCGCGCGGATGTCGGCGGGCACCCGTTCCAGGGCCATGACGGCGACGGCGCCGGCGTCCTCGGCGATCTTCGCCTGCTCGGCGTTGACCACGTCCATGATCACGCCGCCCTTGAGCATCTCCGCCATGCCGCGCTTGACGCGGGCGGTTCCGATGGCGGGCTGGTTCTCTGACATGGTCTCGACTCCAATGGACGGGGAAGTGTCAACGGCAGACTACGAACTGGTCACGGGCCTTCCGATAGCCAATCGACCTGCTGGTGGCCTGCATGAGGGCCCGTGCTTAGAGTTGCCCCGTGAACATCGGAGTGCTGGCCCTGCAGGGCGACGTGCGCGAACACCTGTCCGCGCTGGCCGAGTCGGACGTGCTGGCCCGGCCGGTCCGCCGCCCGGAGGAGTTGGCGGACGTCGACGCCCTGGTGATCCCGGGCGGCGAGTCGACGGCGATCAGCAACCTGGCGGTCAGCTTCGGCCTGCTCGATCCGATCCGGGAGCGGATCGCCGGCGGGATGCCGGTCTACGGCTCCTGCGCCGGCATGATCATGCTGGCCGCGACGGTCCTGGACGGCCGGCCCGACCAGGAGTCGTTCCAGGGCATCGACATGACGGTGCGGCGTAACGCGTTCGGCCGGCAGGTCGACTCGTTCGAGGCGCCGGTCACCGTCGACGACGTCGAGGGCGGTGACTTTCACGCGATCTTCATCCGCGCGCCGTGGGTCGAGGAGGTCGGTGAAGACGTGCGGGTGCTGGGCCGCGTAGCAGACGGGCCCGCCGCCGGTAGGATTGTCGCCGTTCGGCAGGGCAACCTGCTTGCCACGGCTTTCCACCCGGAGCTCACCGGCGACCTTCGTGTCCACCGGTACTTCGTCGAGATGGTCCGCCAGGCCGCACCCGCACGGTAGACACGGAGGTTACGCATGTCCGGCCACTCCAAATGGGCGACGACGAAGCACAAGAAAGCCGTCATCGACGCCAAGCGCGGCAAGATGTTCGCGAAGCTCATCAAGAACATCGAGGTCGCCGCGCGGACCGGCGGTGGCGACCCGGCGGGTAACCCCACGCTCTACGACGCCATCCAGAAGGCGAAGAAGAGCTCGGTCCCGAACAACAACATCGACAACGCGGTCAAGCGCGGCTCGGGCCTCGAGGCCGGCGGCGCCGACTGGCAGACCATCATGTACGAGGGCTACGGCCCGAACGGCGTGGCGCTGCTGATCGAGTGCCTCACCGACAACCGCAACCGGGCGGCCACCGAGGTGCGCACCCGGCTGACCCGCAACAACGGCACGTTCGCCGACGCCGGCAGCGTGTCGTACCTGTTCAACCGCAAGGGCGTGATCATCGTCCCGAAGGGTGAGCAGAGCGAGGACGACCTGATGCTCGCCGTGCTCGACGCGGGCGCCGAGGAGATCAACGACCTGGGCGAGGCGTTCGAGGTGGTCAGCGAGCCGACCGACCTGGTCAAGGTGCGGACCGCGCTGCAGGACGCCGGTATCGACTACGACTCGGCCGAGTCCGCGCTGGTGCCGACCATGACGGTGCCGGTGGACGAGGACGCGGCCCGCAAGGTGCTCAAGCTGATCGACGTGCTCGAGGACTGCGACGACGTGCAGAACATCTTCGCGAACGCCGACATCTCCGACGAGATCCTGGCCGCTCTCGACGAGGAGTGACCGTCAGTACCCGGTGCTCAGCCAGCTGAAGTACTGGATCATCCCGCCGACGAGCAGCACTCCGCCGGCGACCAGGCGCATGACGTGCCGCCACTGGCTGCGGCGCCACGCGTGCACCCAGGCGATCTCGGCATCGGCCAGGGCGTCCAGCGACGTCCTGGCCGTTCCGTCGATGACGGCGGCCTTGCGGGCGGCGAGAGTGCTGCCGGGCCGCGATGTCCGCGCCGGCGGGCTCACCGGTGTCACGGTGACCTCGTAGATCTGGTCTTCCCGCCACTGTTCGGTGCTCTTGTCCAGGAATTTCCGGATAAAAGATTTCACCGCATCGGTACGAGTGAAGCGCCCCCACCACGCCAGCCGCCGCCAGCGCGAGGCCGTCTCGGTGAGTGCCTGCAAGAAGATCCGCTCGGCAGCCGAGGTGTCGCCCCCGACCAGTCGCAGGGCGTCGGCGCGCAGGTCACCGGCGCGCAGCATGACGAAGGCGACGAACTCCGGCGGTGGTTCGTCGTCCATCGGCGGGATGAGGTACATGACACCTCCCGGCCTCCATCGTCGAGGCGTGTCGGCGGCGGGCGCAACCCGGTCGCGTATTAGGGTGTCGAACACACGTTCGCGAGGGGAGGTCCGTGGTGCGGGTGCTCGGCATCGACCCGGGGTTGACGCGGTGCGGCGTCGGCGTCGTCGAAGGGATGCCGGGGCGGCCGGGCAAGCTGATCGCCTACCACGTGATCCGCAGCGAGCCGGACGAGGACCTCGCCGACCGGCTGCTCAACCTGGACCGTTCACTGACCGCGCTGGTGGCTGAGCACGCTCCGGACAGTGTCGCCGTCGAGCGGGTGTTCTCGCAGCACAACGCACGTACGGTGATGGGCACCGCGCAGGCCAGCGGCATCGCGATCCTGGCGGGGGCGCGGGCCGGGCTGCCGGTGCAGACCTACACGCCGAGCGAGGTCAAGGCGGCCGTCACCGGCTCCGGCACGGCCGACAAGAAACAGGTCACCGCTATGGTGACCCGGTTGCTGCGGCTCGACGCGCCGCCCAAGCCGGCCGACGCGGCGGACGCCATCGCCATCGCCATCTGCCACATCTGGCGCGGCGGGACCCGCGCGAAGCTGGAAGCCGCCGCCCTCATCGCCCGCGGGAGAAGAAGATGATCGCCAGTGTCCGCGGTGTGGTCGCCGCGATCTTCCACGACAGCGCCGTGGTCGAGGTCGGCGGCGTCGGCATGCGGATCTTCTGCACGCCGGGCACGCTGGCCGGCCTGCGCAGCGGCGCCGAGGCCCGGCTGTCCACCACGCTGATCGTGCGGGAGGACTCGCTCACCCTCTACGGCTTCGCCGACGACGACGAGCGCCAACTCTTCGACCTGCTGCTCACCGCGAACGGGGTGGGCCCGCGGATCGCTCAGGCGGTGCTCGCCGTGCACCAGCCCGACGTGGTGCGCCGGGCCATCGCGGGCGGCGAGATCGCGGTGCTCACCGCCGTGCCGGGGATCGGCAAGCGCGGCGCCGAGAAGATGATCGTCGAGCTCAAGGACAAGATCGGCCCGGTCGGGTCCTTCAGCGAGGCGGGCGTTCTGTCCGGAGGCTGGCAGGAACAGGTGCGCCAGGGTGTGCTCGCTCTCGGCTGGACCGCGTCGCAGGCCGACCAGGCGGTCGCCGCGGTCACCGAGACGATCGACGGCGAGGTGCCGCCGGTGCCGGTCCTGCTGCGCCAGGCGATCCGCCTGCTGGGTAAGACGCGATGAGCGTCTCGCCGTTCGCCGAGGACGAGGAACTGGACGCGGAAGCCAGTGTCCGGCCGAAACGCCTCGCCGACTTCATCGCCCAGCACCGCGTCCGTGACCAGCTGGAACTGCTGCTGCAGGGGGCGATGGGCCGGGGGACGCCGCCCGATCACATCCTGCTCTCCGGGCCGCCCGGGCTCGGCAAGACGACCCTCGCCAACATCGTCGCGGCCGAGCTCGGCACGGGTATCCGTACGACCAGCGGCCCGGTGATCGAGCGCTCCGGCGACCTGGCCGCGATCCTGACCGGCCTCGCCCCCGGCGACGTCCTGTTCATCGACGAGATCCACCGCATCGCGAAGCCGGCCGAGGAGCTGCTCTACAGCGCCATGGAGGACTTCCGGGTCGACGTGGTGGTCGGCAAGGGCCCGGGCGCCACCGCGATCCCGCTCGACGTGGAGCCGTTCACCCTGGTCGGCGCGACCACCCGCGCCGGTCTGCTCTCCGGGCCGATGCGTGACCGGTTCGGTTTCGTGGCGCACCTCGACTTCTACTCCCCGGCCGACCTGGACGCGCTGCTGCACCGCTCGGCCCGGATCCTCGGCGTGCCGATCACCCCGGAGGGCGCCGCCGAGATCGCCGGCCGCTCGCGAGGCACGCCGCGGATCGCCAACCGGCTGCTGCGCCGGGTCCGGGACTTCGCCGAGGTGCGCGCGGAGGGCGTGGTGACCGAGGACGTCGCGAAGGCCGCGCTCAAGGTCTACGACGTCGACGCGCTCGGCCTGGACCGGCTGGACCGGGCCGTGCTGCGGGCCCTCATCGAGTCGTTCAAGGGCGGGCCGGTCGGCCTCTCCACACTCGCCGTCGCGGTGGGCGAGCAGTCGGACACGGTCGAGGAGGTGTGCGAGCCCTTCCTGGTGCGCGCCGGCCTGCTGGCGCGCACGCCCCGCGGCCGGGTGGCGACCGAGGCGGGCTGGCGGCACCTGGGCAAGACCCCGCCTGCCGACGGCCGGCCGGGCGTCTTCCAAGGTGACCTCTTCGCCCGGGACGCGTGAGTTTTGCTCGTGATGCGAACGTGACGTGTGCCGCATTCGTTATCTCAAGGTTGACCGATTAGACTCGCCGCCGTTCGAACCGGTATACGCATCGCACCACGGCGCTCGCCCATCGTCGCGCCGATGGCCTACGGAAGGCTCTCTTCGTGTTCGCAGCTGACCAAGCAGCAGGTGGCGGAAACTATTCGTTCCTGCTGATTCTCGTTCTGCTCTTCGGCTTCATGTACTTCGTCATGATCCGACCGCAGCAGAAGCGGCGCAAAGAGGCGCTCCAGATGCAGAACACCCTGGGCCCCGGTGACGAGATCGTCACGATCGGCGGTCTCCACGGCACTGTCGTCCTGGCCGAGGCCGACACCGTCACCCTCGAGGTGGCGCCGGGTGTGGAGGTGCGGTTCGCGCGTCCGGCGATCGCTCGTGTCCTGACGAAGGCGGGTACGGTCTCCGAGGAGCCGGTGCCGGCCGACGAGCCCGAGGTGGCCGAGCCGGAGAGCCCGGTCATCGAGACGCGCAAGCAGGACTGACCAGACTCGCACCACCGGACCGGCCCTCGGCGTCATTCTGCCGGCGGGCCGGTTCGTCAGGCCGCAATCCGGCGGCCACCAGACAGATGGCGCCGTGCCCCACGCGCGGCCGAACGCAGGGAGACCAAAAGCCGTGGCACGACCACCACAGGGACAGATGCATCCCGGACGCCAACTCGGCGTGCTCGGTCTGGTCTTCGTCGTCCTGTATCTGCTGGTCTTCTTCGCCGGTGGCGCCAAGGGCAGCTTCACCGACCGCCTCGAGCCGAAACTCGGCCTCGACCTGGTCGGTGGCACCCAGGCGACGTACATCGCCTCGCAGCAGGGCGCGCCGCCGACCCAGGAGGCCATGGAGACCGCTCGCCAGATCATCGAGAGCCGGGTCAACGCGCTCGGCGTCTCCGAGGCCGAGGTGGTCATCCAGGGCAACAACACCATCGTCGTCTCGCTCGCCGGTGAGGCCGACGACCAGCTCAAGGACCTGTCGCAGGCCGCGAACATGCGGTTCCGCCTGCTGACCGGCACGACGATCGACGTCTCCGCCGCCGCGCTGAACCCGGCCGCCCCGTCGCCGGCCGTCTCGGCGTCCGCCGGCGCCGCCCCGGCCGCGAGCGGCAGCGCCGCCCCGTCGGCCGCGGCTTCCGGTGAGGCCCCCGCGGTCACCTCGCAGCCGTCGGCGCCGACCGGTGGTCAGGGCGGTGGCGCTCCCGCGCCGTCGACCGAGCCGAGTGCCGCGCCGTCCGCCACCCCCGAGGCGTCCGCTCCCGCTCCCGCGGCCGCGCCAGCCGCCGACCCGTCGCAGAAGAACGCGACGAAGGAGGAGCTGCTCGCCTCCGCGAAGAAGAAGGTCGGCGACAAGGTCTGGGCCCAGGCCGAGAAGCTGACCGCGCCGGTCGACCTCTCCACCGACGCCGAGGCCGGCCTGCCCTACAAGGCCTTCGCGCAGCTGACCGGCGCCGAGGTGAACGCGCTCACCCCGGCCATGCAGTTCAACGTGCCGACGATCAGCTGCTCGCAGCTCGACGCCCGGCCGAACGGCGCGATCGACGACGTGAACGCCGAGGTCGTCGCGTGCTACCAGGGCGGCGCCAAGGTCAAGCTGGACAAGGCCAAGGTCGTCGGTGACGACATCAAGGAGGCCAGCCCGCAGCTGGACCAGACCCAGAACCAGTGGGTCGTCTCCCTCGACTTCACCAGCGAGGGCCAGACCAAGTGGACCGAGCTGACCCGGACGGCGTTCAACGCCACCAGCACCGACCCGTGCTTCGTCGCGGTGCAGTCGCTCTACGGCACGGCCGACCACTGCGCCGTCGCCGTGGTGCTGGACAAGTCGATCCTCTCGGCGCCGCAGATCCAGGGCGTGCTGAGCGGCCAGTCGCAGATCACCGGTGACTTCACCGCGGCCTCCGCCAAGGAGCTCGCCGACCAGCTGAACTTCGGCGCCATCCCGGTGACCTTCGAGGCCGGCCCGGCGCAGACCGTCTCGGCGACCCTCGGCCTGCAGCAGCTCGAGGCGGGTCTGCTCGCCGCCGCGATCGGCATGGGCCTGGTCGCGATCTACGCGTTCTTCTACTACCGCCTGCTCGGCTCGGTCATCTTCCTGAGCCTCGGGCTCTCGGCGCTGCTGACCTTCGGCGCGCTGGTGTTCCTCGGCCGGACCCTGGGCTACACCCTGACCCTGGCCGGTATCGCCGGTTTCATCGTGTCGTTGGGTGTGGCCGCGGACTCGTTCGTCATCTACTTCGAACGCCTGAAGGACGAGATCCACGAGGGCCGGACCCCGCGGAGCGCCGTCCCGCGTGCCTGGCACCGCGCCCGCCGGACGATCATCTCGGCGAACACCATCACCATCCTGTGTGCGGTCGTGCTCTACATCGTGTCGATCGGCGCGGTGCAGGGCTTCGCGTTCGCGCTGGGTCTGTCGACCGTTCTCGACCTCGTCGTCGTGTTCCTCTTCCGGCACCCGATCATGACGATGCTCGCGAGCACCAAGGCGTTCCTGTCGCCGCGGGTCAGTGGTCTCGGGCGCGTCCTGCGCAACCGGACCGATGTTAAGGAGGCCTGACCATGGCTAGTTCCGGGCTTGCCGCTCGCCTCTACACGGGCGAAGCGAACATCAACATCGTCGGCCGCCGGAAGATGTGGTTCGTCGCCGCGATCGCCATCGTGATCATCTCGATCGGCAGCATCGCGATCCGGGGCTTCCAGCTCGGCATCGAGTTCGCCGGCGGCAACGAGTTCATCGTCCCGGCCACGACCAGCAGCCAGACGCTCAACCAGGACCAGGCGGGCGACGTGGTCGCTCAGGCGGTCCACTCGGTCGTGCCGGACGCCGAGGTCCTCGCGGCCCAGCAGGTCGGCAACGGCGACGACTCGTTCTTCCGGGTCCGCACCTCGGCGATGACCACCTCGGAGAGCGAGCAGGTCAAGACGGCCCTGGTCAGCGACCTGGGCGTCACCGCCGACCAGGTGAGCGACAACCAGGTCTCGGCGGCCTGGGGTGGCGCGGTCACCGAGAAGGCCGTGCTGGGCCTGGTCGTCTTCCTGGTGCTGGTCTGCGCGTACCTGATCGTCCGGTTCGAGTGGCGGATGGCGGTCGCCGCGCTGGCGTCGCTGATGCTCGACCTGATCCTGACCGCGGGTGTCTACTCGCTGGTCGGCTTCGAGGTCACGCCCTCCACGGTGATCGGCTTCCTGACGATCCTCGGCTACTCGCTCTATGACGTGGTCGTGGTCTTCGACAAGGTGCAGGAGAACACCCGGGGCATCACGGCCGGCAGCTCCCGCACCTACGCCGAGGCCACCAACCTCGCCGTGAACCAGACGCTGATGCGCTCGCTCAACACCGGTCTGGTGGCGTTGCTGCCGGTCGGCGGCCTGCTCTTCATCGGCGCCGGCCTCTTCGGGGCGGGCACGCTGAAGGACCTCGGCCTGGTGCTCTTCGTCGGCATGGGCTTCGGCGTCATCTCCTCGATCGTGTTCGCCGCCCCGGTGCTGAGCGCGCTCAAGGACCGCGAGCCGAAGATCAAGGCGCACAACGCCCGGGTGCTGGCGCGCCGCGCGAGCCGCTCGGACGACGTCGCCCCGCGCCCGGAGCGGACCCGCTCGGCCGCCGACCCGGACGAGGTACCGGCGTTCGCCGGCACCACCCCGCGTCCCGGCGCCCGCCCGGCCGCCAAGCGCAACACCACCAACCGTGGTGGCGGCGCCGGCAACCGGCCCGGCAAGCGTCGCTGAGCAAACGCTGAACGGCCCGTCATCCTCGCTGATGGCGGGCCGTTAGGCTGTCCACCCGTGACCACTGAGAAAGAACTGGCCGAGCTCGTCGCCGGGGGCACCGTCGACGTGCTGGACTTCCCGAAGCCCGGCATCGTCTTCAAGGATCTGATGCCGCTCTTCGGTGACGGCCCCGCCTTCAAACGGGTGATCGACGGGATCATCGCGCACCACGACGACTTCGACGTGGTGGCCGGGATCGAGGCCCGCGGGTTCCTGATGGCGGCCGCGATCGGTTACGCCACCGGCGCCGGGATCGTCCCGGTGCGCAAGGCCGGCAAGCTGCCGCGCCCGGCCTTCTCCGCCTCGTACGCGCTCGAATACGGTGAGGCCACCCTGGAGGTCAGCGAGGGCGCGTTCGAGCCAGGACAGCGCGTCCTGGTGGTCGACGACGTGCTCGCCACGGGCGGCACGGCGGAGGCAACCCTCGACCTGATCGAACGGGCCGGGGGAATCATCGCGGGCTTCACGGTGCTGATGGAGCTGGGTTTCCTCGACGGCCGGCAGCGCCTGAGCCCCCGGTCGGTACACGCGCTGCTGACCGTTTGATCCGACTTCGATGTTCTTCGCCCGGTCGGCCCTGCCTATTCGTAGGTTCGGCCGGGCCATCCGGCAGGGCGGTGCGGGTAAGATGGGCGGTCCAAGGTGACCAACCCTGGCATGAGCCGGCAATCTGAGCCGGTTCCTGGCGAAGGTGTGAGGAGGCCGGTGTCCAGCGACGTCGCCCCTCCGGCGGAGGGCACGGTGCAGCCGACCCAGAACTCGCGGAACGGCGAAGGCGATGCCACGCCGCCCGACGACAACAAGCCCGACGGTGACCTGGAGACCACACAGCCCCTGGCGCCGGAGGACACCCCGGTCAGCGGCTTCGGTCTGGCCAGCGCGCCTACCGGCCGGCGCGTCCGCGCCCGGCTCGCCCGGTTCAACGCGCCCTGGCAGAGCACGCAGGTCAGCGAGGTTCTCGAGCCACTGATCGCCACACACCGCGCGTCGCACCCCAAGGCGGATGCCCGCGCGCTGCAGAAGGCGTTCGACGTGGCCGCCCGCTGGCATTCCGGGCAATACCGCAAGTCCGGCGATCCGTACATCACGCATCCCCTCGCCGTGGCGACCATCCTGGCCAACCTGGGCATGGACACCACGACGCTGGTCGCGGCGCTGCTGCACGACACGATCGAGGACACCGACTACGGCCTCGACCAGATGCGCAACGACTTCGGCGCCGAGGTGGCGCTGCTGGTCGACGGCGTGACGAAGCTCGACCGGGTGAAACTCGGCGACGCGGCGAAGGCCGAGACCATCCGCAAGATGGTGGTCGCCATGGCGAAGGACCCACGGGTCCTGGTCATCAAGCTGGCCGACCGGCTGCACAACATGCGCACGCTCACCTTCCTGCCCCGCGCCAAGCAGGAGCAGAAGGCGAAGGAGACCCTCGAGATCCTGGCGCCGCTGGCCCACCGCCTCGGTATGAACACGATCAAGTGGGAGCTGGAAGACCTCGCGTTCGGCACGCTCTTCCCCAAGCGGTTCGAAGAGATCAACCGCCTGATCGGGGAGCACCAGCCGCAGCGTGAGGCCCTGCTGCGCCAGGTGACGAACCGGGTCAGCCTCGACCTCAAGTCGGCGAAGATCAAGGCCGAGACGACCGGCCGCCCCAAGCACCTCTACTCGATCTATCAGAAGATGATCGTGCGGGGCCGCGACTTCAACGACATCTACGACCTGGTCGGCGTCCGCATCCTGGTCGACACGGTCCGCGACTGCTATGCCGCGCTGGGCGTCATCCACGCGAACTGGCAGCCGGTGCCGGGCCGGTTCAAGGACTACATCGCGATGCCGAAATTCAACATGTACCAGTCGTTGCACACGACGGTCATCGGCCCGACCGGCAAGCCGGTCGAGATGCAGATCCGCACGTTCGCCATGCACCGCACGGCGGAGTTCGGCATCGCCGCGCACTGGAAGTACAAGGAGCAGAAGGGCGCGACGATCGTCGGCCCGCCGGCGCACATCGACGAGATGACCTGGCTGCGGCAGCTGCTCGACTGGCAGCGGGAGGCGAGCGACCCGTCCGAGTTCCTGGACGCGTTGCGCTTCGACCTCTCCAGCCAGGAGGTCTACGTCTTCACGCCGAAGGGCGACGTCATCCCGCTGCCGACGGGTTCCACACCCGTCGACTTCGCGTACGCGGTGCACACCGAGGTCGGGCACAAGTGCATCGGCGCCCGGGTGAACGGCAAGCTCGTCCCGCTCGAGTCGACGCTTTCCAACGGCGACGTCATCGAGATCTTCACGTCGAAATCGGCCACGGCCGGCCCGACGCAGGACTGGCTCGGGTTCGTCAAGAGCCCGCGCGCCCGCACCAAGATCCGGCAGTACTTCAACAAGGAACGCCGCGAAGAGGCGATCGAGGACGGCAAGGAAGCGATCGTCAAGGCGATGCGCAAACAGGGTCTGCCCCTGCAGCGCATGCTGACGAGTGAGAATCTCACGACGATCGCGCGCGACCTGCATCTGCCCGACGTGGCCTCGCTGTATGCCGCGGTCGGGGAGAACGCCACCTCGGCGCAGTCCGTCGTACAGAAACTGGTCGCTGGTTTCGGTGGTGAAGAGGGCGCGGTCGAGGACATCGCCGAAACCGCCGTCGCGACCCGCCCGCCGCGTAACCGCAGCTCCGCGCAGGATCCGGGCGTCGTGGTGAAGGGCGTCTCGGACGTCTGGGTGAAACTCGCCCGCTGCTGCACCCCGGTTCCCGGCGACGACGTGTTCGGTTTCGTCACCCGGTCCGGCGGCGTGAGCGTGCACCGGCAGGACTGCGCCAACGCTCAAGATCTGCGCGAGCAGGAGGAGCGGGTCGTCGAGGTGAGTTGGAAGCCGACGTCGGCGTCCACGTTCCTGGTGGCGATCCAGGTGGAGGCGCTCGACCGGCACAAACTGCTGGCCGATGTGACCCGGGTGCTGTCCGAGGAGCGGGTGAACATCCTCTCCGCCACCGTCACCACGACCCGTGACCGGGTGGCGGTGAGCCGCTTCACCTTCGAGATGGCCGACCCGAAACACCTGGGCCACCTGGTAGCGGCCGTCCGCAAGGTCGACGGCGTCTTCGACGCCTACCGCGTGACCTCAGGAGCCTGACAGCAAAAAGGCGGCTCCCGTACGGAAAGTACGGAAGCCGCCTTTTTGCTGTCTAAGGACGATCAAAAGGCAAGGTTTTGGGGCTGGGATGACCCACGCAGGGATCAAGTCTGACCGCCCGGAGTGGGTCATCCCAGCCCCAAAACCGTCACCAACGCGAGCTGTCAGCTGACCGTCATGGTCTTGATGCCGAGTTCCTTCTTCGGGTGGCCGCCGCCCGCGGAGGAGTCGAACGCGCCGTCGTCGCCCGCCTTCACGACGTCCTTCACGATGTCGAGGCCCTCGGTGATGGTGCCGAGCAGCGTGTAGTTCGGCGACAGCTGGGTGTCCTCCGAGCAGATGAAGAACTGGCTGCCGGTGCTGCCGGCCTGGCCGGTGTTGGCCATCGCGATCGAGCCCGCCGGGTACGGGTTGGCGGTGTCGGTCGGCAGGTTCTCCTCGGCCATGGTGTAGCTGGGGCCGCCGGTGCCGTCGGTGTCGCGGTATCCCTTGCCGGTGGCGAACGGGTCGCCGCACTGCAGGACCTTGAACGAGTCCTCGTTGACCAGGCGGTGGCACTTGGTGTTGTCGAGGAATTTCGCCTCGGCCAGGTGCTTGAAGCTGGCGCCGGTGCAGGGGGCCTTGGTGAGATCGATCGTGGCGCTGATCTTGCCGAGGTTGGTGTCGAAGGTGAGCGTGCTGGTGCCGACGTTGGGCACGGTGGTCGGCGGGGTGCCGACGTCCTTGACCTTGCCGCCGGTGGACTCGTCCGCCGGGGTCCAGGAGCAGGCGACCGTGCCGGCGGCCGGTGCGCCGGCCTCGGTCGACTTGTCGTCGTCCTTCAGCTGGTTCACCAGGACGAAGGCCACGCCCGCGATGACCACCACGGCCAGCGCGGAACCGATGATCGCCCGCTGGCGGCGGCGCTTGCGCGCCGCGGTGGCCCGCTCGGCCATCTCCTTCTCGAGCCGGGCCCGCGCCGCCGCGCGCTGCCGGTCCTTGGTCGACGTCACGTCGTCCCTCCCGCTGCTGGTCTCATCCGGCGCACTCACGTCTGCGTCGCTCACGTCTATGTCGTTCCCGTTCTGCGAATCGTCCGGCGCGCTCACGACTGGGCCGCGCTAGCTGAGGGAGCCACCGAGGCGGCCGCGCCGACGGTCAGGCTCTTGATGGTGATCTTCTCCTTGGGCGTGACCTTGTCACCGGTCTCGCTCTCGACCGTGGGGATCTTGCCGATCTTCTCGACGGTGCCGAGACCGCCGGTGACCGTGCCGACGACCGAGTACGCCGGGTCGGCCGCGGTGTAGTCCTTGAAGAACACGAGGAACTGGCTGCCGTTGCTGCCCTTCGGGTTGCCGATCATCGCGACCGTCCCCTTGGGGTAGGTCACCTCGGCGTCGGCGGGAGCGCTCGCGCTGGGCGAGGGCTCGGGAGCGCCCGCCGGCAGGTTCTCGTCGTAGAAGCTGTACGTCGGGCCGCCGTTGCCGGTCCCGCTCGGGTCACCGCAGCGAACCGCGCCCTCGGCGGTGATCTCGTGGCACGTGGTGTTGTCGAAGAACTGCTTGCCCGCGAGGTACGTGAAACTGGCTGCCGCGCAGGTCGCGTTCTCCACGTCCATGCTCACGACGATCGGGTCACCCTTGTCGGTGGTGATCGTCATGGTCTCGGTGCCGGTCTCGGGAATGTCCTTGGTGGGCGGAGTCCCGACCTCCTTGAGATCGGTGTTCGTCGCCGCGTCCTGCGGGGTCCAGAGACAGATGTCGCCGGCCTCGGTCTCGGTGGCCTCGTCGCTGTCGAAGGCGCCGCCGGCCCAGGCCACACCGGCGATGATCAGTAGCACCGCGAGGCCGGTGCCGACGCCTGCCGTGATCCGGCGACGGCGGCGCTCGCGCTCGGCTCGGCGGGCTTGTTGCCGGTCGAATTTCGCCCGCGCGAGTCTGCGCTGCCGGTCCTTGCTGGGAGCCACCGAACGCTGTCCTTCCCTGTGTATGTCAAGGGGTGCGGCACGCCACACGCCCGCAAGAGTGTACGGGTACCCGCTGAGAAAGTGGTGTGCGCCCGCCCAGCTAGGCTCGTTACGATTCCGCACCTGAAGTCTGTGAATCCTGAGAGGTCGTCATCGTGCTCGTCACCGGCTTTCCGGCCGAGGCCTTCGGCACCAACTGCTACGTGGTGGCCGCCGGTCCGGGCGAGCAATGCGTGATCGTCGATCCGGGCATCGGCGTCCTGGACCAGCTCGACGAGGTTCTGGCCCAGCACCGGCTGCACCCGGCCGCCGTGCTGCTCACGCACGGGCACCTCGACCACACCTTCTCCGTCGCCCCGGTCTGCGGCGCGCGGGGCATCACCGCCTACGTGCACCCGGCCGACCTGGAGATGCTGGCCGACCCGGCGAAGGGTCTCAGCGCCGATCTCACCCAGATGTTCGGTGGCCGCCTGCAGTACACCGAGCCCGACGACGTGGCCGAGCTGACCGACGGTGAGGCGCTGACCATCGCCGGCCTGGAGATCAGCGTCGACCACGCCCCCGGCCATACCGGCGGGTCGGTGCTGTTCCGGATGCCGGGCGACGACGCCGAGGAGATCTGCTTCTCCGGGGACGTCCTGTTCGCGGGATCGATCGGGCGCACCGACCTGCCGGGCGGCAGCACCGCGACGATGATGACCAGCCTGCGGGACAAGATCCTGCCGCTGGCCGACGAGACCGTCGTGCTGCCCGGCCACGGACCGGCCACCACCATCGGCCGCGAGCGCGCGTCCAACCCGTACCTGCGGGAGCTGACTGCAGCGCCGCGTCGCGGTCTGTAGAAAAACGGAGAGATTCACAGTGCCCATTTCCGGCTTCCCCGAGTGGCTGCCGTCGCAGCGCATGATCGAGCAGTTCGTGCTCGACAAGATCCGTTCCACCTTCGAGCTCTACGGTTTCGCCCCGCTCGAGACCCGCGCCGTCGAGCCTCTGGAGACGCTGCTCTCCAAGGGCGAGACGTCCAAGGAGGTCTACCTGCTGCGCCGCCTCCAGGAGGACGAGGGCGGTGCCAAGACCGACGACCAGCTCGGCCTCCACTTCGACCTGACGGTCCCGTTCGCGCGCTTCGTCACGGAGAACCACGGCAAGCTGCAGTTCCCGTTCCGCCGCTACCAGATCCAGAAGGTGTGGCGTGGCGAGCGCCCGCAGGAGGGCCGCTACCGCGAGTTCCTGCAGGCCGACATCGACGTGGTCAACCGGGACACGCTGCCGTTCCACTTCGACACCGAGATGCCGCTGGTGATCGGCGACGCGTTCCGCTCGCTGCCGATCCCCAAGGCGGTCATCCAGGTCAACAACCGCAAGGTCTGCGAGGGCTTCTACCGCGGCCTCGGCCTGGAGGACACCGCCCAGGTCCTGCGCACCGTGGACAAGCTCGACAAGATCGGCCCGGAGAAGGTCGCCGCGCTGCTGGTCGAGACGGCCGGAGCGACCGACGCCCAGGCCGCCGCGTGCCTGAAGCTGGCCGGGATCTCGACGTCCGACGCGTCTTTCGTGGATCAGGTGAAGCAGCTCGGCGTGACCGACCCGCTGCTCGACGAGGGCCTCGACGAGCTGCGCCAGGTCGTCGAGGCGGCGAACGAGCACGCCCCCGGCCTCATCCGCGCCGAGCTGAAGATCGCCCGCGGCCTCGACTACTACACCGGCACCGTCTACGAGACGCAGCTCGAGGGATATGAGCGTTTCGGCTCGATCTGCTCGGGCGGGCGCTACGAGACCCTCGCCTCGGTCGGCAACACCCGCTTCCCCGGCGTCGGCATCTCCATCGGCGTCTCCCGCATGCTCGGCCTCCTCTTCGGCCAGAACGCGCTCACCGTCTCCCGCGCGGTCCCCACCGCCGTGGTGATCGCCCTGCCCAGCGAGGACCAGCGCGCGGCCTGCGAACGCATCGCCGCCGGCCTGCGCAGGCGGGGCATCCCCACCGAGGTCGCCCCCACCGCCGCGAAATTCGGCAAGCAGATCCAGTTCGCCGACCGCCGGGGCATCCCCTTCGTCTGGTTCCCCGGCGAGGACGGCCACTCGGTCAAGGACATCCGCTCCGGCGAGCAGGTGGAGGCCGACCCGGCGACATGGGCTCCGCCGGCGGAGGATCTGAAGCCTTCGGTGGTACGGGGATAACGGCAGTACCCAGCCGCATCCGGGACGTCCCCCAGCGCACCACACCTGCGGGGACGTTCCCCCGGCTCACGCCGGCGCCGGCACCGGCGCACCCGTGCGCTCACGACCCGGTGGACACCAGGTGAGTGATGGTGGGCGGGGCGGTGGCCAGCGAGATGGCGTGCTTCTCGGCCTCTTCGTCGGACTCGGTGAGGCGGCCCTCGTGCTGGCGGAGGTGCTCGTCCCAGGTGGGCACCAGGTAGACCTCGACGAACGTGTCGGGCTTGGTGCCGTCGCGGAACAGGCCCCACTGTGAGGCCCCGGTGCGCATCCGGGAGCCGCGCACCTTCTGCATCGCCGCCGTGAACGCCGCGATGTTGTCCTGCGGAACCTGGTAGGCCGCGGAGATGAGGACCGGGCCGTCG
Source organism: Actinoplanes sp. OR16 (assembly GCF_004001265.1). Taxonomy (GTDB): domain Bacteria; phylum Actinomycetota; class Actinomycetes; order Mycobacteriales; family Micromonosporaceae; genus Actinoplanes. The sequence continues at coordinate 331,579 of NZ_AP019371.1, read as the reverse complement.
TCCAGGCCGGGCTGGAAGAGCAGGTGGGGTTCCGCCCAGTAGACGGCCGGCGTGTAGTCCTCGTCCTCGTGGGTGTGCACGGGCCATATCCGTACCGTGAGAAGACCCGCCGCCATCAGGACCGCAGCCGTGGCGAAGGTCGTCGCGAGGCCGAAGGCCGTGGCGAACTGGCCCCAGAGCAGCGCGCCGAGCGCCTGCCCGCCCGCGAAGACGAGCTGGTAGATCGCGAGCGCGCGGGCCCGGACCCAGTTCGGCAGGGAGAGCTGCATCGCCGCGTTCATCCGGGACACGAGCATCATCCAGGCCAGGCCGGCGAGGACCAGGGCGGGCGTGACGGCGAGGGCGTGCGGCACGAAGGCGATCACTGCCAGCGCGGCGCCGTAGACCGCACCCGTACCGACGATCATCTGGTCGGTCCTGAGGATCCGGCGGGCCCGGGGCATCAGGAGAGCGCCGGCGATCGCGCCGACGCCGAGAGCGGCGAGCAGGATGCCGTACCCCTGGGCGCCCATGCCGAGCTCCTGCCGCGCGACCACCGGCAGCAGCGCCCAGATCACGCTGCCCGGAAGCACGAAGAGCACGACCCGGCCGAGGATCCGGCGCACCACCGGTGACCAGCGGACATAGCGTTCCCCGGCGCGCAGGGCCGAGCCGAACCGCTCGGGATGGCCGGTCGGCGGCTGCGGAGGGCGACGCCAGCCGGCCAGGGCCAGCGCGAAGATCGCGAAGGACAGGGCGTTGAGTCCGAAGACGACGGCCGAGCCGAACTGGGCCACCAGCAGACCGCCGACGGCCGGACCGGCCGAGCGGGCCAGGTTCGTGTTGACCGCGCCGAGCGCCGACGCCGCGGGCAGCTGGTCGTGCGGCACCACCTCGGGGATCACCGCCTGCCAGGACGGCAGCGTGAGCGCCTGCCCGCATCCCAGCAGGAACGTGAAGACGAGCAGCAGCGCGGGCGGGAGGTGGTCCAGCGCGGCGAGCGCGGTCAAGGTCGCTGCCACGAAGAAGAGCCCGATCTGTACGGCGAGGAGCAGTCGCCGCCGGTCCAACGCGTCCGCGAGAGTCCCGGCGGGCAGGGCGAACAGCAGCACCGGAAGGGTCGTGACGGTCTGCACGAGGCTCGTCCAGGTGGCCGCGTCCGGTTCGTGGACGACCAGCCACTGCGCCCCGACGGTCTGCATCCAGGTGCCGGCGTTGCTCGCGAGGACGGCAAGCCAGAGGATGCGGAACACCGGGTTCTTGAGCGGCGTCCACGGGCCGTCTTTTCTCGTCACGGCAGGAACCTACCCAGCGCGTGGCCGTCAGGAGCGCCGATGTGCTCCAGGTCCCGGTCGCGGGATGACCGCCCGGTTGTCGTCCACCTCGTGGCCGTCGTCGCAGCGCATCGCGACGTGCATCTCGGCGCCGCAGTCCCGGTGGGCGTAGCGGATCGGCGGCCCCTCGGGATCGGCCAGGTAGCGGTTCCCCCACTCGGTCACGGCGATCAGCATCGGGTAGAGGTCGAAGCCCTTGTCGGTGAGGCGGTACTCGTGGCGTACCCGCGCGCCCGGCTCCTGGTAGGGCTCACGCCGGAGCACGCCGTGCCCGACCAGGGCGGCCAGCCGGTTCGTCAGCACCTGGCGGGGGATGCCGGTGCGCACCCGCATGTCGTCGAAGCGGCGTACCCCGCTGAAGACCTCCCGCAGCACGACCACCGTCCACTTCTCGCCGAGGATCTCCATGGCGCGGGCGAGCGTGCAGTTGTCGACGGACCAGTCGAGCGCCGACGGTGTGACCTTTCCGACCATGCTGAGAAGGCTAGGTCTCATTGACAGACGCAGCAAGCCGATGCCAGCCTGAATCCATGACGCAGACTCAGGACGCTCTCCGGACCCGGACGTTCGGCTGGTCCGACCCCGCCGAGCACGCGAGCATGCTCGGCCGTCGCAGCGGACTCGAACTCCTCCAGGCGATGGCCGGCGGAGAGATCCCGCCGCCGCCCGTCATGCACCTGATCGGCGCCGCCGGGATCACCGCCACCGAGGGCAGCGTCACGATCGAGCTGGACCCGCAGGAGTTCCACTACAACCCGCTCGGCACCGTGCACGGCGGTGTCATCTCCACGCTGCTCGACACGGCCGCCGCCTGCTCGGTGCACAGCACCCTGCCGGCCGGGGTGGGCTACACCAGCATGGATCTCAACGTGAAGTTCCTGCGTGCGGTGACCGTCGACTCGGGCCGCCTGACCTGCACCGGCGCGGTGCTGCAGCGCGGCCGTCGTACCGCCCTGGCCGAGGCCCGCCTGGTCGACGGCGCCGGCCGCCTGGTCGCCCACGCCACCTCCAGCTGCATGATCTTCGAAATCCCCACTCCCTGACCTGTCCGCGCCGCCCCCAGTGAGTGTGCCCAGCGAGCGTGTCCGACAAATGTGATTAGCCGGATGTTTCGGTTTTGTTCCGATTAGCCTCGATAGTGGTCCGTCGCCAGCGGGCCACTCGCGAGGAGGAGCGGTGAAGGGCAGCGTCGATCCGCACCGCGGCCGTCTACTGATCATGGGTGGGGCCGCCGGACCGGGACTCCTCGCGCTCTTCGCCGAGCTGGCCGGGGGAGCGGACGCCCGGATCGTGGTGATCGCGACGGCCAGCGTGGAGCCGGAGGCGGCCGAGGCCACGCACCTCGAGAGGTTCGGCGAGAACGCCCGCGCGCTGCGGATCACCACCCGCGCCGAGGCGAACGCCCCCGAGGTGGAGCCGGTGCTGCGGGCCGCCACCGGAGTCTTCTTCACCGGCGGCGACCAGGAGCGGATCACCACGGTGATCGGCGGTACGGCCACCGACTCGCTGCTGCAGGAGCTGCTCGCCGCCGAGGCGATCGTGCTGGGCGGGACCAGCGCCGGCGCGGCGATGATGTCCGGGACCATGATCACCGGCGGGGACCGTCCCGGGGTGACGGCGGCCAGCGTACGAACCGGTCCGGGTCTTGAATTTCTGCCCGGCGTCCTGATCGACCAGCACTTCGGTGAGCGCGGCCGGCTGAACCGCCTGCTCAGCGCGGTCGCCTGCTATCCGCACGAGCTCGGGCTGGGCATCGACGAGGACACCGCGATCCTGGCCGAGGGGGACCGGTTCGAGGTGCTCGGCAGCGGCGCGGTCACCGTCGTCGACGCCGGCGCGGCCACCGACATCGCGGTCCCGCCGACCGGGCCGATCGCGCTGGCCGGCGCACGTATCCACGTGCTCCCGGCGGGCTACACCTTTCACCTCACGGGCCGCCGACCCGTCGCCGGCACGCCCGCCGCAGAACGGGAACGAGCCGCATGAAGATCGAGTTTCTGCGCCGCCTGCGCGGCCCCAACGTCTATCTGTCCCGTCCCGCGGTCGTGGCCCGGCTGCGCCTGGAGGAGCTGGCCGGCGTGGAGACGACCGACGTCACCGGATTCACCGAGCGGCTGCTGCGCTCGCTGCCGGGGCTGGCCGAGCACCACTGCGCGGCCGGGGCGCCGGGCGGGTTCGTGAGCCGGTTGCGCAACGGCACCTACTTCGGCCACGTCACCGAACACGTCTGCCTCGAGTTGTCGCAGCGGATCGGCCGGGAGGTGAGCTTCGGGCGGACCGTCGCGGCGGGGGAGCCGGGCGTCTACGACGTGATCGTGGAGTGCCCGGTCGACGAGTCGCCGGCGTCGCGGGTGCCCGGCCTGCTGCTGGAGACGGCGATCGACCTGGTGCTGGCGGTGCACGGCGGTAAGGCGGTCCCGGTGCGGCCGGGAAGTGGAGCACGACCGGGAAGTGGAGCGCGAGGCGGCGTCCTGGCGCACCACCTCGCGGACCTCGCCGCCCTCGCCGAGCGGGAGGCGGCCGGGCCCAGCACCCGGGCGATCATCGCGGCTGCCCGGCGCCGGAGCATCCCGGTGGAACGGTTCGACGACCTGAGCCTGCTGCGCCTCGGCTGGGGCACCCGGCGGCGGCTCGCGTGGGCGGCGATGACCGACCGGACCAGCGGCGTCGGCGTGGATCTGGCCGGCGACAAGCACGTGACGCGGCGGCTGCTGGCCGAGGCCGGGATCCCGGTGGCGCCGGGCGGACCGGCACGGACGCCGGCCGAGGCGGTGGCGCTGCTGGCCGAGCTGGGCGCGCCGGTCGTGGTGAAGCCGCGGTGCGGACGGCAGGGCCGGGGGGTCGCGATGAACCTGAAGGCGCCGGACGAGGTGGAGCGGGCTTTCCAGGAACTCGAGCACGACGAGGAAATGGTGGTGGAACGCCAGCTCGGCGGCCGGGACTACCGGGTCCTGGTCGTGGCGGGCGAGGTGGTGGCCGCCGCGGAGCGACTGGCGGCGCACGTGGTCGGCGACGGGCGGTCCACCGTGACCGAGCTGGTGACCGGGGCCAACGCCGATCCGCGCCGGGGGACCGGGCACTCCCGGGCGCTGACCCGGATCGAGCTGGACGAGGCCGCCGACCGGGTGCTGTGGCGGCAGGGACACACGCCGGGCAGCGTGCCGGCCGACGGCGTGACGGTCTGGCTGCGCGAGACCGCGAACCTCTCCACCGGCGGCACCAGCCGGGACGTCACCGACCAGGTGCATCCGGACGTCACCCGGCTCTGCCAGCGGGTGGCCGCGCTGATCGGGCTGGACATCGCCGGGATCGACCTGCGGCTGCCGGACATCGGCGCGCCGCTGCCGCCGGTCGGCGACCCGGACCGGGTGACCGCCGGTGTGATCGAGGTGAACGCCGCGCCGGGCCTGCGGATGCACCTGTCCCCGGTGGCCGGCCGGGCCCGGGACGTCGGTGACGCGATCGTGCGGGCGATGTTCCCGGGCGGCTCGGACGGCCGGATCCCGACCGTCGCGGTGACCGGGACGAACGGCAAGACCAGCGTCACCCGGCTGACCGCGCACCTGCTCAGCGGCAGCGGGATGCGGGTCGGCACGGCGAGCACCGAGGGCGTGACGATCGACGGGCGCACCGTGCTGGTGGCCGACGCGACCGGACCCCGCTCGGCGCAGATGGTCCTCGGCGACCCGCAGGTGGAGGCCGCGGTGCTGGAGACGGCGCGGGGTGGGCTGCTGCGGCGCGGGCTGGGCTGGGACTGGACCGACGTCGGCGTGATCACCAACATCACCGCCGATCATCTCGGGCAGGACGGCCTCGACTCGATCGAGGACCTCGCGCACGTGAAGGCCGTGGTCGCCGAGCGGGTCCGGGACGGCGGCACGCTCGTCCTCAACGCCGACGACCCGTGGGTACGCACCCTCGCCGACCGCCCGCGGGTCCGCGCCGATCGGAAACGCCTGGTCTGGTTCGGCCTGGACGCCGCGAACCCGGTGGTGACCGAGCATCTGGCGCGCGGGGCCACGGCGTACGTGCTGCACGACGGCTGGCTGGTGCAGGCCACCGGCGCCCGGCGTACCCCGCTGGTCCGGCTCGCGGAGGTGCCCGGCGCGTACGGCGGCGCCGCCCTGCACGTCGCGGCGAACACCCTCGCCGCGATCGCCGCCGCCCGGGCCCTCGGAGCACGGCCGGAGACCCTGGTGGATCGGCTCGGCGAGTTCGACCCGAGCGTGGAGAACCCGGGCCGGGGCACGCTGCTGCGGGTCGGCGACGTGTCGGTCTATGTGGACTACGCGCACAATCCGGCGGCGCTCGCGACGACCCTGCGTACGCTGCACAGACTCTGGGGCGCGCAGCGCTGCGTGGCGGCGGTGACGCTGCCCGGCGACCGCCGCGACGACCTGCTGGCCGGTTCGGCGCAGATCCTCGCGGACGGCCTGACCCGGGTGGTGCTCTACGAGGACGAGGACCCGCGTGGCCGCGCGCCGGGCGAGGTCGCGGACCTGATGGAGCGGGAGATGAGAGCTCGCCGGCCGCAGATCAGGTCGGTCCGGGCGACCGGCTGCCGGGACGCGATCACCAAGGCGTTGGACCTCGCCGCCCCCGGCGAGGTGGTGCTGGTGATCTATGAGAAGTGGGCGCCGGCCCGGGCGTTCCTCGCGGAGATGGGCGCTGTCCCGGCGGGCGGCACCCCGGTGGTCACGCTGCCCGCGGCCCCGGCCCCGAACGCGGTGCCGGGGGTGTCCCGCAGCCTCACCGGAACCCGGACGCGTGGGTGACCAACGTGACAGATCTTGGACAGAGTCGATCTCTCTCCGTAGTTCCGTGCTGACCGCTCGTGAGTGGACGGTCGGCTTGGTTGAAACCGCAAGTTCCGACGAAGCGGGCATACCCCATGCGTTGTCGTGGCGCTACGTGTGCGGGCGGCGCCGGAGAGCCGTTCCGGGCCGATTTATTAAGTCAACTCACCGTAACTAAGGCCTGCTAGATCGCAATTCGGGCGCTCGAAGTGCAGACCGATGGGTACTAACATCCTCGCCGCCGATGGGGGATGCTCAGGGTCCGATGGTGGGCCCGACTCGCCCGGCGTCGGGCGGCATGGCGGTGCGGCCCGGTGTCTCTTCTCGAAGCGCGCATGTGGGGGCACATGAGCACGACGGACCTGCCCGGTTCGGGGCTGCTCGCCGGTCGATATCGACTGGTCGAGCGTCTCGGCGCCGGCGGGATGTCAGTGGTGTGGCGAGGGTTCGACGAGGTCCTGGGGCGTCAGGTCGCCATCAAGGTCCTGCCGCCCTCGACCAGCACCGACCCCTCGTTCCGGCGCAGGCTGCGAGCGGAGGCACAGGCAGCCGCCCGGCTGACGCACCCGCACATCACCAATGTGTACGACTACGGCGAGGCGACCACCGTCGACGGTGAGCCGGTCCCCTATGTCGTGATGGAGCTCGTCGACGGCGAGTCGCTCGCCGCGATCCTGGCCCGGGTCCGGATGCTGCCGTGGCCGACCGCCGTCCGGATCAGCGCCGAGGTCGCCGCCGCGCTGGCCTCCGCGCACGCGCGCGGCATCGTGCACCGGGACGTCACACCGGCCAACGTCATGCTGACCCCGGCCGGTTCCAAGGTCGTCGACTTCGGCATCTCCGCCCTGATCGGGGAGAACGACGTCGACCCGGACGGCAGCCTGCTCGGCACCCCGGCCTACCTCGCCCCCGAGCGGCTCGAGGGCGGCCAGGTCAGCCCGGCCACCGACGTCTACGCGGTCGGCCTGCTGATCTACCGCATGCTGATCGGCCAGCTTCCGTGGGACGTCGGCACCACGACCGCCCTGCTGCGCGCCCATCAGTACACCGAACCCGAGCCGCTGCCGCCCGTCGAAGGGCTTCCGCCGGCCGTCGAAGCGCTCATCGGCCGCTGCCTGGAGAAGCGTCCCGAGGACCGGCCGCCGACCGCCGAACTGGCGCACGTGCTCGCCGGCATCTCGGCCGGCGCGCCCCTGGTGACCTCCGGGTTCGACGCGACCTGGCAGGACGGCGAGGACACGTTCATCCTCCCGTCCGGCTACCCCTATGCGGGGATGGGCCCGGCCGCCGCGGCCGCCGTCGGCCCCACCGATCCGTCGGCGGTGCACCCGGTCGTCGCCCAGGCGGTCACCGAGCCGTCAGCGCTCCCGGAGGCCCGACCACCCGCTGCCGATCCGCCGCCACTGCGCCCCGGCGCGCGGGGCCCGGCAGCGGGCTCACCGCCCGGCAGGGCGGCGGACACCAGGAAGAGGACGTACGTCCGGCGCGGCCTGCTCCTCGCGGGTTCGGTGGCGCTGCTGAGCGCTCTGACGTACGGATGGACCGCTCTGGGCCAGCCTCAGAATGAGAACGCCGCGGGTCTCGGGGGAGCAGCGCCTCTGCCCAGCGTCGTCCCGGTGTCCGGCACCTGCGTGGTCAGTTACGCGGTCTGGTCCGACGACAAGAAGAAGTTCAAGGCTCAGGTCACCCTGGCGAACCGGGCGGATGACCCGATCGACGAATGGGACCTGTGGTTCCTCATGCCGGGCGACCAGGTCGTCTCCGGCAACGGCAAGACCGTGCTGAAGCAGGACGGCAGTGGGGTCACGGTCTCCTCGGTGGCAGCGCTGGCCGCGCAGAAGACGACGACGATGCAGATCAGCGGGCGCTACGTCGACAACAACGCGGCGCCGATGCTGTTCATGCTCAACGGGCAGCGGTGCGAGGCGTACGTGTCGGGCGAGCCCGGCGAGCCGTCCCGCCCGGTCGAGCACCTCGCCGACGGCGGGGTCCGGTTCGGTGACCCGGCGACCACCCCGTCGGCCGGGATCTCGATCGACCCCGGCGGCAACGTGCACATCACCCCGACCGTGTCGGTCCGGCCGTCGACCACCAAGACGCCGGGGATCAAGCCGGTGCCGAGCGGCAGCACCACCACCGCGCCCGAGCCCGGGACCAGCACCTCGCAGACCACCACCGATCCCGAGGAGTCGGAGTCCCCGCCGCCGCCGGACCCGCCGAGCGTCTCGCCCTCGGACCCGGTGGTCGAGCCGCCGAGCCCGTCGCCGTCCACGTCGCCGCCGCCGGAACCCGGTACGGGCATCGACGACCCCTGTGATCCCGAGGTTCCGGAGGAGTGCCCGGAGCCGGTTGGGTCAGACTGATTGGCCGGCGGCACGAAAACGGGAGGCCGAGGACCCCGCGGCAGGTCTACCGTGAAGGTGGGCTGAAGCCCGGATTGCAGGACTTTCGCACGGCGTGGCTGCCGATCGGCGTGCCACTCGCGGGGAAGATGGGCGATGGCGTTCTAGCAGGTCGTCGACATCGGGAGTTCGACATGATCAGCACAGTCAAAGAACTGGCCGCCGAGGCGCTGTTCGTCTCGTGCCTGCAGCCGTCGGAGCGTCCCGACCGGGAAACGGTCGAGGACGCGATCACGACGATGATCCTGCGGCACGGCAGTGACGGTTGCGCGGCCGGCGTCGCCACCGAGTTCGGTGATCATCCGGACGTGGCGGTGCGCCGGATGGCCTGGGTCAGATCCGAGCTGACGGAGGTGCTGGCGCCGCGTGTCTCGGTGCTGCGCTGACCCGCCGGTAACACCAACCCCTCTGGTCACAACCAGAGGGGTTTTTCAATGTAATCCTGAGCTTTTTCATGAAAAAACTCCATAAAAGCAACCGAGTTCGGGCTCCGCTGCACCAAACGGCGGCCAAAGTTCTTCTCGTCAGCCGGTGTTCAACAGCCGGTTCGTACAAGCGAGGAGGACTACGTGACCACCACGACCGAACTCCCCGCCACCATCGGCTCCACTCACGACGCGCCCTCGGCGCGCGATATCGAGGACCTGATCCGAGAGAACATGCCGATGGTTGGCCATCTGGTCCGGGAACTGCTCAACCGGGTACCCGGCCACGTCCACGCAGATGACCTCTCCTCAGCCGGGTTCGCGGCGCTGCTGGGAGCCGCCCGCTCCTTCGACGTGACACGCGGCATCCCCTTCCACCGCTTCGCCGCGGTCCGGATCCGTGGAGCGCTGCTGGACGAGCTGCGCGGCCAGGACTGGGCGAGCCGGTCGGTGCGGGCCCGTGCACGCAAAGCCGCCACCGCCCGCCAGGAGCTCACCGGAGCGCTGGGTCGTACGCCGAGCGACGCCGAGGTGGCCGAGGTGCTCGGCATCGGTGTCTCCGAGCTCGCCAGTGTCGAGGACGACGTGCAGAAGGCGTCGCTGCTCAGCCTGCAGGGCTTTCCGACGGGTGCGGCCGAGGAGATGGTGCCGGAGACGTCCGAAGGGCCGGAGGATCTGCTGCTGAAGAGGGAACGGCTGGGCTATCTGCACCAGGCCATCCAGGCGCTGCCCGAGCGGCTCCGCCAGGTCGTGCAGGAATCCTTCTTGCAAGAGCAACCGCTGAGCGAGGTGGCGGCCAGGCTCGGCGTCACCGAGTCCCGCATCTCTCAGCTGCGCACCGAGGCCCTGCGGCTGCTGCGTGAAGGCCTGAACAGCTCCCTCGCGCCGGAGTTGCTCACCGTGGCGGCGGGCGGTCCCCGCACCCGCAAGGGCTGCCTCCAGCGCCGCCGCACCGAGTATTTCGCGAAGGTCGCTCAACAGGGCAGCCTCCACACCCGCCTCGCGCTGACCGACGCTCACGGCGTCCCGATCGCGGTAGCGGCCTGAGAAGACCCTTCGCGGGAGACGGCCCTCGCGGCCGTCTCCCGCTTCTTCCGGCCACGAGCCAGCAGCACCGCTCCCAGCGCGGCGATCCACAGCCCCCAGGCGGTGCTCCCGACCGGCCCGGCGGCGTCCCAGACGGGGAATCCGGGGATCGCGGTGGCCAGCACGTCACCCTGGTTGAGCAGGTAGAGCGTGGAGGCGATCAGCCCGGCCACGCCGAGGGCCCGGTGGTCCCGGAGCACGATGACGCTGACGGTCACCGACCAGACGACGGCGAGCACCTGGCCGAGATGCTCGCCGAGCAGCGCGCCGCCGAATTGATGCTGCGCGGTCCAGGCCGCCTCGGTGCCGGTGCCGCCCGCCCACGCCGCTGCGAGCGGGGGCACGACGAACACCCAGCGCAGGAAGCCGATCAGGGAGAGCAGGACGGACGCGGCGCCGATGGCGGTGGCGGCGCGCAGAACCGGGTCGGTCTCCCGGCCGAGGGCCGCCGGCAGGAGCAGGACGGGTACGGCGAGCAGCGCGTACGTCCACGCCACGGCGAACCACGTGACGATCAGGGTGGTGCCGCCCTCGTGGAAGCGCTCCAGGACGTACGGGGCGGGCTCGCGCAGGATGTCCGGCCAGTCGAACGTCGCCGCGAGCACGCTCGACGACACGGTGAAGGCGGCCACCGCCACGAGGAAGAGGATTCCCGTCGATCTCTGTGCACTGTGCAGAATTGTCATGCCGACAATGCTGTACGGTGTGCAGAGATTCGTCAAGGGGGTGCGCCGATGGTCAGACCCGGTCCGAAGCGGGCGCTCAGCGAGGGTGACGTGCTCGACGCCGCGCTGGGGCTGCTGGACGCCGACGGGCCCACCGCGGCGTCGATCAGGCGTATCGCGGGGGTGCTCGGGGTGTCGCCGAACGCGGTCTACACGTACTTCCCGGACAAGGCCGCCATCGAGCAGGGACTGGTCGAACGGCTGCTGGGTGAGCTGAACCGGGCACATCGGGACGGCGTGGACTGGCGGGACGAGCTGGAGGCGGTCGCGCTCGGGTTGCGGGATCGGCTGACCGCGCATCCGGGTGCGGTGCCGCTGCTGCTCGGCGGGGCGATGAACGGTCCCGAGGCGTTACTGCTGGGGGAGCGGCTGCTGGACGCGCTCCACCGCGGCGGGCTTGAGTCCGGGGCGGCGGCGCGGGGGGCGTACCTCGTCATGGTCTATGTCCTCGGCGCGATAGCGCTCGAGGTCGCGGACGTCCCGCGAACCGGCGCCCTCGCACCGGAGGCCGACCGGATCGCGGACCGGCGGGCGGCGATGACCCATGTCCCGGCGGACGTCCTGCCCCGGACCGCCGAGGCGGCCGAGGTGATGGCCGGGTGGATCGGCACCGAGCAGTACCTCTGGGGCCTGCGCCGCGTCCTGGACGGCCTCCAGGACGCGGCCTGATCGCGGGTCAGCCGGCCGCGGCGAACTCGGTGGCGCGGTGGCAGAGCGGGTCGAGGGCCCGGGCCACCTCGCGGACGTCGGCGCTGACCGCCGTGGCCAGCACGCCCGGGCCGGCCAGGGGCATCACCGCCGCCGACGGACCCGCCATGCCGAGAGGCGGCAGGTCCGGACCGGCGGCGACCAGGGTGCCCACGGCCCGGCCGTCACCGAGTACGGCAGCGCCGGACCAGCCGGGGGCGGCCGGGCCGACGGCGAGTTCGTGGCGGTACAGGGTGGCGCCCGCATACGAGATGCGCGTGTCCGCCCGCAGGTCACCGGAGTCCTCGCCGTGCCGGCCGCACACCAGGTCGTCACGCCAGAGCAGCGAGCCGCCCTCGGCCACGTCGACCCGGGTCACCGCGATGTGGTCGCACCCGGCCGCCGCGATCAGGGGCTCCGGCAGGTAGCGCAGGGTGCCGCCGGCCGCGACAGTGGCCGTGACCGTGAGCCGAGACGCCGGCAGGAACGACCGCCCCGGCAGCGCGAGCGAGGCCGCCACACTGCGGAACTCCAGCCACGCGCCGGAGCCGACCTCGATCTCCAGCCGCAGCTCGTCCCCGCGCAGCGGCCCGGCCGCCCCGCCGACGAGGTGCACCGTCACGCCGGGGCTCGCCGTGACGCCCGGCGGGCCGGTGCGCCGCAGCAGCAGGGGCGACTCGCCACGCAGGACGGTCAGCCGGGTCCGTCCCCTGCTGTCACACTCCGCGACCACCCGAGCCTCAGCTCGCACGGCGTCCCCCGAGAGGCGCCGCGGCGGGGTGATCAGACACGGGCGGCAACCAGCGAGCGGATCCAGTCGGCCACCGGGGTGGCCTGTTTGTCCTCGGCCAGGGAGAGGAAGACGGTCGGCAGGTCGCCTCGGCGGGCTCCCGCGTCGCGTTCCATCACGGAGAGGTCGGCGCCGACCAGGGGGGCCAGGTCGGTCTTGTTGATGACCAGCAGGTCGGAGGTGGTGACGCCGGGGCCGCCCTTGCGGGGGACCTTGTCGCCGCCGGAGACGTCGACCACGAAGATCTGCTGGTCGATGAGGCCCTTGCTGAAGGTGGCGGTCAGGTTGTCGCCGCCGCTCTCGACGAGGACCAGATCGAGCGGGCCGAGTTTCTCCTCGAGGTCCTCGACCGCGTCGAGGTTCGCCGAGATGTCGTCGCGGATGGCCGTGTGCGGGCAGCAGCCGGTCTCGACGGCGCGGATCCGCTCGGCCGGCAGGACGCCGTTGCGGAGCAGGAAGTCCGCGTCCTCGGTGGTGTAGATGTCGTTCGTCACCACCGCGAGCCGGATCTCCGAGCCGAGGGCCCGGCAGAGGGCGGCGACCAGTGCGGTCTTGCCCGAGCCGACCGGGCCGCCGATGCCGATGCGGAGCGCGCGCGCCCCGCCGGCCAGCGGCTCGTGCGGGTCGACGCCCGCTTCGGGATGCGTGTGGGGAACCTCATCGGGGCCGTGTTCGTGCAGTTCAGGATGCAAAGAGACGCACCTCCCAGGTGGCGTGGTGCTCGGCGCCGATGTCGAGCAGTGGAGCTCCGGCGGCCGGCAGATCGTCGACCGCGTCGCGGTACCGGCTCGCGGCCGTTGCCGCGATCCGGTCACATTCGGTGGTGAGGCGGGCCAGCAGGGCGTGCACCCCGTACGGATCAAGGCCCAGAAGCCGGACCGCCGCGCTCGCCGCACCGGTGATCGTGCCGTGCGCCGCGGCGACGGCGGCCTCGCCCGGCGCCAGCCCGGCGGCAGCGGCCAGGACGCCCAGAGCGACCGGCTGATGCGGCTCGCGGCTGACGGGCGCCAGCAGGGTCCACATGGCCCGGCCGGCCCGCAGCAGAGCGCGACCCTGCGCCCGTGAGGCCTTCCGGAGAGCCGGCGACGGCGTCCGGGCGTCGAGTCCCTCGTCGAGCTCGGCCACCCGGTTCACATCGCCGCAGGCGGCGGCCGCGAAGGCGGCCGACACGAGACCGCTGGTGGCGAGCTTGCCCCGGAGGAAACCGCCGAGATCGTCGACGTCCTTGACGCGTCCGGCGGCGACCTGGGCCTCCAGGCCGCCGGAGTGGGCGTGCCCCCCGGAGGGGAGCCGCCCGTCGGCGAGCAGGAGCAGGGTGGAGAGGCTCATCAGAACAGGAAGTAACGCTGAGCCATGGGCAGTTCCGACACCGGATCGGGTTCGATGACCTGGCCGTCGATGCGCACCTCGAAGGTGTCGGCGCTGACCTCGATCCGCGGCATGGCGTCGTTGCGGATCATGTCGGCCTTGCCGACCGAGCGGGTGTCGCTGACCGGGACGAGCGCCCGCTTCACCCCGATGCGGTCGGAGAGCAGGGCGTCGATCGCGGCCGGGGCCACGAACGCCACGGACGTCTGCGCCGGCACGACCCCGTAGGACCCGAACATCGGGCGGGGAAGCATCGGCTGCGGAGTCGGGATGGACGCGTTCGCATCGCCCATCTGGGCGTAGGCGATCATGCCGCCCTTGATGACCAGCGCCGGCCGGACACCGAAGAACGCCGGGTCCCAGAGGACCAGGTCGGCCAGCTTGCCGGGCTCGACCGACCCGACCTGCTCGGCCATGCCGTGCGCGATCGCCGGGCAGATCGTGTACTTCGCGACGTACCGCTTGGCCCGGTTGTTGTCGGCCGCGCCGTCGCCGGGAAGGGCGCCGACGCGAGCCTTCATGACGTGGGCGGTCTGCCAGGTGCGGGTGACGACCTCGCCGACCCGGCCCATCGCCTGCGAGTCCGAGCCGATCATCGAGATCGCACCGAGGTCGTGCAGGTAGTCCTCGGCGGCCATGGTCGACGGCCGGATCCGGCTTTCGGCGAAGGCCAGATCCTCCGGTACTGCGGAGTTCAGGTGGTGGCAGACCATCAGCATGTCGAGGTGCTCGCTGAGGGTGTTGCGGGTGTACGGCCGGGTCGGGTTCGTCGACGACGGCAGGATGTTCGGGTGGGACGCGACAGTGATGATGTCCGGTGCGTGCCCGCCGCCGGCGCCCTCGGTGTGGTACGCGTGGATCGACCGCCCCGCGATGGCCCGCAGCGTCTCCTCGACGAAACCGGCCTCGTTCAGCGTGTCGGTGTGGATGGCGATCTGCACCCCGGAGGCGTCCGCCACGGTCAGGCAGGCGTCGATCGCCGCGGGCGTGGTGCCCCAGTCCTCGTGCAGCTTGAAGCCGCCGGCGCCGCCGCGCAGCTGCTCCCACATCGACTCGGCGGACATCGTGTTGCCCTTGCCGAGCAGCAGCACGTTGATCGGCCAGGTGTCCAGGGATTCGAGCATCCGGGCGAGGTGCCAGGCGTTCGGCGTGACGGTGGTGGCCTTGGTTCCCTCGGCCGGTCCGGTGCCGCCACCGATGATCGTGGTGATGCCGGAGGCGAGGGCGGTGTCCAGGATGGTCGGGCTGATCAGGTGTACGTGGCTGTCGATCGCCCCGGCCGTGAGGATCTTCCCGTTGCCCGCGATGATCTCGGTGCTGGCGCCGATCACCAGGTCGGGATGCACCCCGTCCATGGTGTCCGGGTTGCCGGCCTTGCCGATCGCCACGATCCGCCCGTCGCGGATGCCGACGTCGGCCTTGATGATCCCCCAGTGGTCCAGGATCACCACGCCGGTGATGACGGTGTCCGGGGTGCCCTCGGCCCGGGTGGCCCGCGACTGCCCCATCGACTCCCGGATGACCTTGCCGCCGCCGAAGACGACCTCGTCGCCGGGCCGCGGCCCGGAACTGCGGTCCTCCTCGATCTCGATCAGCAGGTTCGTGTCGGCCAGCCGGATCCGGTCACCGGCGGTAGGGCCGTAGAGCGCGGCATACCGGCTGCGTTCCAGTGAGGTCATGCCGGTTCTCCACTCGGGTCATGGCTGGATCCCCGGCTCACCGTGGGCTCCCGTTGTCGCCGTTGGGCTGGCTCTCGCCTGTGTCCTCGTCGAGGGACCCGGCCGGCTCGATGTCGGCCGGGTCGGGGCCGGGTGCCGGGCTGTCGGCGTCGAGCGGGCCGCCGGCCAGGCCGCGCAGGCCCGGGACGATCCGCCGGCCGGCGAGCGGCACCAGGGTGACATCGCGCGGGATGCCGGGTTCGAAGCGGACCGACGTGCCGGCCGGGATGCCGAGGCGGTGACCCCAGGCGGCCTTCCTGTCGAATTCGAGTGCCGCGTTCGACTCGGCGAAGTGGAAGTGCGATCCGACCTGGACGGGCCGGTCGCCGGTGTTGCGCACGGTCAGCGCCAGCACCGGACGGCCGGGGTTGATCTCGATGACGCCCTCGCCGTACAGGATCTCGCCGGGGATCGTCATGAGATCGGCCCGTGCACGGTGACGAGCTTCGTGCCGTCCGGGAAGGTCGCCTCGACCTGCACTTCGGCGAGCATCTCGGGAACCCCCTCCAGGACGTCGTCGCGGGTCAGCACCCGGCGCCCGGCGTCCATCAGTTCGGCGACGGTCCGGCCGTCCCGCGCTCCTTCGAGCAGGAACGCCGTGATGATCGCTGTCGCCTCCGGATAGTTGAGCCGCAGGCCGCGGTCACGGCGGCGCTGGGCGACGTCGGCCGCCACATGGATGAGCAGTCTTTCCTGCTCGTGCTGGCTGAGGAACAAAGGGACCTCCTGATCGCGCCCCGGAATGCTCGCAGCTGGAAGTTTCGGACGTGTTACCCGCTCGTTCGATCATCGTCGCCCGATTCCGATGGTCGTCGCCGGTTCGCGAAAAATCCCGCCACCAGCCCGTTTCGCGTCACACCCGCGCGGCGATGCCGTCGATGAGCAGGTCGACGGCGAGCGAGAAGCCGGTGTCGTCCGCTTGGCCCTCGCCGATCAGCCGGCGCATGGTGCCGTTCACCTCGGTGTGCAACAGGCCGCCCACCAGCACCGCCAGCACGGCGCCGGTGCGTTCCACCTCGGACTCGGGCAGCCCGGCGCCGCGCAGCACCTCGCAGAGCGTCCGCCACATCGGCCCGTCGCGCTGGATCACGTCGTCACTGGCGAACGCGTGCCGGATCAGGTTGCGGTGCGCCAGGCTGAGCGTGCGGAACTCGTACGCCAGCTGCCGCAACTGCTCCTGCCAGGTCCCGCCGGCCGGCTCGATGTGCCGGGCGCCGTCGGTGACCAGCCTGGTCACGCCGTCGAGCAGCGCGGCCTTGCCGGGCACGTGGTGGTAGAGCGACATCGGATTGACGCCCAGGTCGGCCGCGAGTCTGCGCATGCTGAGCGATGCCACGCCGTCGGCATCGATGATCCTCAGGGCCGATTTCAGGATCATGTCCTTCGTTAAACGTTGATCACCCGGCTTTGCGGTCCCTGCCATACGCCGTATGGTAGCGCCATACACCGTATGGCTGAGGAGGTTCTCCCTTGACCGCCGCCATTCCCGCCCCGCGCGGCCTGCCGATCGTCGGCAATGGACTGCAGGTTCCGGTGGAAGGCACCCACCGGTTCTTCGCCGGCCTGGCAGCCCAGCACCCCGGAGGCGTGTTCAAGCTGAACCTCGCCGGGCGCCACGTGGTCTTCGTCTACGACCCGGACCTGGTGGCCGAGGTGTGCGACGAGTCGCGCTTCTACAAGCCGGTCGACGGCCCGCTCGGCGACGTCCGCGACTTCGCCGGCGACGGTCTCTTCACCGCCCGCGAGGACGAGCAGGTCTGGGGGCAGGCGCACCGGATCCTGCTGCCGGCCTTCAGCCAGCGGTCGATGAAGGCGTACTTCCCGCAGATGCTGGAGGTCGCCCGGGACCTGGTCACGGCGTGGGAGGGCAGGACCGTCGTCGACGTGACCGACGACATGACCCGGCTGACCCTGGACACCATCGCGCTCGCCGGTTTCGGGCAGTCGTTCAAGTCCTACGAGCAGGTGGAGCTGCACCCCTTCCTCCAGGCGATGGGGAACGCGCTCACCGAGGTGATGCACCGGGCCCGCCAGCTGCCGCTGGTCACCCGGCTCAAGCGGGAGGCGGACGCGAAGTACCGCGAGGACATCGCGGTCATGCAGGACACCGTCGACGAGGTGATCCGGGCGCGGAGGGCGAGCGGCGAGAGGTCGAACGATCTGCTCGGCCTGATGCTCGACGCCGCCGACCCGGTCTCCGGTGGCCGGCTCTCCGACGAGAACATCCGCAACCAGGTCCTCACGTTCCTGATCGCGGGCCACGAGACGACCAGCGGCACCCTGTCCTTCGCCCTGCACCTGCTGCTGCGCAACCCGCACGTGCTCGCCCAGGCGTACGCCGAGGTCGACCGGATGCTGCCCGGGGACACCGTGCCCACCTACGAGACGATCATGAAGCTGGACGTGATCCCGCGGATCCTCGACGAGACGCTGCGGCTGCTCTCGCCGATCCCCTTCATCGGGCTGGCGGCGCGCGAGGCGACGACGCTGGGCGGGCGTTACGAGATCCCGGCGCACCAGAAGATCGGTGTGCTGATGAAGCCGCTGCACACCGACCCGGAGGCCTGGCCCGACCCGGAGACCTTCGACATCGACAGGTGGCTGCCGGAGAACAAGGCCGCCCACCACCCACACGCCTACAAGCCGTTCGGCAACGGCGAGCGGGCCTGCATCGGACGGCAGTTCGCGCTGACCGAGGCGCGGCTCGCGCTCGCCATGGTCCTGCAGCGGTTCGCGATCGCCGACCCGGACGGCCACCGGCTCACCATCAAGCAGACGCTGACCATCAAGCCCGAGGACTTCCGCCTGCGGATCCGGGTACGCCAGGAGCACGAGCGCATCGCGACGGGTGACGCCCTCACCGCCGCGGCGCCGGCCGCCGAGGTGGCCCGGGTCCAGGCCGGCGGTGTCCGGCTGACTGTCGCTCACGGCTCGAACCTGGGCACCTCCGAGGACCTGGCCCAGCAGCTCGCCGACCGGGCCCGGCGCTCCGGTTTCGACGTCACCGTGCAGTCCCTCGATGAACTGGCCGCCGACCTGCCGGGCGACGGGCTGCTCGCCGTGGTCACCTCCAGTTACAACGGGAAGGCCCCGGACAACGCGCAGCTCTTCGACGACCTGGAGATCCCGCCCGGCGCGCTGGACGGCGTCTCCTTCGCGGTGCTCGGCAACGGCAACACGCAGTGGGCCACCTACCAGGCCTTCCCCAAGCGGGTCGAGGCGAAGCTGCTCAACGCCGGGGCCACCCCGATCGTGGAGCGCGGCGAGACCGACGCGGCCGGCGACTTCGACGGCATGGCGACGGCCTGGCTGGACGGGCTGTGGACCGCTCTCGCCGCGTCCTTCGGCGCGTCGGCCGCGGCGGCGGCCGGCCCGCGGTACGCCGTGGAGGTGCTCGGCGAGGACCAGATCCGGCCGGCGGTGGTCTCCGGGCAGGCCCACCCGATCATGGTCTTCTCGGTGGAGGAACTGGTCGGCGACCCGGCCGGCCTCTGGGACTTCAGCCGCGAGGCGCCCCGGCCGGGCGTCAAGGCGATCACCGTCCAGCTGCCCGAGGGCGTCTCCTACGAAGCGGGGGACCACCTCGCCGTCTACGCCAAGAACGACCCGGAGCTGGTCGACTGGGCGCTGCACACGCTGCGGGTCTCACACGACCTGGTGGTGCGGCTGAGCCAGGACGGCGAGCGGCCCACCGGCCTGCCGATCGGCGTGCCGGTCACCGCTGGCCTGCTGCTCACCGATTTCGTCGAGTTGCAGGAGCCGGCCACCCGCGGGCAGATCGCCACGCTCGCGGCGCACACCGCGTGCCCGTGGACGACCCGGCAGCTGGCAGCTTGGACCGAGGACTCCGACCAGGGCCGGACCGCCTATGCCGACGAGGTGCTCGCCAAGCGGGTCTCGGTGCTCGGCCTGCTCGAACGCTTCCCGGCTATCGAGCTGCCCTTCGGCGTCTTCCTGGAACTGGTCGGGACGATCCGGCCGCGCTTCTACTCGATCTCGTCGTCGCCGAAGGCCGACCCGTCGCTGGTCACCATCACGGTGGGCCTGGTCGACGGCCCGGCCCGGACCGGCACCGGACGCTATCGCGGGATGTGCTCGCAATATCTGGCCCGGCTCCAGCCCGGTGACGTCTTCTTCGGCCACGTCCGGATCCCGGCCCCGCCCTTCCGCCCGCCGGCCGACCCGGCCACCCCGATGATCCTGATCGGCCCGGGCACCGGGTTCGCCCCACTGCGCGGATTCCTCCAGGAACGGGCGCTGCACGAGGACCGGGGGCCGGCCAAGCTCTTCTACGGCTGCCGGCACCCGGAGCACGACTGGCTCTATCGCCCGGAGATGGAGCAGTGGGCCGCGGACGGGGTGGCCGACCTGCACCTGGCCTTCTCCGCGGTGCCGGAGCACCCGCACCGATTCGTCCAGGAGGCCCTCGCCGCCGCCGGGGACGAGGTGTGGGAGCTGCTGGAGGCGGGCGCCCACGTCTATCTCTGTGGCGACGGCGCGCGGATGGCCCCGGCCGTGCGGGGTGAGCTGCTGGCGCTGCACCGCCGGCACACCGGCTCGACCGCCGAGCAGGCCGACGTGTGGCTGCGCTCGCTCGAAGCGTCGGGGCGCTATCAGCAGGACGTGTTCGCCTGACCCCGGACCTCGAGCTCAGGAGGGCAGACGAGCATCCAGCAGCGGCGTCAGCATCGCGGCGTACGCCGTGCTGATGTGGCTGCTGTCCTTCCACACCAGCAGGTTGCCGACCACGGCCGGGCAGCTCACCGATGTGCAGAACCAGTCACGGGTGTCGACCACCGTGACGCCCCGGGCCCGGGCGGCGGCAGCGACCATCTCCCGGCGTCCGGGCTCCACGAACGCCTCCCGGGCCGGGCGGGCGCACTCGTTCACCGCCGTCGGGCGGGTCACCACGCACTCCGGGGCGGACCCGGCCGGCCACGGGGTGTCCAGCAGCAGCACGGGCTGGGCGCCGGCCCGCTCGATGGTGTCGAACGTCCTCGTCCAGGCCTGGACCCAGAGCCGGTCCCGGTCGGGGCCGCGGTCCAGCGGCTTGTTGTCCGGCGTGACCAGGCCACCGCTGTCGCCGCCGTTGGAGGAGAGCACCACGAACTTCGGGCGCTGCGCGGCGATCTCGGCGAAGACCCGGTCCCGCCACTCCACGCACTCGGAGTAGGGCCGCTTCAGCACGTCGTTGAAGACCAGTACCGAGGCGGCCTGGCAGGCGGCCTTGGTGCGGGAGAACAGCTTGAGGTCCCGCTCCTTCGCGATCGCGTCGACGGCCGGGAACCAGTGCGCGGCGTGCGAGTCGCCGAGCAGGAAGATCGAGTCGGTGGCGGTGGTGTCGCCGTACGCGCAGGGGTTGCCCGCCGCGACGAACGGATAGTCGATGTGGCAGCCGTCCCGGTAGATCACCGGCTGGTCGGCGGCCGCGGCCTCGGGGGCGGGCTTGAGGTTGGCCGGGAGCGTGAGCTGCCGGGACGCGTCGGCGAGCAGGGTGCGCAGCCGGGCTTCGGCGTCGGCGGCCTCGGCGAGCCGGCTGCTGGTGTCGGCCACCGCGTCGCCGGTCGCCACGGCGGGCGTGAACCGGCCGGCGCCCAGCGCGAGCCCGGCCGTCACCGCCGACAGTGCCAGGCCGACGGCGAGACCGCGGCGAGCGCGCGCCTTGATCCACTGACGGTTCCGGACCGGGTTCTCGATCAGGTGGTACGACGCGACGGCCACCACCAGGGACCCGGCCGCCAGCGCGAGACCGAGCCCGAGCGACGACTCCAGGCCGAGGGCCGCCGGCCCGATCATCAGGATCGGCCAGTGCCACAGGTACCAGCTGTACGAGTACCGCCCGATCAACTGGAACGGCCGGGTCCGCAGCACGACGGCCGCGCCACCCCTCGGCGCCGCGCAGCCGGCCGCGATGATCGCCGCGGAGCCGAGCACCGGCAGCAGGGCGGCCGAACCGGGGAACGCGGTGTGCTCGTCGTAGAGGAACGCCGAGCCGATCACGGCGGCCATGCCCAGCCAGGTCAGCGGGGCGGCGACCCGGCCGGGGAGGACCGCGAGGCGGGACGCGGCCACCGCGACGAGGGCGCCGATCGCCAGCTCCCAGGCGCGGGTGTGCGCTCCGAAGTAGGCCCAGGGGGCGGCCGACCTGGTCTGCGTCATGCTCGCCGCGAGCGAGGCCG
The DNA here is from genome assembly GCF_004001265.1 of Actinoplanes sp. OR16. GTDB lineage: Bacteria > Actinomycetota > Actinomycetes > Mycobacteriales > Micromonosporaceae > Actinoplanes. The sequence continues at coordinate 310,090 of NZ_AP019371.1, read as the reverse complement.
CCGCGATCAGGATCAACGCGACGGTCAGAAAGCGGTGCTTCGGGCGTACCGGAGAAGGGGGTGGGGAAGACGAGGTGCGCTGGGTGGGGATGACGACAGCGGACCGGGGCCGCCGGGAACGGGCCCAGAAGAAGGCGTAGATCAGCATGAGCAGCGGCCAGACCAGGTAGAACTGCTCCTCGACGGCCAGTGACCAGAAATGCTGCAGCGGCGAGGGGGCGGCGTCGGCGTTCAGGTATTGCACGCCCTCGTCGGCCAGCCGCCAGTTGATGCCGTAGAAGGTGGCGAAGAGCGCGTCCAGGCTGATCGAGTGGAACCGCGTCGACGGCAGCCAGAACCACGCGCCGGCTAGCGTCGCGACCAGGACCAGCGCGGACGCCGGCAGCAGGCGGATCGCCCGGCGCGCGTAGAAGCGGGTGAGCGAGACCGTGCCGGTGCGGCCGAGTTCCTTCAGCAGCAGGGTGGTGATCAGGAAGCCGGAGATCACGAAGAAGACGTCGACGCCCACGTAGCCGCCGGCCAGGGTCGCGAGACCGGCGTGGGACAGGACCACGAGGGTGACGGCGATCGCGCGCATGCCCTCGATGTCGGGACGGAAACCGAGGTGAGGACCGGTCCTCGCCGATCGCCCCGCCGCCACGTCGGGCGCGCGTGCGGTATCGACCGGTTCCTGGATGACCGACATTGCCTGCCTTCGAAATAGCCCCGGGCTGAAGGGGCGATACTACCGATCAGCACGCAGCGTCAGCATCGTCCTGCCGTTACGATTCGGTGTTCTCGGTCTCCTGATCGGCCTCCGGCTCGTCCCCCTCCTGCGGGGCGGTGGTGGTGGTCGTCGCGGTGGGCTCCGGCTCGGTGGTGGCGGTCGCCGGCGGCTCGGTGGTCGTGGTCGGTTCCGGGTCCGGCTCCGGCGCCGACGATGCGGCGGCCGGGCTCGACGGGGCTGTGGCCCGCGGCGAGGACTCCTTCGAGGGCTCCCGCTTCTGATCGTTTCCGCTGTTCGTGGCGATCTTGGTGCTGTTCTTCTTCCCCTTGGCCGGACTGGGAGCGACCGACGGCTGCAGCTTGTCCGGGGTCGTGATCGCCGGGGGGCCGCCGAAGGGATCGGTCACCGCGATCAGGGTGCCCACGCCGAGGAGGGCCGCCAGCAGACCCGAGAGAAGGGCGAGATTGCGGCGCCGGGGACGGGGCGCCGGGGGTGGCGGTGGCGGCGGAGCAGGGAGATCCGTCACAGTCCGTGACAGAGCGGGGGCGAGCACCGCCGTCGCGGCGGCGGCGTCCCCCTCCACCGTGATCAGTGCGGCGGCGGCGTCGGCCATCGCCGCGGCCGAGGGGAAACGATCAGCCGGATCCTTCTCCAGTGCCCGGGTGACCAGGTCCCGCACCGGAGCCGGCACGGTGTCCGGCAGGGGCGGAGGCTCCTCGCTGACGTGCTGCAACGCGACGGCCAGCGGATTGTCGCCGACGAACGGCGGATGCCCGGCGAGGCAGTGATAGGCGACCACGCCCAGCGCGTAGATGTCGGCGGACGGCCCGGTGGTCTGCTTCGACACCTGCTCCGGAGCGATGTAGAGCGCGGTGCCGACCACCTCCCGGGCGCCGGTGAGCGTGACCGAGTTCGCCGAGCGGGCCACCCCGAAGTCCACCAGGACCACGGTCCCGTCCGGCTCGATGATCAGGTTGCCGGGTTTGACGTCACGGTGCACGATCCCGGCCTCGTGGGCGGCGGCGAGCGCCCGCGCGGCCTGCGTCACCACCGACATCGTCTCGGCGGGACCCAGCGGACCGCGTTCGGCGATGCGCTCGTTCAGCGGCCGGCCGTCGACGCGGGCCATCACCAGATAGGCGCCGTCGCCGGTGTCGCCGAAGTCGTAGACCGGCACGACGCCCGCGTGGCGCAGCGAGGCCATGGCACGCGCCTCGTGCTGGAACCGGCTACGGAAACCGGCGTCGTCGGCGTATCCGGCCAGCAGCGTCTTCACCGCGACCGGCCGTCCGAGGACCATGTCGGTGGCGCGCCAGACCTCTCCCATGCCACCCGCGGCCAGCCGATCGTCGAGCCGGTAGCGGGCACCGAGCAACTCTCCAGGCTGAGGCATGGGTTTCCCCTACCCACTTGCGCCCGTCGCTACCCGGAGCCCGCCGGCGGGCGATCAGGCGCCGGTGTAGAGAACGGCGTCGATCTCGATGTCGAAGCCGACCAGCGGGACCGGCAGGGTGGTCCGGACCGGCAGGTGCTCGCCCTTGATGTACTGCGGGTAGATCTCGTTGAGCTCCGGGAAGTCGGCGAAGTCGCGCAGGTAGACGCCGACCCGGACGGCGTCGTCGAGGCTGGCGCCGGCGGCCTCGGCCACCGCCGCGAGGTTGCGGAACGCCGCGTGCGCCTGCTCGGCGAAGGTGCCGGTGACCCGGGTGCCGTCGGGCAGGGCGGGGATGGCGCCGGCCAGGTAGATGGTGTCCCCGGCGACGACCGCGTGCGAGTACGGCCCGCCGGCGGGCGCCGCCTTGTCGGTGATCACAGAGCGCTTGGGCATGTCACTTACTCCTTCTAGGGAACTGTTCGGCCAGCCCGTCCACCCCGACCAGCGGGGTGGTGAGCAGGTCACGGATGGCTCGGGTGCGGTGGTCGAGCGCCGATCGCTGGGCGCCGGTGAGCGGGATCCACGGCGCGGGCGGGGCCGGGAGGCGGGGCGGGAGCAGCCGGCCGGCCACATAGGTGGCGCGATTGACGAGCCGGATCGGGGAGACCCGGGTCTGGCGGTGCGCGTCGACAACGGTGAACGGCTCCTTCCGTACGTCGAAGACCGCGATGTCGGCCGGAGCGCCCACCGCCAACCCGCAGGAGAGTCCCAGCGCCCGCGCCGGATGCGTGGTGACCGCCTCGACCACGCCGTCCAGCGGCACCCCCACGGCCAGCAGTTTCGCCATCGTGGTGGGCAGGTCGAAGACCGGGCCGTGCAGCGAGCGCGCGTGCAGATCGGTGGAGACGGTCGTCGGCAGCAGCCCCGCGTCCAGCTGGCGTTCGAGCACGTCGAACGCGAACCCGCCGGACCCGTGCCCGAGGTCGAGCAGCACACCACGCTCGGCGGCGGCTCGTACCGACGGCCCGAGCGGCGCCGCGATGCCGCTCGCGCAGTGCGTCATCAGGTCGCCGGGACGCAGCAGGTCGAGGACCTCGTCGAGCGACGGCGGGGCGGTGCCGATGTGGACCATGACGGGGACGCCGCACGCCTGTGCCGCCTCCAGCCCTCGGCGCAGCGGCTCGACCCCGTTGGCGCCGACCGTCTCGGCGTCGATCCGCACCTTGATGCCGTGGAACAGGTCCCGGTTCGCCTGAACGGCGTCGATCGCCAGCGCGACGTCGCAGTTGGCCAGATCCCGGCTCTCCCCGGTCCGGCCGGCCAGCCCGACGGCGGAGATGTTGAGCAGGGCGTGCACCCGCACCGCGGCGGTCTCCGCGACGCGGCGCAGGCCGGCCACCGTGTACGCGCCCGCGGAGCCGGCGTCCACCCACGTGGTGACGCCGGAACACCAGGCGATCGGATCCGGGTCGATGCCCCAGTATCCCGGGCCGACGTGCGTGTGCAGGTCTATCAGCCCCGGTGTCACCAGGCAGCCGCTGACGTCGGCGATCTCGCGGGCGTCCCGGGGGAGTCCCGGGCCGATCGCGGCGATCCGGCCGCCGGAGATCGCGATGTCGGCGTCACCGCCGCTGAGAAGCAGGTCCCACGTCACCCGAGAGCCTCCGAGATGGCCAGCCGGTAGAGCCGCGTCGGCCGGCCCTTCCGATGTTCCTGCGCGCTGCCGGTCTCGGTCACGAGCGCTGCCGACGTGAGTTTGCGGATCAGCCGGCGCCCGCTCGGGTCGGTGATCCCCAGCGACCGGGCCAGCTCGCTGGGGGAGAGCGGCCGGCCGTCCAGCGACCGTTCCAGCGCGGCGAGCCGGGAGAGGGTCGCCGGGCTGAGCCCCGCCCGCTCGGCGAGGTCTTCGAGGTCGCCGTGCTCCCGGTAGGTGTAGGCGAGCGGCGTCGCGGCGGCCCCCATCGGCCCGATCGTCACCCCGTCGCCGGTGAAGAGGTACGCCCCGGGTTCGGCGTCCTGTTCGGCGCGGGCGGCGGCGCGTTCGGCCAGGGTGACGCTGAGCCGTGCGGTGGGCCCGATGCCGAAGCCGGCGACCGCCTGGATGCCCAGCGCGTCTCGGGCCTCGGCGAGCACCGGCAGCCCGGTCCACTGCTGGGTGACGGTCTCGAAGAGCGAGGCGGGCGCCAGCACCAGGACGCCTCGTGCGCCCCGCTGGTCGATCCAGGCGTCGGCGAACTCGGGGGTGCCGAGCAGCAGGTGCTGCAGGCCGACGCGGGCCAGGTCGAGGTCGGGCCGGGGGGAGGCGAGGCGGAAGAGCGCCGCCGCGAAGCGCTGCCCGTCGGCCCGCTTGTTGCGGATCCGCAGCGCGAGCTCGTGCAGGTCGGCGCGGATGGTGCCGGGGGTGGCGAGGGCGTGCAGCACGGCGGTCTGCCCGTCGAGCGCGGCGGCGACGCCCATCCGGACGCTGATGACATAGGGGGCGCCGGTACGAGCCAGCTGCTCGCGGTGGAACGCCACCACGTCGGCGACCGGCTGATCCGGGTCGAAGGGGCAGGCGGTGATCGCCGAGCGGTCCAGGCCGAGCGCCTCGGCCACCTCGTCGATCGTCTCGCTCGCGAACGTGTCGATGCTGACCGGGGTGGCCGGCCAGCCGTTGCCCCGGGCCCGCGCCCAGGCCAGCGCCAGGTCGAGGGCGGCCGAGCGGGTGACCGAGAAGGGCATGTCGGCGGGGATCAGGTCGCGGGCCCGGGCGTACGGGACCAGGCCGAGGAGCAGCCCGTCGGGGCGGTGGTCGGCGAGCAGCCCGGCCACCCGGTCGCGGATCTCGTCCTCGTGCTCGTAGACCGCCCAGGCGACCTCGACGCCGCTCAGCGTGCTCGCCGCGTCGGCGAACCGTGCCCGGTGTCCGGCGTGGACCACCAGACCGATCACCATGCCCCCTTGGTTCCCAAGTAGTTCGTAAATAGCCGCTGAATCATCGCGCTCATGGAGTTAACAAGCAAGGTCTTGACGATTCGCAATGTTCACCAGCAGTCTGGGACGCGCCAATAAACGAACTATTAACGAACCTGGTTCGTCAGGAGTGCCGATGAAGATACGTCTCGCCGCCGTCGCGGCCGTCACCCTCGCGCTGACCGCCTGTGCGCCGTCCACCTCCGCCCCCGCCGAGACCGCGACCGACGGCGGCCCGAAGACCGGCGCCCTCAAGGTGTGGCTGTTCGACGAGCCCAACCGGGCGCCCAAGGAGGCGGTGGTCAACGAGGCGATCGCCGAGTTCACCGGGTCGCACCCGGACACCACCGTGGAGATCCAGTACATCCCGGTGGACACCCGCAGCGAGCGGTTCAAGGGCGCCTTCAACGACCCGTCGAGCGCGCCGGACGTGGTCGAGTACGGCAACACCGACCTGCCCGAGTACGCGGCGGCGGGTGGTCTCGCCGATCTGGGATCGTTGCCGCAGGAGGACCTGTCCGCCGACGCCAAGGCCAGCGCCACCTACGAGGGCACTCTGCTCGGCATCCCGTGGTACGTCGGCGTCCGTGCCCTCTACTACCGCACCGACGTCTTCGCCTCGCTCGGCCTCAAGCCGCCGGCGACCCTGGCGGAGCTGACCACGACGGCGCGTCAGATCCGGGCTCAGAAACCGGACATGTACGGCATCGCCGTCGGCGGCAAGTACACCTACGGCGCGATGCCCTTCGTCTGGGCCAACGGCGGCGAACTCACCGACATCGACTCGGACGCCGCGAAGGCCGGTCTCAAGCTCTACACCGACCTGATCAGCGAGGACAACTGCCCGCCGCAGAACTGCGCCGACCTGACCGGCGGCAAGACCGTCGACCTGTTCGCCAGTGGCAAGGCCGCGATGGGCATCCTCGGCAACTTCAACCGGGCCGCCGTCGACGCCGGCGTGGCGAAGGGCAAGTACGCCGTGGTCCCGCTCCCCGGCGTCGCCGCCGGATCGGTCGCGCCCGCCTTCGCCGGCGGCAACAACCTCGGCATCATGAAGAACGCCCAGCGCCCGGCCCTGGCCGCCGACTTCCTGACCCTGCTGGCCGGCAAGAAGTACCAGGCCAAGATGTACGACGCGATGGGCAACCTGCCGACGCTGAAGTCCGCGAGCGACGAGATCGCCGCCCAGGACACCTTCGTGAAGCCGTTCATCGACACCATCAGCGCCGGCACCAAGTTCGTCCCGCTGAACCCGGGCTGGGGCAAGATCGACGCCTCCGCGGTGCTGCCCACGATGATCGAGAAGGTCGCCACCGGCAAGGCGACAGTGGACGAGGCCACCGCCGAGGCCGCGAAGCAGATCGACGAGGCCCTCGCGAAGTGAAACGAGTCAAGACCCGGGCGCCACTCTGGCTGCTACTGCCGGCCGCGGTGGTGCTCGGGGGCCTGTTCCTCTATCCGATGTACCAGCTCGGCCTGCTGTCCGTGCTCGACTTCACCCAGGCGCAGGTCAGCGGCGGGCAGCCGACCCGGTTCGTCGGCGCGGACAACTACACCGAGCTCTTCGCCGACCCGCGGTTCTGGTCGGTGCTCGGCGCCACGGTGGTGTTCGCGGCCGGCTGTGTGATCGCCACGCTCGCGGTCGGCGCGGGACTGGCGGTCCTGCTCACCCGGATCAGCCGGCTGCCGCGGCTGCTGCTGTCGGTCGCCGCGATGGCCGCGTGGGCGGTGCCCGCCGTCTCCGGCTCGACCACCTGGATGTTCCTCTTCGACACCGACCTCGGCTTCGTCAACCAGCTGCTCGGTCTCGAGGGCTTCAACTGGATGTACGACAGGTACACCGCGTTCGCCCTGGTCGGCGCGGTGGTGGTGTGGGCGTCGTTCCCGTTCGTGATGGTGACGCTGTACGCCGGCATCGAGGCGATCCCGAAGTCGGTCCTGGAGGCGGCGTCGCTGGACGGCGCGAACGCCTGGCGCGCCTTCTGGCAGATCATGGTGCCGATCCTGCGTCCGGTACTCGCCATCGTGGTGATCCAGTCGATCATCTGGGACTTCAAGGTCTTCACCCAGATCTACGTGATGACCCGCGGCGGCGGCCTCGCCGGTCAGAACCTCACCCTCAACGTCTACGCCTACCAGCAGGCCTTCGCCTCCAGCGAGTACAGCCGCGGCGCCGCGATCGGCGTGGTGATGATGCTGATCCTGCTCGCCGTCACCGTCGTCTACCTCAGGACCCTGCGCCGATCGGGAGAACAGCTATGAGGGCCGGTCGTCGCCTGCTCGACGCGGTGGCGGTGCTGATCGCGCTGGTCACCGTCTTCCCGATCTACTGGATGGTGCTGTCGGCGGTGAAGCCGGCCGGCGAGATCCAGTCGCTCGACCAGCGCCCGTGGACGCTGCATCCCTCGCTCGACGCGTTCCACCGGGTGCTCGCCGTGAACGACTTCGGCCGGTATCTGCTGAACAGCGTCCTCGTCGCGCTCGTCGTGGTGGTCGTCTCCGGCCTGATCGCGTTCCTGGCGGCCGTCGCGCTGACCCGTTTCCACTTCCGGTTCCGCACGACGATCCTGGTGACGTTCCTGATCGCCCAGATGGTGCCGATCGAGGCGCTGACCATCCCGCTGTTCTTCCTGGTCCGCGACATCGGGACGGTCGCGCCGGGGATCGGGCTCAACACGCTCGGCTCGCTGATGCTGGTGCACACCGCGTTCACGCTGCCGTTCGCGATCTGGATGCTGCGCGGTTTCGTCCAGGCCATCCCGGACGAGCTCGACGAGGCCGCCCAACTCGACGGCGCCGGCCGCTTCACGGTGCTCTGGCGGATCCTGTTCCCGCTGGTGGCGCCGGGTCTCGCGGCCGTCAGCGTGTTCTCCTTCATCCACGCGTGGAACGACTTCCTGTTCGCGCGTACCTTCATCATCAGCGAGGCGGACAACCAGACGTTGCCGATGGCCCTGCTGGTCTTCTTCAAGCCCGACGAGAACGACTGGGGTGCCATCATGGCGGCGTCCACGCTGATGACAGTGCCCGTGCTGATCTTCTTCCTGATCGTGCGGCGCCGCCTCGTCGCAGGCCTGGGCGGGGCGGTGAAGGATTGATTCCACAACCATTCCTCGTACGCCGGGAGCACCGTGCGAGGACCATCGAGTCCGACGAGGTCCGCACCCACATCGACCCGGGGCTCGGCCGCGAGGCCTACGTGCTGGACCGCTCGGATTCCGGCGTGGATCTGACCGCCGGCTCGGAGGCGGGCCTCTTCTACGGGTTGCGGACCCTCGACCAGCTGCCGCCCGATGCGCACGTGCACATCGAGGACGCGCCACGGTTCGCCTGGCGGGGTGTCCTGCTCGATGTCGCACGGCACTTCATGCCCGTACCGGATCTCCTGCGTTTCCTCGATCTTCTCGCCTTCCACAAGCTCAACGTGCTGCACCTGCACCTCACCGACGACCAGGGCTGGCGGATCGAGGTGCCCGGCCGGCCGCGGCTCACGTCGGTCGGCGCGTGGCGCAGCGAGTCGATGCGCGGATCCCGGATCCACAACCTCTACGACGGCCGGCCGCACGGCGGCTTCTACACCACCGGCGAACTCCGCGAGATCGTGGCGTACGCGGCGGACCGGCACATCACCGTGGTCCCGGAGATCGACATGCCCGGGCACATGCAGGCGGCGATCGCGGCCTACCCCGAGCTCGGCAACGGCTTCACCGGCCCGGTCCGCACCGCCTGGGGCATCTCGACGCACGTGCTCAACCTGGAACCGGCCACCCTCGACTTCTGCCGGGAAGTGCTCGACCACGTCTGCGACATCTTCCCGTCCCCGCTCATCGGTATCGGCGGCGACGAATGCCCGGCCGACGAGTGGCCCGGCGGCCGGGAACTCCAGGTGGCGTTCACCGCGGCGATGGCCGCCCATCTCGCGAGCCGGGGCCGTCGCGTCTACGGCTGGGACGAGATCCTGGCCGGTGGCGCCCCTCCCGGCGCCGTGATCGCCGCGTGGCGGGGCGAGGAACCGGCCGCCGTCGCCATCCGGGCCGGTCATCAGGTCGTGGCCTGCCCCGACGTGAAGCTCTACCTGGACTACCGGCAGTCCGACGACCCCGGCGAGCCGACCCCGGTGGGCACGCTCCTGACCCTGGAAGACGTCTACGCCTACGAGCCGCCGTCGTCACCGCTGGTGCTCGGCTGCCAGGCGAACCTGTGGACCGAGCACATGGAGTCGCTGCGGCGGGTCGAGTACATGGCCTTCCCCCGGCTCTGCGCCTTCGCCGAAGTGGTGTGGAGCAGGACCGAACGCGACTTCGCCGACTTCTCCGCCCGGCTGCCCGCCCACCTGGCCCGCCTCGACGCGATGGGCGTCAACTACCGTCCGCTGACGGGCCCGCGCCCTTCCGACGGCCGGCCCGACGCGCCGGGCAATCCACGAACCCTCGCTTCCCGCCTGGCCGAACTACACGAGATGACAGCAGACCTGCGGTGACCCCCAAGCTCGCCGCCGCACTCGCCCCTCGACAATCGCGAATCCGCCGGTCGGTCGTGCCCCGGTCAACGATCTCGGATTCTCCCGTTGGCCGTGCCCCCTGTGTGATCTTGGATTCTCCGGTTGGCCGGGCCCCTTCAGCGACCTTGGATTCTCCGGTCGGCCGTGCCCCCTGTGCGATCTTGGATTCTCCGGTCGGTCGTGCCTCCTGTGCGATCTTGGATTCTCCGGTCGGTCGTGCCTCCTGTGCGATCTTGGAGTTTCCGGTCGGCTGTGCCCCTTCGGCGATCTTGGATCCTGCCGTTGGCCGCGTTCTCTCGGCGATCTTGGAATCTTCCGTTGCTGGTGCCCTCTCGGCGATCTTGGAGCGTTCACGGGAGCAGGGGGAGCAGGCGGTGCGCTACGCGCAGGGGGCGTCTGCCGGGTTTGCCGGAGCCGGTGGCGGTCCACAGTTCGGAGAGGACGGCCTGGGCGAAACCCCAGCCGATAATGCGTTCGGCCGGTATGGCGAGGCCGTCCGCCAGTTGCTCGATCCGGCTCGGCAGCAGGTCCAGGACGGTGTCGTCGTCGCTCTCCGGGTTCGGGTTGTAGAGCAGGGCGCCGATCTCGTACCCCGGATCGCCGATCACGCCGTGCGGGTCGATCGCGAGCCACGGCTCCCGGGCGGCGGTCAGGATGTTGCCGTGGTGGAGGTCGCCGTGCAGGACCACCCGTCCGGTGGCCGTGGCGCAGAGTTCGGCGAAGACTCGGGCTCCCCGCTCCACCAGGCTCCGGGGCAGCGGGTCGTCGCCGGGGAACCGCTTCAGGTGCTGCGCGAACGTCGCGAGCCGGTCGGACAGTTCCGGCAGCGGTACGCCGTCCGGGGCGGGCCGGTGGAGTCTCCGGACAACCCGGATCAGGGCGGCGGTCGCTGTCGGGTCGGAGGTCGGGGAGAGCTGGGCGGCCGGCGTACCAGGAAATGCCTCTTCCAGAAGCAACGCCCCGCGCTCGTCATCGCTCGCGAGGAGCCGGACGGCGCCCCGGCCGCCGAAGAACTCCAAGGTCGTGGCCTCGTCGGCGATGTGGCCCGCCTCCGGAACGCCCAGCTTGAGCACGGCGGGGGTGCCGTCCGCGCGCCGGACGCGGATCACGTAGTTGAGGCTCAGCGGGAGCGGGCCCGCCGGCGTCAGATCCCAGTCCCGCAGCAGATCCCGGACCCGCGCGGGAAGGGTCGCCAGCCAGCGGCGGCCGGTGTCACCGAAGCATTCGCCGACCGCGCTGGTGAAGGATGCGGGGAGCATGAGTCGCTTTTTCCTTGGAGGTTGCGTGATGATCGACTGGCGGAGCAAGGGGTTCTGGCTGCCCGAGGGGACGTTCTCGGGGAACCCCAGCATCTTCGACGGTGGCTTCACGTGGCCACTCATGGTGGTGCGGCGTGACGCGGTGGCGGCGAACATCGCGACGATGGCGGCGTACTGCCGCCGGCACGGCGTCGAATTCGCCCCGCACGCCAAGACGACGATGGCGCCCGGCCTCCTCGACGCGCAGATGCGGGCCGGCGCGTGGGGGATGACCGTCGCGACCCCCAATCAGGCCCTGGTGCTGCGGCGGCTCGGCATCGACCGGGTGCTGATCGCCAACCAGGTCCTTGATCCGACGGCGCTGGCCTGGCTCGCCCGCGAATCGGCGGCCGGCTGGGAGGTCTGCTTCCAGGTCGACTCGATCGCCGGGGTCGAAGCGGCGGCGGCCACCGGCGGTCCCCTCCGGGTGCTCGTGGAGCTGGGGCATCCGGGCGGGCGTACCGGTGTCCGTGATCTCGACGCCCTGGAGGCGGTGGCCCGGGCAGTCGCGGCGGCGCCGGGTCTGGAGTTGGCCGGCGTCACCGGGTACGAAGGGCAACTGCCCGACGTCGACGCCGTCGACGGCTTCCTGGACCTGCTGGTCGACGGCTTCCTGCGGCTCGGCGCGGCGGGACTGCTGCCGGAGCGACCATGGTTGTCCGCCGGTGGCAGTGCCTGGTTCGACCGGGTGATCGAGCGGTTCGCCAGGGTGGGTTCGCAGGCCCGGATCTTGGTGCGTAGTGGCGCTTCGGTCACCCATGACGACGGCTTCTACCGGACGCGGACCCCGTTCGTGCGGGTCCCCTCCGAAGGGCCGCTCGACGCCGCACTGGAGATCTGGGCGCAGGTTCTCTCCACTCCTGAGCCGGGTCTCGCGATCGTCGGCATGGGGAAGCGGGACGCGCCCTTCGACGAGGGTTTGCCGGTGCCGCTGTCGGTCTTCCCCGATCTGCCGGCCGAGGGCATCACCGTCACGAAGCTGAACGACCATCACACCTACCTGTCCGTCGCCGGTGCCGACCTGACACCCGGAACCCTGATCCGGTTCGGCATCTCGCATCCGTGCACGGCCTTCGACAAGTGGCGCGCCATTCCGGTCGTGGACGAGGAGCGCCGGGTGGTGGATGTCCTGGAGACGTATTTCTGAGGTTCGTTTCTGAGGTTCGGTTCTGAGGTTCGGGAGAACTCGTGGACGTGTTCAGCCAGGGCGACTACGACGTCAGGTTCGACTGGGGCCCGACCGGCGCCCTGGCGATCGCTGGGGGTGCGGCCTTCGTGGCGGTGATCGACGTCCTGTCCTTCACCACCGCCCTGACGGTCGCCGTCGATCACGGCGCGGCCGTCCTGCCGTACCGCTGGCGCGACGCCTCCGCCGCCGAGACCGCGGCCCGGCACCGAGCCGTCCTGGCGGTGGGCCGCTCGGTGGCCGGCCCGGGCGAGGTGAGCCTCTCCCCGGCGACGATCGCCGAGGCAGCCTCCCGCCGGCCCATCGAACGTCTGGTCCTCCCGTCCCCCAACGGTTCCACGATCGCCGCTTCCCTGGACGCGACCGGCGCCACCGTCGTAGGCGTCTCCCTCCGTAACGCCCCTGCCGCCGCAGCCTGGGTCCGATCCCGCGCTGCCGGCCGCCCGATAGCCGTGGTGGCAGCCGGCGAACGCTGGCCCGACACCTCTCTCAGGCCCGCCCCCGAAGATCTCTGGGGAGCGGGTGCCTTCCTCCATCACCTCTCGACTCCGTCCGTTCCGTCGGCGTTGCGTCGCTCTCCGGAAGCCGGCGTGGCGATAGCCGCCTATCGCGCAGTCGCCACCGACCTCCCAGCAGCCCTGGCGGCCACCGCCTCGGGCCGCGAACTGACAGCAGGCGGCTACCACGCTGACGTAGAGGTGGCCGCAGCCTTCGACGCCAGCACCTCAGTCCCGGTCCTCCAGGACGGCTGGTTCCGCCAAGCGGGCGTTTAATCGCAAGTCATCCATGCGGTGGGTCGCCTTGCCGAGGGATGGCCCACCGAGATCACGCCTGTTTACGGTAGTTCTGCGCCGTTAATGCATTTCCTCCTATGTGCCGCCGGAGTTCGCCATGCCCGTTTTCCGCGCAGCCGCTAGTCAGCCGTCGTTCAGTCAGTCCGCGCCGAGTCAGTCCGCGTCCAGTCAGTCCTCGCCCAGTCAGTCCTCGCCCATTCAGTCCTCACCCAGTCAGTCCTCGCCCATTCAGTCCGCGCCTAACCAGCCCTCGCCCATTCAGTCCGCGCCTAACCAGCCCTCGCCTAACCAGGCCGCGCCTGACCAGCCCTCCGCCCGTGCTCCCGGCCACCCGGTCATTCCCGCCCAGCGCCCGCCGACCCCTCACCCCTCTCCGCGGCCGCGCGACCTCCCAGCCGCCTATCCCTCAGCCCGCTCCCCGTATCCCAGCGAAACCACCCACCCCGCCACCACGCCAACCGATCCCCGCGCCGACGCCGCCTACTACGCCGACGCCTACTACGCCGACAACACCGGCTACGCCGCGCACAGCCCGAGCAATCCCGCGGGCCGAGACGTCTATCCAGCGGACGGAGCGGCTTATCCGCAGCGGCACACAGCAGGCCCAGGCGCGCCCGTGAACCGTGACCATGCGCAACCCCCGAACATGCCGCGCTCTTCAGGGCCAGCCCGCGACCAAGGCCGCCCGTTCCCGCCAAACCACGGCTGGTCACTACGAGAGCCGGATCGCCGCAATCTCGATTCCCCCATCCCGGAAGGCCCCACCGAACCGCTGAACGCGACGAGACCCCAACCGGAAGCCTCGCCCCCGCCCTTGCCCGCGTCCTCGCCCCAGCCCCCGCTCTCGCCCATGTCCTTGCCCACGTCCTCGTCCTCGTCCTCGCAGGAGGCGGAAGCTCAGCCCGAGCCACCACCGAAGGCGAAACGACGCCGCGGCGCAGCCCTGGCCGTGATGATCAGCGTGGTCGCCCTACTGGTATCCGCCGCGGCCGGCTACTTCTCCTGGCAGGCGTTCGGCCTGGCCGCCGCCCACTCCTCGATGTCAATGCCCGCAGCCGGCACCACCACCCCCGCGGAACGCCCGCCCGAACCCGAGGAGTACCCCGTCGCCTACGCGAAGGAGCCCCTCCGGGTGCAGGTCGGCTGCTCGGCTGTGATCTTCCTCGACCTGGACGAACCGCGAGCCGACGCGCAACAGCAGGTGGCCGACCTGCGTTACGACAGCCGGTGTGGCGACGAGCCACCCCGTCTGAGCCTCGGCGCCGGAGCGGCTGGTGGCAGCCAGCGGAGCAATGCCGACGTAGACGCGGCCGGCTGCCTGCGGGCGATCCGGACGAGCCCGCTCGGGCCCGGCTCGGACGTCGAGGTCAAGAAGGGGACGGCCCTGTGTGTGCAGACCGCGGACGTGCCGGCGGTCATCGCGCTTGTGGAGATCATCGACGTCGGCGGCACCGGCACCGCCGGCCTGCGAGCCACGTCGTGGAGAGTCCCTGACTAACCCGTGGCACGCAGCGCGGGGCGTGCCTGACAGAATGTCGGGTGCGCCCCGCGAACTCTGTAAGGAGACATTTCCGTGATCCGTACCCATGACGCCGGCACACTGCGCGCCAGTGACGCCGGCACGACGGTGACGCTCGCCGGGTGGGTTGCCCGCCGGCGTGACCACGGCGGTGTCATCTTCGTCGACCTTCGCGACGCCTCCGGCGTGGTCCAGGTCGTCTTCCGCGAAGAGGACGCGCACGCCCTGCGCAACGAGTTCTGCGTGAAGGTCATCGGCGAGGTCAACGCCCGCCCGGACGGCAACGAGAACCCGGAGCTGGCCACCGGCGCGATCGAGGTCGTCGCCAGCGAGCTGGTCGTCCTCTCCGAGGCGGCCCCGCTGCCGCTGCCGATCGATGACACCATCACGGCGGCCGACGACCTGCGTCTCAAGTACCGCTACCTCGACCTGCGCCGTTCCGGCCCGGCGAAGGCGCTGCGCCTGCGCAGCCGCGCCAACCAGATCGCGCGCGAGGTGCTGCACGCCCGCGACTTCAACGAGATCGAGACGCCGACCCTGACCCGGTCGACGCCCGAGGGCGCCCGCGACTTCCTGGTCCCGGTCCGGCTGCAGCCCGGCACCTGGTACGCCCTGCCGCAGTCGCCGCAGCTCTTCAAGCAGCTGCTGATGGTCGCCGGCATGGAGCGGTATTACCAGATCGCCCGTTGTTACCGGGACGAGGACTTCCGCGCCGACCGCCAGCCGGAGTTCACCCAGCTCGACATCGAGATGTCCTTCGTCACCCAGGACGACGTGATCGCCCTCGGTGAGGAGATCGTCTCGAAGCTCTGGAGTGAGCTCGCCGGTTACGAGATCCCGCTGCCGATCCCGCGGATCACCTGGACCGACGCGATGAACCGCTACGGTTCGGACAAGCCCGACCTGCGGTACGGCGTGGAACTGGTCGAGCTGACCGATTACCTCCGTGGCACCGAGTTCCGTGTCTTCGCCGGCGCGATCGACGCGGGCGGTTACGTCGGCGCGGTCGTGATGCCCGGCGGCGCCTCGCAGACCCGCAAGGAGCTGGACGGCTGGCAGGACTGGGCGAAGGCCCGTGGCGCCCGCGGTCTCGCCTACGTCGTCCTCGACGCGGAGACCGGCGAGCCGCGTGGCCCGGTCGCCAAGAACCTCTCCGCCGCGCACCTCGGTGGCCTCGCCGACACCGTCGGCGCCAAGCCGGGTGACGCCGTCTTCTTCGCGGCGTCCACCGACAAGCGTGAGGCGCAGGAGCTTCTCGGCGCGGCCCGCATCGAGATCGCGAAGCGCGCCAAGCTGATCGACGAGTCGGCCTGGGCGTTCTGCTGGGTCGTCGACGCTCCGATGTTCGAGAAGACGGACGACGGCGGGTGGACCGCGGTGCACCACCCCTTCACCTCGCCGAACGAGGAGTGGGAGCCCCGGTTCGAGGAGGCGCCCGACAAGGCGCTCGCCTATGCATACGACATCGTGTGCAACGGCAACGAGATCGGTGGCGGCTCGGTCCGTATCCACCGCGCCGACGTGCAGAGCCGCGTCTTCGAGCTGCTCGGCATCACGCCGGAGGAGGCCGCGGACAAGTTCGGCTTCCTGCTCGAAGCCTTCAAGTACGGCCCGCCGCCGCACGCCGGCATCGCCCTCGGCTGGGACCGCACCTGCATGCTGCTCTCCGGCAACGAGTCGATCCGCGAGGTCATCGCCTTCCCGAAGACCCGTGGCGGTTTCGACCCGCTGACCACCGCGCCGACGCCGATCACCACGCAGCAGCGCCTCGAGGCCGGCATCGACGCCAAGCCGAAGGCCGCCGCCGGCACGCCGGGCACCGACGGTCAGGCCGCACCGGTCCAGCACTCGAACTGATCTCCCGGCCGACCGGGACGCCGGACCAGCTCGCTGCCCGAGTTGGTCCGGCTTTTTCATGCCCGGAAGACCAAGATCAAGATCGGCCCCATTTCGTACGGGTGAAGTGCGGTCCCCTGGTGATCCGGCGAGACTGGCCGTATGGAGCCGACCATCGTCAACCGTGCCGAGCAGCTTTATCTCGGCCGCCGCGAATCGATCACGATGACCGAGTTCGCCCGCGTGGCGGATCATCTGCCCACCATGTTCGCCGATCTGGCGGACCGTGGCGTACCCGTCGCCGGGGCACCCTTCTTCCGTTACCGCGTGATCGACATGTCCGCTGAGATGCTGGTCGAGGCGGGCATCCCGCTCGCCGCGCCGGTCGAGGTGGACGGGCCCGGATTCGTCGGCACCCTGCCCGCCGGCCGCTATGCCACCCTCGTGCACGTGGGCCATCCCGACGAGCTGATGGCCGTCACCGCCCGGCTCCTCGGGTGGGCGCAGGATCAGGGCCTCGCGTGGGACATGAGGCCGACCCCCACCGGCGAGGAGTGGGCCTGCCGGTTGGAGATGCTCATGACCAACCCCGCCGAGCAGCCCGACATGCACAAGTGGGAAACGGTGCTGCTCTTCAAGCTCGCTGACTGACCACATCGGATCGACTCCGTCCGCCGGATGTCTCGGGCGTCCCACATTAGGCCGTGCACAGAAGTTGTGCAAAGGATTTGTGCACAGGTATTGTGCAGGCATGGCAGACGAGCTGAGTCAGGTCCACCTCACCGGCAGGCAGATCCGGGTGCTGGCCCATCCCCTGCGGATCCGCATGCTCGGCCGGCTCCGCGGCGAGGGGCCGATGACGGCCACTCAGCTGGCCGAGATGCTCAACACCAACACGGGCGCGACCAGCTATCACCTGCGGCAGCTCGCCGAGGCCGGCCTGGTGGAGGAGGAGACGCGCGCCGGCGGAGGCAAGCAGCGGTGGTGGCGTGCCGTGCACGAGATGTCGAGCTGGCAGCGCAGCAACTACACCGGAGACCCGGATGCCACGGCGGCCGCCGTCTGGCTGGAGACGTTCCAGGTCAACCGGTTCGTCGAGCTGGCCGAGGCCTGGCAGCACGGCGTGTCCGCGGAGCCGGAGGAGTGGCGTGACTCCGGCGGTGTCTCCGACTACCTGCTCCATCTCAACGCCGCCCAGGTGCGCGAGCTGATGGACGCGATCGAGGTGACGGTGGAGCGATTCGCCCGTGTCGAGCCGGGTCCGGGCGCCCGTCCCGTCAACCTCTATGCGGCAGCGCTGCCCAAACCGGACCCGGCGCGGGGGAGCACGTCATGACCGTCGAGCAGATTCGTCTCCGCTATCTCTTCCTGCTCGGGATCCGCTGGTTCCCGGTCGGGCTGACGATTCCCGTGCTGGTGCTGCTCCCGCTCGAGCGCGGGCTCAGCATCGCCCAGGTCGGGGCGGTGGCGGCGATCCAGGGGATCACGGTCCTGATTCTGGAGCTGCCGACCGGCGGCCTCTCCGACGCGATCGGCCGTCGTCCGGTGCTGCTCTTCGCCGGGGTGGTCAACGTCGCGTCGCTGGCCATCTGGACCTTCGCCGATTCGGTGGCGTTCTTCGCCGCGGCCTATCTACTACAAGGTGTCTACCGCGCACTGGACAGCGGCCCGCTGGAGGCCTGGTTCGTCGACCATGCTCTGGCCGCCGATCCGAAAGCCGACATCGAGGGCGGCCTGGCCCGCAGCGGCGTGGTGCTCGGGCTCGCGATCGCCGGAGCAGCGCTGATCAGCGGTGGTCTGGTGTGGCTGGGGCCGGTCGGCCCGATGAGCGCGCTGACCGTTCCGGTCTGTGTCGCTCTCGTGGTGAGCGCGATGGGCACGCTGGCCGTGGCGCTGCTGATGCACGAGGACCGCCCGGCGCGCGGGGTCGTCGCGTTCGCCGCCTCTGTCCGTGGAGTGCCGGCGGCGATCGGCGGGGCGCTGCGTCTGGTCCGCCGCTCGCGCGTGGTGCTGGCGCTGCTGGCGGTCGAGCTGTTCTGGAGCTTCGGGATGGTGACGTTCGAGAAGCTCATGGCGGTCCGCTTGAGCGAGGTGACCAGCCCCGATGCGGCCGGCGCGCTGCTCGGCCCGGTCAACTCGGTGGCCTGGGCGGCGTCGGCGGCCGGCGCGGCGCTCGTCCCGCTGCTTACACGACGGATCGGCGCTGCCTGGTCCGGCTTCACGCTGAAGGTCGTGCAGGGCCTCACGATCGTCGGGATGGGCCTGTTCGCGGGCCCGGCCGGGGTGATCGGCGCGTTCCTGTTCTGTTACGCGATGCACGGTGCGGCCAACCCGGTCCACGCCGGACTGTTGCACCGGCAGGCCGAGGGAGAGTTCCGGACTAGTCTGCTCTCGCTCAACTCGATGGTCGGCCAGCCCGGGTTCTCGCTCGGCGCGATCGTATTGACAGCGATCGCAGCCGGCGCGGGCACTCCGACGGCGATCGTCGTGGGCGGCGTGGTGCTGGCCGCGGCGGCGCCTCTCTACCTGATTAGATCGAAGGAGGTGTTTCGGGAGCACTCCCAGGCGGGTACCAGCAGGTCACTGGCTCTCTGATCCCCCGGAGGTACCTGATGCTCGCCATCGCTGCCGCCGTCGTCTTCGGCATCTGGCTGCTCGCTGATCTGCTGGATACGAACTTCGGCGCTCCCGACCTGTTCAACTTCCCCACCCTGGCATCGCTCGGTCTGCTGCTGCTCTCCCTCTACCTGGCCGGCATCGGCAGCGGCCCGCGCGCGGGCACCGGTACCAGCGGCCGCCGCTTCTACGGCCGCCGCCCGGGCCGAGGCTGACGCTCAAGCAGAAGCCGTCCTCGCGCGCAGTCAACGCCTTCACGCGGCGTCGTCCTCGCGCGCAGTCAACGCCTTCACGCGGCGTCGTCCTCGCGCGGAGTCAACGCCTTCACGCGGCGTCGTCCTCGCGCGCAGTCAACGCCTTCACGCGGCGTCGTCCTCGCGCGGCGCTGACGCTGCAGGAGTGGTCTGCTCCGTGTGGACCTGACGCCGCAGGGGTGTTGACTCGTGCGGAGCCGACCTTCAACAGGAGTCGGCTTCGCGTGGAGCCGCCGCCTCTGGGCACGAGTCGGCGTCGCGAAGTGCTGACACATCGGCGTGGCGGCGCTTCTGGCGGGAGTTGCGCTTCCCGCGTTCTTCCTGTCGCGCTCGCTCCACCGCGTGCGGGCGCGCAGGGCTGAGGCCTGATCTGCAGACGACCCGAGTCGCGACCGGTGCATACCGGTGGGGCTCGGGTCGTCTGCTGTCCGGGTTCGGTTCGACCTGGAGCCGTTCGCCGCGTGCCGCGTTCGCCACGTGCCGCTTCGCCACGTGCCGCGTTCGCCACGTGCCGCGATTGCCGGGTGATGTGGGCAGCCGGCTGCTCTGCCCGGACCTCGGAACGATCGCCCGGGACGCAATCTTGGAGCGGCGGCCACTGCACGCGGCCTTTGGAGCGGCGGCCGCTGCATGCGGCCTTTGGAGCGGCGGCCGCTGCATGCGGATCTTGGAGCGGCGGCCGCTGCACGCGGATCTTGGAGTGATGACTGACTGAACCCGGATCTTGGAGCGGGCGGTCGGGACTGCGGTGCCTGAGGAAGCCGCCCGTTCACTGCCGACCTTGGAGCAAAGGGAGGTGCGTCTGGGTCTGGAAGCGGCGGTTGGAATGAGCCGGGCCGACGAGCGGTGGATGAGGGCTTGGACTTGGCGGGTTTGTCACAGGTGTCTGGGTGGTTGCTGGGGACTGTTCGGTGTGGGAGCGGGCGGTGACCTGGTAGAGGCCGGAGGCAGGGGTCTGGCTGGGAAATCGCTGGGTTGATGGTCGGCTGTCGGCGGTTTCGGGTTGGGTCGGCGGGGCCGGTACTGTCGATTGCGATGGACACGGACGGGCTCTTCTCACTTGCGCCGCCGGGGGCTGCGGCACCGGCTCACGGTGGGGGCGACACTGGCGGTTTCGGGACGTTCGCTGCTGACTCGCCGTTGCCGGTGCGGATGCGGCCCGCGTCGCTGGATGAGCTGGTCGGGCAGGAGCACCTGCTCGCGCCCGGTGCGCCGCTGCGGCAGTTGGTGACCGGGGCCAGTCCGATGTCGGTGATCCTCTGGGGGCCGCCGGGCACCGGCAAGACCACGATCGCGCATCTCGTCGCGCACGCCACCGACCGGAAGTTCGTCGCCATGTCGGCGCTCACGGCCGGGGTCAAGGACGTGCGCGCGGTGATCGACACGGCGCGGCGGGAGCGGCGCTACGGAGGGCCGCCCACGGTCCTGTTCATCGACGAGGTTCACCGGTTCAGCAAGACGCAGCAGGACTCGCTACTCGCCGCAGTCGAGGACCGGACCGTCACACTCCTCGCGGCAACCACCGAAAACCCGTACTTCTCGGTCATTTCGCCTCTGCTCTCCCGCTGTGTGCTGCTGACCTTGCAGGCTCTCGGCGACGACGACGTCCGCGGGCTCGTCCGGCGCGCGATCACCGACGAGCGCGGGCTGGGCGGGGCGGTCACTCTTTCCGCCGAGGCCGAGGAGCATCTCGTACGTCTGGCGTCAGGCGACGTGCGAAAGGCGCTCACAGCACTGGAGGCCGCGGCCGGGTCGGCGATCGCCCAGGACGTCAAGGAGATCGACCTCGCCACCGCGGAACGGGCCGTCGACGTGGCGGCCGTCCGCTATGACCGGGACGGCGACGCCCACTACGACGTGATCAGCGCGTTCATCAAGAGCATGCGGGGCAGCGATCCGGATGCGGCGCTGCACTGGCTCGCTCGGATGCTGGTGGCCGGGGAGGACCCGCGGTTCATCGCGCGGCGCATCGTGATCTTCGCGAGCGAGGACGTCGGAATGGCGGATCCACAAGCGTTACTGGTGGCCACAGCGGCGGCTCAAGCCGTACAAAATGTGGGTTTGCCTGAAGCAGGTCTGAATCTCGCGCAGGCTGTCGTGCACATGGCGACCGCGCCGAAATCGAACAGTGTGACGGTGGCGCTCGGCGAAGCCATGGCAGACGTGCGTGCGGGGAAGGGCGGGTCGGTTCCGGCTCATCTGCGCGACGCGCACTACCCGGGGTCGAAGGGGCTCGGGCACGGGCGCGGATACCGCTACCCGCACGACGATGCGCGCGGTGTGGTGCGGCAGCAGTACGCCCCGGACGATCTCGTGGGCACCGACTACTATCGGCCGACCGACCACGGCGCCGAACGCGCGGTGGGGGAGCGAGTGCCGCGTCTGCGCCGGATCGTGCGTGGTCTCGGCCCCGGTCCGCGTGCGAATGCCGGAGAACCCGAAACCAGGGGCGTGACCAGGTCGGTTGCCGCTTCGTCGGGTACGCCGGACCGCGCGGTGGGTGGTGATCGAGCCGAGGATGCGTCACAGTCGTCGGCGGACTCGGAACCGGGTTCGCCCGGCGCTGAGGTGCGGACTTCAGATGCTGAAGGGCAAGGCGGTTCCCTCGCCGAGTCCGGAATTGATGACGTGCGGGAAGACGACAGCGGCGACGCCGCCGGGGAGGAACGACCGTGACAGCGCGGGGTGCCGATCGGCCCGACGACACCGGCCTGGGCGGTAAGAAGGGCCGGCGATTCGGGCGCGGCCGCAATGCCGAGCAGCCGCCCGAGGTACCCGTCGAGGTGCCGCGCGAGGAGACCGGCTGGCTCGATGACCTGCGCACTGCCAAGGAGGAGCGCTCGGCGATCGGGCCCGGCATGCGTCCCGGCGAGGGCCGTACGAGCAAGTCCGGCCGGGTTGCTCCGGGGCCGGACGACGCCCCCGACGACGACATCTTCCTGCCCGGCCACGACGATCCCGCAGCAGAGAACACCGGCGGGTGGGAGCGTGCCGCCCAGCCCGCTTCTGATCAGCCCGGACGTGGTCCGTCAGGCCAGGGCGTCCCCTCCGGTCCTGTCCCCGCGGCCCAGCGTCGGGGTGGCGGCGCCGCGGGCCCGGTCTCCCCTGGCCCGATGGGTCCTGGTCAAGTAGCACCCGGTCAGATGACACCCGGTCAGGCAGCCGCCGGACAGATTCCGCCTGGACAGCGACCCGGTGTCGCTGGGCCTGCTGGTCCTGGGCATGGTGGTCCTGGGCATGGTGGTCCGGGGCAGCCTGTTCCCGGGCAGCCTGTTCCTGGGCGTGGTGGTCCTGGGCAGCTTGGTCCGGGGCAGCCTGGTCCTGGGCAGCGGGGTGGGCCGGGGCGTGGTGGGCCTGGGGTTCCTGCTGGTCCTGGCGGGCAGATCGGTGGTCCTCGGCCTGTCTCTGGTGGGTCCATGCCGGGAGCGCCCGGTGTCGCCGGGCAAGCGCGGCCGGGTCAGATGGCCCCTGGTTCCGCTTCTGGACAGATCAACGCTGGGCAGGTGCCGCCTGGGCAGATGCCGCTCGGGCAGGTGCCTCCTGGACAGATGCCGCCTGGGCAGGCCGGGCAGCGCGGACCTGGGCAAGGGCCCGGGCAAACGATGGGGCAGGGGCCTGCCGGGGCTCAGTTGCCCACCGGTGCTCGTCGTGGTGGGCCTGCTGTGCAGGGGTCGCGGCCGGGTGTGGTGCCCGGCGTTCCGGGGCAGGGCATGCCGGGGCACGTTGGACCGGGGCAGGGCGGTCCGGGGCAGGGCATGCCTGGACACGTGGGACCCGGGCAGGGCGGTCCGGGGTCGGGCGGTTCTGGGGCTGGCGGTGCTGGTGGGGGTGTTCCGGCTTCGGGGAATGCTCCTGAGGTTCCGGGCGGTCGGGGCGGAGTGCGCGGTGCGGCGCCCAGTGTGCGGCCTGTGTCGCCTGGGGTGCGGGGGGCTGGGCCTGGAGTTCGGCCTACTTCGCCTGCTGGGCCGGCACGCGATCGGTTCCGGTCGCATGAGGCGGGGGCCGGTGTCGATCCGGCGGTACACCAGTCCGGGGCCATTCCGCGTGGCTTCGACGGCGCTGCTGACGTGGTGGACCCGTCCGTTTATCAGACCGGGCCCGTCGCGCGGCGGGCCGGTGTTGCGCCGGTCGATCCGTCCGTACATCAATCTGGGTCTGTTCCTCGTGATTTCGACGGTGCTGAGCAGACTGGTCGTCGAGGGCGGCGGGCACGGGCCGAGGACGAGGGATATTCCGAGGAACCGACCGGGCGTCACGGCCGCGTTGCCGGGCCCGGTGCTGCTCCTGCGGCGGATCCGGGGCATCGGGCCGGGCATGCTGCCGCTGCGCCGCCGGCGGCTGGGCGGCATGGGGGCGGATCTGCCGGTACGGACACCGGCTCGCACGCTTTCGTCAACCCGGGTACGGACAGTGGTGCCTACGGGATCGTGAATCCTGGCGGTGAAGGTCGCAGCCGCGGTGCTCGGCGCGCCTCCAGCCAGGTCGGAACGGAGACCGGCGCTCAGCGGTTCGTCCGGCGGCGTGGCGCAGACGGCGAGCCCGACGCCGCAGCACCGAATCCCGCTCACCCCGGGCATAGGGCCGAGGCGGATCCGGGGACCCAAGGTTTCGTACGGCCGGGGCACCGTGCCGGCGACAGTGACGAAGACACCGGGACGCGCGGTTTCATGCGGCCCGGACATCGTGCCGCCGACCCGGAAGGTGGAGAGGACCCGGGCACGCGCGGTTTCGTGCGCCCGGGCCACCGAGTCGCCGAGCCGGACGACGGCGTTCCTGGGCAGGCCGGTCCTGGGCACGGTGGTCCTGGGCAGGCCGGTCCTGGGCACGGTGGTGCTGGGCAGGCCGGTCCTGGGCAGGCTGGTCCTGGGCAGGGCAGCGGCGCTGTGCCGGGAGGTCGACGGATCGGGCCTGGGGACGGGCGGCCTGTGCGGGCTGCCGCCGCTGTGGTGCCGCCGGTGGTTCCGGGGCCGGAGGGCGCTCGTACGCCTGCGGTGCCGGGGCGGGCCGGGGCCATGGCCGACAGCACTTCCGGGGTGATTCAGCGGCCGGGTCAGCAGGGGCCGCAGCAGGCGCAGAGTCAGCAGCAGGGTCAGCCGGGTGGGCGCGGGGCGCGTACCGGGCGGGCTCGGGGTGGTGCGGCTGTTCCTGGTATCGCCGCTGGTCCTACGAGTGGTGCCGGCGCCGGCGCGGGCGGTCCGAACGTGGCCGGCCCGAATACGAGCGGTCCGATCCCGGCTGGGCAGCACGCCGGTGGTCCTGACCTCGGCGGTCCTAACGCTGGCGGTCCTCACGCCGGTGGTCCTAACGCTGGTGGTCCTCACACGGGCGGGCCGGGTGCGGCCGGGGCTGCTGTGGCCGGGGCCGCTGCGGGAGCTGTCGGTACTGGGCCTCGTGGCGGTGGCAGGGCGCGGCCGGTCAGCGGTGGCGCTCGCGGTGGTGCTGCTGTTCAGGGACGTGGGCCGGCTGGGCAGGAAGCGGGACCGGCTCGGGGTGGCGCGGCCGTCCCCGGGCAGGGTGGCGCGGGGCCTGAGGTCGACGGTGCTCCTGGGCGGCCTGCGTCCGGCCGGGCCGGGTCTGGGGTGGCTGGCTCTGGGCGAGCTGGAGTCAAGCCGGTGGGATCCGACGGCACGGGTGCTAATGCCGGGTCGGCTCGGGTCGGTGGTGCGGTTCAGGGAACGGAGAGCGGGCCGGCTAGAGGCGGCGCTGCGGTTCCCGGTGGCACGGGACCGATCCGGGGTGGAGCGGCCGTGCCTGGGATGGGGCCCGAGGGGACCGGGCCGATCCGGGCCGGGGCTGCTGTGCCTGTTCCCGGGGCGGTATCGGGGCCTGACGGGACCGGGGCGGTTCGGGCCGGGGTGGCTGTGGCTGCCGCGGGCCGGGGTGGTTCTCCGGCTGAGCAGACCGGGGGGTTCGGCGCTTCGGGTTCGGACGGGGGAGCGGAGCGGTCCCTCGTACAAGAAGGTGGTCTGGCCGAGCTTCGCCACAAGATGCGGACGCAGCGGCGGCTGCGGGTGGGTGTGCTGAGCACGCTGGCGGCGCTGGTGCTGTTCGTGCTGCCGGCGTTCTTCGGGGTCAAGGCGATGAGCAGCGACCCGGTGTTCGCGTCGCTCGATGCGCTGAACGTGCCGTCCTGGGCCGCGCAGAAGACGCAGGACCAGGGGAGCAACAGCCGCTGGTGCTTCCTGGACTGCCGGTTCCGGGAGCGGATCGCCGAGTCGGAGAGGCCGTTCCAGGAGACGTCGGAGGCCTATGCCGGAGCGCTCACCGCCGCGGGCTGGAAACAGTGGAACGTCGCTGACTGCCCGGAGACGCCGATCAACAAAGATGAGGGCGCGTACACCTGCTGGCGGCGGGACGAGTTGACGCTCGACCTGTACGTCGGCCTGCCCGGCTGCATGGTCGAACAGACCTCCACCGTGGCCGAGGGCGAGGACGCCGCGCCGGCCGAGTGCGAGGGATCGACGGTCAGCATCAAGGTGGCCTACACGATCACCGATCAGCGCGGTAAGACGGAGACGACGCCCGGGCTGACCGGTGTGACGCCGGACGCGGTGCTGCCGACCGACGATCCCCTCTTGGAGCCGACACCCGAGGCGTCGTGACGCGGGCGGTGGTCACGGACGGTAGGGTCACCTGGTTGTCCCCGCCGAACCGTGACCACCCGAAGAGGAGACGCGCTACATGGACGCCGGAGAAATCGCAGGTCTGATCGCGGCGGGCGCCTTCCTGATGCTCGTGCTCGTGCTGGCCGTGCCGATTCTCAAGCTGGGACGCACGGTGGACGCCGCCACCCGCGCCATCAATGACACGGTGGACCGCACCGGTCCGCTGCTGACCAACGTGAACACGACCGTGGAGAACGTGAACACCGCGCTCGGTCAGGTTCAGGTCTCTTTGGACGGCGTGAACGTGCAGCTCGCCAAGGTCGACACGATGACCGAGCACGCCCAGAACGTGACCGCCAACATCGCGAACCTGGTCACCGTGGTGTCCGCCGCCGCGGCCAACCCGCTGGTGAAGGTCGCTTCCTTCGGCTACGGGCTGCGTAAGGCCGCCGCGGCACGCCGGCACGCCGAGGACGACCGTGAGGTCCGTGCCGCGCTGAAGCAGCGCCGCAAGGCAGGCCGCTGATGAAGCGCCTGCTCTGGCTCGGTGTCGGTCTGGCCGTCGGCGCCATCGTGGTCCGCAAGCTCAACCAGAAGGCCAACGAGTTCACCCCGACGGGGATCGCGACGTCGCTGTCGGAGTCGGCCGGCGGGCTCGTCGAGTCGCTGCGCAGCTTCGTCGACGACGTCCGCGACGGCATGGCCGAGCGGGAGAACCAGATCCACGAGGCGTTCGCCGCGGGGGAGTTGTACGAGGACAAGTTCGCCGATCTGCGCGACGAGGAGAACCGATGAAGACGGCAGAAGTGAAGCGGCGTTTCCTGGCGCATTTCGAGGCGAACGGGCACACGGTGGTCCCGAGTGCCCCGCTGCCGGCCATCGACGACCCGAACCTGCTCTTCATCAACGCCGGCATGGTCCAGTTCGTGCCGTACTTCCTGGGGCAGCAGACGCCGGCGTTCTCGCGGGCGGCGAGCGTGCAGAAGTGCATCCGTACGCCGGACATCGACGAGGTCGGCAAGACCAGCCGGCACGGCACGTTCTTCCAGATGAACGGCAACTTCTCGTTCGGCGACTACTTCAAGGCCGGGGCGATCCCGCTGGCCTGGGAGCTGTCCACCAAGCCGGTCGAGCAGGGCGGTTTCGGCCTCGACCCGGAGAAGATCTGGGCGACGGTCTACCTCGACGACGAGGAGGCCATCGAGATCTGGAAGCAGACCGGCATGCCGGCGGAGCGGATCGTGCGCCGCGGCAAGAAGGACAACTTCTGGTCGATGGGCATCCCCGGCCCGGCCGGCCCGTGCTCGGAGCTCTACTACGACCGGGGTCCGGCCTACGGCGCCGAGGGCGGCCCGGAGGTCGACGAGGACCGGTACCTGGAGTTCTGGAACCTGGTCTTCATGCAGCACGAGATCACCGACGTGAAGTCGAAGGAGGAGTTCCGGATCGTCGGTGACCTCCCGAAGCAGAACATCGACACCGGCATGGGCCTGGAGCGCATCGCCTCGATCCTGCAGGGCGTCGACAACCTGTACGAGATCGACGAGGTGCGGCCGATCCTGGCGAAGGCCGCCGAGATGACCGGCAAGAAGTACGGCGCCCACTCGGGGCACGCCGCCAACCAGAGCCACCCGGACGACGTGCGCCTGCGGGTCATCGCCGACCACGTGCGCACCGCGCTGATGCTGATCGGCGACGGCGTCACCCCGTCGAACGAGGGCCGCGGCTACGTGCTGCGCCGGATCATGCGCCGTGCGATCCGGGCGATCCGCCTGCTCGGCTGGCAGGAGGAGGCGCTGCCGATCCTGCTGCCGATCGCGCGGGACTGCATGGCGCCGTCGTACCCGGAGCTGGCCGAGGAGTTCGGCCGGATCTCGACGTACGCCTACGCGGAGGAGGACGCGTTCCTCTCCACCCTCAAGGCCGGTACGACGATCCTGGACGTGGCGATCGCGGACACCCGTTCGTCGGGGAAGGAGTCGCTGTCGGGGGACAAGGCCTTCCAGCTGCACGACACCTACGGCTTCCCGATCGACCTCACCCTGGAGATCGCTGCCGAGCAGGGCCTGAAGGTGGACGAGGAGGGCTTCCGGCGGCTGATGGCCGACCAGCGCTCCCGGGCCAAGGCGGACGCGGCGGCGCGCAAGACCGGCCACGCGGACCTCTCGTCCTACCGCTCGGCGCTGGACGAGGGCGGCGCGGTCGAGTTCACCGGCTATCAGGAGATCAGCCGGGAGTCCCGGGTCCGGGCTCTGATCGGTGAGAAGGGAAGGGTCGAGGTCGTCGGCGAGGGCGACTTCGTCGAACTGGTCCTGGACACCACCCCGTTCTACGCCGAGGGCGGTGGACAGCAGGCCGACACCGGCTTCATCAACGTGGGCGGCGGCCGCCTCGAGATCGTCGACGTGCAGCAGCCCATCCCGGGCCTGATCGTGCACAAGGCGCGGGTGCTCAGCGGCGAGGTGCGGGCCGGCGAGACCGGTTTCGCGGAGATCGACATCGACCGCCGCCGGGCCATCTCGCGCTCGCACACGGCGACCCACCTGGTGCACCAGACCATGCGGAACTTCCTCGGCGAGTCGGCGACCCAGGCGGGCTCGCTGAACGCGCCGGGCCGCCTGCGGTTCGACTTCAACACCCCTGGCGCGGTCTCCCCGACCGTGCTGAACGACGTGGAGCAGCAGATCAACGAGGTGCTGCTGCGCGACCTCGAGGTGCACGCGTTCATCACCTCCCAGGAAGAGGCGCGCCGGCTCGGCGCGATGGCCCTCTTCGGCGAGAAGTACGGCGACGAGGTCCGTGTGGTCGAAGTCGGCGACTACGCGCGTGAGCTGTGCGGTGGCACGCACGTGGCCCGCTCCGGCCAGCTGGGCCTCGTGAAGATCCTCAACGAGTCGTCGATCGGCTCCGGTGTCCGCCGGGTCGAGGCGCTCGTGGGCATCGACGCGTTCGGCTTCCTGGCGAAGGAGCACCTGCTGGTCTCCCGTCTCGCCGAGATGTTCCGGGTGCCCGCCGACCAGGTCGGTGACCGGGTCGAGCACACCGTGGCAGCGCTGCGCGACGCCGAGAAGGAGCTGGAGAAGATGCGGGCCCAGATGGTGCTCGCGAACGCCGGAGGCCTCGCCGAGGCCGCCAAGAACCTGGACGGGGTGGCGTACGTCGGCACCGAGGCGCCGGAAGGCGCTGCCGGCAACGACGTCCGGACCCTGGCGCAGGAGATCCGTGGCAAGATCGACCCGGCTCGTCCGGCGGTCGTCGCGGTGACAGCGCGCTCCGGGGGCAAGGCGTCACTGATCGTAGCGATCAACGGCGCCGCCAAGACGCGTGGCCTTTCCGCGGCGGACCTGGTCAAGGCGGCCCTTTCGGGTCGTGGCGGGGGCA
Source organism: Actinoplanes sp. OR16 (assembly GCF_004001265.1). Taxonomy (GTDB): domain Bacteria; phylum Actinomycetota; class Actinomycetes; order Mycobacteriales; family Micromonosporaceae; genus Actinoplanes. The sequence goes on along the minus strand of NZ_AP019371.1, from coordinate 281,067 downwards.
ATGCGGACCTTGCTCAGGGTGGCGGCGTTCCCGCTGCCGAAGCGGCTAAGCTCTTGGGCGCGATCGAGAAGGCGATCATCGAAGCGAGCTGATAGCGGCTCCGTGCGATCGATGGCTACTCTTCGCGTCGTAGCTTGATCGACACTTGGAGGCGCGTGTTGCCGCAGTGCAGGGTGATGGCGTGACGCAGCGCTTCGCTCGAGGCGTACGTCTCGGCGTGGACGTGGGCCAGGTGCGCGTCGGGGTTGCCAGGTGCGACCCCGACGGCATCCTGGCCAGTCCGGTGAAGACCGTTCCGCGGGATCAGACGACCGGCGAGGACGGAGTTCCGGCGGACATGACGGAGCTCGCGGGGCTGATCGCGGAGTTCGAGGCGACCGAGGTCGTCGTCGGGCTCCCGGTGGCCCTCAACGGGCGCGAGGGTGTGGCGGCCGGCCACATCCGCGCGTACGCGGAACGGCTCGGCGCGGTCATCGCGCCGGTGCCGATCGTGTTCACCGATGAGCGCATGTCGACCGTCGTCGCCAGCCGCAGACTGTCCGAGCGTGGCGTGAAGGGCAAGCGTCAGCGTGCGGTCGTGGACCAGGCGGCCGCCGTCGAGATCCTGCAGAGCTGGCTGGACGCGCGGCGGAGGCAGAGCTAATTGATCGACGAGCAGCTGGATCTCAGCTTCGAGGGAACCACCGACCGAGGCCGATGGCGACATCGGAAGAAGGAGGGCGGCGGCCGTAGTTTCGTCGCGTTCTTCCTGGTCCTCTTGCTCTTCGGAGCGCTCGGCGGCGGAGCCTGGTACGGCTTCGGGAAGGTGAAGGGTTACTTCACCGCGGCCGATTTCGAGGGCCCGGGCAGCGGCGAGGCCGTTGTCGAGGTCAAGTCCGGTGACAGCGCCACGAAGATCGCCGACACCCTCTACGGCGAGGGAGTGGTCAAGAGCGCTGCGGCGTTCGTGAACGCCGCCAAGGACAATCCCGACAGCAAGAACATTCAGGTCGGATCGTATCTCCTGAAGAAGGAGATGAAGGCGAGCGACGCGCTGACCGCGCTGCTCGACCTGAAGAACCTGAACGTCCACCGGGTCACGCTGCCCGAGGGTCTCACCTACCTGCAGGTCTACGACCGGCTCTCGAAGGAGACCGGCATCCCGGTCGACGACTTCAAGAAAGCCGGCGAGGACCCGGAGGGTCTCGGTGTGCCGTCGTTGTGGTTCAAGCGCGGTGACGGCAAGAAGATCGACAAGAAGAACATCGAGGGCTTCCTGTACCCGGCGACGTACGAGATCGCCAAGGACGCCACCGCCGAGGACGTGCTCAAGAAGATCATCGCGAACTTCAACGACGAGATGGCCGAGCTGAAGTTCCCGGACACGGTCACCGAGAAGCTCAAGATCTCGCCGTACGAGGCGCTGGTCGCCGCGTCGATCGCCCAGGTCGAGGCGCTGCTCGACGAGGACATGGGCCCGGTCGCCCGGGTGCTCTACAACCGGGCCTACACCGGGAACTTCCCGTGTGACTGCCTTCAGCTGGACAGCACGGTCAACTACTGGCTGCGGCTGACCGGCAAGGAGGCGAAGTCGTCGGACAAGCTGCTCGCGTCAGAGCTGCACGACCCGAAGAACCCGTACAACTACGACGTCAAGGGCATGGCGATCGGCCCGATCAGCAATCCGGGTGATGTGGCACTCCGAGGGGCGATGAACCCCAAGAAGAGTGACTACTACTTCTTCGTGACGGTGAACGAGAAGGGCGCCATGGCGTACGGGAAAACGTTCGCCGACCACGAGGCGAACATCCAGGAAGCCTGCAAGAACGGCATCCCGATCTGCTGATATCCGATCACCGACCGCGACCACCGGAGCACGCTGCCCGGTGGTCGCGGCGTTTCGTGAGCGCTGCCGCCGCGTTAGTCATCCGTGCTCCGGGTGAATTCTTTCGACGGAGAGTGACCGCCGGGTGTGCGGAGGGTCGCTGGGGTGGGCGGCAGGGCATCGATGTGGGTATGGTGCGCCTCAGTGCCAAGCCGGCTGGGACAGGCAGCGGAGGCGAAACGAAGTGATCGACGAACTTGATGTGGCGTTCGAAGAGGACGCCGAGCGGAGCAAACCGCGACGCCACCGTGCCGGTAAGGGCGGGGGCAAGTCGGCGATCGCGCTGCTGCTGACCTTCCTGCTCCTCGCGGGACTCGGCGGCGGCATCTACCTCGGGTACACCAAGGTCAAGAGCCTCTTCGTGGCGGCCGACTACAGCGGTCCCGGCACCGCGCCCGCCGAGGTCGTGATCCCCAAGAACGCGTCGCTCACCGAGATCGGCAACGTGCTCGTCGAGGCGGACGTCGTGAAGAGCACCAAGGCGTTCACCAACGCCGCCGAGGAAGAGCCGCGCAGCAAGAACATCCAGTCGGGGACGTACACCCTGCGCGAGCAGATGACGGCCAAGGACGCGGTGGCGCTGCTCCTCGACCCGGCGGCCCGGCTGAGCAAGGGCGTGACGATCCCCGAGGGCAAGACCGCGAAGCAGACGTACGAACTGCTCGCCAAGGCCACCGGCCACCCGGCGAAGGACTTCGAGGAGGCGGCGAAGGATCCGATCGCCCTCGGTGTGCCGGACTGGTGGTTCAAGCGGACCGACGGCAAGCAGGTCTCCAAGACGGCCGAGGGCTTCCTCTTCCCGGACACCTACGAGTTCGACCCGAAGGCCACCCCGGACCAGGTGCTCCGGACCATGGTCGACCACTTCCTGACGGTCACCGGCGAGATCGGTTTCGCGGACGACGTTCAGAAGAGCCTCAAGGTCTCCCCGTACGAGGCGCTGGTCGTGGCATCGCTCGCCCAAGCCGAAGCCGGGATCGCCGACGACCTGCCGAAGGTGGCCCGGGTCGCGTACAACCGGGCGTACAAGAAGAAGATGCCTCTCCAGTTCGACGTCACCACGAACTACTGGCTCGAACTCCAGGGCAAGGACCCGAAGCACTCCGGCGACCTGCTGCGCCAGGAGATGGACGACCCGAAGAACCCGTACAACACGGAGATCGTGGTCGGCCTGCCGGTCGGGCCGATCAACAGCCCGGGCAAGGCCGCGCTGACCGGGGCCATGAAACCGACGGCCGGTCCGTGGCTGTTCTTCGTGGCGGTCGACAAGGAGGGTCACTCCGCGTTCGCGGTGACCAGCGCCGAGCACGACAAGAACATCAAGAAGGCGTGCGACGCCGGCCTCACCAAGCTGTGTGACTGACTTCGTTTCGTAGAGTGGGCGCGTGCAGAGCAAAGAAGAGACCCGTAAGGCGGCCGTCTGCGGCAAACCGATCGCCCACTCGCTCTCGCCGGTGATCCACAATGCCGGGTTCGCCGCGGCCGGTCTGACCGGGTGGAGCTACGAGGCGATCGAGTGCGCCGAGTCGGAGCTGCCCGATCTGGTCGCGGGCCTCGGTCCGGAGTGGGCCGGCCTGTCGCTCACCATGCCGCTCAAGGAGGCCGCGCTGCGCCTCGCCGCGGTGGCGACCCCGGTGGCGATCGCCGCGGGTGTCGCGAACACGCTGGTCCGCCAGGACGACGGCTCGTGGCACGCCGACAACACCGACATCGGCGGGATGGTGCGGGTGCTGCGCGAGGCCGGGGTGGGCGTGAGCCGCGGCCGGCACGCGAAGAAGGAGGCGCCGCCGCGGATCACCGTCCTCGGTGGCGGCGGGACCGCCCGTGCCGCTCTGGCCGCCGCGTCCGAGCTGGGCGCCTCCACCGTGACAGTGGTGACCCGCCGCCCGGAGGCCCGCGCCGAGCTCGACCCGGTGGCCGTGGCGCTGGGACTCACCGTCGAGGGTTTGGCCTGGTCCGACGCGGTGGGCGCATTCGACGCCGACGCGGTGATCTCCACGGTGCCGAAGGGTGCCGCCGACGAGCTCGCCGGGACGGTCACCTGGCAGCCCGGAAGTGTGTACTTCGACGCGCTCTACGACCCGTGGCCGACGCCGCTAGCCGCCTCCGCGCTGGCCGCCGGCGTAACCGTCCACTCCGGCCTCGACCTGCTGCTGGCCCAGGCGCTCAGCCAGTTCGAGCAGTTCACCGGAGTCGCCGAGGCGCCCGAGGAAGCGATGCGTGCGGCCCTCGACGCGGCGGTCGCGGCGCGCTGATTCCTGTCCGCCTGGCGGGACGGCCTCGGCCGCCTGCTGGGATGCCGGGGAGCTGTGCCAGACTCAGAGCGTGTTGCGCTGGCTTACCGCAGGTGAATCGCACGGCCCGGCTCTCGTCGCGCTGCTGGAGGGTGTCCCCGCCGGCGTGGAGGTGACGAGCGCCGACATCATGCGTGATCTCGTACGCCGCCGCCTCGGCTACGGCCGCGGCGCCCGGATGAAGTTCGAGCAGGACGAGCTCGAGATCATCGGCGGTGTCCGGCACGGCGTCACGCTGGGCAGCCCGGTCGCTCTCCGGGTCGGGAACAGCGAATGGCCCAAGTGGGAGACGGTCATGGCCGCCGACCCGGTCGACCCGGACGTGCTCGCCGCCCAGGCCCGCAACGAGGCGCTGACCCGCCCGCGCCCCGGTCACGCCGATCTCGCCGGCATGCAGAAGTACGGGCACACCGACGCCCGGCCGATCCTGGAGCGCGCCAGCGCCCGGGAGACCGCGGCCCGCGTCGCGGTCGGTGTGGTCGCCAAGCAGCTGATCAAGCAGGCACTCGGCATCGAGATCGTCTCGCACGTGATCGAGCTGGGTTCGGTCGCCGCGAAGCCCGGTGTCCTGCCGACCCCCGACGACTTCGACCGGATCGACGCCGACCCGCTGCGCTGCCTCGACCCGGAGGCGAGCGAGCGGATGGTCGCCGAGGTCGACGCCGCGAAGAAGGACGCCGACACGCTCGGCGGCATCGTCGAGGTGCTGGCCTACAACGTGCCGCCGGGCCTCGGCTCGCACGTGCAGTGGGACCGGAAGCTGGACGCCCGCCTCGCCACCGCGCTCATGTCGATCCAGTCGGTGAAGGGCGTGGAGATCGGCGACGGCTTCACCCAGGCCCGCTCGCGGGGTTCGGTCGCGCACGACGAGATCGTCCCGTCGCCCGACGGTGTCAAGCGGCTGACCGACCGGGCCGGTGGCCTGGAGGGTGGCATCACGAACGGCGAGCCGCTGCGGGTGCGCGCCGCGCTCAAGCCGATCTCGTCGCTGAACCGGGCGCTGCAGACCATCGACATCGTCACCGGCGAACCCGCCACCGCGATCAACCAGCGCTCCGACGTCTGCGCCGTCCCGGCCGGCGCCGTGGTCGCCGAGGCGATGGTCGCCCTGGTCCTGGCGGAGGCCGCCACCGAGAAGTTCGGTGGTGACTCGGTCGCCGAGATCAAGCGCAACCTGAGGTCGTACCTCGACAACCTGGTGATCCACTGATGGCGCCGGTCGCGGTCCTGGTCGGCGTCATGGGCGCCGGCAAGACCACCGTCGGCACCGCGCTCGCCGCCCAGCTGGGCGTGCCGTTCGCGGACACCGACACGGTCATCGAGGAACGCGCCGGCAAACCCATCCCGGAGATCTTCGTCGACGACGGCGAGGACACGTTCCGCGCCATGGAACGCGCCGTCGTGGCCGAGTGCCTGGAGACCTTCGCGGGTGTCCTCGCCCTGGGCGGCGGCGCCATCCTCGACGAGGGTACGAGGAAACTCCTGAGCCACCACCGAGTGATCTTCCTGTCCGTCGAACTCTCCGACGCCGTCAAGCGCGTCGGCCTCGGCGCGGGCCGCCCCCTGCTCGCCATGAACCCGCGGGCGACCCTCCGCCACCTGATGGAGCAGAGGAAGCCGCTCTACCTGGAGGTGGCCACCCACACGGTCACCACCGACGGCCGAGAGCCCGCCGACCTGGCCGACGAGATCGCCGGCCTGATCGCTCGCCGATCTTGAACTCTGGAAGAGTGAGGATCGCTCAAGATCTGCCGGGTGGTCGTCGTCCTGCCCGCGACTTCGTATCGAGTGGCTCGGCGGCTCGTCATGGCCCCTCGTCGGCAGGCTCCTTTGCCGATCTTGAGTGATTCTGGGCTTCGGGGAGTGGGTGATCGCTCAAGATTCGGCGGGCGGTCTTCGGGTGGTGCCGTCCTTGGCGCGTTCTCATCGCGATCTTGGAAAGTCCGGTTCAGCGTTCGGGGACCGTGCGGTCGGCTGTGATCCATGGCTGTGTCGAGGTCGGCCGGGCAGCCATGCCGCCGCAAATCTCGCCGCCCGTAAGCCCCGCCCCGCCCCGCAGATCTTGAGCGATGTTGCACCGCTGGGCATCAACGATCGCTCAAGATCTGGCGGGTATTGCCGTCTTGCCGTGCCGCGCCGTGCTGTGCCGTGCCGTGCTCTGCGCTTCGTGCAGATCTTGTGCGGTGGTGCACCGCCGGGTATCAACGATCAATCAAGGTCTGGTGGGTATCGCCGTCTCGCCGCGCCGTGCCGTGCCCTGCCCTGCCCTTCGTGCAGATCTTGAGCGATGCTGCACCGCCGGGTGTCAACGATCGCTCAAGATCTGGTGGGCATCGCCGTCTCGCCGCGCCGCGCCTTTCCTGCAGATCTTGAGCGAGGCTGGACCGCCTGGAGGGCGAAGGAACGCTCAAGATCTGGCAGGTGACGGGATCTGTCCGCAGTGCGTGGCGGCGCAGACTGCGGGCTGGCTTGAGGTGCGGATCGCACCGAAAGGCGACACGGGGTGCCGGGGCCGGATGGCTGATGCCGGGTGGGCTGCGGTCAACCTGTGGTGCGCGGGCGCTTCAGTTGAGCCTCTCCTCCAGGCGTTCGATCCGCTCGACCAGCGGCGCAAGTTCCGCCCGGACCGCTGTGAGCAGGGCCGACGGCGGCGGCGCAGTGGACGGGTCGGTGGCGCCGGCTCGCAGGTGGGCGTAACCGGCCAGGGCGGCGGCCACGGCTCGGCGGGCGGATCTGCCGTCGACGGCTCGGGAGCGGAGGAGGTCGCCGGCGGTGCCGTCCGGTTCTGCCGACAGGCCGATGAGCAGGTGTTCGCAGCCCACGTAGTTGTGGCCCAGGCCGATCGCCTCGCCGACCGCCAGTTCCAGGGCCACCGCCGCGGGGGCGCTGAACCTCAGGCCGTCTCCGGCCACGGCGGGCTCGGGAGTCGTGGGCGCGGTCAGGGAACCGGGCGCCACGTCGAGGGCGGTCAGTACTTGGAGGCCGAGGTTGTGGTTCTCGGTGAGCATGCCGTGCAGCAGGTCGCCGGTGGTCACCGAGCCGGCGCCGGACTCCTGTGCCCGGCGGGCCGCGAGGGTGAGGGTGATGACGAGGCGGCCGGTGAAGCTGGGCAGTTGCTCGGAGAGCCGTTCCGGGTCGAGGTCGCCGAGCACCGCCTGGCGGATCGTGGTGATGCGGCGGACGGCCTGTTCCAGGGCTCGCTGGCAGATGGGGGAGACGGGCAGGCCGGTGTCGCGGACGGCGTCGGCGAGGTCGTCGGGGAGGTACACGTTGATTTTCGGCATGACTCCGTTGTAACCCCTCGCGGGTTATCTGTATATAACCCCACTCTCGGCACCGTGGAGCGCCGATAGGGTGTCACCCGTGGTGACGCGGATTTCCGTGACGGGTGACCGTCCGTATGACGTGATCGTCGGGCGTGGACTCGCGAGCGAGCTGCCCGGGCTGATCGAGGGCGCCGCGCGGGTGGCCGTGCTGTACCCGCCGACGCTGCGCGAACGCGCCCGGGCCGTCGCCGAGGCGGTGGGCGCCGGGGTGACGGTGGTGCCGATCGAGGTGCCGGACGCTGAGCGCGGCAAGTCGATCGACGTGGCCGCCCGGTGCTGGGACGAGCTCGGCGCGGCCGGCTTCACCCGTACCGATGTGGTCGTCGGTGTCGGCGGCGGCGCCACCACCGACCTGGCCGGGTACGTCGCGGCCGCCTGGCTGCGCGGCGTGCGCTGGGTGCCGGTCGCGACGTCGGTGGCCGGCATGGTCGACGCCGCGGTGGGCGGGAAGACCGCCGTGAACATCGCGGCCGGCAAGAACCTGGTCGGCGCGTTCCATCCGCCGGTCGGCGTGCTCTGCGACCTGGACGCGCTCGACACGCTCCCGGCCGAGGACATCGCCGCCGGGATGGCCGAGGTGGCGAAGGGCGGCTTCATCGCCGACCCGGTGATCCTCGACCTGATCGAGGCGGGGCCGGAGAAGGCCCTCGACCCGCGCAGCGACGTGCTTCGCGAGCTGGTGGAACGCAAGATCCGGGTGAAGGCGCACGTGGTCGGCGTCGACCTGAAGGAGTCCGGTCTCCGGGAGATCCTCAACTACGGGCACACGCTCGGGCACGCGATCGAGCGCCGGGAGAAGTACACCTGGAAGCACGGCGACGCCATCTCCGTCGGTCTCGTCTTCGCCGCCGAGCTGGGGCGGCTGAGCGGCCGGCTCGACGACGCGACGGCGGACCGCCATCGCGCGGTGCTGGAGTCGCTCGGCCTGCCTACGACGTACGACGAAAGCGCCTGGACCGAACTCCTGCCCGCCATGCGCGTCGACAAGAAGGCGCGGGCAGCGACATTGCGTTTCGTGGTTCTCGATGGCCTGGCGAAGCCGGGCATCCTCGCCGGGCCGGACGAGGCGCTGCTGGAGCGGGCGTACTCGGCGGTGGCCCGGTGATCTACGTGCTGAACGGGCCGAACCTGGGCCGGCTGGGGCTGCGCGAGCCGGGGATCTACGGTTCGTCGACCTATCAGGACCTGGCCGAGATGTGCCAGACGGTGGCCGAGGATCTCGGTCTGACCATCGAGGTGCGGCAGACCAACGCCGAGCACGAGATGCTCGAGTGGCTCTACCAGGCGGCCGACGAGGGCGCCGACGTGGTGCTGAATCCGGGGGCGTGGACGCACTACAACTACGCGGTGCGGGACGCCTGCGCGATGCTGCGTGGCAAGCTGGTCGAGGTGCACATCTCGAACGTGCACACGCGCGAGGAGTTCCGGCACCATTCGGTGATTTCCGCCGTCGCGACCGGTGTGATCGTGGGACTCGGCTTCGACGGATATCGGCTCGCCCTGGAACATATCGCCCGGTAGGCCCGATTCGCTGGGAACGGCCGCCCGCCGGTAGACTCGTTCGGTCACCGATACGCTTCAAGATCAAGGCAGGACATGGCTTCCACCAACGACCTGAAGAACGGCCTGGTGCTCAACCTCGACAAGGAGCTGTGGACTGTCGTTGAGTTCCAGCACGTCAAGCCGGGGAAGGGTCCGGCGTTCGTCCGCACCACGCTGAAGCACGTCCTGTCCGGCAAGGTCGTCGACAAGACCTTCAACGCGGGCACCAAGGTCGAGACCGCGACCGTGGACAAGCGGACCATGCAGTACCTGTACAAGGACGGCGACGACTACGTCTTCATGGACCTGGACACCTACGACCAGATCCACGTCTCCGGCGGCACCGTCGGCGAGGCGGCGAACTACCTGCTCGGCGAGGCCGAGGCGACCGTCGCGCTGCACGAGGGCGTCCCGCTCTACATCGAGCTTCCGACCAGCGTGTTCCTCGAGGTCACCTACACCGAGCCGGGTCTGCAGGGCGACCGCTCCACCGGCGGCACCAAGCCGGCGACGGTCGAGACCGGCGCCACCGTTCAGGTTCCGCTCTTCATCACCACCGGTGAGAAGATCAAGGTCGACACCCGCGACGGCCGCTACCTCGGCCGCAGCTGATGGCTGAAGGTCCCAAGAAGGAACGGCTCGCGCGCCGCAAGGCGCGCAAGCGAGCGCTCGACGTCCTCTTCGAGGCGGACCTGCGTGACCTTCCGCCCAGCCAGGTGCTTCTCACCTACCTGGACCGGATCGCCAAGCCCCACCCGGAACACATGGGCTACGCCACCGAGCTGATCGAGGGCGTCGCCAAGAACATCGACCGCATCGACGAGCTGATCGCCAGTTACGCGGAGGGCTGGACGATCGACCGCATGCCGACGGTCGACCGGAACCTGGCCCGGATCGCGGTCTTCGAGCTGCTGTTCGTGCCGGACGTCGACGACCCGGTGGCGATCACCGAGGCCGTCGAGCTCGCGAAGGAGATGTCGACGGACGACAGTCCGCGCTTCCTGAACGGGCTGCTCGACCGGATCGCGGCCTTCGCGACGCGATAAGAGACGCGGTAAGCGACGCTGTACGAGCCGCGATGAGAAGCGCCTCCCACGAGGCCGGGCCCTCAGGGCCCGGCCTTGTGCATTGATCGACGATCACCTTACGGTGGCATGATCGCTGCTGGGGGGAGGCGGTCGTGCTCTTCGATTTCTTCGCGATGCGGGTCCGGATCGAGACGCTGCGCAAGGGCCGCCACCAGGTCGTCGTCAACGGCGACGACCGCGGCGCCCACTCGCTGCGCCGGCTCACGCTGACGTCCAGCTCGGCCTGGCAGTGGCCGGCCGACGAGGACACCTGCCACCGGCACGGCGAGATGCTGCGCGGCCTGCGCGGCCCGGTGAGCCGGTTCCGCCAGGCGGCGACGATCGAGGACGTGGTCGGCGCGCTCACCGCCCTCTGCCTCGCCGCGCAGCCGGAAGCCCGTGACCTGCTGCTTCCGGCCCGGCACCGGATCCATCTGCGCCGCGCAGACCTGGACGGGATCGTCCCCGACCTGCCCGCCGACGTGCACGTGGTCCTCGACTTCGCCTTCGAGGACTACTGGGATCAGCTCACCTGTGTGCTGAAGGTCTCCGTCTCGACGCATCCGCCCGGCCCGGTGGACGAACCGTCCCATGGCGACGCCGGCCAGGACTGGGTGGACCTGTTCACCACGGTCCGCGACCGCATCGAGGCCTGGTTCGCCGATCAGGGTCTCTACCGCACCGACTTCCGCATCCAGGGCCGGGAGTACCGATTGCCGACCGTGTGGGTGGGCGAGCTGAACGACCCGGAGGCGGACGCCGGCGACTACCTCAGCGGGTCACTGGACGTGTTGAACGGGCTTGCCGCGCGGACGCTCCGGATCGGCGACGTCCGGGACTGCGTCATCACACCGAGTGTTCTCAACGGGCAGATGCTGGCGCTGCGCCGGGCCGACGCGCTGAAGCTCGACGAGCCGGTCCGGCAGCCGTCGTACCTGCTGGTGCCGGAGCGCCCGGCGGCGAGCGACCCGGACGGTCGACAGCTCTGGGAGCTGGAGGAGACCCTCGTCGACGCGCTCGTCTCGCTGGAGGGCCAGGCGGCCGACCGGCTCTGGCGGATCGAGGCGGACATCGACGTCTGGGATCACCAGCTCGAGGTGTACGACCAGGTCGCCGAGCGGGGCCTGGTGCTCTGGGACGCGCTTTCCACCCATTTGCCGGTACGCCGCGGGCGCCAGCTGGAACGCGTTCACCGCAGCGTCGAGCTGATCCACCAGATCCTGTTGCAGGGCGTCGCCGACCTGGCCCGGATGGAGACCCGGACACAGGACTGCGCGGCGCAGGTGACCACCGCCCGCAGCGATCTGCTGGCCGAGTTCGACAGCCTGATCACCGAGTTCCACACCGCGCCGACCGGGCTGCGCACCGCGCTGGCGCTCACCGGTGTGGTCGGCGAGGTGGAGGTGAGCGCCGAGCACGTGGTGCGCAAGGCTGCCCGGGTCAAGGCCAAGTACGACCACCTGCTCGGCGCGATGTCGCACGCCTTCGACGAGCGCCGGGTCCGCGAGTCGGACGTGCTGCAGCGGGCCAGCGGGAAGGTCGGTTTTGCGCTGGCCTTCATCGGGGTGATCACGCTCTTCGACGCGACGGTGCAGATGAAGCCGGAGACGCTCGAGTCCGGCACGTACCTGTGGCCGGGCGAGGGCTGGCTCAGCGGGCTGGGTTTCGTGCTCAGCGTGCTGGCCGGCCTGGGCTTCCTCGGTCTGGTCTGCTGGGTGGCGTTCAGCGCGAAGGAGGAGGGGCCGCTCGGCTCCCGGAACTTCTTCCGCCGGATCTACAACGGCGACGGGCGCGGCGACCACGGGATGTGGAAGTTCCTGCGCGACTCGTCCAGCGACGAGCTGAACAAGGTGGCCGGGGACGACACGGCCTGGCGGTCCCGCGACGATCAGCTGTCGGCGCGCTTCGCCGAGCTGTGGGACCGGATCGGCCGGGTGGATCCGAGCCGGCACACCGAGAACGGCCGCTGGAACGTCGCCACCGACATCCACCGGCTGGCCGGGTTGATCGAGCAGTGGGGGCTCTGGACGCTGCTCGTCACCGAGCGCCCGTTCGGCCGGCTCGCCCGCTATCAGCTGGCGCGGCTCACCCTGCTCTACCGCACGGCGACCCGGCTGCCCGGCACGTTCCTGACCGGCGCGCCGGCGAGCGTGGTCTCCGCCGACGACTGCCGGCGCAGCCTGCAGCGGCTCGGCATGACCTGGGACGAGGCGGCCGAGGTGATCGACGCGCTGACCGCCGAGGTGGCCGCCGGCCGGGTGCGGACCGCGCAGGACGTGCTCACCGTGCTCGACCGGTGGCAGGTGCACGCCGACACGGACGGCGGGATGATCGTCGGAGAAGTGAAAGAAGCCCGCGCCGCCTGACGGCGGAACGGGCTTCGAAGCGCCGAGCGGTGGCTCAGCTGGCGAAGAACGCGCGGGGGTCCGCGACGAGCACGCCCTGCTCGGTGAGGCGCTCGATGAGGCCGGAGGGCGAGATGTCGTAGACGATGGCGAGCGCGCGCAGGTCGTCGGCGCGGATCGACAGGACGCGGCCGTTGTAGTCGCCACGCTGCTGCTGGATGGCCCGGGCGTAACGAGCCACGTAGGCGAGGTCTTCGCCGGTGGTGTCGTACAGCTTCTCCAGGTCCAGGACGATCTTGTTGGTGGCCTCGAGGCGGATACCGCTGCCGTCGGGCAGCAGCTCCGAGACGGGCACTCGGTAGAAGTCGGCCAGTTCGGCCAGGCGCGAGACGGTCACCGCGCGGTCGCCCCGCTCGTACGAGCCCACGACGACGGCTTTCCAGCGGCCGTTGGACTTCTCTTCGACGCCCTGCAGGGACAGGCCCTGCTGCTGGCGGATGGAGCGCAGGCGGGCGCCCAGCGACTTCGCGTACTCAGACGGCATACGGACACTCCCGGTACTGTGCTGGCCCGGAGGGTTCTTTCCTCACGGATCGCTACGCTGCGTGACGGTACGGAGTTTGCGGTCGCCGGTCAAGTGTTGGTTACCGATGAGTCGCGCCAGCCGCACCGAAGTCACCGACTGTATCCCTAGTTGCAGGGTATGTCCGGATAGCTCCAGTCAGGCACGTCACCATGGTCAACGCTGCGTCCACTGGTAACGTAGCGTCAGCCATCGGGCCGGCTCGTAACGGGGTCGTTCCGAAACCGACATCCTTTAACGACCCGTCCCGTGAGGCGGGGAAGGAGGTCCGCCGTGGCACAGCCACGCGCAGACGCGCCCAGCAAGATCATCTTGGAGGGGTCCGACCTGCACCGGGTCGTCGACCGCATCGCTCACCAGATCCTCGAGAAGACCTCCGGGGCTACCGGCACGGTGCTGCTCGGCATCCCGACGCGCGGTGTCCCGCTCGCTCACCGGCTGGCCGCCCGTATCCACGCCTTCGAAGGCGTCGAGGTCCCGGTCGGCTCTCTCGACATCACGCTCTACCGCGACGACCTGCGCCTCAAGGCCACCCGCGCGCTCGGCAAGACCGAGCTGCCCGGCGGCGGCATCGACGGGCTGCGGGTCATCCTCGTCGACGACGTGCTCTTCTCCGGCCGCTCGGTGCGCGCCGCCCTGGACGCCCTGCAGGACCTGGGCCGGCCCAGCTCGGTGCAGCTCGCCGTCCTGGTCGACCGCGGTCACCGGCAGTTGCCGATCCGCGCCGACTACGTCGGGAAGAACATCCCGACCGCGCTCAGCGAGAGCGTGAAGGTCGCGCTGACCGAGACCGACGGCGCCGACGAGGTCCGCCTGATCGGAGGCCTCAAGTGATCAAGCACCTGCGTTCGGCCGCGGATCTCGACGCCGCGACCGCGACCCTCATCCTGGACACCGCCGCCGAGATGGCCGCTCTGTCCGGGCGCGAGGTGAAGAAGCTCCCGGCACTGCGCGGCCGAACGGTGGTGAACCTGTTCTACGAGGACTCCACCCGTACCCGGATCTCGTTCGAAGCCGCTGCCAAGCGGCTCTCCGCCGACGTCATCAACTTCTCGGCGAAGGGCTCCAGCGTCTCGAAGGGCGAGAGCCTCAAGGACACCGCGCTCACCCTGCAGGCCATGGGCGCCGACGCCGTGGTGATCCGGCATTCGGCCAGCGGCGCGCCGCACCGCCTCGCCGGCTGGGTGGACGGCTCGGTCGTGAACGCCGGCGACGGCACCCACGAGCACCCGACGCAGGCGCTGCTCGACGCCTACACGATGCGTTCCCGCCTGGGCCGGCTCGACGGCCTGCGGGTGGCGATCGTCGGCGACGTGCTGCACAGCCGGGTGGCCCGTTCCAACGTCCTGCTGCTCACCACGCTCGGCGCGCAGGTCACGCTGGTCGGCCCGCCCACCCTGATCCCGCTCGACGTCGCCGCCGCGCTCTCCGAGAAGACCCAGGTCAGCTACGACCTGGACGCGGTGCTGCCGGACAGCGACGTGGTGATGATGCTGCGCGTGCAGACCGAGCGCATGCAGGACTCCTACTTCCCGTCGGCCCGGGAGTACAGCCGCCGGTACGGCCTCGACGTGCCCCGGATGAACAGGCTGCCGGAGCACGCGATCGTCATGCACCCCGGCCCGATGAACCGGGGTATGGAGATCGCCCCGGAGGTCGCCGACTCCCCGCGTTCCACCATCGTCGAACAGGTCGCCAACGGCGTCAGCGTCCGGATGGCCGTCCTCTACCTGCTTTTGGGAGGCAAGTGATGGCGTACCTGCTCAAGGGCGTCTCGGTCCTCGGCGCGGAGCCGACCGACCTGTACATCAAAGATGGCGTAATTTCCGACACTCCGGACAAGGATGCCGACGTCATCGACGCATCCGGTCTGGTGGCCCTTCCCGGCCTCGTGGACGTGCACACCCACCTGCGCGAACCGGGCCGCGAGGACGCCGAGACGGTGGACACCGGCTCGCGTGCCGCCGCCCTCGGCGGTTACACGGCGGTCTGCGCCATGGCGAACACCGACCCGGTCGCCGACACTGCGGGCGTGGTCGAGCAGGTCTGGCGCCTGGGCCGCGAGGCCGGTCTGGTGGACGTGCAGCCGATCGGCGCCGTCACCATCGGCCTGGCCGGCAAGCAGCTGGCCGAGCTGGGCGCGATGGCCACCTCCGCCGCGAACGTGCGGATCTTCTCGGACGACGGCTTCTGCGTCGCCGACCCGAAGCTGATGCGCCGGGCCCTGGAGTACGTGAAGGCGTTCGACGGCGTCATCGCCCAGCACGCCGAGGAGCCCCGGCTCACCGAGGGCGCGCAGATGCACGAGGGCGAGGTCAGCACCCGGCTCGGCCTGACCGGCTGGCCGGCTGTCGCCGAGGAGGCGATCATCGCCCGGGACGTGCTCCTCGCCGAGCACGTCGGCAGCCGCCTGCACGTCTGCCACGTCTCCACGGCCGGCTCGGTCGAGGTGCTCCGGCAGGCCAAGGCGCGCGGCGTCCGGGTGACCGCCGAGGTGACCCCGCATCACCTGCTGCTCACCGACGAGCTCGCGGCCGGCTACGACCCGGTCTTCAAGGTCAACCCCCCGCTTCGTACGAGGACCGACGTCGAAGCTCTGCGCCGGGCTCTCCTCGACGGCGTGATCGACGTGGTGGCGACCGACCACGCGCCGCACGCGGTGCAGGACAAGGAATGCGAGTGGGCGTACGCGCGCCCCGGCATGCTGGGACTGCAGACCGCTCTGCCGATCGTGCTGAGCGTCTTCGGTGAGGACTGGAAGCTGATCGCCGACCGCATGTCGATCGCGCCGGCCCGCATCGCCGGGCTGACCGGGCACGGCGGCGACCTGACGGCCGGTACGCCGGCCAACCTGACGCTGGTGGACCCGTCGTACCGCGGGGTCGTCGACCCGGCGGAGCTGGCGAGCCGCAGCCGAAACACGCCGTATGCGGGGATGACCCTGCCCGGTCGCATCGTGGCGACCTTCCTGCGGGGCGAAGCGACGGTTCTGGACGGAAAGGCGGTCAAGTGATGCCCAAGGCGATCCTCGTTCTGGAGGACGGGCGCACCTTCACCGGCAGCGCTTACGGAGCGATCGGCGAGACGTTCGGCGAGGCGGTGTTCACCACCGGCATGACCGGATACCAGGAGACGCTGACCGACCCGTCGTACCACCGGCAGGTCGTGGTGCAGACCGCGCCGCAGATCGGCAACACCGGGGTGAACGACGAGGACGACGAGTCGGACCGGATCTGGGTGGCCGGATACGTGGTCCGCGACCCGGCCCGCCGCCCGTCGAACTGGCGCTCGCAGGGCGACCTCGGTGAGCGCCTCGCGGCCGAGGGCGTCGTCGGCATCAGTGGCGTCGACACCCGCGCGCTGACCCGGCACCTGCGCGAGCGCGGCGCCATGCGGGTCGGCATCTCCTCGGTCGACCTCGACCCGGCCTCGCTGCTGGAGCGGGTCAAGGCCGCGCCGGAGATGCTCGGCGCCGACCTCTCCGCCCAGGTCACCACGTCCGAGCTGTACACGGTGAAGGCCGAGGGCGAGCACCGCTACACGGTCGCCGCGCTGGACCTCGGCATCAAGCGCAACGTGGCCCGCCGGCTCGCCGCCCGCGGCGTCACGACGCACATCTTCCCGGCGTCCTCCTCGATCGAGGACCTGCTCGCGGTCGGCCCGGACGCGGTCTTCTTCTCGCCCGGCCCCGGCGACCCGGCGACCGCCGACGCCCCGGTGAACCTGGCCCGCGAGGTGATGCGCCGCGAGGTGCCGCTCTTCGGCATCTGCTTCGGCAGCCAGATCCTCGGCCGCGCGCTCGGCTTCGGCACCTACAAGCTGGGTTACGGCCACCGCGGCATCAACCAGCCGGTGCTCGACAAGACCACCGGCAAGGTCGAGGTGACCAGCCACAACCACGGGTTCGCCGTGGACGCCCCGCTGAACACCGTGATCGACACGGACTTCGGCGGCGTCGAGGTCTCGCACGTCTGCCTCAACGACAACGTGGTCGAGGGCCTGCGGGGCATCGAGGTCCCCGCCTTCACCGTCCAGTACCACCCCGAGGCCGCAGCCGGCCCGCACGACGCTGACTACCTGTTCGATCGGTTCGTCGAGCTCGTCGAGAAGAAGGGCTGACCACCCATGCCGAAACGTGAAGATCTCAAGCACATCATGGTGATCGGGTCCGGCCCGATCGTCATCGGCCAGGCCTGCGAGTTCGACTACTCCGGCACCCAGGCGTGCCGGGTCCTCCAATCCGAGGGCATCCGCGTCTCGCTGGTCAACTCCAACCCGGCCACGATCATGACCGACCCGGAGTTCGCCGACGCGACCTACATCGAGCCGATCACCCCGGAGTTCGTCGAGCTGGTCATCGCGAAGGAGCGCCCGGACGCGATCCTGCCGACGCTGGGCGGCCAGACCGCGCTGAACACCGCGATCGCCCTGCACGAGAGCGGCGTCCTGGAGAAGTACGGCGTCGAGCTGATCGGCGCGAACGTCGACGCCATCCGTAAGGGCGAGGACCGCCAGCTCTTCAAGGACATCGTGGCGATCGCCGGCGGCGAGACCCCGCGCTCCCGGGTCTGTCACTCGATGGACGAGGTACGCGAGACCGTCGCCGAGATCGGTCTCCCGGTCGTGATCCGCCCCTCCTTCACCATGGGCGGCCTCGGGTCCGGCATGGCGCACACCGCCGAGGACCTGGAGCGGATCGCCGGCTCGGGTCTCGCCGCCTCCCCGGTGACCGAGGTCCTCATCGAGGAGAGCGTGCTCGGCTGGAAGGAGTACGAGCTCGAGCTGATGCGCGACAAGCACGACAACGTCGTGGTCGTCTGCTCGATCGAGAACATCGACCCGATGGGCGTGCACACCGGCGACAGCGTCACCGTGGCGCCGGCCATGACGCTCACCGACCGCGAGTACCAGAAGATGCGTGACCTGGGCATCGCGGTGCTGCGCGAGGTCGGCGTGGACACCGGCGGCTGCAACATCCAGTTCGCGATCAACCCGGACGACGGCCGGATGATCGTCATCGAGATGAACCCGCGCGTGTCCCGCTCGTCGGCGCTCGCGTCGAAGGCGACGGGCTTCCCGATCGCCAAGATCGCCGCGAAGCTGGCCATCGGCTACACGCTCGACGAGATCCCGAACGACATCACCCTGAAGACGCCGGCCGCGTTCGAGCCGGCTCTCGACTACGTCGTCGTGAAGATCCCGCGGTTCGCGTTCGAGAAGTTCCCGGGCGCCGACAAGGAACTCACCACCACGATGAAGTCGGTCGGCGAGGCGATGAGCCTGGGCCGCAACTTCGCCGAGGCGCTGAACAAGGCGATGCGCTCGATGGAGACGAAGGCGGCCGGCTTCTGGACCGCGCCGACCTTCGAGAACGTCGACGAGGCGCTCGAAGCCCTGAAGGTCCCGCACGACGGCCGGCTCTACACGGTCGAGGCCGCGCTGCGGCTCGGCGCCACCGTCGAGCAGGTGCACCAGGCCAGCGGCCGGATCGACCCGTGGTTCCTGGACGAGATCCAGGCCCTGGTCGACCTGCGCGCCGAGATCCTGGCCGCGCCGGTCCTCGACGACGAGCTGCTGCGCCGGGCCAAGCGCAACGGCCTCTCCGACTCCCAGCTCGCGGTGCTGCGCCCGGAGCTGGCCGGCGAGGACGGCGTCCGCGCGCTGCGGCACCGGCTCGGCATCCGCCCGGTCTACAAGACCGTCGACACCTGCGCCGCCGAGTTCGAGGCGAACACCCCGTACCACTACTCCTCGTACGACTCCGAGACCGAGGTGGCGCCGAGCGACCGGCCCAAGGTGATCATCCTGGGCTCCGGTCCGAACCGGATCGGCCAGGGCATCGAGTTCGACTACTCCTGCGTGCACGCCGTGCAGGCGCTGCGGGGCGTCGACTTCGAGACCGTCATGGTCAACTGCAACCCGGAGACGGTCTCCACCGACTACGACACCGCGGACCGGCTCTACTTCGAGCCGCTCACCTTCGAGGACGTGCTCGAGGTCTTCCACGCCGAGGACAGCTCCGGCAAGGCGGCCGGCGGCCCGGGTGTGGTCGGCGTGATCGTGCAGCTCGGCGGCCAGACCCCGCTGGGCCTGGCGAACCGGCTCAAGCAGGCCGGCGTCCCGATCGTCGGCACCTCGCCCGAGGCGATCGACCTCGCCGAGGACCGGGGCCTGTTCGGCGCGGTGCTGGCCGAGGCCGGCCTGCGCTCGCCGGACCACGGCACCGCGACGACGTTCCCGGAGGCCAAGGCGATCGCCGACAGCATCGGCTACCCGGTGCTGGTCCGCCCGTCGTACGTGCTCGGCGGCCGGGGCATGGAGATCGTCTACGACGAGCCGACCCTGCAGGGCTACATCGAGCGGGCCACCGAGATCTCGCCGGACCACCCGGTGCTGGTCGACCGGTTCCTCGACGACGCGATCGAGATCGACGTGGACGCGCTCTGCGACGAGACCGGCGAGGTCTACCTGGCCGGCGTCATGGAGCACATCGAGGAGGCCGGCATCCACTCCGGCGACTCGGCCTGCACGCTGCCGCCGGTCAACCTGGCGGCGCCGCACCTGGCCGAGGTCCGCCGCTACACCGAGGCGATCGCCCGCGGTGTCGGGGTGCGCGGCCTGCTGAACGTGCAGTACGCGCTCAAGGACGAGACCCTCTACGTCCTGGAGGCCAACCCCCGTGCCTCGCGGACCGTGCCGTTCGTCTCCAAGGCGACGGCGGTCCCGCTGGCGAAGGCGGCCGCCCGGATCGCGCTCGGCGCCACCATCGCCGACCTGCGGGCCGAGGGCCTGCTGCTGGCCGAGGGCGACGGTGGCTCCACGCCGGTGAACGCGCCGATCGCGGTGAAGGAGGCGGTGCTGCCGTTCAAGCGGTTCCGCACCCCGGCCGGCAAGAGCGTGGACAACCTGCTCAGCCCGGAGATGAAGTCGACCGGCGAGGTGATGGGCATCGACGCCGGGTACGGCCAGGCGTTCGCCAAGTCGCAGGCCGCGGCGTACGGCTCGCTCCCGACCAGCGGCAAGGTCTTCGTCTCGGTGGCGAACCGGGACAAGCGGTCGATGATCTTCCCGGTGAAGCGGCTCGCCGACCTGGGCTTCACGATCGTCACGACGGCCGGCACCGGTGAGGTGCTGCGGCGGTACGGCATCGCGTGCGAGGTCGTCCCGAAGCACTACGAGAGCCCGGGCACGAACGCCGTCGAGCTGATCCTGGCCGGCGAGATCGCGCTGATCATCAACACCCCGCAGGGTTCCGGCGCCAGCGCCCGCCTGGACGGGTACGAGATCCGCAGCGCCGCGGTCACCGCCAACGTGCCGAGCATCACCACGGTGCCGGGCGCGGCCGCCGCGGTGATGGGCATCGAGGCGCTGATGCGCGGCGACATGACGGTCCGCCCGCTGCAGGAGTGGCACGCGCTGCTCCGCCCGGAGCTCGTCAAGTGAGTCTGTTCGCGAAGGTCGCCCGGCCGGCTCTGTTCCGGCTGGGCGGCGGCGACGCCGAGCACGCCCACGAGTGGACGCTGAACCGGCTCGCCTCGCTGCCCTCGCCGGCCCTCGCCGCGCTGCGCCGCCAGTACGCGTTCGCCGCGCCGGTCGACGTCTTCGGCGTCCGGTTCCCGAACCGGGTCGGCCTGGCCGCCGGCATGGACAAGAACGGGCTCGCGCTGCCGGCCTGGCCGGCGCTCGGGTTCGGGTTCGTCGAGGTCGGCACGGTCACCGCGAAGCCGCAGCCGGGCAACGACAAGCCACGGTTGTTCCGGCTCAAGGAGTCCGAGGCGATCATCAACCGGATGGGGTTCAACAACCTCGGCGCGGCAGCCCTGGCCGACCGGCTGGCGCAGCTGGGCAAGCTGGACGTGCCGCTGGGCATCTCGCTCGGCAAGTCCAAGGTGACGCCGCTCGAGGAGGCGGTCGAGGACTACCTGTTCTCGTACCGGCTGCTGCACCCGTACGCCGACTACATCGCCGTGAACGTCTCCTCGCCGAACACGCCGGGCCTGCGCAGTCTGCAGGACAGAGATTCGATCGCGGCGCTGCTCAAGGCACTGAGCGGCCCGGTGCCGGTGCTCGTGAAGATCGCGCCGGACCTGACCGAGCCGGCCATCGCCGAGCTCCTCGAGGTCTGCCTGGAGCATGGCGCGGCCGGTCTGATCGCGACGAACACCACGCTGTCCCGGGACGGGATCGCCGAGTCCGACCAGCACCTGGCGGGCGAGGCGGGCGGGCTGTCCGGCAAGCCGCTGACCGAACGGGCCCGGCAGGTCGTGAAGTTCGTCGCCGACGAGACTGGCGGCCGGCTGCCGATCATCGGGGTCGGCGGGATCATGTCGGTCGACGACGCGGCCCGCCTGCTCGACGCCGGAGCCTCGCTGGTGCAGCTGTACAGCGGGTTCATCTACCGGGGACCGGACCTGGTCCGCGCGGTGGCCCGCGGCGCCCGCCCGATCCGTTCCCACCGCGCCCGATGAGCGCCGGGCGCGAGGACGACCTGCTCGCGCTCGACCGCGCTCACGTCTGGCACCCGTACGGCCCGATGCCCGGCCGCACCGATCCGTACCTCGTGGAGGCGGCGGAAGGGGTGCGGCTGCGGCTGGCCGACGGCCGGGAACTGGTGGACGGGATGTCGTCCTGGTGGGCGGCGATCCACGGGTACCGGCACCCGGTGCTGGACGCCGCGATGGCCGAGCAGGCCGGGCGGATGAGCCACGTGATGTTCGGCGGGCTCACCCACGAGCCGGCCATCCGGCTCGCCGCGTCGCTCGTCGAGCTCACCCCGCCGGGTCTGGAGCACGTCTTCCTCTGCGACTCCGGCTCGGTCGGGGTCGAAGTGGCGATCAAGATGGCGCTGCAGGCCCAGCGGGCGCTCGGCCGGCCCGGGCGGCAGCGCCTCGCCACCTGGCGGGGCGGCTACCACGGCGACACGTTCCACCCGATGAGCGTCTGCGACCCGGTCGGCGGGATGCACGCGCTCTGGACCGGGGTCCTTCCGGCCCAGGTCTTCGCCGAGGCGCCGCCCGCGGAGTTCGACGACGCCTACGCGGCCTCGCTGCGGGAGCTCGTCGAGCGGCACGCGGGCGAGCTGGCCGCGGTGATCGTCGAACCGGTCGTGCAGGGCGCCGGCGGGATGCGGTTCCACCATCCGGAGTACCTGCGGGTGCTGCGGGAGGCGACCGCCGAGCACGGCATCTTCCTGATCTTCGACGAGATCGCGACCGGGTTCGGGCGGACCGGCCGGCTCTTCGCCGCCGAGCACGCCGGGGTCAGCCCGGACATCCTCTGTCTCGGCAAGGCGCTCACCGGCGGGTATCTGACGCTCGCCGCCACCCTCTGCACTCCCGCTGTCGCGTCGGCGATCTCGGCGGGGGAGGGCGGGGGTCTGGCGCACGGGCCGACGTTCATGGGCAACCCTCTCGCCTGTGCGGTCGCGAACGCGTCGATCGGGCTTCTGCGGGGCGGCGGGTGGGCTTCCGGCGTACGACGCATCGAAAGCCGGCTGAAAGACGGCCTGGAGCCGCTCCGCGGGGCGCGAGGGGTCGCCGATGTCCGCGTTCTCGGCGCGATCGGCGTGGTGCAGCTGGATCATCCGGTGGACATGGCGGCGGCGACGGCCGCAGCGGTGGATCGGGGCGTCTGGCTCAGGCCGTTCCGGGACCTGATCTACACGATGCCGCCCTATGTGGCGGACGACGCGGACGTGGACCGCATTACCGCGGCGATCACCGCCGCGGTGGCAGCTACCTGACACGTTTGGGGGAAATATCTTGGAGACCTTCGGCGAACGCCTCCACGCGGCCGTAGCGGAGCGTGGTCCGCTGTGCGTGGGCATCGACCCGCACGCCTCTCTGCTCGCCCGCTGGGGCCTCTCCGACGACATCGCGGGCCTGGAACGCTTCGCCCGTACGGTCGTCGAGGCACTGGCCGATCGGGTGGCTGTGCTGAAACCACAGTCCGCGTTTTTTGAGAGATTTGGGTCACGTGGCGTCGCGATTCTTGAGTCAACTATCCGACAGTCCCGGGAGGCGGGCGCGCTCGTCCTGCTCGACGTGAAGCGTGGCGACATCGGCTCGACGATGGCCGCATACGCGTCGGCCTATCTCGATCCGGCGAGTCCTCTCCGTGCTGACGCGATTACTGTGAGTCCCTATCTCGGAGTTGGCTCCTTGCAGCCGGCATTCGACCAGGCGGCCGCTCACGGCGGCGGAGTCTTCGTTCTCGCGCTGACCTCGAACCCGGAGGGGCCGGCCGTCCAGCACGCGGTCACGGCGTCCGGAAAAACCGTCGCGCAAACGATCATCGACGAGATTTCGCAGGTCAACGCGGGTGCGCGACCGCTCGGAAGTCTCGGGCTGGTCGTCGGCGCGACGATCGGCGAGACCGGCCACGACCTCTCCAAGGTCAACGGACCGCTCCTCGCTCCGGGCCTCGGAGCGCAGGGCGCGACGCCGTCCGACCTGCGCGCGGTCTTCGGCGAAAGCCTGCGGAACGTGTTGCCCTCGTACTCACGCGAGGTCCTCGCCGCGGGCCCGGAGATCGCCGATCTGCGGGCCGCGACGGACCGTGTTCTTGACGACTGCCGCGCCGCGCTCGGGTGAAACGGCCTGCTTACCAGCGCGTCAGGATGCGGTGAGCGGGGTACCCCCACGTTGCCGAAAGCGCCGTTGACCGCTAGTTTTCCCGGCGCCGGGAACCACATGCCCCTTTGGTTCCCTGGCACACCACGTTTCACAAAGCGCCGGTATTGAACCACCGCCGCGTAAGGGACCTGAGGAGAACTGGTGCCGCTCCCGTCACTGAGCCCCGAACAGCGCCAAGCTGCGCTGGAGAAGGCCGCGGAAGTCCGCAAGGCTCGGGCTGAGCTGAAGGAACAGCTCAAGTCCGGCAAGACCACCCTCGCCGCCGTGCTCGACCGCGCGGAGGCCGATGAGGTCGTCGGCAAGCTGAAGGTTTCGGCCGTGCTTCAGGCGCTGCCGGGCATCGGCAAGATCCGGGCGACCCAGATCATGGAGAAGCTCAAGATCGCTGAGAGCCGCCGGCTCCGTGGTCTTGGCGACCAGCAGCGCAAGGCCCTCCTGGGGGAGTTCGCTGCGAACTGACTCATGGGCTCGTGTAGACATGAGCCGTGAGCATGGATGACGACGCGCGCCCGGCAGCCCGCCTCACCGTTCTTTCCGGCCCCTCCGGGGTCGGCAAGGACAGTGTGATCGAGTTGATCCGGGCGCGCTCGCCTTGGATCAAGTTGTCCGTGTCGGTGACGACCCGCAAGAAGCGGGACTACGAGACCGACGGCGAGCACTACCACTTCGTGAACCGCGCCGAGTTCCAGCGCCTGATCGACGGCGGGCAACTGCTGGAGTGGGCGGAGTTCGCGGGGAATCTCTACGGGACTCCGCGGGCGCAGGTCGAGGGCTGGCTCCAGCAGGGCCGGCCCGTTCTGTTGAAGATCGACCTGCAGGGCGCCCGCCAGGTTCGTGCGGCGATGCCGGAGGCCCAGCTGGTCTTCCTGGCCCCGCCGAGCGTCGACGAGCTCCAGCGCCGCCTGATCGGCCGGGGCACCGACGACGCCGAGACGATCAAGCGCCGGTTGGCCCATGCCGACGAGGAGCTTGCCGCCGAGTCGGAGTTCGATGTCACCGTGGTGAACGACTTCGTCGAGCGTGCCGCCGATGAGCTGGTAGGATTGCTCGGTTCGTTATACCTCGCACACGAGCATTGATTCTCAACCAAAGGACTTCACCACAGTGGGAACCATCGCGAACCCCGAAGGCATCACCAACCCGCCGATCGACGAGCTGCTCGATAAGACCTCGTCGAAGTACTCGCTGGTGATCTTCGCGGCCAAGCGCGCCCGCCAGGTCAACGCCTACTACAGCCAGCTCGGTGAGGGCCTGCTCGAGTACGTCGGCCCCCTGGTGGAGACCACTCCGCAGGAGAAGCCGCTCTCGATCGCGATGCGCGAGATCAACGCCGGCCTGCTGACCGCGGAGCCGACGGACAACCCGTAGGCTCCGGGCCGCAGTGTTCCCGCGGAAAGCGCGGACCACGGCGGCGACCACGGATGCCTACTCCGGAGGCCGAGCCCCCGGAAACCCCACGGAAAACCACGCGTGCCCCCTGGTCTCGGAGTCGAGCAGGGGGCATCGCACTATTCGCTGACGTGTTCAGGGGTTGAGCGTGACTGAGGTCGTTCTCGGGGTGTGCGGTGGCATCGCGGCGTACAAGGCCTGCGAGCTGCTGCGGCTGTTCACCGAGTCGGGGCACGGCGTGCGCGTGGTGCCGACCGCTTCGGCGCTGAAGTTCGTCGGCGCGCCGACCTGGGCCGCGCTCTCCGGCCGCCCGGTCGCCACCGAGGTCTGGGACGACGCGCACGAGGTGCCGCACGTGCGGATCGGCCGGGCCGCCGAGCTCGTCGTGGTCGCGCCGGCCACCGCCGACATCCTCGCCAAGGCCGCCCACGGCATCGCCGACGACCTGCTCACCAACACGCTCCTCACGGCCACCTGCCCGATCGTGTTCGCGCCGGCCATGCACACCGAGATGTGGGAGAACCCGGCGACCCGGGCGAACGTGGCGACCCTGCGGTCCCGCGGCTTGATCGTCCTGGAACCCGCTGTCGGCCGGCTCACCGGCAAGGACACCGGTAAGGGGCGTCTTCCCGACCCGGCGGCCATCTTCGAGTACGCGTTACGCGTACAGAGGCGCGGTCTTGATCTGGATCTTGCAAGTCGCCATGTGGTGGTGACCGCCGGTGGGACGCGCGAGCCACTCGATCCGGTGCGTTTCCTCGGCAACCGCAGTTCCGGCAAGCAGGGTTACGCGCTGGCGAAGGCGGCCGCGGCCCGAGGCGCCCGGGTCACGCTGATCGCGGCGAACGTGTCGCTCCCGGACCCGGCGGGCATCGACGTCGTGCGGGTGGGCACCACCGAGGAGCTGCGCAAAGCGACGGTGGAGGCGTTCGCCGCGGCGGATGTGGCGATCATGGCAGCCGCGCCGGCCGACTTCCGCCCGCTGACGATCGCGGATCAAAAGATCAAAAAGACCGACGACGGTACGCCGGCGCCGATCGTGCTGACCACGAACCCGGACATCGCGGCCGAACTGGGCGCGGCGAAGAGGCCGGGTCAGCTTCTCGTCGCATTCGCTGCCGAGACTCACGACGCGATCGAGCACGCACGCGCGAAGATGGTGCGGAAACGAGCCGATCTGATCGTCGTTAACGAGGTGGGTCCGGACCTCGTGTTCGGACAGGACCACAACACGGTCACCCTGCTGGGCTCCGACGGATCCACCGGTACCTTCGGGCAACTCCATAAAGACGATGTGGCCGATATGATTTTGGATCACGTCGTGGAACGGTGGGATGCCCTGGTCGGTGACGCTCAGCGGCGCTGACTACACTTCCGCGTTACGTTGTATTCGACAAATCTGAGGAGCACCGTGGCACGCCGCCTGTTCACCTCCGAGTCGGTCACGGAAGGCCACCCGGACAAGATCGCTGACCAGATCAGCGACGGCATTCTCGACGCCCTGCTCGAGCAGGACCCGCGCAGCCGCGTCGCGGTGGAGACCCTGATCACGACCGGCCAGGTGCACGTCGCCGGCGAGGTCACCACGCAGGCCTACGCCGACATCCCCAAGATCGTGCGCGACACGATCCTGCGGATCGGCTACGACTCGTCGAAGAAGGGTTTCGACGGGGCCTCCTGTGGCGTCAGCGTCTCGATCGGCTCCCAGTCCCCGGACATCGCGCAGGGCGTCGACAGCGCCATCGAGCTGCGTGAGGGCGACTCCGAGCACATCCTCGACCAGCAGGGCGCCGGCGACCAGGGCATGATGTTCGGCTTCGCCTGCTCGGAGACCCCCGAGCTGATGCCGCTGCCGATCGCGCTCGCCCACCGCCTGGCCCGCCGGCTCTCCGCCGCCCGCAAGGACGGCACCATCCCGTACCTGCGCCCCGACGGCAAGACCCAGGTCACCATCGAGTACGACGGGCTCCGCCCGGTCCGCCTCGACACCGTCGTGGTCTCGTCGCAGCACGCCGCCGACATCTCCCTCGAGTCGCTGCTCACCCCGGACATCCGGGAGCACGTGATCGCGCCCGAGCTGGAGAACCTCGGCATCGACACCGAGGGCTACCGCCTCCTCGTGAACCCGACCGGCCGCTTCGAGATCGGTGGCCCGATGGGCGACGCCGGCCTCACCGGTCGAAAGATCATCGTGGACACGTACGGCGGCTACGCCCGGCACGGCGGCGGCGCCTTCTCCGGCAAGGACCCGTCCAAGGTCGACCGCTCCGCGGCGTACGCGATGCGCTGGGTGGCGAAGAACGTCGTCGCCGCCGGCCTGGCCGAGCGCTGCGAGACCCAGGTCGCCTACGCCATCGGCAAGGCGCACCCGGTGTCGCTCTTCGTCGAGACCTTCGGCACCGAGACCGTCCCGGTCGACAAGATCGAGAAGGCCATCAACGAGGTGTTCGACCTGCGTCCGGCCGCGATCATCCGCGACCTGGACCTGCTCCGCCCGATCTACCAGCAGACGGCTGCCTACGGTCACTTCGGCCGGGAGATCGCCGAGCTGCGCTGGGAGAGCACTGACCGGGCCGCGGATCTGAAGAACGCCGCTTCCTGATTTCGGTTTCTCCGGGGCCGTCGCTTTCTCGGCGACGGCCCTTTCTTGATCTGCGGGCGGGCGATTTGCGTGTTCGTTCGCATGAGCATGGGAAATGGTTCCGGCGGCTACTCTGTCGCGATGACGGCAGTCGCCGGTGAACGGCTGATTCTCGTCCGGCATGCGATGCCTGCTGTCGACCCGTCCGTACCGGCCTCGGAATGGCCGCTCGCGTGGGACAGCCGGGTCGCCTCCCGGCTGCTGCGCCTGCACGTGTCGCATCCCGCGTACTACGTGGCCAGTACCGAGCCGAAGGCCGCCCAGACGATGCAGGAGATCGCCGGGGCGCAGCGTGTAGCGACGGATCCGGATTTGTCGGAAGTGCACCGTCCGCACTATTGGTTCAGTGACGAGGAATATCGGGCAGCGGCCCTGGCCTATGCCGGTGGTGCCTGCCCTGAGGGTTGGGAGCCGCACTCCGCGGTGATCTCCCGGTTCGACGCCGCCGTGGTGCGGCATGCGGCGGCCGCGGCGGCTCAGGGGCGGACGCTGGTCCTCGGCACGCACGGGCTGGCTCCTACGGTGTGGATGGCGTCGCGGTACGAGCTCTCACCCGATCCGGCCGGGTTCTGGTCGGAGCTGCGATTCCCGGATCTCGTCGAGGTGGATCTCGTGGGGGCGCGGGTGCGCTGCCTGACGCACTGATCGGTTGGTCCGCCGTGGGTTGTTGCCGTGTTCGCGGGTCGGGCTGTGGCTCATTGCTGTGTTTGCGGGTCGGGCTGTGGGTTGTTGCTGTTTTCGCGGGCCGAGCTGTGACTCATTGCTGTGTTCGCGGATCGGGCTGTGACTCATTGCTGTGTTTGCGGGTCGGGCTGTGGGTTGTTGCTGTTTCCGCGGGCCGAGCTGTGACTCATTGCTGTGTTCGCGGATCGGGCTGTGACTCATTGCTGTTTTTTCGCGCTCGGGACGGCAATGAGCCATAGCCGGATTCGGCTTGAGCGGCGCTCGGCTGTGCGGGAGCGACAATTCGGGCGCGAGGGCGGTCCTGGCGTACAGCTCGGACTTGATCTTTTGGGGGCGGCGGCTCGGGGAAGTGTCGGAGGGGGCGGGCAGAATGTTCGGCGATGGTGTCGAAGGGCGTACGCAGCGAACGGGAACCGGCCGAGCGGCTCCCGGTCGCCCGCGTCTCCGTCGACATGCCGCTGCCGCATCTGGACAGGCCGTTCGACTACCTGGTGGCGGCCGGCGACGACGAGGCGGCGCAGCCCGGTGTGCGGGTCAAGGTGCGGTTCGCCGGGCAGCAGGTGAATGGCTTCCTGCTGGAGCGGGTGGAGTCGTCCGAGCACGGGGGCAAGCTGGCCTACATCGAGAAGGTCGTGTCTCCCGAGCGCGTTCTCGATCCGGAGATCATGCGGCTGGCTCGGACGGTGGCGCAGCGCTATGCGGGGAACCTCGCTGACGTTCTGCGGCTCGCTGTCCCGCCCCGGCATGCGCGGGTCGAGGCCGCAGCCGCCAAAGAGGCCGCAGTTGCCCGAGCGGCCGCAGCCGTCCGAGAGGTCGTAGCCGTTCGAGAGGCCGCGGCCGCCCAAGACGTAGCGGCGGCCCAAGACGTAGCGGCCTGCACAGAGGAAGCGGCCGCTCAGGACGACACCGCCGTCAAGGAGGGCGCTGCCGAGGAGCAAGCCGTCGCGAGGCAAGGCGCTGCTGAGCAACAGTCCGCCGTGAGAGAAGGCGCTGCCGCGGAGGAAGCGGGCGAGGGTGGCGCGGGCGAGGGTGGCGCGGGCGAAGGCGGCGCGGGCGTGGGTGGCGCGGGCGTGGGTGGCGCGGGCGAGGGCGGCGCGGACGAAGGCGGCGCGGACGAAGGCGGCGCGGACGAAGGCGGCGCGGGCGCAGACGGCGACGCCTCGGACGGGGCATCGGGCGGAGCAGTGGAGGCCGTCACGGCGTCGGTCGATGGAGCGCGGCCCGCAGCCGATCTTGGAGGGGTTCGGGAGCCTGCCCCCGGGGGGTGGGACTCGTATCCGGCCGGGGTGGCGTATCTGCGAGCCCTGGAGGAAGGGCGAGCGGCCAGGGCTGTCTGGTCGGCGCTGCCAGGGGAGGACTGGCCCACCAGGATCGCTGAGGCTGCGGCGGCCACGGTCAAGGGCGGGCGCGGCGTCGTCATCGTGGTGGCTGATGCGCGCGATCTGGACCGGGTCGACGAGGCGCTCGGTGCGGTGCTCGGCGAGGGCAGGCACGTCGCGCTGAACGCGGCTCTCGGGCCGGCCGAGCGTTACCGGCGGTTCCTCCAGGCGAGCAGGCATCGGGTGCCGGTGGTCGCGGGTACGCGGGCGGCCATGTGGGCGCCGGTGGCGAAGCTCGGGCTCGTGGTGATCTGGGATGACGGCGACGATGTGCACGCCGAGCCCCGGGCGCCCTATCCGCACGCCCGCGAGGTGCTGCTCACCCGGGCCCAGCTTGCCGAGAGCGCGGTGCTGGTGGGCGGCTTCGCTCGTACAGGGGAAGCGCAGTTGCTGCTGGAGACCGGGTGGGCCAGGGAGATCGTGGCGGACCGGGCGACGCTGCGGCGGCGGTCTCCGATGATCGCGCCGACCGGTGACGATCCGCAGCTGGCCCGGGATCCGGGTGCGGTGAGCGCGCGGCTGCCGAGTCTGGCCTGGCAGACGGCGCGGCAGGCGTTGCAGGCCGGTGCGCCGGTGCTGGTCCAGGTGCCGCGCCGGGGCTATCTGCCGGCCGTCGCGTGTGCCGAGTGCCGCACGCCGGCGCGATGTCCGCACTGTTCCGGTCCGCTGGGGCTGCAGGGCGCCCGGGATGTCCCGATCTGTCACTGGTGTGGCCGGGCTTCGGCGGCGTACGCCTGCCCGGCCTGCGGCGAGCGCAGGCTGAGGGCGTCGGTGACGGGAGCCAGACGTACGGCGGAGGAGCTGGGCCGCGCGTTCCCGGGTGTGCCGGTGCGCACGTCCGGCCGGGATGAGGTTCTCGTCACTGTCCCGGACGAGCCGGCCGTGGTGGTCTCGACTCCGGGGGCGGAGCCGTCGGCGGGTGGTGGAGGGTTCGGCGCGGTGCTGCTGCTCGACGCCTGGGCCCTGCTGAGCCGGTCCGATCTGCGGGCCGCCGAGGAGACGATGCGGCGCTGGCTGAACGCGGCGGCGCTGGCCCGGCCGGCACGAGCCGGTGGCAGGGTGGTCGTGGTGGCGGACGGATCGCTGGCGCCGGTGCAGGCGCTGCTGCGCTGGGATCCGGGCTGGTTCGCGGCCCGTGAGCTGGCCGAACGCCGCGAGCTGGGCTTCCCGCCGGCGGCCCGGATGGCGAGCGTCACCGGTGTCGCGGCGGCCGTGGCCGACCTGCTGGCGCACGCGAAGCTGCCGGACGGCGCCGAGGTGCTGGGACCGGTCCCGGCCCCGGAGGATCAGGAGCGGATGCTGCTGCGGGTGTCCCGGTCGAAGGCCGGTGATCTGGCGCGGGCTCTGCACGAGGCGGCCGCCATGCGGAGCACCCGGAAAGCGTCGTTGCCGGTGCGCATCCAGGTGGATCCGGCCGACCTGTTCTGACCACAGCGGCAACGGAGGCGAAACGTAGACTGGGCGGGTGCAAGCCACCACAGTCAGGAGTTTCGCCGCGTGACCGTCCAAGCCATCCGTCTCTTCGGCGACCCGGTCCTGCGTACACCGGCCGATACCGTCGTGGACTTCGACAAGGAACTGCGCAACCTCGTCAAGGACCTGATCGAGACCATGCAGGACGAGGGCGGCGCCGGCCTGGCCGCGCCGCAGCTCGGCGTCGGTCTGCGGGTCTTCACGTTCGACGTCGACGACGTGGTCGGTCACATCGTGAACCCGGTTCTCTCGTTCCCCGACGAGGAGGAGCAGGACGGCCCGGAGGGGTGTCTCTCCATCCCCGGGATCTACATCGACACGAAACGCCGGCAGAACGTGGTCGCGAACGGCTTCAACGAGCACGGTGATCCGATCCAGCTGGTCGGCACCGGTCTGATGGCCCGCTGTGTGCAGCACGAGACCGACCATCTGGACGGGGTGCTCTTCCTGGACCGGCTGGACGCCGCGGCCCGCAAGGACGCGATGAAGCAGATCCGATCGGCCGAGTGGTACGACGCGGCGAAGCCTCCGACGATCAAGGAGAGCCCGCACGCGCGGAACTCCATCTTCGGGTTCGGGCGGTGACCGGATGCGCATAGTCTTCGCCGGCACGCCCGAGGTGGCGCTGCCCAGCCTGGAGGCGATCGCCGCCTCCGGCCACGACCTCGTCGCCGTGGTGACCCGCCCGGACGCGCCGGCCGGCCGTGGCCGCCGCCTGGTGCGCTCGGCCGCCGGGGCGTGGGCCGACGAGCACGGCATCGAGGTGCTCACCCCGGAGAAGCCGCGGGACCCGGAGTTCCAGGAACGGCTGCGGCAGATCGCGCCGGACTGCGTGCCCGTGGTGGCGTACGGCGCCCTGGTCCCGCCGAGCGCGCTGGAGATCCCGAAGCACGGCTGGGTCAACCTGCACTTCTCGCTGCTGCCGGCCTGGCGTGGAGCGGCGCCGGTGCAGCACGCCGTCCTGCACGGCGACTCGGTGACCGGCGCGAGCGTGTTCGAGCTGGAGGCGGGGCTGGACACCGGCCCGGTCTACGGCACGCTCACCGACCAGATCCGGTTCAACGACACCTCCGGCGACCTGTTGCAGCGTCTCGCCGTGGAGGGCGCCGGCCTGCTCGTCGCCGTCCTCGACGCGATCGAGGCGGGCACCGCGCGAGCGCATCCGCAGCCGCACGACGGCGTCTCGTTCGCGCCGAAGCTGACCGCCGACGACGCCCGCGTCCGCTGGGACGACCCGGCGTTCGCGGTGGACCGGCGGATCCGGGCGTGCACCCCGGCGCCCGGCGCGTGGACGACGCTGCGCGGCGACCGGCTGAAACTGGGCCCGGTGCGCCCGGTGGCGAACGTCCCGTCGCTGAAACCGGGCGAGCTCCTGGTGGAGCGCACGCAGGTGCTGGCCGGCACCGCTACCACTCCGGTGATCCTGGGCGAGGTCCGGGCCGCCGGAAAGAAACCGATGGCCGCGACCGACTGGGCGCGCGGCATGCGGATCGAAGCAGGGGAGAAGCTGGCGTGACCAGTGGTTCGGAACATCGCGCCTCACGGCCGCACGGCGGTCGTCCGAGCAGGCCGGCCGGGCCGGGGTACGGCCGGGACAACGGACGGGACAGCCGGAGCGGGCGGGCGCCGCGGGCGGGCCGTCCCGCGTCCGATCCCGCTCGGCAGGCCGCCTATGAAGCGATCGCCGCGGTGCATCGCGACGACGCGTACGCCAACCTGGTCCTCTCCGACATCCTGGGTGGCATGGGCCTGCACGGCCGGGACGCCGCGTTCGCGACCGAGCTGACCTACGGGACCCTGCGCGCTCTCGGCACCCTCGACCTGATCATCGCGGACGCCGCAGGCCGGGAGGTGGCCCGGATCGACCCGCCGGCCCGGGACGCGCTGCGGCTCGGCGCCTACCAGCTGCTCTACACCCGGGTGCCGCCGCACGCCGCGGTGAACCAGACCGTCGACCTGGTCCGCTCGGTGGCGCCGGGTGCGTCCGGTTTCGCCAACGCGGTGATGCGCACGATCTCCGAGACCCCGCTCGACGGGTGGCTGGAGAAGGTCGCACCGGACTACGAGTCGGACCCGATCGCCAACCTGTCGGTGATGCACCACCACCCGCAGTGGATCATCCGGTCGTTCGCCGAGGCGCTCGGCGGCGACCTGGAGGACACCGCCCGGCTGCTCATCGAGGACAACCAGCCGCCCGCTGTGCACCTGTGCGCGCGGCCAGGACGGGCCGACGCCGTCGACCTCGCCGACGAGGTGGGCGGGGTGCCGGGCGCGTTCTCGCCGTACGCGGTCTATCTCAACGGCGGCGCGCCGCGCGACCTGGCCGCCATCCGCGAGGGCCGCGCCCACGTGCAGGACGAGGGCTCGCAGCTGGTGGCCGCCGCGCTGCTGGCCGCGCCGATCGAGGGCCAGGACACCCGGTGGCTCGACCTGTGCGCCGGACCCGGCGGCAAGACCGGCCTGATCGGCGCGATCGCCGCGGGCCGGGGCGCCGAGGTGACCGCCGTCGAGGTGGCCGAGCACCGGGCCCGCCTGGTCGACCAGGCCACCGAGGGCATGCCGGTCACGGTGCTGCCGATGGACGGCCGGTCGGTGGGCCGTGACCCGGACCTGCCGGAGGAGGGGTTCGACCGGGTCCTGGTGGACGCGCCCTGCACGGGCCTCGGTTCGCTGCGCCGCCGTCCCGAGTCGCGCTGGCGCCGTCAGCCGGCCGACCTGCCGCCACTGACCCGGCTCCAGCGTGAGCTGCTGGTGGCGGCGCTGCGGGCGGTCCGCCCGGGCGGTGTGGTGGCCTACGTGACGTGCTCCCCGCACATGGTCGAGACCCAGGTGACGGTGAGCGAGGGCGCCCGCCGCAGCGGTGTCGAGGTCGACTTCGTCGATGCTCGCCCCCTGCTCCCGCCGGGCATGCCGGGGCTGGGCCCGGGCCCGACGGTGCAGCTGTGGCCGCACCGGCACGGCACTGACGCGATGTTCCTGGCGGTCCTCCGCCGTACGAGCTGATCGAAAGAACGGCCGGGCGATCCGCCCGGCCGTTCTCAGTCGCGGACCCGGGGGAGGACGAGGGTGTCCTCGGGCGCTTCCCGCGGCTCCGGGATCTTGGAGGCCGCGGCGGGCGTCTGGATCTTGGAGGAAACCGGCGCGGCTGGTGCCGGGATCTTGGAGGAGACCGGCGCCGAGGACGGCCGGGCGAAGCGGTCCTGCCGCCCGAGCCCGGCGCTGGCCTGTTCGAGCTTGACCTTCAGCACCCGCGCCAGCGGCTTCTCGATCAACCGGTGCAGCAGATACGCCGCGACCAGCATGATCGCGATGACGGCGGCCAGGATCACGAGCGGCGGCGCGAAGTCCCGGAGACCGTAGATGACGGTCCACCCGACGTTCTCGTGCAGCAGATAGAACGGGTACGTGAGCGCCCCCGCCGTGGTCAGCCACCCCCACTGGATCCGGGACGTGTACCCGAGCGCGATCACCGTCAGCACCACGAAGAAGCCCGTCACGAGGGCCGCGCCGACGACCGGGCGCATGTCCACGTCGAAGCGGCCGTTGAAGTGCCGCACCGAGCTGTCGGTCCAGTAGACGGCGAGCACGTACGACAGGCCGAGCAGCCCCCAGAGCAGCACGTCCGAGCCGAACCGGTAGATCAGGTAGAGCGCGATGCCGGCGACGAAGAACGGCGCGTAGTTCGGTTGCAGGAACGTCTTGAGCAGCGGTACGCCGGACTGCTCGGCGAGCGTGGCGGCGATCAGCCAGCCGTACCCGAAGACGATCGCCCGTTTCAGGGTGAGGCCGCGCCAGATGGCGAACGAGAAGAGCAGGTAGAACAGGCCCTCGCTCCAGAGCGTCCAGTAGACGGCGTCGACGCTGCGGGCGCCCAGCCCCTGCTGCATCATCGAGAAGTTCAGCAGGATGTCGCTGTAGCGCAGGTGGCCGCGGACGACCGGCCAGATCGTCACCACCACCGTGGTGATCAGGATGGCCGCCCAGTACGCGGGGAAGAGCCGGGTGACCCGGGACCGGAAGAACGCGCCGGGCGTGCGGCCCCAGCTGCTCATGCAGATGACGAAGCCGCTGATCATGAAGAACAGCTCGACGCCGAGCCAGCCGTACTGACCGAGCAGGTGCAGCTCGGGGAAGGCCGCCTCGCGGGATTCGCCCCACGCGTCCAAAACACCGGGCCGGTAGCCGGTGAAGTGGTACAGCGACACGAACAGGGCCGCTACGAGGCGCAGCCCGTCGAGAGCTGCCAGACGCCGCGCTGGGGCTGGGGTCATGGCGGGTAACCATACCGAGAACCACAGGCCGTGCACAGGACCAACCCAGTCGAGGCACAGGGGGTCCGTACTGCCAGGTGACGGCCGGGAAGTCATACACTTTCAGCCGTGACACCGTCGCCGATCATCGCGCCCAGCATCCTCGCGTCCGACTTCTCTCGCCTGGGGGAGGAGGTGCGAGCCATCGAGGGGGCTGCCGACTGGGTCCACGTGGACGTCATGGACAACCACTTCGTGCCGAACCTGACGATCGGGCTCCCGGTGGTGCAGAGCCTGCGCAAGGCGACGGCCATCCCGTTCGACGTGCACCTGATGATCACGGACCCGCAGCGGTGGGCTCCGGCGTACGCGGAGGCCGGCGCCCACAACGTGACCTTCCACGCCGAGGCCTGCGACGACCCGGTGGCGCTCGCCAAGACGCTGCGCGCGGCCGGCGCCAAGGCGGGCCTGGCGATCGACCGGGACACCCCGGTCGAGCCCTACCTGGAGCTGCTGCCCTACCTCGACACCATCCTGATCATGACGATCAAGGCGGGCTTCGGCGGCCAGGCGTTCATGCCGGAGATGCTGGACAAGGTGCGTGACGTGCGCCGCCGGATCCGGGTGAACGACCTGGAGATCCGGGTCGAGGTGGACGGCGGCATCGCGGCCGACACCATCGAGCAGGCCGCCGAGGCCGGCGCCGACGCGTTCGTGGCGGGCACCGCGGTCTACGGCGCGGCCGACCCCGCCGAGGCGATCCGGAAACTGCGCGGCCTCGCCGCGGGGGCGATGGGGGTGGCGTGACGGCCCGTCCAGGGACCATCATCGGAACCACTGTCCCCGGTGCTTCCAGGAAGGTGCGATGAGCGAGGCGGAGTCCCGGCCCGAGAGCGAACTGGCGCTGGAGGCCGAGGAGGGTCCCGATCTGATCCTGGTGGTCGACGACGACCAGGACATCGCGAGCTTCGTCGAGTTCAACCTGAAGGTCCACGGTTTCGACGTGATCCGGGCCAGGGACGGTCAGGAGGCGCTGGAGCTGATGGAGGACCACCGGCCGGGCCTGGCGGTGGTCGACTGGATGATGCCGCGGATGGACGGCGTCGAGCTGGTGCGCCGCCTGCGGGCCGAGCCGCTCACCTCGGCGCTGCCGGTGATCATGCTGACCGCCAAGAGCATGACCGTGGACAAGGTGGTCGGCCTGACCGCGGGCGCCGACGACTACCTGGTCAAGCCGTTCGACACGGCCGAGCTGATCGCCCGGGTGACCACCACGCTGCGCCGCAACAAGGACGCCCGCGAGGTGTCGCCGCTGACCGGCCTGCCGGGCAACGCGCGGGTCCGCCGGGAGATCGGCGAGCGGATGCGCGCCACCGGCGAATATTCGGTGGGCTACATCGACATCGACCGGTTCAAGAGCGTCAACGACGTCTACGGCTTCGACCGCGGCGACGACTTCATCATCGCGCTGGCCCGCAGCCTGCAGAAGGCGAGCGCGCAGACCGGTCCGCCGTCGATCTTCCTGGGCCACATCGGCGGGGACGACTTCGTCTTCATCTGTACGCCGGACCAGGTCCTGCCGCTGACCAAGCGCATGGTGACCGACTTCGAGAACGCGGCCGACCGCCTCTACGAGCCGAACGACGCACAGCGCGGCTTCATCGAGGTGCCGGACCGGCGCGGCAACAAGCAGAAGGCGGCACTGGTGACGCTCTCGATCGGGGTGGCGCAGTCGACCTCCGAGGGCCGCAGTTTCACGGACCCGCGGGTGGTCATCGCGGTCGCCTCGGAGATGAAGAAGGTCGCGAAGTCGCAGCCGGGCTCCTACGTGGCGATCGACCGCCGGCGGGACGAGGGCACGGCGTAACTCGGCACGTACTCCTGGCCGGTCAGCTCCTGGATCCGCCGGATGAGCCGGTCGGTGTCGTCCCGCACCGAGGACTCGCCGACGGTCAGGGGCTCGCCGAAGGTGATCGAGACCGGGTGGCGGCCCGGTCGCAGGATGCCGCTGGGTCGCAGGCCGCGGGTGCCGATGATGCCGGCCGGGACGATCGGCACGCCCGCCTGCGTGGCCAGCCGGACCGCGCCGGTGCGTCCCCGGTGGAGACGCCCGTCGGGTGAGCGCGTGCCCTCGGGGAAGACCGCGACCAGCCCGCCGGCCCGCAGGATCGGCGCCGCCGCGTCGAAGGCGCTGAGTACCGCCCGCCCACCGGCGCGCTCGACCGGGATGGCGCCCATGCCGGCGACCACGGGCCGGGTGAGCCGCCGCTGGAAGTATTCGGCCTTCGCCCAGAACGCGATGTGCCGCGGCACCGTCACCCCGAGGAAGAACTGGTCGCCGACGGAGAGATGGTTGGCGCAGATGATCGCGCCGCCGGCCGGGATGTTCTCCAGGCCCGCGACCTGCGGTCGCCAGACGCGGCGCACGGCGGTGCCGACGGTCGCGCTGGTCAGTGCGTAGAGGGGCGGGGTACGGGTCATCGCGCTGCTCCCAGGTGTGCGGTGATCACGGCGTCGACCAGGGGGCCGGAGTCCGTCAGTCCGGTGGCGAACGGCAGGCGGCCCCAGTTCCAGAGCTGGACCACGCCGTGCAGCCCGGCCCAGAGCGCTCCGGCGGTGACCACGGCGGGCTGATCGGCATCCGGCCGGGCGGCGCTGACCAGATCCACGAGGAGCCGGAACACCGGCAGACCGGTGTCGCGCAGGCCGAGGTTGCCGCTCTCCAGCAGGTCCTGCCGGAACATCAGCTCGAACATGCCGGGTTCGTCGGCGGCGAACCGCGCGTAGACCCGGGCGACCACCGCCACCCGGTCGCGCGGGTCGGCGGGGGTGGCGTCCAGCGCGGTGGTGATCCGGTCACCGAGATCGGCGAAGCCCAGTCCGGCGATCGCGGCGAGCAGGTCCAGGTGGGTGAGGAAGTAGCGCCGCGGCGCGCCGTGTGACACGCCGGCGCGGCGGGCGATCTCCCGCAAGGACAGCGCCGACGGGCCTTCGGTGCGGAGCAACTCGGCGCCGACGAGCACGAGCCTCTCACGGAGTCCCTGGTCAGGTTCCATAGACACTGTCTACCAGTATCGAGTAGACGTTGTCTACGCCCACTGAATCAGTAGGATTTGGACACGGCCGATTCATTCCCCTGGTTAGATGAATGTGAAGTACCTCGCTGGCCAGGTGGCAAAATCGCCGCTGCGTGCAAGACTCGGGGATGACCCACCACGCGCTGGCGGGACTCGGTGAAATTCCGAACCGGCGGTGATCCACTGCGCAAGCAGCGGTAAGCCCGCGACCCGGACGTCGACCATCGGCGGCCGGTGGACCTGGTGAGACTCCAGGGCCGACGGTTGATCAGGCGAAAGCCCGATCAGACAGTCCGGATGGGAGACAGCGCGCGGAATCGGCGAGTCGTGCCCGCTTGAACAAGCGTGGCCCGGCTTGGTCGAGGGTGCGCGAAGCGTACCCTCCTGCCCGATTCCTCGTCGTCTTGCTTCCTCACAGCGCGTGACCGCACCGCGTGAGAGGAAACGCCCGATGGTGACCGAGGACGAGGCGATGCGCCGCGCGATCGCGCTGGCCGCCCGTGGCCTCGGCACGACCAGTCCCAACCCGGTCGTCGGCTGCCTGCTGCTCGGGCCCGGCGGTGAGGTGGTCGGTGAGGGCTTCCACGCGTACGCCGGAGGGCCGCACGCGGAGATCGTGGCCCTCGCCCAGGCGGGTGAGCTGGCCCGGGGCGGCACGTGTGTCGTCTCGCTGGAACCCTGCAACCACACCGGGCGGACCGGTCCCTGCTCGCACGCCCTGATCGCGGCCGGGGTGCGGCGCGTCGTGATCGGCGTGGACGATCCCAACCCGGTCGCCTCCGGGGGCGCGGCGACGCTGCGGTCGGCCGGCATCGAGGTGGTCACCGGGGTCCGCCGTGAGGAGGCCGAGGCCGGCAACGTCGCCTGGCTCACCGCGGTCCGGCGCGGCCGGCCCTACGTGACCTGGAAGATGGCGGCGACCCTGGACGGCCGCTCGGCAGCGGCGGACGGCACCAGCCAGTGGATCTCGTCCCTGGAGTCCCGCTCCGACGTGCACGTGCTGCGCAGCACCGTCGACGCCATCGTGGTCGGCGTGGGCACGGTGCTGGCGGACGACCCGCAGCTCACCGTGCGGGACCTGCGCGACGGCACGCTGGCGATCAAGCAACCTCTGCGTGTGGTGGTCGACTCGTCCGGCCGTACCCCGGAGAACGCCCGCGTGCGTGATGCCGCCGCACCCACCTGGATCGTCTCCGCGGCCGCGGTCGGAAGCGGCCCCGGAGGCCGCGTCGACCTGGCCCGGATGCTCACCCAGCTCTACGCCCGGGGCGTGCGCAACGTGCTGCTCGAAGGCGGTCCGACCCTCGCCGGAGCTTTCCTGGCGGCCGGACTTGTCGATCGGGTGATCGGGTACGTCGCGCCGAAACTGCTCGGCGACGGCCGCACCGCCCTGGTCGACGCCGGTGTCGGCACCATCGCCGAGGCCGTCGAACTGGAGTTCACCGACATCACGCAGATCGGCGGCGACCTGCGTTTCACAGCACTGCTCCGCACCAAGAAGGAGATCTGAATGTTCACCGGGATCGTCGAAGAGCTGGGCGAGATCGTCCGCCTCACCGGAGCCGAGGGTGACGACTCGGCGGTCATCGCCGTACGCGGCCCGCTCGTCACGTCGGACGCGGGGCACGGCGACTCGATCGCGGTGAACGGGGTCTGTCTCACCGTGATCGACAACGAGGACGGCGTGTTCACCGCCGACGTGATGGGCGAGACGCTGCGGCGCAGCTCGCTCGGCGCGCTCGCGGTCGGCAGCCAGGTCAACCTGGAACGGGCCGCCGCGCTGAACAGCCGCCTCGGCGGCCACCTGGTGCAGGGCCACGTGGACGGCGTCGCGCGGATCATCGCCCGGGAGCCGGCCGACCAGTGGGAGGTGGTGCGGTTCTCGCTCCCCGCCGAGCTGGAGAAGTACGTCGTGGAGAAGGGCTCGATCACCGTCGACGGCGTCTCGCTCACGGTGATGGAAGTGACGGCGGACAGCTTCGCGGTCGGGATGATCCCGGCCACCTCGAAGCTCAC
This sequence comes from Actinoplanes sp. OR16, assembly GCF_004001265.1. GTDB lineage: Bacteria > Actinomycetota > Actinomycetes > Mycobacteriales > Micromonosporaceae > Actinoplanes. The sequence goes on along the minus strand of NZ_AP019371.1, from coordinate 240,503 downwards.
CGTGCTGGGCAGCAAGGCCATCGGCGATCCGGTCAACCTCGAGGTCGACGTGATCGCGAAGTACGTCGAGAAGATGCTGGGGAGCCGCAATGTTTGAGAAGGTCGAGCAAGCGATCGCCGACATCGCCGCCGGCAAAGCGGTGATCGTGGTGGACGACGAGGACCGCGAGAACGAGGGCGACCTCATCTTCGCGGCCGAGCACGCCACGCCGGAGCTGGTGGCGTTCATGGTCCGCTACACGTCCGGGTACATCTGCGTGGCCATCCCCGAGGCCGAGGCCGACCGGCTCGACCTGCCGCCGATGGTCGAATACAACCAGGACTCCTACAAGACCGCCTACGCCGTGACGGTGGACGCCCGGGTGGGCGGGACCACCGGCATCTCGGCCGCCGACCGCGCCCGGACCATCGGCCTGCTCGCCTCGGCCCGGACCCAGCCGAACGACCTGTCCCGGCCGGGGCACATCGTCCCGCTGCGGGCCAAGCCGGGTGGCGTGCTGCGCCGTCCCGGGCACACCGAGGCCTCGGTCGACCTGGCGGTCCTCGCCGGCGCCCGGGCGGCCGGGGTGCTCTGCGAGATGGTGAACGACGACGGCACCATGCAGCGCCGGCCCGACCTGGAGAAGTTCGCGGCCGAGCACGGCCTCACGCTGGTCTCGATCGCCGAGCTGGTGGCGTACCTCAGCCTCCGCCAGGGCCGGCAGGTCGAGCGGGTCGTGGAGACCAAGCTGCCGACCGAGCACGGCGACTTCACCGCCGTCGGCTACCGCACCGAGGCGGACAACGGCGAGCACGTGGCGCTCGTCTTCGGTGAGATCGGCGACGGCGAGGACGTGCTGGTCCGGGTGCACTCGGAGTGCCTGACCGGCGACGTCTTCGGCTCGAAGCGGTGCGACTGCGGCCCGCAGCTGGACGCGGCTCTCGAACGCGTCGCGGCGGCCGGCCGGGGTGTGGTGCTCTACATGCGCGGTCACGAGGGGCGGGGCATCGGGCTGCTGCACAAGCTTCAGGCGTACCAGCTGCAGGACCGCGGTCTGGACACCGTCGACGCGAACCTCGAACTCGGGCTGCCGGCCGACGCGCGCGACTACGGCACCGGCGCGCAGATCCTCGCCGACCTGGGCATCCGGTCGATGCGCCTGCTGACCAACAACCCCGCGAAAAGAGCAGGGCTTGAGGGGTACGGCCTGCGTGTCACCGGCCGGGAGTCCCTGCCGGTCCGGCTGCACCCGGAGAACGTGCACTACCTGCGTACCAAGCGGGATCGCATGGGCCACCTGTTCGAGGCCTTGGGCTGACCGCTCACCGCTTAGCATGAAATAAGTCGAAAAAGGGGGACGCAGATGGCCGGCTTCGGTGATCCGCACATGGAGACCGTCGACGCTGCCGGGCTGAAGCTCGGGATCGTCGGCTCGCGGTGGCACAACGACCTGGTCGCCCACATGATCGAGCGGGCCAAGTCGGCCGCCGAGGCGTGCGGCGTGACCGACGTGGGCGTCTACCGCGTCGCCGGCTCGGTCGAGCTGCCGGTCGTGGCGCAGGCGCTGGCCCGCAAGTACGACGCGGTGGTCGCGCTCGGTGTGGTGATCAAGGGGGAGACCCAGCACTTCGAGTACGTGTGCGACGCCGTCACCAGCGGCCTCACCCGGGTGGCGCTGGACGAGAGCACGCCTGTGGCGCACGGCGTGCTCACCGTCCAGAGCCTGGGTCAGGCCCGCGACCGGGCCGGCCTGGAGGACTCGATCGAGGACAAGGGCTGGCAGGCGACGGTGGCCGTCCTGGACGCCGCCCTGGCCCTCCGCGAGATCGGGAAGCCCTCGATGTTCGGCCGCTGAGGCCCTACAGCCGACCGGCCTCGATGATCCGCGCCAGGAACTGGCGCGTGCGCACCTCGGCCGGGTCGCCCAGCACCTGCTCGGGCGGCCCGGCTTCGAGCACCCGGCCGGCGTCCAGGAAGGCGACCCGGTCGGCGACCTGCTTCGCGAAGCCCATCTCGTGGGTGGCGAGCACCATCGTCATGCCCTCGGCCTTGAGGTCCTTGATCATGGTGAGGACCTCGCCGACCAGTTCCGGGTCGAGCGCCGAGGTGACCTCGTCGAGCAGCAGCAGGCGCGGGTTGTTCACCAGCGCCCGCACGATCGCGACGCGCTGCTGCTGACCTCCGGAGAGCCGATCGGGGTACGCCGTGGCCTTCTGCTCCAGGCCGACCCGTTTGAGCCAGGTCATCGCCTGGTCCTTCGCCTCGGCCCTGTCCTTCCCGTGCACCCGCACCGGCGCCAGGGTGATGTTGTCGAGCACCGTCATGTGCGGGAACAGGTTGTAGGACTGGAAGACCAGCCCGATCCGCTGCCGGACCTCGTCCGGGTCGGCCCGCGGGTCGGTGATCTCCTCGCCGTCGAGCCGGATCGTGCCGTCGTCGATCTGTTCGAGCAGGTTGACGCAGCGCAGCAGCGTGGACTTGCCCGATCCGGAGGCGCCGATCAGGGCGACCACCTCGTGCTCGGCCACGTCCAGGGTGAGGCCGTCGAGGATCACGTGATCGCCGAAGGTCTTGCGGACGTCAGCGCAGGAAAGCACCACGGTCATCAACCCGCGTTCTGGCGGCGGGCCGCGCGCAGGGTCACCCAGTCGGTGACGCCGATCAGCGGCAGGGCGAGCAGGACGAAGAGCACCCCGGCGACGATGTACGGGGTGAAGTTGGCGTCCTGGGCGACGCCGATCTGGGCGGCCCGGATCGCGTCGATCGGACCGGCCAGGGAGATCAGGCCGACGTCCTTCTGCAGCGCCACGGTGTCGTTCAGCAGCGGCGGGGTGACCCGGCGGACCGCCTGCGGCAGCACCACGTGGCGCATCGCCTGGCGGTAGCTGAGCCCGAGCGAGCGGGCCGCCGCGATCTGGCTCGGGTGCACCGACTCGATGCCGGCCCGGAACACCTCGGCCAGGTACGCGCCGTACGTCACGATGATCGCGGCGGCGCCGAGGACGAGCACGTCGGGGGTGCCCTGCAGGCGCAGGCCGGGGATGCCGAAGGCGTACAGGTAGATCACGATGATCAGCGGCAGGCCGCGGAACGTGTACGTGTAGCCGGTGGCGAGCGCGCGGACCGGGAAGAAGACCGGGCCGCGCAGCGTGCGCAGGATCGCGACGACCAGGCCGAGGGTGAGCGCGAGCGTGGCGCAGACCACGAGCAGCCTGATGTTGAGCCAGAGCCCGAAGAGGATCTCCGGCAGGTACTCCTGGGCCGCCTCCGGGTCGAAGAACGAGGCCTTCACCCGTTCCCAGCCGGGGGCGCCGGTGATCGCCACGGTGAGCAGGATGCCGACCACGGCGGTGGAGAGAGCCGCGAGCAGCACGGAACGGACCGCCTGACGACGGCGGTAGGCGGTCCGTTCCAGTTGCCTGGTGCTTGGTGCGTATGTCACGAGAGTTCGGGTGCTCCGGCGGTGTCGGCCAGCCAGGTCTTCTCCAGTACAGCGAGAGTTCCGTCCTGCCGCAGCTGATCGACCGCCTTGCTGACGCAGCCGGTCAGCGGCGAGCCCTTGTCGAGCACGATGCCGAACTGCTCGGGGACGCCGACCTGGGGCAGCTGGCCGACGATGACACCGTCGTCGAGCTCGGCCGCGGTCATGTAGAACGCGGTGGGCAGGTCCACGACGATCCCGTCGACGGTGCCGTTGACCAGCGCGGCCTTGGCGTCGTCGTTGTTGTTGAAGACGGACGGCTGCTGGTCCGGCTTGATCACGTCGGTGACGGCCTGGTAGCTGGTGGTGCCGACCTGGGCGCCGAGCTTGGCGGACTTGAGGTCGGCGAGCGACTTCGCGCCGGCGATCTTGGAGCCCTTGGTGGTGATCACGGTCTGCCGCACCAGGTAGTACGGCGACGAGAAGTCGACGGCCTGCTTGCGCTCGTCGGTGATCGAGAACTGGTTGATGTCGATGTCGAACTTCTTCGGGCCGGGCGCGATCGCGTTGTTGAACGTCACCGACGTCCACTGCACGTCGGCGTTCGCGTAGCCGAGCCGGTCGGCGACCGCGTAGGCGACGGCGGACTCGTAGCCCTTGCCGTTCGCCGGCTTGTTGTCGCTGAACCATGGTTCGTAGGCCGGGTTGTCGGTGCCGATGGTGAGCTTGCCCGCCGTCAGAGTGGCGAGGCTGGCGGGCGCACAGGTCTCCGTGGAGGCGGACGACGCGGACGCGGTGGGGGAGGACTCTTCCTCAACCGGGGAGCAGGCGGTGACAGCGGCGAACAGGAGCGCAACGCCGCCGACCGCAACGGGGGTGTATCGGCTGACCATGCCGGGCAGCTTAAAAGACCGTCCCAGGTGCTGGGGGCGTTCGTCGTCAAGACGTGATGAGCTGCCACAATCGTTGCTCGTGAAGACGTTCGAAGAACTGTTTGCCGAGTTGCAACGCAAGGCGGCGGAACAGACCCCCGGTTCGGGCACCGTCGAGGCGCTCGAACGCGGAGTCCACTTCATCGGCAAGAAGGTCGTCGAGGAAGCCGCCGAATCCTGGATGGCCGCCGAGCACGAAGGCCCCGAGCGCGCCGCCGAGGAGATCTCCCAGCTGTTCTACCAGGCACAGGTCCTGATGATCGCCACTGGTCTCGAACTCAAGGACGTGTACCGACATCTCTGACGAGCGTCCCGGAGGAGTCGACAGAGATCAAAGGAGCACGCCCGATGCTGCGCATCGCCATTCCGAACAAGGGCACCCTGTCCGCCCCGGCGTCACAGATGTTGCGGGACGCCGGCTACCGCCAGCGCACCGACCCCAAAGACCTGCTCTGCCGTGACGAAGCCAACAACGTCGAGTTCTTCTACCTCCGCCCTAAGGACATCGCCACGTACGTGGGATCCGGTGACCTGGATCTCGGCATCACCGGCCGGGACCTGCTGGTCGACTCCGGCGTCCCGGCGACCGAGCTGCTCGACCTGAACTTCGGCCGGGCCACGTTCCGCTGGGCGGCGCCGGCCGGTTCGCTGCAGACCACCGCCGAGATCGCCGGCCGGCGGATCGCCACCGCCTACCCCGGCGTGGTCGGCGACTACCTGACCACGAACGAGATCAAGGCGGACGTCGTGCGCCTGGACGGCGCCGTCGAGAACGCGGTCCGCCTCGGTGTCGCCGACCTGATCGCCGACGTCGTCGAGACCGGCGCCACGCTGCGGCAGGCGGGGCTGGTCACGATCGGTGACCCGATCATGCAGTCGTCGGCCATCCTGATCGGCCGCGAGGAGCAGGCGCCGGCCGGTGCGGCGCAGCTGCTGCGCCGGCTGCAGGGTGTCCTCGTCGCGCGGAACTTCGTGATGCTGGCCTACGACGTACGGGCGGATCTGCTCGAACAGGCGACCGGCCTGACCCCCGGCATCGAGTCGCCGACGGTCTCCCCGCTGCACCGCGAGGGCTGGGTGGCCGTGCAGGCGATGGTCCAGCGCAAGGACGTGCACCGGATCATGGACGAGCTGTACGACCTCGGCGCCCGTGCCATCCTGGTGACCGACATCGCGAATTGCAGGCTCTGATGAACGCAGTGATCTACCGGCCCAAGCGGATCCGGACCGTGGCGATCCCGCTGGCGCTCGCCATCGTGGTCCTCTTCACGGTGCTCAGTTTCGGCCTGACCGGCAACGCCGGCTTCGAGAACTCGAAGGCGACGTTCCAGCGCGGCGACCAGGCCGCCATGATCGGGCTGGGCGTGCTGCTCGGCCTCGGCATCCTGGCGTTCTGCCGCCCGCGGGTCACCGCCGACGACAAGGCCGTGCACGTCCGCAACGTGATCGGCGGTTACGACCTGCCGTGGGAAGTGGTGCGGGCGGTCCGTTTCGACCGGAACTCGGCCTGGGCGCACCTGGAGCTGCACGACGACGAGCAGGTGGCCATCCACGCGCTGCAGGCGGTCGACAAGGACTACGCGGTGGAGGGCGTGCGGACGCTCCGAGGCCTGCATTCGGCCGCCACCGGAGCCTGATAGACTCGTTCGCAGTCGACCACGCCCAGACTCGTTCCGGGCGCGAAAGAGGAGCCCGCTAGGTTCCCACCCGAGTCATACCGCGCTTGCAGCGCGGTGGCCGGGTCCGGTCACCCCGCCGGGGCTTGCCCCCGGCGTGGGGGAGCGTCCTCCTGGACGCCGATGACCGGTCGAGCGGGCCCCGCCATGCGCTTAACGGCGCTGACGGGGTCTTCTGCTTTCCCGGCGTCCCGCCCATCAGCGGGACACTCGGGGCCGACCGCCATTGGCATCATCCGTGCCGCAAATCGCGTTATGGATGAGAGAACAACGTTCTGAGGAGGCCCCATCAGCGTCGAACCACGCGTGAACGAACAGATCCGGGCTCGTGAGGTCCGCCTGGTCGGTCCGGAGGGTGAGCAGGTCGGCATCGTGCCGCTCGAGCGCGCTCTCCAGCTGGCAGCGGACGTCGACCTGGACCTGGTCGAGGTTGCTCCGATGGCGCGGCCGCCGGTGTGCAAGCTCATGGACTTCGGCAAGTTCAAGTACGAGAGCGCACTCAAGGCTCGCGAAGCGCGGCGCAACCAGCAGCAGACCGTCATCAAAGAGATGAAGCTGCGGCCGAAGATCGACCCGCACGACTACCAGACCAAAAAGGGTCACGTGGTGCGGTTCCTCAAGGCGGGCGACAAGGTCAAGGTGACGATCATGTTCCGTGGTCGTGAGCAGAGTCGTCCCGAGCTGGGATTCCGGCTGCTTCGCCGGCTCAGCGAGGAGATCTCCGAGCTCGGCTTCGTCGAAGCCAGCCCGAAGCAGGACGGCCGGAACATGATCATGGTGCTGGCCCCGCATCGGGCCACCAAGGTCGCCGCGGCCGAGGCGGCCGCCGCCAGTGCGCGCCCGCCGCGGGAGGCGCGCGAAGGTGATGTCGCCGAGGCCGCTCCGGCAGCCCCGGCAGCACCGGCAGCTCCGGTCGCCGAGACCGCCGCAGAGTAGTAGGTAGTCCAGCTTTTCCCCGTACTCCCCTCGGTTTGCGGGGAAAGATCAGAAAGAGGCGTTCAGTGCCGAAGATGAAGAGCCACACCGGCATGGGCAAGCGCGTGAAGGTGACCGGCAAGGGCAAGCTCGTGACCGAGCAGGCCGGCAAGCGCCACCTGCTGGAGCACAAGTCTTCCCGCGTCACCCGCCGGATGACCGGTACGGTCACCGTGGCCAAGGCCGACACCAAGCGAGTGAACAAGCTTCTGGGCCGCTGACGCGAGCCTGACCAGTTCCCCTAAGGAGTAACTAGAAATGGCACGCGTCAAGCGGGCGGTAAACGCCCAGAAGAAGCGCCGTACCCTGCTCGAGACCGCGAGTGGCTACCGCGGCCAGCGCTCGCGCCTGTACCGCAAGGCCAAGGAGCAGGTGCTGCACTCGATGCAGTACTCGTACCGCGACCGCCGTGACCGCAAGGGCGACTTCCGCCAGCTGTGGATCACCCGGATCAACGCGGCCGCTCGTGCCAACGGCATGACGTACAACCGCCTCATCCAGGGTCTGAAGCTGGCCGAGATCGAGGTCGACCGCAAGATCCTGGCCGACCTCGCGGTCAACGACGCCGCCGCGTTCGCCGGCATCGTCGAGATCGCTCGCGCTGCTGTTGCGGCCGAGGGCACCGGCGGCGCTGCCGCTCAGGCTGCCTGATTCAACGCGAAGCACGTTAGAAGGCGCCTCCCTCGGGGGGCGCCTTCTCCCTTTGGTGAGTCGGAGCGCATGTTCACACCTCGTACCCCCAGAATCGTCGCGGCCCGGCGCCTGCAGCGCCGCAGGGACCGCGACCAGACCGGCCGATTCCTCGCCGAGGGCCCGCAGGCCGTCCGCGAGGCCCTCGCCGCCGGCGCCGTGCTGGAGCTCTTCGGCACCGGCGAGGCGCTGACCCGGTACGCCGACCTGGCCGCTCTGGCCCCCGAGGTCTCCCCGGTCACCGACGAGGCTCTCGCCGCGCTGACCGAGACCGTTCACCCGCAGGGCCTCGTCGCGATCTGTGAGCAGACCGACGTGCCGATCACCGAGGCGCTCGCCAAGCAGCCCCGGCTCGTCGCGGTGGTCGCCGAGATCCGTGACCCGGGCAACGCCGGCACCGTGCTGCGGACCGCCGACGCGGCCGGCGCGAGCGCGGTGATCTTCGCGGGTGACGCGGTGGATCCGTACAACGGCAAATGTGTACGGGCGTCGGCCGGCTCACTGTTCCACGTGGACGTCGTCCGATCACCGCTGTCGGTGATCGAGCTGCTGCAGGACACCGGCCTCCAGGTGCTGGCCACCAGCGGCACCGGCGAGGACGACGTGGACTCGCTGCTCGACGGCGGCCAGCTGGACGCGCCGACCGCGTGGCTGTTCGGCTCGGAGGCGCACGGCCTGCCCCCTTCGTTGATCGCGTCGGCTGATCGCCGGGTCCGGGTGCCGATCTACGGGGGCGCCGAGAGCCTGAACCTGGCCGCGGCCGCCGCCGTGTGCCTATATGCTTCGGCCCGCGCGCAACGCTGAGGGTAAAGTGGGGCGCATGTCAGGTCTTCTTCTGTTTATCCAGCCCGCTGGTCGCGGGCTGCAGATCTGACTTCTCTGCGCTCTCTCTGACCGGCGGGCTGCGGCCCAGCCGCGCCTCTCTAGACTGCCCTGTGGCAAATCCGGTGTGAGGGAGACCATGTCCTACCGCAACGATCCGTACGATCCGAAGCAGGCCGTCCTGCTGGCGCCCGAGTCCCTTGAGGGCGCTGTCGCCGAGGCGGAGAAGGCGTTCGCCGCTGCCACCGACCTCGACGCCCTCGCCGCTCTGAAGCCCGCCCACCTCGGTGACCGCTCGCCGATCTCGCTGGCCCGCCGGGAGATCGGCTCGCTGCCACCGGCCGCGAAGTCCGACGCCGGCAAGCGGGTCAACGTGGCCCGGCAGGCCGCGCAGGCCGCGTACGACGCCCGCGCCGCCGAGCTCACGGCCGACCGCGCCGCCCGCGTCCTGGTCGAGGAGCGCGTCGACGTCACCCTGCCGTGGACCCGCCGCCCGCGCGGCGCCCGGCACCCCCTCACCACGCTCATGGAGCACATGGGCGACGTGTTCATCGGGATGGGCTACGACATCGTCGACGGTCCCCAGCTGGAGCTGGAATGGGCCAACTTCGACGCCTTGAACATCGGGCCGGACAACCCGGTGCGCGGCTCCGCCGACACGTTCTTCGTGGACCTTCCCGGCCTGGTGATGCGGACGCACACGTCGCCCGGCCAGGTGCGGACGATGCTCACCCGGCAGCCGCCGATCTACGTGGTCAGCCCCGGCCGTGCCTACCGCACCGACGAGCTGGACGCCACGCACAGCCCGGTCTTCCATCAGATCGAGGGCCTGGTCATCGACGAGGGCATCACGATGGCCCACCTGCGCGGCACGCTCGACCACTTCGCGAAGGCGATGTTCGGGCCGGACGCGCGGACCCGGTGGCGGCCGCACTACTTCCCGTTCACCGAGCCGTCCGCCGAGTTCGACGTCTGGTTCGCGCAGCACCGGGACGGGCCGCGCTGGGTCGAGTGGGGTGGCTGCGGCATGGTCAACCCGCGGGTTCTCACCGCGTGCGGCATCGACCCCGCACGGTACAGCGGGTTCGCGTTCGGCATGGGTGTCGAGCGGACCCTGATGTTCCGCAACGGCGTCTCCGACATGCGCGACATGGTCGAGGGCGACGTGCGGTTCACCACGAACTTCGGAATGGAGTCCTGAAGCGATGAAGACGTCACTGTCGTGGCTGCGCGAGTACGTCGAGCTGCCCGCCGGGATCACCGCTTCGGAGCTGGACACCGCGCTGACCAACCTCGGCATGGAGGTCGAGGGCATCGTCGACGCGGCCGCCACCGTCACCGGTGACCTGGTCGTCGGCCGTGTCCTCACCATCGAGGAGCTGACCGGTTTCAAGAAGCCGATCCGCTTCACCACCGTCGACGTCGGCCGGGAGGCTCCGCAGGAGATCGTCTGCGGCGCGCGGAACTTCGCCGAGGGCGACCTCGTCGTGGTCATCCTCCCCGGTGGCGAGCTGCCGGGCGGCTTCAAGATCGGTGCGCGGAAGACGTACGGCCGGAACTCGAACGGCATGATCTGCTCAGCTGCCGAGCTAGGCCTGTCCGGGGACCACTCGGGCATCATCGTGCTGCCCGCGTCCTCCGATGCGGCGCCCGGTCAGGACGCGCGGCCGGTCGTCGGCCTCGACGAGGTGCTGATCGAGGTCGAGATCACGCCGGACCGCGGCTACGAGATGAGCGTGCGTGGCATCGCGCGCGAGCTCGCCACGTACTTCGGTGTGCCTTTCACCGACCCGGCTCTCCGGGATGCTCCGGGGAAGACCGCCGGCGTGCCGTGGGAGATCACGATCGAGGACACCGTCGGCTGCGACCGGTTCGCCGCTCGTGTGGTCCGCGGTGTCGACCCGGACGCCGCGTCTCCGGAGTGGATGCAGCGCCGCCTCGTCGCGGCCGGTATCCGGACCATCTCGCTGCCGGTCGACATCACCAACTACCTGATGCTCGAGCTCGGCCAGCCGATGCACGTCTTCGACCTGAACCGGCTCAAGGGCGGCCTGGTCGTACGCCGGGCGCACCCGGGCGAGAAGCTGACCACCCTGGACGGCGTGGCCCGCGTGCTCGACGCCGAGGACATGGTGATCTGCGACGAGACCGGCCCGATCTCGCTCGCCGCCGTGATGGGCGGCGAGACCAGCGAGTGGCAGGAGGGCACGGTCGACGTCCTCCTGGAGGCCGCCCACTGGGATCCGATCATGGTGGGCCGCACCGCGCGCCGGCACAAGCTGTTCAGTGAGGCCGCCAAGCGCTGGGAGCGGGGCGTCGACCCGCAGCTGGCGCTGGTCGCGCTGCAGCGGGCCGTCGAGATCCTCACCACGCACGCCGGCGGAACGGTCGACGAGCGGGTCCTGGACATCAACCACGTGGTGCCGCCGCAGGTCGTCCGGCTCCCCGCGTCGTTGCCCACCTCGATCATCGGCCTTTCGTACTCCTCCGCCGACGTGGCCGCGCTTCTGACCACGATCGGCTGCGACGTCACCGGGGAGGACGAGCTCGAAGTCGTGCCGCCGTCCTGGCGTCCCGACCTGCTCGCCCCGATCGACCTGGTCGAGGAGGTGGCCCGGCTCGGCGGTTACAACAACATCCCGAGCGTGCTGCCGCCCGCGCGCAGCAGCAACGGCCTCACCCCGGCGCAGCGCCAGCGTCGTTCGATCGGGCGCGCGCTCGCCGAGAACGGGTACGTCGAGGTGCTGTCCTACCCGTTTGTCGCGCCGTCCACGGCCGACACGCTCGGTCTCGCGGCGGACGACCCCCGGCGCAGCGCGGTCCGGCTCACCAACCCGCTGTCCGAGGAGGAGCCGCTGCTGCGTACGTCGCTGCTCGCGCCCCTGCTCGGCACCCTCAAGCGGAACCTGGGCCGGGGACGCCGCGACGTGGCGCTCTTCGAGACCGGCACGGTCTTCCTGCCGCACCTCACCGCCGCCGCTCCGCCGGTGCTGAGGGTCGACCGCCGTCCCACCGAGGACGAGTGGACCGCCGCCAACGCGATCGTCCCCGAGCAGCCGTGGCACCTCGCCGTCGTGCTGACCGGTGACGTCGAGCCGGCCGGCTGGTGGGGTGACGGCCGCGCGGCCGGGTGGGCGGACGCCGTCGAGGCGGCGCGCATCGCGGTCTCGGCGGCGGGCATTCCCGCTTCGCGGATCTCCGTACGAGCGGGGGAGCGTGCGCCGTGGCACCCCGGACGCTGTGCCGAGATCCTGGTCGACGGCGTGGTGATCGGTCACGCCGGCGAGCTGCACCCCGCTGTGGTGGCCGCGTTCGACCTGCCCAAGCGGACCTCGGCCGCCGAGATCGACCTGGACGCGCTGCCCGCCGCCCCGGTCGTCGACGCGGTGCGGATCTCCACGTTCCCGGCCGCGCTGATCGACGTGGCGCTGGTTCTGGACCGGGCGGTCCCGGCCGCCGAGGTGCAGGCCGCGCTCGCCGAGGGTGCGGGGGAACTGCTGGAGTCGGTGACGCTCTTCGACGTGTACGAGTCGGAGCAGCTCGGCGGGGACAAGCGCTCGCTGGCCTACAAGCTGACGTTCCGTGCCCCGGACCGGACCCTCACCTCCGAGGAGACCATCGCGGCCCGGGACGCGGCGGTGGCCGTGACGGCGTCCCGCTTCGGAGCCGTCCTCCGCGGCGCCTAGATCGACGGGCGGGGGTCTCCGGGCCCCCGCCCCCCGGTCAGTTCCCCGGTCAGCTCCCGGGTCGCGGGGCCGCCGCCGGGCTGCGGTATCCGTCCTCGCCGACGGCCCGGACTCCGAAGAAGACGTTGTCCTTGGACAGGTCGATCGTCACCTCGCTGACCTTGCCCACCTTGACGACGTGCTGCCAGTCCGGCGCTGTCGTCTCCCGCCAGACCACCTCGTAGCCCGCCAGGCCGGCCTCGGTCCCGAGCTGCCAGCGCAGCGTCGTCTCGTTGGTCAGCTGCGTGGTGTCGATGACGACGCCGCGCGGGGTGCCCGGCGCCTGGGCGAGCGACCAGAGCGCCGCCGCGTTCACCCGGGCGACCCGGGCGATGTAGGTGAAGTCGCAGAACTCGACCAGGTCGCCGTACTGGATGCCGTTCTCGATCCGGACGTTCTGGTGCTCGTGCGCGAAGTTCTCCCGGGGCTCGGTGAAGCGGCCGGCCGGGTACCCGCGCAGCAGGAACGAGATGTGATCACTGCCGCGCAGGTAACGGTCGCGGCGCCAGACGACCCGGACGTCGGTCCCCTCCGGCTCGACGTCCTTCACGAACCGGCCCAGCTGCCGGGACGGGCCGTCGTTCTCGCCGCCGACGCTCCTGCGGACGTTCGCCTCGGCCGCGGTCTCCGAGGTGGGCACCCCTTCGACGAAGAGCCGCACCTGCCGGTTCGCGGGCCGGGTGCCGTCGTGGGCGTCGCCGGTCCCCACGATGTCGTTACTGAACATGCCTTGTACGTCGGCGCCGGCGTCCTTGAACACCTGAGCCATGTGATCGGAGCCGTAGAGCCCCTGCTCCTCACCGGCCACGGCGGCGAAGACCAGCGTGGCAGCGGACTCACGAGTGGCCAGCACCCGGGCCAGCTCCATGATCACAGCGACCCCGGAGGCGTCGTCGTCGGCGCCCGGCGCGTCGCTCACGGCGTCCATCACGTCGGAGGCGCGGGAGTCGTAGTGGCCGGTCACCACATAGATCCGCTCCGGCTCGCTGCTGCCCCGCAGGGTGGCGATCACGTTGGTGATCGTGGTGGGCGCCGGCACCCGGGGCGAGACGGGCTGCACGAACGACTGCGACTCGACGGTCATCCTTCCCGCCGACGGCGCCGCGTACCCCTGAAGGGTCTTGAAGATCCAGTCGCGGGCAGCGCCGATGCCGCGCACCGGATCATCCTGCGACGAGAGGGTGTGCCGGGTCCCGAACGCGGCGAGCCGGCGCACGGTCGCCTCGATCCGCTTCGGGTCGATCTCCCGGAGAACGGCCCTGAGCTGCGCATCGGGCTTGTTTCGCGGAATGCCGGACGCCTGCGTCGCGCTCGGCACGGCCAGTGGCGCCGCAGCGGCCGCTGCTGACAGGGAGAGAACGGTACGCCGAGTAGACATAGCCGGAAGTCTATGCCTTGCGATTGCGGACGCGTCCTGTCCTGATTCGCGCGTAGCGTCGCCGGCATGACGACACCGCAGGGCTACACCACCGTCGCGCCGTGGGTGGTCACCGACGACACCGGCGCCTTCCTCGACTTCGTGACCGGGGTCTTCGCCGGTGAGGAACTGGCCCGGGTGCTCACCGAGGACGGCTTGATCGGCCACGGCGAGGTTCGGGTCGGCGACACCGTCGTCCTCGCCTTCGACCGGCGCCCGGACTGGCCCGTCATGCCGAGCCTGCTGCGCGTCTTCGTCCCGGACGCCGACGCGGCCGTCGACCGGGCCGTGGCCGCCGGCGCCCGGGTGGTCACCGAGGTCGCGGACGACGCGTTCGGCAGCCGGGGCGGCCGGATCCGTGACCCGTTCGGCAACATCTGGTGGGTGATGAGCCGGGTCGAGGACGTCGCCGAGGACGAGATGTGGCGCCGCCTCGCCGAACCGGCCTACGCCGCGGGCATGCGCCGGGCCCAGGAGACCCTCGACGCCGAACTCAGCGGCCGGGCCGAGGGCCGTAGCAGCACACCGGTCAATCCGGTGGAAGCAGTGCTGGCGGCCGTCGCCCGGGACGACCGGGCAGCGCTGGTCCAGCTCCTGCACCCCTACCTGCACTGGACCGAGGGCGGCCGCACGATCCGGGGCCGCAAGAACGTCCTCGCGCGCTTCGCGGACGGCCCGCCACCCGAGCCCGCGGCGTCGATCGAGCTGAGGGACGCCCAGATCTACCGCTGGGCGGCGCCGTCCTCATCGAGGTGAGCGGGCCGCCGCCCCAGATGAGAGTCGCTCATGGTGGCCGCACTGTACGAAGTGTTCTCAGCCGACTATCTCGACCGGCGTGCCGGCCCGGGGGCGGCCGAAGGTCTCCGCTGCGCTGCCGCCCCGGGCCAGGAGCTCGTAGAACGTGCGGTTGTTCCAGCCCGAGCTGCCCGGGGCGAACGACATCGTGCCGGCGGGGACCTCGAAGACACCGTCGCTGACCGTCGCGAGGGCCTCGGTCCCGCCGATCCGGACCCGGATCACCGAGCCGGTCGGTGCGGGCGGCGCGTCCCAGGTGGTCTTGATGTTGCCGTAGCCGTCGGTGTAGGCCACCGCCTGCTTCGGCGGCGGGCCGACCGGCAGTTCCTCCCCGAGCAGCGCGTCGTCGCCGTGGGCCAGGGCGGCGAGAGCGGCCGGGAAGACGTCGCGGGAACGGAACTGGGAGCCGTGGTCGGCCGCGTCGACGGCGCGGATCGTGACGCCCTCGGCGGCGAGGAAGGAGAGGCTGGCGCCGGAGTTCACCCCGACGACGAGAACACCGGAGTCGAGGCGGGCCGCGGCCAGGCGCTCGCCCGCGTTCTTCGCCCGGGGCTCGTCACGGTCGCGGCGTGGGGCGACGTTGGCGTAGACGATCCGGCCGGCCGGGCCGTCGCCGAACGCGAGCTGGGCCACGCAGAAACCGGCCGCGACCGTGTCGAACGCGGGCACCGGCACGGTGGTGACGTCGGCCTCCGGCAGCAGGAGGGCGAGTCGCTGGCGGACCTCGGCGAACGCGAGATCCCCGGTGCCGTAGTCGGCGACGACGGTGAGCAGCATGAAACGAAGGTTACTCCGATTTGACCCTGTTTGCCCGAAGTAGCCGACGGGCGTGATCGCGTTCGCCGGCGTTCACCCGCGCACACCCCGACGAGATCATCTCCCAGTCGCCGCCGGCCAGCGCCTCGTCGATCCGGGAACGCACGAGATCAACCCGGTCGGGCTCGGTGGCGAAGAGGACCCGCAGGTGGAGCCGGCCGTCCTCGGTGCGGGCGGCGGTGTGGTGCGGCGCGAGCGGGCACGGTGGCTCGTGCTCCCAGTGGCCGCAGAGCGCCGTCGTGATCGCTGCGCCCGGCGCCGTCTGGCTGGAGGAGTCGAGGATCGCCTGATGGACGTAGACCTGCCGCATGCGAGCAACGGTAGCTCTAGTCGATGGTGTGGCCGCCGTTCACGGTGATCCGCTCGCCGGTCACGAAGCGTGCGGCGTCGGAGCAGACGAACGCGACGACGTCGGCGATGTCCTGCGGGGTGCCGATGCGGCCGAGGGGCACGTCGGCGACATATCCGGATACGTCGGCGTCGCCGTGCCGCTCGACCGGGATCCAGCCCGGCGCCACGACGTTGACCGTGACGCCATGAACGCCCAGCTCGCGAGCCCACGTCCGGGCCAGGCCGATCTGCGCGCCCTTCGCCGCGTTGTAGGCGGACGCGCCCGGGATGGCCCGCTCGAACGAATCCGAGCCGATGTGGACGAATCGCCCGCTCCCGAGCTCCCGCATCCCCGGGAGGGCGGCCGCGAGCAGCAGCGTCGGGCTCTTCACGAAGAACTCCAGCTGGTCGAGGTGGTCACGCCAGGTGACATCCTCGGCCGCCGCGGCCGGCTGCGGACCGGTCGCGTTGGCGATCACGGCCTGCACCGGGCCCAGCTGATCGGAAGTGGCCGCGACCAGTGCCCGTACATCCGCCTCGTCGGTGATGTCGGCGCGCAGGGCCGCAGCCTTCCCGCCCTGCGCGAGGATCTCCTCGGCCACGCGTTCGGCGCCGTCGGCGTCGGAGCGATAGTTGATCGCGACCGGCCATCCGTCAGCGGCGAGACGGCGGGCGATGTGGGCGCCGAGCCCACGCGAGGCCCCGGTGACGAGAGCGCTTCCCAAGATCGGCACAGGGGTAAGGTACAGCGCTCAGCGCGAGATGTAGAGCCGCTGGCCGGCCGGCCGGAAACCGACACGCTCGTAGACGCGCCAGGAGTCCTCGCCGCCCGCCTCCAGCCAGGCGATCTCGATGCCGCGCGCGAAGATCCGCTCGGTCAGCCGGGCGGTGATCGCCTGGCCGAGCCCGCGCCCGCGGAAGGGCTCGCGGACGCCGATGCCGCCGATCTCACTGGTCCCCTGCTGCGGCGGCATGGCCTGCCCGCCGCCCGCGCACTGGTCGTCCTCGGTCACGGCGGCCAGGGCGATGCCGCCACTCTCCTGGTTGTGGCGCAGGCGGGCCACATCGGTCTCGGACGCCTGCGGCGCCTCACCGAACGCCTCATTGGTGGCCGCGCGCAGGGCGGCCCGGTCCGGGTCGGTGGTGGGTTCCTTCAACCGCAGACCGGGGGGTACGGGGGAAGCCGTCACGAACGCCGGGGTACAGATCAGGTACTCCTGGCGTGCCTCGACCGTGAAACCGCTCGCGAGCAGGAGATCCTCGAGTTCGGGGGCGGTGCTCGTGACGTACTCGAGCCGGGGTTTGCGCCTCGCCTCGGTGAACGCCGCGATCAGGGCCTCCACATCGGCGACGGTGATCTTGGCGTCGGGCTGCGGGGTCGCGTAGTTGACCCACGGGCTGTCGGTGTCCGGGTCCAGGCCCGCCACGAACGGGCCGACCTCGGTGGCCTGCGGCCGGGTGCGGAGATGGGACACGACGGAGAGTTGAATGCGCTGATCCATTGGCGCGAAGGTGTCAGGACCGCCGATCCCCGCGCAACCGGTTTTCGAGACTCCGGCGCGGGCCGGCCGCCTGCACGGTCCGCACCGGAGTCGTGTCTCACTGTGGTGCACCGCGGCGCTGATGTCCATGACCGTCGATGTGTGCGGATTTTTTGTCGTATCGGCTCGCTAGGGTTCCGCCCATGCTTTCGTTCGCGATCCCGTCCGCGTGGCGCCGGTTCGTGCTGCCGCGTCGCGCCGACTCCCCGGCGGCGCCCCCGGTGCAGGCAGCGAAGGTGCGGCACGCCGCCGAGCTGCTGACCGCCTTCCACGGCGACGTGCTCTCCTCGTTCGGGCATCGCAAGACGCCGGGCGACATCGCCGAGGAGGGCCGGGCCTATCTCGCCGGAGATCCGGCGGCGACCCCGCTCGGCGCGGCCGCCGTGGTCCAGGCGATCTCCGGTGTGCTGGGCTGGGCGCGGCTCGACGAGCTGCAGGCCTTCGGCGACCACTGGCGCGACCGGCACGGCCTCGCGTTCGCCGCCGCCGCGACGGCGCAACTCGCGGCGCTCTACCCGGGCGAGTTCGCGGTCAGCCGGCCGATCACCCGGGGCGTGCCCGAGCGCGACGCCACCGGCTATTCGACGGCTCTGGCCGTCAAGATCGCATACCGGCTGCGGGTCGCCGTGGCGGCCGCCTCCCCGGAGGACTACGCCCAGGTCGTCGCGGCGCTGGCGGCCGTCCGGGAGGAGTCGCTGCCGCAGCGCACCGTCATCTCGGTGATGGCTCCCGACGAGACGGGCTGGGCCGAGGAGATCATCAGCCGGGTCCTGACCCGCCACCACGTGCCGGCGCTCAAGCTGACGCTGCTGACCGTGGTCGCCGACGGTGACCTCGCGCTGCGCCTCGCCGAGCAGACCAGCGTCTATCAGGCGACCCACGACTCGCAGATCCTCTACACGTTCGTCGCCGGCGTCGGCGACGCCGCCGTTCCCGCGCTGGTCCACTGGTTCGACGAGCAGGGCAGCGCCGACGGGCAGAAGAAGCTGCTCGCCGTGCTCGCCACGATCGGCACCGACGAGGCGTTCGCCGCCCTGGTCGAGCGGCTCGACCGGCCGCAGGTGGCGGGCGCGATCGCCGACGTGTCCGCCCGGCATCCGGAGCGCGCGCTGCGGGTGCTCGCCGGCTCCGAGCGTCCCGCCGCCGTGCGGCTGCTGCGCACGCAGGCGGTCAGCCGGTTGGACCTCGCCGCCGAGGTCCGCGGGCGCCTCGACGGCGAGGCCGGCGAGCGCCTCGACGCCGTCCTCTCGTCGCTGGGCACGGCCGCGGCCGGCAGCGCCGACCCGGCCGACCTGCCGTCCGTCCTGACCGACCCGCCGTGGATCACCCCGGTCACCCGGAAACCGCTGGTCGTGACCGGTCTCGCCGCCGGCGATCCGGTGCGGGTCGGGTGGCGGGAGGGTGAGCGGGAGTCCTGGGGGCAGAGCTCGTGGGCCCGCAGGCACGGCGGCTCGCACGACTTCGCCGCGACGGCCGCCAAGCTCGGCACGCCGGGGGCCGACAAGTGGGACGAGCTCTACTTCTTCCTGGTCGGGCCGGACGATCTGACGATCCCCGCGATCGAGCGCTGGACGCCCCGCGACGTCTGGGGGATCGACGACTGGGGCCGGGCGCTGCTCGCCCGCTATCAGGCCGCCGCGGTCCCGGCCCTGGTCGACTGCGCGCGGCGGGCCCCGGTCAGCGCCGCGCCGATCCTCGCGCCGGTCACCTCTCCCGAGGTGGCGCTGCTGATGGCCGGCTGGCAGCAGCGCCTGCGCTCGGTCCGCAAGATCGCTGCCGCCTGGCTGGCCCGGCATGCCGATGCCGCCACCCGGGCGCTGGTGCCGGTCGCGGTCGGCCCGGTCACCGGGAAGGCCGCGGCGACGCGCGCCGACGCCGAGGACGGCCTGCGCGAGCTCGCCGCGATGGGGCATGCCGATGGCGTGCGCGCGATGGCCGCGACCCTCGGCGCCGAGACCGTGGCCGCGGTCGAGGAGATCCTGGCCGTCGACCCGCTGACGATCCTGCCCAAGGTCATTCCCTCTCTCCCGGAGTGGGCCAACCCGGCGCTGCTGCCCCCGGTCCGGCTCACCGGCGGGCGCGGCACGCTTCCCGCCGACGCGGTCGCGCACCTGCTCACCATGCTGGCGATCTCCCGGGTCGGCGCGCCCTATCCGGGCCTGGCCGTGGTCGCCGCCGCCTGCGAGCCGGCCGACCTGGCCGAGTTGGCCTGGCAGCTGTTCACCGAGTGGCGCGAGGCCGGCCACCCGGCGAAGCAGAACTGGGCGCTCGACGCGCTCGGCCTGCTCGGCGACGACGAGACGGTCCGCCGGCTCGCCCCGGTCATCCGTGCCTGGCCCGGCGAGGGCGGCCATGCCCGCGCGGTCGCCGGCCTCGACGTGCTGGCCGAGATCGGGACGAGCGTCGCCTTGACGTACCTCTACGGCATCTCGCAGAAGGTGAAGTTCAAGGGCCTCAAGGAGCGCGCCCAGGAGAAGATCACCGAGCTGGCGGCAGCGCTCGGGCTCAGCGCCGACGAGCTGGCCGACCGGCTCGTGCCGGACCTCGGGCTGGACGCCGGCGGCAGTCTCGTCCTGGACTACGGCCGGCGGCGGTTCACGGTCGGCTTCGACGAGCAGCTCAAGCCGTTCGTGGCCGACGCGGCGGGCAAGCGGCTCAAGGCCCTGCCGAAACCGGGAGCCCAGGACGATGCGGTGCTCGCTCCGGAGGCGTACCGGAAATTCTCCGCTCTGAAGAAGGACGTCCGGGCCATCGCCGCCGACCAGGTGCGCCGTCTCGAACGGGCGATGGTGGATCAGCGGCGCTGGACCGGGGCCGACTTCCAGCAGTTCTTCGCCGGGCATCCGCTGATGCGTCACCTGGTGCGCCGGCTGGTCTGGTTCCGCTACGCCGAGTCCGCCGGGGTGCGGCTCGCCGAGGACGGCACGTTCGCCGATGTGGACGACGAGACGGTGGTGCTCGGCGACGACGATCAGATCGGCGTGGCACATCCGCTGCGGCTCGGCGACTCGCTCGCGGCGTGGGCCGGGGTCTTCGCCGACTACGAGATCCTGCAGCCGTTCCCGCAGCTCGGCCGGGAGGTCGAGGCGCTCACGCCGGAGCAGGTGGAGGAGCGTCTCGGTCAGGGCTTCCTCGGTGTCCGGGTGCCGACCACCACGCTGCTGGGGCTGGAGCGCCGGGGCTGGCAGCGCGGTGCGCCGCAGGACGCCGGCGTACAGGGATGGTTCGAGAGGGACGTGCCCGGCGGTCTCACCCTGGTCGTCGACATCGACCCAGGCATCGCCGTCGGCGCCCTCGACGTGCTCCCCGAGCAGAGGATCGTCGAGGTCTACGTGGATGATCGCCACGGCCACCGGACCTACCAGCGCCGCGCGAGCAGCCGCCTCCGCGAGCTCGACCCGATCGTCGCCGCCGAGGCGCTGCGCGATCTGAAAGAGGTGCTCTCGTGACCCAGACCGTCTTCTCCGGGGTGGACGACCCGTCGGCCGGGCGCGCCCAGCGGCCGCCGGCCGAGGTGCGGTTCGCCGACGAGCTGGCCCGGCTGCGGGCCGCCGACGACGCGCCGAAGCCGCCGGGGTGGGCGCTGAGCCTGCGGGCGGCCCGGGCGTTCATCGTCGGCGACGCGAAGCTCGGCGTGGCCCGCAAGTTCGTCGGCGACCCGTCGCTGATCGACAGGGCCCTGGTCAGCCTCGCCACCAGCCGCGGCCTGCTCCTGGTCGGCGAGCCCGGCACGGCCAAGTCGCTGCTGTCCGAGCTGCTCGCGGCGGCGGTGAGCGGCGACTCGACCCTGACCATCCAGGGCGGGGCGGCCACCACCGAGGACCAGATCAAGTACTCGTGGAACTACGCACTGCTCGTCGCCGAGGGGCCGACCGAGCGGTCGCTGGTGCCGGCGCCACTGCTGCGCGGCATGGCACAGGGCCGGACCGTGCGGTTCGAGGAGATCACCCGGTGTCCGCTGGAGGTGCAGGACTGCCTGCTCTCCCCGCTCTCCGACCGGGTCATGGCGGTCCCCGAGCTGCCCGGCGACGCCGGCATGGTCTTCGCCCGGGACGGCTTCAACATCATCGCCACGGCGAACACCCGGGACCGCGGCGTCAACGACATGAGCTCGGCGCTGAAGCGGCGGTTCAACTTCGAGACGGTCTTCCCGATCGGCGATTTCGACACCGAGCTCGACCTGGTCGAGTCCGAGGCGGCCGAGCTGCTGCGCCGATCCGGGGTGACCGCGCCGCCACGGCGGGACGTCCTGGAGGTCCTGGTCACCACGTTCCGCGAACTGCGAACGGGACGCACCGCCCGCGGCGACGAGATGGAACGGCTCTCCTCGGTGATGAGCACCGCCGAGGCGGTGTCGGTGGCGCACGCGGTCGGGCTGCGCGGGTGGTTCCTCGACGGCGCTCCGGGCTCGGTCAGCGACCTGGTCTCCTGCCTCGCCGGCACCGCCGCCAAGGACAACGCGGACGACCTCGCCAAACTGCGGCGCTACCTCGAACAGCACACCGCGTGGCGGACCGGTCCGCAGTGGCGTGAGCTGCGGGAGGCACGCCGGGAGTTGCCGGGCGGATGAACCTCACCGTCCTCGGGGTCCGGCACCACAGCCCGGCCTGCGCCCGCCTCGTCGGCGACACGATCGCCGCGCTGAGACCGGCGTTCGTGCTGATCGAGGGCCCGGCCGACATGAACGACCGGATCGGTGAGCTGCTGCTCGGCCACGAGCTGCCGGTGGCGGTCTTCACCAGCTACGCGGACGATCAGAGGCGGCACGGGTCGTGGGCGCCGTTCTGCGCGTACTCGCCGGAGTGGGTGGCGCTCACCGCCGGCCGGGAGGCCGGTTCCGAGCTGCGGTTCATCGACCTGCCGGCCTGGCACGAGGCGTTCGCCGACCGCAGCAACCGGTACGCGGACGCCGAACAGCGGTACGCCGAAGCCGTCGAGCGGCTCTGCGTGACGTTCGGCGTGGACAACACCGACGCGCTCTGGGATCACCTCGTGGAGATGGATCCGGGGGACGGGCTGGCCGAGCGGCTCGCAGCATATTTCGACCTGATCCGTGGCGAGGCTTCGGCGGGACCGTCGGACACGGCTCGGGAGGCGTACATGGCCGGGTGGGTCCGGGCCGCCGTGCGGGAGGCCGGTGATCGCCCGGTGGTGGCGGTGGTCGGAGGTTTCCACCGGCCCGCGGTGCTGCGCCTGTCCTCCTCACCGGCGGACGCGGACGATTGGCCCGCCGTTCCCCGGCCGCCGGACACCGCCACCGGCGGCAGCTACCTCGTTCCCTACTCGTTCCGGCGGCTCGACGCGTTCGCCGGATACCAGTCGGGGATGCCGTCCCCGGCGTACTACCAGCGGCTCTGGGAGGACGGACCGGCCGCGGCAGCGCGCTACCTGGTGACCGCCGTCGCCGGTCGGCTGCGGGAGCGCGGGCAGCCGGTCTCCACGGCCGACCTGATCGCCGCCAGGACCAGCGCCGAGGCGCTCTCCCGGCTGCGCGGGCACGACCAGCCGGCCCGGGTCGACGTGCTCGACGGCCTGGCCGCCGCGCTGATCAACGAAGCTCTGGACGTCCCTCTGCCCTGGTCGGTGCGGGGCGCCATCACGGCCGGGCAGCATCCGGCGGTCGTCGAGATGACGGCGGTCCTCAGCGGCGACCGGGTCGGCCGGCTGCATCCGGACACCCCGCTGCCACCGCTCGTCCACGCGGCCACCGCCGAGCTGGAACGGCACGACCTCGACCGGCCCGGCGACCGTGATCTCGACCTGCTCGACACCGCGGCCCGGGACCGCAGCCGGGTGCTGCACCGGCTGCGGGTGCTGGACGTGCCCGGATTCCAGCGGGTGTCCGGCCCGGCGACCGGCATCGACCCGGTCCTCGCCGAGAAGTGGACGATCCGCACCGATGAGGACCGCCTGGTCGCGCTGATCGAGGCGGGAGGATATGGCCCCACCCTCGAGGCCGCCGCCACCGCGAAGATCGGTCAGCGGGTCGACGAGGCCGGCAACGACCTCGGACGGCTCGCCGACGCCCTCTTCGACGCCGCGCTCTGCGGGGTCACCTCCTTCACCGGCGACCTGCCGGCCCGGCTCGAACGCGGTGTCGCAGCCGGCAACGACCTCGGCGAGCTGGGCCGGGTCCTCGCCGTGACCCTCGCCCTGTGGCGGCACGACCGGCTGCTCGGCACGTCCGGCAGCGAGCTGCTCGGCGCGGTGATCGCCGGCGCGTGCCGGCGGATCCTCTGGCTGGCCGAGGGCTGGCACGGCGCGGGCCTGCCCGCCGACCTCCCGCGGATCCGGGCGGTGGTGGCGGTGCGGGACGCCGTCCGGCACGCGTCCGGCACCGGGGTGGACCGGGCGCTCGCGGTCGCCGTCGCCGAGCGGGTCGCAGCCGAGCGGGCCGCGCCGCCGGACCTGCGCGGCGCCTTCTACGGCCTGGCCCGGGTGCTGTCCGGCGACGACGCCGACCCCGCTTTCGCAGTGCGCGGCGCGTTCGCAGGCGGCGCGGCCGGCGACTGGCTGGCCGGGCTGTTCGCGGTGGCGCGGGAGACGGTGCTCGCGGCCGGCGGCATCCTCGGCGTGCTCGACGAGCTGGTGCGCGGCATCGGATCCCACGAGTTCCTGGTGGCGTTGCCGGCGCTGCGGCAGGCGTTCGAGTTCTTCCCGCCGCGTGAGCGGGCCACGCTCGCCGAGCGGTTGCTGGAGATGCGCGGTCTCGGCGGCTCCGGACGTGACCTGCTCCGGACCACCGTGCCGCCGGAGGTCGTGGCGGCGGGGATGGCGCTCGACGAGGCGGTCGAGCAGCGGATGGCGCTCTTCTTCCCGGGGGAACAGCGGTGACGGATCCAGGGCTCGAACGGTGGCGGCTGATCCTCGGCGAACCGGCCGACGGTTCGCTCGGCTCGCTCGGCGGTGAGTCGGCGGGGCGGGACGCGGCGCTCGACTGGCTCTACGGCCGCGACGAGGAACTCGATCGGCGGGACATCCGGCGGCAGGGCGGGCCCGGCGCCTCCCGGCTGACCACGGTGGACTGGCTGGACGACATCGTGAAACTCTTCCCCAAGGAGACGGTGGAGCGGCTGCAGCGCGATGCCGTCGAACGCTACGAGGTGCACGACATCGTCACCGACCCCGAGGTCCTGCAGCGGGTCGAACCCAACCCGGCGCTGCTGCGGGCCGTGCTGCGGACGAAGCACCTGATGAACCCCGAGGTCCTGCGCCTGGCCCGGCGGCTCGTCGAAGCGGTGGTCAGCGACCTGACCGAGAAACTCGCGACCGAGGTGCGGCGCAGCTTCTCCGGTGCCCGGGCCCGGCAGTCCACCCGGTTCAAGCAGGCGCGCGACTTCGACGCGCGGCGCACGATCCGGGCGAACCTCGGCCGCTACGACCCGGAGAGCCGGCGGCTGTCCGTGGAGACGCCGTACTTCCTGGCACGCAACCGCCGGCACCTCGCCCCCTGGCAGGTGATCCTGCTGGTCGACCAGTCCGGCTCGATGCTGCCGTCGGTGATCCACTCGGCGGTCACGGCGGCCTGCCTGTGGGGGCTGCCCGGCGTGAAGACGCACCTGATCGCCTTCGACACCGAGGTGGTCGACCTGACGTCGGACGTCAACGACCCGGTCGAACTGCTCATGAAGACCCAGCTCGGCGGCGGCACCGACATCGCGCGGGCAGTGCGGTACGCGGCCCAGCTCGTCGAACAGCCCCGCCGCACGATCGTCGCGATCGTCAGCGACTTCTTCGAGGGCGGTTCGGAGGCGGCGCTGGTCCGCTCGGTGCGGGAACTGGTCGACCAGGGCAGCACCGTGCTCGGCCTGGCGGCCCTCGACGAACAGGCCGATCCGGCGTACGACCGGGGGTGCGCTCAGCGGCTCGCGGACGCGGGCGCGTGGATGGGCGCGATGACACCGGGCCAGCTGGCCGAATTCGTGGCGGAGAAGGTGGGCCGATGAGCTTCGTCGTCACGGACCGAGCGGATCTTCTGGCGCTCGACGCCGACGCGCTGGCGGCGCTCGCCAACCGCGGTCTCGTGAAACGGGCGGCGCGGGAGGTGGAGCGCGAACCACCCACGTTGTCGGCGGGCGACGATCAGGTGGTCGTGGCCCTGTTCGCGGACGGGGTCCGGACCGAGTTGCCTGTCGGTGGCCTCGACCGGGGGACCTGCTCGTGTGGGGCGACCACCGTGTGCCGGCATGTGATCGGGCTGGTGCTGGCGTATCAGGCGGCTGCTCCTTCATCGCCGTCCCCTTCTTCTCTGGCCCCTTCGTCGCTGGCTCCGGCGTCGCCGGATTCGGATTCGGATTTGCCGATCTTGGATGGTCGTGCTGCGGGACCGGGTGCGGAGTGGTCGCCGGGGGCGTTCACCGATGAGCAGGTCGTGGCCCGGATCGGTAGCCGGCTCGTCACCGCTGCCCGGCGAGCCGAACGAGCGGGGTACTCGGCCCGGATCAGGCGGGGAACCGTTCCCGTCGTGGAGCTGGCCTCCGCCACGGTGCGGTTCCTGGTGCCGGGCGATCTCGGTTACGTGCACACCGACGCGCGGGCCGGCGCCCGGGACGACGTCATCGCGCTGGCCGTGTGGGCGTTCCGGGCCGCCGACCTGCACCATCCCGGCGAGGCGGAGTGCCTCGTCGACGTGGGCGGTTCCGGTTCGGCGCCGACCGGGAGCGGTACCGGCCTCGAACCCGTACTGGAGTTCGCCGCCGACGTACTGCGCTTCGGAGCCGTCCACGCCGGCGAGGGCCTGGCCGCGGCGGTCGCCGGCCATCTGGGCAGGCTGGAACGGGCCGGTCTGCGCTGGCCGTTCGACGCCACCACCGAACTCGCCGACCAGCTGGCGGGCTATCGGGAGCGCAGTGCCCGCTACTCCCCGGAAACCCTCGCCGACCTGATCGCCGAACTCTTCGCCCGCCACCGCGCAGTCCTCGCGGCCGCCGTTTCGAGCGCGACGCCCGCCGTTTCGAGCGCGACGCCCGCCGTTTCGAGCGCGACGCCCGCCGTTTCGAGTGCGACGCCCGCAGTTTCGAGCGCGACGGCGGAGCCCGAAGCGCCCGCCGCCGGGATGTTCACCGAAGTCATAGGCGAAAGCGCCTCCGCCGATCGCGCGGCGAGTGGCGAGTCCTCGGCCGCCGACGAGGGGACCGCCGATGAGGGGACAAAAAGCGTAAAAGGCAAGGTCACGAACAGCGGCGCGGCGGTGAGCCGGGGCGGCTCGGCGGTGGCTGGTAGCGGCTCGGCCGTGAGTCCGGGCGGGGTGGCTGCGGGTTCGGGCGTGGTGGCTGCGGGCGTGGTGGCCGCGAGTCCGGGCGTGGTGGCTGCGGGTTCCGGCGGTGCGGCCGTGAGTCCAGGTGCGGTGGCTGCGGGTTCGGGCGGGGTGGCCGTGAGTCCAGGCGGGGTGGCTGCGGGTTCGGGCGGCGCGGCCGTGAGTCCGGGCGTGGTGGCTGCGAGTCCGGGGGTGGTGGCTGCGGGTTCGGGCGTGGTGGCTGGTGGCGGGTCGGGCGTGGTGGCTGGTGGTGGCAGGGGGAAGGTTGGTGGTGGGCTCCGGGCGAGGGTTCTCGGCACGGAGGAGTCGGCGGAGACGCCGCTGCGGCGGGTTCGGCTTGATGGGATCGGGGCTCGGGTCAGGGCTGTCGACGACCGGCGGATTGTGGAGATCTTTCATGCTCAGGCGGCTACCGGGGTGGTCCTCGTGTCGCAGCGGGAGTGGACGACGGACGAGGACGGGCCGGCGATCGCCAAACGGCGTGTGGGTGGGGGCACCGTCGGGGCGCTCGCGGCCGGGGTGGTCGTCACCGAGTCTGCCGTGCGGAGTGCCAGCCGGGCGGTGCGGCTCGCCACGAGCCGGGTGGCACGGTCGACGGTCACGGTCGGGGCGGGAGCGTGGGACCGGTTGCCGCCAGGGCTGCTCGTGACCGATTACGCACAGCTGAGGGTTGAGCTTGACGCGCTGCCGCCGCGGCCGGTGCGGGCGCGGGTGCGTGCCGAGCTGGTCCGGGTGCTGGCCGTCGCGGAGGTCGGCGGTTTCCACTACGAGCCGGGGGAGCAGCGGCTCACCGTGGAGATCCGGGACGTGAACGGGAATGCCGCCACGGTCGCGACCACGCACGCCGCCGTCGCGCCGGGCCGGGTCGACGCGGTGGTCGCAGCGTTCTCCGGGAAGCACGGAACACCGCGGTACGTGGCCGGTGCCGTGCACCGCGGCGGTAGGAAACTGGTCGTCGACCCGTACGGAATCCTCGCTGATGGACCACCCATCGTGCCGGACCTGGCCGATAAAGATCAGGATGCCGCCCGGCTGGTCCCGGATGTGAGTCCGGGGGATCCGCTCGCCGAAGCGGTGACGCAGGCCGCCGCCGTGCTGGCCGAGGCGGCGCACACCGGGCTGGCGCACCTGCCCGGCGGCTACCCGGACCGGCTGGCCGAGGCACGGAACCGGCTCGCGCGCGTGGGCCTGCATCGGGTGGCGGTGGCCCTGGACAGTCTTGCCGCGGTGCTCGGGCCGGATCCGGGCGAGGCCGCCGTGACCGCCTGGGCCGACGCCCGGATCCGGGTCGGAATGGTGGGTGAACTCTTATGAGTTAATCGACAATCGTCTCTTCATGGGCGCCTCTGGTACGGTGCCCCGATGCTCTCGACTGCCCCCCAGCCGAGCTCCACCGTCAATTCCCGGAATAGTGAGAACGGAGCGGCGCTACCCTCCCTCACCGGCCTCCGATGGGTCGCGGCGTTTCTGGTCTTCGGCTTTCACCTGTGCCTTGTCGAATACTTCTCGCCCGGTCCCGAGGCCCGCCTGATCACGGCGGTCTTCCGTCCTGGATCGGTCGGGGTGTCGTTCTTCTTCGTTCTCTCCGGATTCGTACTGATGTGGGCCTGCCCCCGCACCGGATTCCGGAAGTTCTGGTGGCGGCGATTCGCGCGCGTCTACCCGTTGCACATCGCCACCGCATTGCTCGTGGCTATTCTCCTGCTCACTTACCAACCGTGGGAATTGCCGTCACCCTGGGTGGCCGTGGCGAATGTCTTCCTGGTGCAGGCCTGGTCACCGGAGCTCTCCTACCTGCAGAGTCTCAACACGGTGAGCTGGACGCTGTCGGTGGAGGCGTTCTTCTATCTGGTGTTCCCGCTGCTCGCCCTCGGCATGACCCGGCTGGGCCGGCGCGGCATCATCGCGACCGGGGTGGGTGCGTGGGCGGTCACCACGTTCGGGCCGATGATCGGTCTGCTGGTCGCCGGCCGGGAGCAGGTCGACTGGTTCTTCCACTGGACGCCGATCGGCCGGCTGCCGGAGTTCGTGGCGGGTATCAGTCTCGCGCTGCTCATCCGGGTGTGGCGCCCGTCCCGCATCCGCACGATGTGGTGTGCGGCGGCGGTGCTCACGGTCGGCGGATATTTCCTCTCGATCCACGTTCCCAGCCCTTGGGGGTACGCGGCGTGCACCCTGCCGGGATTCGCCCTGCTCCTGTTCACCGCCGCCGTGGCGGACCTGTCGCGGCGCTGGACCCCATGGCGTAACCGCACGATGGTCCGGCTCGGCGAGTGGTCGTTCGCGTTCTACCTGGTGCACCTGCTGGTGGTCCGGCTGTTCGAGGTGACGATCGGGTACCACCCGAAGTTCCCGCCGGGTAAGGGGATCCTGCTGACGCTGGCGACGTTCCTGCTGTCGCTCGGCCTGGCCTGGCTGTTGCACGCGGTGGTCGAGCGCCCGGCCCGGACCGTCCTGCTACGGCGCCGCCGCCGGGCCCTCGCCTGACCGGCGCGCCGACCAGGCCGTCCACTCCGCCAGCCACTGGGTCTGCGCATCGGTTATGGCGCCCAGCCGGGCGTAGTCGGTCGGGCGCAGCCCCAGCCGGCGCCGCCAGGCGAGCTGGGCCGGGCGGCTCGGGACGTCCGGGCCGAGGCCGGTGGTGAAGAGCAGGACCTCGTTCACCGCCCGCTGCCGCAGCGTCTCGTCGATGCGGAACCACTCGGCCTCGGTGTGCAGGGTGGTCAGCTGGTTGAGCATGCCTTGCAGGGCGCGTTCCGCTTCCGGTTCCGGCTGGCCGGCGAGGTCGGCCTGGCGGCGAACGGCATCACGCCACAGCCGCCCCCAGTTCGCCGGGAGCCGGGGTGGCGGCCCGCCGTCGGTGAGCCAGTCGATGCGCTGCCGTTCGGAGCGGAGCACCTCCTCGACCAGGGCCCGATGCGGTTCGCCGGGGGTGGACGGCGCATCCTCCGCGGACGGCGGGATGAGCGCCGGCGGGGTCGGCACCACGGAGATCAGCTCGTCGATCTCGACCTGGTTCAGGGTGCGGACCGCCACCGGCGAGTGCCAGTCGTGCGCCACGACGCTGATCTCCACGTCGCGCAGCGAGCAGCGGACCGCCCACCAGCGGTCGCCGGCTCGCAGGCGGCGGCCGGCCACCGTGCGGCCGTCGACGGTGACGCTGCGATCGTCGCCGGTCCACTCGACCGACGAGAAGCGGTCGCCGTTCTGCCGCATGTGGTGCTCGAGGAGTTCGCGCAGCGGCCCGCCGGTGACCTGGGTGCCGGACCAGCGGGCGGTCTCCACGCTCACCCACGAGCTGGACGTGACCGGGTGGCCGTAGTCGACGCGGACGCAGGTGGCCGAGCCGTTGAACGTCTCCCAGCCGCCGAGCCGGGCCGGTGGCAGATCGGTCGCGCCGGCGAGGACCGCCACCGGGAGCGGACGTCTCCGCAGCGCCCGGCGGAGCTCGTCGCGGCTTGACCTGAGCAGGTCCTCGGCGCTGCTCAACGGATCGAACTCCATCGTGGCACCCCCTCACCCGCTGCCAGTGTGGCACCGGCGGTAAAGCCCGGCACGGCGAGCAGAAGCGATCAGCGGGCCCGGGCGAGGGTCAGGCTGAACCAGGAACGCGGGTCGGTCCAGAAGTGGCGCAGCTCGAAACCCGCCGCGGCGAGCTCCGACGACAGGCCCGTGCGGCGGAACTTCGCCGAGATCTCGGTCCGCATCTCCTCGCCGGCCGCGAACGAGACGGTCAGGTCCAGGGCGGTGATCCGCACCCGCTGGGCGGTCGACGCCCGCAACCGCATCTCGATCCACTCCTGTTGCGGATCCCAGAGCGCGACGTGGGAGAACGCCGACGGGTCGAAATCGCCGCCGAGCGAGCGGTTCACCACGTGCAGCACGTTGCGGTTGAACGCGGCGGTCACTCCGGCGGCGTCGTCGTACGCCGGCACCAGCACGGCCGGGTCCTTGACCAGGTCGGCGCCGAGCAGCAGCCATTCGCCGGGGTGCAGGGCCTGCCGCAGCGAGCCGAGGAAGGCGGCCCGCTCGGCCGGGACCAGGTTGCCGATCGTCCCGCCGAGGAACGCGACGACCCGGTTGTCGCCGTCCGGCAGGTGGCCGAGGTGCTGGGCGAAGTCCCCGACGACGCCGGTGACGCTGAGCCCGGGATAGTCGGCGACGAGGGTGTCCACCGAGGAGGAGAGGAAGGTGGCGGAGACGTCGAGCGGGACGAACGAGCCGAGCGTGCCGCGCGCCAGCATGGCGTCGAGCAGCAGCCGGGTCTTCTCCGACGACCCGGAGCCGAGCTCGACGAGGGTCTTCGCCTCGGTGATCCGGGCGATCTCCGGGGCGGCGTCGGCGAGGATGTCCCGTTCGGTACGGGTCGGGTAGTACTCCGGCAGCCGGGTGATCTCCTCGAACAGTTCGCTGCCGCGTTCGTCGTAGAACCACTTCGGCGGCAGTGACTTGGGTGAGGCGGTCAGGCCGGCCTGCACGTCGGCGCGTAGGGAGCGTTCCAGGTCCGTGTCGTCCAGCAGTTTGATCAAGAGATCTCCAATGTGGAAGCGGTGGCGACGACCAGCCGGCCGTCCGGGATCGGCTGCCAGGCGGGTGAGGCGTCGAGCGGCTCGGAGGCGATCACCACCGAGCCGTCCGCCACGCGGGCCGACAGCGCGTGCCCGGCCGTCGTGGCGATCATCTGGGTGCCGTCGGTGAGCAGCAGGTTCAATCGGGATCCGGGCGCCGCGGCCAGGACGTCGGCCACCACGGAGGCGACGGCTTTCACCGGTGGCTCGCCGGCACGGAGCTTCGCGCGTACGAGAAGCCAGAGAGCCGCGGAATCGGTGGGTGCGTCGAGGGTGAGCAGATCCTGCGTCGGAAGGTCTCCCGCGAGATCGGCGAGCGTGGCCGGCCAGCCCCGGACGACGCCGTTGTGGCTGAAGAGCCAGCGCCCGTCGGTGAACGGCGCCGCCGCCGACTCGGTCACCGGCATGCCGATGGTGGCCGAGCGGACCGCCGCGAGGAACGCCCCCGACGTCGTCGTGGCCGCGATCGCGGGGAGTGCGGAATCGGTCCAGATCGGCATGGCGCTCCGATAACGAACGGGCGCCGCGGCACCGGGCGGATACCACCCGGCGCCGAAGCCGTCCGCGTTGATCGTGCCTCCGCCGCGCATGTCCCGCGGCGCCCAGGCCTGCGTCGCCAGCGCATGCGGAAGATCGAGCAAGAACCCCTTCAGCGGTACGGGCGGACCGAGGTACCCCAGATGACGGCACATCAGGCGTCCCGGGCGAGGCGGAATCCGCTGAAGATCTGCCGTCGGATCGGGTGGTCCCAGTTGCGGAAGGTGCTTCGTACCGCAGACGTGTCCGTTCCGAACGAGCCGCCCCGCAGCATCTTGTAGTCGCCACCGAAGAAGACCTGGGAGTACTCGTCGTAGGGGAACGCCACGAACCCCGGGTAGGGATCGAAATCGGACGCGACCCACTCCCAGACGTCACCGATCAACTGGTGCACGCCGAGCGGGGAGGCGCCGTCCGGATAGGCGCCGACCGGCGCGGGGGAGAGGTGCCGCTGCCCGAGGTTGGCGTGCCGGGGCTCCGGGTTCTCATCGCCCCACGGGTAGCGGCGGGAGCGGCCGGTCGCCGGGTCGTAGCGGGCCGCCTTCTCCCACTCGGCCTCGGTGGGGAGCCGCTTGCCGGCCCAGGCGGCGAACGCCTCGGCCTCGAAGTAGCAGACGTGCACGACGGGCTCGTCAGGATCGATCTTCTCGATACGACCGAATCGCCGGTAGAACCCCTCGCCGACCCAGTGTCCCGGGGCGACAAGTCCGGCTTTCTCCTTATGAGCCCAGCCGCGCGGGCTCCAGAACGACGGCTCGTCGTACCCACCGGCGGCGATGAATTCCTGGTACCGGCCGTTGGTCACGGGCGCGGCGTCGATGAAGAACGAACCCACATCCACGCTGTGGGCGGGCCGCTCGTTGTCGAGAGCCCATGCTTCGGTACTGGTCCCCATGGTGAACGGCCCACCGGGAACGAAGACCTCACCGGTGACGGGTACGAGAGCGGCCGGCGGCGCGGGAGCGGTCAGGACCGGATCACCCGACCGGAGCTGATGGGTGGCGAGCATCGTCTCGTCGTGCTGCTGCTCGTGCTGCACGATCATCCCGAAGGCGAAGCCTCCGTCGAGCAGCGGGCGGCCGTCGAGCCGTACATGATCGAGCACGTCGAGGGCCTTGTCGCGCACCTGGGCGACGTACGCGCGTGCCTGCTCCGGGCTGAGCAGCGGCAACGCCGGCCGATCCTTGCGGGCGTGCTTGAACGCGTCGTAGAGCTCGTCGATGTCGGGGCGCAGCGGATCACGTCCGCCGACGTCCCGGACCAGCCAGAGCTCCTCCTGGCTGCCGACGTGCGCGAGGTCCCAGACCAGCGGGGACATCAGCGGCGAGTGCTGTTTGAGCAGGTCCTGCTCGTCGACCGCCTCGGTGAGCAGCGCGGTCCGGGCGCGGGTGCGCTCCAGTTCGGCGGCGATGGTCAGCCGCAAGTCCTGTGTCATGGATTCTTCTCCGGAGAGGCTCAGGCCGCTGCCGCGACGGCGTGCAGGCGGCGGGAGAGGATGCCGGAGACCTGGTCGCGGACGGCGGGCGGCAGCCCGGTGCGATCCAGGTTCCGGCAGGCGAGTTCCGCGAGGGCGCGGGCGGCCGCGCGTACCGGCGGGTCGGCGAGCCCGGCCCGGGCGGCGGCCTGCCACCGTCCTGCCGCCGGCGCCGCGGCGGCCCGGGCGCGATCGATGATCAGGTCGTCGCCGAGCAGCGCGGACAGGGCCGCGGCCGGGGCGATCCACTCGTCGCCGGGCTGGGTGTCCAGGTACCGGACCTCCAGGTAGCCGCGGGGCCGGACCGGTGGGAAGAGGGTGCTGAGGTGGTATTCGACGTCGTCCACGGTGGGCGGGCTCTCCGCGGCGATCCATCCGGCGAGGGTGAGACCGGGCGGCGCGTCCCAGCTGCCGTCGTCGCGGCGGATGCAGAGCAGCGGGGCGTCGAGCGCGTAGAGCGCCCAGTCCGCCGCCGGGTCGTCACCGATCGGCACCGGGCCGGTGCGGCGGGGTTCCATCGCGAGCCAGGCGGCCATCCGGGCGGAGGCCCAGCGGGTGTCGCGCCCGGCGTGCCGCCGCGAGTTCGCGAAGAGCGCGATCAGCGCCGGGCCCATCTCGTTCAGTGCGGCCCAGCGCTGCGGGCCGCCGGCGTCGAAGCAGACCTGCAGGCCGGCGGTGCTGCCCATCATGGTCCGGCCGGCCCGGTCGAAGGCGCGTTCCATCGCCGCGTAGCGAGGGGTGTCGAGGATGCGCCGCGGCGGCCGGTGAGGGTCGATGCCCCGCTCGCCCAGGACGATGCCGGCGCGGGCCAGCAAGTCGGTGAGGGTGGCGTGGTCGGCGGAGAGAGCCTGGTGCAGGTCTGCCAGGTTGTCCGCGACGGCCGAGGAGATCTCGATCTGTCCACCCGGCTCGACGGTCACGGTGCCGCCGCCGGGGAGTGGTGCGGGGTCGGGATTGCCGAGGCTGGCGGGGGTGTGCTCACCGAGCGCGGCGATCAGGTCAGCGGGTTTCAGGTAGGCGGCCGGGTCGCCGGCGCGGTGCGTGGTCCATTCGAGTTCGACGCCGATCCGTTCCGGTGGACCGGTCTTGAAGCAGATTCCCGAGATGTGCTCGATCGCCTCCTCGGACGATCGCAACATCCGTTCGTCGGTGCCCATCAGTACCTCATTCCTCACTCACAGTGATAGTCCGACTTCGATGAGTGTGGCCTGCTTAGGAAGATACCCACAATCGGATCGCTCCGCTCGTCCCCGGGCCGTGACGAATCAGCCAACAGATCATTGAGTTCCGGAACCGGGGCGGGGTGCCGGAACCGGTTCCGGACTGGAAGACTCCGAAACGTTCGTGTTCGTCAGACCGGAGGCACGTATGCCCGCAGACTTCCCATATCAGGATCCATCGCTCTCCATCGAGGAGCGCGTGGAAGATCTGCTGGGCCGCATGACATTGGCCGAGAAAGCCGGGCAGATGCTGCAGCTCGACGCCCGCCAGGACATCTCCGAGATCGTCCTGGAGAAGCTGGCCGGCTCCATCCTGCACACCTCCCCGGCGAAACTGATCGAGGCCGCCGAGCTGGTCGCGCGTACCCGGCTGAGGATCCCGCTGCTCACCGCCGAGGACTGCATCCACGGGCACTCGTTCTGGCCCGGCGCCACGATCTTCCCGTCGCAGCTGGCGATGGCCGCCACCTGGGATCCCGAGCTGGTGGAGCGGGTCGCCCGGGCCACCGCCGTCGAGGTCTCCACGACCGGCATCCACTGGACGTTCTCGCCGGTGCTCTGCATCGCCCGCGACCTGCGGTGGGGGCGGATCGACGAGACGTTCGGCGAGGACCCGTTCCTGATCAGCGAGCTCGGCGCCGCGATGATCCGCGGATACCAGGGCGGCGGTCTGTCCGACCCGACCGCGATCCTGGCCACCGCGAAGCACTTCGCCGGGTACTCCGAGACGCAGGGTGGCCGGGACGCCAGCGAGGCCGACATCAGCCGCCGCAAGCTGCGCTCCTGGTTCCTGCCGCCGTTCGAGCGGGCCGTGCAGGAGGGCTGCGCGGTCTTCATGCTCGGCTACCAGTCGATGGACGGCGTGCCGATCACCGCGAACAAATGGCTGCTCCACGACGTGCTCAAGCAGGAGTGGGGCTTCACCGGCACCCTCGTGACCGACTGGGACAACGTCGGCCGGATGGTCTGGGAGCAGAAGGTCTGCGCCGACTACGCGGAGGCGTCCGCGCGTGCCGTGAAGGCCGGGAACGACCTGGTCATGACCACGCCCGCGTTCTTCGAGGGCGCGCAGGAAGCGGTGGCGCGCGGCCTTCTGGGCGATAAAGATCTTGATTCGGCCGTACGAAGGATCCTGCGCCTGAAATTCGCGCTCGGTCTCTTCGAGAACCCCCGCACCCCCGACGCCGAACGGCAGCGGGCCGTGATCGGCAACGCCGGGCACACCGCGCTGAACCTGGAGATCGCCCGCCGCTCGCTGGTGCTGCTCCGCAACGACGGCGTCCTCCCGCTCGACCCCTCCGCCGGCCCGCGCCGGATCGCGGTGCTCGGCCCGAACGCCGACGACGTCTCCGCCCAGCTCGGCGACTGGGCCGGCGACTCCGGCCAGGTCGACTGGATGCCGGACGGGCACCCGCGGGAGCTGACCGCGACGGTGCTCGACGGCCTGCGGGCAGGCGTCCCGGCCGGCTGGGAGGTCGTCTTCGAGCAGGGCGCCGAGATCGAGCGACTGGTTCCGGACCCGGAGGGCGAGACGTTCCCGGACGGCCAGCCGCGCCCGCCGATCTCGCAGCCGATCCCGGCCGACCCGGCTCAGCTCGCGGCAGCCGTCTCTCTCGCACAACAGGCCGATGTCGCGATCGTGGTCGTCGGTGACACCGTCAACCTCACCGGCGAGCACAAGTCGACGGCCACCCTGGAACTCCAGGGCGGCCAGATCGCGCTGCTCGACGCGGTCGCGGCCACCGGCACCCCGATGATCGTCGTGCTGATCGACTCGAAGCCGCACGTGCTCCCGGAGTCGGCGCTGAACGCGGCGGCGCTGATCCAGGCCTTCAACCCGGGCATGCGCGGCGGCCAGGCGATCGCCGAGCTGATCCTCGGGCACATCGAGCCGAGCGGCCGGATGCCGATCTCCGCGGCCCGGCACGTCGGCCAGCAGCCGATCCACTACAACCAGGTGCGCGGGCAGCACGGCACCCGGTACGCCGACCTCACCCAGGACCCGCT
Source organism: Actinoplanes sp. OR16 (assembly GCF_004001265.1). Taxonomy (GTDB): domain Bacteria; phylum Actinomycetota; class Actinomycetes; order Mycobacteriales; family Micromonosporaceae; genus Actinoplanes. Next base: position 204,321 of record NZ_AP019371.1, on the reverse strand, counting down.
GTTCGCCTTCGGTGAGGGCCTCAACTACACGACGGTCACCTACGACGGCCTCACGATCGGTGAGCCGGACGTGGCGGCGGACGGCGTGGTCCGGGCGGCGGTGCGGCTGACGAACACGGGTGCGCGGCCGGCGCTGGAGACCGTGCAGGCCTACGTCAGCGACCTGGTGACCAGCGTGACCTGGGCGAGCCGGGAGCTGAAGGCGTACCGGCAGGTCACCGTGCCGCCGGGGGAGAGCGTGACGGTGGAGATCGAGCTGCCGGCGAGCGTCTGCACCCTGGTCGACGCCGAGGGCGTCCGGATCGTCGAGCCCGGCGACTTCGAACTGCTGGTGGGCCCGAGCTCGCGCCCGGCCGACCTGCTATCGGCAAAGTTCCGGATCAGCTGACGCCGCTGTGGGCCGGGGAACCGCGGCGAAGGTGAACGGCTTGAACCAGCCGGGCACCGACCGCCGCAGCTCTTCCGGCCCTTCGAAGGACAGCTCGCCGGATCGCAGGGCGGAGGCCCAGGATCGGTCGCCACGCCACACGTCGGTGAGGCAGCGCAGGTCGGCCGTGACCGTCACGTCGACGTCGTGGCCCGGGTTGATGTCGCAGACGTCGGCCTCGTCCGGGGTGATCACCAGCCACCAGTCGCGGGCCCGGCGGGCGGCGGCCGGGAACCGGAACCACAGCACGGTCCGGCGCGGCGGGACCGCGCTGTGGTCGACCATCCGGTGCATGTCCCAGAGCAGCAGTCTCGGGTCGAGGTCGCGATCGCCCAGCTCGGGGATCCACCGGGTGCCCCAGACGCCGAGCGCCGTCACGATCGGCTCCAGCTCCTGTCCGGCCGTGGTCAGCCCGTAATCCACCTCGGCCCCGAACTCCCGGCGGGTCACCAGCCCGGCGGCGGTGAGCTGCTGCAGCCGGCGGGAGAGCAGGGTCGGCGACATCCGGGGGAGCCCGCGGCGCAGGTCGTTGAAGCGGCGGCTCCCGGCGAACAGCTCACGGATGACGAGCAGGGTCCAGCGCTCGTCGAGCAGTTCCATCGCCTTTGCCACCGGGCAGAATGACCCGTACGAAGCTCCCATGGCCCGACGCTAGGCCGCGGCGACCGGAAAAGCCGTCCGGTAGCGGACACCCGCGGTACAGATCGTGTACTAGTCCCGCCGTACGAGTGATCCCTACCGTCGGTGACATGACTATCAAAGAGAAACACCGCGCCATGTGGGCGTCGGGTGACTATCCATCGCTGGCCGCCGAGATCGTCGCGCCGCTCGGCCCGGTCCTGGTCGAGGCGGCCGGTATCGGCCCGGGGCAGACCGTCCTGGACGTCGGCGCCGGCACCGGCAACGCGGCGATCCCGGCCGCCCTGACCGGCGCCACCGTCACGGCGAGTGATCTCACTCCGGAGCTGCTCGCCGCCGGTGAGCTGATCGCCGCGACCCGGGACGCGAAGCTCACCTGGGCCGAGGCGGACGCCGAGGCGCTGCCGTTCGGCACCGCCTCCTTCGACACCGTCATCTCCTGCATCGGCGTGATGTTCGCGCCGTTCCACTCCGCGGCCGCCGGCGAGCTGCTCCGGGTGTGCCGGCCCGGTGGCACGATCGCACTGGTCAACTGGACTCCCGAGGGTTTCATCGGGAAGCTGTTCGCCACCATGAAGCCGTACGCCGCCCCGCCCCCGGCCGGCGCCCAGCCGCCGCCGCGATGGGGTGACCCGGCGCACCTGGCGTCGCTGTTCGGCGAGGGCGTGACCGACGTCCGGACCGAGCGCCGCACGCTGCGGGTGGACCGGTTCGCGACCGGCGCCGAGCTGCGCGACTACTTCAAGGCGGTCTACGGGCCGACCATCGCGGTCTACAAGAACATCGCCGGTGACCCGCAGAAGGTGGCCGAGCTCGACGCCGCCATCGCCGCGGCTGCCGAGGGCGTCAGCGAGTGGGAGTACCTGATCTACACGGCTCGTGCCGCCGCCACCCGGCGCGTCTGAAAGCCCAGCCTGGCGTAGGTCGCGATGGCGGCGACGTTGTCGTAGTCGGCGAGCAGCGCCACCCGTTCCCGGCCGATCAGCAGCTCGTTCGCCACGAATCCGCACAGTGCCGCCGCGAGTCCACGCCCCCGGGCCTCGCGGCGGGTCGCGACACCGCCCATGAAGCCGATCTGCGGCGTCGACCAGGCGTCGGCGGCGACCGCGAGCAGCCGGCCGTCGTCGTCGCGCAGGCCGGCCCAGCGGTGCACGCCCGGGGCGCCCGGCCAGGCGTACGAGTCCGGAAACGATTCCTTCAGCAGCGCTGTCACCTCGGGCCACTCGGTTTCGGCGAGCCAGGACGACGCCGACTCGGCCGCGATGACCGGCACGGCGGCGTCCATCCAGGCGAACCGCGCGCTGATCTCGATGGCCGGCGTCCGGGCGACCACGGCCGCGACCAGGTCCTCCGGTCCGAACGGCCGGAACGACGGTCCCATCTCGTCCAGCGCTTCGCGCACCAGTCCACTCAGCGCGTCCGGGTCGCCGGCCATCACCAGGCGGTCCCAGTGGGCGAGGTCGGGGCAGGCCACCACCACGGCCTCGGGGTCGCGGAAGACTCGGGCGCCGGCGGACGCGGCTGCCCATCGTACGAAAAGATCATGTCCGAACACCCGGGCCATGCTGCCTCATTGACGGTATTTGCCATATTCGGCCCGTGCTGAAGAACCTCTGGCTCCGCCGGTCGATCACGGCGGGCGCGCTCGGCGCGATCCTCGCCGTCGCGGTCACCGCGGCCTCTCTCTCCTGGGTACGCGGGACCGCCGCCGGCCACGTCTACACCCTGGACGACGTCCCTCCCGCCCCGGTGGCGCTGGTGCTCGGCGCCCAGATCAACCCGGGCGGGCAGCCGTCGCCGTTCCTGCAAGCGCGGCTGGAACTCGCCCGGCAGCTCTACGAATCCGGGAAGGTGACCGCGATCCTGGTCTCCGGCGACCACGCGAACTGGGACTACGACGAGCCCGGCGGGATGATGGTCTGGCTGGTGTCGCACGGCGTGCCGGTCTCCCGGGTGGTGCTCGACCACGCCGGCTTCGACACCTACGACTCGTGCTCCCGCGCCCGGCGCATCTTCGGGGTGCGCCAGGCGATCGTGGTGACCCAGGGTTTCCACATCGAGCGGGCGGTCGCGGTCTGCCGGGCGCTGGGCGTCGACGCGACAGGGGTCGGCGACGACACGGTCCGGCAGTACAAGCAGACCTGGCTGCGCGGCGAGGTCCGGGAGGAGTTCGCCGCGGTGAAGGCCGCCGGTGACGTGCTCTCCCGGCGCGATCCGATCTTCCTGGGTAAGCATGAGACGGGGATCCGGGACGCCCTCGGCTGAAATGGCTTTGCCCGGGGCCCTGAGTCTTGATACGGTTCTCTGCATAGTCATGCGGAGGTTGGTATGGGAATCCGGGTCGCGGTAGCGGGAGCAAGTGGGTACGCGGGGGGCGAGTTGCTGCGCCTGCTCGCCGGGCACCCCGATTTCGACCTCGTCACAGCGACGGCGCACAGCCAGGCGGGCTCGCCGGTCAGCGCCGTGCACCCGCAGCTCGCGGGCCTGGACCTGACACTCGGCGCGACCGACGCGGAGACGCTGAGCGGCGCCGACCTGGTCTTCCTCGCGCTGCCGCACGGCCAGTCAGCGGCCGTCGCCGCCCAGCTGGCCGAGGGTGTGAAGGTCGTCGACCTGGGCGCCGACTTCCGGCTGGAGAGCGCCGAGCAGTGGACGCGGTACTACGGCGGTGGCCACGCCGGCACCTGGACCTACGGCCTGCCCGAGTTGCCCGGCGCCCGTGAGGCGATCGCCGGGTCCGACCGGGTGGCGAACACCGGCTGCTACGCCGCCACGATCACCCTGGCGCTCGCGCCGCTGATCGCCGCCGGCGTGGCCGACCCGGAGGACGTCGTCGTGGTCGCCAGCTCGGGCACCTCGGGCGCCGGTCGCAGCGCCAAGGTCAACCTGCTGGCCAGCGAGATCATGGGTGACCTCTCGCCGTACAAGGTGGGCGCGCACCAGCACGTCGCCGAGATCAAGCAGGCCACCGGCGCGGCGTCGCTCTCGATGACGCCGATCCTCGCCCCGATGCCGCGCGGCATCCTCGCGACCGTGACCGCCCGCCGGCTCAACGGTGGCGACCCGCGCGAGGCGCTGCAGGCGGCCTACGCGAGCGACCCATTCGTGCACGTGCTGCCGGAGGGTCAGTGGCCGCACACGGCCGCCACCTCGGGCTCCAACTCCTGCCACCTGCAGGCCACCGTCGACATCGACTCCGGGCGCATCATCGTGGTGAGCGCGCTCGACAACCTCGGCAAGGGCGCGGCCGGTCAGGCCGTGCAGAACGCCAACATCATGTTCGGCCTGCCCGAGACCACGGGCCTCAGCGTCTTCGGAGTCGCGCCGTGACCGTCACCGCCCCCAAGGGGTTCCGTGCCTCCGGCGTCGCCGCCGGGCTCAAGGCCAGCGGCAACCCCGACGTCGCCCTGGTCGTCAACGACGGCCCCGACTACACCGCGGCCGCCGTCTTCACCGGCAACCGGGTGAAGGCCGCGCCGGTCCTCTGGAGCCAGCAGGTCCTCAAGGGCGGCATCGTCCGCGCCGTGGTCCTGAACTCCGGCGGCGCCAACGCGTGCACCGGATCGCAGGGCTTCCGGGACACGCACGCCACCGCCGAGCACACCGCCGCCGTGCTGCGGACCACCGGCTCCAAGCCGATGATGATCGGCGCCGGCGACGTGGCGGTCTGCTCGACCGGCCTGATCGGCGAGCTGCTGCCGATGGACAAGCTGCTCCCCGGCGTGAACGCGGCCGCCAAGGCGCTCGCCGCCGACGGCGGCCCCCGCGCCGCTGAGGCGATCATGACGACCGACACGGTCGCGAAGAACGCCGTCGCGCAGCGCCAGGGCTGGTCGGTCGGCGGGATCGCGAAGGGCGCCGGCATGCTGGCCCCCGCGCTCGCCACCATGCTGGTCGTGGTCACCACCGACGCGTCGGCCGACAACGAGACGCTCGACGCGGCGCTGCGCGCTGCCACCCGGGTCACCTTCGACCGGATCGACGCGGACGGCTGCATGTCGACGAACGACACGGTGGTCCTGCTGGCCAGCGGCGCGTCGAACGTGCAGCCCACCCTGGAGGAGCTGACCGCGGCGGTGACCGAGGTCTGCCACGATCTCGCTCAGCAGCTGATCGGGGACGCCGAGGGCGCGACGAAGCACATCGCCATCGAGGTGGCGGGCGCGGCGAGTGAGGCGGACGCGGTGCAGGTCGGGCGTACCGTCGCGAACAACAACCTGGTGAAGACGGCCCTCTTCGGCAATGATCCGAACTGGGGCCGGATCCTCGCGGCGGTCGGCACCACCAGCGCGGCCTTCGAGCCGGACCGCATCGACGTCGCGATCAACGGCGTCTGGGTCTGCAAGGGCGGCGCCGCTGCCGAGGACCGTTCCAAGGTCGACCTCTCCGGGCGCGACGTGCAGATCACCGTCAACCTGCGGGAGGGCGAGATGAGCGCGACGATCTGGACGACCGACCTCTCGCACGCGTACGTGCACGAGAACTCGGCGTACTCGTCGTGAAGCCTGTTGAGAAGGCCGGGATCCTGATCGAGGCGCTGCCCTGGCTGGAGCGGTTCCACGGCAGCACCGTGGTGATCAAGTACGGCGGCAACGCCATGATCGATCCGGAGCTCCAGGCGGCTTTCGCAGCAGATATCGTATTCTTGCGACTCGTCGGTATCAAGCCGGTCGTGGTGCACGGCGGCGGCCCTCAGATCAGCCGGATGCTCACCAAGCTCGGCATCGAGAGCGAGTTCCGCGGCGGCCTGCGGGTCACCACCCCGGAGGCCATGGACGTGGTCCGGATGGTGCTGGTCGGGCAGGTCGGCCGGGAGCTGGTCGGCCTGATCAACAAGCACGGGCCGTACGCGGTGGGCCTCTCCGGCGAGGACGCGGGCCTGTTCACCGCGGTCCGCCGGCAGGCCTTCGTCGACGGCTCATTCGTGGACATCGGGCAGGTCGGCGACGTCGACCAGGTGGACACCTCGGCCGTCGACGACCTGATCGCGGCCGGCCGGATCCCGGTCGTCGCCACCGTCGCGCCGGACGTGAACGGCGTGCCGCACAACGTGAACGCGGACACCGCCGCCTCGGCCCTCGCCGTCGCGCTCGGCGCCCGCAAGCTGGTCGTGCTCACCGACGTGCCCGGCCTCTACACGAACTGGCCGGACACCGGCTCGCTGACCTCGGAGATCGACGCGGACGCGCTGGAGAAACTGCTCCCGTCCCTCGAATCCGGGATGGCGCCCAAGATGGAGGCCTGCCTGCGCGCGGTGCGTGGTGGCGTGCCCGCCGCACACGTCGTCGACGGCCGGGTCGCCCACTCGACGTTGCTGGAAGTCTTCACGGAAGAAGGATTCGGAACGATGGTGATCCCCTCATGAGCACGCTGCCCGAGCGCTGGCAGGCATCCATGATGAACAACTACGGCGGCCCCACCCTCGGGCTGATCCGTGGTGAGGGCGCGGTGCTCACCGCCGAGGACGGCACGGAGTACGTCGACTTCCTCGGCGGCATCGCGGTGAACGCCCTCGGTCACGCCCACCCGGCCGTCGTCGCCGCCGTGACGCAGCAGATCCAGCAGCTGGGCCACGTCTCGAACCTCTACATCGCCGAGCCGCCGCTCGCGCTCGCCGAGCTGCTGCTGGCCCTCGCCGGCCGGCAGGGCCGGGTGCTCTTCTGCAACTCGGGCGCCGAGGCCAACGAGGCCGCCTTCAAGATCTCCCGGCTGACCGGGCGCACGCACATCGTGGCGACCGACGGCGCGTTCCACGGCCGGACCATGGGCGCCCTGGCGCTGACCGGCCAGCCGTCGAAGCAGAAGCCGTTCGTCCCGCTTCCCGGCGACGTCACGCACGTCCCGTTCGGTGACGTCGAGGCGCTGGCCGCCGCGGTCACCGACGAGACCGCCATGGTGATCCTGGAGCCGATCCAGGGCGAGAACGGCGTTGTCGTGCCGCCGGCCGGTTACCTGGCCGCAGCCCGGGAGATCTCCTCGCGGAACGGCGCTCTGCTCGTGCTCGACGAGGTACAGACCGGCATCGGCCGGACCGGGCACTGGTTCCACCACCAGAGCGAAGGCGTCGAGCCGGACCTGATCACCCTCGCGAAGGGCCTCGGCGGCGGCCTGCCGCTCGGCGCCTGCATCGCGTTCGGGCCGGCCGCCGACCTGCTGCAGCCCGGCATGCACGGCACCACCTTCGGCGGCAACCCGGTCTCCTGCGCGGCCGGCCTCGCGGTGATCCGCACGATCGCCAACGAGGGCCTGCTCGACCACGTGAAGCGGATCGGCGAGCAGCTGCGCCGCGGCATCGAGGGCCTGAACCACCCGTGGATCAGCCACGTGCGCGGCGCCGGCCTGCTGCTCGGCATCGTGCTCACCCAGCCGGTCTCGAAGGAGATCGCGGCTCGTCTGAGCGACGCCGGCTTCCTGGTGAACGCCCCGCAGCCGGACATCATCCGGCTCGCCCCGCCCTTGATCATCTCCTCCGATCAGGCGGACGCCCTGATCGCTGCCCTGGACGGTATCCGGTGACCACCCGCCACTTCCTCCGCGACGACGACCTCACCCCGCAGGAGCAGGACGACGTCCTGAACCTGGCCGCCGAGATGAAGGCGAACCGGTTCGGCTACACGCCGCTCGCCGGCCCGCGCTCGGTCGCGGTCTTCTTCGACAAGGCCAGCCTGCGCACCCGCCTGTCGTTCGAGGCCGGCATCGCCGAGCTGGGCGGCCAGCCGATCATCGTGGACACCCAGAACACCCACTTCGGCCGGGGCGAGACCCTCGCCGACGCCGGCCGGGTCGTCTCCCGCTACGTCGCGGCCATGGTGTTCCGGACACACGGCGACGAGCGGCTCGCCGAGCTGGCGTCCGGCGTCAACGTCCCGGTGATCAACGCGCTGAGCGACGGATACCACCCCTGCCAGCTCCTCGCCGACCTGCAGACGATCCGCGAGCGGTTCGGCTCGACGGCCGGCCGGACCCTGGCGTACGTCGGCGACGCCGCCAACAACATGGCGCACTCGTACCTGATCGCCGGCGCGATGGCTGGGATGAACGTGCGGGTGGCCGGCCCGTCCGGCTTCGACCCGGCGCCCGCCGTGGTGGCCCGGGCCTCCGAGATCGCGGCCTGGACCGGCGGCTCGGTCGAGGTGCTGCGCGACCCCCGGGAGGCGGTCGACGGCGCGCAGGTGATCGCCACCGACACCTGGACCTCGATGGGCCAGGAGGAGGACGGCAAGGACCGGCTCACCCCGTTCTGGCCGTACCAGGTGAACAAGGAGCTGCTCGCGGCCGCCGCCCCGGACGCGATCGTGCTGCACTGCCTTCCCGCGCACCGCGGCGAGGAGATCACCGACGACGTGCTGGACGGCCCGCAGAGCGCGGTCTTCGACCAGGCGGAGAACCGCCTGCACGCGCAGAAGGCGCTGCTCACCTGGCTGCTGGCGGCAAACTCACAATGAGCTCACCGGTGACCAGGGCGGGGCGGCACGCGCGGATCGTGGAGCTGATCCGCGGCCGGACCGTGCGCTCGCAGACCGAGCTGGCGGACCTGCTCGCCCACGAGGGTGTGCAGGTCACCCAGGCCACGCTCTCGCGTGACCTGGAGGAGCTGAACGCGGTGAAGGTCGGCGGGGCGTACCTGATCCCGGAGGACGGCAAACGCCCGCTGCGGGAGACCCAGCAGGGGCCGGCCCGGCTGATCCGGCTGCTGCGCGAGCTGCTCACCGGCGTCGACTCGAGCGGCAACATCGCCGTGCTGCGTACCCCGCCCGGCGCCGCGCAGTTCCTGGCCAGCGCGCTGGACCGGTCCGGGCTGTCGGACGTGGTCGGCACGATCGCCGGCGACGACACGATCCTGGTCGTGGCCCGGGACGGCGGACCCGGTTCGGGTGCCGCCCTCGCCGAGAAGCTCGGCAACTGGAGCAGGTCGGATTCTCTGGAGGGGAATCACTGATGACGTTCACGCCCGCCGTGGAAGCGCGCTTCCCGGATTTCGCCGACCACACCGACACGCTGGTCGGGCACGGCGTCGAGTTCTTCCTCGCCTCCAACGAGACTCTGCGGCCACAGCTCAACGAGCATCCGTACGGCCACAAGCTCAGCTTTCTCGACTTCACCGATACGGCCGAGAAGGACTGGTCGATCCGGGACTTCCTGAACTACTTCAACGTGATCAACGGCATCGCGTTCGGCGACCGGGGCATCCCGATGCCGCAGTGGGTCATGGTCGACCTGATCCTGATGCCGGCCGCCGCCCTGATCGCCGGCCTGCCGCAGGACGAGTTCGCCGCGATGGTCGAGCGGTCCACGTTCCGCTTCGACACCGACGTGAAGCAGTTGCTACGCAAGGTGCAGGCCGAGATGAAGGAGAGCGGCTACCGCGGTCCCGTGCCGGTCGGCGGCTACTGCGCGGCCCCTTCGGCCGAACCGGGCCGCTGGGTCGGCTGGTCGCTCTGGTCGCTGATGCCGGCGGTCGGGCTGGGCAAGGCCGCCAAGGCGCTCGCCCTGTCCGCGTACCGCGCGCAGAAACTCGACGGCGTCACCCAGTACGACAACAGCGCGCTCAAGGTGCACACCGAGTTCGGCGCGCTGAAGGTGCTGGTCGCCACCGTCCCGTTCCACACCTCGCCGGGCTCGTTCGTCTACCAGAGCGACCTGACCCTCCCGCCCGGCGGACAGCTGCCCGACCCCAGCTTCCTGCTCGATCCCTTCGACTACGGTCGCCAGCAGGCGATGCAGAAGGAGATCGAGGCGGGACGCTCCGAGTTCTACGTCCTGCCCCCCGGCCACGTCCGCCGGGACGGTAAGACCTACGTACCGATTCTTGCTGTATCCACCGAAGGAACCCGATGACCAAGCGCAAGATCGTTCTCGCCTTCTCCGGCGGGCTGGACACCTCGTACCTCCTCGTCGACTTCCGCGAGAAGGGCTGGGACGTGGTGACCGCGAACATCGACACCGGCGGCCTGCACAGCGGTGAGGCCGAGGTCGTCAGTGCCCGCGCCGAGGAGCTGGGCGCGATCGAGCACCACGTCGTCGACGCCCGCGCCGAGCTGTACGACCGCGTCGTCACCTACGCGATCAAGGCGAACTACCTGCGCAACGGCGCCTACCCGTCGTGTGTCGGCGCCGAGCGGCTGATCCAGGCGGAGAAGGTCGTCCAGGTCGCCCTGGAGGTCGGCGCGGACGCGGTGGCGCACGGCTCGACCGGCGCCGGCGCCGACCACGTGCGCTACGACGCGGTGATCCGTGCCCTCGCCCCGCACCTGGAGATCGTCACCCCGGTCCGGGACGAGCGGCTGGTCCGCGAGGAGGAAGCGGAGTTCCTCCGCAGCCGGGGCTACGCGGTCAGCGAGAAGGTCAAGCTCTACTCGATCAACGAGGGCCTGATCGGCACGTCGATCGGCGGCGAGGAGACGTACGGCAGCTGGGACTACCTGCCGGAATCCGCCTGGACCTACACCAAGTCGATCGCCGAGGCCCCTGCGGACGGCGTCGAGCTGCTGCTGGAGTTCGAGAAGGGCGAGGTCGTCGGCGCCTCCTACGCCGGCGGGGACTCGCTCGTCGAGAAGGACGCCCCGAACTACGCGATCCTCTCGGCCCTCAACGTGCTCGGCGGCGAGCACGGCGTCGGCCGGGGCATCCACATGGGCTCGACGATGGTCGGCAACCTGGCCCGGGTCGGCTTCGAAGCGCCCGGCATGCTGATCCTGATCGCGGCCCACCGGGAGCTGGAGAAGCTGGTGCTCTCCAACCGGCAGCAGGCGACGAAGGCGACGCTCGGCAACACGTACGGCGACCTGCTCCACGAAGCCGTCTACTTCGATCCGATCATGGACGACTTCCGGGCGTTCCTGGACTCCAGCCAGACCCGGGTCACCGGCCAGGTGCGGGTGCTGCTGCACAAGGGCAACATCGTCCTGCTCGGCAGCAAGAGCCCGCACAGCCTCCTCGACGCCGCCACGCGATCCGGTGTCGTCTACGGCCACGGTTCGTCGCTGTGGACCGGTGAGCAGGCGCGGGCGTTCGCCCACATGTACGCGGTGCCCGGCGCCATCGCCCGAGCCGCCGGCACTCCGGCCGAGTAGTCCGTCGCCCGCCCGTCCGTGCCGCTCAGCCGTGCTGTCCCGCTCGGCTGAGCCGTGCCGCTCAGCCGTGCTGTCCCGCTCGGCTGAGCCGTGCTGGTCGGCCGTGTTGGCCCGCCCGGGTGAGCGTGCCGATCGGCCGTGCTGTGTGCGGGGCTGCGCTGTCACACCCCGCTGTGGCGTGTCGCCCGGCTGTGTCGTGCCCTGCTGTGTCGTACCGCCCGGCTGTGCTGTGCTGCCCGCCTGTCCTGTGTCGCTGGCCGAGTCAGTCGTGCCGCGCCGTCCACCCCGCAGATCTTGAGCGATGTTGCATCCCAGGAGGTGAGAGTTCGCTCAAGATCTGCAGTCGGGCCGGGCGAGACGATCGCACCGCTGGGCCGGTCGGGCCGGTCGAACGGTACGAGGCGATACACATAAGGCCCGTACTGGACAAATGGCAGCCAGCTGTCAGTCCCGGGGACTCTGGTGCGGCCCACTCCCCGGATCTTGAGTGATGGTGCACCCTGGAGGATGGGGGATCGCTCAAGATTTGCAGCGGGACTGTCGAGGGCGTGTGTCGGCGACCTGGCCGTTCGCCTTCCGTGGCGGCCCGTTCTCGCCGACTGTCAGTTCCGGCATTCAGGTGTGGCCCACTCCCCGGATCTTGAGTGATGGTGCACCCTGGAGGGTCGGGGATCGCTCAAGATTTGCAGCGGGACTGTCGAGGGCGTGTGTCGGCGACCTGGCCGTTCGCCTTCCGCAGCGGCCTGTTCTCGCCGACTGTCAGCTCTGGCATTCACGTGTGGCCCCTGCCAGATCTTGAGCGACTTTGCACCTCTGAGGGTGAAGAATCGCTCAAGATCCGCATCGGTGCGTCGGGGCGTCGGTGCGCCGGGATGTCGGGGCGTTGGGGCGGCGGGATGTCGGGCGTTGGGGCGCCGGGATGCGGGGCGCCGGAACGCCGGAACGCGGAGCAGGACGAGCGCGGGCAGGACGCCGGCACCCCAGCGACACGATGGAGCAGCGGCGGGATCCCAGAACAGCCAGGCCGTCAGGACAGCCAGGCCGTCAGGACTTCGAGGGCCTTGCGGATCTCCGACGCCGGGACGTGCTCATCGTCGGTGTGGGCCAGCAGCGGGTCGCCCGGACCGAAATTGATCGCCGGGATGCCGAGGCCGGCGAAGCGGGAGACGTCGGTCCAGCCGAGCTTCGCCTGGGGCTCCCGGCCGACCAGGTCGACGAACTCCTTGGCGGCCGGCCGGTCCAGGCCGGGGCGGGCGCCGGGAGCGCGGTCGGTGACCTCCAGGTCGAAGCCGGCGAAGACCTCGCGCAGATGGGCCTCGGCCTCGTCGGTGCCGCGGTCCGGGGCGAAGCGGTAGTTCACGAAGACCGTGCAGAGGTCCGGGATCACGTTGCCGGCGATGCCGCCCTCGATCTTCACGGCGTTCAGGCCTTCCCGGTACTGCAGGCCGTCGACGACCGGGCGGCGCGGCTCGTAGGCCCGCAGCACGTCGAGGACCGCGCCGGCACTGTGGATGGCGTTGCTGCCCCGCCACGAGCGGGCTGCGTGCGCGGCGACGCCCGGCACCGTGATCTTCACGCGCATGGTGCCCTGGCAGCCGCCCTCGACGGTCCCGTCGGACGGCTCGCCGAGGACCGCGAAGTCGCCGGACAGCCACTCGGGGTGGTTGGTGACGAGGCGGCCGAGGCCGTTGAGCCGGGCGGCCACCTCCTCGTGGTCGTAGAACACATATGTGACGTCGTAGCGCGGGTCGGTCAGGAGGGCGGCCAACTGGAGGAACACCGCTACGCCGGACTTCATGTCGGTGGTGCCCCGGCCGTACAGAACCTCGTCCTTGATCTTGATCGGAAGGTTGTCCGCGATCGGGACCGTGTCGAGGTGGCCGGCGAGGACGACTCGGGTGTCCCTGCCGAAGTTCGTCCGGGCGACCACGGCGTCCGCGTCACGAAGGACTTCCAGATGGGGGTACGAACGAAGGGCCGTCTCGACGGCGTCGGCGAGCTCCTTCTCCTCCCCGCTGACGCTCGGGATGTCACAGATGGTCCGGGTGAGTTCGACGATGTCGCCGGTGAGATCGAGGCTGGCCATGGTCGCAACATTATCATGGTGATAGTATTTTTATGCATGCCGACCTCACGGTAGGGTCGGTGCGTTGGACCAGGTCACGAACGAGGAGTGGGTGTGCCGGAAACTGAGGAGCCGACGCGGCTGTGGGGAGCTCGATTCGCGGGCGGCCCGGCGGAGGCGCTGGCCCGGCTGAGTGTCAGTGTGCAGTTCGACTGGCGGCTCGCGCCCTACGACCTGCTCGCCTCCCGCGCGCACGCCCGTGTCCTGGCGAACGCGGGGCTGCTCGACGCGGAGGAGCTCGGCAAGATGCTCGCCGCGCTCGACGATCTGGAGTCGGCCTGCGCCGCCGGTGAGTTCCGGCCCACCGTCGAGGACGAGGACGTGCACACCGCGCTGGAGCGGGGGCTGCTGGAGCGCCTCGGCTCACTCGGCGGCAAGCTGCGCGCCGGCCGGTCCCGCAACGACCAGGTCGCCACCGACCTGCGGCTCTACCTGCGCGACCACGCGCGCGGGGTGGCCGTCGCGGTGATCGAGCTGGCCGACGCGCTCACCGAGCAGGCGGCCCGCAACATCGACACTCCGGCGCCCGGCATGACCCACGTGCAGCACGCGCAGCCGGTCAGCTTCGGCCACTGGCTGCTCGCGCACGTCCAGCCGCTGCTGCGCGACCTGGAGCGCCTGCGTGACTGGGACGTGCGGACCGCGATCAGCCCGCTCGGCAGCGGTGCGCTGGCCGGTTCTTCGCTCCCGCTCGACCCGGCCGCCGTGGCGAAGCAGCTGGGGTTCACCGCCCCCGCGGAGAACTCGATGGACGCCGTCGCCGACCGCGACTTCGTCGCCGAGTTCCTCTTCATCACCGCGCTTCTCGGCGTGCACCTCTCCCGGCTCGGCGAGGAGGTCGTGCTCTGGACCTCCACCGAGTTCGGTTGGGTGGAGCTGGACGACGCGTTCGCGACCGGTTCGTCGATCATGCCGCAGAAGAAGAACGCGGACATCGCCGAGCTGGCCCGCGGCAAGAGCGGCCGTCTGGTCGGTGGCCTGGTCGCCGTGCTGACCATGCTGAAGGGCCTGCCGCTCACCTACGACCGGGACATGCAGGAGGACAAGGAGCCGGCCTTCGACGCGGTCGACACGCTGGAGCTGCTCCTTCCCGCGCTCGCCGGGATGATCTCGACGATGACCGTACGGGTGGATCGCCTCGCCGCGGCCGCTCCCGTCGGATTCTCGCTCGCCACCGAGGTCGCCGACTGGCTGGTCCGCAAGGGCGTGCCGTTCCGCGACGCGCACGAGGTGACCGGCAAGCTGGTCGCGCTCTGCTCGGCGCGCGAGTGCGAGCTGGAGGACCTCACCGACGACGACCTGAAGACGGTGAGCGAGCACCTCGACCCGTCGGTCCGCGAGGTGCTGTCGGTGTCGTCGGCGCTGGCCGCTCGGACGACGCCGGGCTCGACCGGCCCGGGTCCGGTGCGGGAGCAGCTCGCGACCGTGCAGCACAAGCTGGACAACTGGCGGCAGTGGGCGGTCGAGAAGGTCGTCCCGCGCTGATTTCTGTCGGTGGCTGCCGGTAGGTTGCCGGCATGTCCCTCATGCATCCCCGCCGGGGTGGCGCGCCGGTCGATGTCCCCTCGCCTGATCCGCAGGCGAGGGAGGTCGTCGAGCGGTTGCTGGCGACCGCGCCGGGTTTCGTGGAGCGGGCCCTCGGCGGTTCCTTCCCGGACGGCCCGTCGCACGCCGCGGCCGTCGCGTTCGCAGCGAAATATCTGGACTGGCGGGTCGTCATCAGCCAGCCCTGGTTCGCCGAGCTGTGGATGATCGAGCGCGGTGTCGTGTTCGCCGCCACGGCCGCGGCCGAGCTGTTCACGCTGATGGCGGCGGGCACCGGCGACGGTCCCTATCAGGGTGTGGTGCGGCCGGGCGCCGATCCGGAGTTCGCTCTCGACCCGGTGTTCGTGGTGCGTCACCGGCGGCCGGGCGAGGAGCGCGCCTTCTCCATCCACATGGACCCGGAGCAGCTGATCCTGTTCCGGATGCGCGCCGTCCTGGCCGCCGCTCCCGACGACGTCTACGCCGAGGCGGTCGCCGCCTTGCGCGATCTCCGGCCGTCCGGGCCCTGGCACCGGTGTGCCACTGCGGTGCTCGCTCCCTCCGAGAAGGACTGGGTCGCCGCCGACTGGACCGAGGCGCTGACCGATAAGGATCATCGCCGGGCATCGCTGCTGCTGGGTTCGATCAGCACTCCCGAGCAGGTCGCGGAGGCGCGGGCGCTGGGTCGTTCGCTGGTCACCGGCTGGCGAGGTCTGCACACCACCCTGATCGACGGCGTCGGCCCGTCCGCGGCCGCCGGTCTGCTGCTCAGCTGGCTCGACCACATGCCGTCCACGGACAGCCGAGGCCGGACCGCGCTGCTGTCGCTGGTGGCTTCACTTCCGGGCGACGAGCCTTTCAAAGACCTCATTTCCTCGTACGGCGATCGGCACGTGCGAAGCGCGCTGATCCAAGCTTCACGGAGCGACCCAGAACGAGCCGCCAGACTCCTGGCCGCTGCGGATTCCACCATCCAGTCCCGCCCCGGCTTCGCCGCCGTCCTGCGTCGCGTGTCGGGTCCTGCTTCTGTCGCCGATGCTCTGCCGGCACTTCTCGCTGATCCCCCGTGGAAGCGTCCCAAGGCTGATCGCGGGCCTGATCTCCCCGAACGGCTGCCGGTGCTGCCCGACTGGATCGACCCGGCCCTGCTGCCGCTGGTCCGCCTGCGGGCGAGTTCACTGGTGCTGCCCGACTCGGCGGCTCGTGACCTGGCGATGGTCTTCGCGCTGGGCCGCGACTTCCCCGGTGCCACCACCGTCCGGGAAGCGCTCGACGACGACGACCTGACCGAGTTCGCCTGGGCCCTCTTCGAACGCTGGGACGACGCCGGCGCCGAAGGCCGTCAACGCTGGGTTCTCGACACTCTGGGCTGGCTGGGCGACGACGAGACCGCCCGCCGTCTCACCCCGCGGCTGCTCGAGTGGCCGGGCGAGAGCAGACACGCCCGAGCCGTGGCCGGGCTGGACATCCTCGCCGAGATCGGCACCGAGGGGGCGCTGCAGCAGCTCAACCGGGTAGCCGAGCGGTCGAAGTTCAAGGGTCTGCGCTCGGCCGCCCAGCAGAAGGTGGCCGCGGTGGCAGCCGGCCTCGGCCTCACCGGCGATCAGCTGGCCGACCGCCTGGCGCCGGACTTCGGATTGCCGGTCACCCTGGACTACGGCCCCCGGCAGTTCACGGCCGTCGCCGACGAGCTCGGCCTGTCCGTCACCGACGCCTCCGGCAAGCGGCTCAAGTCGCTGCCTCGTCCCGGGGCTCGTGACGACGCCACGCTGGCGCCTGCCGCGTACAAACAATTCACCGCGCTGAAGAAGGACTTCCGGACGGCCACGACCGACCAGGTGCGGCGCCTGGAACGCGCCATGGCGAACGGCCGGGAGTGGACACCGGGGGAGTTCCGGCGCTTCTTCCTCGACCATCCGGTGCTGACGCGGCTCGCCCGCCGGCTCGTGTGGTCGGGCTCGGCGGCCGCTTTCCGGATCGCCGAGGACGGCACGCTCGCCGGCGTCGACGACGAGCCTGCCACCCTGGCCGAAACCGATCGGATCACCGTGGCGCATCCGCTGCACCTGGGTGACGACGTGGCGCGCTGGTCGGAGCTGTTCGCCGACTATCAGATCGTGCAGCCGTTCGACCAGCTGGGCCGCGAGGTCCTCGTGCTGACGGCGGAGGAGGCGGGCGGCGCGGTCCTCACCCGGTTCGCCGGCGAGACCGTCCCGACCGGCGCGGTGGTCGGCCTGGAGAACCGTGGCTGGCGCCGCGACGCCGCACAGGACGGTGGCGTCCAGCCGGGCGTGCTGTTCCCGCTCGGCGACGACGGCGCGGCCTACCTGGATCTGACCCCGGGGATAGTCGTCGGCGCACTGGACATCCTGCCGGAACAGAAACTGGGCGACCTGACCTTGCAAGGCCCACCAACCCGTTTCGCCGACCTGAACGCGCGCACAGTCTCCGAACTACTCCGCGACCTGACCCTCCTGACAGCCGCCCGCTGACCGCCACGGCCCGCCCTGGCTGGATGGCCCGGTGATCGCGGTGATCGCGGTGATCGCGGTGATCGCGGTGATCGCGGTGATCGCGGTGATCGCGGTGGGCTGGCTGGGCTGGGGAGATGGCCCGTTGACTGCCGTGGTCTGGCTGGGCTGGGAGATGGCCGGTGACTGCCGACGGTCCGGCCTTGCTGCCAGCCGCCCGTCACGGCTCGGCCCTGCTCAGCTTCGGCCTGGCTCGGCCCGTCTCGGCTCGGCCCCTCTCGGCTCGGCCCGTCTCGGCCCGTCTCGGCCCGTCTCGGCCCGTCTCGGCCCGTCTCGGCCCGGCTCGGCCCGTCACGGCTCGGCCCGTCACGGCTCGCTCGGCTCGGCTCGCTCTGGCTCGGGCCCAGCCCAGCCCACCCGGCCCGACCCGGCTGGCATTCTTCCTCCCGCCGCGAGTGGGTGGGTTTGCGGCATCTGAAATTGGCTTGCTGACAACGACGAGAGGCCGTGTCCGGAAAATCATGATTCGACCGGGACCAGGGACCGATTGTGAGATGTATCACTTGGCAATCGGGCGACGGAATTGACCTCAGTTCGGCACGCCGAGCGACCAGACTGTCACAGAATGTGCCACCTGGCCGGTTCGGGGCGCGAGTGCTCGTGCACGGACTTGCGGTGGCTGCCTGATCGCCGCTGCAAATCGTGCCGCAAGTGGACGGCAGGCGCTGTCGGACGGCACCCGGAAGAGGCGGAGAACACGCTCTCTTGCACGCGGCAGCGCGGATCGCCGGTGTCGCGTGCAAGAAGTTGCAGCAAGAAACCTCAGGCGGCGGGTGTGTCGGCCGGGAGCTTGCGGGGCACCGGGGCGACAGCGGTCGAGCTGCGAACCACCAGTTCGGGGCGGAAGAGGTACTCCGACCTGGGTGCGGCGTGACCGTTGATGTCGTCGACCAGGGAGCGGACGGCGGCGACCGCCATGGCCGCGACCGGCTGACGGAGCGTGGTCAGTGGCGGTTCGGTGAAAGCCATCAGCGGGGAGTCGTCGAAACCGATCACCGACACGTCACCGGGAACGTCGAGTCCGCGCCGCCGGGCTGCCCGGATCGCGCCGAGCGCCATCAGGTCGGAGCCGCAGACGATGCCGGTGGCGCCCTTCGCGAGCAGGCGATCCGCCGCGACCTCGCCGCCTTCCACGCCGAAGAGGGTGAGTTCGACGAGGCTGTCCACGTCGGATTTGGAGACCGCGGTCAGGCGTTGCATGGCCTCCCGGTATCCGGCGAGCTTGCGCTGGACGGCGGTGAAGCGGTGCGGCCCGGAGATCATGCCGATCCGGCGGTGGCCGAGCGCGACGAGGTGGCTGACCGCGAGGTCGCCGGCGAGCTGCTCGTCGCAGGAGACGAACGGCGCGTCGATGCCGCCGGTGTGCCCGTTGACCAGCACGATCGGCAGCGGGCGGGCCAGCAGTCGCAGGTAACGCTCGTGGTCGGACGTGGTGTCGGCGTGCAGGCCGGAGACGAAGATGATGCCGCTGACCTGCCGGTCGAGCAGCATCTCCACGTACTCGTCCTCGGTGACGCCGCCGGGTGACTGGGTGCAGAGCACCGGCGTGTAGCCGGACTGCGCCAGCGTCGACTCGATGACCTGGGCGAACGCCGGGAAGATCGGGTTGTCCAGCTCGGGCACGACGAGGCCGACCAGGCCGGCGCTGCGCTTGCGCAACCGCTCGGGGCGCTCGTAGCCGAGCACGTCGAGGGCGGTGAGCACCGCTTGCCGGGTCTCAGCGGATACGCCGGGGCGGTCGTTGATGACGCGAGAGACCGTCGCCTCACTGACCTGGGCTTGCCTGGCGATGTCCGCCATCCGTGCACGCATGTTGTCACTGTAGTGCTGTCCTGTTACCGGCTCTCGCCTTGCAAGCTCTTCCATTGACTGCAAGTGCTTGCTAACGTCCCCGCAACAAGGACGACACCTTATCGATCTTTCGGGTGGAGGCCACTGGCTGTGCCGTGCCTTCTTCTCCCTTTGCAAAAACCCCCACGCAATCTGAATCCTCATGACAGGAGCTCATCGATGCGCATCCGAACTGCGGGTGTGATCGCGGTCTGCGCGGTCGCCCTGGTCGGCACCGCCGCCTGCGGAAGCAAGGACGAGGACTCGACGACGGCCGGAAGCGACACCCCGTCGGCCGCCGCCGCGACCGGCGAACTGGTGATCTGGGCCGACGACAAGCGGTCCGCGGCCCTCAAGCCGTTCGCCGAGAAGTTCGGCACCGAGAACGGCGTGACCGTGAAGGTCCAGGCCATCTCGAAGGACCAGCAGACCACCTTCCTGACCGCTTCCCAGCAGGGCAGCGGCCCTGACGTCATGGTCGGTGCGCACGACTGGATCGGCAACCTGGTGCAGAACGGCGCCATCGACCCGGTGCAGCTCAGCGACGAGCAGAAGAACGGCATCGCGGCGAACGCGGTCAAGGCGGTCACGTTCAACGGCCAGACCTACGGCGTCCCGTACGCCACCGAGAACCTGGGCCTGATCCGCAACACCGAGCTGGCGCCCGAGGCCCCGGCCACGGTGGAGGACCTGGTCGCGACCGGCAAGAAGCTCAAGGCCGACAAGAAGGTCTCGGAGATCCTCTGCCTGCAGGTGGGCCAGAACGGCGACGCGTACCACTCGTACCCGTTCTACAGCTCGGCCGGCGGTTACCTGTTCGGCACGAACGCGGCCGGCGACTACGACGCCGGCGACCTGGGTGTCGGCAAGCCGGAGTCGGTCGAGGCGTTCAAGAAGCTCGGCGCTCTCGGTGAGAAGGGCGACGGCGCGCTCAAGCGTTCGATCACCCCGGAGAACTCGATCGCCACGTTCACCGGCAAGAAGTGCGCCTACCTGGTGTCCGGCCCGTGGGCGGTCACCGACGTGAAGAAGGCGAACCTCAAGTACGACATCAGCGCGGTCCCCGGTTTCGAGGGCGGCAAGGAGGCCACCCCGTTCCTGGGCGTGCAGACCTTCTACGTCGCCGCGAAGGGCAAGAACAAGGCCCTGGCGCAGGAGTTCGTCACCAACTACGTGACCACTCCGGAGCTCGCCGTGGCGCTCTACAACGCCGAGCCCCGGCCGCCGGCGCTGACCGCCGCGTTCGACCAGGTCAAGGGCGCCGACGCGGACCTGCAGAAGTGGGTCGACGCCGGTAAGAACGCCGTGCCGCTGCCCGCGATCCCCGAGATGGCCGCCATCTGGGACCCGTTCGGCAAGGCCGAGGCCGCCGTCATCGGTGGCGCGGACGCGGAGAAGACCGT
Source organism: Actinoplanes sp. OR16 (assembly GCF_004001265.1). Classification (GTDB taxonomy): domain Bacteria; phylum Actinomycetota; class Actinomycetes; order Mycobacteriales; family Micromonosporaceae; genus Actinoplanes. The sequence continues at coordinate 183,769 of NZ_AP019371.1, read as the reverse complement.
CACCGCCGCCGGCAAGACCATCTCCGGCTCGATCAAGTAAAGAGAATGACGACAAAGCTCGGAGGGCCCGCGCGGCGGGCCCTCCCCGTCACTGAGCCGGAGCCCTCCGAGCGCCGGCCACGCCGGGAACGCCAGACCAGCTTGACGACGCAGTTCGTCAAGATTCTGCTGCTGGGCCTGGTCACGGCATTCGCGATCTGGGCGGCGTTCCCGCTGATCGCCGAGGAGTACTGGTTCGGCCTGGCGCTACTGGTCGTGACCACCGCGGCGATCCTCTACATCTATCTGACGCCACGGCACATCCCGGCGAAGTACCTCGTACCAGGAACGCTCTTTCTGGTGATCTTCCAGTTGTTCCCGGTGCTGTACACCGCGAGCACCGCCTTCACGAACTTCGGCGACGGGCACCGGGGAAGCAAAGAGGACGCGATCGTCGCGATCCAGACGTCGTCGGTCACCCGTGTCCCGGGCTCGGCCGAGTACGCCCTGTCGATCGCGACCCAGGGCGACCCGGCCACGGGGCCGATCGTCTTCCTGATCACCGACCCGGCCACGAAGGCGGTGTCGATCGGCGACGCCGACGGGCTGAAGCCGGCCGGGGACGTCACCGTGACGTCCAGCGGCAAGGTGACGGCCGCCGCCGGATACACCGTGCTCAACGCCGGTCAGGCCAGCGCGCGCAGCCAGGAGATCACCGAGTTCACAGTGCCCACGGCGGGTGGCGCGATCCGGTCGTCCGGCCTCTCCCGGGCGTACGAAGGCAAGGCCGGCCGTGCCTATGACGCGGTCAGCGACAGCATCCGGGACATGACCAGCGGCAAGAGCTGGAAGGCCGATGAGAGCGTCGGCGCGTTCGTGGCCGCCGACGGCGAGCGCCTGGCCCAGGGCTGGAAGGTGGGTGTCGGGTTCGGCAACTTCACCCGGGCGCTGACCGACGACACCATCTCCGGCCCGTTCCTGCGGACGCTGATCTGGAACTTCGCGTTCGCGCTCGGCTCGACCGGGTTCACGTTCGTGCTGGGCCTGTTCATCGCGCTGGCGCTGCATTCCAGCAGAGTGCGGGGCCGCAACTTCTATCGGATCCTGCTGGTCCTGCCGTACGCCATGCCGTCGTTCGCGATGCTGCTGGTCTGGCGGGACATGTTCAACACCGACTTCGGCCTGATCAACAACCTGCTCGGGACGGACATCGACTGGTTCGGCGGCACCGCCTCGGCCCGGATCGCGGTGATCCTGGTCCAGCTCTGGCTCGGGTATCCGTACATGTTCCTGGTCAGCACGGGTGCGCTGCAGGCCATCCCGGGTGAGCTGCTGGACGCCACGAAGGTGGACGGCGCCGGCGTCTGGCAGAGCTTCAGGAGCGTCACCCTGCCGCTGCTGATGATCCCGCTGACACCCCTGCTGATCTCGTCGTTCGCGTTCAACTTCAACAACTTCAACGCGATCTGGCTGACCACCGAGGGTGCGCCGTTCCCGGCGGAGAACACCACGAACGGCGCGACGGACCTGCTGATCACGTACACCTACCGGCTCGCCTTCGGCGGATCCGGGGCGCAGTACGGCTTCGCCGCCGCTATCTCGATCTTCATCTTCCTGATCGTCGCGACCATCTCCACGATCAGCTTCCGCCGTACCCGGCAGTTGGAGGAGGTCTACTCGTGACGCGCTGGATCAAGCAGGTCGGCTGGCGCCACCTGGTCGGCCTGCTCGGGCTGGTGTTCGCGCTGGGCCCGCTGCTCTTCGTCTTCTCGGCCGCGATCAACCCGCAGGGCACGCTGGCGTCGAGCACGCTCGTGCCGAGCGGCGCCTCCGGGGAGAACTTCACGAAGCTCTTCCAGGACACCAACTTCGGGTACTGGTTCGTCAACTCCATCGTCATCGCCGGTCTCGCGGCGGCGGCGTCGGTCTTCCTCTCGGCGCTGGCGGCGTACGCCTTCAGCCGCCGTCGTTTCGCGGGCCGCCGCGTCGGGCTGATGTCGCTGCTGCTGATCCAGATGTTCCCGCAGTTCCTGGCGGTCGTGGCGATCTTCCTGATGTTCTCCACGATCACCGACCTGTGGCCGGCGTTCGGGTTCAACACCTGGTGGGGCATGATCCTGCTCTACCTCGGTGGCGCGCTCGGCGTGAACACCTGGCTCATGAAGGGCTTCTACGACACCATCCCGAAGGAGCTCGACGAGTCGGCGGTGGTGGACGGCGCCAGCCACGCGGAGATCTTCTTCAAGATCCTGCTGCCGCTGGTCGCGCCGATCCTCGCAGTCACCGGACTGCTCGCCTTCATCGGCACGATGAACGAGTTCCTGATCGCGAACGTCTTCCTCACCGACAGCGAGTCGAAGACCCTGGCGGTAGGCCTCTACGGCCTGGTCGCCGGCGAGCGGGACACGAACTTCGGGGTCTTCTGCGCCGGCACCCTGCTGACCGCCATCCCGACCGTCGGCGTCTTCATGTACCTGCAGCGCTACATCGTGGAGGGCCTCAGCGCGGGTGCGGTGAAGGGATGATCCATCACGACGGCTCCGGCTTGTACGTGTCGAACCCGGAGCCCGAGCTGGGGGAGACGGTCTCGGTCTTCGTCCGGGTGGCCTCCGGGACCAGGATCTCCCGGATCCATGCCCGATTCGTACGCGACGGCGAGCCTGTCTTCACCTCAGCGGCGATCGACAAGCGCGACGCGGGCGGGGAATGGTGGCGCGCGGAGATCGAGGTACGTAACCCGGTCACCCCGTACCGCTTCCTGATCCGGACCGCGACCGGAGCGGTCCGCTGGCTCACCGGCTGGGGTCTGACCTCGCACGACCTGCCGGACGCCACCGACTTCAAGCTGGTGGCACACGCGCCGCCACCGGCCTGGTCACGGGACGCGATCATCTATCAGATCTTCCCGGACCGGTTCGCCCGCTCGGCCGCGGCGGCCGGCCGGCCGACCCCGGACTGGGCCGTGCGCTGCGACTGGAACACCCCGGTCGAGGGCGACGGCCCGCTGGCCGCGACGCAGCTCTACGGCGGTGACCTGGACGGCGTCGCCGAGCACCTGGACCACATCGCGGATCTGGGCGCGAACACCGTCTACCTGACGCCGTTCTTCCCGTCCCGCTCGAACCACCGCTACGACGGCTCGGACTTCGGCGGCGTCGACCCACTGCTCGGCGGCGACCAGGCGCTGATCCGGCTCAGCGAGGCGCTCCACGCGCGCGGGATGCGGCTGATCGGTGACCTCACCACCAACCACACCGGCGACGCCCACGAGTGGTTCCGGACCGAGAAGGACTTCTTCTACTGGAGCGACGCGGGGGAGTACGAGTCCTGGCTCGGCGTCCCCAGCCTGCCGAAGCTGAACTGGGCCGATCCGGAGCTGCGCCGCCGGTTCACGAAGCTGGCCCAGCACTGGCTGACCTACCCGTACGCGCTGGACGGCTGGCGGATCGACGTCGCGAACATGACCGGCCGCCGGGCCGCCGACGACTGGACCCGGGAGGTGGCCGCGCTGCTGCACCGGGCCGTCCGGCAGGTCCGCCCGGACGCCGTGCTGGTCGCCGAGCACGGCCACGACGCCACCCGTGACCTGGACGCCGACGGCTGGCAGGGCACCATGAACTACGCCGGATTCACCCGCCCGGTGTGGAGCTGGCTGCGCGCCGGCGAGGTGCCGTTCCCGGATTTCCTCGGTGTGCCGGGGGAGATCCCGTTCCGGGACGCCGCCGAGCTCGTCTCCACGATGACGGCGTTCTCCGCGCAGACGTCGTGGCGGGCGATGACCCACTCGTGGCAGATCCTCAGCTCGCACGACACCCCGCGGATCCGTTCCGTGGTGGGCGGCCCGGAACGCCACGAGGTAGCGGCCGGGCTGCTCTTCACGCTGCCCGGAACCCCGATGATCTTCGCGGGCGACGAGCTCGGACTGACCGGTCTCAACGGTGAGCACTCCCGTACCCCGATGCCCTGGAATTCCACCGACGGCTGGGACATGCGCACCCTGGCCCGGTATCGCGCCCTGGCGCGGCTGCGCCGCAGCACGCCGGCGCTGACCGGCGGCGGCCTGCGCTGGATGCACGCCGCCGGTGACCTGCTCGTCTTCCTCCGGGAGACCGCCGAGGACACCGTGCTCGTCGTGGCGCGGCGGTCCGCGGGCCTGCCGGTACGCGTGACCGGACTCGTCCCGCACGCGTGGGGCGACAACCTGTACGGCGGCGCCGAACCGCTCAAAGCCGGCGCCGATGGATCTATCGAAATCGACGGTGATGGACCTACCTTCCAGGTGTGGTCCGTCCGCCAGCACCCGAAGGGTTGTTAAGTGGCACCTCGAAAACTACGGCTGGCAGGCGCTCTGCTCAGCCTTCTGCTGCCTCTCATAGCCGTGCCCGCGTCCGCCGCGCTCGCGCAGAACGCGGAACCGAGCGCGGCCGTCATCGCCAACTGGGGCTCCGACCAGCCCGCCGACAACGAGCAGTACTACTTCGTGCTGCCGGACCGGTTCGCCAACGGGGACAAGTCGAACGACAAGGGTGGCCTCAAGGGCGACCGGCTCTCCACCGGGTACGACCCCGCTGACAAGGGCTTCTACCACGGTGGCGACCTGAAGGGCGTGATCGACCGCCTCGACTACATCCAGGGGCTGGGCACCACGGCCATCTGGCTCGCCCCGGTCTTCAAGAACAACCCGGTGCAGGGTACGGGGGCCGACGTCTCCGCCGGATACCACGGTTACTGGATCACCGACTTCACTCAGGTCGACCCGCATTTCGGCACCAACGCGGACCTGAAGAAGCTGGTGAAGCTCGCCCACCAGCGCGGCATGAAGATCTTCCTGGACATCATCGTCAACCACACGGCCGACGTGATCCAGTACGAGGAGAACTCCTACACCTACGTCGACAAAGAGACGTCGCCGTACACCGACACCGAGGGCCAGCCCTTCGAGGACGCCAACTACGCGTCCAGCGCGAAGTTCCCTCAGACAGACGAAACGTCGTTCCCCTATACGCCGATCTTCCCGGATAAGGCGGACAAGACCGCTAAGACGCCGGCCTGGCTCAACGACGTGAACATGTACCACAACCGCGGCAACTCCACCTTCGCCGGCGAGAACAGTGAGTACGGCGACTTCTACGGCCTCGACGACCTGTGGACCGAGCGTCCCGAAGTGGTCAAGGGCATGACGAAGATCTACGCCGACTGGGTGAAGAACACCGGCATCGACGGCTACCGCCTCGACACGGTGAAGCACACCAACATGGAGTTCTGGCCCCAATTCGCTGAGGGTATCGAGAAGGCCGCCGGTGACGACTTCTTCATGTTCGGCGAGGTCTACAGCGCCGACCAGGAGATCCAGTCGGCGTACGTCCGCGAAGGCGGTCTGCCGGCCACCCTGGACTTCTCGTTCCAGGAGGCGGCGCGCGGCTTCGTGACCGGCGCCAGCGGTGCGACGGCCCTCTCGGACCTGTACGGCAAGGACGACCTCTACACCGCACGCGACACCGGCGCGGACCGGCTGCCGACCTTCCTCGGCAACCACGACATGGGCCGGATCGGGTCGTTCATCGCGTCCGCGGCCACCGCCGACACCCAGCTCAAGCGGGACCAGCTCGCCCACGAGCTGATGTTCCTGACCCGTGGGCAGCCGGTCGTCTACTCCGGTGACGAGCAGGGCTTCACCGGGCCGGGCGGCGACAAGGACGCGCGCCAGGACCTGTTCGCCAGCAAGTCGGCGGACTACCTGGACGACGACCTGATCGGCACCGACCGCACCCACGCGGTGGACAACTACAACACCCAGCACCCGCTCTACCGGACCATCGCTGACCTGGCGAAGCTGCGCAAGGCGAACCCGGCGCTGGTCGACGGCGTGCAGGTGACCCGGTACGCGGCCGAGGGGCAGGGCGTCTTCGCGGCGTCCCGGATCGACACGGCGAAGCGTCTCGAGTACGTGGTGGCCGTCAACAACGCGACGACGCCGCAGACGGTGACGTTCCCGGTGGCATCGTCCTCGTACAAGGGGATCTACGGGACGAGCCAGTCGAGCCAGGCCGCGGATGGCAAGATCACGGTTACCGTGCCGGCTCTCTCCTCGGTCGTTCTCAAGGCGGACAAACCCCTCGCGGCGTCCAACGCCGCGCCGACCGTCACGATCACGAAGCCGGCCGTCGGGGACAGCGTCCCGACCAGGACCGAGCTCGTCGCCGAGACCACCGGCGACCCGCTCGCCACCGTCACCTTCGCGGCCCAGGTCGCGGGCGGCGCGTGGAAGCTCGTCGGCACCGCTGACAAGGCCCCCTACCGGGCGTACCACGACCTGACCGGGTTGGCCGGCGGCACCGAAGTGCGGTACAAGGCAGTGGTGCGTGACAGCAGGGGCCGGCTCGCGTCCTCCACCTCGAAGATCACGGTGGGCACGCCCGAGGCGACCGCCACCACCGCGGGCTACGCGGTCGTCCACTACCAGCGCCCGGCCGGTGGCTACGACGACCAGGGCCTCTACGTCTGGGGCGACATCGACCCGTCGATGTCGACGAGCTGGCCGGCCGGTCAGCCGTTCGTCGGCGAGGACTCGTACGGCCGGTTCGCCTACGTGAAGCTCAAGCCCGGTGCGAAGAGCGTCGGCTTCATCGTGGTGAGCAAGGACGGCGTGAAGGACACCGACGCCGACCGGACCATCGACGTCGCCGCGAACCCGGAGATCTGGATCAAGCAGGGCGACACGGCGGTCTACCCGACCCGCCAGGCCGCGACCGGCCAGCCGGACCCGGCCCAGGATCCGGACAAGGCGATCATCCACTGGCGCAAGGCCGACGGTAACTACGACGGCTGGGGCCTGCACGTCTGGGAAGGCGCGGCGAACCCGACCGACTGGGCCAGCCCGCTCGCGCCCACGAAGATCGATTCTTACGGTGCCGTGTTCGAGGTGCCGCTCGCCGGCGGTGCGACCTCGCTGAGCTACATCATCCACAACGGCGACGACAAGGACCTGCCCTCCGACCAGTCGCTCGACTTCGGCAAGGCCGGTCGTGAGGTGTGGCTGCTCTCCGGCCAGGAAACCCGTCTCCTGCCACTGGTCAAGACCGTCGCCGGCGCCGGCGAGATCGATGTGACGAAGTCGCGGGCGGTCTGGATCGACCGTGGCACGGTGGCCTGGAAGACCAGCACCGGGGACACCCTGGAGCCGGTCGGCGCGGGCACCGACGGCAAGGTCTACGACCTGGTCTACGCCCCGTCGGGTGGGATCGGCGTGGAGAACGGCGAGCTGACCGGCGCGTACGACAGCGTCCGTCTCTCCGCCCGGCGCGACGGCCTCACCGAGGACCAGCGGGAGGACTTCCCGCACCTCTGGCAGTACGGCGCGTTCAAGCTCCCGGCGACGGACCTCACCGAGATCCTGAAGAGCCAGGTCGTGGTGACCGAGCGGGATGCGAAGGGCAAGCTGCTCTCGGCGACCGGCGTGCAACTGTCCGGCGTGCTCGACGACGTCTACGCGGCGGCCACGAAGGCGGAGCTCGGCCCGGTCGGCAACGGCGTCTCGGTCTGGGCGCCGACCGCTCAGAGCGTCGAACTCGAGGTCTACTCCGCCGCCACAGGCGGTGCTCCCGACGTACGAGAAATGGTCCGGAACGAACGCACGGGCATCTGGTCGGCCCGGGGCCTCAAATCCGGAGATTTCTACAAGTATCGGGTGAAGGCCTGGCAACCCGCTACGCGCCAGATCGTCACCGCGTCGGTCACCGACCCCTACTCGCTGGCCCTGACCACCGACTCGACCCGGAGCGTCTTCGCCTCCCTGGATGACGCGGCGCAGAAGCCGGCCGGCTGGGACAGGCTGCGCAAACCGGCGGCCGTCGCACCCGCGAAGATCCAGATCTCGGAGCTCTCGGTCCGGGACTTCTCGATCGCCGACACGACGGTGGCCGCGGAGAAGCGGGGCACGTTCGCCGCCTTCGCCGACAAGTCCACCGCGGGGATGAAGCACCTCTCGCAGCTTTCGAAAGCCGGCGTGACCCACCTGCACCTGCTTCCGGCGTTCGACTTCGCGACCATCCCGGAGAACCGGGCCGACCAGGCCCAGCCGCCGTGTGACCTCGCGTCGTTCCCGGCGGATTCCGAGGAGCAGCAGGCCTGCATCGCTGCCGTGGCCGCGACCGATGGCTACAACTGGGGATACGACCCGCTGCACTACACGGTTCCCGAGGGCGGCTACGCGGCCGACCCCGGCCAGCGCACCAAGGAGTTCCGCTCCATGGTCACCGGGGTCAACCAGGCCGGTCTGCGCGTGGTGATGGACGTCGTCTACAACCACACGTCGGCGTCCGGCACCGACAGCAAGTCGGTGCTCGACCAGATCGTCCCCGGCTACTACCAGCGGCTCCTCGACGACGGCACCGTCGCGAACTCCACCTGCTGCTCCAACACCGCGCCGGAGAACGCGATGATGGGCAAACTCGTCGTCGACTCGATCGTCACGTGGGCGAAGGCGTACAAGGTCGATGGTTTCCGCTTCGACCTGATGGGCCACCACCCCAAGGAGAACATCCTGGCGGTCCGGAAGGCGCTGGACAGGCTCACCCTCGCGCGTGACGGCGTGGACGGGAAGAGCATCTACGTCTACGGCGAGGGCTGGAACTTCGGCGAGGTCGCGAACAACGCCCGCTTCGTGCAGGCCTCGCAGACCGAGCTGGCCGGCACCGGGATCGGCACGTTCAACGACCGGCTCCGGGATGCCGTCCGCGGCGGTGGGCCGTTCGACGAGAACCCGCGGATCCAGGGTTTCGCGTCAGGGTTGTTCACCTCGCCCAATGGCGATGCGGTGAACGGAGACTCCGCCGCTCAGCGCGCTCGCTTGCTGCACTACCAGGACCTGATCAAGGTCGGCCTGTCAGGAAATCTGCGGTCATATCGGTTTATTTCCTCCTCAGGTGTCACGGTCAACGGTTCGGAGATCGACTACAACGGCTCGCCGGCCGGCTACAACGCCGCACCGGGCGAGGCGATCACGTACGTCGACGCGCACGACAACGAGATCCTCTACGACTCGCTGGCGTACAAGCTGCCGCCGGCCACCACGGCCGTCGAACGTGCCCGGGCCCAGTCGGTGGCGCTCGCGACCACGGTGCTCGGCCAGGGCGTGGGCTTCGTGACCACCGGTAGTGAGCGGCTGCGGTCGAAGTCACTGGACCGGAACTCGTACAACTCCGGCGACTGGTTCAACGCGATCGAGTGGGACTGCGCCGCGGGGAACGGTTTCGGCAAGGGACTCCCGCCGAAGCCGGACAACGAGGCGAAGTACGCGTACGCGAAACCCCTGCTCGCGGACCCGGCCTTGGTCCCCTCCTGCGAGGCGATCAACCTGTCCGACAGCCGTTACCAGGAGTTGCTGAAGATCCGTAAGTCGTCCCCGGTCTTCGGCCTGCCGACCGCGTCGCAGGTGCAGCAGCGCCTGTCGTTCCCGCTCTCCGGCGAGAACGAGACCCCCGGCGTGATCACCATGACGCTGGACGGCCGAGGCATCGATCGTCAGTGGAAGTCGGTGACGGTGGTCTTCAATGCCACCCCGTCGCCGGTGACCCAGAAGATCGCCGCCCTCGCCGGCAAGAAGGTCACCCTCCACCCGATCCAGCAGCAGTCAGCCGACCCGCTGGTCCGGACGGCCACCTTCACCGCCTCGACCGGCACCCTGACCGTCCCGCCTCGCACGGTCTCGGTCTTCGTCCAGAACTGAGCCCCACCCCGATCGCGACCTCCGCTTACCCGATCAGCCCGGGCAGGCGGGGGTCGTTCTTCCTTCCTCCTTGTACGGGGTGAACGCCCGCCCCGACCGCACCGGCCCGGTCCCGCCTCCACCAGCACCTGCGGCCCCGCGAGTCAGCGCCGAGCCCTGCGCGGCCGGGCATGATCTGCGTGCCGGCTGCCGGTGGGTCCAGGCCGGGTCGCCAGGCGAGGGAGTGCAACACCATGCCGTAGGGCCACCACCTCTCCGCGGGGAGCCAGGCCGCGACGCGACCGCCGCGCATTCCGTGCCGATGCGCGACCATCGGCCATCGCGGGTGTGCAGTGCGAACGCGGCCGTCGCGCATAGCGTGCCGATGCGCGACTATCGGCCATCGTGCGCGTCAGGTGGAATGTGGCTGTCGCGCGTTCCGTGTCGATGCGCGATGACCGGACAGTGGGGAGGGCCTGGCTGTACGCCAGAGCGACAATTCGGGCGGCACCACGGCTCTCGCGTGCAGGCGGTCGAACTCGGCTGTGCTTCATGGCTGCCGGGGCGCCGTCGCGACAGCAATGAGGCACAGCCATTGTTGTTCCAAGATCTGCCGGCCCGCTCCGAGTTTCGTCGGGCTGCGGGGGATCGCGTGGTGGGTGCCGCTGCTGCGAAGCCGCATCGTGGACTCCTCATCGCGGTGCGCCAGGCCGAACGCGACCACTGCATGTTCTATCGGCCGTCGCGCGCGTCAGGCGGAACGCGGCCGTCGCGCATTCCGGGCCGATGCGCGACCATCGGCCATCGCGCGCGTCAGGCGGAACGCAGCCATCGCGCACTCGGTGTCGATGCGCGACGACCGGACAGTGCGGAGGGCCGGGCTGTACGCCAGAGCGACAAATCGGGCGGCACCACGGCTCTCGCGCGCAGCTGATAGGTGGAGCCGCACCGGGAATGGGCGACCCAGGAGATCTTGGAGGGCTCAGGGGGCACCGAGGTCGTGGTGCTTCAACCTCCGGCGATCGGTCTCGGAGGCCGGCCGGGGCGGCTGGTGGTCACGGCTTGGAGGGGCGGCGGCGACGGCGGGCTGCCACGGCCTCGGGGTCCACGTCGGGGTGGGACCAGCGGGACGCCTCGGCGATGCTTGTCTCGCGTCCGGAGGCCACGTGGTCGCGGGCCAGGGCGGCGGCGACGTCGGCGGCTCCTGCTGAGATCGCGGCGTAGAGCTGCTCGTGTTCGGCGCACTGCTGATCCGGGTCGCGCTGGGCGGTGAGGCGGAACAACCAGTGGGTGCGGGCCGCCAGGGGGCGCATCATGGCGCTGAGCAGCGGATTGTCGGCCAGTTCGACCAGGTCGGCGTGGAAGCCCGCGTTGGCCGCGGCGACACCGTCGGAGTCGCCGGCTGCGGTCGCCGCCCGGGCTGCCGCCAGGCGGTCCTGGAGCCGGGCCAGGCCGGCGGCGTCGCGGCGCGTGGCTGTCAGGCCGGCGGCGAGGGCTTCCAGGGACTCGCGGACGTCGAAGAGGTCCCGTACGTCAGTGGGGGTGAAGGGTGCCACCAGCGCGCCCTTGTGTGGGACGAGCAGCACGAGCCCGTCGGCTTCGAGGAGGCGCAGCGCTTCTCGCAGCGGGATCCGGGAAACCTCCAGCTCGGCCGCGAGGTCACGTTCGACGAGCCGTTCGCCGGGGGCCAGCTCGGTGGCGAGGATCCGGCGCCGCAGTTCTTCGTAAGCGCGGTCGCGCAGTGACGCCACTGGAGCCCTCCGAATGAGTAAGACGTTCCCACCTTAGGTGGTGCCGCAATTGCTAACGGCTGCCTAACGAGCGTGAAACAGAACACCCCGAAACTGGCTGCCGTAACGGTATACCACTAACTCTCGGAGGCGTTCTGATGGCGCGTACCGCATTGGTTGGAGCACTGGCCGCAGCACTGATCCTGACCGGGTGCAGCACACAAGCCGACGCCGAAAAGCCGGAGACCGACACCATGAAGGTCGGCGTCCTCTTCCCCGGCTCGCTCTCCGACGACGGTTTCATGGAGTCGGCCTACCTCGGCTATCAGCGGGCCGAGAAGACGTACGCCGGCACCGTCGCCTTCAGCAAGGTGGAGCAGGTCGCGACCGCCGACTTCGAGGCCGCCCTGGTGCGGTTCGCCGGCACGAGCGACCTGGTGATCGCCCTGGGCGGGCAGACCGACGCGGCCGTCCGGCTGGTCGCCCCGAAGTTCCCCGGGGTCAAGTTCGTGGAGATCGGCGGACCGGCCGACGGCAAGCCGGCCGGAAACCTGGCGCTCTACGACCCGCAGCAGGCGCAGGCCGCGTTCCTGGCCGGCGCGGCATCGGGACTGCTGACGAAGACCGGCAAGGTCGGCTTCCTGGGCGGCGCCGAGCTGCCGGCGATCGTGAACGCGGCGAAGGAGTACGCGAACGGCGTCACCGCGTCCGGCGCGAAGGCCGAGGTGCTCGCCCCGCAGTACGTCGGCGACTTCAACGACGTGGCGAAGGCGAAGCAGTCCGCGCTCGCCGACTACAGCGCCGGCGCCGACGTGATCGGCCAGGTGCTCAACCTGGGCAAGAAGGGTGTGGCGCAGGCAGCCGCGCAGGAGAAGACGGCGCTGATCGGCGGCCCGATCCCGCACGACTGCGCGGCCGACCCGGCGTACGCCGGCTTCGTGAAGACCGACGTGGGCGCGGAGATCGAGTACGCCGTCGAGCACCTCACCGCCGGCACCTGGAAGGCCGAGGCGGTCAAGTTCGGCCTGACCGCGGAGAAGCCGCAGAACGACATCATCCTCTGCGCCGCCGACCCGGCCGTGCAGGCGAAGCTGGACGCGATCAAGGCGGACATCGCTTCCGGGAAGATCACCACGCTGTGATCGCGCTGGAGATCGCCGGCCTGTCCAAGGTGTACGGCACGACCCGCGCGCTGGACGGCGTCGATCTGACGGTCGAGGCCGGGACGGTGCACTGCGTTCTCGGGGAGAACGGCGCCGGGAAATCCACCCTCTGCCATGCGGTGGGCGGCTCTCTCACCCCGACTGCCGGGTCCATGAGCCTTTTCGGTACGGGCTACGCCCCCCGCCGCCCGAAGGAGGCGATCGAGGCCGGCGTGGCGATGGTCCACCAGCACTTCAGTCTGGTGCCGACGCTGACCGTCGCCGAGAACCTGCGCCTGCTGCGGGTGACGAGCCTCAAGGGACGGCTCGCCCGCCTCGAGGAGCGCTACGGCCTCACCGTGCCGCTGGACGAGACGGTCGGCGATCTCCCGCTCGGCGTGCGGCAGCGCGTCGAGATCGTGAAAGCCCTGCTCCGCGAGCCGCGCCTGCTCGTGCTGGACGAGCCGACCGGTGTGCTCGGACCGGCCGAGGTGGACGCCCTGCTCGCGACCTGCCGCCGGATCGCCGACGACGGCGGCGCGGTCGTGCTGGTCACGCACAAGCTCGGCGAGGTGGCCCGGGTCGCCGACGCCGCGACCGTGCTGCGCGGCGGAAAGGTCGCCGGTTCCGTGATCGCGAACCTGGACGCGGCGACCCTGGTCCCTCTGATGATCGGCCGCCCGGCCGACGACCTGGCACCGGTGCTGGCCGGGACGCTGGGCATCGAGGAGAGGGGTGGCACCCAGGAGAAAAGGGAGATCACCGGAGAGCCGGTACTACGCCTGACCGACGTCTCGGTGAAGCGGCAGGGCGGCGGCTACCTGCTCGACCACGTGAACCTGGCGATCGCACCCGGCGAGATCGTCGGCGTGGCCGGGGTGGAGGGGAACGGCCAGACCGAGCTGATCCACGTCCTCAGCGGAGCGTTGCTCCCTGACGAGGGGACGGTCGAACTGGCCGGTACCGATCTGACCCGGGCGACGCCGGCCCGGCGTACCGAGACCGGCCTGGGTGTGGTTCCCGAGGACCGCCATCACGAGGGCTGCGTGCCCACCCTGGACGTCGCCACGAACCTCTACCTGGGCCGGCTCGGCGAGTTCCGCCGCCGCACCCGCCTCCTGGATCGCAAGCGGATGCGGAGAGCGGCCGCCGCGGTGATCGAGAGGCACGGCATCAGCGCGCCGGGACCGGCAGCCCCGATGTCCGCGCTCTCCGGCGGCAACCAGCAGAAGGTGGTGCTCGCCCGCGAGCTGGCCTTGGACCCGCTGATCTGCCTCGCCGCGGCGCAGCCGACCCGGGGGCTCGACGTCGGCGCCGTCGACGCGGTGCTGGGAAGGATCCGGGCCGCCGCGGCTCAAGGGGCCGCCGTTCTCGTCGTCTCCAGTGAGCTGGGTGAACTGCTGGCACTGTGCGACCGGGTCGTCGTGGCGTACCGGGGAAAGCTCTTCGAAGCCGGCACCCGGGACGAGATCGCGCACCTCATGCTCGGGACGGAGGCCGCCGCATGACGGTCGTGAGACACCCCGTGGTGGTCGGCGGACTGGCCGCGATCGTGGCGGCACTGGCCGGCCTGCTGCTCGCCGCGGGCGCCGGGACATCGCCGGCCGTCGCGGTGGACGCGCTGGTCGAGGGGATGACCGGGACGCCGTACGCGATCGGCAGCAGCCTCAACGCGGCGGCCGTCCTGGCCCTGATCGCCTCCGGTTTCACCGTGGCGCACCGGGCCGGCCTGGTGAACGTCGGCGGTGAGGGCCAGCTCTGCCTCGGCGGCGTGACCGGCGCGGCGGCCGGCCTCGCGCTCCCGGAGTCGGTGCCGGCCGTGATCGGCGTGCCGGTCGTGCTGATCGCCGGGTTCGCCGGTGGCGCGTCCTGGGCGTCGATCGCCGGTCTGCTGAAGGCCCGGCGCGGCACCAGCGAGGTGATCACCACGTTGCTGCTGAACTTCATCGGCGCCGGTGTGCTCGCCCTGGCCGTGCACGAGGAGATGCTGCTGCGGCAGCCGGTGACCTCGGCCGAGACGCTGCCGCAGTCGGCGCCGCTGCCGGAGGGCGCCCGGCTCCCGCTGATCGGCTCGGTGGAGTCGCCGGCCACCCTCATGATCGTCCTCGCGGTGGCGGCCGCCGCGATCGTCGCGCTGGTCCTGCGGCACACGCCGACCGGCCTGCGCCTGACCGCGGTGGGCGAGTCCCCGGCCGCCTCGGCGCGGCTCGGCCTCGGCGTGGCACGGCTGGAGGTCGGCGGTCTCGCGGTCGCCGGCGGTCTGGCCGGGGTGGCCGGCGCCGGGCTGGTCGCCACCGCGCCCTACGTGCTGGCCGAGCACTTCTCGGCGGGTCTCGGCTTCACCGGCCTGGTCGTCGGGCTGCTGGCCCGTGGCTCGCTCACCGCCGTGCTCGCCATCGCGCTGCTCTTCGGCCTGCTGACGAACGGCGGCATCAACCTGCAGCTCGCGGCGGGGGTGCCGGCCTCGTCGGTCCAGGTGGTGCAGAGCCTGCTCGTACTGCTGATCGCCGCTGCCGCGATCTTCTACAAGGAGAAGCGATGAGCGCCGTCCTGGAAGAAGTCCTCTCCGGCGGGGTACGCCTGGCCGCCCCGCTCCTCCTCGCCTCCGCCGGTGAGTTGATCAGTGAGCGGGCCGGGGTGCTCAACCTCAGTGTCGAGGCGATGATGCTGACCGGCGCGTTCGCCGGTGCGGCCGGAGCGATGGTCACCGGCAGCGCGCTCGCCGGGGTGGCGTGCGCGCTCGTGGCCGGTCTGCTGGTCGCCGTCATCCAGGCGATCCTGAGCGTCACCCTGCGCGCCGATCAGATCGTCACCGGCATCACCGCGAACGCCCTCGCACTCGGCGCCACCACGTACGGGGCTCGGCTGCTGTTCACCGACGGCGGCAGCCTGGAGGGTTTCGCGCCGCTGGCGATCCCCGGCCTGTCCGGCATTCCGCTGATCGGGCCCGCGCTCTTCGAGCAGACCGCGCTCGGCTACCTGGCCTTCGCGGTCGCGGCGGCTCTCGCGGTCGGCCTCAGCAGGCGATTCACCTGGGGTCTCGCGGTCGACGCGGTCGGCGAGGACGCGGTCACCGCGGATCGGTGCGGCCTTCCGGTGCGTTTCATCCGGTACGCCGCGGTCCTGCTCACCGGCGCCACCGCCGGACTTGCCGGTGCCGACCTGGCTCTGGCCGAGGTGCACGCGTTCAGCGACAACATCACCGGCGGCGTGGGCTATCTGGCCGTCGTCGCCGTGATCGCCGGCCGCTGGCGCGCCTGGCCGACGGTGCTGGCCTGCCTCTTCTTCGGGGTGGCGCAGGCGCTGCAGTTCGCGGCCCCGGCGGTCGGGCTGCATGTGCCCGCGCCACTGCTGGTGACCATCCCGTACGTGATCGCCCTGCTCGCGGTGAGCGGCCTGGTCGGCCGCAGTCGGGCCCCGTCCGCCCTGACGACCCCCTTCACCCGAACCGCCTGACCGTCCCAGGCCCGATCTTCGAAGTGGAACGTTGATGACACTGATCCTGACCCGCTCCGACGTGCTGGCGCTGCTCCGCGTCGACGACGTGATCGCCGCCGTCGAGCAGGCCCATCTCGACCTGGCCCTGGGCCGGGCCGCGCTGCCCGCCCCGGCCGCCGCGACTCTGGGCGAGGCCACGTTCGTCGCGATGACCGCCGCCTCCGAACCGGCCGGGCTGGCCGCCGTGAAACTCCTGGCCGACCTGCCGGGGAACCGCCAGCGCTCCACGGTGATGGCCGTCGACGCCGGGACCGGGGCCTGTGCCGCGCTGATCGACGGCGCGGCGGTCACCCGATTCCGTACGGCCGCCGCCACCGCGGTGGCCACCCGTGCCCTGGCCCGCCCGGATGCGCACGTGCTCGGACTGGTCGGCGCCGGTCCGCTGGCGGAGGCGCACGCCCACGCGCTCTCCGTGGTGCACCCGTTCACCACGGTGGTGCTCTGGGGCCGTACGAGGGAGAAGGCTCTTGATCTTGCGAAGCGGCTGACCGAGGACCTCGGCGTCCCGGTGACGCTCGCTGACGGCCCGAGGGAGGTGACCCTCGCCGCCGACGTGCTCTGCACCCTGACGCCGTCGAAGGAGCCGCTGGTCAAGGGCGACTGGTTCCTGCCCGGCCTGCACGTGAACGCGGTCGGCGCCCCGCCCCGCACGGACCACCGGGAGGTCGACACGCACGGTGTGGCCCGGGCGAGGGTGGTGGTCGACTCGCACGCCACCACCATGCAGAAGTCCGGCGAGGCGGCGCTGGCGATCGCCGAGGGCGCGGTCACCGCCGACCACTTCCGGCTGGAGCTCGGCGACGTCCTGGCCGGGCGGGAAGCGGGCCGGCAGTCGCCGGAGCAGATCACCCTCTTCAATTCGGTCGGCGTCGGCCTGCAGGATCTGGCGACCGCGCGGCTGCTGATCGACGAGGCCGGACGCCGAGGCCTGGGAACCGAAGTCGACCTCGCGGCCTGACTCCGATCGCTAGGGTCGTGCTCATGGGCACAGACTGGAACACTCAACTGCGCCAGCAGCTCGACCAGCACTGGCGGAGCCGGCTGCGTCCCCGGCTCGAAGGATTGACCGACGACGAATACTTCTGGGAGCCTGCGCCGGACGCGTGGAGTGTGCGTCCGCGCGGCACCAGCAGCGCCCGGATGTCGGCCGGTGGCGGCGACATGCTGATCGACTGGGCGTACCCGGCGCCGGACCCGGCACCCGTCACCACGATCGCCTGGCGTCTCGGGCACATCATCGTGGGGGTGCTCGGCGTCCGGGTGGCGCGGCACTTCAACGGCGCGCCGATGGACTACCTGCGCCACGAGTACGCGGGCACCGCCGCCGGCGCCCTGGCTCAGCTCGACGCCGGCTACACGGCGTGGACCAAGGGCGTCACCGAGCTCGGCGACGAGGGTCTGCTGCGGCCCAGCGGCGAGGAGGGCTACGGCGACGACACGATGGCGGCCCTGGTGCTGCACATCAACCGCGAGGTCATCCACCACGGCGCGGAGATCGCGCTGCTGCGGGACCTCTATCTACGCCGTTAACGCCTTGTCGTTGAGGCGTTCGTACAGGGAGGCGGCCGGCTCCGGCCGCCCCAGGTAGTAGCCCTGCGCGAACTTGCAGCCCATCACGGTGAGCAGGGAGAGCTGGTCGTTGTCCTCGACACCCTCGGCCACCACCCGCAGGCCGAGGGTGTGCCCCAGCTGAACGACGGCGCTGACCAGCTCCTGCTGCCGCCCGTTGCCGACCAGCCCGGTGATGAACGAGCGGTCGATCTTGAGAACGTCGACCGGGATGTCGCGCAGGTAGCCGAGCGACGAGTACCCGGTGCCGAAGTCGTCGATCGCGATCTTGACGCCGAGCCGGCGCAGCTCCTCGAGCCGTGCCGAGGTGACGGCGACGTCGCGCATCAGGACCGTCTCGGTCAGCTCCAGCACCAGGCAGTGCGGGGAGAGGCCGGTGTCGGCGAGGGCGACCGACACCTGGTCGGTGAGGTCCGGCAGCTCCAGGTGGGCGGCGGAGAGGTTGACGCTCACGAACGCCGGCGCGGTCTGCGGGCTCAGGTCCTGCCATTGGCGTACGACCCGGCAGGCCTCCCGCAGGATCCACCGGTCGATCTCGATGATCATCCCGGTCTCCTCGGCGAGCGGGATGAACGAGCCGGGCTGCTGCAGGCCGCGCTGCGGGTCCTGCCAGCGGACCAGCGCCTCGGCGCCGTGCATCCGCCCGTCCGGGACACCGGCCACCGGCTGCAGGTAGAGCCGCAGCTCGCCGCGGTTCACCGCCTCGCGCAGCCGGGCCTCCTGGTCGAGCCGGCTGAGCAGCTGCTCGTGCATCCGGGTCTCGAAGATCATGAACCGGTTCTTGCCCTCGTCCTTCGCCGCGTACATGGCCACGTCGGCGTTGCGCAGCACCTCGTCGGCGTCGGTGTACTGCGCGGCGTCCGGCACCACGCCGATGCTGACCGTCACCACCGCCTCCCGGTGGTGCAGCAGGAACGGCCGGGCCAGGGCGTCCAGGCAGGCCCGGGCCAGCGACTCGACGACGGCCGGGCCGGCGTCCTCCAGCAGCACCGCGAACTCGTCGCCGCCGAGCCGGGCCACCGTGTCGTGCGAGCGCAGCACCCCGGCGAGACGTTCCGCGGCGGTCCGCAGCAGCGTGTCGCCAGCGTTGTGCCCGAGGCTGTCGTTGACCCGTTTGAACCCGTCCAGGTCGAGGTAGAGCACCGCGATCTGCTCGCCGGACGCGCGGGAGCGGGCGAGCGCGTGCTCCAGCCGGTCCAGCAGCAGTTTGCGGTTCGGCAGGCCGGTCAGCCCGTCGTGCAGCGCCTGGTGACGGAGGTCGTATTCGAGGGCCCGCTGCCGGCTCACGTCGCGCAGCACCACGACGGCGCCGATCGGCCGCTCGTCCTTCTCGATGGCGCTGACGGTGTACTCGACGCGTACCGAGGTGCCGTCGGGGCGCTGCAGGCGTCCCTCCCGGGTGCCGACGGTGAGCCCGCCGGCCGCGTCCGGCAGCAGCGTGGTGGCCTCCCGCTGGAGCAGCCCGGAGACGCCGACGCCGGTGATCCGGCCGGCCGCCTCGTTCGCGAACGCGATCCGGCCGGTGGCGTCGACGCCGCAGATCCCCTCGCCGGCGTTCGCCAGGATGCTGTCGGTGTACTCCTTCGCGAGGATCTCCCGGGCCGAGCGTTCGAGCCGCTCGGCCATGGCGTTGAAGGCGCGGGAGAGCGTGCCGATCTCGTCGCGCCCGCCGGCCGGGATGCGGAGCGAGTAGTCGCCGCTGCGGATCGTGCGCGCCGCGGCGGTGAGGGCGGTGATCCGGCGGGTGATCGAGCCGCCCACCCCGAAGCCGACCAGCAGAACCAGCAGCACGGCGATCGCCGACGCGGTCAGCATGATCCTCTGGGCCCGCCGGGCGCCGGCCATCATCTGCTCGTAGAGCGGGGTGTACTCCAGGACCACCGCGCCGAGCGAGGCGCCCCCGGCGCTCTCCATCGGCACCACCACCTGCTTGATGCCCTGCGGATAGTCCTCGCTGACCTCGACGAAGACCCGGGGTACGCCGTCGGCCATGGTGCGGGCGACCTCATTGCCGGTATCGGCGTCGAACGTGGCGCCGATGTTCTCCTGGACCACGTCGCCGAGGATGTACTTCCCGCTGTCGACCACCACGACGTCCCGGTGCTGGGTCTCGTGCATCCGCTGCAGGTAGTTGTCGAGCGCGGTCTGGCTGTAGTAGAGCGGGATCGGGATCTCACCCGGCGTGTCGATCGGGAGCCCGTTGCCGATGTCCGCCGCGATACCGAGGGCCTGCCGTTTCGCCTCGTCGGCGGCGGCTGCCTCGGCGGACGCGTTGTCGGCCCGCCAGGCGACGAGGGCCGTGGCGACCAGCAGGAGCGCCACCACCAGGTACCCGCCGAGGAGCTTCTGCCGGACGTTCATCAACCCACCTATCGGCGGGCGTCCTCCAGGATTGAGTCGTTCGGGACTGTCGTGCGTTTCGGTCGGATTCCGATGCCGATCGCGACCAGGACGGCCAGCCCGGTGATCACGCCGACGGCCGTGGTGGGCACGTCGAAGAGCTTGAGCGCGCTGGCCAGCAGCACGATGATCAGCGCGCTGCGGACCAGGCCGCCGGGCGCCCGGGAGGAGATCCGGGAGCCGATCAGCACGCCCGGGATCGATCCGAGGATCACCGCGCCGGCGATGTCGAGCTGCAGATCGCCGAAGAGCGCGTGACCGAGGGCGGCCGAGGCGACCAGCGGGACGGCCTGCACCAGGTCGGTGCCGACCAGGTCGTTGGCGCGCAGCTTCGGATAGAGGGCGAGCAGCGCCACGATGATCAGCGATCCGGAGCCGACCGAGGTGAGGCCGACCACGAGGCCGCCCAGCACGCCCACGATCAGGGTGGGCACCGGGCGGACGGTGATCGCGGCGGGCGGGCCGTCCCCGTTGCGGCGGGTGGTCCAGGCCTTGAGCAGCATGCCTGCGACGGCCAGCAGCAGGGCCACGCCGAGGGCGATCTTCACGGCGTTCTGGACGGTCTCGTCGTCGCCGACCGACTTCAGCAGCAGGGCGCCGGCGAACGCGCTCGGCACGCTGCCGGCGCAGAGCCAGCCGACGAGCCGCCAGTTGACCGTGCCGCGGCGGGCATGCACCCAGCCACCGAACGGCTTCATGATCGCGCTGGCGGCCAGATCGCTGGAGATCGCCGCGACCGGGTGCACCCCGAAGAGCAGCACCAGCACGGGGGTCATCAGCGCGCCGCCGCCCATGCCGGTCAGCCCGACGACGATGCCGACGCCCAGACCGGCGAGCGCCATGATCGGATCCATGGCGGTGAAGTCTACTAAGTCAGTTGATTCTGTCGAGTTTCCCGCATGCTGAGCAGCAGCGCGATCTCGGTGGCCGGGAGCGGACGCGCGAAGTGGTAGCCCTGGGCGTACCGGTAGCCGGCCCGGTGCAGCCGGTCGGCCTGCTCGGCGGTCTCCACGCCCTCGGCCACCGCCTCCATCCGCAGGCCCTGGATGATCCCGATGAGGCCGTCCACGATCACCGCCTGCGGGCTGGCCGTGGTCACCCCGTCGACGAACGACTTGTCCACCTTCAGCCAGGTGACCGGGCAGTCGACCAGCAGGCTCAGCGACGACTGGCCGGTGCCGAAGTCGTCCAGCGCGATCCGCAGGCCCATGGCGTGCAGCCGGCGGACGGCCTCCAGGGCGACGCCGGTGCCGAGCACCGCGGTCTCGGTGATCTCGACGACGAGCCGGGACGGGTCCAGGTCGTGCCGGGCCAGCAGCGCCGCCATCTCGGCCGGGAAGCCGGGCTCGCTGAGCTGCCGGGCGGAGACGTTGACGCTGACCTTCCGCGGAGCGTCGTCGCCGTGCTCCCGCGCCCACTGGGCGGTCTGCCGGACCGCCTCCCCGACGATCCACCGGCCGAGCTCGACGATCTGGCCGTTGCTCTCGGCGAGCGGGATGAAGATGCCGGGCGGGATCATGCCGTGGTCCGGGTGCCGCCAGCGGACCAGCGCCTCGACACCGGCGAGCCGGCCGTGCGGCAGCTCCACGATCGGCTGGTAGACCAGGAACAGCTCGTCCCGGGCGATCGCCTGGCGCAGGTCGGCGCCGAGCCGGGCGTCGCTGTCGGCGAGCTGGTCCATGACGGTGTCGAACCAGGTCCAGCGGCCGCCGCCGGCGCGCTTGGCGGCGTACATCGCCACATCGGCGCGGCGCAGCACCTCACCGGCCGTGTCCTCGGGCCGGCCGGCCGTCACGCCGACGCTGATCCGCGGCGTGAGGTCGTGCCCCTCGATCACGACCGGGCGCTGCACACCGGCCAGCAGGCCGCGGAGCAGCTCCTCGGTGCCCCGCTCGTCGAGACCGGGCAGCAGCAGGGTGAACTCGTCGCCGCCGAGGCGGGCCACGGTGTCCCCGGAGCGCACCGCCTCACGCAGGCGCCGGCTGATCGTCTGGAGCAGGGCGTCGCCGGCGTGGTGCCCGTACCGGTCGTTGACGACCTTGAAGTCGTCGAGGTCGAGCAGGGCCACCACGAACGGCTCGCCGCCGGCCAGCCGGTTCGAGATCTCCCCGGACCAGGCCGGGCGGTTGCTGATCCCGGTGAGCGGGTCATGGGTGACCTGGTGGTCGAGCTGCTTCTGGTACGCCCGCAGCTGCTCCAGGTTGGCGTCGACGGTGTCCAGCAGGCGGCTGTTGTCGCGCAGCGTGGTGATCTGGCGTAGCACCACGAGCAGGGTGAGGCCGGTGACCGCGTACGCCAGCATCGCCTCCGGGCCGCCCCGGGGCAGCTCGACCTTCAGCAGCAGGCCGTAGAGGACCGCCGCCGCGAGGTACGGGACCAGGCTGAACCGCCGGCCGGCCGCGTGGACCGGCGCCGCGGCAGGTCCGTTGAACCGCTGCCGCCGGGCCGCCAGGATCCCGCTGAGCTGCGAGACCGGGAAGGCCAGCAGGCTCGTGGTCAGGTGCGGCTTGTCGGCCAGCATCGGGGTGAGCAGGCCGGTCGAGGCGGCCAGGCCGACACCGAGGGCGAGGATGCGCAGCGAGCCACGGTCCAGCCGGCCGGCCCCGGCGGCCAGCACCTTCACGAAGGTGAGCAGGGAGATCGTCGCGATCAGGCTCACGGCCAGCCCCGAGTGCGAGGTGGTGGCGAGCTTGCCGAGCGTGAAGTGCCAGATCAGGACGCCGCCGGTGAGCGCCACGATTCCGGTGTCCAGGGCGAACCGGATCCAGTCGCTGCGGCTGCGCTGCCAGGTCGGCAGGCGCAGCAGCGTCCAGAGGATCATCGCCAGGGCGGCGCCGAAGATCAATTGAGTGCGTACGCCGATGTTCTGCGTGATGACCGCACCGCCGAACGAGTCGACGATGTTGCTGATCGAACCCGCGATCAGCAGGGCGGACGCCACACCGAACCGCCCCCAGAACCTGCGCGTGGCGACGTCCAGAGCCGGGCTGCGAGAGGTGCGCCAGCACTCGTACGTGCTCAGCGCGGCCATCAACGGCAACGGCAGCCACCCGATGATCGGGACGGACCAGACGTGAACCAGGCCGATCGCGAACCAGATCAGGGAGAACACGAAGAGGCCGAGCGCCGCCACGAAGGGCGGGTCGAACGGGCGGCGACTCGGGAAGTGCATGACCGGTTCATCGGACGTTTCCGGGAGCGGATGATGAAAACCGGCGGACCCCTCAGGGTCAGGCCCCGGCGACCGATGAGACCGCTCGACCGCGGCCGCCCGGGCCGCTCTCACCTCCAGGAGGTGGCCGGTGGATCCGCTGCTGTCGCTCGCTCGTGAGGAGATGACCCGGCGTCTCACCACGGCGGCCGGTCAGATGACCGCGAACATCGACGTGCTCACCACCCTGCGCGACCTGGCCGGCGACGTCCGGGGCACCGAGTCGATGCGGGCCGCGATCGAGGAGCTGACGCGGACCCGGGACCAGTTGCTGGGCCAGGCTCGCGCGATCACCGCCTGCGCGCCGGTCTGAACCCGGCGGATCGCGGGTACAGCCAGATGCCATGGAGCAACTGGACTGGCTGGCCGTCGTCCGGCACGGGCTGAGCACCGGCAACGTCACCGCCCAGGACGCCGAGACCGGCGGCGCCGAGATCATCGACATTCCGGAGCGGGACGCCGACGTGCCGCTCTCCGACACCGGCAGGGAACAGGCCGAGGCCGTCGGCGAGTTCCTCCGCGAGCACCGGCCCGACCTGGCGATCGTCTCGCCGTACCTGCGCACCCGGCAGACCGCCGAGATCGCGCTGGCCGGCCTGGACGTGCCGTTCGTCGTCGACGAGCGGTTGCGCGACCGGGAGCTGGGCGTCCTCGACCTGCTCACCGGGCGCGGCGTGCAGGTCCGGCTGCCGGAGGAGGCGAAGCGGCGGGCCCGGCACGGCAAGTTCTACTACCGGCCGCCGGGCGGCGAATCCTGGGCCGACGTGCTGCTGCGGCTGCGCGCCCTGCTCCGCGAGGTCCGCGAGGACCATCCGCACGGGCGGGTGGTGCTCTTCGCGCACGAGGCGACCGTGCTGATGGTCCGCTACCTCGCCGAGCACCTGCTCGAACAGGACCTCATGGAGCTCGCGCACGCCACCACGATCGCGAACTGCTCGGTGAGCAGCTGGAAGCGCGACGGCGACCAGCTCGTCCCGGAGCGGTTCAACGCCGTCGAGCACCTGCACCGCGAGGACGCCCCGGCGACCCGGCAGGAGGACGTGAATGCCGAGCCGGTCTGAGGAGAAGGTGGTCACGCCGGCGC
This sequence comes from Actinoplanes sp. OR16, assembly GCF_004001265.1. Classification (GTDB taxonomy): domain Bacteria; phylum Actinomycetota; class Actinomycetes; order Mycobacteriales; family Micromonosporaceae; genus Actinoplanes. The sequence continues at coordinate 159,450 of NZ_AP019371.1, read as the reverse complement.
TGCTCGGCGACTGGCCCCTGCCCGACGCACAGGGCGACAAGGAATCGCGGGGAACGGTGCTGGTGATCGGCGGCGCGCGGCGTACCCCCGGCGCTGTTCTTCTCGCCGGGGTCGCCGCGTTGCGGGCGGGAGCGGGGAGACTGCAGCTCGCCGTCGCCGAGGAGTCGGCCGTGGCGCTGAGCATCGCGGTGCCGGAAGCGCTGGTCATCGGACACTCGGGGGCCGCCGAGCCGGACGAGGTGCTGGAACTGGCGCGGGAGGCCGACGTGATCCTGCTCGGGCCGGGGCTCGACGACATCGACCGCACGATCGAGCTGATGCGTGCTGTGCTGCGCGAGACCGAGGCCGGGGTGGTCCTGGACGCCTACGCGCTCGGTGCCCTCAGCAAGGAACCGGACGTGCTGCGGCAGCGCCGTGCCGTCCTCACCCCGAACATCAAGGAAGCGGCGATCATGCTCGGCCGCGAGCCCGGTTCCGATCTGGCGGGAGCGGCTCGCGAGCTGGCCGAGCGCTATCGGGCGGTGGTCTCGCTCTACGGCCACGTCGCCGATCCGGACGGCGGGGCGTGGCGGGAGGAGAGCGGCTACACCGGGCTCGGTACCTCGGGCAGCGGCGACGTGCGTTCCGGGATCGTCGCCGGACTGCTGGCCCGGGGAGCGGAACCGGCGCAGGCGGCGTGCTGGGCCGCATATGTCCACGCGATGAGTGGCCGCCGTCTCGCGCCCCGATTCGGGCAGGTCGGCTTCCTGGCGCGCGAATTGGTGGACGAGGTGGCATCGACGATTGCAACCGTCTGAACAGGGTACGCACCGTGGTGACAGCGTGACGGTAAGGAAGGAGTCAACCCCCATGACCACCGCCCGCGACATCATGACCCGGGACGTCACCTGCGTCGGCGAGAAGGAATCGCTCGCGGACGCGGCACGCAAGATGTCCGATCTCAACGTCGGCTCGCTGCCGATCTGCGGTGACGACAACCGCCTGCACGGCATGCTCACCGACCGGGACATCGTGATCAAGGCGCTCGCGCAGGGCCGCAACCCGGCCGACGTGCCGGCTTCGGAGCTGGCGCAGGGCAAGCCGATCACGATCGGCGCCGACGACGACGCCGCCGAGATCCTGCGCACCATGGGCCGGCACAAGGTCCGCCGTCTCCCGGTGATCGACGGTCACCAGCTGGTCGGCATCGTGGCGGTCGCCGACGTGGCCCGGGCTCTGCCGGACCGCCCGGTCGGCGATCTCATCGACGCGATCAGCGAGTGATCTCCTCCCGACGGCTGGGCCCCGGTGGCTCAGCCGTCGAAGGACTCCCAGTCCAGGCCGAGTTTGCGCAGCCGGCGCAGCAGTGATCGGTGCCGGGCGCCGACGTACACCTCGTACCAGTCGCCGTCGTCCTCGCCGACCAGCGTCACCACGCCCGGGCCGACGTAGAAGCGGGACCGGGCGCACGGCCAGCGCATCGGCCGCAGCGGCACCCGGCGCAGCGGCCCGACGATCCGCCGGGCCTGGGCCTTGTCGACGAACGCCATGCCGCCGGGGGACGAGTCCATCGCGGCGTGGGTCAGGGCGGCGAGCAGGAGGTACGGGGTGAGCCGCTCGCGCTCCTTCAACGGCTGATCACTGAGGCCGTGGTAGAAGACCCGCTCCTCGGCGTCGGACAGCAGCGTGAACGTCCCGTCCCCGGCCTGACCGAAGGTGATCAGCCCGTTCCCGGCCGGTTCGGCCTCGAAGATCGGCAGGCTGCCGCCGTACACCTCGGCGCGCCCGGCGGCGGCACGGTGGAAGACCTCCAGGGGCCCCTTCGCGACGATCTCGGCCGGGACGGTCGGCACGTCGGCGTACCACCCGGCGATGAACTGCTCGAGCGCGCCGCCCGGGTCGGCCGGCAGCAGGTTGACCCAGTCGGCGGAGGGCTGCGGCCCGGGCGGGCCGGTCGGCCGGACCCGGTCCAGCAGGTCGTAGGGGAGTGGCGCGTCCAGGCCGAAACCGAGGTCCTGCACCGCGCCGCGCCGGTGGGCGAGCCGGGTCACCCGCGCCGCGCCGAGCGCCAGGCAGCCCTCCTTCAGCCGGGCGAAGACCAGGACCGGTCGCTCTCCGTGGGTCAGGTGCCGCTCCAGCCGCCGGGGCAGCGGGCCGGGCACCGTCACGTCCTCGTTCGTCCGGACGCCGCCCTCCACGATCACGACGACCGCGTCCGGGCCGGCGGCGAACGACGTGCCGGCGCCGCCGCCCTGCTCCGCGCCCGGTCCGGCCGCGGCGAGCGCGACCGGCTCGGCGACGACGGACCAGAGGCGGATCTCCATCCGACCACGGTAGGTGATCGATGATCACCTACGCCGACGGGCGATCTGTCCGGTAAGCGACATGCGCGCCGGCCTCGCCGCCGTCCACGACGACGCGCCGGACCGCTCGGCCGGGTCGCTGTCACCGCGTCCAGGTGAGGACGGCCAGCGGGAGGTCGTCGCGGCAGGGCGCCACGGCGACGCCGTCGGGGAGGGTCTGCGGGACCCCGGCCAGCAGCGCGGCCCGGATGTGCGGCTCGCGGATCAGCGAGCCGGTGATGTGGTGCGCGGTGGTGCCGGCGACGATCCGGCCCTGCTTGTTGACCAGGACGACCGGGGCGCCGACCGCGCGCAGGGCGGGCCGCAGGATCCGCTCGATGTCGCCGACGAAGACGTCGGCGCCGGTCACGCCGGCGAACCGGCCGTCGCGCAGGATCGGGACGGTGAAGGTCAGCGTGTACTGCTCGGCGCAGACGTAGTCGACGTACGGCCCGGTCACGTGGCGGCGCCCGGTGTCGCGCGGGACGGTGAACCACTGCTGCCGGCCGACAGCGGCGAAGTCGTCGCTCTCCGGGTCGACGTCGAGGGCGAGGCGGGTCGGTCCGGGCGTGGTGCCCATCCACCACTCGACGCCGTGCCGGCCGTCGGCGAGCGGGGTGGTGATCACGCCGGCGCCGGTGATCAGGCCGCCGAGCATCCCTGTCACGTCGGGTGCGACAGCGGCGAGGTCGGCGGAGACGGCGGGCCGGCCGAGGGCGTCGAACAGGCTCTCCACCCGGCGGCGCAGCAGGTCGGCGGCGTCGAACGTGCGAAGGACCATCGTGGTGACGTGCTCGGCGAGGTCGGTGCCGGCCGGTGCGGTAGTGCGAGTCTTCGTCCGTCCCACAGAACCCACCTTGCGCTAAGGCTCGACCAACGTCAGATGAAGGTTTACCAGTCGCTCGACGGCCTTCTCAATGTGTTCTTCGGTGAGCCGCCGGGCCAGGTCCCCGTCGCCGGCCGCGATCGCGCTGGTGATGGCCCGGTGCTCGGCGCGCGGATCGCCTGTCGTGCCCCCGGGCTGGATCACCGGCGACCACAGCAGCGTCCCCAGCTCCGCCCCGAATCGTACTTCTTCGCGGGCCAGCCGGGCAGACTGCGCGGCCGCGGCGACTTCGAGATGAAACGCGCGCTCGACCCGGTGCAGGGGCCCGGTGGCCTCCTCCTCGATGCGTTTCACGTCGTCGGCGCCGGCCCGCAGCGCGGCGAGGCGGGCGGCCGCCCCGGCGATCGCCACGTAGTGGTCGGTGGAGTCGCGCAGGCTGGGCAGGCTCAGTTCGGAGAGCCGGGCGCGCAGGGCGGAGTCGGCGGGGGCGCGGACGAAGCTGCCGCCGCCACGGCCACGCCGGGTCTCCAGCAGATTCTGGTGCCGCAGCGCGACCAGCGCCTCCCGGACGGTCACCCGGGAGACGCCGAACTGCGCCGCCAGGTCGGCCTCGCTGGGCAGCTGCTCGGCGTCGGCGAGCAGGCCGAAGGTGATCGCGTCGCTGAGCCGGCGGACGACCGTCTCGGCGCGGCTGTGCGGGTCGAGTGGCGCGAAGACCGCTGATCGTGCGCTGGTCCGGCCCGTACCCATGGGCTGATTGTTCCTTACTGCTGTTAACGCAGCGGTTACCGGGGAGCCTTGACCTTTAAAGTCTAACGCCATACCTTTTCGTCACCTCATCCTCGGAACGGGCAGGAACAACAAGGTGACCCAGCAGAAGGCCCCGGCGATCCGCCTCACCGGACTCCGCAAATCATTCGGCCATGTCGATGCGGTGGCCGGTGTCGACCTGGAGATCGCCGACGGCGAGTTCTTCTCGATGCTCGGCCCGTCCGGCTCCGGCAAGACCACGGTGCTGCGGATGATCGCCGGGTTCGAGCTGCCCACGGCCGGCACGGTGGAGCTCGGCGGCGCCGACGTCACCCGGCTCGCGCCGTTCGAGCGGGACGTCAACACGGTCTTCCAGGACTACGCGCTGTTCCCGCACCTGACCGTCCGGGAGAACGTCGAGTACGGCCTCAAGGTCCGCAAGGTCGGCAGGAGGGACCGGCGCGAGCGCGCCGAACAGGCCCTTTCCGCCGTACGCCTGGAAGGTTTCGGTGATCGGAAGCCCTCGGCGATGTCCGGCGGCCAGCGGCAACGCGTCGCCCTGGCCCGTGCGCTGGTGAACCGGCCCAAGGTGCTGCTGCTCGACGAGCCGCTCGGCGCCCTCGACCTCAAACTGCGCGAGCAGATGCAGGTCGAGCTCAAGTCGATCCAGCGCGAGGTCGGCATCACGTTCGTCTTCGTGACCCACGACCAGGACGAGGCGCTGACCATGAGCGACCGGGTCGCGGTCTTCGACGCCGGCCGGATCGTGCAGGTCGGCACGCCCGAGGACGTCTACGAGAAGCCGGCCACCGCGTTCGTCGCCGGCTTCGTCGGCACCTCCAACGTCTTCACCGGTGACGTCGCGAAGGCCCTGTTCGATCGCGAGGGCGCCTTCTCGGTACGCCCGGAGAAGATCGACCTGCACCAGGCGGAGGCCGGGAACGGCGTCGTCGCCGAGGTGATCTACGCGGGCCCGGTGACCCGCTACGTCGTGGATCTGGACGCGGGCGCCCGCGTCGTGGTGGTGGAGCAGAACCGCCGGACCGGCACCGCCGCGATCGGCGAACTGCGGGGCACGCGGGTGCGTCTCAGCTGGCTTGACGAGCACGTGATCGAAATCCCCTCATCGAAGGAGAACGCGCATGCCCAATAGAAGGTGGATGACGGCGATGCTGGCGGTGGGCGTGCTGACGCTCGCGGCCTGCGGTGGCGGCGGCGAGGAGAGCACGGGATCGGGCCCCGGCGGCCTGGAAGTCCCCAAGATCGACAAGGCGACGGCGGTCGGCGCCGGCGAGGGCCAGGTCAACATCGTGAGCTGGGCCGGGTACGTCGAGGACGGCTCCACCGACAAGTCGGTCGACTGGGTCACCGGGTTCGAGTCCGAGACCGGCTGCCAGGTCAACAACAAGATCGCGGGCACCTCGGACGAGATGGTCGCCCTGATGAAGACCGGCGAGTACGACGTGGTCTCGGCCTCCGGCGACGCCTCGCTGCGGCTGATCTACGGCGGTGACGTGGCCCCGGTCAACACCGACCTGATCAGCAACTACAAAGACGTCTTCGAGGGCCTCAAGAACAAGCAGTGGAACTCGGTCGACGGCCAGCCCTACGGCGTGCCGCACGGCCGTGGCGCCAACCTGCTGATGTACCGCACCGACACGGTCACCCCGGCGCCGACCTCGTGGAGCGCGGTCTTCGACGCGAACTCGCCGTACAAGGGCAAGGTCACCGCGTACGACTCGCCGATCTACATCGCGGACGCGGCCCTCTACCTGATGAAGACCAAGCCCGAACTGAACATCACGAACCCGTACGCCCTCGACGACACCCAGTTCCAGGCGGCCGTCGACCTCCTCAAGGCACAGAACGAGCTGATCGGCGAGTACTGGTCCGACTACACCAAGGAGGTGCAGGCGTTCAAGGCCGGCAACTCCGTGCTCGGCACCACCTGGCAGGTCATCACGAACCTGACCAAGGCGGACGGCGCTCCCGTCGAGGCGATCCTGCCGACCGAGGGCGCGACCGGCTGGTCCGACACCTGGATGGTCTCGTCTTCTTCTAAGAACCCGAACTGCGCCTACCTCTGGATGAACCACATCATCTCGCCGGAGGCCAACGCCGGAGTCGCCGAGTGGTTCGGTGAGGCGCCCTCGAACAAGCTGTCCTGCGCGCTGACCAAGGACAAGGACCACTGCGCCACGTTCCACGCCGAGGACGAGGCCTACTTCGACCAGGTCTGGTACTGGACCACCCCGCTGGCGCAGTGCGTCGACGGCCGTACCGACGTGACCTGCAAGGACTACGCGGCCTGGACCCAGGCCTGGACCACGATCAAGGGATAACGTGTCCTCACTCGGTTCGTACCTGCACCGGAACCCCCGTCTGCGCCTGGCCGGCCTGCTCTCGGCGCCGCTGCTCTGGCTGGTCGTCGCGTACCTCGGCGCTCTCGCGGTGCTGCTGGTGTCGGCTTTCTGGACCGTGAACGGCTTCACCGGTGAGGTGGTCCGGGAGTTCTCGCTGCAGAACTTCCGGACCCTTGTCACCGAAGAGGTCTACCGGGCCGTGACGCTGCGCAGCCTCGGCGTCGCGGCCTCGGTGACCGCGATCTGCGTCGTGATCGCGACACCGATGGCCTTCTTCATGGCGAAGGTCGCCTCCGCCAAGTACCGGCACTGGCTGGTGATCGCGATCCTCACCCCGCTCTGGGCGTCCTATCTGGTCAAGGCGTACGCCTGGCGCATCCTGCTGGCGAACGGCGGCCCGATCGACACCCTGCTGGGCGGTCCCGGCAACGGCCCGGGGTACGGGTTGTTCGCCACCGTCCTGGTGCTGTCCTACCTGTGGCTGCCGTACATGATCCTGCCGATCTACGCCGGCCTGGAGCGCCTGCCGGACTCGATGCTGGAGGCCTCGGCCGATCTCGGCGCCCGCGCCGGGCGGACCTTCCGCGCCGTGGTCCTGCCGATCCTGATCCCGTCGGTGATCGCCGGCTCGATCTTCACGTTCTCGCTCTCGCTGGGCGACTACATCACCGTGCAGATCGTCGGCGGCAAGACCCAGATGATCGGCAACCTGGTCTACGCGAACATCGGCGCCGCGAACAACCTGCCGTTCGCCGCCGCGATCGCCACCGTCCCCGTCGTCATCATGGTCATCTACCTGGTCGCGGTCCGCCGCTCCGGTGCTCTGGAGGAGCTGTGACCCTGTCCCTGCCGGCGCGCTGGCTGCTGCGCCTGTTCATGGTCCTCGGCCTGATCTTCATCTACGTGCCGCTGTTGCTGGTGCTGGTCAACTCGTTCAACTCCGACCGGACGTTCGCCTGGCCGCCGCACGACTGGACCACGCGGTGGTGGTCGGCAGCCTGGGAGAACGACGGCGCCCGCCAGGCGCTGCTCACCTCGGTGCAGGCCGGCCTCGCCGCCACCGGCATCGCCCTGGTGCTCGGCACCATGGTGGCGTTCGCCGTGCAGCGCTTCGCGTTCTTCGGCCGGGACACCGTCTCGCTGCTGATCATCCTGCCGATCGCGCTGCCCGGCATCGTCACCGGCATCGCGCTGGACAGCGCGTGGCGCTCGGTGATGGGTGACCTCGGCATCGGCAAGGGCCTGTTCTCGGTGGTGGTCGGCCATGCCACGTTCTGCGTGGTCACCGTCTACAACAACGTGCTGGCACGGCTGCGCCGCACCGGCACGAACCTCGAGGACGCCTCGGCCGACCTGGGCGCCTCACCCTTCCAGACCTTCCGGTACGTCACGTTCCCGCTGATCCGATCCGCCCTGCTGGCCGGCGGCCTGCTGGCCTTCGCGCTCAGCTTCGACGAGATCATCGTGACGACGTTCACGGCCGGTCCCGGGGTCACGACGCTGCCGATCTGGATCTTCAACAACCTGTTCCGGCCGAACCAGGCGCCGATCGTGAACGTGGTGGCGGCCGTCCTGATCGTGCTCTCCGTCGTACCGGTCTGGCTGGCTCAGCGCCTGGCCGGACCCTCGGCCGGAGCAGGGCGGACCTGAGACCTAGTGGTGTTCGTGGTCGGTGGCGCGGGCCGCGCAGAGGAACGCGCCGCCGACGGCGAACGCCCCCAGCACCCCGAGCGAGATCTGCTGCTGATGGCCGGTCTGCCGCTCGTAGGTCACCTGATTCACCTCGATGACCCGGTCGTGGTCCTCCAGCACGTACCGGCCGTCGCGCATCGCCGGGTTGCCGTCGAGCGTCGCGAACGCCAGGACGACGGCCAGCCAGAATCCGAAGAAGACCACCCCGGCCAGCGCGGCCGCCCAGTGCGGCACGTGCGGCGGCACCCAGGACGCCAGGCGCCGGGGCCGTAACGGCTGCTGGGTGCGGTATCCGCGCCGGTTGCTGAGGATGCCGGCCGCGAAGCCGGGAACGGTGAGGAAAGCGGCGACACCGACCGCGACGGCCGCGCCGAGCGGGCGTACGCCGGCGGCGAGGGCCACGATGAGGCCGGCCGACCACAGCACGCCGGCCCCGCACATGACGCTGAGCAGCAGTAGTCCCCGGCGCGAGATCATCACGGGAAACGCTAGTGGCCGCGGAGGTCGCGTGTGACGGTTTCCGCCTGATACCGTCGAGAGTTGCCGCGCCTCAGGTTTGGCGCGAGCGGAGAAATCCATCTTCAGATTACGGCCTAGGAGGCGTTGTGTCAAGTCTGTCAAGTGATCGGGCGGCAGCACTTGCGGAGGAGCAGCGGAATCTCGACCGGATCTATCGGCACCTCGACGACCTGCGCGACATCGCCCGCGGCCGCCTCGACGCCGTGCGGCTGACCGGCGGCGGCACCCCGGAGGCGCGCTCCCAGCGCGACGCGAGCGCCCGCCGGCACGCCGGCCGCCTCGCCCAGTTGGAGGCCGTCGAGCAGGGGCTGTGCTTCGGGCGGCTGGACGAAACCCTGCACATCGGGCGGATCGGACTGCACGACACCGACCCGCCCCTGCTCATCGACTGGCGCGCCCCGGCCGCCCGCCCCTTCTACGTCGCGACCGCGATCAGCCCGCACGGCATCTCCCGGCGCCGCCACATCCGTACCCGTGATCGCCTGGTCGTGGACGTCGACGACGAGATCCTGGACCCGGAGCGGGCGACCGCCACGACGGTGACCGGGGAGGCCGCTCTGCTCGCGGCGCTCACGGCGAACCGGACCGGGCGGATGCGCGACATCGTCGAGACCATCCAGGCCGAGCAGGACCGGGTGATCCGCGCTGATCTCGGCGGTGTGCTGGTCGTGCAGGGCGGTCCGGGCACCGGCAAGACGGCCGTCGCGCTGCACCGTGCGGCGTACCTGCTCTACACCCATCGGGAACAGCTCAGTGCCCGCGGTGTGCTGATCATCGGGCCGAACGCGACGTTCCTCCGGTACATCTCGCAGGTCCTGCCGTCGCTCGCGGAGACCGGTGTGCTGCTGGCGACGCCGGGCGACCTCTTCCCGGGAATCGCCGCCGAGCGGCAGGAACCGCCCGCGACCGCCGAGATCAAGGGTCGCGCCGCGATGGTGGAGATCTTGGAGGGTTCGGTACGGGACCGCGAACGTGTGCCGGACAGCCCCGTCCGGATCAGCGTGGACCGCCAGGATCTGCTGCTCACTCCGCAGGCTGTGGAGGTGGCGCGTACCAGGGCCCGGTCTTCCGGTCGTCTGCACAACCTCGCCCGGCCGATCTTCGAGGAGGCGGTGCTGGAGTCGCTCGCCGCCCAGATGGCCGAGCGCATCGGCCACGATCCGTTCTGGGCCGACCCGCTCGGTGAAGAGGATGCGCTGACCTCGGACAACGTGCTCGACGACGCCGATCTGGCGGACATCCGCGCCGACCTCGCCGACGACCCGGCCGTCCAGGCGGTGCTCGACGAGTTGTGGCCGGTGCTGACCCCGCAGCGGCTGCTCACCGACCTCTTCGCGTCCGATGCGGCGCTCGCGTCGGCGGCGCCGCGGCTGACCCCTCGCGAACGGGAACTGCTGTATCGCTCGCCCGGTGACTTCTCGCCCGCCGACGTCCCCCTGCTCGACGAGGCGGCCGAACTGCTCGGCGAGGACGACCGTGCGGCTCGCCTGGCTGCCGCTCGGGAACTGCGGAAACGGCTCGCCTACGCACAGGGCGTCCTGGACATCACGGCCGGGTCGAAGTCCTATGAGCTGGAGGACGACGACGAGGCCGCGATCCCGAACGCCGCCGACGTCATGGAGGCCGACATGCTGGCCGAGCGGTACCGGGACCGGGAGTCGCTCAGCGCCGCCGAACGAGCGGTCACCGACCGCAACTGGATGTTCGGCCACGTGATCGTCGACGAGGCCCAGGAACTCTCGCCGATGATGTGGCGCCTGCTGATGCGCCGCTGCCCCAGCCGGTCGATGACGGTCGTCGGTGACCTCGACCAGACCGGGGCGCTCGGCGCGGCGGGCAGCTGGGCGGACGTCTTCGGGCCGTACGTCCAGGACCGCTGGCGCCTCGCCGAACTCACCGTCAGCTACCGGACCCCGGCCGAGATCATGGCGTACACCGGCCGGCTGCTCCCCGCGATCACCCTGCCCCGGCCGGTCCGCGCGGCCGGCGTCGAACCCTGGGAATCCACCGGCGACCCGCGCGACCTCGTGCGCCACGCCGTCGACGAGGTCGGCGACGGCAGGCTGGCGGTCATCGTCCCGGCCTCGCGCCTGGCCGAGCTGACCGCCGTGCTCCCCGGGTTGAGCACCGACGACCTGGAACAGCCGGCGGTCCTGCTGACGGTCGCCGAGGCGAAGGGCCTCGAGTTCGACAGCGTGATCGTCATCGACCCGGACACCATCGTCGCCGAGTCCCCGCGCGGAACCGCCGACCTCTACGTGGCCCTGACCCGGTCCACCCACCGCCTCGGTGTGATCTATGCCGGCCGGAACGAGGTGTGAGGGTCGGAGGCCGCGTTCTGATCCGCGCCCGGATCGTCGCTCTCTCGTGCAGCGGGATCCGGTCTTGTGGCCGACACGGCGGGGCTCGGCGCGGCGGGCGGGGCCCGATGTGGTGGGGTTGAGGGGTGACCTCGTGGGTGGAACTGCCGGCGGCGCGGGTGGACGAAGCGGCTCGGCTGCTGCTCGGATGGCGGCTCAGCGCCAATGGCGTGACGGTGCGGCTGACCGAGGTGGAGGCGTACAGCGGACTCGGCGAGGACCCGGCCAGCCATGCGCACCGGGGCGTCACCAACCGGAACGCGGTGATGTTCGGGGCGGCGGGGCGGCTCTACGTCTACCAGATCTACGGGATGCACTTCTGTGCGAACGTGGTCTGCGGCGAGACCGGCAAGGCCGCGGCGGTGCTGCTCCGGGCCGGCGAGGTGGTCGATGGGCTGGAGACCGCCCGGGAGAGGCGGCCGGCCGCGCGGCGGGACTCGGATCTGGCGGCTGGTCCGGCGAAACTCATGCAGGTGCTGGCCCTGAACCGGAGTGCCAACGACACGTCACTGCTCGACGGCACAGGGCCGGCGTCGATCTTCCCGCCGGACAGGAAGGGAATGCCGATAGAAGCCGGGCCCCGCGTCGGCGTGACCTCGGCCCACGACGTCCCCTGGCGATTCTGGATCAGCGGCGACCCGACCGTGAGCGCCTACCGCCGCCACGTGCCGAAGGACCGGACGCGGACCCGCTGATCCCGAGCGGCTGACGACTGGGCGCTGCCATCGCGGGTGGGGTCCGGGCGCCGAGAGCGGGAGTGCCGGCGTGCAATGGTCAAAGAAGAGTGACCGTATCGCCTCGGCCGACCGGCTGGATGCCGGTGAGGGAGCGATGGCGGCATGCGGTGAGGAAATCGCTGAGCGGGGATTTCATGACCTTGTAGTCGTCGTAGTGGACCGGCAGGGTCAGTGCCGGCCGGATCATGTCGGTGAGGGCGGCGCCCTGCCTGCCGTCCATGGTGAGCAGCAGGCCGAGCAGGCGGGTGCCGCCGAGATGGATCAGCATGGCGTCGATCGGACCGCAGCGATCGCGGATCTCGGAAGTGCTCGGCCGGTAGAGCGTGTCGCCGGTGATGTAGAGCCGTAGCAGCCGCTCACCGTCGACCTCCCATTCGACGAGGGAGCCCATCACGTCGGGCAGCAGGCGGTCCACGAAGCCGGGACCGTGGCGACCCGGAAGGGAGGTGATCCGCAGCAGCTGGCCGTCGCGGCGCCACTCCTGCGCGTCCCAGGTCGGCAGGCCGCGGGCGCCGTCGAAACCCCGGAGGCGCTTTGCTGCCTGCACGGTCGTGACGATCTGCATGTCGCGGGGGATGAGCCTGCGGGCGGTGCGATCGAAGTGGTCGCCGTGCAGGTGGGAGAGGAGGACAAGGTCGGGGGCGGGCAGGTCGCCGTACGCCAGGGCGGGGTCTTTGAGCCGGCGCGTCCACGCCCCGTAGCCGAGGTAGGTCCGGCTGCCGGCCGGGCTGAACGCCGGATCGGTGAGCACGGTGAACTCGCCGAGGCGCAGCAGCATGGTGGCGTTCCCGACGAACGTGGCACTGGCTTGCGGTGTCATCAGCGCTGGCTTCCCCCTGGTTGATCGGCGAAACACCCGACCTGAAGAGTGATGGGCTGACCGGCCTCTTCCCGGCCCAGCGGGAACGGCTGACCGCGCACGGTGCGTACCGCCGACCAGACCGACGCGGCCCGCTGGTGGCACGACCGGCGACTCGGTCAGGGGACGCTCGCCCAGCCGAGGAATCGCTCGTACATGTCGGCGGGTGGCCCGCCTGCGCCCGCTGACCAGTCGTCGATCGCTTCGAGCATGCAGGAGCCCAGGTAGACGGAGAGGCCGTGCGGGAAGTTCTGGTACTGCTCGGCGAGCTCGACCTTCGCGGTCGCGCACGGCCACGGGCGGCCGCAGACCCGGCAGTCCCACGACGGGCGGCCGCCGACGTGTTCGGTTCGCGGAACCAGCATGCCTGCACTCACCCTCAGCGATTCAGTGGCTACACAATGGAGCCTCGTCTGCCCTAGGCTCTCGCTCAAGCCGAGCTGGCGAGAATCTCAGATTTGGATTCTCGGCGTCTCGCGCGAAGCGATCGGATCGTCTCGTTCGAGACATCCGTACAGGGAAATGAAGGAATCTGGGGAACGGGAGCGGATGACGATGACCGAGTTCGGGTCGACCGTGCCGCGGCGTCAGGTCGGGCGTCTGCTGCGCGAGTTGCGGGAGCGGGCCGGCATCTCGCTGATGGCGGCGGCGCAGGAGCTCGAGTTCTCCCGGGCCCGGATGTACCGGATCGAGAACGGCGAGGTCCCGGTCCGCAAGCACGACGTGATCGCGATGTGTTCCGTCTATGCGGCGCCGGGACACATGACCGAGGTGCTGATCGGCCTGGCCGCGGAGTCGAAGGCGAAGGGCTGGTGGCATGCGTACGGCGACGTCGTGCCCGCCTGGTTCGAGCTCTACGTCGGCATGGAACAGGGCGCGAGCCGGCTCCGTTCCTACGCGCCGAGCGTCATCCCGGGCCTGCTGCAGATCAGGGAGTACGCCGAGTGCGTGTTCCGGATGTGGCACGGCGACGACGAGGCGGCGGTGGAGAACGCGGTGGCCGTACGCCTGGAACGCCAGTCCCTGCTGAACCGGCGCCGCCCGGAAGCCCCCGGACTGGAAGTGATCATCGACGAGGGTGTGCTGCGGCGGTCCATCCCGGACACCCTCGGCATGCAGAGACAGTTGGCTCACCTGGTGAACGCATCGACCCGGCCCAACATCGGCGTCCGGGTGATCCCGTTCGCGGCCGGACCGCACAAGGCGGCCAGTTCAGGGCAGTTCACGATCCTGGAGTTCCCGGCCGTCGGCACCGCGTCGCCCGAGCCGGCCACCATCTACTGCGAGAACCTCACCGGCGCGCTCTACCTGGATAAGCTCGCAGAGGTGGAGACCTACGAATCGGTCTGGGCGGAGCTGGAGGCGGCCGCGCTGAGCCAGTCCGATTCCGACGACCTCATCGCCGAGATCATCAAACACCTCTAGACAAAGGGGGAGCGGTGGCCGACCTGACCGGTGCCGTCTGGCACAAGAGCACGCGGAGCGGCGGCAACGGGGGTGACTGCGTCGAGGTGGCCGGCAACCTGCCCGGCATCGTGGCGATCCGTGACACGAAGGACCCGGACGGCGCCACGCTGATCTTCACGCATGCCGAGTGGCGGGCGTTCCTGGCCGGCGTGCGGGACGGCGAGTTCGACATCCAGGCTTAGAACTCGGTGTGTGAAGGCTTAAGGCTTCCTTTGTCATCGCGATCACGGCAGGACCCTCGCGCATAGTGAACGGGCGTTGTCCCCCTGCCCGGCCACCGAGACGATTCCCCCACGGTGGCGGGTTTGACGCAAGGGTCTGCCGAGACTCCCCCTTCCCCCACCTCGGTAGACGTCCGCTCGCCGCCGCCGGGGTTCCCGGCGGCGGCGAGGGCGGTTTTCCCGTGCCGCCGCCGCCGCCGTCGCCGTCGCCCTTCGGGACCCGGAGGCATCACCGGGATGAACCCAGGACTCCGTGGGCTGAGAAGATCGCAGGGTGAGCGAACGCCGGTCCGCGGGAAGACGCGTCGAAGTCCTCGCCGCCGCCGGTGAGGTCGTCGCCGCCCGCGGGGCCGACGCCACCCGTTTCAGTGACGTGACCGAGGCGACCGGCGTCGGCGTATCCACGCTGCAGTATTACTTCGGCACCCGCGAGGACATGCTCATCGCGGTCTTCCGGCACGCCGCCCAACGCGACTTCGACCTGGTCGGCGAACGCCTGGCCGCCCTCACCGACCCGGGGGAGCGGCTGCTCACCGTGGCGACGCACCTGACCGGCGCGGTCGGCAGCGACACCGCCTGGCGCCTCTGGGTGGAGAGCTGGCGCTGGGCGTCCCGCGATCCGGGCGTACGAGCGGACGTCCTCGGCGACTACCGCCGCTGGCACGACCTGATAGCCGCCGAGGTCCGAGCCGGCGGCTTCGGCGACCCGATGGAGACGGCCCGCCTGATCCTGGCCCTGATCGACGGCCTGGCCCTGCCGGTGGTCCTCGGCGACCCTGACCTCTCCCGAGCCGCCGCCCAGCGCCTGTTGACCGACGGCCTGTCCAGACTCCTGGGACGCCGGCCGGGCGGGCCAGACTTCGACCTGGGTTCCTAGGACGCCAGAGCACGAGCCCAGAGCCCCGAGCACGAGCCCGGAGGACCGAGCCGGAGGTGATCGAGTCTGGCTGGGTTCCTAGGACGCCGGCTGGTCGTCGGGCGTGGACTGCGTTCCTCTGCCCTTCAACAGTGGTGTGGAACGTTTCCAGCGCGGGCCGTCGCCGTCCTTTCGCCGGCGGGCCATGCCGGAGAGGGCTTCGAGGACTACGCGGTTGCCGAGCATGGCGGTGATCTCGGCGTGGTCGAAGGGTGGGGAGACCTCGACGATGTCCATGCCGACGACGGGGAGTTCGTGGCAGATGCGGGATACGGCGTCGAGCAGCTGGCGGGCGGTGAGGCCGCCGGGTTCGGGGGTGCCGGTCCCGGGGGCGTGGCCGGGGTCGCAGACGTCGATGTCGACGGAGAGGAAGACGCCGTCGCAGCCGTCCAGGGCGATCTCGAAGGCGTTGTCCAGTACCGCGTCCAGGCCGCGTTCGACGATCTCGCTCATGTGGAACGAGTTCATCCGCTGGTCGGCCATCCAGTCCAAGGTCTCCGGGCCCGGCCAGTAGCCGCGCAGGCCCAGCTGGAGGAAGCGGTCGCCGCGGACCGCGCCGGATTCGATGAGGCGGCGCATCGGCTGGCCGTGGCCGTAGAGCGAACCGAACTCGATGTCGCCGGTGTCGGCGTGCGCGTCGAAGTGGATCAGGGCGATCTTGCCTTTGCCATAGGTCCGGGACACCCCGGTGGCGTCCGGCCAGGTGATCGTGTGGTCGCCGCCGAGGATCAGCGGGATCGCACCGTGGCCGGAGACGAACGCGACGGCTTCCTCGATCGTGGCGCAGCTGCGCTGGATCTCGCCACTGAACACTTCGAGGTCGCCGGCGTCCTTGACGGTGAGGTCGCCGGTGAGCGCGTCGACCCGCATCGCCATGTGCGGGCGCGATCCGTCCTGCGGCAGGTAGTCGGTGCCGCGGATCACCTGGGGGCCGAAACGGGCGCCGGGCCGGTGTGAGGTGCCGCCGTCGAAGGGCGCGCCGATGATCACCACGTCGGCGTCGGCGTACGTCGAGGGTTCTTGCCAATCGCAGGCCGGAACACCGAGGAACGTGATGTCGGGGCCGAACATCGGTCCGTAGCGGGTCATGCGGTTCATCCTTTCCGACGGATCGAGTCGACGCGGACTGTATCGCCATACTGTATGGCCGTACAGTGTGTTGGGGAGATCAACCTCGTAAGGTGGCCCGGTGTTCGAATCGCTGAGGTCGTTCTTCCGGGATCTGTTCGGATCGGGTGCTCCGCCCGTACAAGGAGAGAAAAGCGCGCCCAAGCCCGCGCCGCCGCGGAAAGCCGCACCGAGAACCCAGCCCAAGCCGCCGCGCGTCGTTCCGAAGCCGCAGCAGGGAAGGCATCTGGCCTATGCGCCCGATCTGGACGGTGACGCCGACCCCGGTGAGATCGTCTGGACGTGGGTGCCCTACGAGGACGACCCGAGCCAGGGCAAGGACCGCCCGGTGCTGGTGGTCGGCCGGGACGCGCGCACGCTGCTCGGCCTGATGCTGTCGAGCCAGAGCGAGCGGGACGGGCAGCGGCACTGGCTGGCGCTCGGCCCGGGCGACTGGGACCGCGACAAGCGACCCAGCTGGGTGCGGCTGGACCGGGTTCTCGAAGTCGACGAGGACGGCATCCGGCGCGAGGGCGCGATCCTGGACCGCCCGCGCTTCGACCGGGTCGCCGCCATCCTGCGGCGCACCTACGGGTGGCCCTGACCCGCGCTGAGACCGACGTAACCGGACAGTTCGCGCGCGATCCGGATAGTTTTGCGGTATGGATGTGGACGTCATGACCGGCTTCGGCGGTAAACAGGCCTGGCTCGCCGTCGCCGGCAGCGAGCCGGGCGCGGTCCTGGCCGCGCTCGGCCTCCGCGATCTGGGAACGGTCACCTGGCGCGCCGGACTGGATCTGGCTCACCTCACCGACGACCGGGTCGCGATCACCCCGCCGCTGTCCGGCGCCCGGGACACGAAGTGGGTCCTGGCCGCCGGCCGCTGGCTGCTGCGGCCCGACCTGGACATCGTCGGGCTCTCCGCGACGCTCGGCACCGAGGTGCAGTATTTCGCCACGCATCGGGTGACCGAGTTGCATCGATGGCAGCGCGCGGCCCAGGGTGAGCTGGTGCGGGCGTTCGGATATGTAGGACAGACCGGTGAGGTGACGTCGTGGTTCGGTGACCCCGACCCGGCGGAGCGGGACGCCGGACTGCCCGGCGAGCTGGACGAGGAAGCCACCGTGCTGGTCGCCGAGCGTGACGTGTTCCGGGTGGCGGCCGCGTGGAGTATCGACCCGACCACTCTGACCGGGATCGCGCCCGGTCCCCTGCTGGTGGGAGCCGCGGATGCGTAAATACGTGATCATGGGAGTCCAGGGCAGCGGCAAGGGCACCCAGAGCAAGCTGCTGCGCGAGGAGTTCGACCTCGTGCACATCAGCGTCGGCGACATCTTCCGCTGGCAGGTGCGCAACCACACGAAGCTGGGCGCGCAGGTCAAGCGGATCATGGCAGCCGGCGAACTGGTCGACGACGACCTCGTGGAGTCGGTGGTGCGCCGGCGGCTCGACCAGCACGACTGGAACTACGGCTTCATCATCGACGGGTTCCCGCGCAACGGGCGGCAGGCCGAGTTCTTCATGGAGAGCTACGACATCGACGCCGTCATCCACCTCGAACTCCCGGACGACGAGGTGCGGCGCCGGGTTCTCTCACGGCGGCTGTGCCCGAACTGCGGCATGGACTACAACCTGATCGCCGACCGGCCCGAGCAGGAGGGCCGCTGCGACATCTGCGGCCACGAGCTGGTCACCCGGGCCGACGACACGCCGGAGGCCCTGGAGGCGCGGCTGCGGGACTACCACGAGAAGACGCGACCGGTTCTGGAGCTGTTCCGGCGCAAGGAAGTCGTGCACGACGTGGACGGCCGGCCGCCGCTGGAGGAAATCCAGCAGGCCATTCGTACGACGCTGGGGCTTCCGCCGTACAAGGGCTAGCATCCGCCGGTGACCATCACCGTTGATGAGCTGACCGGATATGTTCAGCGCGATCTGGAAGCAGATCTTGCGCGCTGGTTCCCCTCCTCCGATCCCGCCGAGGTCGGGGAGGACGCCAGGCCGGTCGGTCCCTTCCTCTCCCGGCTGCCGGTTGCGGCCGCTGCCGCCCTTGCCGCTTTCGACGCCCTCGTACGGGGTGAGCGCGTCCCCGCCGAACTCGACATCGCCGACTGGTCCTACGGTTTCGACTTCGCGGCCAACGACTGCGGCATCCTCGATTCCGACTACTCCACGCCGCTCACCGACGACGACGTGTACTCCATCGGCGCCGACGGCGGCGGCAACTACTACGTGGTCCTCACGAACGGGCAGGTCGCCGTCTGGTTCCACGAGGAAGAGGTGATCGAGGCGAACACCCGCTTCGACACCGTCGACGTGTTCGTCTGGTCGCTGGTCCGCTACCACGCGGTGCTGGCCGGCACCCTGCCGCTGGCTGCCGTGGAGGCCGATTTCCTCGCACTCGGTCAGGACGGCGCCCTGGCCCCGGACCTGGGGATGCTCGCGTTGATGAGGGCTCGGGCCACGAGCTGACCCGGCTGTACCTCGGCGCTGTCCCGGCGCCCGCATCGTCGCCCTGCCGTCCAGCCGACCGGACCCGGCTGGACGGCAGAGCTGTCTCTGGACCCACATGAACGGACATCGGCGACGGAGTTGTGATCTTCTATCCGTTACGTCGAGTGCGCCCGATATCTCGCTCAGTGCCACTTTGGTCGGTCCCTACGCGGAAAAGTTGGCGTGTAAGGAGACCGAAATCTCTTTGACATATTGCGTTCGGGCACAAGCGGGCGTAAACAAAGACAAAGCCAAAACGAGCCGGGCGGTGAGTGGATGTACGCGGAGGAACGCCAGCAGGAGATCGTCCAGCGAGCCCGGGCCGAGGGCCGGGTCGATGTGGTGGCGCTGGCCGATGCCTTCGGCGTGACGGCCGAGACGATCCGCCGGGATCTGACCGTGCTGGAACGGGCCGGTGTCCTGCGCCGCGTGCACGGCGGGGCCATCCCGGTGGAGCGGCTGGGGTTCGAGCCGGCCCTCGCCACCCGTGACGCGGTGCTGATCAGTGAGAAGGAGCGGATCGCCAAGGCGGCGCTCGCCGAGGTCCCCGAGGACGGCGCGATCATCCTCGACGCCGGGACCACGACGGCACGCCTCGCCCAGCTGCTGCCGGCCGACCGCGAGCTGACCGTGGTGGTCAACTCGCCGGTGCTCGCCTCGACGCTCGGCCTGAAGCCGAACCTCACGGTCCTGCTGCTCGGCGGCCGGGTCCGCGGCAAGACGATGGCCACAGTGGACGACTGGGCGATGAGGCCGCTCGCGGAGATGTATGTCGACGTCGCCTTCATGGGCACCAACGGATGCAGCGTCGAGCGGGGCATGACCACTCCGGACCCGGCCGAGGCGGCCGTCAAGCGGGCGATGATCGCCGCGGCCCGCCGGGTGGTGCTGCTCGCCGATCACACCAAGATCGGCAACGATTACCTGGCCCGGTTCGGCGGCCTCGCCGACCTGGACCTGCTGATCACCGATCACGGCCTCGACGGCGAGCTCGCCGCCGAGGTGGAGACGGCCGGCGTGCGGCTGGTGAAGGCGTGATCCTCACCGTCACCCTGAACCCCAGCGTCGACCGCGCGCTCGAAGTCGACGCGCTCGTCCGCGGCGAGGTGCTGCGGGCCGCCGACTCGCACATCGACCCGGGTGGCAAGGGAGTGAACGTCTCCCGGGCGCTGCTGGCGAACGGGATCCGCTCGACCGCCGTGGTGCCGGCCGGTGGCGCGGAAGGTGACCAGCTCGTCGACCTCCTCAACGCCGAGGGTGTCGAGATGCTGGCCGTGCCGATCGCCGGACGGACACGTTCCAACATCACCCTGGCCGAACCGGACGGGACGGTCACCAAAATCAACGAGGCCGGGCCGACGCTGACGGACGCCGAGTTCGCTCAGGTCAGCGAGGCCGTGCTGAACGCCGCGAGCAGCGCCGACTGGGTGGTGATCTGCGGCAGTCTCCCGCCGGGGCCGACGATCGCCGCCTTCACCGACCTGTGCGAGCGCCTGGTGAAGTCCGGTGTCCGTCTCGCCGTCGACAGCAGCGGCCCGGCGCTGCTGGCCGGAGTGGCGGCGGGTGCGGCCCTGATCAAGCCCAACCGCGAGGAACTGGCCGAGGCGCTGGCCGGCCTCGGCGCAGGCCCTGGCGCAGGCTCGGTCGCGGGCAATGGCGCAGGCCTGGTCGCGGGCATCGGCGCAGGCCACGGCGCAGGCCACGGCGCAGGCCTGGTCGCGGGCATCGGCGCAGGCCACGGCGCGGGCAGTGGCGCGGGCCACGGCGCGGGCAAGGCGGAGACCGGGCTGGCGACGCTCGGCGACGTCATCCGGGCCTGCGAGCGGTTGCGCGAGGCGGGGGCGGGCACCGTCCTGGCCAGCCTCGGCGCGGCGGGTGCGGTGCTGGTGAGCGAGTCCGGAGTCCTGACCGGCGTCTCACCGGTGAGCGTGCCGCGAAGCACCGTCGGCGCGGGCGACGCGCTGCTGGCCGGCTTCCTGGCAGCCGGAGCCGCCGGCGAGAAGGCTCTGGTCGAGGGCCTGGCGTGGGGCGCGGCAGCGGTGAGCCTTCCGGGCAGCAGGATGCCGAGACCACAAGACCTTGATCGTACGAAGATCCGCATCGACCGCGGCCCGGATCCGGAACGACCACTGATCCGCGACTGAAACGCGCAAGTAGCACCACCCCCTCTCACCCTCTTTCCGCCCGATAAATCGTATAAATCTGGCGGGCCCCTGGCGACGAATGGAGATCGTCATGGCTTCTACCTACACACCCTCGGTCACCGGCACAGGCTTCAAGGCCCGTGTCCAGAAGATCGGCGGCCACCTCGCCGGCATGGTCATGCCCAACATCGGCGCGCTCATCGCCTGGGGTCTGATCACCGCCCTGTTCATCCCGGTCGGCTGGATCCCGAACGAGAATCTGGCCCAGCTCGTCGACCCGATGATCAAGTACCTGCTCCCGGTGCTGATCGGTTACACCGGTGGCCGGATGGTCCACGGTCAGCGGGGCGCGGTGGTCGGCGCTGTCGCGACGTTCGGTGTCGTCGTCGGCGCGGAAGTGCCGATGTTCCTGGGTGCGATGATCATCGGCCCGCTCACGGCGTACGTGCTGAAGCTCTTCGATTCGGCCATTGAAGGAAGAGTCCGGCCGGGCTTCGAAATGCTGATCGACAACTTCTCGGCCGGCATCATCGGTGGCGCGTTCGCGATCGTCGGCAAGCTGGGGATCGGCCCGGTCGTCGAGGGCATCACCAAGGCCGCCGGCAACGGCGTCGACTGGCTGCTCGCCCACAGCCTGATGCCGCTGGTGTCGGTGCTGGTGGAGCCGGCCAAGGTGCTGTTCATGAACAACGCCATCAACCACGGCGTGTTCAGCCCGCTCGGTGTGCAGCAGGTGCAGGAGCAGGGCAAGTCGATCCTGTTCATGATCGAGTCGAACCCGGGCCCGGGTCTCGGCCTGCTCGCCGCGTACCTGTTCTTCGGTCCGCGCACGCTGCGCCCGTCCGCCCCGGCCGCGATGATCATCCACTTCTTCGGCGGCATCCACGAGATCTACTTCCCGTACGTGCTGATGAAGCCCCGCCTGATCCTCGCGATGATCGCGGGCGGCATGACCGGCGTCGCGACCTTCATGATCACCGGTACGGGAACCGTCGCGTCCCCGGCTCCGGGCAGCATCTTCGCCTTCGGCGCGGTGACCGCCAGGGACGGCTATTTCGGAATGATCCTGGGCGTCACGCTGGCCGCCCTGGTGACGTTCGGCGTCGCGAGTCTGCTGCTCGGCTTCGGCAAGCTGAAGTCGGACCAGGAGCTCGACGCCGCCGAGGAAGAGGTCGCCACCGAGGCGGAGATCCCGCACCAGCGCACCGAGGCGCAAGCCGAAGAAGAGACCGCCGGCAGCGAGCAGAAGGCCTAGGAGGCACTGATGGCAACGATCAACGGCAAGGACATCAAGAAGCTGGTCGTCGCGTGTGACGCCGGCATGGGCAGCAGCGTGATGCTGGCGAGCACGCTGCGCAAGCAGCTCGGCAAGAGCGGTGTCACCGTCGAGCACACCCCGGTGAACTCGATCCCCGCCGACGCCGACCTGGTGGTCTGCCACAGTGGACTGGCCGCCCGTGCTCGCTCGGTGGCGCCGAGCAAGCCGATCGTGCCGTTCCAGATCTTCCTCGGCGACCCGGCGGTCACCAAGATCGTCAAGGCCATCCAGCAGGGCTCCGATATCAATGTCTGAGCTGCTGGAGCGCCGCGCGATCCTCCTCGACCGAAGCGCGGACTCGAAAGAGGACGCGATTCGGCAATGCGGCGCGGTTCTGAAGGACGTCGGCGCCGTCGAACCGGGCTACATCGACACGATGCTGGCCCGGGAGAAGTCCATCTCCACCTACGTCGGCGAGGGCGTCGCGATTCCGCACGGCACCCTCGACGGCAAGGCCCTGGTGAAGCGGGACGCCCTCGCGGTGCTCCGCTTCCCGGACGGCGTCGACTGGGACGGCGAGCGGGTGAGCGTCTGTGTCGGCATCGCCGCCGCCGGTGACGGTCACGTCGAGTTGCTCGCCGCGCTGGCCGAGGTGCTGCTCGACGAGGACCGGGCGCGGTCCCTCAGAGAGGCCACCGACGTCGACGTCGTGCTGGCGTTGCTTTCCAAGATCCAGGAGGAAACCGAATGAAGGTCGTGCGATTCCACGCTCCCGGCGACGTCCGCTTCGAGGACGTGCCGGAACCCGAGGCCGGGCCGGGAGAGGTGAAGATCCGCGTCCGTAACTGCTCCACCTGCGGCACCGACGTCAAGATCTCGAAGTTCGGCCACCACCACATCCACCCGCCGCGGGTGATGGGCCACGAGATCGCCGGCGAGATCGTCACGGTCGGCGACGGCGTCGACGGCTGGTCCGAGGGCGACCGGGTCCAGGTCATCGCCGCGATCCCGTGCGGTGAGTGCGCCGAGTGCAGGCGGGGCCGGATGACGGTCTGCCCGAACCAGGTGTCGATGGGCTACCACTTCGAGGGCGGCTTCGCGCAGTACATGGTGGTGCCGAAGGAGGTCCTCAAGGTCGACGGCCTGAACCGGATCCCGGACGGCGTCTCGTTCGCCGAGGCGTCGGTGGCCGAGCCGCTGGCCTGTGCGCTGAACGCGCAGAACCTGGCACGGGTGGGCGCCGGCGACGACGTCGTGGTCATCGGCTCGGGTCCGATCGGGTGCCTTCACGTACGGCTGGCCCGCTCGCGCGGAGCGGCCCGCGTCTTCCTGGTCGAGCTGAACCGGGAGCGCCTCGACATGGCGGCGAACCTGGTGAAGCCGGACGCCGCCATCTGCGCGGCCGAGACCGACCCGATCGAGGAGGTCCGCAAGCTGACCGACGGCCGGGGCGCCGACGTGATCATCACGGCGGCCGCGTCCGGCAAGGCCCAGGAGCAGGCGATCGAGATGGCCGCCCGGCAGGGCCGGATCAGTTTCTTCGGCGGCCTGCCCAAGGACAACCCGACGATCACCTGCGACTCGAACCTGGTGCACTACCGGGAGCTGATGATCGTCGGCGCGAACGGGTCCAGCCCGTCGCACAACGCCGAGGCGCTCGAACTGGTCGCCACCGGCGCGGTGCCGGTCGCCGACCTGATCACGCACCGCCTGCCCCTGGAGGGCGCGATCGACGCGTTCGGCATCGTCGCCCGCGGCGAAGCCATCAAGGTAACCATCGAGCCTTAGGGAGTCCGGAAATGCCCACGCGCACGGTTGCCGTCGGTTCGGCCAGCGGCCTGCACGCCCGGCCCGCCAAGATCTTCGTCGAGGCCGCCGCGGCGGCGCCGGTGAAGGTCACCATCCGGGTCGGTGAGAAGAAGCCGGTGCCGGCCAAGAGCATGCTGTCGGTGCTCGCGCTCGGCGCCAAGAAGGGCACCGAGGTCGTCCTCGAAGCCGAGGGGGAGGGCGCCGACGCGGCCCTCGACGACCTGGCCGCGCTGCTCGCCCGGGACTTGGACGCCTCCGATGGCTGAGATCGCCCTGCAAGGGATCGGTGTCTGTGCCGGGGTTGCCGCCGGTCCGCTGCTCCGGATAGCCGCGGTCCCGGCGCTGCCCCCGCGCTCCAAGATCGCAGCCGGAGGGATCGCAGCCGGAGGGGTCAGCGCGGGAGAGACCACCGCGGGAGGGATCGCAGGCGGAGAGGTCAGCGGGGGAGGGAGCGTCGGCGGAGAGACCGCCGCGGGACGGATCGCCGACGTTGAGGCGGAGATCGCGCGGGCCTACGGCGCCCTCGCCCAGGTCGCCGCCGATCTTGGAGCGCGTGCCGACCGCGCGACCGATGAGACGATCGCCGAGGTGCTGCGGGCCGAGGCGATGATGGCCGAGGACGAGGCGCTGCTCGACAGCGTGCGGGAGCTGGTCGAGGAGGGCCTGGTCGAGGAGGGCTGCGACGCACCGCACGCGATCGACGGCGCATTCCGGGTATTTCGCGAATCCTTCGAAGCGGCGGGCGGCTATCTCGCCGAACGCGTCGCCGACCTCGACGATCTGCGCAACCGTGCCGTAGCGGTGCTGCTCGGCCTGCCGATGCCGGGCGTCCCGCAGCCGGGCCATCCCTTCGTCCTGGCCGCGAAGGATCTCGCACCGGCCGACACCGCCGATCTGGATCTTGGACAGGTCCTGGCTCTGGTGACCGAGATCGGCGGTCCGACCAGCCACACCGCGATCCTGGCCCGTGCCCTCGGCCTGCCCGCGGTGGTCGCCTGCGCCGGGATCCTGGACATCGAGGAAGGCACCCACGTGCTGGTCGACGGCGCGTCCGGCCGGGTCGACGCGGGCATCGGCGAGGCGGCGGCCCAGGCCGCGGTGCGGGCGGCGGCCGAGGTGGCTGCCGCGGCTTCCGCTCTGACCGGTCCGGGTCAGACCTCCGATGGGTACGAGGTGAAGCTCCTCGCGAACGTCGGTTCCGTCAAGAACATCGCCGCCGCCGATGAGGCGAACGTCGAAGGGGTCGGCCTGTTCCGCACCGAGCTGCTGTTCCTGGACCGGTCGCAGGAGCCGGGACTCGATGAGCAGGTGGAGGCTTACCGGGCCGTCTTCGCCGGGATGGCCGGCCGCAGGGTGGTCATCCGTACCCTCGATGCCGGTGCCGACAAACCGCTGCCGTTCCTGAACCAGGAGGGTGAGCCCAATCCTGCCCTGGGTGTTCGCGGCCTGCGCATCGCGCGCAAGCGCCCGGAGGTGCTGGCGACACAGCTCGCCGCGATCGCGGAGGCCCGGTCGCAGACCGGCGCCGACGTCTGGGTGATGGCGCCGATGGTGTCGACGCTCGCCGAGGCGACCACGTTCGCGGCTGCCGTGCGCGACGCCGGGCTGCCGAAGGCCGGTGTGATGATCGAGGTGCCGGCCGCCGCGCTGCGCGCCCGTGACCTGCTCGAGGTCGTCGACTTCCTGAGCATCGGGACGAACGACCTGAGCCAGTACACGTTCGCCGCCGACCGGATGTGCGGCGACCTGGCCGACCTGCTCGATCCGTGGCAGCCGGGGCTGCTGCAGCTCATCGGGATCTGCGGGGAGGCGGGCCGGGCGACCGGGAAGCCGGTCGGGGTGTGCGGGGAGGCGGCGTCGGATCCGGCGCTCGCCCCGATCCTGGTCGGCCTCGGCGTGACGAGCCTGTCGATGTCGCCGCGCGCGGTTCCGGCGGTGCGGGCCTCACTGGCGGGGCACTCCCTGGACGAGTGCCGGCGGCTGGCGTCGCTGGCGGTCGCCGCGCCCGATGCCGCGGAGGCCCGCAAGCAGGCCGCTAGTTGAACGGGAAGCCGGGCGGGAAGACGATCGGCTTCGGCGTGGGCATCGTCTCCATCATGTGGATGACGTCGAGGAGCACCTTCGGGTTGCCGGGGGTGCCCTCCAGCGCCTCGATCTTCTTCTTGCCGCCGTTCCGGTAGCCGACCTCGATCGTGTACTCGAAACGGTCGCAGCACGTGTCCTTCGGGACGTAGCTGGACCGCAGCGCCATGAACTCCCGGCTGGAGGCGAGCCGCAGAGTGCGGGTGTTGTGGTCGTTGCCGCCGCCGCTGCCGACCAGGGTGTAGACCGAGGGGCCGGCGCCGGCGATGCCACCGGTGCGGACCAGGGCGATGGCCTGGGCCGGTCCGGCGGGCTTCTTCGGCGGCTTGGGTTTCCCGGCGGCGGGCTGGGGCTTCGCCGGGGGCGCGACAGCAGCCGGCGCCGGGTTGACCGGTGCCGCGTCAGCCGGCGCCGGGTTCGCCGGCGGCGGGTCGGCGAGAGGCGCGGCGAGGGCCTGGCCGGCGGTCATGGTGACGCCGGCGAGGCCCAGCGAGAGGACGGCCGTGCGAAGGGAGAACCTGCTCATGGAGGGCAGATTATCGGTTATTTGCCTGCAATTCGGGCTGAAACGCCAAATCGGTCATACCTGCGGGTTGCCCGGCTGCGCCGCCGCCCTCAGGTCGTAGCCGCGCTTCTCCAGCCTCGTCTCGAGAACCTTGCAGACGTGCTCGACCACGGCGAACCGGGCGTAGTGCTTGCTGTCACCGGGGATGACCTGCCAGCGGGCCCGCGGCTTGTCGGTCTTCGCCAGCATGTCCTCGATCGCGGCCTCGTACTCCGGGCGCTTCTTGCGGTTGCGCCAGTCCTCGTCGGTCAGCTTCCAGGAGCGCAGCGGGTCGTGGGCGCGGTCCTCGAAGCGGCGCAGTTGCTCGTCCTCGGAGACGTGCATCCAGAACTTGATCAGGATCATTCCCTCGGCGGTGAGCGTCCGCTCGAACTCGGCGATCTCGTCGTACGCCCGTTTCCACTGCGCGGTCGTCGCGAAGCCTTCGACCCGCTCCACCAGGACCCGCCCGTACCAGGAGCGGT